>CAVWLI010000054.1:0-13807 GCA_963755795.1 uncultured Acidobacteriota bacterium | reverse complement strand
GCGGACGCGGTCCGCTGTGATCGAGCGCACGAGTTCTCGTTCCAGTTTCACTTAGTTTCAGTCCACTACTTCGGACGGCTGATCTCGGACGGCGAACATTGCAACACTGTCTCCCAACTTTCTTCTGGCTGCAGGGAGCGCCGAATGTGCGTGAAAAGCCATTCCTCGAACCCTCAGGATTCACCATTACGATCGAACCGTCAGCACCGGGCAATGCGCCTGGGCGATGACAAGGTGCGCCGTGGTCCAAGGCAGGTGCGTGATCCGAGCTTCTGCGGAAGAATGTGCGCCGAGCACGATCATGTCGGCTTCGCGCTCCGCCGCCACTTTCAGGATTGCGTCCGCGGGAAAGCCCAACTCGAGCAGCGCTTCCGGTTTGTATTGCAGAGCGGCGTTATTAGGGACGAGCGATTGCAAGCGGCAAGCGCAGTCTTCGATCAGATCAGGGCGTCTACCCAAATGACGGTTGTCCTCGATCACGTGCAGCAGCGTAAGCCGCGCGCGGAATTCCTGGGCGAGCGCTGCCGCCTTCTGCGCCACGTACACCGAGTACTGGTCAAAATCCGTGGCAAACAGGATTTGCTGCAACTCCAGCTCAACCGGAGCGAGATCGCGGTTGGGGAACGTGGGCAACTTGGCCCGACCGGAAACCTTTGGCCCGACTGTCAGTACCGGGCAGCGTGCATGGCGCAGAATATCTTCCGCCACCGAACCCAGCAGCAGCTTACCCAGCCCGGAGCGGCCGTGAGTGCCGACCACTATCAGATCAATCTTGTTTTCCTCGATAATTCCAGCCAGCGCCGGCCACACCTGGCCATGCTGCACATAATTGTGGTGCGGAATTCCTTCGAAGCGGCCGGAGATCTGGTCGAGCTTCTTGAAGGCCTCGGCGCGCGCGTCGTCGTAAATCGTGCCCATGCTGACGTAATCGACCCCGCCGGTCATCATCAGCAGTGTGGTGTCGGGGAGCACGTGCGCGCTGTGCAGCGTGCCGCCAAAATGCCGGCAGATCGCCGTGGCATAAGGCAGTGCAGCCTCTGAGGTCGAAGACAAATCCGTGGCGAACAATACGTTTTTGACCGCGATGCCCAGCGGTGATTTCTCGAGAACGGGATTCTGCAGTTCGGCAACCGGTGTCATGACACACCTCCACACCCGTAATCAGGATTACAGGTGTCTCCGGTTCTCGATATGCCCCGTATCACTTCATTTTGTGATCCAGGTCACGCCTGTAGAGACGTTGCTTGCGACGTCTTGCCGTCTCAAGAAATGCCGCCAGCGGTCTGAAGCGCTGACGGCAAAGACGTAGCAAGCTACGTCTGTACAACATTTTTCCGTGCTTTCACTGCGCGAAGCCATCGGCCTGCGTGATGGCTCCCATCGCGACCGTGTGGTCGATGAACGCTCGGCCGGCCTCGAGCGCCTGACGATCGAGTTCGAGCAGCGCCGGATTCTTCACTTTCCGTTCCAGCACTTGCATGGCAGTCGCAGCCGACAGGCACTCGGTTTCTTCCAGCAGTGCACCCATCAACACGACGTTCGCCACTTTCGCCGACCCAAGCTTGTCGGCAATTTCGGAAGCCGGAATGCACACCACCTGGGCCTGCGGGATCGTTAGGTCATCAGGCAGCCGCTCACGTCCGTAAAGAATCGTGCCACCGGGCGCGACCTGCGCGCAGAACTTGCGCAGCGAGATCTCATTCATCGCCACCAGAACCTGTGGACGCGACAGCACCGGCGATCCGATCCGCTCCTTCGACAGGCACACGTGACAATGCGCGCTGCCCGATCGCATCTCCGGACCGTAGGACGGCAGCCAGCTCACTTCCAGGCCCTCGCGCATGCCCATCTCCGCCAGCAATTGGCCGAGCAGCAGCACGCCTTGTCCGCCGAAACCGGCAATCTTGATTCCGAGTTCGCGGAAGCGATGATGCTTCCCGGCCACGGCCGCGACGCCCTCTGCTTTGTGTTCACCCTCCACCAGTTCGGCCACGGTCTTGTGCGGAGGAATGTTGTGGTTCGGAATCTCGACCGCGCGGTCGCGAAACACGTTCAGCGGAAAACTCGGAATCATCTTCTCCGCCACCCACTTTCGCGCCTCCACTGGATCCTTTCTCCAGATCGTCGGGCACGGAGAGAGAATCTCGACAAAGGTGAAACCCGCTCCCGCGCGCTGCAACTCGAGCGCCTTGCGCACCGCCCGCCGCGCCTTCATGATGTTCTTATTGTCCGACAGCGCCACGCGCTCGATATAGACCGGAGCTTCGAGCGACGCCAGCATCTCCGCCATATGCAGCGGGAAGCCTTCGTTGATGGGTCGCCGTCCCCAGGGCGAGGTTGTACTCTTCTGGTCGACCAGCGTGGTGGGCGCCATCTGCCCGCCAGTCATGCCGTAGATCGCATTGTTGACGAAGAACACGCTGATTTTCTCGCCGCGATTGGCCGCATGCACAATTTCCGCCGTGCCGATTGCCGCCAGGTCGCCGTCGCCCTGATACGCGATCACGATCTTGTCCGGGCACGCCCGCTTCAGGCCTGTAGCCGCGGCCGGAGCGCGCCCGTGAGCGACCTGCACGTTTCCCAGGTCAAAGTAGTAGTAGGCGAACACCGAGCAACCCACCGGACTCACCAGGATAGTTTGGTCCTGCAGGCCGAGATCTTCAAGCGCTTCGGCGATGAGCTTATGCGCGACCCCGTGCCCGCATCCCGGACAATAGTGCGTCTGATGTTTCAGTTCGCCTTTGCGCTCGTACTGGGGATAGAACGCTTCCGACTTCTGGTGCACGACTTCATAAGACTCGGCGACCACCTTGGGCTCTTCTTGGATGACGTTGTTTTCCGCCATGATGAGATCCTTTTTCCGGCTCTCGGCTCTCGGCTTTCGGCTCTCGGCTTCCGGAGGCCGGAAAGCAGAAGCCGGAACCCGCTCTTCACACGGCCGCCGGCACCAATTCTTCGATCTTCGTCAACAACTCTTCGACGGTCGGAACATTGCCGCCCACGCGTCCGTAGAACTCGATGGGCCGCTGGCCATTCAGCGCCAGCCGCACATCGTCCACCATCTGGCCGTTGCTCAACTCGACGACCAGAACTCGCTCCGCCGCCAGGGCCGTCGCCGTGAGTTCCTTCGAGGGAAAAGGCCACAACGTGATAGGACGGAACAATCCGACTTTCCAGCCCTGCTTGCGGGCTTCGTCGACGGCCGAACGCAGCACGCGCGACACGATGCCGTAGCCAACGACGATCAGTTCGGCATCTGCGGTGTGGTACTCCTCCCAGCGCGTCTCGGTCTGCTGGGCGCGGATGTACTTACCTTCCATGCGGCGCTGGTGCTCTTCCAGATCGTCGGGCTCGAGCACGATCGAGCTGATCATGTTCTGGCGCGTGCCGGCGGTTCCCTTCACTGCCCACGGCTTTTCCGGGGCACGAATTTCGCGATAGACCAGGTCGAGCGGTTCCATCATCTGGCCGACAAACCCGTCGGTCAGCACAATGGCAGGATTGCGATAGCGGTCGGCCAGCTCGAAGGCGAGGATAGTCAGGTCGGCCATTTCTTGCACCGAAGACGGTGCGACTACCAGGTTGCGATAGTTGCCGTGTCCTCCGCCCTTGACCATGGCGTTGTAGTCGCTCTGCTCCGGCGCGATGTTGCCGAGACCCGGCCCGCCCCGCATGACGTCGACAATGACGCAAGGCAGTTCCGCACCGGCAAGATAGGAGATGCCCTCCTGCATCAGGCTTACTCCGGGGCCAGAAGATGCGGTCATGACGCGCACGCCCGCCGCGGCCGCGCCGTAGACCATATTGATGGAAGCGGTCTCGCTCTCGGCCTGCACGAAGGTGCCGCCAACTTCGGGAAAATAGAGCGCGGCGGCTTCGGCGACTTCGCTGGCGGGCGTGATGGGATATCCGTAATAGGCCCGGCAGCCGGCCAGCACCGCGCCCTTAATAACCGCAACGTTTCCTTTACACAATTGCCGCATATTATTCTCCTGCAGTCGCTTCGATGGCGCCCACCTTAGCGGGACGGGCCAGCCGGTACACCACGATGGCCCCAGGCTCAGGGCAGCAGTAGAAGCAGATGCCGCAGCCGGTGCAGTCGTTTCCCGTGCGATCGCCGGCATAGCTCGCCGGATGCACTCCGTAGGAACTCAGTTCCGGAGCCAGTTCCAGGCATTTCGGCGGGCAGGATTCCACACAGAGCCCGCATCCCTTGCACTCTTCGACATCAATCGTGACCTTGCCCCGCGCTGCGCCTGCCATGTTTCGTCACCTCGGTGTTGCCGTCTGAGCGTGCTGCGGACCGTGCGCCCACTTGGTCTTCTCGCAATATTCGTGAAGCTCCTCGCGGAACGCTGGGTGCGCGATTTCGATCAGCGATTTGGCGCGCTCGCGAATCGTTTTGCCGTGCAGAAATGCGACTCCATATTCGGTCACGACATAGCGCACCAGTCCGCGCGACGTAACCACTCCCGCCCCAGGATCGAGCATAGGCACGATCCGTGAAATAGTTCCCTGCTTCGCCGTGGAAGAAATTGCGATGATGGCCTTGCCGCCTTTCGACCGCGAAGCCCCGCGCAAAAAATCCACCTGCCCGCCAATGCCGCTGTAGAACTGGTTGCCGATCGAGTCGGAACAGACCTGCCCGGTCAGATCGATCTGCACCGCGGAATTGATGGCCACCATGTTGTCGTTGCGCGCGATCAGGCCGGGATCGTTGGTGTACGACGTAGGATGAAATTCGAAAATAGGATTGTTGTCGACAAACTCAAATAGCCGCCTGGTGCCCAGGGCAAATCCCAGAATGATTTTGCGCGGCTTGAAATTCTTTCGCGCTCCGGTCAGTACCCCGGCCTCGATCAGCGGGATCACGCCGTCCGATACGAGTTCGCTGTGCACGCCGAGATCTTTGCGGTCCATCAGCAGGGGCAACACCGCGTCAGGGATGCCGCCGATGCCGGTCTGCAGCACCGCGCCGTCTTCAATTAATCCGGCCACGTTACGCGCGATGGCAATCTGCAGGTCGGTCACGACCGGCCGCTTCAAGGCACACAGCGGGCGCGATGATTCGACGAAGTCGTCGATTTCGTTGACGTGAATGAAGCTGTCGCCGTAGGTGCGCGGCATGTTGTCGTTGATCTGCGCGACCACGCGTTTCGCGCACTTCGCGGCGGTCAGCGTCGTATCGACGCCTACTCCGAAACTACAGAATCCGTGCGAATCGGGCGGAGAGACTTCGATCAAGGCGACGTCAATCGGCATGGCCCCGCTCTCAAACAGTCCCTCGATTTCACTGAGATAGATGGGCGTATAGTCGGCGCGGCCGTCGTTGATGGCGTCGCGCACGTTGGCCCCGATGAAGACGGCGTTGTGCCGGAAGTGCCCCGCCATTTCCGGGGCAACATAAGGCGCACAGCCCATGGTCATCATGTGGACGATTTCCACATCGTGCACGTGCGGCCCGCGGCGCATGAGGGCCTCGACCAGCGTCTCCGGTTCGGCGCACCCCGGCTGGATGTAGACCCGCATCCGGGACTCGACGCAGCGCAGCGCGTCGTCGGCTGTTTTCAACCGTTTCTTGTATTCCATTTCCCACGGCATCGACATTCGTTTGGCGGCTCCCATGCCGCTTTTAGACTGCCCGCAGCACACCCTGTTCGCGCGCCACCCGGGCGATTTCCTGTTCATAGCCCACAGCGGCATAATAAATCGCCCGGTCGAAAAACATTTCCAGCATTTGCAGTAGTTCCAGCTCGCCCATGATTTCGACCGCGCGGTCGATCACGGCCTCGCTTTTGAGGAAGTCCCAGAGATTTTCCTTGACCAGCACGATGGCCTGCACCACTTCGCTGAGTGGCACTTTCTGCTGCGCCCGGCGCATTCCGATTTCGCGGTAACGCTGCTCGACGTCCAGTTCGTTTTTGCCCAGCAGCCACTCGCCCAGATGGCGGTAGATTTCGTAGACGCGTTCGCGCAGTTCCTGCGCGGAAATGTCGTGGAAGTGCGTTGCCTGCTGGCTGGCTTCGACTCGTTTCTCGAGTCCGGCAGCGAGCTCATCGGCATGCGATTCAATCAGACGCACCAACCTGTAGGAGAACATCATAGCCAACCCCCTCGTCCTGTTCCGGACGAAATTCCGCGAGCCTTGATCACACTCCCATTTTGGCCACCGCGTCCTGATTGCTCCAGCCCTCCACCGGAACCTTGCCGGTTTCCACCCAGGGCTCCAGAGTCTGCGGGACGGAGATGGCGCGCGAAATCATGCACAGGGCTTTCGCTTTGCGAAGCAGCGCCAGCCCGGTTTCGCACAGTTCTTCGGATTGCACTGTCAGCCTGGGGCGCATCAGGATTTCGGTGAAATTGCATCCCGTGCCGCGGTTGCGGCGGACGCTGCCTTCAATCTCCACTTCAAGGTCGGTGAAGTCAAACTTGGCGGCGCGCGCCACTTCGTGGAAGGTGGTGGTAAAGCATCCGGCCAGGGAGCAGAGCAGCAACTGCTCGGGAGTCCAGCGGCCCTGCAGGCCGCCCAGCTCCGCAGCCTCGGAGAAATGGATCGTGTTGGGAGAGGACTCGCACTTCGCCAGTCCAGTGCGGCCTGAGGTCCACCAGGCCGATACGCGATAGGTATATTCTGCAGCCATGTTCGACTCCCTGGCGCTCCCGCAGGAGCGCCTTCCGTTGCCTCACAACCACTTTCAAGAGGACAGAGTGAAGATCACGGTGATGGTGGTTTCCACCTCCACCGGCTGTCCATTCAACAGGTATGGCTTGTAGCGCCATAGGCGGACTGCGGCCAGCGCCGCCGGCACCAGCATGGGGTGCCCGCTGACCAGCTGCAGGTTCTGGATTTCGCCATTGGTACCGATGACGGCGCTCAGCACGACCTCACCCTGCACCCGCGCGGCCCGCGCCAGCGGCGGATACGCGGGTTCTTCGCGATGAACCAGTAAGCCCTTGGTCACACCCTGCGAAATGCGGACGCGTGTCGGCGCGGCCAGCGTGACTCGCGGCACGGCCGAGAGGCTCGAGGTGGCACTGACGATGCCTCCAATCACGCCACCCAGCTGGCCGCCGGGAATGCCGCCCGGAACGCCTCCCACAACTCCGCCGACCGCGATCGCCGGCGGCGCCTCGTCTTCCTTGATCATCTGAATCTTCTGTGGAATCTTCGAGGGCGTTCGCAGACCGCCGGTGGAAAGCATGTCGGTCTGAATCTGATGAACTACTTTCTGCACGGCGGCCGCGGCCGGCGGTGGCGGAGGCGGTGGTGGCGGAGGCGCCATCAGGAACGTCAACATCTGCGCTTTGGGCAATTCCTCGGTGAACATCAGCGGAACCGCCAGCGTGGTTGCGATGACCAGGCAATTCACGGCAAATGATGTGGCGGTGGCAAAAAATCTGCGCTTGCGCTGCACGCCAAACTCCAGCAGGCTGTCGGAAAACATGGCCCTTGGCGGCAGTGCCGGTGCCGGGACGAAATCGGCGCGCGGCAGAACAGCGGCTGCACGAGTGGACGGCTTGCTTTGCAGTTCTCTTACTTCGGGTTCATGGACCTCAATTGTGCTCATTGGACCCCTCCCTGATTTTCCCCGCCGGCCTCGAGCGCCCGGCGTGCCAGGGGGATGTGGCTGGGACTCCACATCTCCGCTTTCTCCAAGGACATCTTCCTTGAAGTCATCGGCTGGGCAAATGGCCCTCATCACGGTTCTTGGTGATCGCAATCACGGATTCTTGGTTCTTCGCTAAACCGAAGTAACGACAGTAGATGGAGGGTAGAGAATCTGGCTTTCGAGGGGTTCGCGCAGCTCCCGGTAGACCGCGAAGAACAGGCAAAGACGATCAGACGCTGGCCTCAGACTTCGGACGGCAGACCTCGTAACTCAGCGAACCGCAAACCTTCAGCCACGAAGAACGGACTCATGTTTATGGATTTACTTCGTGATCCTTAGGGTCCTTCGCGGTCGACGGTTTCGTTCTTCTGGACACCCTAAAGTGCAGCCCACGCCGGGGCCACTCTAAAGCGTGGAGACGGCAGGCCGATTGAAGGAACAGTATCCGAAGGAGGGCCTGTTCCGAGCAGCAAGGATCCTCAGGGGTGCCATGCCGAAAATGTTCGAGTCGGAAGCGGCGCTGGTCGACTTCGTGGCGGCCACTCCGGAGCTATTGGCTATGTGAGCAAGGGACGGGCATTGGGAAAGCGAAACCTTGACGGTTAGGTGAGGCTGGCAATGAAAAAACTGGGAATCAAGGCGAAGATATGGATGAGTATCGGCATTTTTGCTGTGGGTTATGTGGCGTTTCTGGTCCTGCTGCAGTGGACGTCCTCGGAAACTCAACAGCACACCCAGGTGGCTTCCGGTTCGCTGTTTCCCGCCGCCCTGAGCAGCCAGGAAGCCAGCGCCGGCTTCGAGAGAATGGTAAAGCGCTATAACGACGCCGTCCTGATGCAGGACCGGAAGGCATTGGCCACGGCGGATCAAGATGCGGAGGGAGTGACGTCGGCGCTGCGCGCGGTGCAGGAAAAAATCAGCTTCCGCACGGAACGGCAGCAGCAGACGACCACGCTGATCCAGCGATTGGAGGATATTCACGGCCGCTCTCAGTCGCTATATTCGACGCTGATCGAGCATCCCGACAACCTGCAGACCCAGCAGGCCATCGCGGTTCTGGCGCAAGACAACCGGCAGATGAGCGCGTCTCTCAAGGAACTGCAGACGGGGCTGACCACGGACTTTCAGGCGGAACTGGATACGGTTACGGATTGGTCGCGGCGGCAACGCACCTTTGGAATCCTCGTCCTGTTGATTGGAGCGCTTTGTGGTGGAAGCGTATCGGCGGTCGTGATTGAACGCTACATCGCGGCGCCACTGCGCCAGCTGACCGGCTGCCTCAGAGACATTGCGGAGGGTGAGGGCGACCTGACGCAGCGGCTCGAACTCACCAGCGATGACGAGCTAGGCGAGACCAGCGAGTCGTTCAACCTCTTCATGGACAAGCTGCAGGAGGTCATGCGCCAGATCGCGTCCAACACCTACCAACTGTCGGAGGCCTCCGCAAAGCTTTCTGCCACCAGCCACCAGATCACGGCCAATTCCGGGGAAACATCTACCCAGGCCACCGTGGTTTCTCAAGCTGCCCTGCAGGTCAGCCAGAACTTGCAGACAGTTGCCATTGGTGCCGGAGAGATGGGATCAACCATCCAGTCCATCGCCAACAACGCGCATGAGGCTGCCACGGTGGCTTCAGAAGCCGTGCAGACGGCGCAGGCCGCCAACGCCAATGTTGCCAAGCTAAGCGCGTCCAGCGCCGAAATCGGCGAAGTCATCAAGGTCATCACTTCCATCGCGCAGCAGACCAACCTGCTTGCCCTCAACGCCACGATCGAAGCGGCCCGCGCCGGCGAGGCTGGCAAAGGTTTTGCCGTGGTCGCCAACGAAGTGAAAGAGCTGGCGAAACAGACGGCCAAAGCCACCGAGGACATCAGCCGCAAAATTACCGCCATTCAGACCGACACTCACGGCGCCATCGAGGCCATTGCCACCATCAGCGGCGTGATCAACCACATCAACGACATTTCGGGCACCATCGCCACCGCGGTCGAAGAACAGAGCGCAACCACCAACGAAATGACCCGCAACCTGGGCGACGCGGCGCGCGGCAGCAAAGACATCACCGGCAGCATCAGCGGAATCGCACAGGCGGCGGAAAGCACCTCCCTGGGGGCAAGCGACACGCAAAAAGCAGTGCAGGAGCTGGTGCAGATGTCGGCGCAACTAAGCGCCCTGGTCGAGCAGTTCAAAATCGATTCCGGCGACATACGCCGGGGCCGTCCGGGCACGTCACCCGCCCTCGGCATGGCAGCACGCGCGGGGCGGTAGGGTCGGCTGTCATCGTCTGCTTCGAGTGGCGGATTGGCCGATAAGTGTAATGGGGATTTTTCACCAACTGACTCACCAGTAGCTCTCTGCCTTCGAGAATTGACAAGCAGCGGCGATTCTGCGGAGCTGCTCTAGAGTCTTTGCGCCATCTACTCCCGAACAGCCCCACACGAAATGTGCATCGCCATGAGGATCAACCTTAAACGCGACCACGTAGTAGCCGTGTGCATAACCACCTTTTTCGTAATGAACAAACCACCTGTCGTCCTGCACCCCCGCAAACAGGAGGCGTCTAAAGGGCAGTGTCCGATCAAGTACGACATCATCAGCTTGAAATCTCTGTCCGGGATTGGCCATTGCAAACGATGGTTCGCGGGAAATCTTGGAAAATGCTTGCTGGACATTGGTCGGGATAGCCTCCATTTTCGACACCACTTTGAATTGCCCGTCGAGAAAGCGTTCCCTCTCGATTGCCGATAGCGGATGTTGCTGTGCGGCTGTCGTAAGAGGTAAGCAGCAGATGATGCACGAGACCAGAGACCTAATCCTGCGTCCATTCATGATTCTGATTGTAGTTGTTGTAAGCAGGCCATTGCACTCAAAACTCAGATCACAGGTTCAATGAACGTGGGGGCGACCTTCTATTGTTTCAGCTTCTCGGGCCGGCAAATTGGGCAGCGCTGGAAGAGATGGATCAGTCGTCTCCAATACGGCCAGTTCTGTTTGTCAGACACGTGCTTGTATTGAACAAACCTGGCTTCAGACAACTTTTTACGAATTTCCGGGTCGCTCATCCCCATACCACAACCCCTTAATATCCTTTATGACGGCTCTGTCTCGTGCGACGCAGTCGCTGCCGACCGCCCAAATGCGGCTCTGCAAGCCTTCTCACAGAGCATGGTAAACGAGCAGTGCTCGTCGACCCAAAGCTAGCGATTCCGTTTTCTGACGCTTTCCAGTCTTGGGTCGTCGTCAGGGCACCGCTGCCAGCTTTAAAATTGCCGACTTCGCAGCTTCGGCGACTGTTCCGAGACGATCGAAATGGATCCTGGCATCATCCTTCGTCAGGAGGCGAAGCTCAGGAAGAGCTTCTTTGGCCTGCAGCTCTTCAAGAGCATAAATCGACAGAACCCGCATGTCTGGACTGGAATCATGTAGCATCTCCATGAGTGGAGCGACCGCCGCCCGATCGCCAATCTCGCCAAGCGACCAGGGCACGATCCAGTTGACCTGTTTATCCTTCAAAAGAGGTATAAGGATCGGAACGGCGCGAACATCTTTCAAATCCCCGAAAAGATGTGCGGCGTAATACCGGTCAGATGCGATCTGAGCTTCTACCGTCCAGTTGCCCATGGTGCCTTGACCTTCTGGTCTCTGTGTTGAACAGTCTTGAAGAATTGCGCGCATTGCATCGAAGCCGCGGTCATCGCCCAAACTGGCAAATACAAAGGCCGCGTTGCCCCGGACATGCCTGTCCACGTCCGCTAGGTAAGGCTCAAGCGGCTTAAGAATGGTCGTATCCCGCAGTTCCACGAGCTTTTGGGCGTCGTCAAATTGCTCAAAGAAAGTCTGGCTGTTCCGAAACTTCTTAACTAACTCTGCTCTAGACTCACGTTTTTGATCGCCCGCAGAGCCCCTGGCAGCGAGAACAAAGGCTGATAAAAGTGCCAACACCGCGAATATGCAACGATGCTGAAACTGGCTTCTCATAGCGCGCGCTACCAGGGATAGTTTGTGACCTCGAAACCGATTGCCTTGATGCGGACGGTGGCGGGCAAGGTTACGGGCCGCGGACTGCCTGGCGCTGACGGTGAATTGTGGAGTGCCCTCCGCAGTTTGGCCCGCTGCTGTGATGGTGTGTCCGGTAGAAATTTGCGGGCCGCCTCCGCCAGTCGCCTGGCAGATCGTGAACTGACCATGGTCCATGCTGTCGATGATGGCGATGTGAGAGCCGTGCGGCCAGATGAGCACGTCGAGTTCGCTGATGTCTTCGATCTTCGATCGCCATTGATCGATGGGTCCGACATTTTTCCACAACGACGGAACGAGGTTGGGGTCAGCTTTTGGCAGTGCGTTCTCTTTGCCGTAATTCCCCACGAACCCATTGCAATCCACGCCGATGTAAGTGGAGCAGACGTCGGCCAGGCGCGAATCCGGGTCTTCGAGGATTTTTCGAAAGGGCTTTAGAGCGGGATGGTCCAAAGCGGCGACGGCAACGTCTTCCACAACCCGCAAAGCGTTGGCGACATCGTCGGGCGTCCCCTTTCCCCAAAAACACTGGCCTGCACCGTTGATCTTGCCGGAATTCCAATAGACCTGGTTGGCACGGCCGGCCTGGATAATGCTCTGCCAAAATAGAGGAGAGTCGCCAATTCCGCCGTAATTCGGATTGTTGCACAAATAGCGGGTGACGCTTGCCTCTTTGATTGGGCCGGCGGTGGTCCACACGTCGATGGATTTGTACCAGTTCACATACGCCGAAGGAGGAATTTTTGGAACGATCCGCATAGCTGCATCTCTGAAAGAAGAATCGGACTGGCTTGCCGATACTTTAGCTAGATGCCGGGCAAGATGCAAGGCTGCAGCCCGAGTCAGCGGGGGCGAGGGACGATGAACATTCCCCTCTGCCGCCGATGCTTCGAAGCGCTCAAATCAGCCGGCGGTTCTCACCCAATCGAGTTGAGCTGGGCGAGCATTTCCGGCGGAAGCTGTAACGTTGCCGCCTGTAGATTTTCACGAAGGTGCACAACTGACGATGTACCCGGAATCAACAAAATATTGCGCGAGCGCTGAAGCAGCCACGCAACTGCAACCTGCATCGGCGTTGCCTGCACCGCCGCAGCCGCCGCATCCAGGACAGACGATTGCAGTGGGGTGAAGCCGCCGAGGGGAAAAAACGGCACGTACGCGATGCCCTGCCCTGCCAGGGCATCGATGAAGCTGTCGTCCTGACGGTGCGCGACGTTGTAGAAATTCTGTACGCTGACAATCTCTGCAATCTTCTGAGCCTCGGCCAACTGCTCAGGCGTGACGTTGCTCAGGCCAAGATGACGGATCAGACCCTGGCGCTTGAGTTCTGCGAGCACGGTCACGGGCTCTTCAATCGATTCCTCCACCGGTCCCATGAAGCCTCCAACCCGAAGATTGACGACTTCGAGGGCGTCGACAGCGAGATTTCGCAGGTTGTCATGAACGGCATCGATCAATTCCTGGCGCGTACGCGCCTGCGGCCAGGACTTGTCTGCAGCCCGGCGATTGCCCACTTTAGTGACGATGACAAGCCCATCAAGATAAGGATGGAGCGCCTGCTTGATGATCTGATTGGTCGCATGAGGACCGTAATAGTCGCTGGTATCGATGTGATTCACGCCGGCAGCGATCGCCTCTCGAAGAACGGCGATTGCGGCATCCACATCACGAGGGGGTCCCCAGACTTCAGGCCCGGCAAGTTGCATCGCACCATAGCCCATGCGGTTGACGGTCATCGAGGTGGCTGGAAAGGTGAACGTGCCACCGAGCTTCGCTTGTTTCGTCATTCTGTTTCTCCTCTGATCGGTTGCCAGTTTCGGTGTGGTCTGCTTTACTTGTTCGATTAGATGAAGAAAGCTTCAGGTTAGGAGTTCGCATTTGCCTAGGCCAGACCCGTTCGGTCCCCCACAGGCCGAGCGGGATCACCGGTGCACCGGTGGCGGCGACCAGCCGCGCCGCCCCGCTGCGCCCTTTGAGCACGGAATCGAAGAAGGGCAGACCCCGCGGGATCGTCCCCTGGGGCATGAGGGCGACGAGTTCGCCGGCGGCCAGGGCCCGTTCGGCCTCGCGCAGCGGCGACCCCCCGCCCGAGCCCCGATCGACGCGGATGCCACCCAGGGCGGTGGCCAGGGGGCCGATCAGCGGCGCGTCGAACACCTCCTTCTTGCCGAGGAAGCATC
>CAVWLI010000053.1:0-30102 GCA_963755795.1 uncultured Acidobacteriota bacterium | reverse complement strand
CATCTCGCGGCGTCTTCATGGGGCTGCATTCAAATCTCCTCAGCGCATTCGTGGCGTTGACTGCCTACGTCAACTGCGACGGCGGATGCAAAACAGGGGAGCAACCGGCCCGCCCTATTTGCCACTCGCGACGGGGGGACACGCCGGCTTGTGGGATATGGCTGTTTTGCGTTGAGAAACCTTATCCGTTCTTTATGAATTTCTTACTCGCTCCTTATGAGTTTTCGGGTGTGATGGTGACTTAACTGGGAAGAGATCGACGAGCACGGCTGTTGAGCGAACAGAACCGTACTTTTGAACTGGAAAGGATTCCAACTTGAAAATCACGAGATCTGCATCGCGTAAACGCGCAGCGGTTTCAGCCTTCGTCCCATTGCTTATCTTGAGCCTCGGCGTTGGCCAGGGTGAGCTCTGTCATGCGCAGACTCAGACTCGACCGGACGGCCAGAAAGTGGCAACGCTGCACGGACCGTCGGATGATGAGGTAAGCACCCCGAAGACCACCGCGCCCGTGCCCGCCCAACCTGCGACCAAGACTGATGCGGAAGTCTCGCTTGATATCGCCAAGGAACTGGAGGTCATGAAGGCGCGCATCGATCAGCTCGAAGCCGAGCTGAAGAGTCGCGCGGCTGCTGCCCCAGCGCCACCAGTGAAGGCAACGGAATCCGCGCCGGCCACAGCGGCAACTCCGGCAAAATCGGATGTGGGCCCAGTTGCAACTGGCGCGAATCCAGCCGTCTCGGCTGCGCAAGCGTCGAGCGACTCGGCCACCCCCGCAAAAAAAGAGAAGATCACACCTTTTTCGGACTGGGATTGGACCTGGCTAAACGGCAATCCGCGCAACAAGGATACCGCGTTTGATTCAAAGTTCTTTACGCCGGAAATCCGGGCGGATGTTACCTATACCTACGATTTCAACAAACCGGTGGACAACTCGATGGGCGGATCGAGCGAACTTTTCCGCTCCAACGAAATTCAATTGGAGCAACTCGGCATTGGTGGCGACTTTCACCTCGACAACGTCCGCGCCCGCTTCATGACGCAGTTTGGTATGTATTCCACGGCGACGATACGGAATGACCCCAGCTATTCGAAGGGACAATGGAATATTGGGGATGCAGATCGCTATGTGTCGGAAGCCTACGGAGGCTATCACCTTGACGTGTTGGATGGCATTAACATTGACGCTGGAATTTTCATGTCATACGTTGGCCTGTTCAGTTACTACAACTTTGACAACTGGGCGTATCAGCCTTCGTATGTTTCCTCCAACACGCCGTGGTTTTTCCAGGGCGTTCGCATCCAGATTTTTCCGAATCCTCACTTAAAGATCGAGCCTTGGATCATCAATGGCTGGCAATCGTACGGTTCGTCCAATTCAAGGAAGGGGCTGGGCGGCCAGGTCAAGTGGACGCCGAGGCCATGGATCAATATCATCTCCAACAATTACGGCATCGGCCACGACGACCTCTACATCCAGAACCGCGGCCGCATCCACACCGACGACAGCGTCGAGATCAAGTATTACGACAAACCCGGACAATTCCTCGACAAGATGGCGTTCTCCTTCACCGGCGACCTGGGTTGCGAGTACGGCCCCAGCACGACGACCGGGCTGGCGGGCGTGAGTTGTCACGGCAACAAGCGAGACCCGCTGGCGGCACCGAGCGCCAATTTCCCACGGGGAGGAGTCGATCCTAAGCAGAGTTTTATCGGCTACATGCTGTATGACCGCACCTGGTTTAAGAAGGACAAGTACGCCATCACTCTCGGCGGGGGACAAATCAACAACCCTGGTCGCTATCTGGTGTTGCTGCCGCCTATCAATGGCGAGACGGCCTCGTCGGCGGCAATCAACGCGCCCTACTTCACCGGCAATCCCGGCGACCCCTTCAAGGCCTGGGATACTTCGATTACCTACGATTACATGCCGCGGCAATGGCTTACGTTCCGCTGGGAGTACGACTATCGCCATGCCAGCGTGCCCTACTGGTCTGGCAAAGGCGGCGTCACGCCGCCGGGGTCGGGCGGAGTGCCCTACACCAACAACGGATTCCCCCAGTTCTATGCGTGCATGAATGGAGGGAATACCGGCTTTGGAAATAATGGGGCGCTGTCGATGTCGGCAAACGAAGCGCTCGCGCAAACGGCTTGCGCAGCACAAGGCAGCAGTCTGTGGACCCCCGATTTGCGCCGTGATGAGTCGCTGATCGATATAGACATCATGGTGAAGTTCTAGGGAAAAGTAGATTCTGCGAGGACGCCTGCCGCCCGGGACCAGCCGATTCTCAAAGGCGGGATGAACCGGCCACGTTCCGGGCTGCTCTAGCGGATGTTCAAGTCAGCGTAATGAGCGAAGCTGGAGAGCGCCAGTTCTTCGTTGCCGGGTATGTAGAAGCCAAACTTTCCCAGGCTGGGGTTGGTTCCCGGCTGCGTCCAGCGATCCAGGACGGTCCAACGGTCACCGTGCTTGATCAGGTGAACGAGTTCCGTGGCGCTAACGCGGGTTTCAAGCGTGCGGAAGCTTTTTTTGTCGTTTTTATCGGGAACTATGATCTCGTCCGTTTTCTCCCCGTTGCGAATGACAGCGCGGTAGAAGTTATTGTCATCCATTTGGAAGAGGACGTAATTCTTGGGATCGCGGTAGTTGAGTACCCATTGCAAAAGATGACCCTTGGTAAGCATCGCGGAAAAAACAAATGTGCCCGAGGCAGGAACGGCTCCGTACAAGACAAAGTCTCCCCCCTTGCGAATGAAAGAGTCTTTTCCCAGCTTCCATGCACCAGGGTCATCCCACTTCGACATGCCGCTCGGGGCGAGAGACAAATCCAAAGTTTTGGATTGACCGGCGATGACTTCCACCGTGGACGAGCGCGTGAACCTTTCGGCAGTTCGCGCAGTGAGAGTGTAGGTACCCGGGGCGAGATTGAGCGGGACTCCACTGCTTACTATTTTCAGAAGGTCACCTTTCACGATAGCAACAGTGGCATCAGCGGGTGCGAAGGTAATTTTCAATTCGCCGGAAGCTGCTTCCAGCGCGGCATCCGCAGCCGCGAGAATTATGGTTCCTCCCACCACGAAATGTTTTTTGAACTGCTTGGGCTTGAATCGCTCTTTGCGCAGCTCGACGGTGTGGTCTCCGGGATTGACGGTCGAGACAGAGAGCGTGCCATCTGGCTGAATCGTGCCGACGAGAGCCTGATCGATGAGGACCGAGGTTCCAGGAGCGCCCTCCTGGATGGCCAGCGAGGCCAGGTGAGGCTGCGGTTCGAGATTGAAGACGAGACTGGCCTCCCCGCCCTTGCGAATCCGGATCTTCTGTGGCGGAGGATCCTGATAACCGCTCTTGGAGACGTGTACAACGTAGTCCTTGAGCTCGAGATTCGGTAGGCGCAACTGGCCGGATCGAGTGAGCTGCCGTTGAAGTTTTCCGTTGAGAAAAACTCTTACGTCGTCTTGACCGGCAACGACCAGGAGCGTACCCAGGTCGTGACTGGAGTAGGCGGGCTGCGGCTGATCATCGACCGTTACGTTTCCCGCGGTGTTGGAAGAAACATCCAAAGCTGGCACCGATGGCTCGGGAGTTGTTTGTGCCGCCGTGGAGGTGGCCGGAACGGGAACGGCTGGAGCGGAGACGGTAGGACCCTCGTCCGGCGGGCCCGAGACGGCGGGCGCTGACACTGTGGGAGCGACTACCGCCGCCTTCACCATAGGCGGAGCGTGATGTTTTCGCGCGAAGAAGAAGATCCCTGCGACCGCGACAAAGATTATCGCGGCGGAGGAGATGAGGATCGGCGTTGTGTTCGACCTCGTGGATTGTTTTGGCTGAGATGATCGAGATGTGACTCTGGCCGCCGTTGCGGAAGGCTCGGCGGCTGGAGCTGCGTCGGCTGCTGGCAAGGAGATTTTCGGCGCTGGCGGAGTGATCAGGACTTTGCCCGGCGGCACAAGGCGGCGCGGAACAGCGCTCGGCGGAACAACGCTCGACGGGACACTGCTCGACGGAACACTGCTCGACGGAACAATGGCAGGCGGAGGGTTTCCGGCTACAGCTGGGCTCGGCGGTAGCGCGCTTGGGGGAACCTGGCCCTTATCGACAACCTCAGGCTTCGGAGCACTGCGGGGCGGGACGTGAAAGATGACGGCGCCGCGCGCCGACGCGGTTGAACTCGCCTGAGAGACCAATCCCAGCCGGGCCAGTAGACCATTGGCCACGGATATGATTTCTCCATCGGTCCAATAAGTGGCGGCCATCGCCTGTATGCGATCGGCAAGTTTTCCTTTTGCAACATCATCCGCGGCTGCATCGATTTCAAGCTCCATACGGCGCAGGTTTTCCAGGTCGCGGCGGCGGGCCTGGCGGCGCCGCAGGTTCTGGTCCCGTTGAATTGCATCCTGAGTCTGGAGCAACTTGGGATCGTTGGGATAAATGTCGAGTCCCTCTTCGACCCGAGACAAGGCTGCGAATAGATCGCCGGAGGACTGCAGCTTGCGCGCCTGCGCAACCCACTCCTCGACCGGGCTTGCTTTTTTCCGCTCGAGGATGAGGCCGCGGATAGTTTTCGCCGTGGGATGCGAAGGGTTCAAGTCGAGCGCCTGCTTGGCCAGCATCTCGGCTTCCCGCCAATCGGTTTCTACAACCGAATGCGCCTGCTCGACCAGAGCATTGGCCAAAATGGCGCGGGCGAGAGCATTTCTCTTATCCAGCTCATGGGCCTGCCGCAGCAACTGAATCGCATCGGTGGACTTCCGCTGCGCGAACAGTTCCTGGCTTTCGGTGATCAGCCGCTGGGCTTCGGCATTGCGCTTGACGCCATCCTGGGCGAGCTTTTCCAGTTCCGCGAGTTCCGCATTGTTGGGGAATTCCGCCGCCGCGCCTCGCAACAAGTCAACGGCCCGAGAGTAGTCGCCTGCATGCAGACAGATGTTGATCTGCTCGATGTGCTGCATTATGAGCTGCGTCTTGGAGTCGGTGCGGCTTTGCTCGTCGTGTTGTTTCTCCAAGCGCTCTAGCCTCGAAGGTCAAACCTGACGCACGACGGTTTCGTCGGCGCGGTAGACCAGGTCCTTGCCGCTCTGCCGAAGGACTCGCCGGGCCTCGCAAGAGCCGGACAAGTCCTCTGGGTGAAAAGGGATTTTCGATTCGCATCCCGCCCTGCGGAGGCCTCAAAAAATCTTACTCGATCAGGCGGAAAAGGCTAGTATCCGGGCGGTTGCGTCGCAGCCCGGATCCTCGATCACGTAGGACCGGGTGAAACGAATCGCAGCGTGTAAGCCGTCGCTGGGTCAATCGGCTTTTCGATCACCTTCAATTCCAGAAGTTGGTTGTACATCGTCGTCCAGCGCGCGGCTTCCATATTGCCGAGCTGCTTTCCCGAGTGGTCATCTCCGGTCACGAAACCTCCGTCGCGCAAGGACTGCCAGGTAAACTGCATCCATTCCTGGTTCAGGGCCGGATTCACTTTCGAGACTGCCGCGTTCCCGGCCGTGGGATCGTTCAGGTAATCGCGCCATCCTTTGATCGAAGCACGCACGAATTTCTCCACGACTTCAGGGTGCTGGTCCAGGAACTCGCGCGTCGTGAACATGACCCGGTAGGGGTTGTAGCCGGCATCGCTGGTCAGAAGCACTCGGGTCTCGACGCCTGCCTGGCGCGCAAAGAACGGCTCAGAAGTCGCGAACGCCTGCTGGATGTAGCCCGGATCAGCCACAAAGTTGGCCACACTGAAAGTGGCCGGGACTTCGCGGACGCTATCAAGTTTATAGCGCTTGAGCAGATATTCGAACCAGGTTGACCCCAGCTTGACCGCGACCGTATGCCCGTTCAGGTCGGCAAAGGTGCGAATCGGCGAATCCTTGCGCACCATGATTCCCTGCGGATCACGTTGCATCGTCGCGGCGACGGCGACCAGAGGCTGCCCGCCGGCGACAGACTCCAGAATCTGGTCGGAGCTGGCCATTCCAAATTGTGCCGAGCCTGAAGCTACCTGCTGCGGTACAACCACGTAAGGCCCGCCTGGTTGGATGATCAGGTCGAGCCCTTCGTCCTTGTAGTAGCCCTTCACCAGCGCGGTATAGAAACCGCCATGTTCCGGCTGCGGATACCAGTCCGCCTGCAGCGTGATCTTTGTCAGACCTTGATCGGTCTGAGGAGTCGACCTGTGACAGCCCACAAGAAGGCCCGTCACGAAGATGACGAGGCAGGATGCCAGGCAAATCCGACGCTTCCCCATGATTAGTCGCCAATAATTAGCCGGCAATGGTTAGCCCTAAGAACTTCCTGGAGCAGCCTAGCATTCTTCTGACAGAGTCACTGCGCACCGACGGTACAAGATTTACCGATACGAGCATGCTGTTTTTTCGATTGTCGGCCGTGGCGTGCTGCTGCTAGAGTGCGCCCATGGCGAGCCCGGCAGCCGGACGCGCTGGTGTGACACGGCTGGATCATGAGCGCATGCGGGAGCTCTACCACTATACGGCTCGCACTCTGGAAACTTCGCATCCCGTGCCGTTTGGAGCACTCATCGTGAATACGCGGAGCGGTGAGAGGCTCATGCGGGCGACCAACGCCGTGATTCGCGAATCGGATCCAAGTTCGCACGCGGAGTTGCGCGCAGTGCGGCGGGCTTGCAAGAAGCTCAAGAGTCCGAGGCTGGCTGGGTACACGTTGTACTCGACATGCGAGCCTTGCCCCATGTGTATGGCGAACGCTTTGTGGGCACGCCTGGATCGCGTAGTATTTGGCGCGACTGTTGCGGACGCGAGCCGCCATTGTTTGCAGATTTATGTTCCGGCGAAAGAGATCGCGCGACGGTCGGATATGAAGTGTCGAGTGGAGGGCCCCGTTCTGCGCGACCTCTTTAACTCGCTATTCACGCACCCGAATATGCAGAAAGCTTTTCGCAGTTGGAGCAGCCGTAGAGATAATTCGCGGCCGGGTAAGTAGCTTCCGAAATCCTCGATATGAGTCCAGATCACGTCAGCGCGTTGGTTTCCATACTCGGCGACGAGTCTCGGGTTCTCACGCATCCGCAGGTGGTCGAACGGTTGTCGCGTGACTTCTACTGGTACTCGCCCGTATTGCGCAAGCAGCTTGACGGTAAGGTCGCAGACCTCGTCGTGCAGCCGCTGAATGCCGATGAGATTCAGAAAGTGCTGCGCTACTGCCAGATCGAAGACATTCCAGTAACCGTTCGCGGAGCGGGAACCGGAAATTACGGGCAGGCTGTTCCGCTGCATGGCGGCGTCGTGCTGGACCTGGCGCGGATGGACCGGATCGAATCGATCAGTCCTGATGGAGTCGCGGTCTGCCAGCCTGGCGTGCGATTAGGCATGTTGGAGACGGAGGCGCGCAAGGTGGGCTGGGAACTCCGCTGCTATCCATCGACGATCGTCAAGGCGTCGGTGGGCGGGTTCCTGGGCGGCGGCTCGGGAGGAATCGGCTCGGTGGCGCACGGCGGCCTGCGCGACTTCAATACGGTGCGCGCCCTCGAAGTAGTGACCATGGAGACCCAGCCGCGCGTGGTCTTCCACGAGGGCGAGGCGGTTCACGATATTCTTCACGCCTGGGGTACGAACGGCGTTATTACTCGGATATGGCTGGCACTGACTCCGGCGGTGGAGTGGTCGCAATGCGTGGTTGCCTTCGACGGCTTCGATGCAGCCTTCGACTTTAGCGAGCGCATCGCTGTCGACGCAGACTGGACCAAGCGCCTGGTGACAACTTTCGAATGGCCGATTCCATCGTTCTTCACTCCGGTGAAGCAATATGCGCCGCACGGAAAGCATCTGGTCTTTTTCCTGATCTCGTCGGAACAGCTTGAAATGCTGGAAGCGGCCGCGCGCGCAGCGGGCGGCTCCATCCCCTATTCGGGGCCGTATGCCGGACTGCGTACGCTCCCGCTCCTTTCCGACTACACCTGGAACCACACGACCCTGTGGGCGCTGAAGACCGATCCGGCCTACACCTATCTGCAATGCGGATTCGATCCGGCCACATCGCGCGACCAGATGAGACGACTGCGCGAACGCTTCGGACAAGAGATTCTCTTTCACATGGAATTCATGAAAAACAGCAGTGGCGAGGTCATTCCCGGAGCGATTCCTCTTGTCTACTACACGACGGAAGAGCGGCTGAACGAGATGATCGGGTTCTGCCGCGAGATCGGCGTTTTCGTGGCCAATCCGCACGTGAATAATGTGGAGGGCGGCGGCCGCTACCGCGCCGACAATGTGCAACTGCTCGCCAAGATGCGCTACGACCCGAAAGGCCTGCTGAATCCGGGCAAGATGATCACGTTTCGCGCCGAAGAGGTAGCGACCACAGGCCCTTCGCGATGAAGACATGGATTCCCGACGCTCGCAATTTTGCTTATCTGAACTGGAAGCAAGTTGATGCGCTGCCCCGCGACTCGACCTTGCTTGTCTTGCCCACCGCGGCCATCGAGCAACACGGCCACCATTTGCCGCTGGCAACCGACACCCTCATTAATAATCTTTTGCTGGGACATGCGATGGAGAAGCTTCCCGCAGAGCTGCCGGTCTACGCGCTCCCTCCCGTGCATTACGGCAAGAGCAACGAACATATCGGCTTCGCCGGAACGCTGGCCGTAAGTGCATCAACATTTATGGCGGTGCTGCGCGACCTGGGGGCGAGTCTGGCCGGCGCAAAATTTCAGAAACTTGTGCTTTACAACACGCATGGCGGCAACACCGCGCTGATCGATGTGATGGCGCGCGATCTGCGCGCCGAGTTCGGTCTACGGACGTTCGCGTTGCATGGCTCTGGTGGAATTTCGTTCGAGGGTCTGAGCCCGCAGGAGCGCGCTTATGGATTTCACGCCGGCGAAGTCGAGACCGCACTGTTGCTGGCGTCGGTGCCGGAACTCGTGGATCGCTCGGCATACACCGTGAATTACATTGCCGATGTCGCGCATCCCGAACTTCTTCTGCCGGAGAACGCTCCGGCGACCTTTGCCTGGCTCACTCGCGACATTGCTGCCAGCGGCGTGATGGGCGACCCACGTCCCGCGACTGCAGAAAACGGCGCTCGCTGGCTGGATCAGGCTGCGACCCGCCTGGCCGCCGCCCTGGAAGCGATGGCGCAATACCCGAACCAGCGCTAACCATGAATCTCCAGAGGATGAGCAACGCCGGTTGGTTTGATTGTGGTCAGGGCATTCGGCTGGAGCGCGGCGTGCGCTGCCGTATGTCGGACGGCCTGCACCTGGTTTCAGATCACTACTATCCTCCGCAGGCTGGCGCCAACCCCACGCTGCTCATGCGGCAGCCTTACGGACGCGACATTGCATCGACCGTCGTCTATGCGCATCCGGTGTGGTTTGCGCGTCACGGTTTCAACGTCGTCATTCAGGACGTTCGTGGCCGAGGAGACTCTGAGGGCGAGTTCTATCCCTTCCGCAACGAAGGACGCGACGGAGCCGAGACTATCGATTGGTTGCGCACGCGTGACGAGTCGAACGGACGCCTCGGGATGTACGGCTTTTCCTACCAGGGAGCTACACAACTGCTCGCAGCCGCCGAGCAACCCGAGGGCTTGGTCTGCATTTCTCCCGGCATGACTGCGTGTGATCTTTACCACGGATGGTTCTATCGCCAGGGAGCGCTGCGGTTGAGTTCTACCCTCGGCTGGGGACTGCAGATGCTGAAGGCTGACGCTCGCCGCAAGCAACTACGAAAAGCGAGTGATCGGCTCGAACAAGCGTGGGCAAATCTTTCCGCGCAAACCGGCGTGCTGCCATTCCGCGACCATCCGGCACTGCACGGCGATGAGCTTCCCCAATATGTGCTGGACTGGCTCGATCACCCAGGGCCCGGAAATTACTGGACCGCTTTGGATGTGAGCCAGTCACTCCACAGGATTTCTGTACCGGCGTTGCATTTCTCCGGATGGTACGACACTTATCTGGAGGGCAGCGTCGCAGGTTTTGTGGCGTTGTGCCGTAAAGCCGGCAGCGAATTTGCACGCGATCATCAATATCTGATCGCCGGACCATGGCAGCACATACCCTGGGGAGATCGGATTGGCGCGGGAGACTTCGGCCCAGAGGCTTTGCTCGACACCGATGCGATCCTGCTGCGATGGTTCAATCATTGGCTGAAAGACCCCGGTGAGTTTGCGGGCGAGCCAAAGATTCGCCATTTTGTTTTGGGGGAGAACTCCTGGCGGTCGGCCGATATTTTCCCGGACACTGCGAACCGTGCGTTCTACCTGCACAGCGAGGGGAAGGCAAATTCGCGCAAAGGCGATGGCGCGCTCGCGTCAATGCCGCCAGCATCGGAGGAACCGCCTGATGTTTTTGTTTACGATCCCGAAGTGCCGGTGCTTGCGCCCGGCGGCCCGGCGGCGGCGAGTGGGCAGTTTGATCAAGCCACTCTGGAGTTAGGTAACAATGTGCTGGTCTATACTTCAGAGCCGCTCTCGCAACCACGCTGGGTGTTCGGAACTCCGCGCATTTCCCTGTTCTGCTCCTCTTCATCGTCGAACACCGACTTCACCGCAAAATTGGTTCGCGTCCGGCCAAGCGGTTCCGGAGAATCTATCTGCATTGGAATCGCCCGGTCGAGTTGGCTGTTCGCGGAAACTGGCTACGCCGCGGATAAGATTCATGAGTGGAAGTTCGATCTTGCTCCGACCTCCTGCTGCTTTGCCGCGGGCGACCGGATCCGCTTGGAAATAGCCAGCAGCGCCTTTCCCTTGTACGACCGCAACCCGGGAACCGATGTGCCCTCTTGCCGCGCCACATCGTGGGATTGGCGGCGCTCGACGCAAGTCGTCTATCACGATCACGCGCATCGCTCTGCCCTGTATCTCCCCGTGAGCGAGGACGGGAAATGACGCAGGAATTCGTCGCTCCGCAGGTCGAATTCGCCGGAGTGAGCAAGACCTACGCCAGCGGGCGTGCGGTGATCAGCGCGCTCCACCTCACAATTGCCAAGGGAGAGTTCGTCACATTCCTTGGTCCCTCCGGCTGCGGCAAATCCACTGTGCTGAACTTGATCTCCGGGCTGACGCCACCGAGTTCCGGAACAATTCAAGTTGACGGGATGACCCCGGAGAATGCACGGGAAACGGTGGGTTACATTTTCCAGGATGCGACGTTGCTGCCGTGGCGCACCGTACGCCACAACGTCGGCCTCGGCTTGGAGTTGGAAGGAGTTAACGGCGATCGACGCAGGAAGAGAACGGCGGCTCTGCTTGACCTGGTTGGGCTGGGAGAGGTCGGAGATGCGTACCCGCGAGAGCTATCGGGCGGAATGAAAATGCGCGTATCCATCGCGCGCGCTCTGGCAACCAACCCAAGGCTGTTGCTGATGGATGAGCCATTTGCCGCGCTCGACGAGATGAGCCGCGACCGGCTGAACGAGGAGTTGTTGCGGTTGCGGGAGGAACAGAAATGGACTGCAGTTTTTGTCACGCACTCGGTTGCTGAGGCAGTCTTTCTCTCGACGCGAATTGTCGTGCTCGCTCCGAATCCCGGACGCATTCACACGATCGTGCCGGTTGAACTCCCATTCCCAAGAACCGCAGCACTCCGAACGTCCTCAGAATTCGGCACGCTCGTCCTGCAAATCTCGCACACCTTGCGGGAGGCGACCCTGCAATGAAAAAGCGACTCCTCCCTTTGGCGAATGCTGTGTGCGTTTTTGCGGCGTTGCTGTTTTTGTGGCAGTCGGTCTTATGGGTCTTCCGCGTGCCGCCGTTCATGTTGCCTTCGCCCTGGGCAGTGGGTGGGGCCGTGGCGGCGCGATTCCCGTCCCTGCTGACGTCTTTATCGATTACCGCAGAAGAAGCGGGCGGCGGATTGATCGCCAGCGTGATCGTGGGCGTAATTATCGCCCTGATCTTCGCGCAGTCACGCTGGGTACGACGAATGCTCTACCCCTACACCATCCTGCTGCAAACGGTTCCGATCGTGGCCATCGCTCCGCTGATTCTGATGTGGGTGGGCGCGGGCACGGCTTCGGTTGCGCTGATCGCATTCATCATTTCGCTGGCGCCGATCATCGCCAACACCACGCAAGGTCTGGTCAGCGTGGACGAAAATCTGGTGCATCTTTTCCTCATGCACAATGCCTCCTCCAGGCAATTGCTGTTCAAACTCCGTTTGCCCTATGCGGTGCCCTCGTTATTTGTCGGCATTCGGATCGCCAGCGGCATCGCGGTGATCGGCGCCATTACGGGAGAGTTGTATGCAGGATCGAGCCGGGTCGGCGAAGGCGGACTCGGATACTCCATCCTGTACGCCTCTTCACAGTTGCAGACCGCTTATTTGTTTGCGCTCGTTCTCGCGGCCACCGTTCTGGGCTTTGCTTTCTTTTTTGTCGTGATGTTTCTGGAGTGGTACTTTCTGCATCGCTGGCACGAATCGGCGCGAGCACCGGAAGTTGAGTGAATCACGCCTACTGAGGAGACAAGAATGCTAAGACTGGAGACCGAGACGGGGTGGTGGCTGGTGACTCATCCGGACCATGCGCGCCTGGCTGGAGCGTTCGCCGAGCGGTGGGGGAACGAGCGCTTCATGCCGCCGGAACCGCGCGCCCATGTGCTGAAGGGGATTGCATGCCACGATGACGGTTGGGCGGCACGCGATGCCGCGCCGCAGATCACACGCCAGGGAAAGCCCAGCGCGTTCTCGATTGAGCTGGTCGGCAAGTATTCCGCTTTCGAGGAAATCGATCTGGCGGATTATCTCGCGGTACGGGACCGGGCGGTGCGGTTGATTGCTGCCGAAGACCCCTATGCCGCCGTGCTGATCTTGATGCACACCTACAGCCTGTTATCGGAGCACGCGGATCGATCGACCATCGCGCCCGAGCAGTTGCCGCTGCTCGACGAATTTCTTATTCAGCAAAAACACCTTCAGCAATCACTGATACGCGACAGTGCGGCAAACCCAAAGCTCTCTGCGGAGCAGACGAGTGAATCCGCGATCTTGGACCACTTCCGCCTTCTTCAGGCTACCGACAATCTGTCATTGCTCGCGTGCGTGGATTTCCGCGCGCCCGCTCATTTGCTCCATCCGCTGCCTCAGCGGGATGGAGGATACAGCCGCGTCACCGTGACGGCGCTCGATTCGAGACACTTCGTACTCGATCCGTACCCGTTTGACGATGATTTCATCACGTTCACAGTTCCTGCGCGGCATGTGCCGGGAAAATTCTTTTCCTCGGCGGCAGAACTGCAGGAGCGATTCCATGCGACACCGGCAGCGACGCTCTCGGTTACCGTCTGCGCAAAGTAATTCGGCAAAATTGGCATAGAACCAAAGGAAAAGTGATTCAGGGGATGAGCGACACATGTGCGGACACGATTCGCCAGCCTTCGCTGAACCTCACCCAAACCTGGCTCTGGCGGCCGCGAAGCAGCTTACCGTCGACGGTCCGCTCGAATTCCAAAGTGATGCTGCCGAAATCGCGCCCGAACGTGTTGATGTCCAGTCGCCGGATCGATCGCGCGAGGTTTACCGGCGGGCGCCCTTTTCGGAAAGCTGCAATCTCATCGATGCCATACAGATTCTCCGCCAGCCCCATGCGCACGGCATGTTGCGAGTTCCAAAACAAGCCCGTGAGGGTCCCGACATCGTTCCCTACAAGAGCCGCCTCATATCGCGGATAAATCGTTCGCAACTCTGCGACGATTTCGGGGGCATTGATTTCGGGCGCGCTGACTTCAGATCCATCGTTAACCAAGGTTAAAACATCCTCCTGTCCGGGAGCACTCGTTTGGGCATCGCAGCACTGACGGTATACATTGGTTCGTTCACCACCTGGCTCAAGCGCAAATTCATGGCGACACTACAGAGCAAGTAGGCGTGAACGTCGGAAAGATTCCATCGCGCTATCAGGAAATCGACCATGCGCGACGTAGCCGCGCGGGCCGCCTCGATTACGTCCGTTGCGGATTCGACGATGATCCACGCCTCGGCCTCTTGCGCCTGCGCTGCGGAGGACTCAACCAGCGGTCCTGCGAGCGGCTGTCGTTTGTGAACTTCAAATCGCAGCGTCACGTCGGCGGGACATTCGATCCCGTTGATGCAGACCTCGCCATCACCTTGCGCGGCGTGCGCATC
Organism: uncultured Acidobacteriota bacterium; assembly: GCA_963755795.1. Classification (GTDB taxonomy): domain Bacteria; phylum Acidobacteriota; class Terriglobia; order Terriglobales; family Acidobacteriaceae; genus Sulfotelmatobacter. Next base: position 16,009 of record CAVWLI010000053.1, on the reverse strand, counting down.
GCCAGCCGAGAACAGGGCCCCTGAATTGAGCACCGGAAGATACAATCTCGCGCCGCCGCAAAGTTCTCGCACGTCCATGTTCCCACCGAAAATTCCGGGAGGGCGGGTTCGAAACTCGCCGTTTTTTGCAGGTGCGATTCCCATCACTCCGCAAAATGGCCTCAAGGGAACTACCGCCGGTTCGAGCGAGTGGCTGACTTCACCGTCGAGCTGCCAGTGAAACAGGTAAGGTTCGCGAAACCGATCTTTCAGGAATCCGAGCCCGCTGATCACGCTCGACCAGCCCCAGCCTCGGTGCGAGACTTCGAGCACATCCACCTGTACAACGTCTCCGGGTTCGGCGCTGTCCACGAAGATCGGACCAGTCAGCGCGTGAATCCGTCCTCGATCGATTTTCAGGAAGTCGGCCGCAGTCATTCCCGGCTTCACCTGCGCGCCACTCGAATCCGCGCATTCAAGATGCACGGTGTCGCCCGGCACGATCGTCAGCCGTGGGGCGAGTGCCCGGTTCCATCGGGAATGCGTGGGCTCGGCTGAAAGAGTGTGTTCAGCCACCCTGCACCTCAACCGTCGTCTGCACCGTCATCTGCAATTCGACAAGCGCGTTCTTCGGTAACGCTGAAACCCCAATCGCGGCCCGTACATGCCGTCCGGCCTCGCCGAATACCTGGATCAAAAGATCGGACGCGCCATTGATGACCTTTGGCGAGTCTTGAAAACCCGTCACAGCATTCACATAGCCATTTACGCTGATCACACTTAGCACGCCGTCGAGCGATCCCAAATGCTTTTTCAACACTGCAAGCTGCATCAGGGCGCAAGCTCGCGCGGCGTCGTAACCATCCTCGACAGTCCGGTCGCCGCCCACCGTACCTGTGATCACTTTACCGTCGTTCATCGAGATCACGCCCGAGAGATAAACAATCTGATCCACCGTTTTGGCCGGCACATAATTTCCACCGGCCGCGGGCGATTCAGGAAGTTGAATCCCTAACTCCCGCAACCTTGTTTCTGATCCGCTCCCCATTGATCCGCAAGCCTCCACGCGCGCGAAGTGGAGCCACTTTAACACAGCATTCTATCGTCCTTGCCTGCTTCCCACTGCTCCGATAACATGTGCCATGCGAAAGCGATTCGCAACCGTCTTCTTCACCTGTCTCGTTGTCGTCGTACTCGCGCTGTGCTTCCAGCCGGCCGCGTCATCCTCCACGCCGGGCCTGATTTCGAAAGCGCATGCTGAACGCCTGTCGGCCACAGATCTCGCCATTGGCGGAGATCTCGCAGGTCTTCCTCCCGGAAGCGCTCGCTATCTCAGCCGCGAAGATTTGCTCTCACTGCCTCAAGTCACGTACACAGTAAGCGATGATCCAAACTTCGCGGGACCGACGGAGATCACAGGCGTCCTGCTGGAAGAACTCAGCCGCGCGCTGGCTGCCGAGCCCGATGCCGATCTCGTCGTCGCCATCTGCGATGACCGGTACCACGCGCACTACCCGCGCGGGTATCTCGTGGAGCATCATCCCTTACTGGTTCTCAAAGTAAATGGCCAGCCTCCCGACCGCTGGCCAAAGGATGCGGAGGGTCACGGTCAGGACAGGGGACCCTACATGATCTCGCATCGGAATTTCACTCCGGGGTTCAAGATCCTTGGCCATAAAGACGAACCGCAGATTCCATGGGGAGTGATTGGCGTCGAATTTCGCACCGAGAAGAAGTTCCTAGGCGCAATCGCGCCGCCTCGCCATGCTTCCGACGCCAACGTTCAAGCTGGTTTTCGCATCGCGCAACAGAACTGTCTCCGTTGCCACAATCTGGGCGATGTAGGGGGGCAAAAGGCGCGCCATCCATGGCTGGTGCTTTCGGCCTGGGCAACCGCTTCTCCGGAGCATTTCGCTGCGTACGTTCGCAACCCGCAGTCGCAAAACCCAGGTGCAGAAATGCCGGCCAATCCGAGCTACGACGACGTTACGCTCCATGCTCTGATCGCGTATTTCCGAACGTTCCAGTCACCGGAGGAACCATGACCTTGCGCGTAGCCAAGCTGTTGCTGGTGTTCGCCGTGGCGCTGTTCTATACGGTGGTCGTCTTCAACAACATTACCGACTACAACTCCAACTACCAGTTCGTCCGTCACGTGCTGATGATGGACTCGAACACTCTGGGTAATCACGAGATGTGGCGTGCGATGAACTCGCCAGCGTGGCACAAGGCGTTCTATGTAGGCATCATTTTGTGGGAGGCGCTCGTCATGTTCCTCTGCTGGTGGGGTGGACTAAGCATGGCTCGCGCACTCTCAGCACCGGCCCCGGTGTTTATGCAGGCCAAACGCGTTTCTGTAGCGGCGCTTGCGCTGGCGTTGCTGATGTGGCTGGTCGCCTTTCTCACAGTGGGCGGAGAATGGTTTCTGATGTGGCAGTCGAAAACCTGGAATGGCCAGGAGCCTGCTTTCCGAATGTTCACTGTGATAGGCATCATTCTGCTGTTGCTCGCCCAACCGGATTCGGATTCGTCGACGTGATTCCTGCGAAGATCCTCGACGTGACGTTTACGGGACAGCCAGTCGGTGCGCATCTGACGGTCGTCGTTGGGCGGCGACGAACTTACGCTTTGGCAGGTTGATCGGACAGGCGCTTAGCCTTCTGATTCGGTGCCAAGGCGGAATCAGCCTGCAAAACCGTAAGTTGCTGCGATGGATTCACGAACAGCCAGCTTGCGGCGCCGAGTATGCACAACGCAGCTGCTACCAGAAACGACGTCGTCCACCCAAATCGGACTGCGATCCACGGAGTGAGAGAAGCCGTGATTGCCGCCCCGATCTGGTTGCCCATATTCATAAAGCCCGACACCGAACCGGAGGATGTGCCCGCAAGGTCGGCAGTGACGGACCAAAACGAACTTTGGGCGAGGTAGAGCGCACCCGCTCCTCCGGCGAGCACGATGCTGGCCAGTCGCGCGCTTTGAACCTGCGAGCCCACGGCGATGAATACTCCTGCAAAGGTAATCGCGCAGGCGGCGAGACCGCAGCGTCCGACTCGCCGTCCTCGCCATTTTGTGAGCCGGTCGTTGATCGCGCCTCCTGAAAGGCATCCGACAGTCATGGCGAGAAAGGGCAACATGGTGTAAAAGGCGCTCGCCTTCAAATCCAGGCCACGTACCTTGGCAAGATAGAGATAGAACCAGCTGAAGAATATCCAGGCGACGTAGCCATAGCAGAAGTAGCTCAATGTGATGGCCCACACTTCTTTGCTTTTCAGAACGCGCTTCCATGGGAGGAGCGCTTTCGCATCATGGCTCCGTTGCCGCTGTGTCAGTCCTGAGTTGATCAGTATTAACTCTGAGGCCGAAACGCGGGGCTGCTCGGCGGGAGTGTCGCGCGCACTGATGAACCAGACCGCGCCGGCGGCGAATCCGATGATGGAACATACCCAGAATGACGACCGCCAACCGTAACGAACCATGATCTGGGTTATGAGCAGCGGCGTAAGGCCGGCGCCCGCTCCCACTCCAGCGAAAATCCATCCGTTAGCAATGCCGCGCTCTGTGGTCGGAATCCAGCGAGCGACGAATTGATTAGCCGCGGGATAGATCACAGCTTCGCCAGTACCCAGAAGAAAGCGGACTGCCACAAAAATGAAGAGAGCCCCGGTAATTTTGGCTGGAACCAAAGCAGTCAACGCGGTGAAGATGCCCCACCATGCGACGCCGCCGGCGAGCACACGGCGCGGACCGTAACGGTCGGCAAGCCGGCCGCCAACGGTCTGAAAAATTGCATAACCGACCAGCATGGCGCTGAACACTTTGCCCAGTTGAACGTCGCTGAGGTGATAGGCCTCGGCAATGGACCCGCCAGCAATGGAAATGTTCACCCGGTCGAGGTAGGAAACGGCGCTGAGGATAAACAGCCAGAAAATCAGAAACCACCGCACGTTACTCGTTCCAGCGGAGCTCGTTCTCGCACCGTTCATCGCAGAGAGCATCCTCGCTTAGACCGCGTGTTCGCGCAACAGGCGCGAAAGCTGTTCGGCAACGATTTTGTCCTCGCCGGGTTGCAGCATGAACGCGCACATGGCCAATCCAGGCCGTTCTTCACCGCCTCCGATCACAATGGAGGGTTTCGAATTCCGCAGCAGTTTGGAAGCTTGCTGTGGCGTCAAGGGAATGCGGGCCGTGTCCCAGGTGATGCTCATGTGGGGCACGTGATTGGCGATGTCGGGCACGAAGAACGATGTGCTCACTCCTGGAACCTTCGTGATTTCGCGCGAGATCCCTTCCAGCCGGGATTGCCATTCTTTGGCCAGTGCGTCGTGGTCTTCCGCGAGAAAACGTTCGAGAGCCTTAACCATGCCCAGGATTTCTTCCTTGCCCACCTTCTGGCTGCGGCCCAATGTGTCTTCATGCGGGCTGTTGTTGAGCAAGGCATTGGCCACCATATCTTTGCGGCCAATCAAAAGGCCAGCGCACTGCGGCCCGCGAATCGCCTTCCCTCCACTGAACGTCACCAGGTCGTACCCCATGTTGGTGTAATCCCAGAGATGAGAAACCGGCGGCGTATCGGCGGCGGCGTCATTCATGCAAGGGACGTTGTATTGCTTTGCCAGCTTGACCCACTCCTCCACTTTGATTTGTCCGGCCGCGTTGGCGAAGTTGGAAAAATGCATCATCGCCGTGCGCTCATTAATTGCCGCTCGTAATTGATCAGGCGTTTCGATCTCGACGAGTTTGATTCCCGTGGATCGCAGTTGGTGATCAAAGGGGTTGCGATGCGACTTCTGAATGATCACTTCCGACTTCATCCCGGTCAGGTCGGGCAATTGCCGGATCAGGGCCTCGTTCCCGCCCGTGAGAATGCCCGCCAATCCCGATTGAATCGCTGCCGCCGCGCCCGAAGTGACCAGTGCGGTGTAGCCATCGGGCAACTTGAGCATTTCTGCAATACGTTTGCCCGCGGCCACCTCCAGATCAGGAATGCTGACAAAGTGGCGCCCGGCCATGGTCATGACCGCTTCGAGCTCAGGATGCGGAAGCGAACCGCCCAGCACGGTCATCGTCCCTTCGCAATTAATCACGGTTGTAACCCCGAGCTCTTCGTAGGGATTGCCGGTCTGTCCAAAGCCGGTCACTAGTGCGCTGGCGCGAGGCGGGCGATTCCCGCCAAAAAGCTTGCGCGGCGCCAGAATCGAACCGGACCAGACTGAACCAGAAAAAATTGAACCAGCGATGGCTCCCACACTGCCAAGAAAATTCCGGCGGTTCCACTTTGAGGTGAGTCGCATGAACAAAGCTCCTTATCCAGTCACTTGCCGGCAACTGCGGCGATGCAATTGATTTCCAGCAGAGAATCTCCAGGAAGCGCAGCCACTGCGACGGTCGTGCGTGCCGGTCCGCCGTGGGGAAAATAGGTTGAGAAAACCTTGTGCATTCCGTCCCAGTGTTCAATCTTCACCAGGTAGACATTCAGCTGGAGAATGCTGTCCATGGTTCCGCCGCCAATTTCCACGTGCTTCTTGATCTTGTCCATGACCATGGTGGTGTGAGATTCGATGGTCCACTCTTTCGAATCTCGAGAATCGTGAGCGCCCTGCCCTGAAACGTAAATTAGCCCGCGGTAGACAATGACAGGCATGATGGCATCTTTCTCGCTACCCGGTTTGCCCTCGCTGTTCAGCTTGCGGATTCCATCTGCATCGTGCGCAGCGGAACTCTGAGCCGAGGCATGGTTGGGCAATACTGCGGAGGTAATTCCGAGAGCGGAAAGAACGGAAGCAAACCGTGCGGCGAACGTTCTGCGAGTGAAAGTCAAACTCATATAGGTCTCCCTTCAAGGTTGGTGTTCTCAAGGTTGGTCTTTGAGATTTGCACAAACAGATTTCTTTGTCTATAGTCTGCCAAACTTTTTGACCGCCTCGACAATCGATTTCATCTGTTCGATCACGGGATACATCGAGTGCTCTTTGAAATCCATTTGTTGCGCGAGGGCGAGCACTTCCTGGGCCCTGGCCTTCGGCACAACCACTACACCATCGCTGTCTGCTGCAACAATGTCGCCTGAATTGACCGGTACACCGTCGCATACCACCGGAATCTGCGCACCAGCGAATCGGTAGTGATGCACGGAAGTAGAAGGAACGATGCCGGTTGCATAAACGGGGAATCCAATCTTGCGCAAATAGGCTACGTCACGCACTCCGCCATCGATTACGGCGCCGACGTACCCGCGCGCGGCCATGGCAGTGCCCATGAGTCCGCCTATGCCTGCGATGTCCTGGCCGTCTTCAACCACCATCACATAAACGGAATCGGAGGAGCCCTGATCGATGGCTGCCAGCATTCCGTTCAAAGCCGTGGGATCGCTGTTGCCTTCGTCCTTTTTCAACTGGACCGTCCGCGCGAATCCGGCAAACTTCGTGGTGAAAATGGGCTGCATGTGGTGACTCATGTACATTCGCTTGCCGGTCAGTTGTTCCAACGCGTCCGAGACCGAGGCAACTTCAACGCGGCGATAATCCGCAATTAATGCGGTGTCGGACTGCGACGCGGTGGTTCCGCTCGACTGCGCGGCCTGAAGTTGGGCTCCGTAGAAGAGGGCACACAAAGTGCCGATGCAAAGCACAGATGCTGCAATCGCGCAGGATTGCGCAAAGCGGCGAAACTTGTTCATTTCGTCCTCCAGGATGTATATATGTGCGCGGACTCTAACATGGTTTTCCTTGGCGCGGAAGAGTCAATCGATTGATTTGTCGATTCGCCGATTTGTCAATCCACTGATTGCGAAGGGAAACAGAATATGAACATTACCATCCGCCTCACCACGTCTGTGCTGTTCATGTCAGCGATGGCCGTCGCATTAATCGTCGGCGCTGCGGCGCAACCAGGCTTCGCCCAGGAACGAAAAGCGATCAATTTATCCTCAACCAGAGGACTTCCTTTCAGTGACGGTATCGTTGCCGGAAACACACTGTATGTCGCCGGCCAGGAGGGCACGGATGCATCCGACAAACTGGTTGCAGGGGGCATTGGTCCTGAGACCACCGCGGCGCTCGAGAATATCCAAAAGGTGCTCAAGGCCGCCGGCTTCGAACTGAAGGATGTTGTCAGCGTCACTGTCTATCTCGCCGACATTCATGAGTTTCCGGACATGAACAAGATTTACAAGGGCGTAATGCCCGACCCCAAGCCGGCCCGAGCGACGATCCAGGCGGCGGCTCTGGTGAACAATGCTCGCATTGAAATCTCGGCCATCGCCGTGAAAACGAAATAGATCTCTCGTCTTACAGGAAATTTTCTGCTTACGCCAGAGACAGGTCTCATGAATCGACTGACGAAAGTTCTGCGCAGGTTCGTTATCGCAACCTCACTGGTGCTTGCCGCCGGAGCGTCTGGCTTTCTGACTGCCCAACCGCCTTCGCTGAGGGAGTTTAAGCTCCAAGCTGAATCGCCACAGTTCTGGGATCTGGTGGATCACAATGCCAAGCTTGGCGTCGTGGCTACGGGTTTCGGTTTTACGGAGGGCCCGGTCTGGGACCAAGCGGGATTTCTCTATGTGAGCGACGAGACCATTAACAAGATTTTCCGGCTCCATCCCGATGGCAAAAAGGAGGCAGTGATTGCGCTGGGCGATCCTGACGGCAATACGTTCGATCGTCAACATCGGCTGATCGACTGCGCCAGCGTGTTGCGCGCCATCATTGAAGTGACTCCCGACGGAAAATATAAGATCCTGGCCGATCATTACGACGGCAAGAAACTGAACAGTCCAAATGACGTGATCATTGGTCCGGATGGCGCGCTTTACTTCACCGACCCGAACATGGATCTAGTCGCCGGGGAAAAACAGGAAATTCCGTATCAGGGCGTCTACCGACTCGACAGCGAAGGGCACGTAAAGTTGCTCACCCGCGACCTCTCCCAGCCGAACGGTCTCGCATTTTCCCCGGACGGCCGGCACTTCTACGTCGACGACAGCGAACTAAGAAACATTCGCGTCTACGACGTTGCCCCTGACGGAACCCTGACCAACGGTCGCATTTTTGGTGAGGAACCGGGCGGGAAGGGCGACGGCGTACCCGATGGAATGAGAGTGGATAAGAACGGGAACCTCTTTGTTACCGGGCCAAAAGGCATCTGGGTCTGGGACGCCAAGGGCAATCATCTCGGCACGATCGTCATGCCAGAACAGCCGGCAAACTTGAACTGGGGCGACAAAGACTACCGCACGCTTTACATCACGGCCACAACATCGGTGTACCTGCTGGAGATGAAGACGCAAGGCTTCGTGCCGTATTAGACGTGTTAAAACGGCTGTTCCCTCTAAGGGCCCACCATGGCCTGCGATTCGCTATTGAGTGCATTCCGCAGGGCCGGACCCAGGAGCGAAGCCGACTCCTTATCGAGATAGACGGTAGCGTTAGGATGTGTACGCAGAATCGATGCCGGCACCATCGGGCTAATCGTGTCCTCAGCGGAAGCTTTCACAGCCGTGGCCTTGCGGATGCCGGGGACCACTGCCAGTATCTCCTTGGCTTTGAGAATCTGGCGCGCCGACATCGAGATGGCGCGCTGCGGTACTTGGGAGATATCGGCGAACCACGCCTCGCCTACCTGCTGCTGGCGGCAGGCTTCATCCAGATTCACGATGATGTAGGGCTCCTCCGTCTCAAAGTCGGCGGGGGGATCGTTGAAAGCGATGTGCCCGTTCTCGCCAATGCCAAGAAATGCGATATCTATCGGCGCGGATGCCAGATTTGCTCCTACGCGCCGCGTGACTTCCGACGGTTCAGCAGCATCACCGTCGAGTAAGTGGTAATTGACGATGCCCGTTTTCCGCACCAGTTGTTCCACCAGCATTTTGCGGAAACTTCCCGGATGGGTGACTGGCAAGCCGATGTATTCATCGAGATGAAAGACTTCGACACTGGGCCACGCGATGCCCGACGCCTTCGTCAAGGCATCCAGAAATTCGCGTTGCGACGCAGCTGTTGCCGCAATGATCCGCGCCTGCCCACGCTCCGCAATGGCGCGGCGGATCGCCGCTGATGCTTGTTCGGCGGCAGCCTGCCCCAGCACGATTCGATCGTTGAATACTCTGAGCAGCACGAAAAATGCCTCTGGTGCACAGCGTAGGATTTCAGGTCAAATGACCGGCTCATTATACAAAAGAGTGCGGTCAAACCCACCCGGGGTAGAATCCGAGTTTCACTCCATGAAAGCGCTTTCCTTTGGTCATGGCGACAAAACCATGATTTGATATATGACTGGTTGAAAGCAGGGACAACGTTCCAAGTCTCGGGGGGCCAAAACCATGCAAGACAATCCGTCACATTTTTCCCGGCCGATTCAGCGCGGGATGTTGAACATAATTATTTTTCTGCTCGCCGCTATTGCGTGGCCGACGCGTGGAATTGCGCAGACGGTTCACGTCGACGCAACTCCCGGCCACGTGGTGAACACTTTCAGTCCTCTGTACGCGCTGGGATCAACCGTGGACCGCGTCCCCAGTAATGCCACCGACGTATTCTTTCGACCGGATCAAATCCAACAGGTTCTCTCCGCCGGATGGGGAGTCATCAGTTACCGCCAGAACACCGACCTGTTCGTACAAGCCTGGCATTGGAATCCCAAGGGCACATGGAGCGATCCCGTGGGCAAGGGATACTTCACCGGCGACGCCACTCCCACGAAAGAAATGATCCGCCACTCTTATGGCTATTCGCTCCGTCATCGTGGCTTCACCAGGAATGGCGGAACAGAATTTGACGGCTTCTCGCGCCTCGACGACGGAGATCTACAGTCTTACTGGAAAAGCAATCCGTATCTCACCAAGGGGTTCACCGGAGAGGACGACTCTCTGCATCCGCAATGGGTAGTGATCGCTCTCGACAAGAAAGAAGACATCAACGCGATTCGTATCGCTTGGGCTGAGCCCTACGCTCAAGTCTACGAAGTGCAATATTGGGTCGGGGATGGGGATGCGTTGGATGAGCAAGACAAAGGAGCGTGGAAGCCGTTCGCGTCAGGAATGATAACCGATGGAAAAGGCGGGACTGCAACTCTGCGTCTTGATTCTTCTGCGGTGAGTACAAAATTCGTGCGGGTGCTCATGACCCGCTCCTCGAATACCTGCGACACTCACGGTTCCAGCGATCGTAGAAACTGCGCCGGCTACGCGATCCACGAGGTTTACCTCGGGACCATCGATGCTGGCAACGAATTTAAAGACCTTCTTCATCATTCGCCCGATCAGAAGCAGACCCTGACGCTGTGCTCTTCGGTCGATCCGTGGCACGAGCCTTCTGACCTCTATCTAGCGCCGGACCGCATGGAATCGGGCGATCAGCCGGGTTTTGACCTGTTCTTTAACAGCGGAATCACCCGCGGATTGCCGGCGATTGTTCCGGTGGCCATGCTATACAGCACACCTGAGGATGCCGCGGCGCAAATGACCTATATCAAGAAACGTGGCTATCCGGTCTCGTACATCGAAATGGGCGAAGAACCTGACGGCCAGTACATGATGCCCGAGGACTACGCCGCTCTGTATGTGCAGTTCGCCGCCGCCCTCCACCAGGTTGATCGGAACTTCAAACTGGGTGGACCGGTCTTTCAGGGAGTCACCGAAGACATCAAAGCCTGGCCCGACGCGCAAGGCCGGACGTCATGGCTGGGGCGCTTTCTCGACTATCTGAGGGCGCATGGACATCTTCAGGATCTCGCCTTCATGTCATTCGAGCACTATCCGTACGATGGATGCGAGACGCCATGGGAAAATCTTTATCAGGAACCGGAGTTGATTACTCACATCATGAACGTCTGGCGGGACGACGGCTTGCCCTCCGGGATTCCGCTGCTCGACACCGAGACCAACGACCACGGAGGAGAAGCCGCAGTCGACATCTTCGGCGCTCTATGGCTGGCGGATTCGTTTGGCGGATTCCTGAGCGCCGGCGGAAAATCGACGCACTACTATCACGCTCTGTCCTACTCACCACCTCATCCCGCTTGCGCCAATAGCTGGGGCACCTACCACATGTTCATGGTGGACGACCATTTTCAGATCCAGCAGAAGACTTCCCAATTCTTCGCAGCGCAACTCATTACCCAGGAATGGGCAGAGCCCAAAGACGCTGAGCACAAGCTTTACGCGGCCTCCAGCGACGTCAAAGATTCCGGCGGACATGTGCTGGTAACGGCTTATGCTCTGCAACGCCCAGACGACCAGTGGTCACTTCTGCTGATTAACAAAGATCACGATCAGTCTCACCAGGTACGGATCGTGTTTCATGATGCAGGCACCGACCGCGACACAAATTTCCTGGGACCGATCACGATGATCACGTTCGGCAAGGCGCAGTATCAGTGGCATGCCGCAAGAAAGAAGGGCTATGCTGATCCCGACGGGCCGCCTGCAACTTCGCAGCTCACGGGTGGAGAGAACACGGTCTACAACCTGCCCGCCGCCTCGGTCACTGTAGTTCGCGGAAGGCTGGCAGCGGCAGCGAAGTAACTCCGCCTGATTCATGCAAGTGAACACTCACAACAGTCACTCAATAAACTGCCCTCCGGAGCTAATAAAGATGCGGGCTTTAGCCCTGAGGGGGCTGCCGTAAGATGGCTCCCTAGTGCGGTAGTGAGAAGCTGATCACATCGCTTCCCGCGGCAATGGCGACGTACTGCGTCCCATCGACCGCATAACTCATCGGTGACGCGTGGAGGCTCTGGCCTGTGTTGAATTGCCAAAGGGCACGGCCGGTTCGGGCTTCGACTGCTTCCAATGCTCCAGTATCGTTCGCGAAGAAAACCAAATTGCCCGCCGTTGTCATCGTCCCACCCCAGGAGTTTCCTCGGCCGATCTGAGGATAGCGCCACACGATCTTCCCTTCAAGGACGGAATATGCCTGCAGAATCTTTTGCGCGTGGTCGTCGACAGGATGCTTGGTGCCCGTACCATAGAACGTTTCGCCCTGAGTAAATGGTTGAGAGTGGGAGAAGAAGACATTGCAACTCTCAAGTGCCATCACGTAGAAAAATCCAGTGCCAGGATTATAGGAAGGCGAAAACCAATTCGTGGCTCCTTCGATGCTCGGACAAATCTCAGTACCGGACTCGGTCGGGATTCGTCCCGATAATATGGGGCGGCCGGAGGCGTCAATTCCTTTTGCCCAGTTCAGCTTCTCTACGAAGGGCGTTGCCTTGAGGAACTTTCCATCCCTCCGGTCGAGAACATAAAGAAACCCGTTACGGTTGGCCTGCACCAGCAAATCACGGGGTTGGCCATTCACTTTCGCGGTCAACAGCACCGGTGTTTCATTGGCGTCGTAGTCGTACAGGTCGTGAGGCGTGAACTGGAAGTACCACTTCAGCACGCCTGTAGCCGGGTTCAACGCCAGGACGCAGGCAGTGTACAGATCGTCTCCGGGGCGAGAATCCCCCGCGAAATCGGGAGCCGCGTTGCTGGTTGTCCAGTACAGAGTGTCGAGTTTAGGGTCGTAGGTACCGGGCATCCACGTGGTGCCGCCACCATGCAGGTAGGAATCGCCTGGCCAACTGGAAGAGCCGAATTCTCCTGGGCCGGGAATGGTCCAGAAACGCCATTTCAGTTTGCCGGTCGCCGCGTCGTAGGCGGCCAAGAAACCGCGCACACCGGAATCACCGCCGGAGGTCCCGACGATCACTTCATCTTTCAAAACCAGAGGAGCGCTGGTTGCGCCATATTGTTTTGCCTTGTCGGCGTACATCACATCCCAAATCAGGTGTCCAGAGCGCGCGTCGAGACAAAGCAGGTGAGCGTCATCGGTTTCCATGTAGACGAAGTTCTTCCAGACTCCGACTCCGCGGTTGTGATGAGCGGCAGCATCATCGAGCAACCCAGCGCTCACCGGTCGTTCGTGATGCCAAATCACCCGACCGGTGCGCGCATCGAGCGCCCAGGCATCGTTGGCGGAGGTGACATACATTACGCCTCTTACGACCACGGGCGTCACTTCCAGCCTTTCGGAATTGGCAGGATGGAATATCCACGACGCACGAAGCTGTGCGACATTCTTCGGAGTGATTTCGTGCAATTCGCTGTAGCGACGCCCGGTATAGTCGCCGTTATAGGAAGTCCAGCTCGCGCCAGAAGGCTGCGTCAGCAGATCGTCCGCGCTCACGGTCACGTCGGCGACCACGGGAGCCTGCCCCGGTTTTGCCGCCGTTTGTCCCGCGGCAGATTCCCAGCACAAGAGGGCTGCCAATGAAAGGACGCTGAACTTCATACGGAATGATTTCATGTCAGTGGGCTTCGACCGCGACAACCTGAACTTCCTCGACTTTAACTTCTTGAAGAGAACCGCGGTCCACCCCGTTCCCATCTTCCAGATGAAGAGAGATCCGCGAGGGCTTGGCGGGAGGTGTTAACTCCTTCTCAAGCACGACAAGATCGGCTGGGTCGACCTGGGTCAGAGGCATAGTTCCCACGAGAGCGCCGTGTTCATTGTAGAGGTGAGCGACTAAACGTCCCGCGAAAAACACACCAAAGGAACCCGAGAGCCGGATGCGACCGGTTTGCAAACGGGTGGCTTGAAGAGGATGCACCACTAAGCCCGCATCTTCCACGCCGTGAAATTCATTGCCGGCACGCGACGGAAACCAGTCCGTATCGAGATCGCGGGTTTCGCCCGGCCGCAGCTGAACGAGGGGGCTATTGATCTCGGCCTCGAGATAACGAGGAGAGCCATCGCCTCCGGAAGTCAGCGAAGGCTCGCCCTTGGAATTCAACCTCGTCTCCGGACCGTTCATCCAAAAAATAACTGATGCTTTGCCAGGATAAGTTTCGTTCTTTTCGTAGCGGAAGCGCTCAACCATGGCATACCGGCTTTCGCCATCCACCACTGCCAGCCAGCCTGGCGTCGAGTCCAGCCACAGTTCGGCGGCCAAGTGGACGTAATGCAGCGTGAAAAGACCGTCGTCCCTGACTGAGACCGCAGGGTTTTCTGCCGGACCGAACCGTACGTGGTAGCGGTTGAGATAACTGCTGAACGGATTCGCCGGAGTAAAGGCGAAGAAGTTGGGGTTGATTCGTGAGGGATTCGTCGGGTCGGCGGTATCGTACTGAGAAACGGATTGCATGGACCACTGGATGACATGCCCCGTCGCGTTCTGCATGGTTGCGTGAAAGTGGATTCGCGGAGAGTCGGCGTCAAGGTGAATCGTGCGCCGGATCTGAATCCCAGTCTGCGGATCGGCGGGACCAGTCAGTTCGATCTCGCACTCCCGCCCTTCCGAAACTTTTCGAAAGGTGTACGGCCCGTCGTCGATCAAGTCAGAATTGCCCACCCAATGCTGTTCATCGTCGTTGCCCTCAGGCAGGAGCCAGAGCTTGTCGCCTCCGTAGTTGAACCATCGGGATGGGTCGGGGGGCAAGTATTTTCCTTCGTACTCGGGATTCACGAACAGGAACGGATGCCCCGCGAAGATTACCTGCATGAGCCGTCCGCCATTTTGCGGTACGACTTCCAGCTTTACCCAACGGTTGGAAAGTTGTTGTGCGACCCAACCCTTGTAATTCGCGGCCTCGATGCGACAAGACGAATCGGACTGATTCGGCTGACCCGCAGTCTGGGCGCGAGCGACGTTCAGGCTCACCAAGCAAGAAAGCAAAACCAGCGCGAAACGACGCATCCTGTCCTCACCTTTCGATCCGCCTGCCATGATACCTCGCCGATCTCCCAAGAGTCTGTAACCACGCGCGAGTATTGATCCGCCATTCGCCAGGCCGCTTTGCAAGAGGCAGACACGCTTCAAAAACGAAATGAAACCCAATGAAACGAAATAATTTGATTTGCGTCAACCAGATTCTGTGATATATCAGGTTCGCGGTTATGAGAAGCGCGACGTGACTTGGCGAATGGCTAAAAGGGCGGCCGTTACAAAGATCGGATTGGCGCTGATCTTTTTCAGTGCAATCAGCTTCGGCGCAATCAGCACTGCCCTTGCCCAGAATTTGAACAGCGAAGAATCGACTCCGAGTCCGCATGCGGAACTGAAGGGAAAGGGTGTTTTCGAGCTGAAGTGCACGACTTGCCATGGACTCGACGGACTCGGGGGGGAGCATGCGCCAGACATCGTCCGCCGTTTGGCCATGAGGACGCTTTCGGATCAGGCGCTGCTCGACTTGATTCACGAGGGGATTACGGAAGCCGGAATGCCAAGCTTCGCAAACTTGGGCGACGAAAATGATCGTGCGCTGATTGCTTATCTGCGTTTCCTGCAAGGCAAGTCCGCGAAGGACGCTGCGTCGGGCGACCCCGTCCGTGGCCGGGAGCTTTTCTTCGGAAAGGCCGGCTGCTCCGCATGTCACAGCCGAGAACAAGTCATCGCCGAGGACCTGACCGGGTTTGCGCGGGATCATCAGATGAGCGAGATTCGTGAAGCGATTCTCAGGCCCGCCGGAACCCCACCGGAAGCGGCGACCGCGGTGGCACGGGATGGGCGAAAATTCTCCGGCACCATCCGCAACGAAGACAACGCCTCTTTGCAGCTGCAGGATCAGGATAAAGACGGCCGATTTTATCTGCTGATGAAATCCAGCCTCGTGTCTGTCCAGCGGAAAACCGGAGAATCTATGCCTGTCGACTACGGGCACCGCCTCAGCAGCAGCGAGATCGATGATCTTGTCGCCTACATTCTGCGCGAGGCGCACGCTGCGGACGTCTCCTCATCGCCATCGGGAAAGGATGAGGTACCTCATCTTCAGAATTGAATCCGGCCGCACGCGATGAAAACTATGCGGCCGAAAACGTCCATCGCAGAATCGGGAGCACGGGTGAAAAAGCTGCTGCTGTTGCTGGTGCTAGCACAGGGACTCCGAGCACAAGAGCACCCAGTCGATCCCACATGGCTGCATCGCTATGTTCCCGAACTGGCGGAGACGAAGGCCGATCTCAGCTCCCCCACGTGTCACTACCGGCCCATCTTCGGAGAGGGTGACACCCAGAATCGATCGCTCCAAACCGTAGCCCGCTTCGGGGAAGTC
>CAVWLI010000052.1:0-12373 GCA_963755795.1 uncultured Acidobacteriota bacterium | reverse complement strand
AACTCAGGTTTAGTGGTGCTGACGGCGGTGCGTGTGATGGTGACGACCTTTTGGCCGCCAATCTCCACCGGGGGGTTGCCGGCGCTTGCCGGAGGAACCGTCTGGGCATGACCCAAGAGGGCGAACGAGCCCGCCAACAGAGCCGGCAGAGCAATGGGAAGCAGGGCAAATACATGCATCAAAGTCTTCATTTCAATCCATTCCTGAGGCTGCAATGAGATTTCCGGAGCCGGCTTCGCGGCGGTTTCGCAACCGCGGAAAGCGTTTTCCGGGGGCTGGGCCATTTTACGACAAGCGACCCATCTCTGTGCGATTGGGTCCACAGTCCAACCTCACGACAACATTGCTCCCCTGGTCCGGTTTGTGATAAAACGATGGGCCATGAACCCTCCCTCGGTGCTCGTCCTGCTAGCTGCGTTCGCGCTGGCGCCTCCGGCATTCCCGCTTCACCTGGAGCCGGTAAGAAACGACAGCCAATATCCGCGTGACGTAGTCGATATCGAAGACGCCGATCACGGGGTCGTGGCCCAGCTCTTTGTGATGCCCGGCGAGACCATGAAGCTCGATTCCAAGGAGAATCCGGCGGCGGGAGCCGGTTATTATCAGGCGCTGCCGGGGGAAGTCTATTATGTAGTCATTTTGCCCACGTTTCCTCTTCCGCGCCTTCAATCGAATCTCTGCCCTTGTCTGCTGCACGTGGACAAGATCGGGTGGAATCGAGACGGCAGCCTTTCCACGATCGTTGGCTTTCGCCCGTATCTGCTGACGGCGGCGGGCGCGAAGATCCCCATCGTTTCCGATGTGAACCACCCCAGAATGGACCACGGCAGGCTCTATTTCAGGCTTCAGGGCCACGGGGGAGGCGACTACTGGGTGCTGACTCGATTTGGCCAGGTTGTCGATGTGGGCGGGCCCTGGGGGCCCTGGGAGCTGATCCTCTTCCTCATCACCAGGGTCCTTCCAATTGCCCTTGCCTGCGCGCTTGTTGCAGCAGATCTCACCGCTGGACGACCGGTACCACACGGGCGCCGGGTGCCCTTCCAGCCGCGGGGGAGCCGCCCTCTTCGGGGGCTGGTACGTGCTGACCCAGTGCACCTGGAGCCAGGCCATGAAGGTGGACCAGGCGCCGGTCACCTCGAGCAGGCCGACGCAGACCAGCATGGCCCCGCCGATCCTGGTCACCAGGCGGGCCCGCCGCCGGGCAAAGGCGAACGCCCGCATCGTGAGCTGGAAGCCAAACAACACGAGCAGGAACGGGATGCCCAGGCCGAGCGCGTAGACGAACGCGAGCAGCGCGCCGCGCGCGACGTCCCGTCGAGGCCGACAGGGCCAGCACGGCGGTGAGCGTGGGCCCGATGCACGGCGTCCAGCCCAGCCCGAACATCACGCCGAGCAGCGGCGCGCCCGCCAGGCCTGCCTTCGGCCGCGCGGACGGGCGCACGATCCGGCCCGCGAACGAGAACCGGTCGAACACCCCGGCGAACAGCAGCCCGAGCAGGATGGTCAGGCCGCCGAGGATCTGCGTCAGCAGCCGAGCGTGCCCGGTCACCAGGTGACCGAGCCCGCCGAGCGCGGCCCCATAAGCGACGAAGACCACCGAGAAGCCCATCCTGGCCCTGCCGATCAATTGTCCAGCGCCGCATTACGTAATTAGGAGAGACTCATGTCCACCGCACCGGTTTCGACCAGTTCGATCTACCAGCAACTTCAATCGTACTTCCAGCAGCGCCAATCGGATCTGCAACAACTCGGACAGGCGCTTCAGTCTGGCGACCTTGCGGGTGCGCAGCAGGAATTCAGCGCGCTGCAGACCCTGGGGCAGAGCGGCCCGTTCGCTAACGGCAACGATTTTAAAAACAGCCAGCGGCAGCAGGATTTCAACGCCATCGGTCAGGCCCTGCAATCCGGAGACCTGGCGGGCGCCCAGCAGGCCTTCGCGCAACTGGAGAGCACGTTCCACCATCAGCAGCAGCAATCGAATAACGCATCGCAGCCGGCTGTGGTGGTGAACCTGAGCGGATTGCTATCCTCATCGTCTTCAGCATCGTCCTCAGCGCTGTCCTCAGCGTTGCCCCCGACTTCGACCAGTTCCGCTGTGCAGCCCGCAGCCGCTAGCTCGACTGCCTCTGCCAGCGGATCAGAAATCGTAGTGAATCTCGGCAACCTGACTCCCGGCGAGCAGATCTCGATCGGATTGAGCAACGGCGCCAATGGAAGTGAGCAAGTCACCATCGGAGTGGCCCAGCCGAACCAGTCCCCCGAGCAGATCACCCTCAACCTGAATCCCAACAGCAACCAGGAAATCATCCTCAACCTGTTCAACAACTCCGCCAGCAGCACAAGCACTGCTCAGAGCCCCGGCGTGAACGTAACCGCCTGAGTGTTTTGATCGACGCTAAGTGCAGGCGAGCGGCGCCGGGTGCCTCCCCCGGCCCTGCTCGCCGCACTGGGCGAGCGCAACCCCACCCACCCCCCTATCGTCAATCACCCGCGCATGGGAGTAGAATTTCTGCACACCCTCGGGGATTTCGTCCGCAAGGAGCAACCAACCATGAAGCTCAAATTCTCGATTCTGCTGAGTGTCTTTGCACTGGCCATGCTGGGCGCCGCGCAGGACGCGCAACGCGATCAACCCACCGCTAAGTCCCAGGAGCGAATCATCAAAGAGGTCCGACACGAACTGCTGATGCTGCCTTACGTTGGGGTTTTCGACTACATCGCCTACAAAGTAGATGGTTTCAACGTGACGTTGCTCGGGCAGGTGGTGAACCCAGTCAACAAATCCGACGCCGAGTATGCCGTGAAACACATTGAAGGGGTCGAGAAAGTCGACGATCAGATTGAGGTCCTTCCCCCGTCGCCCATGGACGAGGGTATTCGCCGGCGGGAGTTCCGCGCGATCTACGGCTATCCTGCCCTAGAAAGATATGCGCTGGGCGTTCAGAGACCCATCCGCATCATCGTTAAAGGCGGCCACGTCACCCTGGAAGGTGTGGTCGACAGCGAAGGCGACAAAAATATCGCGGGCATCCGCGCCAACGGCGTCTCCAACGTCTTCTCGGTCACCAACAATCTGCAAGTCTCAAAGCCGTAAGCACGAAGCAGACTTTCGAGCGGGACGCATCCTTGCGTCCCGTGCCTTTTCCTCTGTGTTTCTGTGTTCTCAGTGGTTAAGAACGTCAAGGCGCGCCAAATCGATTTTGCCGTCACTCCTGGATTCCTCCGCGTATAATGCTTTCGGATTTCACTTCCGCCCCAACGCCGTCATCGGAGGAACGTCATCATGAGTCCACGAGCCATGAATCGCCGCACTTTTCTAGAAACCGCCAGCACCGTCACCGCCGCCACTTTATTGACCAGCCGCCTGGGCTGGGCCGCCGGCGATCACAAGATTGCCAAGGTCGGCCTGCAGCTCTACACCGTCCGCGACCTGATGAAAAGCGACTTCGACGGCACCATCGCCAAGGTCGCGCAAATCGGCTACAAGGAAGTCGAGTTCGCTGGATACTTCGGCCGCACAGGCGAGCAAGTCCGAGCCGTGTGCGAGAAGAACGGACTCTCACCGGTCGCTACCCATGTGCAATACGACGAGCTCGACGACAAGTTTCCCGGCGTCATCGAGACCTCCAAGGCTATCGGCCTCGAATACATTGTCTGCCCGTGGATTCCCGAGGAACTCCGCAAATCTCCCGACATCTGGAAACAGGCCTCCGCGAAATTCAATCACTGCGGCGAGTTGAGCAAGAAAGCCGGCATGCAGTTCGCCTACCACAATCACTGGTTCGAATTTCTTCCCGTCGACGGCAAGCTGCCCTACGATCAACTGCTCAAAGAATGCGACCCCAATCTGGTGAAGATGGAAATGGATTTGTGCTGGATCACCGCCGCTGGTGGCGATCCGCTGAAGTATTTCAATCTCTATCCCGGCCGCTTCCCGCTGGTTCACGTCAAGGACCTCAAGACGCTTCCTCACATCACGGCGGGCGGCTCGCAGAACTACGGCGATACGGTCGATCTGACCGAAGTCGGCAGCGGCCTCATCGACTGGAAAAGGATTTTCGCCCAGTCCGAGAAAGCTGGAATCAAGCACTACATCGTGGAGCACGATCACCCCAAGCAGCCCTTCGACAGCATCGCCAAGAGCTACGACTATTTGAACAAGCTGCGCTGGTAAGGTTTGGCGTTGCCGGGTGCCCGATTTCTCGCTTTCTTGGCGAGACGTGGTGGACCTACGTCTGCGATACGCAGTACACGGACTGACGTAACCAGCCTTCCGGCGCACTTTTGTGGCATTCTGGAGTGTGCCGAAATCAGATCCAAGTGACTACATCGATTGGGACGCCGGCCGCGAAGGCTACGTCGAAGCCCCGAACAAGTACGTCCCGGTCGTCGCCATCCCGAAGAAGGTTACCGGCAAGAAGGGCCCGGCACCCAACAATCTCGACAGTATTCGTCACGAGGAGATGCTGGGCAGCCTGATCGCCGCTGGCGGCACCATTTGGGCAGTCTACGTTGCCACGGTGGACTACGCCAGCCTGTGGCGCATGCAAATCATGCCGCCCGGACCCGTCGAGGTTTGCGCTCTCGGCATCCTGTGCTGGCTGCATGCAAAATGGCGGCGCTCGATCCGAATCTGAACGCTGTTAGTGCCGCCAGCCATTCCCGAATGGATCTTTCAACGACAAAGTCTGTGGCCTGAGGAATCCCTGCACAATTCTCCGCAATGTGCATATTCGAATTTCAGAGTGGATTGCAGATGCAAAGCTCGTGAGTTTTGAAACAGCTCGCGAGACGCCGCTGCAGTATGCTTGGCTCAGCCCATGGAATCCGGATTTCAATGCGCCGCCTGCGGAGAATGGAATACAACTTCCGTCGACGAATCCGCCGGACGCCGCCAGAGTTACGTCGAAGACTGCCAGGTCTGCTGCAAGCCGAATGTACTGCGCGTGGAGTACGACACTTCGTCGCAGGAGTTCTTCATCACCGCTGAGTTGGAGTAGTCGTTTGTGGGGCGGTGGACGCCTCCCTCCGCCGGGCAGCATCACCGCTCGATAGTGGAGGGTTTCGTGGCGCTGCTCCGCGGACGAGCGCGTCCGGGGCTGCACGGCACGGCCTCAGACCGCTAGACCCGCCACCGCCGAAGCACTCGTCCTGGTTCCTGGCACACGTTATAGTTAGCATTTCACTGGATCTAAAGAAGGGAGATTTCACAATGGCAACCGGATACAGTGCTGGCAGGATGGTCGCCCACAACATGGTGACGACGCAGTTTGAACTGGACGGCTTTCGCGTGACGCGCACTCTGGGCGTGGTGCGCGGCATTGTCGTGCGCTCGCGCTCGATTTTTGGAACTATCGGCGCGGGATTGCAAACCCTGGTCGGCGGCAACATTACGCTGCTCACCAACCTGTGCGAGAAGACGCGTCAAGACGCCTTCGACCTGATGCTGCAGCACGCGGCGGAGTTAGGCGGCAATGCCGTGGTGGGCGCGCGCTACGACGCGACCGAGGTGATGCAGGGCGTCACCGAAGTGCTGGCCTATGGAACCGCCGTCTTCGTCGAGCCGTCGAAGTGAAGGACGGTTTCGATATTCTTCCGCGGCGCCCGGTCTACAGGCCTTCACGTAGTTAGCATGTGACCCCTCGGGCCCTCGGGTCAGCAACTCGAAATCGAACTGCGCACTCTCTGACCGAATGCCCCCCGGTCCGGCAAGTTTGAACGGCATCCGACCCAAAGAGAGTCAAGGTCCCCGTCTTTTCCACAAGAAAATCCGCGCCAGTCGCGCAGTGCAAGAGAAATCTTAGCGAAAGAATAGCGAAGGAATCAGGACCGTAAACCCAACCCCTTGTGGTCCTATGACTGGTTAACCACAAGCCTTCGTACTTTCCCGAATCAGTGCAGGAGTGGGACTGGCACCTCCAAGTTTCTGCTTGACAATAAACGACTTACGGGTAAGATCGTGGTACAAAGTGGTCGAAAGTGGTAGGCAGAGTTAGCGCCGTGGGAATCTGGAGCTGAAAACGAGGAGCCGGTGGGAAACCGACCCAGAAGATCGACAAACAGCCCGAATCGCCCGACTTTGACCTTACTTTGCGTTGATTTGACCTCCCTCGTAGCAGTCATAGCGACAGAGAAACAACATGTTTCGCGGCAATCATCCAACCCGGGTCGACGAAAAGGGCCGTCTCAAGGTCCCGGCCGAGTTCAAGCGGGTGATCGACGAGAAATACGGTCAGCAATTCTACATCACCAGCCTCGATGGCGATGTTGCTCAAGTGTATCCCTTCGAGGAGTGGGAGCGGATCGAGCAGAAGCTGGCGGGGCTCTCCACGTTCAACCCTACGAAAAAGAAGTTCTTGAGCAAGGTGAACTACTGGGGCCAGGTAGTCGAAATGGATGGGCAGGGCCGCTTGTTGATTCCGCAGCTGCTGCGGGACTCGGCCCAGATCAAGGGCGAGGTTGCGGTCAGCGGATATCAGACTTATCTCGAGGTACGCAACATGGACGCGTACCGGCGGAAGATGCAGGACGAAAAGTTTACGCCTGACGATGAGAAGACGCTCGACGAACTGGGCATCTAGTGGGCGACGAGGGATCAACAGATACCCCCCAGGGGGTTGGACGTGGTGGAAGAGTAGTGAGCCATGTTCCGGTTCTTTTAAAAGAAGCGATCGACTTTTTAGCCGTGCGGCGGGGTGGGACCTATATCGACGCCACGGTGGGTTTGGGCGGGCACAGTTACGAAATCGCAAAACGCCTCGGCGCACCGGGACATTTGATTGGCCTCGATAAAGATCCTGCAGCGCTGGCAATCGCGCGCGAAAGGCTAACACAAGGTCCCTCGACTGCGCGTTCCGATTCGCAAAACGAATCGGAACGCTCCGCTCGGGATGACAGCAAGTTGGTGGACTGGCCGACGACCACGTTGTTGCATCGATCCTTCGCAGAGATTGCGAAGGGTGTGCAAGCAGCAACGGTCGACGGCATCCTTGCCGACGTTGGCGTGAGCAGCCTCCAGTTGGACGATGGGGCGCGCGGATTCAGTTTTCAGGCGGATGGACCGCTCGACATGCGAATGGACCCGCGTGGTGAGCGTACCGCCGAACAAGTGGTAAACCACCTCGACGAGCGACAGCTTGCCGATGTGATTTACGAATTCGGAGAGGAAAGGAGGTCGCGGAGAATCGCCAGAGCCATTTGCCGGTCGCGGCCGATACGATCTACCGCACATCTTGCGGACGTCATATCAGCCGCGGCCCGGCCAATGAATCAGGCTGAACGCAGAATTCATCCCGCGACTAAAACCTTTCAGGCTCTTCGAATCTTCGTAAACCGCGAACTGGAAGATCTGCAGGCGCTGCTTAAAGCGGCGCCGCGGATTCTGAAGCCAGGAGGACGCGTGGTGGTCATCAGTTTTCACTCGTTGGAAGACCGCATCGTAAAGGATGCTTTCCGCGACGGCGGAATTAAGGACAAGTACTACCGGGTGCTGACCAAGAAACCGGTCACGGCATCGGAAGAAGAGAGCGATCGCAATCCGCGGGCCCGCAGCGCGAAGCTAAGGGCGGCGGAGAGAGTGTAGAGAAAAGTTTAGCTCCGGAAAACCTGCCGGAGTTCCCGGCATAGCTGTAATAGCGTGCCGGGGCTTAGAGATCAGGTGAAGGCGGATCGCAGATTCGAACGACGATCCGCTGGGGCGGGAGAAAGAAAGCTCACGACTGTTAGCTGAAAGCTGCTGTTCCGGGTTCCGTGGTAGGAATCCAAAAGTAGAGGTAGGGCAATGTACACGGGCAGATTGATCAGCGAGTTGATGGCGACGGTGGAGCGGGCAGAGTCGCGCGCGCAGTTGCAGGCGAAGCAAAGCGCGGAGCAGGAGCGGATGAACGAGGAATTGCATGCCATCTTCTCCATGCAGATTCCGATCGCGCAGGATGGCCAGGTTTTCATGGGGGCGGCATAAATGGCGGCAGCGGCGGCAGCAATTCGCAGTGCGGATTTCGCAGGGGGACTTCCAGCGGCGGAGCGGCGATCGCTTTGGACGGGCACGCCTGAGATCTACTTCTCCAAGGCGATCGACAATTCGCGTCTGGTGAAAGTGGAAGATCCCCGGCGCAATCGCGAGATGAAGCAGTTTGGCACGGCGCTGGCTTGCCTGTTTCTGCTGGTCTTTACTTATGCCTGGCAGCACTTCAAGGCCATCGAATACGGCTATCAGATCGAATCGGCCAAGCGCGAACTCAGCGAAAAGACCGAGATGAATCACGCGCTGCGCCTGGAAGATGCCTCGCTGCGCGACCCCGAGCGCATCGACCTGCTGGCTCGCCGCATGGGCCTGGTGCCGCCGGAGCCAGGACAAGTGATCCGCATGGATTCTGCCTCGGGCGATGCTCAAGGCCCGGTTATGGCGAGCGCCGAACCGGTGACGGTGATTCCTGGGCAGTAGAGAAGCGTGTGGAGACGGGCGACTCACCCGTCCGCCGAGCGCAGTTCGGCTGAAGTTCGACGGCGGCCTTCATCGGGCCGCCACGTTTGTCTAGGGGCGTGATGAGAACTCCTTGCGACGACGCTGGCTGTGAGCACAGGGTAGGGGTCCTTCGACTGCGTATGCCGATTCGCTTCGCTCATCGGCATGCTTCGCTCAGGATGACAGTGCGGAAAAAGAGCGGGCTAGTTTGCCATGGCAGCTAACTCCCATCCCGGCAAGAACTCCCGGCTCTACCTGCTGGGTGCGGTAATGTTGCTGTGGTGCGTGGCTATCTGCGGGCGGCTTGTCTTCCTGCAGATTTTCAGCTACGGCAGGTTCGTCAAGCAGGCTGGTCACCAACAGCAGCGCGCGATTCCGCTGGCGGCCAAGCGTGGAGTCATCTACGATCGTGCCGGTCGCGAGCTGGCCATGTCGGTGATGGTCGATTCCGCGTTCGCCGTCCCGACTGAAGTCAAAGATCTGCCCACCGCCGTTAACCTCATCACGCGCATTACCGGCGATGACTACAACGTAGTGCTGGCCGACTGCCGCGCGCACAAAACGTTCTGCTGGGTAGCGCGCAAGGCCAACGGCGAAACCATCGAGCGCATTAATTCGCTGAAGCTGCAAGGCATTCACTTCCAGAAAGAACCGAGGCGTTTTTATCCAGCGCGCGACCTGGCGGCGCAGGTGCTCGGCTCGGTCGGCATGGATGATTCCGGCCAGAGCGGCATTGAGCACGAGTTCGACGATCAGCTGCGCGGGCGTTCGGGAAAAATGTTCATTTCGGTGGACGCACATAAACAATGGTTTGCCGATGTCGAAACGCAGCCTACGCCCGGCGAAGACATCGTCCTGACCATCGACAAGAATATTCAGTACATTGCCGAAAAAGAGCTTGATCAGGCGATTCATGACACGCAGGCTATTGCGGGCACGGTGATTGTCGAGAACCCGCACACGGGAGAAATCCTGGCGCTGGCGAACCGGCCGACGTTCAACCCGAATCTTCGCAGGCAGATCACGCCCGCTGCTCTCACTGACCGCGCCGTCAGCGATATCTACGAACCGGGCTCCGCTTTCAAGATGGTGACCATTTCTGCCGCGCTCGAGGAAAAAGTCACCAATCCCGACGAGATTTTCGACTGCCAGATGGGGGCGATTGTTTACAACGGCATGCGCATCCGCGATGCGGAGCCGCATGGCTTATTGCCGGTATGGGGAGTGCTCGCGGAATCGAGCAATGTAGGTGCAATCAAAATCGCTCTGCGCCTGGGCGACGACCGCTTCTACAAATACATTCGCGCATTTGGATTCGGGCAACCGACCGGGATCGAGCTGCCCGGCGAGACGCGGGGAATGACTAAGCCGCCGAGCCGCTGGTCGAAGGTTTCGATCGCCGCCATCTCAATGGGCCAGGAGATCGGCATTTCGGCGGTCCAGCTTGCCGGGCTGGTTTCGACCTTTGCCAACGACGGCGTCAGGGTCGCGCCACGCATCGTGAAGGGAACGGTCGAGCCGCAACGCACGCCGCAGACGGTCGCATTTCATCCCGTCGAAGGCCAGCGCGTGATCTCCTCTTTTACTGCCGCCGAGATGCGATCGATGATGCAGAAAGTCGTGCTCGTGGGCACCGGTCGCAAGGCAAATCTCGAAGGCTACACGTCGGCGGGGAAGACTGGGACGGGGCAGAAGGTCGATCCGGCCACGGGGGCGTATTCGAAGACAAAATATATCGCCACCTTCGCCGGGTTCGCTCCGATCAACAATCCGCAAGTCGTGGTCGCGGTGATACTGGATTCCGCCGTCGGGCTGCACCAGGGCGGCCAGGTCTCGGCTCCGGTGTTCCGGCGCGTCACGCAGCAGGTACTGGAATATCTACACGTGCCGCATGATCTGCCACTGGCCCCGCAGCATCAGTTGCTCCTGGCACAAGCGAAGATCAAAGATAAAGACCTGGAGGAAGGAACTCCGGATCATCCCGGTGAGCCGCTGGAGACCGCGGATATGAATGCAGATTCCCCGGACGCTGCGAAGCCGCAAGATGTGGCGCGGGCACTCTTGCCCGCAAATGCCGGAGCTCACGAACATGTCGTGCCAGCGGCCATGCGCGAACCGGTTCCGCCAAGCGACACAGCGTCGGCTGCAGAGCAAGTTCCAGCAAAAAAGAAAGACGCTGCAGCAGACGAACAAGCAAAACTGCCAACCACCGGAACCGTGGTGCTCGACGTGGAGCAGGGCGGAATCGAGGTGCCATCATTCGTGGGCAAGACGGTGCGGGGCGCCGTGGAAGCCGCCCAGGACGCTGGCTTGCAACTCGATGCCGTCGGCAGCGGCCTTGCTAGCAAACAGACGCCCGTCGCCGGAACGCACGTCGCCGCCGGAGCGCGGGTCACGGTGCAGTTCGGACAGTAGAGTCAAAATCCCAACCACATAGACAGAGAGCCATCGAAGGAAGCCGGCTGTGCACCTCGGTGTCCTCCGGGGTAAAAGCGCTCCGGTTTGACCCACCGAAAAAGCGCGTGATACGGTAATCAGTCACACCATCCCAGCGGGCCAACCACCGCCGCTGATTGAGGTCTGTCTTGTCTTCTGCTGAGGCGACGCCCGCCGGCACCATAACCAACATCCGCAAAACTGCGCTGAACGCCGTCCATCGCCAGATGGGCGCGAAGATGGTCGAGTTCAACGGCTGGGATATGCCGGTGGAATATCCGGCGGCCATCGGCTGCGGAATCATCAACGAGCACATGGCAGTGCGCACCGGCGTGGGCATTTTCGACGTCAGCCACATGGGCGATATCCGTCTGTCCGGCCCGCAGGCGCTGGCCGCGGTGCAGCATATTTCCATGAACGACGCCTCGCGGCTGGCCATTGGGCAGGCGCAGTATTCGGCGCTGCTATATCCCCAGGGGACATTTGTCGACGACGTGATCGTGCACCGGCTCGCCGACGACGAATACCTTCTGGTGATCAATGCCGGAACGCGCGAAAAAAATTTCAGCTGGGTGCGCGACAATACCCGACAGTTCGACTGCGCCGTCGAAAATCTTTCGGACGACTTTACCCAAATCGCGATCCAGGGACCGAAAGCCGTGAATCTGCTGCAGAAGCTCACCGACGCCGATCTGAGTGCGGTGAAGTTTTATTGGGTCACGCGCGGCCAACTGTGTGGTCTGGCAAATATCCTGATGGGCCGCACCGGCTACACAGCGGAAGACGGTTTCGAAATTTATATTCCGGCCGATGAAGCCACCAGCGCGCGTGTGTGGTATGAGATTCTGGCGGCGGGCAAGGAGTTCGGCTTCGTGCCCTGCGGCCTGGGCGCGCGCAACACGCTGCGGCTCGAAGGCAAGCTTCCCCTCTACGGCCACGAGATTTCCGATACCATTAATGTCTGGGAAGCCGGGCTCGACCGTTTCTGCAAAATGGAGAAGCCGGAGTTCGTCGGTCGCGCCGCGCTGGAGAAAGCGAAAGCCGTCGGCGTGAAGCGAACTCTCGTGGGCTTGGAGATGACCGAGCGCGGCATCGCCCGCGACGGCTACAAAGTCTTAGAGAACAACGGACGCGAGATCGGATACGTGACGAGTGGTTCGCCAGCGCCGTTCTTGAAGAAGAACATTGCGCTGGCATACGTTCCGCCGGAGTTCGCGGCGGTTGGGGCGGGAGTGAAAGTGGAAATTCGCGGTCAAGGCGTGGGGGCGGTGGTGGTGCCGACTCCGTTTTATAAACGGCCAAAGAAAACTGTATAACCACAGAAGACACAGAGCGCCACAGAGGACTCGCCAGAAGCTAACAGCCAGGAGCTAGAAGCTTTTTATGCCTTACCCTACAGATCGCAAGTACACCAAAGAGCACGAATGGATTCAGGTGAACGGCAACTCCGCCACGATTGGCATCACCGACTAC
>CAVWLI010000051.1:0-69149 GCA_963755795.1 uncultured Acidobacteriota bacterium | reverse complement strand
TGCGATAACGGCACGGTGCTGGGAGTCTTGCCATCCCATCCCTTCCATCCCACAATAAACTCGCGAAAGGGATACGCCGCTACAGCAACGCGGTCTCGCGCGGCGGTGGGGAACTGAACGGCCGGCGAAGAACTCCCCGCCGCGCGCGCAAACGGAGGTAGAAGCCACGCAGTTCCTGCCGCGGCCGCGCACTGCCCAAGAAATTGTCTTCGATTGCTTGACCTCATGCGCGCCAGTGTATCAGAGAAATTCCGCCGCGGTGTTTGCAGCGCGTTGCTTGCGCAATCGATATGCCTCAGCTTGGCTCTGACGTTTTTGCTCGGATCGGCGATACTTCCAGCCCTTATCAAAAGACAAAGTGATCGATTACAATTGCCCGCATTGGGGCAATCGGGCACTGGGGAAGTGGGGATGGACCAGCCAAAGCCGATTCGCATCCTGAGCGTTGAGGATCGTCCGGTCTTCCGCGAAGGACTCAGCACGATCATAGCGTCGCAGTCACCCATGCTTCTGGTTGCATCAAAAAATCACAGAACTCAAGGAGAAAAAGCATGCCCACGATCACCACAAAAGATGGCACCCAGATCTTCTACAAAGACTGGGGAAAAGGCCAGCCCATCGTGTTCAGCCATGGATGGCCGCTCACCGCCGACGACTGGGACGGACAAATGATGTTCTTTGGCCAGCGCGGCTATCGAGTCATCGCGGCTGACCGGCGAGGCCACGGCCGTTCTACCCAAACCTGGGATGGCAACGACATGGATACTTACGCCGACGACCTCGCGGGTCTTACCGAAAAACTCGACCTGAAAAACGCAATCCACGTCGGCCACTCCACCGGCGGCGGAGAGGTGGCTCGGTACATCGGCCGGCATGGTACGAAGCGCGTGGCCATGGCGGTGCTCATCAGTTCGGTGCCACCGTTGATGGTGAAGACGGAGAAGAATCCTGCGGGCGCACCCATTTCGGTCTTCGACGGTCTCCGAGCCTCGTATCTGGAAAATCGTCCGCAGTTTTACCGGGACATCACACTTCCGTTCTACGGCTATAACCGTCCGGGCGCCAAGATCTCGGAAGGCATTCGCGACAAATGGTGGCTGCAAGGGATGATGGGCGGGGTCAAGGCGGGCTACGACTGCATCAAGGCGTTCTCCGAGACGGACTTTACGGAAGATCTGAAAAAGTTCGATGTGCCCACCCTCATTCTTCACGGCGACGACGATCAGATCGTACCCATCGCCGCCGCGGCCCTGCAGTCCGCAAAGATTGTGAAGGGCGCCACCTTGAAGGTGTATCCCGGCTTTCCGCATGGCATGCCCACCACCAACGCCGATCAGATCAATGCCGATCTGCTGGCATTTATCCAGAAAAGCCAGAAAAAAGCAGCGTGAGGCCATCCGGCCTTCCCGTCTGACGGGAGGCCGGATCTCGTGAACCTTTCACGGGTTCGCAATCCGCGACGACGCCGCGCGCGTGGGAAACGGAGATGGTTGCTCCATGGAAAAGATCAGCACTTCCAAATCTTTGGGCTTCGGCGGCGTGGCGATCATAGCCACGGCAATCGGTGCCGTGGCTGTAGGCGCATTCGCAATCGGGGCGCTGGCGATCGGGCGGTTGGCAATCCGCCGCCTCTCGGTTGAGAGCGCCAAATTGAAATCTCTTGAGATTGACGACCTCACCGTTGCGCGGCTTCGCGTAGCCGAGGTCACAGTGAGCGATTCGCTCAAGCTACCCGGACGCACGTCCATCGCAAGCTCTCATCCCTGACCAAACGAGAATGGACGCGACAACGCAAATCCAACGCAAAGCCAATCTGCGCGATTATCTTGCAGCTGAGCGGACTGTTCTGGTATGGCTTCGCACTGGCCTCGCTTGGATGGGATTTGGTTTTGTCGTCACTCGCTTCGGTCGGTTCCTGCAGCAACTTCACTTAATTCATCGGGAACCCGCATCGCAATTTTGTGGTTTGTCGCTGCGGTTCGGCACGGTGCTGATCGTCGCGAGAGTCATCCTGAATGTGTTTGCCGGATTCCACCACCTCGACTGGTTCGCCAGTTGGATCGCGGCCAAACCGATCATTCTCGTCCTTCGACGCACCCGGTCGCGATTGGCTTCTTTCTGGCTGCAGCCGGGCTAGCAATGGCGATCTATCCGATCCTGAAGTCCGCCGATTCGCAGCTTGAAAACCACCAGGAGATCACCATGTCATCCAGCACGACCAACGGAATCATCGATATCCCCAGCAATCACTCAGTGGACCAGACCGTGGAAAAGCTGAAGGGAATTCTGCAAGCCAAGGGCGTGGCCCTATTCGCACTGGTCGATCACAGTGGAGAAGCGGAAAAGGTAGGGATGAAAATGCTTTCCACTAAGCTGCTGATCTTTGGCAACCCCAAGGGCGGCACGCCACTGATGCTGGCTGCTCCCAGTGTCGCGATCGATCTTCCCCTCAAGATCCTGGTCAGAGAAGACGCTCAAGGCAAAGTTTGGGTCAGCTACAACAGCCCAGCCTACCTGCAGGAACGGCACGGCTTTCCGCCAGAATTGCTGAAGAATATTGGAGTTGTCGAAAACTTGGCAGCCCAGGCGGCGGAATAGGCCGGGAGCTGAAAGGCGAGAACCTGGTCTGCTGACCGCCGACAGACAATGCATGACCCCAGAAAGGCAGAGCCGATAGGATTCCCTTGTGCCGTCGCGGTGGACAGGCTCTCCAAGTTCTCGTCAGCCGCTGCCGACGGACTGACACGAAACCCGGAGAGTCTCTTCACCGCGCTTGCTCACAAGTCATGTGACAGGTCGTTGATCATTACCGGTCATCGACCATGGAAGCCTCCACCACCTCCGTGAAACCCGCCGCCTCCACCGTGAAAGCCACCACCGGCGCCATGAAACCCGCCACCGTGGAAGCCGCCGCCGCCGAATCTACCGAAGCCCCGCGCCGAACTCGCCATACTAGGTCCGGAATGGAACCCACGTCCTGTGGATCCTTGTCCATGATAGATGCCGTGGGCGTAATTATGCCCGCCGACGTAGTGAGAGCCGGGGCCCCAGTTGCGCGAGTCAGTACTGAAATGATGGTAATAGTGTCCGTATCCGTAGCGGCCCGAGCCATATCCGTATCCGAAGAACGGAGCCTGATAGACCCACCACGGAGAATAGAAGCCCCAGCCAAACGGGCTATAGAATATCCCGTCGCCCGGAATGAAAGTGAAGGCGTCAAACCAGGGATCCCAATACCAATCGGCCCCCCACCAGCCAGGGCCGCCCCATCCATTCACCGCGTACATGCTTGCCGCATCGACATTGGCTTCAGCCAGGTAACCCGACCGCAGACTGCTCCAGCGGAACAGATCGCCTTCCTCATACGACTTCTTGTCGAACTTTTGAGGCTTCGACAGATCGTTGCTCGCCAAGGTGATCTCCCGCCCACCCTTCACGTCGACATGTTCGTGGCCGCTCTCTACAAATGCTTTGCCGTCGAACACGCGCAGCTCTCTCTGATTCTGATTAAAGTCATACAACCCAGTCTTCAACAGTTGCGTGCTTGTACCAGCATCGTCGACGCGGATGTCGTTTTCCGGATGAATTTCAGCAACTTCGACCATTGCGTGTCCCCGGTCGAGTTCGACCTCCGTGTCCGTGAGGCTGGGAGAAATCATCTTTACGGAACTGCTGTTGCCGATTCGCAGGAAGACGCCAGGGGTCAACAAAACCTCGGCCTTGCCCTTCTCCGTAACCAATGACTGGCCCGGCTGCAACTCAGCCGTGCCGATTGACTTCGAGTTGAGGGCTTGGTCGCCGATGGAAACCTGGCCTTCAACATAATTTAGAGTTCCTGGTACCGCGGATTGTGCGCTCGTATCGCTACCCCATGCGGGCGCAGATAGAATCGCGGCCAGTAAGAAGCATGCAATTGCTCCAAACCTTGGCAGCCGCATATATCATCTCCTTCCAGTTCTTACTTCTTTAGATGAACCTGTGAGGTACTACGATGCCCGCCCGACATCATCGCGAGACTATTGTCCGGGTGTGCTTCAAAATTCACGGCTTAGCACCATTCACCCGCAACAGCATTCCACTGCCTCCTCGTATATTCAGATCACCTCTGCTTGAGAGCAACGTAATCTGGCCAACTGGATCGGTCCTGCCTGCGTGGGCCAAGTTCACGTTGGGAAAATCGTAAAGACCACAGGCATCCGAAGCGAACACCCACAGGGCTTGCGGCCGGTCGTTGCCGTCGACCGCGCCACGGCATTTCCTACCGGAAGTTGGACTGACGCGGGCCAGCACCCCGTTGGGCACGGAGTGTCCAACGATCTCTGAGGCGTGAACAATCGCGCCGCCCCCGTGATAGTCGATCTCGCCGCCAATTTGATCCGTGGTCCAACTGTATTCTGACGTCCCACGATCCGGCCCCGTTTTCGGGACCTGCGCCTCGGACACGTCCATCATGGTGGCCAACGCCCTCAGATTTGTGATCAGAGCAGTCCGCCGCGATCCCTGCTGCAACGTATCAAAGCGCAACGAGATCTCAGCAGCCCTTCCGTTGCTGGCCGGCGTGGCCGAAACCACATGACCGATGACCCTGGCCCCAGCATGAATTCTCTGGCCGCCGGGCAACGGTACGTCCTGCATAACTCGGACCCTGATTTCCTGACCCGGTCTGGCCTTATTCGACTTCAGAGAGGAATTCAACTGGACCGGCAAGATCGTTCCCCCAGGGATCGCGACCTGCGAAAACGATCCTCCTGCCAACAACATCATGATGACCATGGCCCTCATGCTGACACCCCCAATGTGTTCGCATCTCATCCGAGCGTACGCGGCACCTCGCTGCTGGTTGCTTCCGCCAAATGTGTAGAACCCGACGAAACAACACCTATCCGGCTCGTTTCCAGTTCTCTCCCGACGGTACTAAAGTCCTTGCCGACAGGCTCGAACCAACTTCCTGTTCTCGTTCTGCCTGACATCGAATGCAGAATTGCGTCCAGGGCAGAGCTTCGAGCCTCCGAGCCTGGATATCGTCGCCGCAAGCGATGCACACTCCAAACGAGCCGTCTGCAATTCGCTTGAGCGCCGCTTCGATCAGGCGCAAGACAGTTCTTCGCTGGCTGCTCCGCTCGAACAAGGACTCCTTCGAGATGCTTATGAGACAGCGGTCAGCACTGTCGTGAGTCGAGTCAACATCCAGCGACTTCGTTTCACCTTCAATCCGGCGCAGGATCTGCAAGGCCTCATGGCGCTGGAGTTCCAGTCTTTGCTTTATTTGTTCAATGTCTCTGTGCTCCATGTTGTTATCCTCACTTTGTGCCACCACTGAATCTGCGGCAAGTATGCAGTTTCTTCTGGGGTCCCGACCACGATTACTCTCGACGGCCGCTCTATGCATCCAGATCTTGGAAAGCCCACTCGGGTTTCTCCGCGTTGCGAAGATACGAGTCCAAAAAACGGAGCAAGAATGGCGTCTGGCTTCCGATCCCTGCAAACAGGAGAACCGGAACGTCAGGTTTGACCCGTTTCATCTCGGCCCGTACCGTGGCGCCTGTGGCATCTGGCAAGTCGTATTCCAGAAGAACTCCCCGGATGGGGTGTTTCATGAGCATCGAGAGACCCTGGCTTCCCGTAGTCGCGGAGACAACTTCGTAGCCAGCCGTTTCCAGCATGTACTTCAGGGCATCCAGATACTCGAGATGGTTCTCGACGCAAAGAACTTTAACGGTGCTCATTTGTATTTCTCCTGACGTGCCGTAGCTGACGTGTGTTGTGGTCGGAAATACCGCAACCGATCTGCTTCTTTTTCCTGAAGCGGTTTTGGTCGCAGCAAGATCTCTCGGAGCGTCCATTCGATGCGATCCACACTTTCTGAGATCACACCAATGCATCGTTGGTTTTGAGTGGACTCCGCCGTTAAACAAATGGCCTGAAGTGCATTACGGATGTGGTGATTCATCTCGGAAATTACCTGCATTCGCAGCAGTGCTGCTTCCCGCCGTTGATCCGCGGCATGCACCAGCCTCACTGTTAAGAGCGCAACAATTACGGCTGATACCCCTTCCGCGAGCAGTCGTTCCCAGTGGCGCCCAAGATCTGGAACCAGCAGCGAATGCATGAGTTCGGTGACCAGGAATGAAACTAAACCCACTCCGAGAAATACCGCTCTCAGTCTGGGGCGCGCAATCCAGATTGCGAAGCCATCGGTGCCAGGGACTGATTGTCCTCGCGCAAGATGAGGCACGGGAACCTCCAAATCTTCGTTTCATCGCGCCGGGGACGTGACACGCCAGACCGGCTTTCTCCATCGGTCGTGCGTATCATTACCGCGGATTGAACCATGATCGGCGCTCGGTAGTTGAGCAACCCGCGCGACCTTGAACTTGTTGAACGATCGCAAGGTGCTATCGAAGTTCGAACTGAGTAGGATTTAGCTGGCGGGAGGTGGGCGATTATAGTGGAAGCCCTTGGCCTGTAACGCGGACCATAGTCGAGTGGTCGGAATGAGATGCGCAGATTCTGCAGCGGGCGGGAACGGAAGAAAATGACCGGCAGGAGCGCTCCACTGCAATCCCTCAGAATCAAAATGTGGTCTCTGCTGGTGTCTGGAGACAGCACTGATCGAGGAATGGTGAAGGGAGGCTGCCTTCGGAGAGTCCGGCGGGGCAGTGCGGATTAGCAAAAGCGCGAAAAAAGCCGCAAAAGCAAGAACCGCTCGAGTATGACGCCTGCGGTCACGGAGATGTCCGTTCAGTGACATTTACCCAACCCTACAGTAGAGATGATTATGCGGCGACTTGAGTTGGCCGCTGCTATTTTTTCTCGGGTCATCAAGTCAGCCAACTGGACCAAAATGTTCCCGATGCCAAAAAAACGCGTTCATGGAAGGATTTTTATGAAGCCACATCGAGGCGGCGCACAGGTGAAAGAAACGCCACTGCGCCCTGCGGTGCGATATAGTCACGGTGTGAGAATGGAGAAAAGCAAGAACACGCGTTCCGACCCTCGTTCGATTCCTCTCCTACTCATCGTTCTTATGGTTTCCGCGTTGACCGCCAGCGTGGTCACCCGCACATTCCGTATCCGGGCTTTGCAAACGTATTCATGAGTCGTCGTAAGGCCCAAAACGCGCAGGGCGCGCCATCACTGGAGAGCGTCGACGGCGATTCCTGCGTAGCTACTCAGCAGCGTGAGGTCGAATACGCGCCGCCGTCAAGTTCCTCGGGGGACCGTAGTGAGAACGTAGGTTCGGCTCAAAATGCTTTGCGAGAGTGAGCGCTAATGCGCAACAATTCGACCTGACAATGAGATCGTTCCCGCAAAGGTCGAATATTCAAGTGCTGTCTCGCGCTCAGATGGCGCGGCAACTCATGGTCAACACTTTCGGACCTTGGCGCTTCACATCCACGCGCCCGGAGGGGATTGTCTTTCCGCGTTCGCCAATATTCGGATGGAGCGGGACCAAGCTTAGAATTCGAGTGTTCAGTCTTTCTCGATATTTGAAGGAGTTTCATGACCATCCTTGAGTTTAGCCTGCTGGTATGCGGGAGTTCACTGATCGCGGGCCTCGTGGGAGCGTTGACCGGATTGGGCGGAGGCGTCGTTCTCGTACCTTTGCTCACCTTGCTATTCAAGGTAGACATCCGCTATGCCATCGGCGCCTCGCTCGTGTCAGTGATCGCGACTTCCTCCGGTGCGGCAGCGGCATACGTAAAAGAGGGCTTCTCGAATATCAGGATCGGGATGTTCCTCGAGATTGCCACGACACTCGGCGCACTTCTCGGTGCAAACCTGGCGACACGAGTATCAACACATGCCATTGCAATCGTTTTTGGAGTGGTACTGTTGTTTTCTGCATACTTTTCCCGAAAGCCTCGATCGCAAGCTGAACGCGAACTCCCACCCGATCCGCTGGCAACTCGGCTGCGACTGAATGGCAGTTTTCCTGACGGGGATGGTCCTCGAAGTTACAACGTACAGCATGTACCGACGGGCTGGACTCTCATGTTTGGCGCTGGCGCTTTGTCAGGACTTCTCGGCATAGGTTCCGGAGCAATGAAGGTTCTTGCCATGGACCAGGCGATGAAGATCCCCTTCAAAGTTTCGACCACAACCAGCAATTTCATGATCGGCGTGACCGCCGCCGCTAGCGCGGGTGTATATCTGAGCCGCGGTTACGTTGATCCCGGGCTTGCGATGCCGGTGATGCTGGGGGTTCTTGCCGGCTCGTTGTTGGGTGCCAGGATTCTGGTCAAATTGCACACAAAATGGCTGCGCCTCGGCTTTAGTCTGGTGATTGTTCTTCTAGCGATTGAGATGCTCTATAACGGGCTTTCCGGGAGGATCTAAGTGCTTCCAACGCGAGGGTGGACCGATCAAAGGATTGAAAATACTCTTGGGAACCTGCTGCGCGCCGGAGTGCTTCTGTCTGCGCTGGTTGTATTGACTGGCGGCGTGATCTATCTCTTTCGGCATGGTCATTCCCCCGCGGACTTCCGCGTGTTCCGTGGCGAACCCTCAGATCTTCGAGGCGTCCGCGGAATCATCCGCGACAGCTTGGCACTGCGAGGTCGGGGGATCATTCAGTTCGGACTCCTGCTGTTGATCGCGACCCCCGTAGCGCGAGTCGCATTTTCGATTTTTGGTTTTGCCGAAGAGCGCGACCGCATGTACGTAGTGTTCACCGCGATCGTGTTCTCAATCTTGCTCTATAGCCTTATCGGATCCGTATAGCTCGCTGGGCGATGGGCTTGACGCAAAGAGCATCATCTCCGCGCTCAGCTGCTTGAGCACAAACTGCAAGCGCTAAGGTCGCGTCGGAAACAAGCTAGCCGGAGGTTTGCCATGCTACATTGACGGCAGTGCACTCTGAGATCGAACAAGCCGTGCAACTTTTGCAGCGGGGTGACGATGCGGCGCTGGAGCAGGCTCTAGCTCTCCTCCAGAATACCGTGTTCTCCTTTAGCATGCGGGTCTGCGGCCAGCGCCAGGACGCGGAAGACACCATGCAAGAAGTGCTGCTGAAATCGGTTCCGCACCTGCCCAAATTCGACAGTCCGAAAGCGCTCGTCGTCTGGCTCTACAAGGTAGCAAAGAACCGCTGCCTGATGACCCGGCGCCGGAGCAAGATTGCCGCGCCCTTCAATGTGCGCATCAAGGTAGCGGAAGTCCCGCCCGGTCCGCCTGTGCTTCAAACTCTGGTGGCTGAAATCTATGGGCCAGACTACAAAGGGCAGATTGAACTGGCCGCTCAAGTCAAGAAGGTCTTTCAGCAAACGCCAGGCGTCGTGGATGTGGACTGGTACGTCGAAGACCCGCAAATCAAGTACGACATGAAAGTGGATCTGGACAAAGCAGCTCTCCACGGCATCTCGCCCGCCGATGTTACGCGCACTCTGCAGGTGGGGCTCGGCGGAGCCAACGCGGGCTTGCTCCACGATCCCCATTCCCGCGAGGACATCCCGATCGAAGTGCGGCTGGCGCGCTCGGATCGCTCTGGGATCGAAGACCTTGGCAACCTGAAGCTGCCGACGCCTTCCGGTGGGCAAATCGCCCTGCAGGAAGTAACGAACCTTCAACAAACGACAATCGATACCAGCGTGTATCGCAAGAATCTGCAGCCAGTCGTTTACGTGACGGGAGATGTGGCGGGCGGAGAAGAAAGCCCTGTGTACGCCATCATGAAGATGAGCGAAGCCATCGACAAAATCAAATTGCCCGATGGCTACGGAGTAAAGCAATACAAGGGCACGACCATGCCCGAGCGCACCGACCGCTTCTCCATAAAGTGGGACGGCGAGTGGCACATTACGGTCGAAGTCTTCCGCGACCTGGGACTCGCCTTTGCGGCCGTCCTGGTATTGATCTACGTGCTGGTCGTGGGCTGGTTCCGCTCGTTCGTCACGCCGCTGGTCATCATGGCGCCGATTCCGCTCACGCTGGTCGGCATTCTGCCCGCGCACGCGCTGATGGGAGCATTCTTCACGGCAACGTCGATGATCGGCTTCATCGCTGGAGCCGGCATTATCGTCCGCAATTCCATCATTCTCGTCGACTTCATCGAACTCCGCCGCTCGCAAGGTATGTCGCTGGAGGACGCCGTAGTCGATGCGGGCGCGGTGCGCTTCCGCCCCATGCTGCTGACCGCAGCCGCCGTGGTGGTGGGAGCGAGCGTGATCCTGTTCGATCCGATTTTTCAGGGCCTGGCTCTGTCCCTGATGGCGGGAGAAGTCGCGTCTACTGTTCTGTCGCGCATGGCTGTGCCGGTTCTTTACTACCTCTCTCAGAGGGGAAACTCGTTTTCACCGATGCATCCGCATGCCCCGGAAAATATTGCGGAATGCGAAACACCGCAATGCGAAATTGCGTAAAACCAACTTGTCTTGAAGGAGAACTCGTATGACCGTAGAACGGACACTTCGTTTGATCGCCGGTAGCTTTATTCTGTTGTCCCTGGCACTTGGACACTGCGTAAGCCCTTACTGGTATCTTTTCACGGCTTTTGTCGGATTGAATCTACTTCAGTCCGGACTTACGAACTGGTGCCCGATGATGACGTTTCTACGTAAACTTGGGGTCGGCAGATAGGAGAAAGTAAACATTCCCAACTGGGTTTGGGGAGTGGCATTTCCTACCGCCTACATATTGTCGACTCAATCGTGCAGCATCACAATCTCGGAATGGCAACGGTGCGCCAATGTCTTAGCCTGGGTGAATCACGCTCAGCGAGGGGTTCGGGAAATCAACTGGCAAGAGAATCTTTTTAATGTTTAGCTTCTCGCCCCACTGTAGGGCCGAAATCCTTTTGTCCGCCATGCACCTCAAAATCTGTTTTTTCGTGGACCATAATCAAGTCGGGAGGCAGCTTGGGATCTGGCTCGGACGACAAAGTCGCCGCGCGAAAATAGCGGCCAAGAGCAGTGATTCTGCGCTTCACTAGATCCGCGTCTTCGGTGCCTGAGTACGTCGACACGTAGCTGCTGTCAGGTCCTTTTGCCGTACCGATAAACCTTCTCAGTTCCCTGACTTGGCGTTCAGTCAGTCGAATCGAATTAGGCTCGTACTTCACGTTGTAGCTGGGATCGGCAAGCATAACGTTCGCACCAATTTGCACTGGTACACCGAGATCGCGCGAAAGAGATTCTGCAGCGACCTGCCAAGAGGCTTGTGAGAAGGTCTGCTCTTGCAGAGCACTGACTGCAACTTGCAGTTCTCCATCGGGCTGCAAACCTACCGAAAGTACAGTTAGCTGACTGACCCCGACAGCAGAAAGCAAGGAAGCCAGCGAACCTTGGGTTGTCTCTGAGCCTTCGCTACGATGGCAGCTGTGGACGGCGATGTCCCCTTGGATTCGGTTTGCACAACCCCACCGCCCAAGTAATCTCTCCCCTCGACTGGGCCTGCACGCTCCTTTCTGGCCAGTTGCAATTGCTGAAGTTCAAGTCGAACCGGACGTCCGATCAGATTGCTAAGTTCGCTTTGGAGTGCCTGCACTTCCTTCGGTTCTATGAATCTTGACGTTTGCACAATGGCGGCAACCGCCACGTGATCCTCGCAACCTGCAGTTTGACGCTATCCAACTGGCGTTCCCCGGATTTTAGGAGTCGGCGTTTTAGCAGATCAGAAACGTCGGTCCGTAGTTGTGCCTGTTGTGCCGCGCTCCTGAGGGTCCTCATCAGGGGAACCGAGAGCGCGAGCACCATCAGAATGGCGATGGCGATTCGATGGCGGGCAATGAAGTGCTGGCGTTCGGGAGCGGCACCTTGGGGCCGAACTCCGATCAGCAGAAAGATGAGTCCAGCACTCAACACAATGGCGGCAAAGTTGGTAAAGAAAAGCATGAGAGCGCCGCTGGCGATCGAGCCACTGCCCGGTGCCGATGCCATAGCCCGACCACAGCCAATGGAGGGATCACAGACAGTGGCGATCGCTACTCCGGGCAAAATTGTCATTGCGGTCCTGCGTGACGAAAGTGCAAGCGTGCCCGCAACGCCGGAGAAGAAAGCGATCAGGAGATCCATCAAGTTGGGATTGGTGCGGGCCAGGATTTCAGGTGTAGCTTCTCGGAGCGGGGAGAGCCGGGTGGCAACGACTGCAATGATAATCGCCTCGGCCACGCTCAGCCCCACATTCCGCGCCGCCTTCTTTCCCACATTCCAATCGGCCGCCGTAAGCGCCAGTCCGCAGGCAAGAATCGGCCCCATGAGCGGCGAGATCAGCATCGCTCCGATGATGACTGCCGGACTGTTCTTGAAGCAGGCCGAGAAGCGCGATGAGACAAGCCAGCACCAACATCGCGAAGTACACAGTGTCGAACTGCCTGCCCTCTGTCAGCCCCTCGAGTAAATCTCCGCGACTGGTCGAAATAGTTCCCGTAAGCGAGACAGGCGCCAGATCATGGGTACTCTCGAAAGTCGTGCGATCCTGTTTGAAATTCTCCTAACTGCATGATAGCATTATAGTTAAGTGAAGGCGTGATCCAGGTCCGCTATGGTTCTCCTGTTGCTTGTGAGTGCGATAACCATGTTCATCTCTGCCGCCGTGGACTTTCCGCCAACGGCTTTGAGAGCCGTTCGGTTCGGGAATCTGCTATTCGCTGTGTTGGCGCTAGCTGGAACGGCAGCGACTGCCCGCTCTAGCTGCCCACCGACGGTTTACAGAGTCAGAATCTTCGAACGCGACCGCGCTTTACTCGCTGCGCCTGACCTCGTCGATCTGAATTGTACCCGTCTTTGCTAGCAAGTCTCCTTCCCGTCTTCACCCGCCGCCTGGAATCTTCCGAGAGTATTCGTTCCAGAGGCTGACTTCCAGCGAGACGGGCCAACAGCAACGGAGGTTCTTAGAGAGAGGATCATCCTTTTCCATGACCGCGAAATCGGCCGTCGAGTTTCTAATTTGGTTGCTCATCGCCGCCTCGGCCATTGCGCTCCTAGCCCGGCGTCTACGTATCCCTTACACGGTATCGTTAGTCCTGGGCGGCCTCCTGTTGAGCGTGCTCCGTCTGCAAGTGCTTTCACCCCTGCAGGCCGGCCAACGACCAAACTGGCTGACACCCGATGTGATCTTGATTTTGTTTCTGCCGGCCTTGGTTTTCGAAGGAAGCTTAAAAATCGATGTGCACTCATTACTCCGGATTTTGTGCTTCTCCTATTTCTTGCCAATGTTGGCGTTGTCCTCGCCACTTTGGTTACGGGTTATCTGTTGCATTGGGATCGCCCTGCCGCTTGGAATTGCGCTGCTGTTTGGCGCAATTATCTCTGCGACCGATCCCATCTCAGTAATCGCAATCTTCAAGGACCTCAAGGT
Organism: uncultured Acidobacteriota bacterium; assembly: GCA_963755795.1. Taxonomy (GTDB): domain Bacteria; phylum Acidobacteriota; class Terriglobia; order Terriglobales; family Acidobacteriaceae; genus Sulfotelmatobacter. The sequence continues at coordinate 55,853 of CAVWLI010000051.1, read as the reverse complement.
CGATAAGCGTCTGGCGGTGATTATCGAAGGCGAAAGCCTGATAAACGATGGAACTGCCGTCGTTCTGTTTCAAATCCTGCTCGCGAGCATTCTTGCCGGAAATGTGGGCATAGCCAAGGGAATTGGTCAGTTTGCGTTGGCAGTTGTTGGCGGAGCCTCTCTTGGATCGGCCCTGGGATACCTGGTGAGCAAGATCGCGGCGAAGATCGACGATCCCGAGATTGAGATCACGCTGACAACCGTCGCTGCCTACGGCAGCTATCTGCTTGCCGGTCACCTGCATCTTTCTGGCGTCATCGCGACGGCATCGGCGGGATTGATGGTCGGAAACTTCCGTGCGAAATCGGCGATGAGCGCCGACACCAGGACGGCACTGGTCTCGTTTTGGAAGTACACGTCGTTCGTGATGAACTCGCTGGTATTTTTGCTTATTGGACTGGAGGTACGCGTAGACCAACTCGCTCATACCTGGAAGCCCGTGCTGTTTGCCATTGCCGCGGTGTCGCTCGGGCGGATAATATTCGGTGTACTTACTCGTTCCCCTGAGTAATCTGTTCCGAGAGAAGGTTCCCTTCCGCTGGCAGCATTTGATTGTCTGGGGAGGGCTGCGCGGGTCTCTGGCCCTGGCTTTGGCCCTTAGCCTCGAGAGCGCATTTCCGTACCGGGATCGAATTCTGGATCTGACGTTTGGAGCGGTGATCTTTCTCCATCCTGGTGCAGGGCCTGACGATCAAGCCGCTGATGAGGATCCTCAAGATTTAGGAGCCAGAGCGGGCGTTCCATCGTTGGATTCGCCCGAGGGGGTTGGACATCATTCAAACCTCTTGCCCCTTTTGTCACTCCTCAGTGTTGAACGGTAGTGTTGGATACGTGGAAAGAAGCCTCTCGCAGAAATTGTGACACGTATTGGACGGTTTTTGCCATCATTCCCGAGAAATGAAATCCGGTGGGGTGGAGGTCCCATTTCCACAGCGGGACTTGCACATCAAGTCAGTGGAAGCCTCAATTTCGCTGGCCACTCTTGCCGTTCCTCCAACCTCTGGAGGGGCCGGCACGCGAAGTTCATCGAGCTGAGGGGCATCGGTATGCGAATGGCGTCGTCACTTCTGGAGTGGATGCTCGCCTCGTACGACCAAAACGGGGCAGCGCGCATTAGAAACCACATCGTAGGCCGTCGGTCCCGGCAAATGAGCAGCCACGCGCGGATAGCGTGTCCCGCGCACACCCAGCACAATCAGGTCGATCTGTAACTTACCGGCAGTCTCCAGGATGCATTCAGCAGCCAGCGGGTTGAACTCAACGTGAAACTCGGGCGCGATTTCTTCTTCTAACGTCCAATGTTTCTCCATGAGCGCAAGCGGAAGAAGTCGTCAGGCTTCATCCGCGTTGAGATTGGTTCTTGATATGCATCCTGGGTAACGTGCAGGAAAAAGAGCGCGGCATTGTATTCTTTGGCCAAAGAACATGCGTAGCGCATAGCAGGTTCGGACTCTGTGGAGAAATCTGTGGCATACAGGATGCGCCCCGGCTTGGCCTCTGTTTCCGGTGGCACCAAATTATCTGGGCCCACCATCAAAACCGGAACGCCCGAGCAGCGCAGGATCTCCTCTGCAGTCGATCCCAGCAACAACTTCTCCACACCGCGCCAGCCGTGCGTGCCGATCACAATCAGATCGATTTCTCGCTTTTCCACCATTCCCGAGATCATCGGCCAAACGTTCCCGTGATCCACGAGCAACTCGTGTGGTAGGCCTTGAAGAAGCGAGGTTGCTCGCAGCCCAGCCATCTGTCCTCAACATGCCTCTGCATGTTTTCCAGAGCTGAGTCTCGCTCGCCGGCCGGAATCAAGTCATATGCGTCATCCGGAATCACGTACGCCAGATAAAGCTTTGCGGCAAAATGGTGGGCGATGGCTACGGCGTAGGGCAACGCCGTCGTAGAGGATGATGAAAAATCGGTCCCAAAGAGGATATGGTTGAATAGGCGTTGAGTCACGGGTTATCCGTCCCTCGTTATGTTACACTCCGGCGAAATACAAGAGAAAGCATCCGTGTTAAATCCGCACACCGGCTGTCGACTCTTCATGGTGCGGAGGGCCGTGTGATAAAGGAGAGCGAGCCGCGGCTGCTTGGCGAGGCTGTAATTCTGGGCGTGGTAGGCGCTCTCGCGGCCCAACTCTTCACATGGGCCCTGCGAATCTGCACACATATCTTCTTGATCTGGCTAGCGGGTTACCATCCTCCCGCACTGCCCGAACAGGGTGGAGTTGTACTGCAAGTCATCGGGCGCCACGGTCTTTGGCTAATCCCCCTGGCAACGACTTTGGGCGGGCTGCTCTCCGGACTCTTGGTCTACAATTTCGCGCCCGAGGCGGAAGGCCACGGAACCGATACAGTTGTTAAGGCGTTCCATCGCGCTGGCGGTTTCATTCGGGCGCGGGTCGCACCGCTGAAACTCATAGCGTCAGCGATAACGATTGGATCAGGAGGCTCTGCCGGCCGCGAAGGACCTACCGCACTGATCGGAGCGGGCATCGGATCGATCTATGCCACGGTCGCGCATCGCTCGGACAAACAGCGGCAAGTACTCGTGCTGGCCGGAATGGCCGCCGGCCTCTCGGCAATTTTTCGTTCTCCGATAGGGTCCGCCTTCTTTGCCATTGAAGTGCTCTACGGCAGCATGGAGTTCGAGGCTGGAGCGCTGCTCCATACCATGCTGGCCTCAATCGTCGCCTACGCCTTGAACGGGTTCTTCGTTGGCTGGCAACCTTTGTTCTACTTCCCGCCGACGGCGAACAACCTCCACCCCCTGGGCTACCTTTGGTTTTGTGTGCTGGGAATCGGCGGGGGACTGATCGCCACGCTCTTGCCGGTTGTTTTTTATCGGCTACGCGATGTTTTTCGATCTCTTCCCGTACCGGCGGCTCTGAATCCGGCCATCGGTGGTCTGGGTGTCGGCCTGATCGCGCTGAAATTCCCTCACATCCTCGGTGGCGGATACGGTTGGATTCAGGAAGCGATCGACGGCAAGGTAGCTCTCGAAGCTGCTCTTCATTCTTATCTTCTTGAAGATCATCGCCTTTGCTCTAACCGTTTCCTCGGGAGGCTCCGGTGGGGTGTTTGCGCCCACCCTCTTCGTGGGAGCAATGTTAGGTGGATTTCTGGCCTCGCTCTTTCACCTTCCCGCAGCCATGTTTGTCGTGGTGGGAATGGCGGCCACGTTCGGTGCGGCAGCGCGCGTGCCCATCGCCTCACTAATAATGGTTACTGAGATGACGGGTGGTTATCAGCTTGCTCCCTCCCGCGGCCTTTGCGGTGCTCCTCAGCTACATAATCCAGTCGCAGCTCTCGGCACATCTGAAATACAGCAGTCTGTATGAGGCTCAGGTCGAGGGACGTGCTCAGTCTCCCTCTCGCTACGTCGAGAATGTTGAACTAGCACTTAGACTTCTCGGCACACGCCAGATTCCGCGAACCGCCAAGGTTGGGCATCTGGACTTGGTTGCTCTCCTCGATTCCAGGAATACCCATACAGCTGCCCGGCCGGAGGCAATTGCATGTGGGGGTTCTGCGACCCGAGAGCACTCTCATTGGAAAGACCGTCCAAGCCTGTTATGAGGAAGCATGCGATGACGGCCTGGAGATCATCGCCATTTTGCGAGAGGGGGATGTGGTGTTTCCCCAGCGGGACTCTTTGCTTCAGGCGAATGATCGCCTTCTCATCATCGGTTCGGGCAAAGCGCAAAGTCGAATTGCCGAGCACATGGCTCCAGTGGGGGCTGCAGCAGTCGGCCATTCCGTCCCACCAATCGGGGAGTCTTGACATGTCGACATCTCAGTCGCAGTTCCTCCGCTCCTTGAGAGTTGCAAAACAAACGACTATAAAATGTAAGCATCAGAGCTACTGCGTGAGATGTTGTTCGCATCACGAGAGGCTGATGAAACGAATCCGCTCTCCAAACGGTCGCAACGAAGCGTTGGAAAGGCGTGATCAATCATGAAATCGCAGATTAAGTTGGGCACTGTCTTCGGGGTCGAGCTGGGGCTGCACTATAGCTGGCTGGTAATCGCGCTGCTCATCACTTTTTCCCTGGTCTCGCAATTCCACGCCGTGAACCACGATTGGAGTGATGCCGTGGTGTGGAGCACTGCGGTCATCACGGGCCTGCTTTTCTTTGCCTGCTTGTTCGCGCACGAGTTGTCTCACGCGATCGTCGCCAAGGCCCACGGGATCCCAGTTCACAAGATCACGCTGTTCTTGCTGGGCGGAGTAGCCCAAATCGAAAAGGATGCAGCAGACCCAAAGACGGAATTCTGGATGGCGATTGTCGGACCCATCACCAGCGGCGTTCTTGGCCTGGTCATGTTGGGTTTGGCCAGGCTTTCCGGCTGGGCTCCATGGACTTCAGCAACAACACCTGGTACAGCGCTCCTGGTTTGGCTTGGCTACATCAATCTTGCCCTGGGCGCGTTCAATATGATTCCGGGTTTTCCGCTCGACGGCGGGCGCGTGCTACACGCCATTCTCTGGTGGGCGATGGACGACGCTGAGCGCTCAACGCGAACAGCGGCCATCGTTGGCCAGATCATCGCTGTTTTCTTCATTGGCTTTGGAGTTCTTCGGTTCTTTCAAGGAGCAGGTCTTGGAGGACTCTGGATTGCCTTCATCGGCTGGTTTCTTTTGCAGGCGGCCGGCGCCACCTACATGCAGGTCAAAACCGGCACCCTTCTCCGCGGCTTACGCGTGAAAGACGTGATGTCAACAGACAGTTACACGGTTGATCCCGAGCTTTCCATTCAGGAGTTCGTTAACGAGCACTTGCTACGTACCGGCCGGCGCTGCTTCCTGGTGGTCCAGGATGGGCACCTGCTCGGTCTGATAACACCGAACGAAGTGCGCGCAGTCGAGCAGCGAGCATGGCCGTTCACGCCGGTGCGCAGTGTGATGCGTTCGGCGGACAAGGTTCACTTCGTTTCGCGCGACATGCCTGCGATGGAAGCCCTGGAGATTATGGGGCGCGAAGACGTCAATCAGTTGCCGGTTATGTCGGATGGACAGATTGAAGGTGTCGTCTCCCGCGCTCACGTGCTGCAAGTACTGCGGTCCCGCGCCGAGCTAAGGTTGCCGCCAAGTTTGCCTCGGGCGGCCTGAGATGCAGTGAGCAAAACAGTGGTGAGTGCACTCTGGGTTTCGGAGGTGAAGAGCGCGCGGGTGCGTCAATCCTCCGGCACAACGGCCCTGTGTGGATTACCTACAAAGACGGAATCGTCCCCCGCGCTTCTCGCTGCAGAGATCACGGCCCGGGGCTGCGATCCCGGCGAAATACGATCGACTGATTTGGCCGGGGAGAGAGTCCATGCAATCCTCACTCACGCGCCAGGCAATAGTACTTCCATCGGCAGATTGAAAGTCCAGGCGGTAAGCGGATGGTTAGCGGCGTGCCCATGGGGCACTGGGGACATCTATAAAATTTACACGGAGAATTTTCGTGGGCCGGATCCATTCGCGCCGCATTCTAGAGGAAGACAACCATCGTGGACCAAGCTATTGCATCAGCGGGCGCGTCCACAGCAGATGTGAAGGAAAAACGAGGAAAGGGTTGATTGCATGAAATTCAATTGCGCGCTTTGGGCGAGGTCAATCGCGACGGTAATCTTGGGATTTTGTGTGGCCTCCTGTAGCTACAATTCACGTCCGGTCCCGGAGGCCGAATATTCGGCCAAAATCGTCGGGCTCTGGCAAGGCACGGTTGGCGATTCGAAAGAGACAATGTCAATCAACAGCGATGGCAGCTTCACCTGCCAACTTTATCCCAGGGGCTTCATTGCTAATACCCTTTCTCAGGGTGTGGCAAGTACGATCCGCGGAACGTGGAAAATCACAGGCCCGATGATCACTCTGAGAATCACTGATTCAGATAAGGAGACTTTAAGAAACAGGACTACTTCAAGCACAATCGCGACGTTCAAGAAAGATGACCTTGTATTGAGATCCGATCGTGGTGAGACCTCGCGCTTCCAGCGAGTACGACCCTTTTGATCCGATGCGCGATAGTGAAGACGAAGGAAGCCGCACAGGCGGGCGGGGATGCATGCAGCGCAAGGCGCATCATTTCGGTAAAATAGATTGAGGGCGTGGCTGGAAGTTGTGGCGGTGAAGTTGATCGCGGCAACGGTCTAAGTGGCCACCGTCGCTGCTTGTTAGACGAGGCCGTTTCGGTTGAGACTTGGTCCGAGCGCCATTCGGTCTTCGACAACTGAGGGTCCTGAGATCGTTGGCGGAAGGAATCCTAGCATGTTGATTCAGGTCGGCTACGAATTAGTTTTTTACTGCCCACAAGAGACGCCGATGATCCTCATGGTCAACGTCCATTACTCTCGCGCATCGGATATCGTCAGTCCCGATATTCTTATCACCAATCCGGAAACGCCAATGAAGGCGTACCGGGACGGCTTCGGAAACTGGTGCACTCGGATAGTGGCTCCCGTAGGGAAGACTTGTCTGAAAAGCACTGGAGTGGTTCGAGATTCGGCAATACCCGACCCGGTGAGTCCCTCCGCTCAACAGCATGCGTTACAAGATTTGCCAGAAGATACTCTGGTTTTTCTTTTGGGCAGCCGGTATTGCGAGACGGATCTACTGTCCGATGCTGCCTGGTCGCGATTCGGTCAGACGACGCCGGGCTGGTCGCGCGTGCAGGCAATCTGCGATTTTGTCCACAACCATATCGTTTTCGATTATCAGCAAGCGCGCGCCACGCGTACAGCCTGGGAGGCGTTCAAGGAGGGTACCGGTGTCTGTCGCGATTTCGCGCATTTGGCGATCGCGCTCTGCCGCTGCATGAATATTCCGGCGCGGTACTGCACCGGATACCTCGGCGATATGGGGACGCTGCCGCCCTACGGCCTGATGGATTTTGCAGCCTGGATCGAAGTCTATCTGGGTGGCGCCTGGCACACATTCGATCCACGAAACAACGTGCCCAGGATTGGACGCGTGCTCATCGCGCGCGGGCGTGACGCGACCGATGTTGCCATCGCCACCACCTTCGGCCCAAATACTCTCGAGAGCTTTAAAGTCTGGACGGATGAAATCGCTGAACGTGTGCCCCAGGTCGGCTAGTCTGCAAGTCCGGTGGAGCGCCGCCCATCTTCCCTCCTGCGGGGGGGAACCCGAACATACGAACATCAGGCATCAGGGGCTCGAGAAGCAATCGGCTCCATGTCAACGGCGACTTTGAGCGTATGCGATCCACCTCCCAGAATTAAGCCCCGCAGAGGACTTACGTCACCATAGTCCCGGCCCCAGGCGAGCGTCACGTGGCCGTTCGAGGGGACAAGGTTGTTCGTGGGATCTACATCAAGCCAGCCGATTCCTGGACAATAAGCCGAGACCCAGGCGTGCGACGCATCGGCACCCACCAGCCTTGGCTGCCCTGGAGGTGGGTAGGTTCGAAGGTATCCGCTAACGTAACGAGCGGCGAGCTTCAGCGAGCGGAGGCAGGCGATTTGCAGGTGTGCGAAATCCTGGCAGACGCCCCGCCGTTTCTTAAAGACCTCTTCGGGGGTGGTTCGGACGTTGGTCGACTTCGAATCGAAGCGAAAGTCGCTGTGGATGCGTGCGGTCAAGTCGAGAAGCGCATCCGGCATAGGCCGCCCAGGGGTAAACGACTGGAGCGCGTACGCGGCAAACTCCGGCCGTACACGAATGCGCGGCGACTCAAATCCAAACTGATAGGCTTCGAGGCCGGCTGCGCTAAGATCGGTGGGAACCGAGCTCGCTGCTTCCTCCCAAGCTGGCGGCAATTGAGGCGAAGGCATGGGCTGCTCTTCAATGACCACTTCGCTGCGCGCCTCTACCATCAATTCCCGGTGCGGTTCCTGGATGGTGAAAAAACAAAGAAGGTTGCCAAAAAAGTCCACGCGGTCTGTGCGCGTTGCCGGCCGCGGCTGGATATGCAGTTCGCTCCGAGACCGCTGGTGATGCGGCAAAATTCGAGGTTTTAGGCATGCCACATGGGTTCCCGCTGAGACGGGATGTTTGTATCTGTATGTGGTCCGGTGAACGATTTTATAAATCATTATTCGGAGATCATTGTCCTAAGGAAATCATTGGCCTATCGTGATCGGCAAAGTGCGGGCATGACTAAAATATCTGCTTGATAAGTTATTCGACCAGGAAGGCAGCAACCCTTCCATCTCGGAGAGGAAGCTTGCCAGCCGGGAGAGCCCGTCAGAAGCAGTCGGCGTGTCGGCTCCGGGTAACGGATATTTTAGCTTTCGCAAATCGAAACTGCGTAACAACGTCAGCGCAGCCCGCATCGCCTCCAAGTCAACGGGTACGTGCCGAGGCAGCTTTTGATAAAGATCGGCGAGGTGGCTGAGCTGAAAGTCCAAAGAGCGCGGATTGCTCTCATCCGCCATGAGCACATCCATTACGGCTAAGGGCTGCAGCGTTGTGTAGTACCGAGCCCGGTAGGTCATAGAACTATCCGCAACCTCGAGCAGGCACTCCAAAAAGGACCAGTCCTGCTCCGTCAGAGGGATAGTGATCTCGCTCAGTTGCCTGGTCAGATAGATCGCGCGCTCGAGACGCCGGCCAGTGGTCATGAACACCCAACCCAATCCGCGGTTGATGTTCTCCCGCTCCATTCCGGAAAATGCAGAAAGCAGTCCCAAACAATCGGTCAGCATGGCCGGATACTCGAGAAACGGAGTGCCGATCTGAATTGAATCCCGCAGCCGTCCGATGAGGAACATCATATCGCCCGACAAGCGCTCGCGAATGTTGCCGCCAATCCGGAATACCTCCGCGAGAGTGCAAGCCAGACTGTCGGCCCGCTTGGGATCCGTCAACAGCGAAGTCATTTCCTGTTCAAGTTCAAGAGAGGTCGGCCGCCTGTGTTTAGGCTTAGGCAACTTGCTGTGCCGTGACCCCAGGCACTTGTGCAGGCGCATGAGCCAGACCAGTTCCGCTTCTCCGGCCCGCCGTACGCGAGGGATCATGGCGCGTAGGATCCGGGCAATGTTCTCGGCACGCTCGGCATATCGTCCCAGCCAGAAGGCATTGTCGGCGACACGGCTAGGCACAACTCGCGAGACGCGGTGCAACTCTACCGGCTCATGCCGCGGGCGCAACAAACTGAACGTGTCGACGGGGCTATCCCACAGGACCCATGTGTCCTTGCTGTGGCCTCCCCTCTGCATCGAGACGACCGACCCTTCCGCTTCGGCGACGCGTACCAGCCCGCCCGGAATCGCGATCCACCCGCTGCCGGTATTGAGCACATAGGTGCGCAGCACCACGCTGCGCGAGTTAAGACATCCGTTGTCCCACACCGGAGCAGTGGACAAAGCGACCTGCTCCTGCGCCACATACTCGCTGGGGCGGGTCCGCAGTTGCTCGGCAAACCGGCCCTTCTCGGCATTCAGAAGTTCGGCACCGAACACTGGTTCCATCCCGCGCGAGGGGAATGCCGGTTTCACGACCACTTGGTCGAGATGGTCGAGCACCCAATCGAGCGCGTACTTCTGCCCGCACCACCAGGTAGCGACGGACGGGAGTTTGAGCTTTTCGCCCAGCAATTGTGTGGAGAGGCCGGGAAGAAAAGGCATGATAGCAGCCGTCTCAATCAGGCCGCTTCCCAGCGCGTTGGCCACCTTCACATTTCCTGCGACGATGGCGTCAACGAGGCCAGGCACGCCCAGAAGCGAATCCGGCCGTAGTTCAAGAGGATCGCAAAAGCTATCGTCTACCCGGCGCAAAATCACGTCGACCTTTTCCAGTCCCTCAACAGTTTTGAGATACACGCGGCGCTTGCGCACCGTCAGGTCCGCTCCCTGCACTAGAGTGAATCCCAGATAACGCGCGATGTAGGAGTGTTCGAAGTAGGTCTCGTTAAGCGGCCCCGGAGTAAGCAATACGATTCTCGGATTGTCGCGCTGGGCAAGGTTGGTGAGCGCTTCACGTTGCGCGCGGAAAAATGGAGCGAGGCGCAATACATTCGACGTGCGAAACAGATCCGGTAGAACATCGGAGACGATGGTGCGGTTTTCCAACGCATAGCCGCTGCCCGAAGGCGCTTGCGTGCGATCCGCCAACACCCACCACTGGCCATCGGGCGAACGGGCAAGATCGACGGCCAGCATATGCAGATAGCTGTGCGCGGCAACAGGCACCCCCACGAGCGGTCGGAGAAAGGCGGGGTTGGCATAGAGAAGTGCGGCAGGAAAGTGGCCGTGCGCCACCAGGCTCTGCGCGCCGTAGAGGTCCTCGAGCAGCCGATTGAGCAACTGTGCGCGCTGAATGATGCCGGCTTCGATGAATCGCCATTCGTTCGCCGGAATCAGTAGCGGAACGATGTCGATCTGCCATGCCCGACTTGCCCCCAATGGATCGCCGTAAACGTTGTACGTGATCCCGTTCTCGTGAATGCGGCGCTCGGCACGAGCCCAGCGTCGTCCCAACTCTTCAGGGCCGATCGCTCGAAGCGATTCCATCAGGTGTGCCCAGTGCGGGCGCGGAGTCACGCCGTCTGCCGACATTTCATCGTATGCATCTCCGTAGCGGAGCGGAGGCTGACACAAGTCCACTGTCATGGGACGAGCCCCGATTTCTCGATGTGGGCCTTTTGCCCGGGCGGCACCAACCGCAGGTCCAGAGTCATAGGAAAGATCGGGTTGGTCTCTTTCTCCGGCACCGCTATCAGCCCTGGCGTAGGGTCGGATTCTTGGAAGCGCTGCCGGCGGCGGTCCTCGGCCTCCGTCGCGTTCATGGGACGGGCAGTGTAAGCGCCACCGTCGGGTGATCCCACGTGGTAGGTGCATCGACCAATCGAACGCTCTTTCCAGAGATCAATAATCTCGAACATCAGTGGCGCATGTACGGGAATTGTTGGATGTAACTCGGCCGACAGTTGGCGGGCGCGATACCGCACGCCGGCAACAGTCTCCCCCGGTTCCCCCGTAGGATAGAGTGGCACGCTGCGACCGTTGCATGCAACCACGTAGCGGGAATCCGTGGTCAACCCAGACACCTTCACCTGAATCCGCTCGAACGAGGAGTCCACGGCGCGAACCGTTCGGCCGGAACTAGTCTCTTCCGCGAGTACATTCCAAGGTTCGAGGGCCTTACGCAACTCGAGTTCGATCCCCTCTGCAGCGATTGACCCGATCTTCGGAAAGCGAAACTCCAGCTGTGCGGCAAACCACTTCTCTTCGAAATTGTAGCCAGACCCGCGCAAGCAGGTGAGCACGTCGGAAAAGTCGCGCCTGACATAGTGCGGCAGCATAAAACGGTCATGAAGTGCGGTGCCCCAACGGACCAGGCCACCTTCGAATGGACGTTGCCAAAACGTGCTTACTAACGCGCGGACGAGCAGCATCTCGATAAGACCCATTCTGACATGGGGAGCCATTTCGAATGCGCGCAATTCGAGCAAACCGAGGCGCAACCCGCGACCTTCGGGTGGGTAGAGCTTGTCGATGCAGAACTCGGCGCGATGGGCGTTTCCCGTGACGTCGACCAGCAGGTTGTGGAACAATCCATCCAACATGGCTGGCGGAGAGTCGTCCGCGGGCAGATTACTAAAGGCGACCTCCAGTTCGTACAAGGCGTCCATGCGCGCCTCGTCCACGCGTGGTGACTGGCTCGTCGGGCCGACATACATACCGGAAAACAGGTACGAAAGCGAAGGATGGTTCTGCCAGAACGTCAGCATACTGCGCAGCAGATCAGGACGGCGCAGGAAAGGGCTATCCAGTACCGTCGCTCCGCCGATCACGATATGGCTGCCGCCGCCGGTAGCCAGATGGCTGCCGTCATAGGTGAATTTTTCAGCTGTCAGCCGATTGCGGCGCGTTTCCGCGAACAGCACCGTGTTCATCTGTTCGAGTTCGTCCCAGTTGCTCGCGGGCGGCAGGTTTACTTCCAGAACGCCGGGATCGGGTGTGAGGCTGAATGATCGCATCCGCGGATCGGAAGGTGGAGCGTAACCCTCCAGCCACACCGGCTTCTTCAGATACTGGCACGTATCCTCGATGGCAGCGACTAAGTCAAGATAGTCCGCCAGATTGGATGCATAGGGCAAAAACACGTGCAGGCGGCCTTCTCGAGCTTGCACGCACAGCGCTGGCCGGATTAGTTCCGACGCAGTTTCAGCCGCGCTCGAAAGAGCAGGCAGCGGATCGGCCACGGGATTTTTCTGGAAGAGATCCATCCGCCGGCTCGGGCGTGATGGAAGCTTGATCCGATCCGCGAAAGGCGCGGCCTCGTACTCGTATTCCAGTTCATCCGGCGCTACCCAGGGCATCGCCTCGGTCGGTATGCGGTAGCCGATGGGGGAATCGCCCAGCGACAGTAGCAGACATTCGGGGCGAGGGAACCATAACTGGCTCGACCAGCACAGCCGGCCTGCCGGTTGACGGCGACGAATGGGCAAAATGTAACCGGTCGGCTCCGTCAACTCCGCTTCGCTGTCGTAGGCCGAAAGCACGTTTTCGAAGCTTACCTGGAGACGGCGCGAGAGTGCTTCTATGAACGTAAGAGCATCGGCTGCGCCGAAGCTGTAGGCCTGATCTTCGCGAGCGATGAGATCAACATTGTCCCAGACAGGGACTCGGTCGACGCGCCAAGTGCAGCTCAGCGCCCAGCGCGGCAAAGGCTCGCCGGGATACCATTTGCCTTGTCCGTAGTGAAGCAGTGAGCCGGGAGCGACCTTCTCTCGCAGGCAACCGATGAGAGCCAATCCTCGAGTTCTCTTCATCGGTCCCAGGGCATCGATGTTCCATTGCGGGCTTTCTGGTTCGTCGACGCCGACAAATGTAGGCTCGCCGCCCATGGTCAAGCGTACGTCCTGCGCTTCCAGGTCCGCGTCGACGCGATGCGCCACCTCTTCGACCTGCAGCCAATCCTCCTCGGTGAAGGGTTTGGACGGCCGTGGTGCTTCATTCAAGCGGCGAATGGACATGGAATGACTGAAGTCCACGTTCGCCGGCTCGACAGTGCCCTCGATGGGCGCAGCCTTGGAAACGTTCGGGGTGCACACGAGCGGGATGTGACCCTCCCCGGCGAACAGCCCCGAAGTCGGATCCATTCCTATCCAGCCCGCACCCGGCAAAAACGCTTCTGCCCAGGCATGGAAATCCGCAGAGTCGGTTAGCCGACCGCTCGAAGCGCCCGACTCTATCCTGTCTGGCGCGCTCTCGTCCGCCGCCAACTGAATCAAGTACCCGGAGACAAAGCGTGCCGCGATTCCCGAGTGTCGGAGAACCTGCACCAGCAGCCAGGCCGAGTCACGGCAGGATCCCGTGCCCTTTTCAAGGGTCTGTTCGCATGTCTGGACCCCCGGATCCAGCCGTGTCATATATTCAATTTCGTCTCGTACCATCCGATTCAAGTCAACCAAGAAGCTGATCGTTCCTCGCCCCTCGCGGGGAAGGTCTCTAAGAAAAGTCTGGAGCAGGGGTCCGGCCGGCTCGACCGAACGATAAGGTTCGAGATCCTTAGCCAGATCCGGAGCGTACTCGAAAGGATAGTTTTCGACTCCTGGTTCTAGAAAAAAATCGAATGGATTGAAAGGAATTAGCTCCACGAAGAGGTCCACTTCAACCACAAACTCGTTGGTCTTGTTCGGGAAAAGAACGCGCGCCAGATGATTGTTGTGGACATCGAGTTGCCAGTTTAGAAAGTGCCTGGCGGGAGTGACGTGAAGCGAGTAGCTGAGGATCGGCGTTCGACAATGTGGCGCCGGACGTAAGCGTATAACCTGTGGACCGACTGAGACCGCTTTGTCGTAACGGTACCGTGTCCAATGATTGAGAGCAACTTGTATGCTCATCCACCCTCATGCGGCCCATGCCTGGCGTTTCTGGTTGTTTCTCAATTCGCTACTGTTGCTGTTGCTGGCGAGCCGCGACGCTACTCCCGTCCCCAGGGCATTTGCGAAGGCTATATTTCCGGCCCGATAGGCATTGAAGGGGCCCACCGCATCCAGTGCCGAACCGCTTTCGAATACCAGCGGATCGAGATAATCGTCGTCGATTCGCCGGTAAATCACATCAGGCCAAAGTGGTACGCATATAAACGACATTATCGTGGACCACTAAATCTCGTCCCTCCACCAGTTCAATGCCCATCTGCCGTGCCAGATAAGGCTGGTGAGCATGTAAGAGACCCCGCTGGAGACGCGGAGATTGTCCTCCAAAACCACAAAGTTCCCCTCCGGATTTCGTATTAAATCCGTGCCCACCACCGTGACGTAGACGTCGCGCGGCACTTTGATGCCGCGCATTTCCCGACGGTAATGTTTGCAGGTGTAAACAATCTTACCGGGCACGACGCCGTCTGTAATGATTTTTTCCTCATGATATACGTCTTTGAGGAAGAGATTCAGCGCCGTGATCCGCTGAGTGCGTCCGCGCTCGATCCTTTCCCATTCCCCCGCTGTGATAATCCGGGGCAGCAGATCGTGAGGAAAAATTCGCTCGGTGCCTTTGTCACTTCCGTATACGGTAAAAGTGATCCCCTGGTTGAAGAACGACTGGTCCGCCTCGTGTTGCTGCGTCGCAGTTCGCCCGGACCCAGGCTCAAAAGGAAGGTGTAAAGTTGACGATATTGTTTCCACGGATGATCCACTGCGCGGAACATCTCGTCGTAAGCGCCATCGAGTTCGTACCGGTGGAGGGTTTCCGCACCGCCGCGATCGGACGCATCCGTCTCCACAATCATGATTGCCGGGCTCGTTCCTCCGCCAGAATAGTGCATCAGGCGGTGAATTGATGATCGGTAAAAGCGATTCGCGTCATTGAAGAAATCGCGCGGAGCGCTCTGGCAAACCGCAAACGAGCATATTTTACAGCTGTCGTGCTGTTCAGCATGACCTCGTATTCCGTATCGAGGTTAGCCACGGCCCTGTCGCTCGTCTGAGCAGGAGTGCTCACTCTCGTACTCATCAGCCGTTCCGTCATCGTTTGCAAACGCTTGACCGGTGTCTCACGATTATCAGTAACAGTGAACATTTTTCGGGATCACGAATCTGACAAGATAGCCTCGATGAGATTCAAACTTATGTTTCACACTGTCTCTTACTGGCCGGTCCTCTATTGATGCGACTCTGGCCGCACTTAGAGATGACACGAGCGCAGGTGCAACCGGCGAAACGATTAGAGGTCAGCGATTCTCAGGCTGCAGCCTATGGTGATCGAGTCTCTTGCGGGTGGGATACGCGGGCGGCATAGAACTGCTCGGGTGATGAGAACAACCAGAAAGAGCAGTGCAATGCGGCAGGCTCCCGCGCAGGATACAGACGTGGGATTCGGCAAGAGACACTCCCCCGCAACAATCGACTATTTGGGCATCACGACGGCGCCTTCTTTCGGAAAAGAGTCGAGCGTGGCCTTATCGATTCCGAGATGGGCGAGTACGAGCTCGGGAGGGGTGTGTGTGAGCCATTCCGACAAGGACAAATCCTGGATACACGCTGCTCTTGAACATTTCCAGAAACCTTGAGGTGTTCAGCGAGATTGCAGTCATTGCGATACCATTGCGTTGCTTTTGGAATTCAAGCAGCAGTTCATGAAGACTTGATGAAAGGGCATCCCGACAACATGTGCAAAATCTCGAACATTTGCGTCTGCGCTTCCGCGCTATTGATTGCGCTTTCCCCCTCAATTTCCTCCGTGGGTGCCGCGAAGGGCCAAACCACGGCAGGAGGAAGTGTTCAATATTCCCGACCGCAGGTTCATGCGCTCAAGGTGACCCTGCTGTCTACCATGCTGGTGGGCGATGTGAAGGGGCTGGGGGAGTGGGGATTTTCCGCGCTGATTGAGGGTGACGGACGCCGCGTTTTGCTCGATACCGGGGCTCATCCAGACACCGTGCTGCAAAATGCGCGTGACTTGAAGATAGATTTGTCCGACGTAAAAGACGTGATCCTTACGCACAACCACTGGGACCACGTCAGCGGCTTGATGACCCTTCGCAAGGAGATGATGAAAAAGAATCCGGCTGCGCTGTCTGTTGTGCATGTGGCACGCGGAATCTTTTACAGCCGGCCGGGCCCCGACGGCGAAGAGAACCGGATGATTGCGTTGCGCAAAGAGTATGAAGCGACGGGCGGAAGATTTGTCGAACACGAGGAAGCGTCGGAGATATTCCCCGGATGGTGGCTGACCGGACCAGTGCCGCGCAAATATCCGGAACATAACTGGAGCAGCACCGGGAAGGTGCAAACTCCGTCGGGGCTGGTGGAGGACACAATCCCCGAGGACCAGTCCCTGGTGCTCAACACGCCTCAGGGACTTGTGGTGGTGACCGGCTGCGGACATGCAGGAATCATTAACATCCTGACGTTTGCGCGAGAGGAATTTCCCAACGAGGCGGTCGAGGCAGTCATCGGGGGACTGCATCTATTTTCCGCGACCGACGATCAGCTGAATTGGACTGCCGACAAGATGAAAGATTTCAGAGTGGCGCACCTGATCGGCGCGCATTGCACCGGCATCGAGGCGGTGTACCGGCTCCGGGAGCGACTCGCGCTGCCTCGCGCTTCCGCTGTGGTGGGTACGGTGGGATCGAGCTTTGTGCTAGGGGAAGGCATTCATCCCGGGCAACTTGCCAGGTGAAGACGTTGGAGCGAACTGCGATGCATCTCACTGAGCGACGTACCCACCATCGACCGGTAGGACGGCTCCCGTGACCCAAGAGGATTCGTCGCTTGCCAGATAAACCGCCAGGGGCGCAATGTCCTCGGGCTGGCCGAGCCTGCCGATGGGGTGCGCAGCAGTTCGATCGCGCCGGAATGCCACCGGGTCCGTGACTTGTCCCGCGAGTTGGGCAGTCAGTTCGGTCTCGACGAACGACGGGCAAATCGCATTCACCCGGATATGTTCGTGTCCGTGATCGATCGCCATACACTTCGTCAATTGGATGATTGCGCCCTTGGATGAAGCGTAGGCGGCGCGGTTGCGCGCGCCGACAATGCCGAGCACAGAAGCCAAATTGATGATCGAGCCGCTGCCCGCTTTTCTCATGTGAGGCAGCGCGGCACGAGAGAGCAACCACACGGAACGGACATTCAGGTTGAAGGTGTGGTCCCACTGCTCTTCGGTGATCTGCTCCACGGTTCCAACGTGGAGCACGCCGGCATTGTTGAGCAGAAGATTCAGGCCGCCAAACCGCCGCAGGGTCTCGTCGAACACGCGGGTAATTTCCGTTGCCTGAGAAACGTCGGCTGAAATTGCGAAGGCGCGATCGCCAATCTCCTGAGCAACTTCTTCGATGGGATCTTTTCGCCGTCCGACCAGAGCCACGCGCGCTCCTTCTTTCGCCAAAGCAATTGCGCATGCGCGTCCAATTCCGCTCCCCGCACCAGTGACGATGCCGATTTTGTCCTTCAGTCGTTCTGTCATGACGAACAGTTTAGCCGAACTCCGCTGAGCGAGCCGAGTACGAGATGATTTTCGCCGATTGTTGACATCGGTCCCAACGATGCGATAGTTAAATGCCAACCTGCTTTGCCACGGACGTGCTCGTGCAATGCAGGCGAAAGGAAATCTGCAATCCCGGGGACCATCTACGCCATGAAAGTGAAAATATCGATCGCTGCCATTTTGACTGTCTTGCTCGTCGGGATCATTAGCGGGCTCGCCGTCAACGCGAACAACGCCAAGGTATCCATTCCTCTTACATCGGTTCCAACGTTTTCCACGGAAAATATCGGACGGCAGGGCCATTTTTATGTGGGCGGTAAGTGGGTGGGGGAGCCGGGCAAGGAACGAATGCGTGGCCATATGTACGTTGAAGTTTGGGTGCCAAAGAAAATTAAACATCCTTATCCGATCCTGTTTGTCCAGGCAGGCGGAGGCCAATCGAGCATTGCGTTACTGCAGACGCCAGACGGGCGGCCGGGATGGGCCTACGACTTCGTGAATCAGGGGTACACGGTCTTTATGATGGATTTTCCAGGGCGAGGCCGCGCTGCCTACATTCCGGGCCTTGATGGCGATTTGAATCCGCCCCGCACGGGTGCGTTGATGGAGGAAGTTTGGACCGGCGGACATCCGCCAACAAATCCACAACGGTATTGGCCGCAGTCCAAGAAATATTCGCAATGGCCGAGTGAAGCGCCAAACAAGGGGAAAATTGGCGACCCGGTTTTTGATTATTTTGCAAAAACTGAACTGGGATTTCCGATGGCCGATGACATGGAACAACTCTCTGCAGATGATCTCGTGCAATTGGTCGATCTGATCGGCCAACCGGTCATTCTGCTCCTCCACTCACGCTTAGCGACATCAGGCTGGCTGCTGGCAGATGCGCGGCCGAAAATGATCAAGGGAATCATCGCGGCCGAACCCTGGGGCCCGCCGATTGAGAACATGGAATTGGATGCGAAAGGCCCCGGCCACGTCTGGGGGCTCACCAATTTCCCGATACATTACGACCCGCCGATCAAAGAAGCGTCTGAACTGCAAACCGTTCGCCAGGACAAGCCCGACGGTCGCGACCTGGATGCCTGCTGGATGCAGAAGGAACCGGCGCGCAAACTCATCAACCTGATAGGGATTCCGGTCCTGAACGTGTCCGCAGAGGCCAGCTATCACCGTCCCTATGCTCACTGCGTCGCCAAGTGGCTCAACCAGGCTGGGGTGAAGACTGAGTACGTGAATCTTGAAGACGTCGGACTACCCGGCAACGGTCACCAGATGATGTCGGAAAAGAACAGCGCCGAGATCGCCAGGTACTTTATGAGCTGGCTCGATAAGAACGTGCACTGAGCGGGGCGACAGAGTTCGTGCCTTTCAGGAACCTTTCATGCGGGTATGCTAGTAATCGTTAAGCGTAGGCGCGCTTTTGAATCGCACCCGGCCCGCGGCCGTGAGGACTTCCCTAAGGTACTGCGTGAGAATTTATTTCTTTTTTGCGTTGCTGCTTGCGGCCACGGACTTCTCGTCGTCAATCGGTCTGTCGGCCCAGGTTCTCAATCGTGCCGATGGTGGGTCATCCTCCGAAGAGCGGCCTCGCTCGTCCTCTCGCGCCATCGGTGGAACGGTTCTGGACCCCTCGGGCGCGGCCATCGCGAATGCTCAAATCTCGCTGATCGGTTCCGGTTCGAAGCCAATCGCGCAAGTCAAGACCGACAATACAGGCTCGTTCTCATTTGTCGATGTCGCTCCCGGCAAGTATGTACTTGAATTTAGTGCTGAAGGCTTCCGCGAAACCAGCGTGACCACGACCTTTAACGGCAAGCGGCCAGCCATTGTGCGGGTCAATCTTCAGATCCTGATGCAGACCGAAACCGTAACCGTCGCCTCGGGAAGCTCAGTTCCGCTGGTCTCTACCGAAACTTCTGAAAATCAGAATGCGAACACCATTGACCGCAACGCTCTTGACCGCGTTCCTGTCTTTGACCAGGACTACATCACCACCATGTCCCGGTTTCTTGATGACAACGCCACCGGCACCAACGGAGTGACGCTGGTTGTCAACGGCATCGAGGCCAACGGACCCGGCGTTACACCCTCGGCGATTCAGGAAGTACGGATCAACAACAACCCTTACTCCGCGCGCTTCTCGCGTCCCGGCCGGGCTCGTCTTGAAATCACCACGAAGGGCGGATCGTCTGACTATCATGGCGCGCTGAACTTCATGTTTCGCGACTCGGTTTTTGACGCGAGTAATGCCTTCGCTGCAGTCAAACCTCCGGAGCGGAGGCAATATTACGAGGGCTCCCTCAACGGACCCTTTGGCCACCACAAACGCACCAGCTTTCTGCTGGCCTTAGACGAGGACCTTCAGGATCAGCAGGCAGTCATTGACCCAGCAGTCATCACGGACCCAGCGGCCATTACCGCCGCAGAATCCCTCGGAGTAGACTCCTTTGCGCAAATCGTTCCCAACCCCACCCATCACTTCTTCGGTTCAGGACGCATCTTCCATGATTTCGCGAATGGCGATCAGTTTTGGGCCGGGTACTCGTACGAACATCGTTCCACCGAGAATCAGGGAGTAGGTGGGACGGTCCTTCCCAGCGCCGGCACGAACACTCGTTTTCTGGAACATGAGGCCAACTTCAGCTACCTTCACCAACTCTCTCCGCGCTGGGTGAACCAACTCAGATTTCTCCTCGGCCACTTTGACGCCCCGGTTACCAGCATCAATAGCGCACCTCAAGTAGCCGTGTCTGGGCTTTTTACGGCGGGCGGAGCTCAGGCGGATTCGCGGCGCACCGAATATCATTTCGATGGAACTGATTTTGCCTCTTACGCCACCGGCAAGCACCAACTCAGCTTCGGCGTTGATATTCCCGATATCAGTCGCCGCGGACTCGATGACTTCACCAACCGCCAGGGCACCTACAACTTCACCTGCGGCCCTCAATCCACGCCGGCAGACTGCATTCCCGTTCCCGCCACCTATCTGTTGCAAACCGGCAGCGGCCACACGACCTTTCTGGAAAGAGTGATTTGCGCATTCATCGAGGACAATATCCGATTGAGGCCGAACCTTTCGGTCTATCTGGGAATGCGCTACTACTTTCAAAACTACTTCCACGATAAGCCCCACAACTTTGCTCCGCGCGTCAGCGTCGCCTACGCTCCAACCGCCGACGGCAAAACCGTAATTCGCGGAGGCGCGGGCGTCTTCTACGATCGCACCGGTCCGAGCCCTATCGGAGACCTACTCCACTTCAACGGCGTGAACCTGCTGCGCTTCATTGTCACCCAAAACACGCAGCAGAGCCTCACCTATCCCGTCAATCCTGCTCTGTTGGCGGCTACGCCGACCAGTATTGTGACCTTGGATCCGCGGCAACAGATTCCTTACGTTCTGCAATACAGCGTGGGAGTGGAACGACAGGTGACGGAGAAGAGCACGTTGGCCGTGACCTATATCGGCAATCGTGGCGTTGATCAGTTTCGGTCCATCGATGTCAACGCTCCGGTGCTGGTTGGAGGAAATTTCGTATATCCGAATCCCGCTCTCGGCCAGGTGCGCCAGATTCAATCTGAGGGATACCTTAAAGGCAATGCACTGGAAGTGACTTTTCGGGGCAAACCCAGCAAGTACTTCGCCGGGCAAATTCAATACACTCTCAGCCGGACTTACAACAACACGAGCGGCATTACGTTCTTCCCGGCCAACAGTTACGATCCCTCGGCCGACTGGGGGCGCTCCGACAACGACCGCCTGCACAAGTTCGATCTGCTGGCCTCAACCCAGCCAACCCGCTTTTTTACATTTGGAGTTGCGCTCTCGCTCTACTCGGGTAAGCCGGTAGACCTCACCACCGGCGCCGATAACAATAACGACGGAATCATCAACGACCGTCCCACAGGCGTCGGGCGCAACACCATGGCCGGCCCCGGCCTCATCGATCTCGACCTCAACCTGTCGCACGATTTTCCACTTTCAAAGCAAAAGAAAGAGGCGAAGGTAATCTCCCTTTCGCTGAACTCGTTCAATGTTCTGAACCACCCCAATTACATCACCTACATCGGAACCGTCTCTTCCCCGTTATTCGGCCAGCCGACTGCAGCTCAGCCTCCCCGCCGCATGCAACTCGACGTTCAGTTCAAGTTCTGATTTCGGGAATCGCTCGGAAGTGCACCGGTCAAAACCCAATACGCCTCGAAAGCTGGTCAAATCTTGGGTCGGAATGAAGACTGGTCAGTTCAGGATCCGCTTTCAGAAAAACCATCGAGGTGGAGCGATCTTCATAGGCTTTTTCGAGCCAGGTCATGGCGTGATCCTTATCACCCAATCCCGCATAGACCAGAGCGATGGCATACGACGGTACATAGGCTTTCCCGCCGCGCGCTTCGAGATCGTCCAGCAGGCGGCGCGCCTGGTCCGCTTTTCCGGAAACCGCGTAAACATGGCCCAGCGAGCCTTTGTAACAAGCATCACCTCCTGAGAGGTTTACCGCCTGCTCCAATTCCGAAATCGCCAGATCGTACGACTTTTTTTGCTCGTAGGCCCTGCCCAGCCGAAAATGAGTGCGCGGAAAAGTCGGATCAATTTCGATTGCTTTCTTTAAGATTTCGATCGCATCGTCGGTCTTCCCTGCCAGTGACAAGGTCCAGCCCGCGTTGCTGCCGATAATGAGGGAGAGCGGGTCGTCGGCCAGCGCGCGCTGCGCTTCTGCCATCGCTTCGGGATAGCGGCTCATCGCCGCCAGGTTCTCTCCGTACCAGGAATGCGCCATGGCGTAGTTGGGATTATCGGCCAGAGCGCGGCGGAATTCGTTGGCGGCCACGGTTCCGTTCCAATCGTAGTAAAAGTTAATGAAACCCATGGTTGCATGGGCTTCGGCTAGTCCGTCATCCATTTCCAAAGCCCGCTTCGTGGCTTCCTTTGCAGCCGGAAAAGCTTCCCTGGGTGGAATCAACGCATACAGCCCGAGAGTGGCGTAAGAATCCGCCACGCCGACGTAGGCTTCGGTGAATGCGGGGTCCAGAGTGATCGCCTGGCGGAAGTAATCCAAGCCCTTTTTCATCCCCTTGTCGGTCCGCTTGTTCCAGAAATAGCGGCCCTTGACGTAGGCCTCATAGGCGTCCGGTTTTTCGGTGGTGCGCTTCGTCAAGCGGCGCGCTTCTTCTCCGGTCAGTTTCAAGCGGACCGACTGGGCAACGCGCTCCGAAAGAGCGTCTTCAAGCGCAAAGAGGCTGGTGGATTCTTTGTCGAAGGTTTCAGCCCAGAGCTGTTCGCCGTCGCGCACGCGGATCAGCTGAACCGTCAGACGAACGCGGTCAGCCGCGCGCTGAATACGGCCGTCGAGAACAGCGTCTACCCCTTGTTCCTGACCAGCAGCCTGCGGGCTCAACTGCTGTCCAGCATACTTCTGGATGGCACTGGTGGGCCGGACGATGATCTTGCCTGTGTTTCCCAGCCGGGTGATCAATGCGTCCGCCATCCCCAGCCCCAGGTACTCATCGCTTCGTTTCGCCCCGAGGGTTTGGAAAGGAAGAACCGCTATTGAGCGGATCTCTGCTGGCCCCTGGACGGGAATGTTCAGGGTCGCCTGCCGGGGCCTCGTTTTGGCGATGACCCAGGCCGTCAAAACCACTGCCACCAGGGCTAGGCTCAAGAAAATTACGTTGGAAACGGAGACTCGATATCTGGAGAACGGCTGGGGCACGTCCTCGGCGGGGTGCGGCTCGACGGGACTCCCAGAATCTTCGGGTTGCGGAGGGGGCGGCGCAGTTTCTGGTTCCGGCTCCCCTCCCTGACGGACCTCCGCGACAAAGCGGTAGCCTCGCTTGGAAACGGTCTCGATGTATTTATGCTGACCGCGGTCGTCGGTCAGGGCTTTGCGGAGGACCGACACGGTCACCGAAAGATTGCCTTCCTCCACGAATGAGCCGTGCCAGACGGCTTTGAGTAATTCGTCCTTTTCGACCAGATGCCCGCGCCGCTCGACTAGAAAAACCAGAAGGTCGAAGGCCCGGGGCGGCATGGGGACAGGCTGGCCGTCGCAGAGGAGTAGTCGCTCCGGGGGGTCTAGCTGAAAAGGCCCGAACTCGTACAAAAGCCTGACAGGAGTTCCCATTACCTTCAAAAAAAAGAAATTCTTAAGATTTCTTTTGGCGATTCCACAAGACTTTCTGCTCGTCAAACCGCTAGGGTCCTCACCGCAGCCTCGGAGCGATTGAAAATCTTCTGGGGAAGGCATTATAGCTCACTTGGGGTTAGGGGAAACAGGCCGGATAACTCGAGGAGAATCTGCCGGGGTGCGGACAACGTGTGTCACCCCCTGGCACAGAACGGCAGCATAAGTGTTCGGTGGGATGTTGCTACGCCGGGAACCACAGGGATTCCTTGGCCCTCAGGGCCAGAGAACCCTTTCATCTCGTGTCCCAGTTGACCGAAATTGAGGGGGTATCATCGTGCACGATCGAAGTTGGGAAAACCTCTCCAGCGCGATTGTTATGTTCGTTGCAATCGTCCTCTGCGTCTTCCTGCCCGTTCGCGTCCGCGCGCAGGTTTCCGGTGCCACGCTCACAGGCACGATCAGCGATTCCAGCGGGGCGGTCATACCCAACGTGCAGGTCGTGATTAAGAACCAGGATACGGGCGAGGCTCGAACCGTGAACGTCGATTTGGCCGGCTTTTATTCCGCCCCGAATCTGCTGCCGGGAAAGTACGACGTCACCGTGACCGCTCCAGGATTCGCTACCGCGGTTCAGAAGGACGTTACCTTGACCGTGGGTGGCCAACAAATGCTCAACATCAAGATGAAAGTTGGGCAGATCAACGAACAAATTGTCGTAACCGATTTACCCCCGTCGGTTGAGTTGACAACCTCGACAATCAGCGGCGTGGTCAACGAGCAAACGGTCCAACAACTCCCCTTAAACGGGCGCGATTGGACCTCCCTCGCAACGTTGCAACCCGGAGTCGATTCGGTTGGGTCCGTTCAGGCCAATACCGGCGGGCCGGACCGGGCTCGCCGTGGGTATGGCGTGCAGATGACCATCTCCGGCACTCGCCCCACCCAGAACAACTATCGCATCGATGGCATCAGCGTGAACGACTATACCAATGGCGGTCCGGGAAGCGTCGTAGGCTCCACGTTGGGTGTTGATGCGGTGCAGGAATTTTCGGTGCTCACCAGCAATTATTCAGCGGAGTACGGACGCACCGCCGGCGGCATTGTCAACGCGCTTACCAAGCCGGGGGCAAACACCCTACATGGCGACCTCTATGAGTTTTTCCGCAACAGCGGGTTAGATGCCAAGAACTATTTTGACCAGCCAGGTTCGATCCCGCTATTCCACCGTAATCAGTTCGGGGCAGCGGTCGGCGGACCCATTGTGAAGGACAAGACTTTCTTTTTCGCCGACTACGAAGGGTTTCGCGAACACAATAACATCACCACCCAGATTAACGTGCCTTCCGTTGCGGCCCGGCAGGGGACTCTATGTTCGAAGCCAGACCTGGGATCGACGTGCATGCCGACCCAGGTTACCGGCGCCGCCAATCCAGATCCCGCCACCGGAATTGACGTAGCGGTCTTACCTTTCCTTGGATTGTGGCCAGTGGAAAATCCAAACCTGCAGTATCTTAACAACGGAGACATCGGCACGGCCTCATTTGTTGGCGGCCATATCACCACCGAAAATTTTGGAGTGGGACGTCTGGATCACAGCTTCTCCGATAAGGATAGCTTCTTCGGGAGCTACCAATACGACTCCGCGACCCTTACCCAACCCGATCCCAATAACGACGTCCTGGTGGGAAACACCACGGGAAGAGCCTACGTTGCCTTGGAAGAGACGCACATCGTCAACTCGCAGATTGTCAATTCCGCTCGTTTCGGGCTGAATCGGTCTCTTCATACCGCAATCGGCGTCAGCGCGATCAATCCATTGGCCAGTAGCCTGGCTTTAGGCGAGAGTCCGGGCGCCGACAATCCGCAAATTGACATCTCGGGTTTTAACTCAGCGCAGCCGGGCTTGAATCAGATTGAGAAACTCGATTTCTTTGAGAACTCGTACCAGGGCTACGATGATCTTTTTTGGAACCGAGGGATTCACGGCTTGAAAATGGGCTTCGCCTTCGAACGCGTGCAACTGAACGCATTCGATCCGGCTCCAGCTGGCGAAATCCAATTCGGTACTCTGGCCGATCCCAATAACAATGGCTTCCTGACCAACAACCCGATCGACCTCGCGGCCCCGCTACCGAGCGCGCCGTTTATTCACTTTAATTTCCGTTCGAGCATTTTCGGCGGATATATCCAGGACGACATTCGCCTGCGCCCCACTCTCACGGTGAATCTTGGGCTGCGCTACGAAATGTCCACCGTCCCTTCAGAAATCCATGGCCATCTCTCGTCTTTGCAAAGCCCGTTTGCGCAGACCTTCCAAACTATGGTGGTTGGTTCGACCGTCTTCAGCAACCCGACCTTGCATAACTTCGAGCCTCGGGTAGGTTTTGCCTGGGATCCGTTCGGGGATGGGAAGACCTCGATTCGAGGCGGATTCGGAATTTTCGACGTGCTTCCCCTGCCCTATCTGTTGGGCCAATTCGCGACCAATACTGCGCCATTCACTGAAAATGGTTCAGCCAACAATCTTCCTGCTGGCACATTCCTCACACCTGCGTTCGATATCCTCGCCTCCGCGGCACAGAATAATCTTGGCCTGCGGATCGCGTACATTGAGCCCCACCCCAAACGCGATTACTTGATGCAGTGGAACATCAACATACAGCACGAACTGCTTCCGAACCTGACGGCGATGGCTGCGTATGTGGGATCTCGAGGCGTGCACCAGCTTTTCCGGGCGGATGACATCAACTCGGTGCAACCGGTCAACGGTTCGAATCCGCCCTACCTCTGGCCGGTGCAAGGAACCGGAGCAATGCCCATCAGCCCTAGCATAGGTCGTATGGACGCCCTCGCGTGGAACAACGACTCCTATTTCGATGGTCTGGAAACGCAGGTTCAGAAGCACATGAGTCACGGGCTTCAGGTCGGAGGCAGCTATACCTGGAGCCGGGCCATTGACGGAGGCGACGGCTCCATCGCCAGCGATGCGTTCCTGAATTCCATTCCCGCTTTGTTTTATTTCCTTCCCAAGTATCGGCGAACAGCCGCCGATTTCAACATCACTCACAATCTCACGATCAACTATTTGTGGAACATTCCGAGTGGCTCATTGTCAGGCCCGCGGGCTTGGCTCGCGAAAGGATGGCAACTGGGCGGTATTGCGCAAGTCAGGAGCGGTCTGCCTTTTACGACTTTGATCGGCGGCGATCCGCTCGGCCTGTCTGACTCGGCTCCCTTCGCCTATCCCGATCGGCTCAAAGGACCGGGTTGCGGAAGCGCAGTGAGACCACAGAATGCTCTAGGCTACATCAAACCGAATTGCTTCGCTCTGCCGACCATGCCGGTGGCACAGCAGGCTCTGTGCGATCCGGGCTCTTTCGCGAGCGCAGCAACTCCACCTCCAGCGGGCCAGGTGTATTGCCAGAACCTGCTGGGCAATGGCAGCAAGAACGATGTCTATGGGCCAGGCCTGATTGATTTCGACTTGTCGGCAGTGAAGGATACTCAAATCGGAGAGAGAGTCAAGGTGGAGTTCCGCGCAGAGATGTTCAACGTCTTCAACCGCGTCAACTTTAACCCTCCACTGGTCAACAATGTTGTGTTCAATCAGAACGGAAGCCCAAACGGTTCTCTGCTAAACGGTTTGCTAAACGTTTCTCCGCTGGATTCCACGGCAACCACCAGCAGACAGGTGCAATTCGCGTTGAAAGTCATTTTCTGATCGAGCGATGAGTGGTGACATTGCGCGTCACCGCCAATGGCTGTCGATCAAGGCAAGCAATCGCAGGTATCAGCGGCCACCAGGACGTGTCTCCGCCGCATCTTCGCGTACGCCAGGCAACAGGAGTCTCGGAAATGTCGACAGTCGCGGGAGTGAAACCGGTGCCCTTCCTCATCGGGGGGCAATGGATTCAAGACACACCCTCTCACATCACGCACGTGAACCCTGCCACCGGTGAGGTCAACTACCAGGTCTGCGCTGGCACGGAAGAGCACATCGATGCGGCCGTGAAGACCGCGCACACGGCTGCCAGCAAGGCCGAGTGGCGCGGCATGTTACCGCACAAGCGCGCCGAGATCCTCCACAAGATTGCCGACCTGATGATCGAGCGTTCCGACCTGCTCGCCCGCTGCCAGATGCTGGAAAACGGCAAAGTATGGAAGGAATGCAAGAACCAGGTCATCAACGGGGCAGCGACCTTCCGGTATTGCGCCGCGGCCATCGAGACGCTGGGCTCGGAGATTACGCCTCCCCGCGGAAACTACCTGAGCATGACGGTGTACGAACCGTGGGGCGTCGTTGCAGCGATTACTCCGTGGAATTCTCCGATCACTTTGACGTGTAACAAGATTGCCGCAGCTCTGGCTGCTGGGAATGGCGTTGTCCTGAAACCGGCCTCGTACACGCCGACGTCTGGAATCGAACTGGGACGAATCGCGCTTGATGCAGGCGTGCCCGCGGGAGTGCTGAACGTCGTGCCCGGAGCAGGAAACAAGATCGGCGATGCTCTGGTCACACATCCGCTGGTTAGGATGGTCTCATTTACAGGAGGTACAGAGGTCGGACGCAGGATCTCGGAACTGGCAGGCAGAAAAATCATTCCAGCTGTGCTGGAACTGGGCGGCAAGTCTCCGCACATCATTTTTGCCGACGCAAACCTGAAGGCAGCGGCGGATGCGGCAACAGTCGCCATCTTCGAAGGAACCGGTCAGTCGTGCACGGCGGGATCGCGTCTGTTTGTCGAGCGCAAGGTCTACGACGAAGTGCTTTTCATGATTATGGAACGGGCCAAGGCCCTGCGTGTCGATTTACCCGATGCCCCTGGTGCGCAGCTCGGACCGAGCGCCAGCTTCGCGCAACGCGATTTCGTCGAGAAGATGGTCGAAGGCGCACGCCAGAACGGTGCCGAAATTCTGATAGGAGGCTCCCGGCCATCTGACCCCCGTCTGGCCAAGGGTGCGTTCTACCTGCCCACGATCGTCACAGGAATCACGAACAAGTCGACGATCGCACAGCAGGAGATTTTCGGCCCCGTTCTGTGCGCCATGCCCTTCGATAACGAAGACGATCTGATACAGCAGGCGAACGACATCACCTATGGCCTTGCTTCCGGAATCTGGACCGCCGACTATAAACGCGCCTGGCGTGTCGCACGCGCGCTCGAAGCCGGAATGGTTTGGATCAACACCTACAAGCAATTCTCCACGGCCGCACCGTTTGGCGGATTCAAAGACAGCGGGCTCGGCCGTGAAAAAGGATTGCAAGGAATCAGAACCTATCAGCAGGTGAAGACCATGTTCTGGAGCATGTCCGACACCTTCGACGGCGGCTTCAGCATTGCGAAATAGAGGGGAAGGTATATGGCGAACAGCGAAGTGCAGCCAGCCCGCGTGAAGCCCGCGTTGAAGGGGGCCGCGTATATTGCAGATTTCCTGGTCCAACAGAAGGTGCCGTACGTGTTTGGAGTGTGCGGTCACGGCATCCTTGGGCTGCTCGATGGATTGTTCGACCGGCAGAAAGAGATCAAGACGATCTCGGTACACCACGAGGCTGTGGCCGGGTTCATGGCGGAGGCCTATTTCCGGATCACGCAAAAGCCCGTGGCGACCTACACCTCGTGTGGCCCAGGCTCAGCCAATCTGATTCTCGCGATTGCCGCCGCCTTTGCTGATTCTTCCGCGATGCTGAACATCACCGGGAATGTTCCCACAGGGCAATGGAATCGCGGACCATTCCAGGAAACCGGGAAATATTTTCAGGGAGACTTCGTCAACGTCCTGCGTCCTTACGTCAAGCGCAGCTTTCAGCCAACGCGGCCCGATATGCTGCCCTTGGCTCTGCGGCAGGCGTTTGCCCTGATGACGAACGGGCGGCCGGGCCCGGTGAATCTCGACGTTCCGCTGAATGTGTTTGTCGAACCCGTCGATGAAGCTTCGGCGCAGCCTGACAATCACTGGCCTGCAGCAGAGTGGTCGCGGCCAGCACCCGATCCAGCGGCCGTAGATGAGGCGCTGCGCCTTCTGCAAAGTGCCGCGCGCCCCGTGATTGTTGTGGGACACGGAGTCGAACTGAGCGGCGCCGAACCAGAACTTCTGATGCTGGCCGAGGCTCTTCGTATTCCCGTCGCGACCACTCCGTTTGGGAAAGGAGTGTTCGATCCGCGGCATGCTCTTAGCCTGGGACCGACCGGGCGTAACGGGTCGTATATGGCGAATGCGGCATGCCGAAACGCCGATGTGATTCTTGCGCTGGGAACGCGCTTTGATGACCGGGCCACGAGTGCGTGGCTTCCGGGCTTCACCTACAGCATTCCGCCGACCAAGCTGATTCATGTCGACATCGATGCTGCCGAGATTGGCAGGAACTTCCGTCCAGAAATCGGCGTGATCAGCGACGCCAAGCTTTTCCTGCAACAACTTCTGGCCGCAAACCGCGCAGAAAGTGCCAAGGGTCGCGATGCGTGGCTTGAGCGAATTGCGGGGTGGCGAAAACGCTGGGAGGCCGTGACGGCTGCTCCCCGTTCCTCGGACGCAGTGCCGATCCGGCCGGAACGTGCTGTGGCCGAGTTGCGGCGAGTCGTGCCGGAAGATGGCATTGTGCTCGCAGATGTCGGCATTCACCACAATTGGCTGGTCTCCGAGTATGAAGCGTGGAAGACGCGAACGTTCCTCCAGACCTGGGGATTCGCGTCAATGGGTTTCGCCGTCGCTGGCTCACTGGGAGCCAAACTTGCGGCGCCTGATCGGCCGGTGGTGTCTCTTTGCGGAGACGGCGCTTTCATGATGAATGCGAGCGCCGTGCTCACTGCCGTCGAGTATCAGATCCCGGTGGTGTGGCTGGTGTGGAACAACTTCGGGTATTGCGCTATCCGTGATCAACAGAGCGGCTACTTCGGCAAAAACCGAGAGATTGCAACCAGCTTTAACGACGTGAACGGGAATCTCTATTCCGCCGACTACGCGATGATGGCGCGATCCATGGGCGCCATCGGGGAGACGGTTGAGAAACCTGCCGAGCTTGCACCAAGACTGGAAGCCGCGATTCGGTCAGGCCTTCCCACGGTGCTCGATGTGCGCATCGACCGCGAGATCCGGCCGCTGGCAACAGGAAGTTGGGATCTGCCGCCAATTCCGCATCCGATGCCGAATTTCGGCTGGGGCGAAGACGAATGATCGCCCCGGTAAGGGGCTTCGGGGGAATGCTTGCCGTTCTGCGACCAGGTCGAAGTTTGGAACTCGACGCGTTGCGCATGAGAGCCCATGCAGAGTAACGGGAAACCATGACCACTGGGCCGAGCGTGGAGGTTGCAATCACACCAGGTGAGGAACTTGCAGGGCGGCAGGTTGGCTCCCTGTGGTCGGGCAGGCGTTTTTACATTGCCATTCTTTTGTTTCTGAATCTGTTCATCAACTTCATGCACCGCATCAACCTGTCAGTCGCTGCACCCGCAATTGCCAAAGATTTCAAATGGGATGCGGGAAAGATGGGTCTGCTGTTCTCGTCGTACCAGTGGAGCTATTGCTTGTTCCTGCTGGTGTGGGGTCCGATGTCCGATCGCATTGGGACACGATGGATCAACGGCTTGTCGGTGACGTTGTGGTCCATTGCCGGAATGCTCACCGGAGCAGCCGCAACGTTTGGCAGCATGCTGGCGACCCGCCTGGCTCTGGGCGCCGGAGAGGCGGCATCGTTTCCAACGTCGGGCAAGGTTGTCCGACAATGGTTTCCCGCGAGCGAACGCGGACTCGCAACCGCAATCTTCAACGCCGGCACGTTCGCCGGACCCGCCTTTTCGGCCCCTCTCGTGGCGTGGCTGCTGCTCAAAGAAGGCTGGCGGATGTCGTTCATGATCACAGGATCCCTCGGTTTCCTGTGGGTGGTGTTGTGGCTCACGTTCTTTCGATCTCCTTCGGAGTGTTCGTGGCTTTCTGAGGACGAACGAAGATACATTGCGGCTCAAACCGACTCCCAGGCGAAGTCTGCGACTCCTCCCAAGGGCGCGCTGCTTCGACTCGCCGGCCGCCGCACCATGTGGGGATTGTTCCTGACCCAGGGGTGCTGCGCTTACACCATGTTGCTGTTTCTTTTTTGGCTTCCTTCCTACCTTGTGCAATCACGCCATATGTCGCTGGTGCGGGCCAGTTGGTTCACCTCGGTGCCTTACATGGTTGCGGTAGTGCTGGGGTTGCTGATTGGGCGACTGAGTGACCGGATGCTCTCGCGCGAAGAGATCCGGCAAGGCAAGCGCCGCTCGATACTGATTGTTTTCATCCTGTTGTCTAGCGTCGTTCTGTTGACCAACATGGTCGGCAACGAATACCTGCTCTTATTTCTGATTTCGATTTCCTTGGCTTGTATTTCGAGCTCCCTGTCGCTCAACATCGCCCTCACCAACGATCTCGTTTGGAATCCTGCGATGGTGGGTACCGCGATCGGCTTTTTGATTTTGGGCGGCAACGTTTTTGGATCGCTTGTGCCGGTTGCCACCGGATACATCGTGAAGTGGACTGGCAGCTTCGATCTCGCATTTTATTTGGCCGGACTCCTGCTGTTCGTTGCGGCTTTCATTTGCTTCACCATGACCCGCGCGCCACTTACCTTTGACGAAAAGTCCGCATAGGTCGCTAGAGGTCGCTAATGAGCATTCAACCTAAAGAATCGTGGTCAATCAAGATGGTGGCACCGCTGGAGCCGGGAATCGTTTGCATCGACATCGAGCGGATGCTGGCCTTCTACACAGAAGTGTTGGGCCTCACGTTTGTGTCCGATGCCGAAGCAACGGCGGAAATGAGTACGGAGTTCGGGACATCCCCGAACGGTTTCCGGATTATTCGTTTGCAGACACCCTACGGGGAAAGAATCAAGCTCGTTCAGCCGAAGAAAGTCCCTCCCCAGAAGAGCCCAGTGCCGCGATGGGTGTTTGAGGGCCAGGGCATCGCCTACATCACCTTTGTCGTGGCGGACGTCCATGAGGCTGCGGCGCGGTTAGAAAAGTTCAAAGTCGAAGTGATGAGCGAGGGCCCCGTCAACATTCGAAAAGGGATCACCGCAATCTTCGCCAAAGATCCGGAAGGCAATTTCGTGGAATTTGTGGAATACGCTGATCTGGTGTCGTATCGGCCCGATCTTTACCGATAGCGCAACCCCCTGATGTCACGGAAAGGTAGCTTTGACCACTGAAACTTCGACTGCAGTGCCTCTATCGCCTCCGGGCAACGCGGCTTCCCGCGCAAACGGAAGGCTGCCGCTCTACGCCAATCTGTGGTTTCAGGTATTGGTGGCGATGGCGATCGCATTACTGCTTGGGTATCTGAGCCCCACCAAGGCGATTGCAATGAAACCGCTGGGGGACGCTTTCATCCGCCTGATCTCGATGGTGATCACACTGATCATCTTCTGCACGGTGGTTTCCGGGATCGCAGGCATGCAAGACATGCGTAAGATTGGCCGCGTCGGGGGCAAGGCTCTCTTATATTTCGAAATTATCTCGACTCTGGCTCTCGTGGTCGGGCTGTTGGTGGGGAACATCATGCAGACCGGACGGGGCTTCAATGCCGATCCAGCCACTCTCGACGCGCATGAAGTCTCCGCCTACGCCGGCCAAGCGAAGGCGCAGAGTATTCCCGACTTCCTGATGCACATCATTCCCAACACCGTGGTCGACGCGTTCGCAAAGGGCGACATCCTGGAAGTGTTGTTCGTAGCAGTATTGTTCGGGTTCGCATTATCTGCCCTAGGTGCTCGCGGCAAACTGCTGGTGGACCTAGTGGATGCTTTGACCCATGCCGTATTCAAAGTGGTCGGCATCCTGATGAGGTTCGCGCCGGTGGGCGCTTTTGGAGCGATGGCCTTTACCGTGGGAAAGTACGGGATCGCTTCTCTCGGCCCGCTGGCAAAACTTATTCTTTCGTTCTACGTGACCTGCATTCTGTTTGTCTTGGTTGTGATGGGAAGTGTGGCGCGCCTGGCCGGATTCAGCATCATCAAGTTCCTCTTCTATATTAAGGAGGAAATCCTGCTGGTGCTGGCAACCAGCAGTTCGGAGACGGTGCTGCCTACGCTGATGGAAAAAATGGAAACGCTGGGCTGTTCAAAGTCGCTGGTCGGACTGGTCGTGCCCACGGGTTATACCTTCAATACAGACGGAACCAGCATATATATGACGCTGGCGGCACTCTTTGTTGCGCAAGCCACCAATAGCCATCTGGGATTGTTACAGCAGGTCACAATACTGGGAGTCGCCGTTCTAACCTCCAAGGGCGCCAGCGGCGTGCAGGGCGCGGCATTTATCGCCTTGGTAGGCACCCTGATGGTGATTCCCGGCATCCCGGTCGCTGGCATGGCGTTGATTCTTGGCATCGACCGTTTCATGAGCATGTTCCGGGCTCTCGTTAACATGATCGGCAACGGAGTTGCTACGCTGGTTGTAGCGCGCTGGGAGAATGAACTGGATTGTGAGACGCTGCGGCGGAATCTTGCATGAGGCGTCCCGAATCACTGGTTCCGTGCGACGACAGTATTCGACACATAAGGCGAGGTGTTCATGAACCATTCGGGCCAGACGATTCTCTCCCGTCGCGCTTTATTGACGTGCGTGGCGCCGGCGGTTGCCGGCGCCATTGCGACAGTATCTCAAGCTCACTATGCGCCCGCTCAAGACAACTCCACACCGGATAGAGTCTGGAGCGGCGAATATTGGGCCAAGAAAGGCGAGATCTCCCTTTACATCTATCGAAAAAGGGTAGGAGCGCCGAAGCGTGGAGAATTGGCCAAACCAGTCCTCTTCCTGGCGCACGGTTCATCGGTCTCGGCGAGGCCAAGCTTCGACCTCACGGTTCCGGGTCACAACGATTACTCGCTGATGGCGAAGTTCGCTGAATTCGGCTTCGATGTCTGGACGATGGACTTCGAAGGTTACGGCAGATCAAGCGTTGGCCCGGGCAACTCTGACATCGCGACAGGAGCAGAAAATATCTGGGCCGCGGCCGAAGTAATTCTGCGCGAAACCGGCCAGTCGCGCTTTCACCTCATGGGAGAGTCCAGCGGCGCCCTGCGTGCTGGATCGTTTGCTATGGCACATTCCCAGAGTGTAAAGAGGCTGGTTCTGGTTTCGTTCACCTACACAGGGCAAGGCTCGCCCACACTTTCGAAGCGCTCGGAATCGGTCGAGTACTACCGCACCCATAATCGGCGACCGCGCGACAGAGACATGATTCGGAGCATTTTTACGCGAGACAAGCCCGGCACGTCGGACCCGGCGGTAGCCGAAGCCATGGCGGACGCGGAGTTAAAGTTCGGCGACACAGTGCCGACTGGATCGTACTTGGACATGACCACCAAACTGCCCATCGTCGATCCCGCGAAGCTGCCGGTTCCGGTGCTGATCGCGCGCGGCGAATATGACGGCATCGCCACCGAAGACGACCTGCTGAACTTTTTTCGCAAACTCCCTGTCCCGGATAGACAGTTCACAATTCTTCCGGGAGCGTCACACTCGATAGCGCTGGGCCTGAATCGGCGTCAGTTCTGGCATGTCATGCGCAGCTTTCTGGAAATGCCTCCGCGCGTCGACGTTCAGACTTCGCGATAAATGGGCATCCTGGCCAAGCTGCATTTCGTTGATTCCGGCTGCTAGCACACTCTTGGGTTGCACTGCAGAGCGGGTTGCGAAAGACCTTTCGATCTTCGAACCTTTGCTGGAAACATTTGTCTTCTCTGAGGTGTTGAAACAGGCGACTTGGTTTGGTGAGAGCTCCGCTTTGTACCACTACTGGGACAAAAATCAGGACGAGGTTGGGAGTGGTGCTGGGACGGAACCACTATGTGGAGTTGGAGATCAAGAAGGCCAAGCCGAACGGCGCAAGCAGCAAGCTCTCACCCGTTCAGAAACCCTGTGACAAGATGACCGAGGCCATCGTCATGGACGGCGGCAAGCGCGGACAGGTCGTCAAGGTTTGTGCCGATCCGACCTGCCGTGTCCACCATCCCAACACGCCCTCTCCGCAGCAAGTCGAGCGGGAGAGGGCAGAAGAAAGGAAGCGGATCGAAAAGGAGAAACTGGCCATTACGACTCGCCATCGTGTCTTGGCTACGATCCTCCAACGCGTTTCGGCTCCATTGAAGAAGGCCGACTTGCTGACCGTCTCGCACTACCTGATTGGCCATCTCTCCTACAGCCAAGTCCCGGCTCTGGCGAAGCGGCACAAGGTAGAGGCCAAGAAGGACTCTGCGACGGCGCAAGACCTTCTGGCCAAGCAAGTCAGCAAATATGACGAGTCCGAGCTTTGCAAGCTGCTTCTGGAAATCAGCCTGCTGGATTCGGCTTATCAGCGATCCACAGGAAGCCGCGACGACGTTCTCATGGACGCCGCCAAACGCTACCGAGTGGACGCTGAAAAACTCCAGAAAGCCGTGGCCAAGGAATTCGCGGCGAAACGGGACAGGAAGTCACTCAAGGTGAAGGGTCGCAAGACGGCAGCCTGAGTCGATCCATTCTTAATGTTTGGCGGAGTGCGAGTTTGCACTCCGCCATTTTTTATTGAATTGGAGTCCGGCGCAGCGGTGTCAACGGTCTACAACCCTGCCTGTTGAGGCTTTCTCTTGGGAACAAACAAGGCGCCCCAGATTACTTCTCGCATAGGAGATCGCATAATCCGCCGAGTCAGCAA
The DNA here is from genome assembly GCA_963755795.1 of uncultured Acidobacteriota bacterium. Taxonomy (GTDB): domain Bacteria; phylum Acidobacteriota; class Terriglobia; order Terriglobales; family Acidobacteriaceae; genus Sulfotelmatobacter. The sequence goes on along the minus strand of CAVWLI010000051.1, from coordinate 19,630 downwards.
CATCTACAAGCCTTCCCGCGCATCGCTTCCCAACCCTCTCGTACGATGATGGGAACAATCAGCAGCGCCGCAACCGGATCAGCCCACGTCACGTGCCAAATCGCGTTGACTCCAAGGCCAACCAGAGCAACCGGGGAAAGGTAAGCGCACAAAGCGGATTCAGCGGCATCCGCTCTGAGCGCTGCACTGCCCGTGACCTCGGACAGTTTCCGCTTTTCCTTGGCCAGCCACGGCATGATTGAGGCTGCGGCAATCAAGATTGCTATCCCCAGATACGTGGTTTTTGCTTCACTGTGTCCCAAGAGTGTCATTACAGAAACCACGGCCACGTAGGCCGCAAGCATGAACAACAGCACGGCTGTGATTCTCGCCGCGAGAGTTTCTGATTCTTCCTGCACGGCATGAGCGCGGAACCGCCACAACACAACTATCGCTGAGAGGAGTTCGATGGCACTGTCACCGCCAAAGGCAAGTAGAGCGGGGCTGCGCGCCATCCATGCGGCAGCCAGCGATACCGCGGTCTCCACAGTCATCCAACAGATTGTGATGGTTTGAATCCGTTGGATACGCCGCAAAGTCTCGCTCGTTAGAATTTGCAAGACTGACGCCACGAAGAAATATTATCCCATGCAGGGTAGGCCAAGCTCCCGCACTTGCGATGTGCTGGACGGGTTGCCTTTACCTCCGTTACTCCGCCGGTTCCGGTCGCAACGTGCCGCGCCGCAGTGCCCGTTCCTTCATCAATACGAAGAACACCGGAACCAGAATCAGTACATGAATCGTGGACGTGATCATTCCGCCCACCATGGGAGCGGCAATCGGCTTCATCACGTCAGAGCCAATACCGCTTGCCCAGAGGATGGGAATCAGGCTGGCGAGAACGGCGGAGACCGTCATTAGCTTTGGCCGGAGCCGATGCACAGCCCCCTCAATGGCAGCCTCGCGAATATCGGCGTCTGTGAGCGGGCGACCGGACGCAATGCGCTTATCGAGGGATTCGTGGAGATACACGACCATGACGACGCCGGTCTCCACCGCGATGCCGAACAGCGCGATATACCCGACCCAGACGGCCACGCTGAAGTTGTAGCCAAGCAGCCACTGCAAGATCAGCCCTCCGGTCATCGCATAGAACGTGGGGAAGATCAGAACCATGGCCTCCGTGAGGTTGTGGAAGACCCCGGATCATCTCCGACAACGGGCCGCAGTTCATCGCCAAGGACTTCAAGGAATTCATTCGGATTTCGGGCATGACCCACGTACGACCTTCGCCCTACTATCCCCAATCGAACGGAAAAATCGAGCGTTGGCACAAATCGCTCAAGGGAGAATGCATCCGGCCGGGAACGCCCTTGTCGCTGGAAGATGCGCGGCGTCTGGTGGAGGGCTACGTCGAGCATTACAACAACGTTCGCCTGAACAGCGCGGTTGGCTACATCACTCCGAAGGACATGCTCGCTGGGCGTCAGTGGGAGATCCACGCCGAGAGGGATCGAAAGTTGGAGTTGGCGCGAAAACAGCGGCAAGTTCGCCGGCAGCAGGCTGCGTAATACACTCTGGGCCACTTGTACGAAAGCCCCCAGATCCACTGACGAGTTGCTGCATCAGAGTGCTCCTCGGGCTGTGAGGTCACATTAGTCACAGGCACGCTCGATTCGTAGCGACTACCGACTCAGAAGTCTCTGGCGCTCGTGACCTTCCAGGCCAACGCTGACAACAGGAGGCTTAGAAGAAGGCTGAAAACGATTCCAGTCCAAGGCAATTGCCCACTAATCAGGTGGGTGGATCGATCTATCATGTGCTCTGGAGCGATCGCGTCTTGCAGATTCAGCCGCTTCAATGACTCAACGACGCGCGTGCTTATATTTATCACAAAGACGAGCGCAATTCCGATCCCGGCGCTCGTAAAGTCTCCGGGAATAAGCGTCGATACCAGCAAGCCAAGGGAGTAAAACAGCATTCCGCCAAGTCCGATTCGCAGGCCAAGTATGAACGCGTCGCCGACCGGATAGTCGCCACCCCACAGCGCGGCCAAGGCGGGAACCGCGAGCGCAGGAATAAGCGCGGCGGCCATGGATTGAACAGCGCCGTTCAGCGAGCGATAGAGAAACCACCTGGTTCTGCTGACCGGCAAGGATAAGGTGTAGTCGACAGTTCCGACCGCACGCTCCCGAAGAAAACCGCCCAACCCCAGAAAGATAGCGGAAAAGCCCCAGAACTGAAAGAGTATATTCGTGATCGCTACCATCCCGGCCTCATGGAAGTTCTTCGACTCGATCACGACCCTTTCGACTTGGCTGTTGTAGAACACCCTAGTCGTGGTCATGACCAGCAGAAAGGCAAGAATGAATAAAAAGCGCGCTCGCGATTCGCGCCAGACTTTACGAATTGGCATGGTCTTCCTTCACCTTCTCCAGAAATAGCTCTTTCAGTCCGACGGACTGCACTTCAACGGACTTGGCGGCAAGTAGCGGACCAAGCGCGGCAATCTCGTCGACGTTGCGGCTCGCGAGAATGCTTATCGTTCTCCCCCGCACGATGACTTGGTCCACACCGTCCCTTCTGAACGCTTCCGGCGGAGGAGGATCATCGAATACGAGATTGACGCGTCGAAACTTCTGCCGGAGATGGTCTAGCGAGCCTTCGAGCATGACTCGCCCTTTTTCGATGGCGATGATGTGATCGGCGATTTGCTCAACCTCCGCAACCTGATGAGAGGAGAAGAATATGGTGGTGCCGTCAGCCGCCTGCTGAACCAGGCTCTGCAGCATCTGCTCGGCCATTACCGGATCGAGACCTTCACTCGGCTCATCGAGGATAAGGAGCTCCGAATGGCGGCATAGGTTGAGCAGAAGGCCCACCTTCGTGCGCATGCCCTTTGAGAGAGCGCTGACCTTGCGGTTCAGGGGTAGTTCAAAATCCGCGAGCAGCCGTGTTTCGGTCTCGACTCGCCATGTCGGAAAAAACGGACGCGTGAATGCAATGATCTCCCGCACCGTCATGTACGAGTAGAGCCGCTTGTCCTCGCCGAGAAAACCGATGCGGCGGCGAATTGCGACAGAGCCCGTGGGCTCGCCAAGCACCATCACCTCACCGGAGGTTCGACGGATCACGTCGAGTAGAATTTTGATTGTGGTGGTCTTGCCCGAGCCGTTCCGGCCCAGGAAACCCACGATAAGCCCTTGGGGAACTGTCATGGTCAGGCCTGCCAGCGCATAATGATCCCCGAATCGCTTGGTAAGATCTTTTGTTTCGACGACAGCCTTCATCGCGTCACGACCTCCTCGCTCCATTCCGCTTCGAACAGACGGCGGCTCTCGTCGTCGCTAAGACCCATGCTTCTCAGCTTTCGTACGGTTTCCTTCACGACAACAGAAGCTTCCCGGAACCTGCGGAGCCGCGATTTTCCCAGGTTGCCTTTCTCGACGTACGCGCCCGCCCCATGCCGGAGCCGGATTAGCCCCTGCTGTTCGAGATCGTCATATGCCTTCACCACGGTGTTCGGGCTAACGACAAGTTCCTCCGCCAATGTGCGAATCGCCTGCAACTGATCTCCCTCAACCAAAGCGCCGATTTCGATTGAGTGTCTGATCTGCTCGACGATCTGCAGATAAATCGGAACCCCTGAGGATGGGTTCAGGCGTATGATCATGGATTAAGTGTATCACAGTAATGATACAGTGCAAGTCTTTTTGGCCTTGGGCTGGCCATCAACGCTGGTAATGATTGCTTGCATCAAGGTGACGAACTACCGCGGGTGGATCAAAATCAGGTCCGTCGTGGCGGCTGACGAACCGCACACCCAATCACGTTCCCTTGTCTCCTGCGTGTGGCAAAAATGGGCTAAATCCTTCCCCAACGGATCGTTGACCACCTTGAAATCGGACCGAAGCATCAGGGGATTACTTCGGACAAGCTGCACAACGTGCCTGCAAGAGGCGTGATTGATTCCTTACCCTAGACAGTTTTCGTTTGCGCCGCACGCCCTATGTGAATGGTGGTGTGAATCGGGGGACCAGCCAACCTGATCTTCTTTTTGAAACCAGTCGGAGCTTCAGCGGCCTAACTCGTCTACGCAGCCGCCACTGCATTGGGCGGTGTCGACAAAACTGGGCCATCGAAAAAACCTGTATACTCGCTAACAGGGAGCGCCACTCTCCATTTCACGCTGAACCAACACATTTGGCCTCGGGGGCCTGTTCGCCAGCCGGGCTAAGCGCAAGCAACGCTAGTCACGAGCTCTACCAGTATCTGCACCAGTGCATTCCCTTGGGCCTTCTCCGGGAAAGGAATCCATCAGGCTCGGCGAACACGGCCGCTACGGCAAGAATCGCCTTGGACTGGCGTTACTTGCGGCGAATTAGGTGATGACTCGGGTAACTTTTCCGCGCCTGATTGACGCAGCAGACCCAGCACCAGGGGACGCGATACAGTGAGCCTTGCCGAGCAATCAAGACCTAGAGCCGAGGACCTGGAAAATGAGGCGAGACTGAAAACACGGAATGCCTTCGGGCCAACGCATCTGCCCAAGGTAGGATAAAACACTGCTCGTTTGTGGCGACGGCTTCGCTTGCGGTCATCAGTCTCACCACGTCTCAGGTTTTGGCGCGCCTGAGTGGCGTTGGCTCAGTAATTGACTCTGCCCGAGTTACTTTCTTCCTCTGGAGGGCGGGAATGTCCTTCTGAACCAGCACGCTTCCTCTTAGGGATGCGCCCTCTTCAATGCCAATGCGGGATGTATAGATGTCGCCCACCAAAACAGCCGATTTCTTCAGATCGACGTGCTTGGTGCCGTGCAGTGTTCCGTCCACTCGACCGTGAACCACGATGCTGTGTGCGTGCACGTTGGCGCGGATACGTCCTTCAGGCCCGACCGTAAGGTTGCCTTCAAGTAGCGCGACAATGCCGTCCAGTTCACCAGCCACATAGACATTCCCACTTCCTGAGACTTCGCCCTTGATTACGATCGATTTCCCGATATGTGTTGCTTCGGGGTGAGAACTCCCGCTCGGCTTTTATCTCATCTTTCGAAATCCAGTTCCACATGGCGCCCGGCGCCCCCCGGCGCGCTTCATTGGCATGATGAACGGCGGGCCCATCTTCGAGTCAAGCCGGATCAAGCGAACAATTCAAATACGGCTGAAAGTATACGCTCCGCGGAGGAGGGCCCGGAGGCCTTTGACGTGGTTTCTGCGGGATACGTGAAAACCTTGACAGACTACTCTTAATGAACTAAGACCATTTCAGGGCAGCGGAAAACGCTCCTACCCACTTGAGCAGGTCCTTCTCCCCGCCGTGGTCAAAGCCTCATGGCCTTGGGCGATCTGTCGGGGCAGGTCGTCCCCGGATTCGCAGACCGTCTCCACCCTTAGGCCTTTGGCTGTCTCAGCAGCATTTGATCCCGCTCGCACGCTATGAATGCCCCCGTTATGGAAAGTGGACTTGCATATCCGTGCCGGCCATCGCCCTTGACCGTAGGCCGCGTTGTTTCCAGCAACGCAACTCACGTCTCACTCTTAGTGAAAAGTGGCAAGCAACGGAAATTGAAAAAATCTATGGCGAAATAACTCAAGATTGGTTTCTTCATGTGCTTGACAACACGATGAATTAGTTGGTGTATGCAAGCTTCGACAGTGCTTCTTCTATGGGACTAATCGCTTCTTTGAATTGGTCCTCGGCTGCTTCCTGGGCTATTACAGAGGAGGGTTTAGTTCCCGGAAGGGAGGATTGGTTCACGAATGGGCCGTTTGTCTCAGTTGTTAGACGAAAAGAAAGGACTCTTCCCCATGTTCCTGAAGCTCTCAGGACGCCGATGCTTGGTCGTCGGCGCAGGTAAGAGAGCGGAGGAGAAGACCTCCATCTTGCTGGAGTGCGGCGCGACCGTATCTGTTGTTGCTCCCGCCGCGACGCCGAAGATTCAGGCTTGGGCGCGCGATGAAAAGCTGTTCTGGGCGCAACGACCCTTTGAGCCTCGGGATTTGGAAGACACTCTTCTGGCTGTGGTGGCGACTCCATCGAAGGCCGTGAACCAGTCAGTTTTCGACGAGGCCCGACGGCGCGGGGTACTGTGTAATGTGGTGCATGACCGCGCCTATTGCGATTTCTACTGTCCCGCGGTAGTACGGCGCGGGCCGTTGCAGATTGCGATTTCTACCGACGGTCACAGCGGGGCGTTGGCACGTCGCCTTCGGCAGGAATTGGAGCTCCAGTTTGGCCCTGAGTGGGAAAGCTGGTTGCGTTGGCTGGGTGAGGCCAGGGCCTCTGTGTTCGCGGGTCCGCTCTCACCGCGACAGCGGCGCAGCCGGCTCCGCAAGCTCGCTGGCCAGAAGACTCAGGAAGATTTCTTTCGCCCGTGGGGCGTTGCTCTCCGAGGAAGGAAGCGTTGACAGGAAAGGTGTATTTGGTCGGAGCCGGACCTGGCGACCCTGAGTTGCTTACCGTAAAGGCTCTGAGGGCACTCCAGAGAGCGGAAATCGTCCTGGACGCCGCGTTGATGTCGCCCGAGATTTTGGCGCTAATCCCGGCTAACGCAACCGTATTCAACGTGGGCAAACATTATGGGCAGAGTCCATAACTCAGGAGCAGATTCATTCTCTACTCGTTAGCCATGCGGGCCGGGGCCAATGCGTAGTGCGCCTGAAGTGCGGAGACCCGATGATCTTTGGCCGCGCCGGGGAGGAAATTTCCGTCCTGAAAGAAAAGCGGGCATTGTATTTGAGATTGTGCCCGGGATCAGTGCGGTGTTAGGAGTAGCCGCTTGCGCGCAGGTTCCACTCACGGACCGCCGAATCGCGTCCACGCTGGTGCTGGCGACTGGGCATCGGGCCGACGGTGCGCCAGCACCCGCGGCCCCGAGCGGGTTGTCTGCCCGCACATTGGTCCTTTACATGCCTGGCACAGATTTCGCCAAGATCGCGCGCGACCAACAGGCCGCAGGTCTTCCGTCTGAAACTCCTTGCCTGATCGCCTCGCAGGTGTGCACGGTGTGGCAGCAGTTCTATCGGACCACCCTGGGTCAACTGAGCGGAGCTCCTGTGTTACAGGCGCCGACCTTGCTCATAATTGGAGAGGTTACCGCCCAGCGGAGACACGCGATCTTGCTGCGCGAGAAAACCCTTTATTCGTTTGAAGAGACTCCCAACAGCGCACACCCACCGTCCTGAGCCCCTATAGCTTGCGTCCTGTGTCTGATCAGACGGCGTCCAGGGTCGAAAGAGGTCTTTCCTTAGCCGACGATCCGCCGCCTTTACGCAGTACCGGACTGATTCCGTCCTGGACTCTCCGATGAGTTTGCCGCGTGGCGGCGCACCGTAGGCAAAATTTAGGCTGAGAAAGCGCCTCAATTCAAGAAAACTTCAGGCAGCCCGAGGCCGTCTCGGAATTGGGTTTCTGCTAGTTTTCCTCAGGGATGGGATTTGCGCCGTGAGCTTATCTGCACGCTTGGTTTTGCAGATCAGGAAGTACTACGGAAATGCCCGTTCCTCTGGCCGATGCCAATTCCGTGGGGTCTGGCTCGAACCCTACAGGCTGGCCACTAGATGGCCCGCCGCATTTGTGTTCTCTTGATTTTGGCTATCACATCTTTGCGTTTGTATGGATGCTCTGAGTCTGCGACACTTTTTATGGGGATTCTCTCACAGGATATCGGCAGCATGGATGCATCTTCTGCAATGGTGGATCACTCCAAAGCCTTCGTAGTGGCTCGCAACAAGCACGTTGTGTCCAAACAACGGCGTATCGAGCGCTTGACGGCGGGGTACGCGGTCCAAGAGTTTAGAGACGATTCCCAAGGCCGCTACTGGTACGTGGTCACCGCCCTCGAGGTCATCGCGGATCAATAAGTGCTGACCTGTCGCGCACAAGCCGAAGTCAGCGGTGTCAACTCCATACAGGGTTGTTTTTGCCGTCACGCAGCATAAGGGTTACGTCGCCCTTTACCAGCTCGCGGGCGAGGATGAGATATGCTCGTTCTGTTTTGTCTTCGGCCCGATGAGCGCGATGTCTCCTCCCTTGCTGAAGTAATGCCCATGTCATCGAGGAAGGACTTGGGGCAGAGGTAGATGTCGACAACGTCCGCCCCGTTTTTCACGACCAGATGGACAACTTCCTTCTCGCCGCCTTTTCGGAGGCAGTTGCACGTAGTCCACGTTAACCTTCATTTTGGCCTCGGTGCGCAGATCGTACTATCAGTCGAATTCGCGGATTGATGGGTCGTCGCAGGATCAAGCAACATGGAGTGGTCCTGGGAACCAAACGAACGGCTGACAACTGCTTGAATCTTCGCTCGCAGAGGCATAATCTGGAAACGTTTAGGCGAGGTCACCCATGGCCTCTGTTATTGCGGAATCTTGCGTTGGGGGAAGAAACACCGTCCGCGCAGATGCCTGTCCCGTAGATCGCATCCACTCGAAGAAGAAAGCGATTCGTAGCCGCGGTCGCCTGAATCCCTCGGACTGCATTGGTCCAGTGGAGTGCATTGATGGTGGCGTTTGAGTTGCAGTCTGTGGAAGTCCTCGGGATAGGAGGACCGATGTATGAGATTTAGTGACGTAGCCGGCTCGCTTTTGAAGCGCAAGGGGGGCGAAGTCTGGTCCGTACGTCCTGACCAATCAGTCTACGAAGCGATAGAGAAGATGGCAGCCAAGAGCGTGGGGGCGCTGCTGGTGATTTCCGAGGGTGAGCTTCTAGGTGTAATCTCCGAGCGCGACTATGCTCGCAAAGTCATCCTTCAGGGAAGATCTTCGAAAGAAACCCAAGTAAAAGAGATCATGACGAGCCCCGTGCTTTATGTAACTCCCCGGCACACGTTGGATGAATGCATGGCCATCATGACGAAGCACCGCATACGCCACCTGCCAGTCATGGAAGGCCGACAGGTACGAGGCGTCGTCTCAATCGGTGATCTGGTGAAGTGCATCATCTCAGGGCAGGAAGAGACCATCGAGCGGCTCGAGGCCTACATCGCTGGGAACTACCCAGCATGAAACGCCTCTGTAAGTCCCGCGAGAACTTGGATTCAAACGGCAGGTGCTTGATGCCATAGGCGCACGGCGAGCTCTATAGGGTTTCGTTTGGAGGCTGCGTATGAAGCAGACCTTTGCCATCGGCATCGGAGGCGCCGCCGGTCAGGGTGTCGCCACGCCGGGCGACATCTTCGCGAAAATCTTCAGTCGCCGCGGCCTGCATCTGAATGCTTACAACGCCTATCAGTCGATCATTCGCGGCGGCCACACTTTTCTCACCATTCGCACCGGCCCGGAAAGAGTCACCAACATGGGTGACCGCATCGATTTGCTGATCCCGCTGAACCAGGACGCCATGGATCGCCACCTCGGACTGCTTACCGCCGGCGCTGCATGTATCTACAACGCTGACACGATCAAGCCGGGCGCCGCCGCGGAGGGCGTGCAGCTCTGCCCGCTTCCGGTTTCGAAGCTGGCCGACATCACCCGGAATAAGGTGGCGCAGAACACGCTCGCGGTTGGCGCTGGTCTCAGCATGATGGGCATTGGATTCCAGGCGCTGGAGGAGGTTCTCACCGAGCAGTTCAAGAAGAAAGGCGAAGCCGTGGTGGCCGAAAACGTCGGAATTGCGCGGGCCGGCTATGACTATGCCACCGCGAATTTCAAGCCTTTCGCCTGGCCACTTCCCATGACGGAGAACCGCTACGCGGTGCTCAGCGGCAACATCGCGATGGCCATGGGAGGCGCGGCAGCGGGAGTGAAATTCTACTGCGCCTACCCCATGAGCCCTTCGACCGGCGTTCTGCACTGGATGGCGGCGCACGCGCGCAAGGCCGGCATCATGGTCCGGCAGGTGGAAGACGAGATTGGCGTGGTGAATATGGCGATCGGTGCCGCCCATGCCGGCGTTCGCTCGATGTGCGCTACCTCCGGCGGCGGCTTCGCCCTGATGAGCGAAGGTCTTGGGCATGTCCGCCATGATGGAAACTCCGGTGGTGGTGATCGACTGCCAGCGGGCCGGCCCGTCCACGGGCGTTCCCACCAAGACCGAGCAGGGCGACCTCTGGCAAATGCTGGGCGCCGCTTTTGGCGATTATCCACGGGTCATCGCCGCCCCGCTCGACATTGGAGACTGCTTCAAAATCATCCCCGAGATTTTCAACATCGCTGACCGTTTCCAGTGCCCGGGCATCGTGCTCTGCGATCTGTTGCTGTCGGAAGGCAGGCTCAGCGTGGACCCGAAGGATCTGGATTTTGCCCCCGTCATTGATCGCGGCGAGCTGATCACCAGCAGCCACTGCGGCATCCGGCACGAATGGCGACGGCGGCTACAAGCGGTACAAGATCACGGAGAGCGGTATTTCGCCGCGGGCCATTCCCGGCGTTCCCGGCCACACCCACACGGCCGCCAGGACGAACACGATGAAGACGGCGTGCTGATCAGCGACGAATTCACCAACCCGACCAAGCGCCGCGCCATGATGGAAAAGCGCATGCGCAAGGTGGCCGGCATTGAGGCCGCGGTTCCTCCGCCCGCGCTGTGGGGCCCGCGCGATGCCGATGTCACGTTGATCGGCTGGGGGTCCACCAAAGGAGTGATCGAGGAAGCCTGCGAGATCCTTAACGAGCAAGGCATTTCCGCCAATCAGCTCCAGATCCGCTGGCTCGTGCCGCTGCACGGCGACGCGATTCTCGACATTCTGAAAGACTCGCGGCACACCATCATCGTGGAGAACAACTACAGCGGCCAGTTTGCCCGCTACCTGCGCAGCGAAACCAGCTTCGTGCCGGACGGCCACATCCGCAAGTACGATGGGGAACCGTTCATGCCCCACCACATTGTCGAGGCGGTGAAGGAACAGCTGGGCGGGAAAACCAAGCTCTCCGTTCCCGCGCACGAAATCATGGTTTGAGGAGAAGAAGAACATGGCGACAGCTCTAGCACCTCCCAAGCACGTGACGATGGCCGACTTGAAAGGCAAAGTCGATCCCGACTGGTGCCCCGGATGCGGCGATTTTGGCGTGCTCGCCGCGGTTCAGAAGGCCCTGGTCGAGCTGCAGATCCCGAACCACAAAGTGGTCACCATCAGCGGCATCGGCTGTTCGTCCAACTTCCCCGGCTTCATCAACACCTACGGCATGCACACTCTGCACGGCCGGGCGCTGGCGGTGGCCACCGGAGTGAAGCTGGCCAATCACGATCTGACCGTGCTGGTGACTGGCGGCGACGGTGACGGCTTCGGCATCGGCGGCAATCACTTCGTCCACACCATGCGCCGCAACGTTGACCTGCTCTACATCGTCATGGACAACCAGATCTACGGCCTCACCACCGGCCAGACCTCGCCCACCAGCCGCATCGGCATGAAGACCAAAAGCATGCCCTTCGGCAACATCGAAGCGCCGGTCAATCCGATTTCGCTGGCTCTGGCCGCCGGAGCCACATTCGTCGCCCGCGGCTTCAGCGCCGAACAGAAGCACCTCACCGAACTGATCAAGCAAGGCATCCAGCACAAGGGCTTCTCGTTCCTGGATGTCTTCAGCCCTTGCGTCACCTATAACCACGACAATACCTACCAGTGGTTCCGTCCGCGCGTGAAGAAGCTCGAGGACGATCCCGCTTACGACCCCACCGACTGGATGGCCGCCATGGGAAAATCCCTGCTCTGGGGAGATGAGATCCCCATCGGGAAATTCTTTGAGCGCACCGACGTGCCCACCTTGCACGGAGCCGAGCCGGTGCTGAACGCAGGCCCGCTGGTACATAGTGACGTCGCAGATACCACCCGATGTAGCCCGCTCGTTCATTGAGGAGTTGATGTAGCGCCGGGCGGCAGCTGCGTCGAAGGCGCTGCCGCTGCAAACGGGGATTTGGTCTCGAGTCTTGCGGGCCGGGGTCTCGAATTCTTCAGGAGGTGTGAGTCACGTATTCTACGTGGCTTCCGTTTGGAAAAGGCGCGCTCCAAACGCGCCTTTTGTGATGGTTGGTTGGTGGTGTGCAAGTCGCGCAAGTAGCCTAGGCTGCCGCGGCAAGCGGTTGAATGTGACCGAGCTGAGTTAAGAGTGTGTATTGGTCGTAGTAGCACCCCCCTGACACGACCCGTCCCTGTTTGTCGAGTTGACAGACCTCGCAGAATGTCAGGGATATCCGGCGGCCGGAAGGCGGCAGCGAACCCAACGGCCCGTCGTTTGTGCCTTCGACGGTAAATTGGGTGACGACGACGTCTCCCGCATCAATGTATTTGGGATTAGTGATTTTTCCATCCGAGAAGGCCATCGCCCATCCTTCCGTCCATTCTCTGAACTTGTCTCGGGTGTTTAACGTGAGATTGCGGCCGTGATCGGTGTAGACGAGGCCCTCAGCAGAGTCACGGATCACGCCTGGAAGTCTCGGCGGTTCCAGCTTTCGTGTGCGGCACGAACTGTTTCCACGTTTTTCGAGGACATAGTGTCTCCTTTCTGAGATTGATGTTGGCGAGTCTATACGCTCGCCCATGACTTATTCCGAAGCATCTACCCTCGCTTCGGCGGCTTTGCCGGCGGCGATTTTGTGGGTGGTCGAGGTGTGGACATTGAACGTGCGAATCACGGGTTCGGCCTCGAGGAGGTGTCGAAGCATTTCATGCACCTTCTGGTACTCCGCACGCTGATATTGCTCCGCATCCTCTTTGGTGTTCCAAAAGCTCAGTGCCAGGACGCGATTGTCCTCTTTGTCGGAGACGAGAACTGTCTCATCCACGAAGCCTTTCTGTTTCTTCAGGATCGGCAGTACTTTGTCATTGATGGTGTCGGAGAGTTGTTTATTCTTGCCTGGCTTGGTGGTTAGTTCGACTACTCGGGTGAACATACATGCGCTCCTTTCGTTGGTTGAGGGTGAAAGGAACCCGTCGGGGCGTACCGACGACGGACAGAGTTGTAGGTGTTTGAGCACGGTACGCCCGGTCACGCTCGGGGTCAATTGCCCAAATATGGTGCAGCTTCCGAATAGCCCGCAGAAAAGAAGAAATGAGGCACGATGAGGATTGAAAAGATTTCTGCTGTGACGCTTAAGGTGGCTAATATGAAGACCTCCGTGCGGTTTTACAGGGATGTTTTGGGCATGGAGATCATCTACGGAGGCGAAGATGGGTGTTTTTCTTCGTTCCATGCCAAGGACGCCGACACCCGATCCTGAATCTAGAGCAAGGTCATTCGGTTACAGGCTGGGGACGGGTGATTTTCTACGTGGCGGATGTGGATGCGTTCTGGGAGTACCTGCGGGGAAAAGGACTTCAGCCAGAGAGTCCGATAGACGCGTCATGGGGCGAGCGGTATTTCCACATGCCCGGTCCGGATGGTCACGAGTTGTCGTTCGCGTGTCCGATCTAGCAGTCTGCCAGCAGTCGCATGAACTCATCCTGATCGAGGAGCAGTTTGCGAAGATACGTGCGCAACATTGGTGGGCGCAGGTTTTGTCCGGGATGGGGTTTCCCGGAAGGAAACAACATTCGGGATACGTGCCGGGTTCATGAACGATCTTATTGAACCTTGCTTCGTCTTTTGGGCGGTGGAGCCCAGTTTCCGGAGCACGCAGACAAAGCGTCTCCACGGGAGCTGAGTGGGCAACTCGGACATCAGTTAGACTCTAGGCCACCCGCGGTCTTGAACACAACCAATGCCGACGTGCCACGAGGTCGTTGAGTAGGCGAAAACGCATCGGCGAGGACGGAGCAGGAGGTCGGGGAGAAGAAGCCCAGCGAGGGTTCGCTGGCAGCCGCCTCACCCTGAATCAAGACGAATGCAAAGGGAGGGCGCTCGTCGTCTACGCTGAGCATCACGCGGGAATTACGGAGAGTGTTCCTTCCTTTCACGGTATCTTTTCCGGTCATGAACACGAGTTTGTCGCTGTCCAAGACAAACCAGACCGGCGCAACATGTGGACGGCCGTCCCCGAACGAACGGTGGTGACTTTCGCCGTGCGCTCTCCGAAGAGCAGAAACGATTTCATGACGGCAGCACCTCACTGAGGTCTACGCCCGGGCCAAGAATTGGGCCACGAAGGCGGTGTGCCGAAGCCCGGATCGGGACCGGGGCATTCTCAACCGGGGCTTGATCTGCGATCAGGCGGCTGCGGTTCGAGTTTTCTTGCCTGCGATCTCCTCTTCTGCGCGGAGCCAGTCTTCCAGTTCGTGGCCGTCCTCCCTGCCTCGTGCCTCGTACAGTTCGTGCGCGCGTTGGCGGATCTGGTGCTCAAGGTCTTGTGGGTAGCTTGTCACCGCGGCCGGCAGTTTCTTCGTAAGGTCCGTGCTCATGGCATTTGCCCTCCTTTTGGCGCAAACCTACGCCTGAACACTCCCCGGGTCAATTCCCCAAGAATGGTGCAGTGGAGACTGCATAAGGATTGCATGCGGCATCGGCAAGAGCGCCTAGGAGTTGGATTTTGAGGCAGTTATCATGGACCTCCGATGATCCGCGCAAGAGGTAGCGCTGGCTCGCTTGGTCAGTTACCCAGCAGCATAGCGAATGCGCCTGCCGTGCGACTATTCGGGACCGACTTGCTCACGGTGCGGATTTATTTGGATGCATGACCTCTAGTGCTCGTGGAGGCCGAGTTCGGAGCGGGGTTTAATGATAGATAGAACCCTTGGCGTGAGCGGCATAAGGAATGTTCTGAAACTCTTGGCCTTCGGCGCTGGCAAAGGTTTTCTCGCCCTTGATGTCCGCGCTGATGGCGCCGGTCGGGGTTAGAACACTAAGTCTGTAGACAGTTGCCCCGATCTCGTTCTGATGCACTCCCTTGACATGGAAATGGAGCCATCCTTCGACTGGCACACCCGCTCGTTCTACTCTCTGTGCGAGCTTGGTCAGCTTGCTCACGGTGTAGCGAAATGTCTTTCCGATTCCAACCGGCTTTTTCCCGGTGACCAGCCCCCAGTCCTGAATGTCATCAACGAAATCCGCAGTCATGGAATTGCCATGCAAGACGCTGCTTAATTCGAATTCCAGCATTTCAATCGGCTGCGTTCCGGCGAGCGTCAGTTTCACTCTGAGAAAGATTTCGCCATCAATCGGAAAATCGGGAATATGGGAAGCGGGCAGGGAGTGTGTGGCTTGAACGTGAATCTCCAAGATTGCTATGTCGATGGTGGGTGGAGAAGCTTGCAGCTCGGCCAGCTTGCACTTGGTGTACGCAAGGCTCTTCGTCAAGCCGTTGATAAATCGCTGCCGCTCCCGATCAAGTTCAAACGGAGTAGAAACCAGCCTCCATGTCAGGAACAAAGCAAATAATCCGGCGTAGGTGAGGAGCGTTGCATAGGTCGCCGCACGCCACTTATCGTCGCTCAGTGCGGCGCTAATACCGGCGGCAATCAGACCAGGCGCTAGGGAGCACAGGCACGCGACAAGGATGTTGTCTCTCGCCCATTTCAGTTTTTCTCCCGCCCAAAACGCGACAATGTAACGAATCCAATAGGGACGGAACTCCGGGGCCCTTGCGCCTTCCATGGCCCGCACCTCCTCCCTGGGCGGCTTCATAAAGCAGCTCGACCGGGAACAGGCAACGCCGCAGGCACGTACAGGCGTTTACTGCTTGATTAATATGATGCTGGGCAAGATCGTTTTGTTCCCAAAGTTGGATTCCCCGAAGGTTGGACAGCGGCCTCTGCTTTCGGGACAGCAGACCAAGAATCAGTGTTTTCAGAGTCTTAGCCCGCGGCTCCCGGTTGGAGGGCGGGTTCGGCCGCCAGTTCCGGGTCTGGGCTCCTGCACAGGATCGTTAAAAAAACTACGGGGTTTTGGAGCTCGAGAAGGCGGCATAAGCATGAAGAGACTGTGTTGAGGAGATCTATTCGATCTCAATCCTTCGTAAGAGTTTGAAGTTGCTGAGAATCTTGCTGGTGCCCTGCACCACGCAGCACAACGGATCATCGGCGATGCATACCGGCAACCCGGTTTCCTCCCGGATTCGCTTGTCCATGTTCTTCAGTAAGGCACCGCCTCCGGCGAGCACGATGCCGCGGTCGATGATGTCGGCGGACAGCTCCGGCGGGGTCCGCTCCAGTGCCACTCTAATAGCGCTCACAATGGTCGAGACGCATTCGCTTAACGCCCCGCGGATCTCGCTGTCGTCCACGGTGACCGTCTTTGGCACTCCCTCGATGAGGCTCCGGCCTTTGATCTCCATGGTAAGCGGCTCGTCCAGCGCATACGCCGAGCCTATCTTTATCTTGATCTGCTCCGCCGTGCGCTCTCCAATCAGTAGGTTGTATTTTCGCTTTAGATAATTCACGATAGCTTCATCCATATGATTGCCGGCGATCCGCAGTGAGCGCGAATAGACGATGCCGAAGAACGAGATGACGGCGATGTCGGTTGTGCCACCGCCGATGTCTACCACCATGTTGCCCCCGGGCTCGAGGACGGGCATACCGGCGCCAATGGCGGCCATCATCGCCTGTTCGACCAGGTGCACTTCCGCTGCCTTGGCCCGGTAGGCCGATTCCATCACGGCGCGTTTTTCCACCTGTGTGATCTCGGAAGGCACGCTGATGACGATGCGAGGGTGCACGAGTGTCCGCGCTGGTGCGCCTTTTGTATGAAGTAGTGGAGCATTTTCTCAGTCACTTTGAAGTCCGCAATCACGCCGTTCTTCAAGGGCGTGACAACTCGGATATTGCCAGGAGTGCGGCCCAACATTTCCTTGGCTTCCTTGCCGACGGCCTGCACTTCACCGGTAGTGTCGTCGAGAGCAACGGCTGAGGGCTCGTTGACCACAATGCCCCTACCGAGGGCATAGACCCGCGTGTTAACCGTCCCCAAGTCAATCGCCAAGTCCGCAGAAAACAAGCTCAACAATGGGCGCAGATTGTTGAGGGAGACTCGCGTTAACCAATCGAAGCGCATAATGCCAACTGCGCGTCTGCAGCGTCGCGCTTCCTGCAGAGCTGGCCAAGAGGACGGGCTGGTGGCACGTTATGGAGCGCCCCTTGTGCCGATGATGGACCGCGATTTATCAAGCGTGCAGAAACGCTGCTGGCCCCGGCTACACAACTAAGTGTAGTGCTAGACGGCGATTGTATATGGGGAGCGAATTCGGGGACGCCGGCGTGGCAACCCGGGATCCAACGAGAGACGCGGGGATGCGCGGTTGTGAACGTAAAAGGCGCGCGAGAGCGCGCTTTTCCTTAGGCTGGGAAATAGTGAACCGGTGAGCTTCGCCATACAGTGACTAGGCGGCTTCGTCGCGGATGGCACCCCGAACTCTATCCGCGAGCTCTGCCGGAATTTCGGTCATACCGTGATCTTTGCGAGCGTGCTCGGTGCACTGTTGCAGAGTTCCTGCTCAGTTTCGCCTCGCCACAAAGTCGCAGTCCACACCCACGTCTCCACAGCTGACTATTTTTGCCATATTGATCTCCTTTGACGGTTTTTCACCCTGAGCTTTTCAACCGAACCGTCTTGACCGGGGGCTTCTGTCCCCGGTACTCGTCCGACGCAAATATGAAACGACAGGTCACGAATTCTGTGATTTGGCCTAGATTTCTCCTGAAGTTGGGTCCCGGATTTTGCGTGGCTCTTGAGGAGAAAAGGCGGACGGTGCACCACCTTTTCGGCGTATGATTTTTGTGGGCCAGAAGGAGGGTGCTATGAGCGCATCCAAGGTACTGGCGCTAGCTACGTTGCTCCTAGCCACGATTTTCGCCGAAACTGAGTGGAAGGAATTTATCTCTTCGGAGGGGAACTTTAGAGTGGTGTTCCCCGAGACTCCCCAACAACAAAAGGTCACTGAGCGGAACCTACATCGGTTCAGTGCTGCTGCCGACAACGAGTCTTACGGACTGACGTACTCGGATTATCCTCCGGGCACGGATTGGGAAACCCTGGTGAACGGCGAGCGTGATTCAATCGTGAACGGCTTTGGCGGATCTGTGGTAGACGAGAAACGTACCTCAGTCGAAGGTTATCCGGGGAAATGGATCCGGTTCGCCGGACAGGACACGAGCGGCGAACTCGCCATCTACTTCGTCGGGCGCCGCTTGTATGTGCTGCATGCTTTTGCCCCGAAGGGGACGCCTCGGCCGGAGAATTTTTCTACATTTCTAAACTCGTTTCTTCTGTTATCAAAGCCGAAGCCGTAGCAGGATTATGGGGCTAGGTGGTTCCGAGACGATCTGTCGGCCACCGCCGCTGGAGGACTCGGGTATTGCTGCAATTTTTGTGGATTTGGAGTCTAATTTAGACAGGGAGTTTGTGTATCGCAGGGGCGGGAGTTCGTGTTGAGTAATCCCGCTGTCCTCAGTAGGGAGGCTTGCCATGCGGACCCTAACAGAGCGAGGCCGCCATTTCCAGGCACACCCGTTACAGGCGACGTTCTCGCTTTTAGCGAGCATGTTATTGGCGGGGCTGGTTGTACTGGCGCTCGTCTTGTCAGCGAGGTGAAGGACCATTCCGACTGACGAGAATGGTTTGAGATCGTGGCCAGAATGACGCGCTGCGCTCCACAATGCGCGTGAGAGGGAGGCTACGTGTCTGGAACAGAGGGCTCTTCCGAGAGAAGGGAAAGTTGAGAACGGCGAGCCTTCGAGGCTCGCGTTTAGCCGTGAGCTGAGTGAGGGTGTAAATAGAACTGTGTAAACGGCCAGGGGAATAGGAGAATGAAAATCCCATGGCCATCGACAAGAAGCTGATCGATCAACTGCTGACCGACTACAAGAAACCCGAGGATATCATCGGGGAGAACGGTCTGCTCAAAGAGCTGACCAAAGCCATCCTGGAACGAGCCTTGCAAGCCGAGATGACCGACCATCTGGGCTACGAGAAGCACGACCCGGCGGGCCACCACCGGGGCAACACGCGCAACGGGAAAAGCCACAAGACCTTGCAGGGCGACTTTGGCGAGCTGGAGTTGGAGACGCCGCGCGATCGTCAAGCCACGTTCGATCCCAAGATCGTAGCCAAGGGACAGACGCGCTGGACCGGCTTCGACGACAAGATCATCTCGATGTATGCGCGGGGCATGACGACGCGGGAGATCCAGGGCCACCTGGAAGAGATCTACGGGATCGAAGTTTCTCCGACGCTGATTTCCAACGTGACCGATGCGGTGATGGAGGAAGTGAAGCTGTGGCAGCACCGGCCGCTGGAAGAGCTGTATCCGATCGTGTACCTGGACGCGCTGATGGTGAAGATTCGCGATGAGGGGCACATCCGGAACAAAGCGATCTACGTGGTGTTGGGCGTAAACCTGGAAGGGCAGAAGGAAGTGCTGGGGCTGTGGGTGCCACGCCATTACAGCGCACTTGCCAGCCGGCGAGATTGTGAACCTGCTTGAAAATCGCGTGACGAATTGTGGCCGTCATGTCCCGCGCTCTGAAATCGATGACGCCTGAAAAATTCCATCCCCTGTGCATGGCAGTCACAGTGCAATGTCGCGCCAGTCCAATCCGCCCCGAAATGGCCGCTTGTGAACCAGGAGCAACGCGCCGTGATTTTGCGCGACAATGGCGGGCTGGCAGACTTGTGGGAATTGTCGAAGCCGCGAATTGAGGACAACGGGCAACATACGGAAGAAATCGTGGACAAACTTTTCCCCGGCAATCCGCTACTGTGTTGCGGCAATTCGAGTCAGGAATTCGATACAGGCCCGCGTGAAAATTGGCGCGGTGAATTGACTGCGCTGGGGCTAATCA
>CAVWLI010000050.1:0-130164 GCA_963755795.1 uncultured Acidobacteriota bacterium | reverse complement strand
CAACGATCAACTGGAACCGCTTGGACTGGCCGTGAAATGCCCGAAGACGGGGCTACCGGCCAAGCTCAGAGCACAGACTGGCAACTGGCCGGGTGTTGGACGCTTCGCCATCGAGATCAAGATCGACGGCAAGCAGAAGACGCCCACCGTTTCGGATAAGCTGCCCGAATTGACGCTGACGGACGCCACGCCGCAGCAAGAGCCGGAAGCGACGTGGCAGCAGGAGGTTGAGCCAGAGCCACCCGCCGCGGACGCAAGATTTCCTGAAGTCCGCCACGAGATTTTTGCACGTGCTATTGATTCGCCATCCTTTAGCCTATAATATATAGGCTAGACGGAGGTGGTTTGTCTTTGGCGGACATGCCTTGAAGGATACCAGAGGGCAGCAATGAGCCCAGGATTTAAAATCACCGAATTACCGCTCGAGCCGGACTCCGGGCCGCCGCCGGCGGCCCCGGCCGGCGATGCTGACACCGGCCCGCCCGTGCCGTCGGGCCCGGCTCCCCAGGCAGAGGACGGGAGGCCCGTCGGGGGCGTTTTTAAAATGTCGCCCGGGGCCTACGCCGCGATCGTCGCCAACCAGTGCGAGGCGGAGTGGTAGCCGAACCGCGAGGACCTGGAGCTGGTGCGGGAGTCGAGCCGCGTCTGATAAGGGAACTGAAGCTCCGGGTGAAGGATGCGGAGTTCCTCGGCGTGCCGCTCATCAGGATCGAGAAGCTGAACGTGCGGGCACGCCGGGCGCGTATCGCCCCGGGCCCGACGGCTACGCCATCCTCGGCACCATCGTCTTGAACGAAGAGCGCTGCGGAACCTCGACATGTGCCAGAAGCTGGCCTTGCTGCTGAAGTTCCTGCTTCGCCCCTGGGAGCACCAGCACTGCCGTGACGACAACTTCGTCTGCGACTGCCGGAAGATGATGAAGGCCAAGGGCCTGGCCATCACCGAGAAAGGGCAGATCACGATCGCCGGCGACGGTGAGTTTCGCCGGCTCCTGGAGTCGGAGGGAATCACTGTCCCGGCCAGGTCGGAGTTCAAGCGGCCGGAACGGAGGGGACGGACGACCCTCCGGCTCTGGTCGTGCCTCTGCCAGAAATGCCGGGTCGGAACCAAGGTGTTTCTCGCCGTCTGCACGCAATGCAACCAGCCCTTCCGGCCCGACGATCACGTCGGCAAGCGGTTCGTTTCGTGAGGAACGCACTGACCGGCTGCGGCCCCCGCCCGGGGCCGCGGCGCAGCTCAATACCGAGGAAGACGCCGCGGCGCACGGCGGAAGTCGCGCACCGCTTTTTTTCGGGGAAACATCAGGACGCGTTTGTACGAGATGGACGCCGCGACAGAGGCGTCCGGGCATCTGAAAGAAAGGAACAAGCTCATGAAAGCAATGGTCGGAAACCTTCGCCTCGCCGCGGGCGTGTTCGCGCTGGTCTCGATGTGGGGGCTGGGCTACGGGGCTGCCCGGACGCGGGGCTCGGCCGGGCCGGGCCAGGCGGACCACAAGCAGATTGCCGCCATCACGGCGGAGCGGGACCATGCCCGCGCCGAGCTCGCCGATGCCCAGATGCGGCTCCGCATCACCAGGCGGGTCATCCAGCGCTATGCCGACGAACTCGCGCACGTGGACTCGGTGAATGAGGCCCTGCGGCGGGAGCTGGAGTCGCGTCCGGCCGCTGGACGCGGCGGCTGGTCAACAGCCGGCCTCTGGCAGTGACGGTCCCTGGAACCATTCTCACATTCAACGGATGCGGCCATTCCCCGCCGCCCGGCAGCGGCGGGGTCCCGGCCGGAATTCGATGAACACGCCAATGGACGGCCATAACGCCGGTCAGAAGGAAGGCCGGGTTCGTCGCTATGCCGCTCGCATCGCCTTCGGCGTCGCCTGCTGGGCCGTCGGCTGGGTGATCACGGAGCTGCCATTCATGAAGCCGGTTCCCAAGGCGGCGGTCATCCCGCCCGGGAAGTGGATCGCCAGACGCAAGGCGCCGCGTGACGCCATGGCCAGGCCAGAAACCGGCAAACGCTCCGCCGGGGAATTGAGCGACGCGGATCAGTTCAACGCAAAGATGCAAAGGAGAGAACCATGAGCACGCGATTGCGACGCACGGAGGAGCAGAGGGCCCTCCTGCCGCCCCGAAGCGACGGCCGCCCCGGGGCGTCCAGGGGCGACGACCTGTTGCCGTCATTGGACAACATCTATGCAGAGAAAAAGGAATCCTTCCTGCGCCGGTACGGCAAGAAAATCGCCGGCGGCATCGCCTGCGCGTTCGTCGTCTCCGTGTTCATGAATCTCAAATACGTGCATCTGGTCGTATTGTGGGCCTGCGAGATCGTCATCATGATCTTCGGCCGGCCCCACGGCGCGGAAAAGCTGGACAAGCTGGAGGAGAAAACCGTCCACGTCATGAAGAAGGGCCGGGAACTCCTGCACCCACGCCCCGAGGGTGGGGCGGTTCCCAAGCCGGCCGTCCCGTTGGCGCTGGCGCTCGGCAACGTCCCGCCCGTCAAGAAGCTCAAGGAGGAGGCCCACGTCGTCCGGGAAGTGGCCGGCACGGCCAAGGCCCTCGAGAAGGGCGGCGTGAAGATCGCCGCCGCGATCAAGGACGCGGGGAGCAAAGCCAAGGAGGCCGTCGGCGGGGGGGTCGCGGCTATCGCCGAAGCCCGGAGGAAAAAGAAGGAGGCGCAGGAAAAGGCCGAGCATGACCGGCTCATGGTCCGCGCCCGCGCCGCCGGCCTGAAAGCCGACGAATCCTGGTCGAACGCAAAGCTCGAAGCAGAGATCGGCCAGGCCGAGCTCATCGCCTGGCGCAAGAGGTTCAACGCGATGTGCCCTAACCCCAAGTGCCGCCGGCCGATGAAGATCAGCGACCGGATGAAACGCGAGCGGTTCAGGTGCCCCAAGTGTCAGGGCATCTTCTCGGGCGCAACGGCGCGAGCCCTCGGGACGCCGCCGATGGGGCAACCGCGCCGTTCGCTGTTCGGGGGCTTGTTCCATTGATGATCAAACACCGGCTGAGGCCAAACCCCGCGGGGCGGGCGGAGCGGTTCCCCGGCCCCGCGGACGCCAGGGAGGTAAGTCATGCGTCCGCCTGAGTTCTTCGAGTCGCACGCCGGCAAGGCGGTGATCGGCGTCTGCTTCGCCGTTTTCCTGCTCGCCTGGCCAGCCGCCCTGCCCTGGATCGCCGCCGCGGCGCTGCTCCAGTTCGGCGTCCGGCACCTAGCCCTGGCCTTTAAGGAGGCTTACCCCGATGAAACATCTTCTCACGCGTACCGCACGCACGCTGGGGGCGGCGGCCCATCGCTGCCTTCGCCGGATGACGGTGAGCGACGGCTTGATGGCGCTCGGGGCGGTGTTGTTCCTGCTCGACCACCGGTGGACTGACCTGACCTGGGGGGCTTGCCCTCGCGGCGGGCGCAATGCTGATCAGGGAGCTGTCCGGCCGAAAGGCCGAGCCGCTCTCCGTCCGGGTGCGGCGCGTGCCTGCCCCCGCGGGGGTGCCCGATCCCGGCGAAACCGGCATGCGGGAACGGGAATCCGTGCATGCGTCATAGTACCGGCAATGGATCGACGGGCCATGCACAGCATAACAAGCAAGGAGGACGCGGGCGATGATTCGATTCTGATGCTCTCCGTGGCCCTGACAGGGCAACCGGCCCCGGCGCCGCCCGTTGTCCCGGCCCCGGTTGCAGGCCAGCGCCTACGAGATCAAAACCTACCAGACCTACTACGAGGGGATGACGTTCCCTGTGCAAAGTCGCGGATTGTCCGGCCTGAATCGAGTTCGGACTCACCGAGATGGAAGCGGTTGGGGCCGGGGGTGCCGGCGGGGGTGGGGGCGGTGGAGTCACTTTCTTCTTGCACGCGCCAAGCGTAAGTACAGCGCAGAGTGCAACGATGAGCAGAGACCACTTGATACTTTGTTGCTTCACTTTATTTCCTCCCTGCGATCCCTAAGGCTTGCCCTCAGGGTCAGACGAAGCGTATTTACTATTTCCAACTCCAATTGGGTTGCGTGTTGCGTCCGGTAAAAGTCAACTGCTGGACTTTCGTTCCGTCCGCCAGCATGGTCCAGATTTGGACACTCCCCGAACGGTTCGACTGAAAAACAATGTGCCGTCCATCCGGCGACCATGACGGAAAGTCGTTTCGCCCGCCGTCGTGCGTGAGCTGCACCCACTGCTTGCTGGCGATATCCATCAGGTAAAGATCCGACGCGCCGGGCTCTCCCGGGCCATATTTCCGCACCCAGGCAAATGCCAGGAATTGCCCGTTCGGCGACCAGTTCGGCGACACCGCATACCCCTGATCGGTCATGCGCTGCTGGTTGGTCCCGTCGGCCTCCATGGTATAAATCTGCGGCAATCCCGTGCGCCCGCTGACGAAGGCGATCTGCGCATTGGTCTTCCGGTTCCATACCGGGGAAACATCGGGCCCCTTCGCGGTCGTCATACGATGTAGATTCCCGCCAGAGGCATCGGAAACATAAATTTCCGGCGAGCCCGCCCGGGACGACGAAAATGCCAGCTTCAGTCCATCCCCCGACCACGCCGGCGACAGATTCGTTCCGCCCATGTGGGGGAAACTCACCATCCGGTTCAGCTCGAGCGAGTACATCATGATCTCCCACCCGGTTTTGGTCAAACTGCTGAAGGCGACCCGCGATCCGTCGGGCGACACCCGCGGCGACAACGAGATCGAGCCCAGATGGGTAAGCTGGTGCTGGTTCGATCCGTCATAATCCATCGCCCAGATTTCTTTGTGCCCGGTGCGGTTGCTGACAAAATAAATCTGGGTCTCGGCAATCCCAGCAATGCCGCCGCCCAGCCGGAAAATTATCTCGTCGGCAAACTTGTGGGCCATCAGCCGCGCCGCAGCTTCGCTCGCCGTATCCTGGTATTGCTTGCCCAGAATCTGCGGTGACTGGGCATTCTTTACGTCGTACAGCCAGCCCTGCACGGTCAGCTTTCCCGCTGCCACGCCCAGGTTGCCGAACGCCAGCATGGCGGCATTGGGCGGGGGCACATTCCATGCCAGGGAATTGACCTCGGGCGGCTGCCCCGGAACCTGCAAAGGATAGAAGCTCTTCGAAACCAACTCGACGACTCCGGAAACGTCGAGGTCATTCCACAGCGTGTTATTGAAAGTGGTAAGCAGCGCGGCGTTCTGCGGATCGCTGGTCGCGGGCTTGAAGTCCGGAACGGCCAGCCGCACTTTCTCTACCCCGAGGCTGGTGCCGGTCTTGACCCAATCCTGGGCAGAAAGTGCCGACAAGAAAAGGCCCACGACAACCACAACGCAATCGCTAAGCCGCGGATACTGCTGGCCCATCGCCGTGAAATTGGTCTAGCCCTGTCGTCCATCCGCTTGGGGGAGAAACGTGCTCCGTACGATAATATCGTATCCCGATATGTATGAGTTTGCAAGGCTTCTTCCCCTGGTAAACGTTACTTCTTGTAGTCGAACCAGTACTCCACGGTAATCTTGCTTCCCGAATAATCCGATGGCAACGGTCCGAAAGTATCAATGCGCTGCAGTGCCCGCACCGCAGAAATGTCCAGCGACGGTACACCGCTCGACTGCTCAATCTGCGCATTGGCCGGATGCCCGTCGCGGGCAATATCGAACGTAATGTACACTCGCTGCGCACTCGTGATTCTTGGGTCGACCTCGTACTTCAGCCAGTTTTCCGAAACTTTCTGCTGAATCACGTGCACGTACCAGGCGTATTTCGTTCCAAAATCACCGCCGCCTCCGGTGATTCCAAACCCACCCTTGGCGCCAGCCGCGCTGAACGTTCCGTAAGGCCCGCTCACCGGACCGCCCTCGCCAAACGCGACCTGATTGCTCTCTTCTTCCGGCGCGGGCTGCGCCTTTTCCTGAGTAACGGTCTCCTGCTTCTTTTTCGGTTTTATTTTCGTGTTCTTGCCCTGAATCTCGATCGCGTCGGGCGCCTTCTCTTCGATCTTGGGTTGCGACTGGGTGATCCCCTTCGATTCATTCGCCAGCACGTTGTGCGTCTGCGAAGGAGGCACCGGGAGCGGAACCGTGCTCACCAGCGTCGCGCCGATCGCGTCTCCGCCCCCGCCCGCGCCCCAGGTGTCGCCCGTTCGTCCCGAAAGAATTGCTGAAAAGATCAGCAAAAACGCGGTAATCGCCACATGCAACCCCGCCGACCACGCCAGCGCGCGGCCCCAGCGGTCATGTTCGAAATAGATCTCAGCGTTTGCTGCCATTTTGCACGAGAGGTTGCGTCACAATGCTGACGTTGGTAATCCCGGCCCCTTTCACGGCGTCCATCACCGTGGCAAAAGCACCGAACGGAACATTTTCGTCGGCGCGCACAAAAATAGACTGGTTGCGCGGGTCGCGAATCTTCTGTCGCAACTTACTCCCTATCTCATTAATGTTGATGGCATCGTTGCCCAAAAAGACGCGCTGATCTTTATTGATCGTGATCACCAGCCGTTCCTGCGTGATCTCGCGCACCGTCTTCGTTTTCGGCACGCTCACGTCGATGCCCGACTGCAGCACCGGCGCCGTCACCATGAAAATGATGAGCAGCACCAGCACCACGTCCACCAGCGGAGTGATGTTGATATCCGCCAGCGCCGTCTGCGTTCGTCCGTTGGAAGCCGTAAACGCCATTTCAGCGCCTTACCTCTGGGGCAACCTGACTCGCGACCTGAGCCGCCGCCTGGCCGTGCTCCACCGCGTTCAGCACTTCGAGCGCAAAATCGTCGCCGCGCGCCGCGAACTCGCGGATCGACGCGCCAATCAGGTTATAGGCAATCACCGCGGGAATCGCCGCCGCCAACCCGGCAGCCGTGGTAATCAGAGCCTCCGAAATGCCAGGAGCGACCGCCCGCAGCGTCGCCGCCCCCGCCGTGCCCAATCCCTGAAACGCATCGATAATGCCCCACACCGTGCCAAACAATCCTATAAACGGCGTCACCGCAGCGGTAATCGCCAGCCACGGCATATTTCGCTCCAGCCGCGTGATTTCCTCCGATGCCCCAATCTGCATTCCGCGCTGAATCGACAGCAGATTCCGGATCGTGCCCGTGGTCACGGCCTGCCGCTTGTATTCTTCATAGCCGCCCTCGAACACGCCCACCAGCGGGCTGGGCTTAAACTGCTCGGCCACGGCGGCGATATCCTGCAGCCGCTGCGCCTTGCGAAACGCGCGCACGAATCGCCCGCTCTGTGCGCGCGCCCGCCGCAGCAGGCTCCACTTCGTCAGGATGATCGACCAGGAAACCAGACTGAACGCCAGCAGCACAACCAGAACCAGCTTGGCCACCGCGCCAGTGTTGGCAAGCATGTCGACGATTTCGCCGCCGACGAACACTACCAGCAAGGGGAAGAGATGCATCGTGTTTAGGAGAACGCCTTCGTGAATTGCCTTCTAGAATTATAGATTAACCGGCCCGCATCCTTTTCCGCACGTACCTAATCCGCCAATGAAATATTTACGGCCGTGGGAGCTCTTATTTTGCTGCGGCTTAGTGACTCATTCTCAATGATCCGTTCTTAGTGGGTCGATCTCAGTGAGCCGACCGGGGATCATGATTGCTGAAGGCAAACTGCACCGTCATCGAATCCAGATATGGCGAATCCAAGGGCGTGAAGTGCAGATCCTTGACCTGCATCGCCACATAAAATCCGTCGACCTTCATGATCCGCCGGGTGCGAATCGGCACCGCGCTGAACCGGTTCGGATTCAGCCACCACAAATTATTTCTCGGGTCAGCCGAAGGCACCTGGTTGGCCAGCAGAATGTTGTTGTAGATGCTGTGGTGCAAATCCTTGAGCGCCACCCGCCACGACGTAATCTGGTTGCTGCCCTCGAGCACCATCGGAGTGATGGTCATCTCATAGCGATCGTTGCCCGCCGAATCTTTAATGCGCTCGCGGTAGGTCGGATTCTCGGGAGTCAGCTTGGCGTCGAATGATTCTTCGCTAACGTGAATTGAACCCTGGCGGAAACTCTCGGCATAAATCGTGGCAGGAGAACTCTGGCCGAGCAGCGGAACAGACAGCGCGGCCCATGCCAGAATCGAGAGCGACGCTCGCACCGTCGCTCGTGTAGTGGCCCGCTTCATCGCTCGCATCATCGGCGGTTCGCCGCCTCCAGCGATTCAGCGCTGCAAGAATTGTCCATCGCAGCAGGATCGATTTTTCGCAGCCAGTCGCACAGCGCGCGAGAGGCGCGCCCGCTGTTGCGCGCCATCCGCAGAACCTGGGGCCACAGCCACGGCCGCACCGCGGCGAACACAGCGAATCGACCTTCGAGAAAACGTCCGCTCGGATCGACAAACCGCTCCATCGCCGGAAAACTGAAATCGAATTCGTCGGAAATCACTTTCACCACCGCGAATCCAACGCCTCGAGCTTCCGCCGCGCGCGCCACCGCGGCCGCTTCCATGTCCACCGCCAGCGCTCTAAACGAATCCCTCAGCTTCGCCTTCTGCGCGGCGCTCGCGATCGCGCCAAAACTCACCAGCACGCCTTCGCCTCGATTCAGCTGAACGCTGCTGCCATCGCCGGCATTCACCACGCGCCGTGGCTGAACAATATCCGCGACTCGAAGCCCCGGATCGAGCGCCCCCGCAAAGCCCGCCGACCACACCACCTTAGGAGCGTAGAGCGCGATCACGGCCTCTGCAGCCCGCCGCGCCGCCTCCGCCCCGATTCCTCCGCAAACCAGAACAACTTCGTCCTTCTCAAGAAATCGAAACCGTCGGCCACCAGATTCCTGCTCGCGAACGCGCCAATCTTTAATCAGAGGACGCACCTCGCGCTCCAGCGCGGCCACAATCGCGATCCTGAAGCCTTTGCTCAACTTCCCTCACCTCAATCCATTGTCATCTCGAATACATTCTCATCTCGAACACATTGTCATCTCGACCGGAGCATTTTCTTCCGCGCATGCGGAAGAAAATGCGGAGTGGAGAGACCTTGCGCCCCCGCCCGCGGAACCCTGCCGCCCTACACATACCCATTCGCCCGGAACCACTCCACGGCACGCCGCAGCGCGCTTTCCACAGGCACGATCTTCCACCCCAGTTCCCGCTCGGCCTTGCCGGAACTAGCAAACATTTTTTTCCTTCCCATGCGCACCGCGTCAACCGTGGCCCGAGGCTCGCGGTGCAACAAACGCCCAGTGATCGTTTCGTCGACCGCTCCCGCGGCAAGCGCAAAAAAATACGGCAACTTCACTGTCGGCGAAGGCAGCCCTGAAATGTTTCCTAGCATGTCCAGAACTTGCTTCAGCGTAAGATTCTCCCCACCCAGAATATAACGCTCGCCCGACTTCCCTTTTTCGAGCGCCGCCACATGACCCCGCGCGCATTCTCGCACGTCGACCAGATTCAATCCAGTTTCCACGTAAGCGGGAAACTTGCGCTTCAGAAAATCCACGACGATCCGCCCAGTCGGCGTCGGCTTCACATCCTGCTCGCCCACCGGCGTCGTCGGATTCACCGTGACCACGTGCATCCCACTGCGACCCGCCTCCAGCGCCACTTGCTCGGCCATGAACTTCGAGCGCTTGTAAGGCCCGATCATATCGGCCAGCGACACCGGAGAATCTTCATCGGCGGGCTGGACTGGACCACGCCCGTTGCTGCCGAATCCCACGGTCGCAACGCTCGACGTGTACACCACGCGCCGCACGCCATTCTTTCGCGCCGCTTCCAGAATCGCCCGCGTCCCCTCCACGTTCGACCGGAACATCTCCTCCGGATCCCGCACCCAGAGCCGGTAGTCGGCGGCCACATGAAACACAGTGTCGCAACCCGACATAGCTGTTTCGAGCGAAGCGGCGTCGCGCAGATCGCCGGTAGCAGTCTCGGCCTTGGTTCCCGAAGAAAGCAGCCCCTCCAGATTTTTCAGATTGCTCGTAGGACGCACGAGAAGCCGCAAGTCCGCGCCCTGGTCGGCCAGCACGCGGGCGACGTGCGATCCCAGAAATCCGGTGGCGCCTGTGACGAAAATTTTCAAGGCAAGTTCTCAGTTCTCAAGACTACTTGTTCGCGTACTGCTGAGCCCCGAGAAAATGCAGCGAGACGTAAGGCTGATCTCCTACCACCCAACTGTCATGACCGGGAGGTCCGGGTGGAATATAAAACAGCATCCCGGCGCGGAGTTCGTGGACGGTGCCGTCCTCCATCGCAGCGGTGGCGCAACCGGAGACCACCAGCCCTACGTGCTCGACATTGCAGCGCGGCGCCCCTACGCCGGGGCCAACGTGAACCGACCACTTCCATCCCGGCTGATAAGTAGCGCGGCCAATGGCCATGCCGCCGATGTGAACCAGTTCGAATTTTCCCTTCTCGAAAGTTCGCACTTCGTCGGGACTCTCAAAACGCTTGAGAACGATCTCAATCGGCGGCATATTAGGTGTCGTTAAACCTCAAGGAGAGAGCTGAAATCCCGTGTGCTCGCTTCCCCTCGCAGGCGGACGAATGCGTCCGCCCCTACGCGAGTTGACTACTCTTCTCCATGACTTTCGCGTAAGTGGTCAGGGCCAGCAGCGGAAAATAATCCCGATAGAGGTGATACATCAGATAAAACACGCGCGGGAATCCAGTGCCGGTAAAGAACGGTTCATCCCACGATCCATCTTTTCTCTGCGTGCGCAGCAGGTAGGCCACGCCGCGCGCCACCGAATCGCTGCGAATGTCGTTGGCCGCAAGCAATCCCAGAATCGCCCACGCAGTCTGCGACGGCGTGCTCTCGCCCTGTCCGCGCAGGTTCGGATCATCGTACGATCCCACGGTTTCACCCCACCCGCCATCAGCATTCTGCACCATGCGCAGCCACTCCGCGCCCTGCTGAATGCACGGCTCGTGCAGGTCCATGCCAATCGCTTCCAGCCCGCGCAACACCAGCGCCGTACCGTAAATGTAGTTCACGCCCCAGCGCCCGAACCAGCTGCCGTCGGGCTCCTGGGCTTTTCTGACAAAGGAAATCGCCCGCCTCACCGCCGGATGATTCTTGTCATACCCGTAAGTCGCGAGCATCTCGAGGATGCGCCCGGTGATGTCGACGGTCGGCGGATCGAGCATGGCATTATGATCGGCAAACGGAATGTGCTCGAACACCATCTTGTCGTTGTCTTTGTCAAACGACGCCCAGCCGCCGTTCTTGCACTGCATGGAAAAAATCCAATCAATGGCGCGCTGCACCGACTCCCGCTGGTAGCGCCCATTGGGATGTTCCACGCGGCTCAGCCCCAGGCAAACCATCGCACTATCATCGACATCCGGATAGAACTCATTGTTAAACTCGAAGTACCAGCCACCCGGCTGTCCCTTCCTGTTTTTCACTTTCCAGTCGCCCACATTGCGCACTTGCTTCTGCAGAATCCAGTCCGCGCACTTCACCATCCGCGGATCGTTCGCCGGAACTCCCGCCTCGCCCAGCGCGAACATGGCATACGCCGTGTCCCACACCGGAGACATGCAGGGCTGCATGCGGAACGTGTCTTCCTCTTCGATCCCCAACTTCTCAAATTCGTCCAACGCGCGAATCACCTGCGGATCGTCCAGCGAATATCCCAGGCAGCGCAGCGCGATGATCGCATTCATCATCGAGGGATAAATCGCCCCCAGCCCATCGCTCATCTCGAATCGCGCCAGCATCCACTTCTCGGCGCTATTCAGCGCGATCGAACGCAGCGGCCGCACATGCACGCGCTCAAACCAATGCGTGAGGCGGTCCAGCACCAGGAAGAAATTCCGCCACGAAACCAGCTTCTTGGCCCAGTGCAAGTGCATGCGCGACTTCTGCATGCCGCCCACAAACAATTCTTCCACGCCCATTTCCCGCGGAATTTTCTTGAACGGCTTCTTGGCGTAGCAGATCGAGAGCGGCACCAGGATGGCCCGCGACCAGGAAGAAATTTCGTAAATGTTGAACCAGAACCAGTTGGGAAACAGCACGATCTCCGGCGGAATGGCCGGAACCGCGTCATAGTCGTACTGCCCGAAAAAACAAAGATAGATTTTGGTGAATGTATTGACCTCAGTGACGCCGCCCATCTCCAGAATTCTTTTGCGGGCGCGTACCAGCACAGGATGGTCCGCCGTGTACCCCGCCAGCTTCAGCCCAAAGTAGGCCTTCACCGAGGCACTGATATTCGACGGCCCGGCCGCAAAAATGCTCCATCCCCCGTCTTCGTTCTGGTGACGCAGAATCCAATTCGCCGCCTTCTGAAATCGCTCCGGATTCCCCGTCCCCAGCAGCGTGTGCAGCAGGATGTAATCCGACTCGAGCGTGGTATCGGCCTCGAGTTCCCCGCACCAGTAACCTTCGTCATGCTGCTGCGCGAACAGAAACTTCTTCGCCGCCGCAATCGCTTCGCCCACGCGGCTGCCCAGTCCCTCAATTTTCCCGAAGCGAAGCTGTGGGTTAGAACCGATGGATGCTGACGCGGAAGCTCGGTTGGGTTCGGGGGAGTTGTTATCCATCAGTTTCACTGCTCCGTTTTAAGCACGATGCTATTTCTCTCCGCCTTCAAGACGACTGATGCGCTGCTCGTGGATTTGGGCCACATGTAGCAATCTCGCCGTACCTTCGGCGATATCCTTTGTGAAATTGCCGAGATTCTTGACAACGCCTTGTAGTTCGCTCACATCGCGGGTCAGAAGTTCAACACTCTGCGTCAAGGCTTCGTGCCGATCCGCCAGTCGATCAAGCCGCTCATCAATCGTCATCTTTCACCTCTCTGTCGACGACCTCATCCAGTTCAACTAGTCGCCCGCGGCCGGAGCCGCGGCAATCGCCTCAACAATCTCCGGCGGTAGCCCGAAGCGCACGTTTTCCGGCATCACTTCGAGCTCTTCCAGGTTGCCGAATCCTTTATTGCGCAGAAATTCGACAGTCTCTTCCACCAGATGCTCCGGCGCCGATGCCCCGGCCGTCAGCGCAATCGTCTTCACACCCTTCAGCCATTCCGCTTCAATGTCGTTGCAACTATCAATGAGATGCGCATTCGTGCCCAGGTTGCGCGCCACTTCCACCAGGCGGTTCGAATTCGAACTGTTTTCAGACCCCACCACCAGCAGCAAATCCGCCTCGGACGCCACCTGCTTCACCGCGACCTGCCGGTTTTCGGTCGCATAACAAATATCCTGCGCCGCCGGCCCCTTGATCGCGGGAAATTTCTTCTTCAGCGCCGCAATAATGTCCTTGGTCTCATCAAGACTCAGCGTGGTCTGCGTCAGATACGCCACGCGTCCCGGATCCGGCACACTCAACGACCCCACCTGCTCTGGCGACCCCACCACCTGCGTCACCAGCGGAGCCTCGCCCAGCGTTCCAATCACCTCATCATGATCTTTATGCCCAATGAGAATGAGCGAGTACCCTTCCTTGGCGAACTTCACCGCTTCCACGTGCACCTTAGTTACCAGCGGGCAAGTCGCATCAATCACCCGCAACCCGCGCCGTTCGCTGTGTTCGCGCACTTCCGGGGAAACTCCGTGAGCGCTGTAAATGATTCGCTCGCCGTTGGGCACTTCGTCTTCGCTGTCGACAAAAATCGCGCCCTTGCCGCGCAGTTCCTCGACCACAAAGCTGTTGTGGACGATCTCCTTGCGCACGTAAATCGGCGGCCCAAACGCCTCCAGCGCAATCCGCACCACATCGATCGCCCGCACTACGCCCGCGCAAAAGCCGCGTGGCTTGAGCAAAAGTAACGTCTTGCCATCAGTATTCTTCTTATTCTTCGCTAAAATTCCAGCCACGATATAAGCCCGCCCCTCTTCCCTACTTTGTTTGTCATTCCGAGCGAAGCGAGGAACCTGCTTCTCGCCGTTAGATGCACACACCGCCGAAGAATCGCCACAGAATCCCTGTCTTCAGGGTACACGATCCCCATTGTGCCGATACTAATAAACTATCGAAAAGTACCGGGATGGTCAACGTAAGCTTAACAAAGCGCGGGGATTAGCAGCGAATGGGGAAAACCAAGCCCCGACCAGCCGCCCACGAGGCTTGGCTTTACTCCGTACAGCGAAGAAACGGTCTCCCGTCCCGAGCCTGACGCCTAGGCTCTCGTCAGGAAAATCGGTAGTCCCACCTTGCGATCATAAGTCGGCCGGTAACGCTCGGTGTTGTACATGGTGGCAACCTCAACTCGGCGAGGCCCAAGTTTGGGGTCGGGGATCGGCACCATCGCGAAGCAACCGCTGCTGATTCCCGTCATCAGGCCGGCCTTGCCCGCTTCCACCGCGTCCATCGCCATGCCGGCATAGGTGATGGCCACCATGCGGTCGACAAAATCCGGGCTTCCGGAACGTAGATCGTAGGTCAGGTCGCTGACTACCGTTTCGTTTCCAGTGGCGGCCTTGATCTCGTCGCTCAGGTCCTCGGCCACGCTCATTTTTTTGCGGTGGCCGAAGGCATCAGCCGGGCCGTATTCTTTCACCGTATAGCCTTCCCACTCGGAGCCCTCGGAGAGAATCACCAGCGAGTAATTGCTGGGATTGCTACGCTTGTCGGTGATCAAGATGTCAATCAGATGCTTCAAGTTCACCTTGTACTCCGGGATACAGCAGCGCACGGATGTCACGAACGCAGTGTAGAGCGCGGTGTAGCCGGCATCGCGGCCGAACACCCGGAAAATGCCGATGCGCTCGTGCGAGCCCACCGTGGTCCGCTGCCGCTCGATGGCGTCCATGGCGCGCGTAATGGCCGTCGAAAAACCGATGCAATACTCGGTATTGCGAACGTCGTTGTCCATGGTTTTCGGCACGGCAATCACTTTCATTCCTTGCCGGTCCAGTTCGGCGGCATAGCTCAGGGTGTCATCTCCCCCGATTGCCACCAGGTAATCGAGCCCCAGCGTCTCGATATTTTTCAGCACCGCGGGAGTCACGTCGAACACCGTGCTGGTTACGCCCTTCTTGGTGGATTCCTTGCTTGCAAACTGCTGCCCCGCCATCACCGCTGGCAGCGTCTTCATCTTGGTGGGGTTGGTGCGCGAAGTGTGCAGATAGGTGCCACCTGTGCGATCAATCGTGCGGGTGTTCTCACGGTTGAGCGGCAGGATATAACGCGACCGGCTGGCCGGATCTTTCAGATCCACGTGCGTCAATCCTTCCCACCCGCGGCGAATGCCAAGCACTTCGCACCCAATTTCGGACGCGCGATAAACCACCGATTTAATAACCGAATTCAGGCCCGGAACATCGCCGCCGCCCGTGAGGATACCAATTCGCTTTGCTGCCATGAAGCCTCCTTAAAAGTGCGGTTACGGATTCTCAAAATTCATTTTATAGAAAACCGTACTACACATCGCGCCGCGTGGACGTTAACCTTGTCCGCCGACCGATAGCCGGAGTTTTCCTTAGTTAGCGTTTAAGCTTAAGGTCCCTTTGCCGACGCCCGGCGGTCCCAACAGCACCAGCCTCCAGACCGCCTGATCATCTTCTGGCACTGCCTCGCACTGCGCCGAAGGCCCCCGCAGCCAACCTGCTCGATCCTTTTCATTTTGCGGGCTCATCCTCCTGCCTATATCGGAGACTAGCCCGCCTCTCAGTGACAGAAATCACACAGGATCGCTCTTCGGGTCACAAATTCGCCACTTTCGCTTTTTCCCAATATGGCCCGCTCGTGCCACCCATTCCCCCTCCCCGTGCCATTGCCACCGCCGGCCAGGTGAAGCAACATATTGAGGTCGTTAAGCAACCTTCCAGGTCCCCTAGAAATGCTGGAACTGCAACCAAAGCCGACCGCAAGACCCGCCCAGGGTCGAGCCTCATACGAGGACAGACAGCACCGCAGGCTGTTGCTCGCACTCTTCATCCTGGTGGTGGCGCTTGGGGTTGTAGTTATGAAGGACCGGCAATTCTGGTTCGGCTCCGTCCCAGCCGCCGTTGAAATGGACGGAACCGAGTACGGCGCCGCATCCCAGACCGCATCGAAGACGGCCAACGCGATTCCTCCCGCCGTCAATCACGCCAAGTCAGTTTCCACCGCCAAGAAGCAGCTTCCGGCCGCCAAGCCCGCAGCCGAACCGCAGACACAAAAACAAGACGCGCCCGCCGTGGTCACCAACCGGACCGTGCTGCCTCCACTGGACGTTGAAGTCGTCGCCGGCGACAGACACCACAAGATTCATCCCGGCAGCAACAGCACAAACGTTGAGCTCACCCGCCCGGCGCAGGCCGCCGCTACTTTTGCCCCGGCCACCGACGCAGCCGAACTCGAGCGCATGTCCGCCGACATTCCGCAGCCGTCTTACCCGCTGCTGGCGCAGCACATGAACGTTCAGGGATCGGTTATTTTGCAGGCCATCATCGGCGCCGACGGCGTGGTTCAGGATCTCCACGTGCTCAGCGGCCCATCCATCCTGGCCTCAGCCGCTCAGGAAGCGGTTCGCGAATGGCGCTTCAAGCCCGTCTTACAGAATGGTTCGGCGGTCGAAACCAAGGCCCGGATCACAGTGAACTTCAACATCAAAGTCGCCGACAGTTCCGGAACCACCCTGGCTGAGGCCCACGCCGAAGACATCCGCATCCTCAGCCGTTAGCCCCCAGCCGCAACCCTCAGCCGTTAGCCTTGATCATCTGCTCCGCGTGCTTGCGCGAAGTCTCCGTCAACTTCGCCCCGCTCAGCATGCGCGCCACTTCTTCCGTGCGCTCCTCGCCAGTCACCGCGCGAATCCTGGTCCGCGTGCGCCCGCCCGATTCCTTCTTATCTTCCTTCTTTTCGACGACGTAATGATGATCGCCGAAGGTCGCGATCTGCGGCAGATGCGTCACGCACAATACCTGATTCGAACGCGACAGCGACTTCAACTTCTTCCCCACCGCCTCCGCCGCCCGCCCCCCAATCCCAGTGTCAATTTCATCAAACACCAAAGTCCGCTGCGTGCCCCGTCCTTGTCGCGCCTTTTGCGACAGAGCTTGCCCCGAGGCTGCCGAGGGGGCGGGGTTTTTGATTTGGGTGCCCCATTTCTCGCGTTCTTTGCGAGAAGTGGGGGTTTTGCCCGCCTCCACACTAGCCTTCAGCGCCAGCATCACCCGCGACAATTCCCCGCCGGAAGCAATGTGCTCCAACTGCCGCAGCGGCTCGCCAGGATTGGTCGAAATCATATACACCACCTGGTCGACGCCCGATCCCGTCCAGTTCCCTCCTTCCTCCGACGACGTCATCTCGATCCGAAACGCCGACTTCATCGCCAGATCATTAATCTCGGCCTCCACCAACTTCTCCAGCCGCCGCGCCGCCTCCGCCCGTTTTTTCGACAACGACCGTGCCGCGCGCAGATATTCAGCAGCCGCCTTCGCCAGTTCGCTGCGCAATCCCCGCAAAATCTCGTCCTTGTTCTCGACCTCCGACAACTTGCGCGCGACGTCCACCCCGAACTGAATCACCTCCTCCAGCGTCGGCCCATACTTGCGTTTCAGCCGGTCGAGCAGCGCCAGCCGATCCTCCACCTGCGCCAGATGTTCCGGCGAGGCATGAATCCCGCCCGCATAATCGCGCACCGTCGCGCCCACATCCTCCACGCTGATGCGCGCCGTCTCCAGCGCGGCCAGCGCTTCCTGAAACTTAGGCTCGTAGCGCACCAACTCTTCCACCTGCTTCTGCGCCGCCCGCAGCGACGACGCCGTCGATCCGTTGCCCTCATACAGCAGATCGAACGCATTCATGGCCGCGTTATAAATTTTCTCGGCGTTGGCGAGCACGCGCTTTTCGGTTTCCAGCCGGTCGTCTTCCCCGCTCTGCAACCGCGCTTCCTCAATCTCGCGTTTCTGAAAAATCCACAAATCCACCAGCCGCAGCCGGTCCTGCTCCCCGCGCTCCAGTTCTTCAATGCGCGCGCGAATCTCCTTCCACGCCGCGAATCCCGCCTCCACGGCCTCAAGCTGGCTGCCCGCAAACGCATCCAGCAACCCCAGCCGCGCCGGTCCATCAAACGACAAAATGGATTCGTTCTGCGCGTGAATCGTCGCCAGATGCGGCGCCAGCAGCCGCAACACGGCCACCGTCGCCGGCTGATTATTCACGAACACGCGTCCCTTGCCCCCGGCCGCAATTTCGCGCCGCAGAATCAGCGACCCGTCGTCGGATTCATCCAGCCCGTTCGCTTCCAGAATTCCGCCAGCGGTTTCTCCGCCGCGCCCTCCGCCTCAAACACCGCCGACACCACCGCCCGCTCCGCTCCCGCGCGAATCACGTCGCTCGAAGCCTTGTCGCCCAGCAGCAGCGCCAGCGCATCCACCAGGATCGACTTCCCCGCCCCGGTCTCGCCCGTCAGCAGGTTCAACCCCTGCCCGAACTCCACCACCAGGCTGTCGATCACCGCATAGTTCTCGAGCCGCATTTCAATCAGCACAGTCAGTCCTGTTCAGCAGAAAATCTCGAACGTCGAAGTTTTGCGCAGCATAGCATGAAAGGCAGCCGCCAGTAGCCAGTTGTCAGTCGCCAGCCCACACGTTGTCATCCTGAGCAGGTTTGTCATCCTGAGCGAAGTAAGCGGTTCGCGAACAGCGAACCACTTACGCAGTCGAAGGATCCCTACCGCTTCTGCGATCCCGCCCGGTTCGTCAATGTGCGCCACCGCACAGTCCGCCGCCGTTACCATCGAGCCCCCCATCCCCTGATTTGAAGCAAAATCCCTCCCACATCATCTAAAATACCGACGATGGCCCTTGCCGGACAGTATGCGGTCGTAAGTCTCCCGCACGCGATCCCCGCGACCATGCAAGCGGCGGTCTACCGGGGCGTGAACGACGTCCGCCTCGAAACCGTCCCCGTTCCCAAGATCGGCCCCGGCGAAATACTCGTCCGCGTCCATTCGTGCGGCGTCTGCGGCACCGACCTCAAAAAGATTTCCACAGGCTCCCACTCCGCTCCCCGCATCTTCGGACACGAAACTTCCGGCATGGTCGCCGCCGTCGGCGAAGGCGTTCAGACCTACCGCCCCGGCGACCGGGTCATGGTCTTCCACCACATCCCCTGCCGCCAGTGTTTCTACTGCCAAAACAAAACATTTGCCCAGTGTTCGACGTATAAAAAAGTCGGCTGCACCGCTGGATTCGAGCCTTCCGGCGGGGGTTTCGCCGAATACGTCCGCGTCATGGACTGGATCGTCGAACACGGCACCGTCCGCATTCCCAACGACGTTTCTTACGAGCAGGCCTGCTTCGTCGAGCCGGTCAACACCTGCATGAAAGGGATCGAAGCCCTGCGCCTGCGCCAGGGTGAGACCGTTCTCAGCATCGGGCAAGGACCCATCGGCATCATACTCAGTGTGCTCGCCCGGCAGGCCGGGGCCACCTTAATTACTTCCGATTTGTATCCCGAGAGGCTTAGAATAGGATCAAGTTTCGGGTTGGACCTTACAATTGATGCATCGCAGCAAAATGTAGTCGACCGGGTCCGCGAGTTGACAGAGGGGCGTGGCGCCGATGCGGTCATTCTCGCGGTCGGCGGCAACTCCCTGATTCGTACAGCGATGGATGCGGCCCGTCCGGGTGGGCGGGTGTTGCTTTTTGCGCAGACCCAGCATGGAGAAGCATTGATCGATCCGGCAGCCGTTTGTGTCGATGAGAAGACTTTGGTTGGGTCCTACAGTGCGTCGGTCGACTTGCAAGAACAGTCGGTCGCTTTTGTCATGAACCGTGTGATGGATCTGGAACGGCTGGTCAGCCATCGCTTCCCGCTCCCGCAGAGCCCGCAAGCCCTGGATCTGGCGGCCCACCCGCAACCTTCGTCGATGAAGATCATGATTCAGCCCGGCAGTTTTTGGGAAGGAAGCCCGCAGTGAACGGAAAAATGACCGCTGCCGTCTTGTACGGCAAAGAAGACCTTAAGATTGAAAAAGTGCCCATCCCTCGCGTGGGAGACGGCGAGGTTCTGGTCAAAGTCCAAGTCGCACTCACCTGCGGCACCGATCTCAAGGTGTACCAGCGCGGCTACCACGCCCGCATGATCGTCCCTCCCGCGCTTTTCGGCCACGAACTGGCCGGCGTCATCGAGGAAGTCGGCTCCGGCGTCAACGGCTTCAAGAAGGGCATGCGCGTCGTCGCCCTCAACTCCGCTCCCTGCCAGATGTGCTTCTACTGCTCGAAGCATCAAGAGAACCTCTGCGAAGACTTGCTCTTCAACAACGGCGCCTACGCCGAATACATTCGCGTTCCTCGCCGCATTGTTGAAGCCAACATGCTGGTCATTCCCGCCAACGTGACTTTCGAAGATGCGGCCATGACCGAGCCGCTGGCCTGCGTGCTGCGCGGCTTGCATGAAACCGGAGTCGAGATCGGCGACACCGTCACCATCCTCGGCGGCGGCCCCATCGGCCTGATGTTTGTTCAAGTCGCCCGCGCCATCGGCTGCAACGTAATTTCGGTCGTCAAGCGCGACAGCCAGGTCGAAGCCGCAAAACACATGGGCGCGCACGAAATTATTCAAACCACCAAGGTAACGAGCGTAGTCGACGCCGTCCGCGCCCTGTCTCCGCAAAAACGCGGATGCGACGTGGTCGTCGAAGCCGTCGGCAAGCCGGAAGCGTGGGAGTGGGCCGTCGACATGGTCCGCAAAGGCGGCACCGTGAACTTTTTCGGCGGCTGCGCCAGTGGAACGAAAGTGCAGCTCGAAACCAATCGCCTACACTATTCCGAAATCACTCTCAAAGCTACTTTCCACCACACGCCGGAAACAGTTCGCCGGGCCTTCGGATTGATTGCGGCCAAAAAGATTCGCCCCACCGACTACATCACCGGCGAGGCTCCGCTGTCGCGCCTGCAGCAGGTTCTGCGCCACATGCTCAACCGCGGCAGCGACATCAAAACCGCAATCATCCCCGGCCACTAATGTTTTTGGGTGGCGCTGCGATGAAAGATGCAAAAGGTAGTCTTGTCATCCTGAGCGAAGTAACGAGTGCGCGAATGCGCATTCGTTACGCAGTCGAAGGATCCCTACCGCGCAGACACCGTCGAAAGCGCGGCCGCGAATCTCGACGATGCTCACAAATGCGCACGCAAGTTCGTAAACGTATGCCCGCACTCGGCACTGTAAACACGCACCTGCTCAGCGGCTGGAGCCGCCTTCCGGCTCACTACGCGATCCCTCTGTCCGCGCCTACTCTAGCCGAATCCCGCGCCTACTGCGCTCACCTAGCCCGCACCCACTACGAAAACTTCTCAGTCGCGAGCTGGTTTCTTCCCCGCCGCCTGCGTCAGGATTTCTACAACGTCTACGCCTACTGCCGCATCTCCGACGATCTCGGCGACGAAGTCGGCGACCCAGCCGCATCGCTAGAATTGCTGCACGAGTGGCAACGCGAACTCGATGCCTGCTACGAAGGCAATCCCAAGCATCCCGTCTTCGTCGCGCTCGCGGAAACAGTCCGCCTCCACGACATTCCCAAGCACGAATTCTCCGACCTGCTCATTGCGTTCCGCCAGGATCAAACCGTCACCCGCTTCGAAACTTTCAACGACGTCCTGTCCTATTGCCGCTACTCCGCCAATCCCGTCGGCCATCTCGTGCTCTACCTCTGCGGATACTCCGACCCCGAGCGCCAGCACCTTTCCGACTTCACCTGCACCGCCCTGCAACTAGCCAATTTCTGGCAAGACGTCACCGATGACTACAAAAAGGGCCGCATCTATCTTCCGCTCGAAGACCTGCGCCGCTTCAACGTCGCCGAAGACGACATCGCTCGCCGCCAGAACTCGCCAGCCTTCCGCACCATGATGAAGTTCGAAGTCGAGCGCGCCCGCGACTGGTTCCGACAAGGCTTGCCGCTGATTAAACAAGTCGATCGAGAACTAGCCATCGATCTCGATCTCTTCAGCCGCGGCGGTCAGGAAATCCTGAACGCAATCGAAAAACAGGACTGCGCCGTCCTCGGAAATCGTCCCGCCATTTCCAAGGCCCCGCAAACTAGCTCTGGTCGCGCGCGCCGCCCTCAGCAAACTTTTGGCTGGGACGCCTGTTGAGGGAGCAAAAAGAACTGACCAGGCACAGGACAAGCAAAGCGGGGTAAACCAGTAATGAGCGCCGGGACGCAGCAGCTCCCCCTGCCCTGGACCCCAGCCCCGCCACAGCTGGTCATGGCCTACTCCGTGTGCAAAGGCATCACGCGTACGGCCGCGAAAAATTTCTACTACGCCTTCCTCGTCCTGCCGCGCCGCAAGCGCGAAGCGCTCTGCGCCGTCTACGCCTTCATGCGCCGCTGCGACGACATCAGCGACGATGCCTCGCTCACCTTGCCCGACCGCCGTCAGAAACTCGACACCTGGCTCTCCGCCCTCCACCGCGCCCAGCAAGGCGAACCCACCGACGACGCCATCCTGCTCGCGCTCACCGACGCGCAGCGCCGCTTCTCCATCCCCGCCGGCCTGCTCGATGAACTAGCCCACGGCACGGCCATGGACATCGAAGAAGCAGAAGCATCCGCCCCAACCGCGCCCGGCCTGACCGTGCAGTACAAGACTTTTGAAGACCTCCGCCTCTACTGCTATCGCGTCGCGTCAGTAGTGGGCCTGGTCTGCATTCACGTCTTCGGATACCGCGATCCCGCCGCCGAACCTCTAGCCGAGCGCTGCGGCCTCGCCTTCCAGCTCACCAACATCATTCGCGATGTAAAAGAAGACGCAGGCATGGGCAGAATCTATCTCCCGGAAGAAGACCTGGCCAAGTTCGGCCTGTCCGCCGCGGAACTGCTCGCCACGCCCGACCCCGCGCGCTTCCGCCCCGTGCTCGCCCTCGAGGCCGATCGCGCCCGCGAGTTCTACGCCTCCGGCGAAGCCCTCATCCCTTACGTTGCCGAAGATAGCCAGCCCGCCCTCTGGGTACTGGTCACCATCTATCGCCGCCTGCTCGAGCGCATCGCCGAAAAACAATACGACGTCTTCACCGCTAAAGTCTCCCTCAGCCGCTGGGAAAAGTTGCGTATCCTCGCGAAAGGTTTCTTCAAACGAATCCTGTGACGCCAGCACCGTTGTCTTTCCCACCGAAGCAGCGTGAACAAACATTACTCTTGTCATTTCGACCGGAGCAGCGTGAACGACCCGAGCGGCGTGAGCGAATAGTACCCTTGTCCTTCCGACCGAAGCGAAGCGAAAGCGAGCGCAGTGGAGGAACCTGCTTTTCCAGTTTTTCCGGTTGCCCCATTTCTCGCGCGCTCCTTGCGCGAGAAGTGGGGACTTTCGCCGCAATCTGATTGAATGCCCACTCCCCCCCAACCCACAGTAGCCGTCGCCGGAGGCGGCCTAGCCGGACTCGCTGC
This sequence comes from uncultured Acidobacteriota bacterium, assembly GCA_963755795.1. Lineage (GTDB taxonomy): Bacteria > Acidobacteriota > Terriglobia > Terriglobales > Acidobacteriaceae > Sulfotelmatobacter. Next base: position 106,915 of record CAVWLI010000050.1, on the reverse strand, counting down.
TGCCTGCGCCTTATCCGACATAGGTTTCCGCGTGACGCTCTTCGAAAAACGTCCCTTCCTGGGTGGCCGCGCCTCCTCCTGGGAGCATCCCGGCACCGGCGAAGTTGTCGACAACTGCCAGCACGTCCTCTTCCGCGTGTGCACGAATCTGCTCGAGTTCTACGACCGCATCGGCGTCGCCGATCAAATCCGCTGGTACGACGAGATGACGTTCATCGAACCCGGCGGCCGCACTTCGACAATGAAGTCTTCCCCGCTCCCCGCCCCGCTGCACACCGCGCCATCATTCCTGCAATTCAAATTTCTGAGCGCCGCCGATACATTCGCCATCTCGCGCGCCTTGATTCCCCTGACGCTCACAACTCAACCCGACACCGGACAATCCTTCCAGCACTGGCTCGATCACCACGGTCAAACCAAACAGGCCATCGAGCGGTTCTGGCGCCCCATCCTGGTCAGCGCACTCAGCGAGGACCTCGACCTGATTTCCATTTCCGCCGCCGCGCAAGTCGTTCGCGAGTCCATGAAATCTCCCGCCGCCCGCCACATGGGCGTGCCCACCGTCCCACTCACCGACCTGTACAACAAAGCGGGGGACTACATTCGCGCCCGCGGCGGCGTGCTCCACTTCCGCCAACCCGTAGAAGGTTTTGCGATCCAAGAATCGCGCGTTCACTTGCAACTCCGGAACCAACTCGGGAACCAGGAGGATACTCGGCAGGATGATTCCAAAGCGGGTGCCCCACCCTCGTCCCTGCAGAGACAGGGTGAGGATTTTGACTACCTGATCCTCGCCCTCCCCTTCGACGCGCTCGAAAAAGTTCTTCCCGATACTCCCGAGAGCGCCCCCATCCGCGAACAAATCACCCACTTCGAAACCGCGCCCATCACCGGCATCCACCTGTGGTTCGACCGCCAGATCTCCGACCTCGACCACGCCGTCCTCCTCGACCGCACCATCCAATGGATGTTCCACAAATCGCGTCTGCAGAACCGTGACCGTGGAAGAGCGGCCCTTAGTGGAAGAGCGGCCCTTCAGGGCCGCGTCAACGTCAAGGAAACCGATGGGGCTTTAGCCCCTGCTTCCCCTGAGCCCGGCAGCTATATCGAACTAGTCGTGAGCTCCTCCAAGTCTCTCATCGACAAATCGCGCGCCGAAATCGTCGACCTCGCTCTCGCCGAAGTCCGCGAGTTTTTTCCTGCCGCCCGCGAAGCTAATCTGGTGAAGTCCACAGTCATCAAGGAACTTCATGCCACCTATTCCCCGCGCCCCGGCATCGACGCCCATCGCCCCACGGCAGCCACCGGATGGCCGCGTGTTTTCCTCGCCGGCGATTGGACCGCCACCGGCTGGCCTGCAACCATGGAAGGCGCCGTCCGCAGCGGATACCTCGCCGCCGAAGCCCTGGTCCGCGCCGCCGGATTCAAAGACTCTCACTTCATCTCACCCGACCTGCCCCCCAGCGGATTCATGCGATTGTTCTAAGTCCATGCAGGTCCGGCTCTCGCGTGGGTAGGTGTGGATCGGGTTTTTGTGTGGTCCGGGTCTCCGACCAGGACGGGCCGAGCGACGCTCGGCTGCCTTTCACCCCGAACCATCTCGGGAACCGTACCGTTTTGGTCACGCACCATCTCCCCCGCCGGAGTTCAGCCGAGCCCCCAGTAACTAAACTCCCTTTATTCCCTCGCCGATACACATGGCATGGACGGACGTAATCTCGAACCGAGAACCGTTATGTGGGCCGTGGCTGAGATCAGCTGGGAGGACCAGACTGGAACCCCCAATCGCGCTACCGCGACTCTGGAAGACACATCTCTCTCCGGCGCCTGCATTCGAGTCAAGACTCCCTTCACCGTCGGGTCGCGGCTCACGGTGAAGTGGCACCGCGAGCAGTTTTCCGCCGTGGCCAGAAACTGCCGTCGCGATGGACGAGACTATCTTCTGGGACTGCTGCGCGAAGCCGCTGCCAGCGCCGCAGCCGCCGGGCCGTCGAGCGGAAATTCTTCCCCGCAAACAGCTCTGGCGGCAAGGTCCGAAATCGCTATCGAGCAACCCAAGCCGCTGGCTCCGCCCCCACCGCCGGCCGCTCGTTCCCAGAGGCGAGCCTCCGCAGGCAAAGCCTCCGAAGAAGAACTTAGCGAGAGCAAATCTGTCGCTCGCAATACCCTGCCCCAACCCGCGCCCCAACCAAATCCCCAACCAGCGCCAACGCCCGCTCCTGCAGCGGCTCCCGCGGCGAAGCACCGTGCACAGCGCGAGGAGGCACCCCGTCGCGGCGCGCGCCGCGAAATCGCTTCCACCTCGCCTGCCCCGGAAAGCACTGCCCCAATTTCGCTCGTTCGACGCACCGACCCGGTTCCGCGGGTTTTGCCGCAGGCGCCATCTCAACCCGAAGGCGCGTCCTCCCCTCAAGAAAGGCAAGAAAGGAAGGTTATGCAACCGAAAAGTTTCTTTCCCAAGTTCTGGCAACGCCAGCCCGACGGCGCCGCAGCGACCGCCCAGGCTGCATCCTCGGAGGTTTCAGTGAACCACTCGCAAATCGATCCCGCGGAAAGCCTGACGGGATCGCAAGCCAATCTGCTCTCGTACGAAGACATTTACCACGCTGCCGGAATTCTGAGCCCGCGCTCCGGCTACGGCGTCCACAAAGTCGTCGACATGCTCAACAGCGACCGCATCCGCGACCTCGCGCCCGACGTCAAACGCGCCTCCGTGCTCATGGCCCTCGACGCCGCCGGCACTTCGCCCAGCGATCTGCTGCATGACGCAGAGCGCCGCCAGCAGGCCCTCAATTCCTACGAATCCGGCCAGCAGCAACAACTGCAGGAATTCGAGGCACGCAAGGCGCAGGACAACACCAAGATCCAGGCGGAGATGGATCGCGTCGTGGCGCACTATGCCGAGCGCATCAAGCAAAATCAGGATCAGGTCGCGCGCGAAAAAGAAGCGCTGCGCAACTGGCAGATGGCCAAGCAACATGAGAATCAGCGCATTTCCGAGATTATCGACTTGTGCGGCAAGCAGTCTGCCGCCGGCACCACAAGCCGACAACCCGCGCCGTCCACGGCCTCGGTCTCCGCCGGACCACTCTCCGCTGAATCAGTCTCTGCGGGATCACCCACTGCTGGATCGGCGGTCCCTGAGCAGCCGAGCCTTGCGGCCAAAGCATCGGCCGGACGCTAGCCGAAGACACTAACCGGCCACCACAGCGCCAACGTTGCCCAGGAACTTCTGAGCCGTAACCAGACGCCTACCCCGCCAGCAACGCCACGCCCGCCGCCACTAGCATAGCGGCGATCCATCGCCGGCGGTCCACTTTTTCGTGCAGGAAAATCTTTGCCGCGAACGCGTTGCCGATAAACGTGAGCGACGCGGCCGCCGGGGCGACCAGGCTTAAGTCTCCCCAGGAAAGCGCGAACAGCAGCGTGAAGAACGCAACCGTCATCGCGGCCACGCCCAGGAAAATATTCGGATTGGACGCCACGCGCCCCACCACGGTCCACAACCCTGCACTGCGCAACAAAGCATGCACGTCGCCAACCTGCTTCATGGCGCGCGCCAGCAGCACGTCGCCGACGACGGAGAAGAACGCAATGGTGAGAATCCCGCCCCAGATGTAGGCGTGCTTCATGGTTTCACTCCCCCAGAAACGACTTCCTCAGAGCGTGCCCCCGCGGGTGCCCCATTTCTCGCCGCGTCCTTGGCGGCGAGAAGTGGGGATTTTTCATCGTCCTGCGCTGGATCTTCCTCCGCTGGATCTTCCTGAGAATGTGAAGTCAGCGCGGGGCTTCCGGCAATGAATCCCACGCCTCCCGAGATCAGCACGATCCCGAGCCAGCGCATCAGGCTGACCTGCTCATGCAAAATGAAGCGCGCGCTCAATGCGAGCAGCACGTATCCCATGGAAGTCGCCGGCAGAACGTAAGTCAGGTCCGCCCACGAGAGCGCAGTCATGTTGAGAACAATGAAGGTCAGAAGAAGCAGAATGCCGGCCGCCACGTAGGGATTCATCACGGCAAAAATCAAGCTGGGCAAATCGTGGATGGAAATGTTGCCGACCTGCTTCATCCCGTGCGAGAGCACGGAATCACCTGCCGCTCCAAAGACGGTAACTCCAGCCAGCACCAGATACTTGCGAAAGGTCACTTGAACTCGGATATAGAATTCTGACGGTGGCCCATTCAAGCCGCACTTTGGCTTGAGTGGGACAGTTCCCGAAGCCTACGCCTTGACCGGCTCCGCCGCCGCCGCTTCGGCAGCGTGCTGCTTCACCATCTTGTTGCGGGCCGCGCGCAGCTTCATAAAGCTCTTCGCCTCTTTGTACAGGCGCTTGCGGTCGTTGCTGTCAAACATCGCCTTCCGCAAAATGCGGTAGACGGCCTTGGGACGGAAATAATATTCGTCGTAGAAACGGTGCACCGCCGACATGATGTCATCGGCCGGCAAGCCGGGATACTGAATCTGCGCCAGCTGATGTCCGCCCTCATCGACCATCTTGTTGTCGCCAAGAATGAACCCGTTCTTCACGACGTGGTCATAGAGCTCGGTGCCCGGATAGGCGTGCGCCACCGAAACCTGAATGGTTTCGCAATCAAGTTCTTTGGCAAACGCAATCGTGTTGTTGATAGTCTCGTGCGTCTCGCCCGGCAGGCCCAAAATAAAGTCGGCGTGCACGACCAGGCCAAGCTTGTGGCAGTCTTTGGTGAACTGACGGGCGCGTTCCACCGTCGCGCCTTTCTTGATGTTCTTCAGAATCTGCGCGTCGCCCGATTCGTAGCCCACGATCAGCAGCCGGCATCCCGCTTCCTTCATCGCCTTCAAAGTTTCGTAATCGGTAGTCACGCGCGAAGTGCACGACCATGTCAGCCCCAGCGGTTTCAGCTTGGCGCAAAGTTCGACAGTCCGCGCTTTCTGAATGTTGAAAGTATCGTCGTCGAAGAAAAATTCCTTCACTTCCGGCCAAAGAGTTTTGGCCTTAGCCATTTCCGCCGCCACGTCATCCGTGGAACGCTTGCGCCAAGGATGCCCGCTCAGCGTCTGCGGCCACAAGCAGAACGTACACTGCGCCGGGCACCCGCGCGTAGTGTAGAGCGCCACATACGGATGCAGCAGGAACGGCACGTTGTAATTCTTGATGTTGAGATCGCGCTTGTAGATTTCGGTCACGTGCGGCAGCGCATCCAGATCCTGGAGCTGCGGAGCGTCGGGATTATGCACGACTTTTCCATCCGCCTGTAGAAACGACACGCCCGGAATCTCCGCCAACGGCTTACCCTTGGCGTAATCGACCACCGAGTAGTCGAATTCCTTGCGGCAAATAAAATCGATCTCCGGGCAATCGCGCAGAGATTTTTCCGGCAGCACGGTCACGTGCGGCCCAACAAACGCAATCTTGATCGTAGGATTCGCCTGCTTGATCGCCTTCGCCAACAGGATGTCGCCCGGGAATCCAGGCGTCGAAGTGAACAGCACAAGAAACTCATAGTCCCGTGCAATCTTGATGGTCTCTTCGCCCGACACATGATGCGACGGCGCATCCAGCAGCCGCGCCCCCTCCAGCATTCCCGTCGGATACGCCAACCACACGGGATACCAGAAACTTTCAATTTCGCGGGTGGCGGGCCAACGTGAGCCGGCGCCTCCGTCAAAGTTTTCAAAAGACGGCGGATTCAGAAACAGTGTTTTTAGAGGCATAGTGGGTATTCGTCTATTTTAGCATTCGGACAGGCCAGATCCCCGGGTTCGGCCCGTGCTTACGCAGGTTCCCTGCAAACCCCTGGTACATGACCAAGTGCATGACCTAAACGCTTGATTCGACTGTACTAGCTCCACGGCGAAAAAGGAACGCCCTTCGCCCGAATACCGGTTTGGATGCAGCGAAAGGGGAAACGGTGCGGTAAGCGGGAACCCAGCCGCATGTCATTCTGAGCTTCAGCCTGAATTTCAGCCCGATGTCATCCTGAGCGCGGCGACAGCCGGGCGAGGGACCTTATGCCCGCCGACGTTGTTAGTGCCGTAAACGGGAGTGCCGGCGCTTCATGCAGTACAGGCGCTACTCGCATCCGCACAACGAATGTAAGATTCTCGCAAGGTCCCTGCCGGAGCGCTTGACGCGCTTGGCGCGCTCGGCCCGGTGGTGACGACATCGGCGAGCAAATCCGTAAATTGCTCAAATACCGGACGTGAGAACTACTGCCCCTCGCCACCGTCCGGAACTCGGAAAGTTACACCACGATCTTCGTTGGCCTTCGTAGTCGCAGGCAGATCAAGATTGGACAGCGGAATTTTTTCAGTATGCTGCGGAGCGAAGTTCCACAACGTCTGCCCGATAATGGCATAGTTGTGCACTTCCTGCTTGTGCTGATCGCGGAAGACCAGCATCGTGTCGGGCACGATGGGCGCACCCTCCGCCTCATGCGGAACCGCGCGCGGCGGCACGGCGCGAGCGTAGGCATCCTGGTCGCCGTCGGCCTGCTCCTGCCGCATCATCTGCCGCTCTTCAGCTTGTTGGGCGATACTTTGCCGGTTCATCTCAGCCGCCGCGGCCACATCCTGATCGTAGCCGTTATCGTCAGACGAGGAATCCGAATCCCACAACCAGTACGGATCGTACCAGTAGGGATCGTAATAGCCGTAGGCCCACGGAGAGTAAGACCCATAGTAAGAATCATAGCCGCGACATACGTAACCGTAGCAGCCATTGCCGTAACCGTGGCCTCGAGTGCGGCGACCGCGGAAACCATCATGCAGGAAGGGACGATTCAACGGCCGGCTGAACGCACGATTCGCGGAACTGAAGGGACGGCTCGCAGAACCGCGTGGATAAAATGCCGGACCGCGCGCGAAGCCGCGCGAAACGCCGCCCGCTACATTGGGAGCGGAACGCATACCACCAGAAAAATGGCTGCCACCGCCGAATCCGCCGCCGTGGCCTCCGCTAAAACCAGCATGCCCACCGCCAAAACCACCGCCGCCATGCCCACCGCCACCACCGTGCCCCCCGCCCCCATGCTGCGCCCACAGCGGTAGAGCGAGAAAGAGCGCGAACGCCGGGATCACCATCAGGCGACGCATATTGCCCCAATTATAGGCCCGATTTGTCCACCCTCGAACAAATTTATAACCTCTCGAACCTCTACGACATGCGGGCGGCGCGTGACACCCGCCCTTCGAAAAGCGGCGCGTGGCGGCCTTCCTGGGTTAGAACGCAAAAGGCGGAACTTTCTTGCGCAAGGAATTCTGCGTGCACCATCTCAGCCGAGGGTGCCCCATTCTTGCGTTCTTTGGAAGGGTGGGAACCTCGGACGTGGACACCGGGGATTTTCTGAAGTAGACGTCCGTGCTTCCCACCCTTTCGCACAAAACACGAAAGGATAGGGCACCCTGTACAGGAATGGCCTCAAACCAGTCCAGAGGTGACCCGGACTCTTACTTCTTTTTCTTTCCCTTGACTTTCTTCGGTGCAGGTTTGTGCGCCGGTTTCTTCGCAGGCTTCGCCGCAGGTTTTGCGGGGGGCTTAGGCGCAGGTTTTGCGGGCGCGGATTTTTCTGGGGCTTTCGCTTGCACCTTCGCAGGCGCAACCGCCGGCGCGACAGCAACGGCCGCCTTCCCCTTCTTCCCTTTCGGCCCCGGCTTGCCCGGAGCCACCGCGACTGCGGCGGCGGCAGGAGCCTCGGCGCCCTTAGCGGCCCGTCCCCGACGCGGCGCCGGCGGAGGCGGTGGTGGCGGCGGCGCAAACGGCTTCAAAAATTTCAGCGTCTCAGTCCGCGAGCGCAGCTTGCCATCCAAAAGCAGCAGGAACACATCCTGCGCCAGCTTCGGATAAATCGGCAACTGCGGCGTAATAAGCAGCTCCGTCATTTCCGGCAACGGAATCTTCTGCTGCACTTGCCGCCACTTGGTCAAGTAGTTCTTGATCTTCTGTTCTACCGACTGCTGCTTCGCCGTCACAGCCAGAAACAGCACCATCTCCGGCCGCGCCGACGACAGCAACTGCCAGGTCCGCGACGGCGTGGCCGCTTCTTTACCCATCAACCTCTTAGCAAGTTCCTTGGCATGATCTTCAATATCGCGCCAGGCTTCCACCAGATCCTTGCGCGGAATCAGCTTCTGAATATCCGCAATATCCTTTTCAGAAAAATGCGACGTCAGGAAGTACATGAAGGCCGGACCGGCATCGGGAGCGTATCCCATGTCGACCATCTGCTGCCGCGTCTTCATCAGCTGCGTAATCCCGTTGGTGTCAACCTTGGCCACAGTCCAGTGGTCGTGGAGAATCTCGAGCCAGCCTTCCTTCTCGAGCATCTTCACCACGTGCAGCGGATCATCTTCATGCGCCAGCGCAGCGATTTCGTGCCCAATCGACGTCCGCAGAATGTGGTCGATGTACTTCCCTTCCTTGGCCGCGTCATAACGAGCCTGGGTGCGCTCTTCGAGCAGCCAGTGAAAGCGGGCGGCGAACCGCGTGGCGCGAATCATGCGCGAGGGATCTTCAAGAAACGAATAGTTGTGCAGAATGCGAATAACTTTCGTCTCGATGTCAGCCACGCCGTTGAAAGGATCAAGCAACAGCCCGCGCGAGCCCTCATTCAGCGACAGCGCCATGGCGTTGACCGTGAAGTCGCGTCGCCGCAGATCCTCATGAATCGTAGCCGGCGTAACGATCGGCGGCTTGCCCGTTTTCTCATAGCGCTCGGTGCGCGCCATGCTGATTTCAGCGCGGGCGGCGTTGCCAGGCAGCGAAATGAAAACCGTGCGGCTGTCCTCTTCGACGGCGGTGATCTTCGCGCCCGCCTTCTCCAGATCCTTCTGGAGTTTGAGCGGATTACCCTGAACCGTGAAATCAAGGTCCCGGATAGTGAAGCCGCTGATGATGTCCCGGATGGCGCCGCCGGTGAGGTAGAGGTTCATGCCCGCGGCGCGGGCTACGTCTTGCACCAGTCCGACGCCCTTCAGTTGGTCCGGCGTCAACCGGATTTCCATCGTGTAAATGTAGTCAGCCATTCGCTTTCAAGCGCCAATCCGAAGCCGTTTCCAGGCGCGATTTGACGTGAAATCGCATCCCGGCACGCCCCGAGCCGGCCAAACTTTCCACAAGATTTCCACAGCCCCGGGCACTACACCATCCGGCCCCTCAGCCACCCGAATGCAAGTGGCCAAATACAAAGTACTTATGCGAGGTGGAAACTTTGCGGCAAGCTTAAGAAAATAACACACCGTTTACATTTTGGCTACTGCCAAGGCGGATTCCGGTCGGCGAAGCGAGAAAAGGTGCGAGAATCAGGGCGGACCTCGGACTCTGGACCTCAGACTTCGGACTTTTCGTCGGCCGTCCAATCGAGACTGAGGATTTGCAGTCACGATGTCAGAGGCCTGAGTTCTTAGGCCTCTGGCCGAGGTCCGAGGTCTGACGCCTTAATCTATGCCCTCAACCCACAAAAAAGTAATCGTCCGCAAGATGGACCGCGACACCGTCTCCGGCTACGTGTCCCCGTCGCAGTTCGTGAACGAGGGCAAACTCGAGCTGCTCAACACCTCCGGCACAGTCATCTCCATGGACCTGCGCGAGATCAAGGGCGTCTATTTCGTGCGCGAGTTCGGCGACTCCGAATCGCTGACCCGCAAGACCTTCACTTCCCGCCCGCGCTCCGAAGGCCTGTGGGTGCGCCTGCGCTTCAAAGACAGCGAAATCCTCGAAGGCCTAATGCCCGCCGACCTGACCCAAACCACCCCCGAAGGTTTCCTGGTGAACCCTCCCGACCAGCGCTCCAACACGCAGCGCATCTTCGTCCCGCGCACCGCCCTCGAATCGCTGACAGTCCTAGCCGTAATCGGCGCCACCCGCCGCCAGCGCCGCCCGCAAGATCAGCTCCAAGTCCCCATGTTCGAAGAGTAATCTCGTCACGTATGTGCGCGTCAATTGCCTTGAGCCGCCCGGAGGTTGGTTTTGATGGCGGGAGTTATAGGATCGATTTTGCTGGCAGTACACCGAAGTGGCATCAGTGCTCTACTGCCTTCACAGCCTCTACCCGCACCTTCTCGTGTAGGGGGCTGGCCCACCTTTATCGCACCACGACTTGGGCTGCCCCACGCTTCGCGGGGTTCGAAGCGTGGGCACCACAGACGATGCGATCAGGCGATTTTTCTCACTCCCAGTTCAGCTTTCTGCGGTTCGTTCACCAGGACCAGACCCCGTTGGCCTTCCGCGTAATCGCAGAAGCTGCTCCAGGGCCATTGTTGCGGTTCGAGCACAAGCCTGCGCTTCACCGGGTTGCCATGCATGTAGCGTAGTTTTTCCATCCGCTTCCGCTCGGTAAAAACCACGAAGTCGTAGAAACGGCGTTGCCAGACGTGCGCCGGTTCGAGAGCTGCGCTCCCCGCCAGTCTGCCTTGCCGAGGATCGACCGCGGAACGCAGCCCGCGCAGCAGACGCCGGGCGAATCCTTGCTTCAGCGCCTGCATGACCAACGACGGGTTGCCGCGCTCGGGTTCGCCGATCAGCAGATGGACGTGTTCGGGCATAACCACGTAGCCCGCGACCACGAAGCGATAGCGCCGGCGTACCCGCTCCAGGACGTGGAGGAACAAGTCCCGATGCTGGCGAGTGCCCAGCAGAGCACGGCGCTGGTAGCAACTGGTGGTGATAAAGTGCAGGTAGCCAGCCCCGTAGTAGCGATGGAGTCGGTTGGGCATTTCGAGATACGTAGCACGGAGTCGGGCTCGGTGTCTGTGACGAATGAACATCAGCGTCGAGGTCCGTGGTGCCCACGCTTCGAAAACCGCGAAGCGTGGGGCAGCCAGTTCTTGACTCTGTATGGGAAATACAAAGCTGGGCCAGCCCCCCAAGTGGCGGGGTGCCCTTCAGGTGAAAGCATGATTCAGACTGAACAATCACGACTGTACACTCTTGTGGGAGCTTGCTGCGCGGTTTCCATGATAGAAGTCCTTTGGCACTGGTTTATTGCCGTGAGCCGCACAGGGATCGCTGAGTGGATGTTTCTTGTCTACACCTCGCGCAGCCCTGTTAGCGGCAAGGGGTTTTTTTCGGTCCCAGACATGATCTTGCCGGCCCTCGCATTGGGGGTTGTGCTAGGGTTAGTTGCCAAGGCGTCATCGATGGAAGGAATAGTGGTATCGATATTTCTATTAAGTTCCAATGTCGTGCTGCTGATGTATCTGTACCCGCTTTTTTTCCCGAAAGGAAAGTTGTGGTGGCAGGAATCCTCGTCAATTAGCGGAGCCGCACTTGTGATATTTGAGACGACCATTCTTGTCAGCTTTGGCACCTTCATGGGTTGGGTTGCTTTGGCTACGACGAAGGCCAAGTGATAAGCAGTTGTGGTCGATCAGAAAGAATTTTGGGCGGAAAACCGAGGACATCATAGAGCCGGACGGACTCTCGTTCTTTGAAAAGCCTTTTTCGAACACTCAAAACCCCGTTTGGAAGCCATTCTCTGTGGGGTTCATGGCAAAATACATTGGCGCACATCAAAACGGAGCTTTCGGCGGTTTCATTGAGCCAGAGCTCTACGGAATTGGAGTAGAATACACGCCCAATCTAGGGCAGGGTGGCGATCATTGGTCGTGTCTTGTGTCCGCAGAAAATGCACAGTCATACGCTGACCGGTTTGCAGCGGCAGCGAAGCGAATCAAATCAGAAAAAATCAACTACGTTCCAAATCCTAATCCTAAACCGTAAACGCTTATGACCAAGTACCGGACAGAATTCGATAGACACTACGATAAGGCAATGGCCTTGCTTCGCGAAAGCGGATCAACTGAGTCAGCGTATCAATACATTCGTACTATCGAGGACGAGGACTACCGGGCTCGTACTTTTCAGAAAGTTGCCCAATCCTTAGCTGAGCAAGGGAACCTGGACGAAGCGCTCAACTATTCCCAGGCAATCAGCGGTCCGCGAGAGCGAGCCGATTCCCTTTTGGAAATCGGGCGTACGCTGAAGACACGCGGCAAGGTTGATCAAGCCAAGAACGTCTTCGGTGATGCGTTGCAAGCCGCAGAGGAGATCGTAAGCCCCTACGACAAGGCTGCAGTGTTCTTACAACTGGCCGATGAGCTGGAGGCTTTAGGTGGCGACCATCAAGGGTTAGTGCTCGTGAATAGGGCTGTAGACCTTGCTAGGCCGCATCGGGAGGATCTCGAAGCATCGAAGACGTTGCGTGCATCTGCAAGGACCCTCGCAAAGTGGAATCGTATCGCCGAAGCTATAGGTACAGCGAAATTGATAGATGACCGCTGGGCCGCGCTGCGCGACATGACACTCGAAGAGGTACAAGGTCGGGGCCAATTCCCGATCAAGCCCACGCTTTCTAATGGGGATTGAGCAGAACCTGACGCAATACCAGTACGACACGCTGAATCGCCAGACGGCGGTCATCTATCCCGACCAGACGACCTCGACCACCACCACCACGTACGATGCCCTCGGAAGAGTCATTTCGAAGGCCGACCAGGCCGGAAAAGTCACGGCCTACGGCTACGACGCGCTGGGACGCCTGACCTCGGTCACGCAGGATGCCGTTACGGGCGGCCTGAATCTTGTGACCCAGTACGGTTACGACGAAGTGGGCAACCGCATCTCGCAGACCGACGCAAACAGCCACACCACGACCTACGCCTACGACCAGCTTGGACGTCGCAGTGGCCGCACCCTGCCCGCGGGTCAGTCGGAGAGCTACGTCTACGATGCCGACGGCAATCTGAAGTCGAAGATCGACTTCAACGGTAAAACCACGACGTACGCCTACGACACCTCGAACCGGCTGCTGTCGAAAACTCCGGACGCGAGCTTCAGCGCTCCCGCCGTGAGCTTCACCTACTTCGCGAACGGCCTGCGCAAGACAATGGCGGACGTTTCGGGCACGGCCACCTACGGCTACGACACACGCAATCGCCTGACCTCGAAGCAGTCTCCGTTTGGAACTCTCGGCTACACGTACGATGCAGCGAGCAATCTGCTGACGCTCGGTTCGTCGAACACAAACGGCGCGTCGCTGACCTACACCTACGACACGCTGAACAGGCTCGGGGGCTGGCCCACCTTTATCGCACCACGACTTGGGCTGCCCCACGCTTCGCGGGGTTCGAAGCGTGGGCACCACAGACGATGCGATCAGGCGATTTTTCTCACTCCCAGTTCAGCTTTCTGCGGTTCGTTCACCAGGACCAGACCCCGTTGGCCTTCCGCGTAATCGCAGAAGCTGCTCCAGGGCCATTGTTGCGGTTCGAGCACAAGCCTGCGCTTCACCGGGTTGCCATGCATGTAGCGTAGTTTTTCCATCCGCTTCCGCTCGGTAAAAACCACGAAGTCGTAGAAACGGCGTTGCCAGACGTGCGCCGGTTCGAGAGCTGCGCTCCCCGCCAGTCTGCCTTGCCGAGGATCGACCGCGGAACGCAGCCCGCACAGCAGACGCCGGGCGAATCCTTGCTTCAACGCCTGCATGACGGCCGACGGGTTGCCGCGCTCGGGTTCGCCGATCAGCAGATGGACGTGTTCGGGCATAACCACGTAGCCCGCGACCACGAAGCGATAGCGCCGGCGTACCCGCTCCAGGACGTGGAGGAACAAGTCCCGATGCTGGCGAGTGCCCAGCAGAGCACGGCGCTGGTAGCAACTGGTGGTGATAAAGTGCAGGTAGCCAGCCCCGTAGTAGCGATGGAGTCGGTTGGGCATTTCGAGATACGTAGCACGGAGTCGGGCTCGGTGTCTGTGACGAATGAACATCAGCGTCGAGGTCCGTGGTGCCCACGCTTCGAAAACCGCGAAGCGTGGGGCAGCCAGTTCTTGACTCTGTATGGGAAATACAAAGCTGGGCCAGCCCCCGGGGTGGAGGAAGACTACTGCTCCACGCCCGTGGCCCAGCATTACAAGTTCAATGGCAAGGAGCGGGATACGGAGTCGGGGCTGGATGACTTCGTGGCGCGATACGATAGTTCGAATCTGGGTCGGTTCATGACGCCAGACTGGGCGGAAAAGCCTACTGCGGTGCCCTACGCGCACTTCGGAAACCCGCAGAGCCTGAATCTATACAGCTATGTTGAGAACAACCCAACCACGTTCGGCGATCCCGATGGACACCAGGACTGCACGGGACAAGGTTGGCTGCAGTGTCATGCTCCGAAGGTGGCACAAGCTTTGAAAGACGCAGAAGGTTCCATGAGCGGAACGATTAACACAAAACCACCGGCCGCGAAGCCGGTTATTGGGCCGCCTCGTAAACTGCATGCGGACAGTAATGGAAATCCGAGCCTTCCGCCGCCGCCGTCTGCGCCACAGTGGGAATATCAACAGTCAACTGGCATCACGGCTCTTAAAGTCGGTGATTTAACTATCCAGCCGGTGCCGGGTGGATATTCAGGACACGGTCAGGGCCTGAATGACCCTGAAAGCCAATCTGTGGGGACAAAGGACGACCCGGCAAATCCGGGTCCCCTTCCGCAGGGCACGTACACTATCGGCGCTTGGTACGATGGTTCGAAGGGGAAACCAATGGCGAAATTGGATCCGTCTCCAGGTACCGAAATGTTTGGTCGTGATGAGATGGAGTGGCACGCAAACAATGATAGGAAGCCGGCTTTTAGTTCCTCTGAAGGATGTATCGTTTCTCCGCTTGCCACGCGGCAAGCCGCCTGGGCGAGCGGAGTCACGAGCTTAGAGGTCGTTCCATGACATATCGACTCAGGCTTCTGATTCAAATCGCGTCGATTTTTTTGGGCGTTGTAGCTATTATGCGGGCCTCAGCACAGCACCTGACAAACACCATGGAGCCACAGGCCGAGGTGATTTTAGGTGTCTTGGAGGACTTCCCTGGGCGACACGCCTACGACCCTGATTTTCGGGCAGTCCGCGCTACCTTCAAGAAGAACGGCGATGACTGGCAAGCCTTCCCGACCAAAACAAACAGTTATCGCGACCTGGAGACTCTCCCGACTTCTTATCCTAAAGACATGACATGGAGCATCGCATTTGATGGAAGGAACTTGGGCACGATAACATCTCGCACCCCCTCACATTTCAAGTTCTATTCCGAGATTGGGATAGAAGACATTACGAGCCAAACTCAAGTCCCGACGGTCGGGAAAAAGTCGGTAGATTATTCGGGCTCTGTGCACATGCCGCTGTATAGGCCGCTTATTGCTGTGTCGCAGCCAAATGTCTCCGACCCGGAACGATGGAAGCATGCGCAGGTTTCGCAAGAGTTGATTGCCGTCGCGCGCCAGCAGTTCCGGATCAAATTCCCGAAGGCTACGAATTGCAGAAGCCCAGAAGAAAACATCCCCAGGCCCTGGAGGTATCGCGATGAGGACATTCGGGTAGCCAAGGCATACTCTTCGAAGGATAACCGGTCACTCGTCGAACTGAATTTGACGGGAAACGCCTGCGATGGAGAACAGGGTTCCCAGGACGAGTATCACGGTCAATGGTACGTCATTGAGCCGTCAGGAACGGCGAGGTTCCTGGGGTCTGATATGTGGCTGGTCGACGCCGGCGACTACGATAACGACGGAAAATCTGAGGTCTTGTTCTCAATAGCGGGGGACAACCAGGGCGGGTATCGGCTGTTTTATCGAAACTTCACCAAGAGCGCAGAGTTTGCATTTCACTATCACTGAGGGACGGAAAACCGGCGACAGACGGGTGAACTGCACCCCTGACGTGAGACAAAAGAATTAGGGACAGTTATTCTGCGCAAGAGATTGTAAACCGGGGAGTGGGGTCTGGGGCGAGGGGGCGGTTAGCTCCCTCGCCCCAGTCAGCTCTGTAGAAGCTCCAAGGTTCTGGGCACACAGCAACTGCTTTTCGAAAGCGGCTGGCGTTTGATATCCCAGCGCGGAATGCAGTCGCTAGTGGTTGTAGATGATTTCGAAAAATGTCGTCAGTTCGGCGCGCAACGCATCCAGATCGCGCCACTGCTGGCCGCGCACTTGCTCCTGTTTGAGGGTTTTCATGAATGACTCGGCCTTGGCGTTGTCGTACGGATTGCCCACGCGACTCATGCTCGGTTGCACTCCACGATCGGCCAGCAGCGTGAGATAGTCGGCGCAGGCATACTGGATGCCGCGGTCGGAATGATGAATCAGCCCCGGCGCAGGTTGCCGTTCGAGCAGCGCCATGCGCAAGGCTTGCACGGCCACACTTGACCTGCCCCCTGCTTTCGTTCACGTAAGAATACGACAACTTTCTGCTTGAACCGCTCCCATTTTCTATCACAGACGAAGCTAGAGATTTTGGGCAGTGTAAGTCCTTTCTTCCGCTGTTGACGCGTTTTTCACGCACTCCAGAGGCTCGATCAAGAGCCTCTGGAGTGCGTGCCCCAGCGATGTACTAGCTTTTCCCCTGTGCAGTGCTGCGAACGCCGCCGGCGTCCGATCTGCCAACGAACTGTGCGGTCGCTGCTGATTGTAATGCTCGCGAAACTTCGCCAGCTTCTGCCGCGCATCTTCCAGCGTCGAGAACCATTCCACGTTCAAACACTCGTCCCGCAACCGGCCATTGAAACTCTCGATGAATCCGTTCTCTACCGGACGGCCTGGCCGGATAAAACGCAACTGCACCTTGTTGGTCATCGCCCAGGCTTCCCGCGCCCGGCTGCAGAACTCACTCCCGTTGTCTACCGTGATGCTCTCCGGCAATCCGTCTCGTTCCGGCTTCACGCGGTCCAATACTTGCGCCACTTTCATCCCCGTCATCGAACGATCCGCTTCCAGCGCAACACACTCGCGCGTGAACTGGTCCACCACGGTCAGAATGCGAAACGACCGTCCGTCCGCTAACCTGTCGCTCACAAAATCCATACTCCAACGCTGGTTCGGTCGCGACGCGGCGCCGCTTGGTACGGCCCGTCGTCGCGCCATCTTCCGTCGTTGCTTGGTGCGCACAATCAACTCTTCCTCTCGATACAGCCGGTAGATGCGCTTCGCATTCACATGCCAGCCTTCACGCCGCAACAGCACGGTCAAGCGCCGATAGCCGTAGCGCACATGCATGCCCGCCAGTTCGCGCAAGCGATGCCGTAGAACTTCATCGAACACTTTCCGGCTCTCGTACCGCAGTGTCCCGATCGCCAACTTCACGATCCGCGCCGCGTGCCGCTCACTGATCTGATAGGCCTCCTGCGCCCAGCGCGCCAACTTCCGACGCGCACGAGGCCTTACAGCTTTTTTGATACGATCTCCTGCAGGATCTGCCGGTCCAAGCTCAAGTCCGCCACCAACCGCTTCAGTCGCCCCACCTCTTCCCGCAATTGCCGCAGCTCACGCAACTCGCTCACTCCCACCCCGGTATACTTCCTCTTCCAGAGGTAGTAGGTCGCCTGGCTGATCCCCACCTTGCGGCAAACGTCATCCACTCGCGCTCCCGCCTCCACTTGCCGTAGTACCGCCACGATCTGCTCTTCCGTGTGAGCCTTCTTGGGCATCGTCCTTGTCTCCTGTTCCGGACTCCTGCCCCAGCTTACCTCTAATCCCCTCTGTGTCAGTTTTTGGGTTTTGGGTCACAACAATCCAGTCAACTTCAGGGATCCAGAAGGAGAAATTCCGATTTGGGGCTGGTGGTGCGGACCGAATTGGACGGGAGGAACATTTGCGCCTTACGATCCTTCGCGTGCTGGCCAATATCACAAGCCATGGGGAGACGCCGATACCGCATGCATGCACCACGACATCTGTTACTACGATTGTAGGCGGGATCATCCTTGCTACAAGGGAGATAGAGCCGACTGCATGAAAAAGTGCGATGCCGTACTGATGCAGGAGGCTCCCTACTCGATAATGGGGAACGTCACTTCGGAGTGGGTGTGGCTTTACGGCCAACATCATGGCCCGGATACCGGTGACAACGACAGTTCCTGTCCAAAGTGTAAGAAAGGCAGTGACTCCAACTCGCGATACACCTGCACGCTGTTTGGAGGTTGCTCAAGGAATTGAACGTGCGAATGAAACCTGTCTAGATTCGAGAAGAGGAGCTATGGGAGTCGTGGAGCCGAGAAGACATCGCCGTTGGGTCTATATTTTGCCGGTTCTTCATTTGAGCGCTTGTCTGATCAGTATGGTCGGGCACGTAATCCCAAGTCTGCAATCTCTTGGGATCATCTGGGTAGGAATCATGTTGCTTGACCTGCCGGTCTCGGCTATCGCATACGTCTCAGCTTGGTGGAACGGCCCGATAACCGTAATCTGGATTGTTGTCGTGGGCACGTTCTGGTGGTATTTCCTGAGCCGCGTCATCGAGAGATTGATCAACAAGAACAAGACCGGAGCTAGCGCCGTACCGACCGCGGGAAAATGTTAGAGGCGGGTGGCGTTCGTGCCCTCGCGGCACGCGGTTTCCGGGCAAGGATTTCTGGCCGTGCTGCGCACGGGGTGTAGTAGGGACACTCCACCCCTGAAAGGGTGCTGCACGGTAACTTTCGGTTACCGTACGCGAACCTGTTGAAAGCAAAACAGCTAAAGAAAAATCCCTTCGACCAGGGTGCTGTAGAGCAACCTGAAGTTCGCGCAGGCGAACTTGTTGATTCTTAAGCGCGGCTGCTAGTCTCGGCTGAGATGGCGAGAGAGGAAGCCGGGACATGGTGAAGCCGCCGCTGCGCACAAAATCCATCGGTTTCAAAGTGAGCGAGGAAGAGTACGCGCAGTCTGCGGTGGCGTTCACGCTCCCGACCCCGATAGCTTGGCATCGATGGCTGCACCGATGACAGCGCGCCTCCGAGCGTCGAGCGCGGCACAAGGGAGTAGCCTGGCAGCCATCCTGGCCCCCAGGCTGCCCGCTTCGGTATGAAGCACGTGCTAACCATGTGGCAACCATGTGCTCAACGCTTCACTCACCCGATCCCCAAACCTTTTCCACAGCCGTCCACAGAAATAATTCCCATTCCTGTGACGAACAACCTTTACTGAGGATTTCAAAAGGCGCACGCTGGATGGATGCGCGAAAGTCCTCTCAGCCAGCTCTCCGCCAGCGGTCCCCGTACCAACTCCGAGCGCAGAGCTAAGTCCTTATTATTGAATATTTTATCTGTAAATCCTTACAGCTCAATATTTTGGCCGATCCTCCCCATACCTTCGCGCCGCAAACCCTTAGCAATGAGTATTTTACGGAAAACGACGAAAAAAAAGAGGGGGGAGGGGTCGGCACAAGTTCAGCCCCGATTGAACCGGATACGCCCCGGCGTTCAGTTCACCGGGGTCAGCAGGAAGGCGCGGTTGTGGCCGCCTACGCTGCCGTAGCCGGTGATTTGGCCGACGTTGTTGATGGCGTTGGCGTTGATCAGCACCCATCCAGTGTTGGCCGGGATGAGGTAGTTCAGATCCTTCATGCCCCCGGCGGAGGTCCAGACAAAGGCGTGCGGGGCGTTGGTGAAGATGTTGCCGTAGCCCACGACCACGCCCGAGTCGTTCACCCCGAAGGCGATGGTGAAGGTGCCGCCGGGGAGCACGCCGAGATCCTGAATCTTATTCGCCACGCTCCACAGCACTGCATGCCAATTGCCTCCAGTGGCCGTCCCGTCAGATTGGCCGACAATGACTCCGGAGGTATTAATCGCACTGGCGACGCTGGTGACCCCGCCAGTGAGCACTCCGAGATCTTTCATGGTGGACCCGTTCCAGCGGAATCCATGCGAGCGGAACGGAGGGCCGTAGCTGAATACGGACTCTCCGGCGATTTCGCCGTTGTCGTTGATGCCGACTCCGGCCGTGAAAATGGCTTTGGGCAACGAGCCCAGGTTCGCGATTTGCTGGCTGGCCCAACTGGTGGCGTCGACCGCTCCGTTGCTGACGAAGGAATCCCCGGCAATCTCCCCGGCAGAGTTGATGACAAAGGCAGCGCTGGAGGCGCCTCCGGGGAGCACGCCGAGATTGGTGATGGCCCCGGTCGAGGACCACTGCACGGCTACGAAATTCGTGGCGGGTTGTCCTGGAACGTCGGAATAGCCGACCACGGTGCCGGAATCATTATTGCCGATTGCGCCGCTGATGTTAGCCCCGGAGAGCGGCGCCAGATTTTTCAGTCCGCGGCCTTTGTGCCAGGAGAACCCATGTTGGCCTGTGACCAAGCCGGTACAGGGATAGCCCTCGGCGGTCTGCGTATCGGAACAACCGACAACGTCGCCGAGATTGTTAATCGCGAAGCCGCTGCTCTCGTTGTCGCCCTTGAGCGTCCCGATCTCGGTGATGGTGTAGGTCTGGGCAGCCGCAAGGGCCGCCGACACCAGAACGAACACGCACATTGCTGCGATTTTGTTTTTCATGCCCCCCCCACACAGGCTGATGTTGTATGAAGTATGCCATTCCGCCTTAGCCACGAAAAGAGTCTTTAGTACAATCCTGGCGGCGCGCAACAGGCAATACGCGGTTCCGTCCAGACCGCAAAGAGCGATGATTGTAGCCGGGGATGGCGGTTCAGGGAAAGGCGTTGAATTCGGGAAAGAGTTGATGTAGGGTGTGAGGTCCACGCAGGCCCCAGGCCTGTCAAGAGCTCGACCGGACTTCACTTCCTTCCTCCCGTCCGCTCGGACTTCAGTGGATGCGGTACATCTCAATGCCACAGGTGTGTCCCCACATGCGAGCGATCTTAGGGTCGAGTTCTGGTCGTCCTTCCTTCGGAATACAAGCCACCATGATCGCAGCGGTGATGACGCTGACTTTGTGCGCGACGGCGCTGGCGCAGGAGGCAGCGCCAACGGCTGTGGAACCACGTCCGCTGATCACGCAGCCGATTGATGAATCGAATCTCACCACGCTGACGGGCAATACTCATCCCTTGGCGCGGGCTGAGTTCGATCTGGGTACAGCCCCAGCCACTCTGCCCATGGAGAGGATGTTGCTGGTCTTGAAGCGCAGTCCAGAGGAAGAGGCTGCGCTCGGCCAACTGCTCGACGATCAGCAGAACAAGGCATCGGCGAACTATCACCAGTGGCTGACGCCGGAACAATTCGGCAAGCAGTTTGGGCCTGCCGATGAAGATTTGCAGACCATCGCGTCGTGGTTGCAGTCGCATGGATTTCGCGTAGGCTCGACCAAAGGACGAACCGTGCTCGAGTTCTCTGGCTCGGCCAGCCAGGTGCAGGAAGCGTTTCACACCACGATCCACAAATACCTTGTGAATGGAAAACAGTACTGGGCGAACTCGAGCGACCCGCAGATTCCGACGGCGCTCGCAGCGGCGGTTGCGGGAGTGCGCTCGCTGAATAATTTTCCCCGAAAGCCGATGAACGTTTCCGCCGGAGTTGGGGAACGCGACCCGAAGACGGGAAAGATTCGTCCGGTGAACCCGTTGCTGACCTTCCCCTACGGATGCGTTGAGAACAACATGGTTCAAGGCTACTGCGCCAACTGGGTGGGGCCCTATGACTTTGCCACGATTTACGATGTGTCGCCGCTATGGAATGACAGCCCCGCAATTGACGGCACGGGAGTCACGATTGCGATCGTGGGTGAGACGGATATCCAGATGTCAGACGTGCAGGCGTTCCGCAGTTTTTTCGGACTGCCGGTGAATGATCCGGTATTCATCTGGAATGGATCCGATCCCGGAATTCAGGGGGATGAAGGGGAAGCCGACATTGATGTGCAGTGGTCGGGTGCGGTGGCGAAGGGCGCGACCATTGACTTCGTGATTTCTTCGTCGACGGAAACGACTTTCGGAACGGACTTGTCGGCAGTGTACATCGTGGAAAACAATCTTGCCGCCGTCATGAGCGAGAGCTATGGACAGTGTGAATTGGGGCTGGGCACGGCGGGCAATCAGTTCTACAGCACGTTGTGGCAGCAGGCGTCGGCGCAAGGAATCACGGTAATGATTTCCGCCGGGGACGCGGGCTCGGCAGGATGCGACAACTTTGACGCGGGGTCTCCCGCGCCCGCTCAATACGGGCTGCAGGTGAGCGGGTACGCCTCCACCCCTTACAACATTGCCGTCGGGGGCACGGACTTCAACGACTTCACCGATCCCGGCACTTACTGGACCACCACCAATAATCCCACCACGCAGGAATCCGCGTTAAAGTACATTCCCGAGTCGACCTGGAACGATTCCTGCACAAATGCAATCTGGGGGACATTGCCGCAATTCAGCACCAATCCGGAAACGAATTGCAACAACTCGAACCTCAACGACGTGATCATTGTGGCCGGCTCGGGAGGCGTGAGCAAGTGCACGACTCCGAGCGGCTCGACGCCCTCGAGTTGCTCAGGCGGATACGCCCGTCCGGCATGGCAGACCGGGAGCGGCAGTTTCTCAAACGACGGCAAGCGCGACATTCCGGATGTCTCATTGTTTGCGAGCAATGGATTTGTGGGACACGCGTACGTGGTTTGCGAGGCAGACAACGGGGGCGCGTGCCCAGGGAGTTTTCTGGGATATGGAGGGACATCGGTATCGTCTCCAGCGTTTGCAGGAATTATGGCGCTGGTGAATCAGAAAACGGGAGAGCGGCAAGGCAACGCCAACTACATTCTCTACAAATTGGCCGCGCAGCAGCCAACCGCATTTCACGACGTGACGGCGGGGACGAACGCGGTGCCGTGCCTGACCGGGTCACCCAACTGCACGACCACGTTTGCCGGGGACACCTACGGAATCTTGAGCGGATACAATGCGGTCGCAGGCTATGACTTGGCCACGGGGTTAGGGTCGGTCGATGCCAACAATCTGGTGACCAAGTGGAGTGCGGTGACGCTGCTGCCGTCGACGACCACGCTGAGCAGCTTATCGCCAATGACCCTCACGCACGGGCAGGCAGTGACCTTCACGGCGTCGGTGAAGCCGCAATCGGGGACCGGAACGCCTTCGGGTGTGATCTCGCTGGAGGGCGGGCCGACCAGCGGCACCGGCGCGATTGCGGGCTTCAACCTGTCCAACGGTTCGGTCTCGGGAAGCACGGACATGATGCCGGGCGGGACGTACTCGGTGAAAGCACATTATCCGGGCGATGCGACCTATGGACCGAGCGACTCAAGCCCGGTCAGCGTGACGGTGGCGAAGGAGAACAGCCAGCCGCAAGCTTTTCTGGTGACGTTCGATTCCAGCAATCGAGTGATCAGCAGCAACACCAATACGGCGGTCTATGGATCACCGTACATCCTGCGCGTGAATGTCGACAACGCGGCGGGACAATTGTGCGCGCCGGTCGCCACGTCGGGGGCGACCACGTGTCCGACCGGGAGCGTGAGCCTTACCAATAACGGAACCACGCTCGATGCCGGAACCTTTCCGCTGAATAGCTACGGATATTCTGAGGACCTTGCGGTGCAGCTTCCGGGTGGAACGGATTCGGTGAAGGCCGCGTACGCGGGGGATAACAGCTTCAACGCGAGTTCGGCGACGAATGCGATCACGATTACACCAGCTGGTACGAGCATAAATCCGCCTAATGTTCCTACTGCTTACGTTGGGTCCGGGTTCGGGGCGAATACGATAGTGCAATCGTTGAGCAGCGGAGTGCCGCCCACGGGGACGATCACTTTCTATTCCAACGGAACCCCCGTTTCAGGGACGACGACGTACCAGTCAGGAAACCAGACTGGTCCGCCCGCCGTGGCCTGGCTCACGGCCAGTTTTTCAAGTGCGACTTCGGCTCTGCCGACAGCCGGGAACTACACGATTACCGCTTCGTACAACGGGGACGGAAACTACACTGCAGCCACATCCGGCGGAACGCTGATCTCGGTGCAGTATCCGCCACTGTTCGGCACCGTAACCCCGTACACCCAGAACGTAGCGATCGGGGCGACTGCAAGCATTACCGTGTTGATGGCGTCAAATAATAAGACCGTATATCCAACAGGGACTATTACGTTCACCAGCGGCGGTGCGCTGCTGGCTGGCCCGACTGCGTGCACGAGCACGAAGGATAGCAACGGGGACTACGCGTGCCAGGCCTCAGCCAGCTTTACGGCAAATACCGCGATGACTGTGGTCGCGCAATATAGCGGCGATGCCAACTATCCAGTGGCGTCGGTGGGCGCCATCGTCAATGTGAACGATTTCGCGATTGGAATTGACTCGTCCTCGATTGTGACTGTCCCGCAGGGGCAATCGAAAACGGCGCAGATCGACGTTTCGGATTTGGGGGCTTTTAACGGCACAGTCGGCAACTTCACCTGCTCGGGTCTTCCTTCCGGGACGACTTGCAGCTTCCAGCCGCAGACGGTCACTGGGCAAGGCTCGACCATGATGACGATAACCACGACGCCGGCTGGGCAACTGCGACGGCGCGCCGAGGGGCGGCCTAATGTGTGGATTGGGGGCGCAATGCTGCCGCTGTTGGGCGTTTGCCTGATTGGCATTCCGTTCCTCAAACGGCGGCGCGGGGCGGCGGCATGCCTGATTGTGTTTATGATTGCAACGCTGATGAGTTGTGGCGGAAACAACAGTCAGCAGGTTATTAACAATCCGGTTCCATCGATTACGTCGGTGTCGCCGACGCAACAGGCAGCCGGATCGCAGCCGATAGTACTGACCATCAACGGCTCGGGTTTTATGGGCAATTCTACCGTGGCGTACAACGGCACAGCGCACGCGGCAAGTTTCGCGAACTCTTCGCAGGGTACCATTACGCTTACTACGGCCGATTTGGCGACTCTCGGTACTTATCCGGTCATAGTATCGAACCCCGCGCCCGGCGGAGGGGCATCGAATGCGGTGAATTTCGGTGTGGTTACGGGCACGCCAACTGGGAGCTTCACGGTGACCGTGGGGGCCTCGAGTGGCTCGCTTGCTCATACGACCACGTTCACGCTGACGATTCAGTAGATCGGGGAATCATTTTCGTCTGGCCGACAATGCAGGTTTTCGGTGGTGTAGGATTTACACGCGAATCCTTCCATCCCTATGAAACTTTCTGCGATTGCTTCTGCACTCGGCTTGCGTCTGGAAAACGGGTCCCCGGATACGGAAGTCAGCGGGCTGAACGGGATTGAACAGGCCGGGCCGGGGGAACTGACGTTCGTATCGAATCCTAAATACTCGGCGGCGGCGCGGACTACCAAGGCTTCGGCCGTGATCGTGGGCGAGGACTTCCCTGCTATTCCCGCGGCCAGGCTGCGTGCAAAGGATCCGTATCTGGCGTTCGCGCGGGCGCTCGAACTGTTTCATTCGCCAGTGCGGTATGCACCGGGGGTGCATGCTACGGCGGTGGTGCATGCCGACGCGAGGATTGGGGCCGGTGCGCATATTGGGCCGTATGTGGTCATCAGCGAGGGCGTCGAGATCGGGAGCAACGCGGTGCTGCTGGCGCATGTGGTGATTTATGGCGGGGTGAAAATCGGCGATAACTTTTTTGCCCACGCGCATGCGGTAGTGCGCGAGAACTGCCGCATTGGCAACAATGTTCTTTTGCAGAATGGCGTGGTGATCGGGGCGGACGGTTTTGGGTTTGCGAAAACTGCCGAGGGACGCTGGCATAAGATTCCGCAGCCGGCCCCGGTGGTGATTGAAGACGACGTGGAAGTGCAGGCGAACTCGTGCATCGACCGTGCCAGCGTGGGGGAAACCCGCATCGGACGCGGGGTGAAGGTCGACAACCTGGTACAGGTGGGGCACGGGTCACACGTCGGCGAAGACGCGCTGCTGTGCGCCCAGGTTGGGCTGGCGGGGTCATCGGTCATCGGCAACCGCGTGATTCTTACCGGGCAGGTTGGGGTGGTCGGGCACTGCAAGGTTGGAGACGACGCGATCGTCACTCCGCAGAGTGGTGTGGCGCATGACATTCCTGCCGGGGCGCTGGTGAGCGGAGCGCCTGCGGTTGATCATAAGTTGTGGCTAAAATATTCGGCGATCCTACCGCGGCTGCCGGAGATGGCGCGGGCGGTGCGGGGGAAGAAAAATCAGGAATAACCGCAGAGGACACAGCGGTCACAGAAGAACTTCAGGAGTAGGCTGTCTTTCCGGTGCCGGAGTTCCCTGTGCGCGCGCCTCTGCGCTCGCGGACGCCGGTTGGCGAAACTCTTCTAGCAGCCCGCTTTCGATGGCGGCGCGAACTTTTTCCTGCAGGCAGTCGCGGGTGCCGAAGTCTTGCGGCTCGATTGGGGGATGAAAAATTACTTTCACTAATCCCGGCTTGATGGCGAATCTTGCCTTCGGCATGACGTAGTGCGTGCCGACGATGGTGACCGGGATTACGGGCACTCCGCATTCGACGGCCAGATAAAACGGGCCTTTCTTGAAGGGGAGCAGTTTGCCGTCGAACGAGCGCTTGCCTTCAACGTAGATGGCCATGTTGAGTCCCTGCTCGATGACCGCCTTGGCGGCGCGGACGGCTTCGATGCCGGCGTCACGATTCTTGCGGTCGACCGGGACGAGCGATCCCATGCGCATGGTGCGGCCGAGGATGGGGACTTTGAACAGCTCTTTCTTCACCATCACCGACGTGCGCCCGGGAATGAGCGGGATCTGAATCGGCGGGTCGATGTTCGAAACGTGGTTGGTCATGAAGATGTAGCTGCGGGAGTGGTCGAACTGATCGAGTCCAATGGTTTGCACGCGCACGCCGGTGATCCACACCCCGGCCCAGGCGCCCCACATGAAGAGGCGATATAAAACGCGGACGTCGCCCATAATGAAGCTCGCCGGGAAACCGATCAGCGCCGCGAGCGGTGTGGCCAGCGCCCAGAAGATGAGCATGAGGAGCGTGCGGATCATTTCTGACTAACCCCTCCCGCTGCGGCGTCTGTTGGTGTTGCGCCTGGCGACGGAGCCCCCGAAGTCGCCGAGGCGCTTTGCGCTTCGCCGTTCAGCCATGCGAGGCGGCGCTCGCGTTGCGCCGCGGTGACCTGATCGAGATCTCTTAGTTCGTACGAAATTTCCTGACGGCTGCCGACGTTCCACTTGAGCTCGCGCTCACCGCTGCGGCGGGAGCGAACCTTGATGACAAGAGTGTCGCCGGAACTCAATTCGACCAACGTCTGACGGGATTCCTGACCGGCGGGCTTGCCCTGGAGTTCAACGATGGTGTCGCCGACCTGCAACCCAGCATGCTCGGCGGCGGAACCGGGCGTAACCGCCGCCACTGACATGGGACCATCAAAGTTGCGCGATGCGATGAAACCGGCGTCGGGCACCTTGTTGACGATGGTCTCCACGTGCAGGCCGACTTGGCGAACAAAATCATCCCACGGAATTTCTTCGGTTCCGGCTACATACTTTGTGAAAAACGAACTCAGGTCGGTGTGGCTGACCGCCTCAGCGGCGTCGCGTACTCCCTCGGAGTCGTTGAAGAAGCGGCCTTTCTTCGCGTAGTTCGCGTTCATCCACTGCAGAACTTCGCGCAGCGACGCCTGGCCGTGACTGGCTTCGCGAACTGCGAGGTCAAGCATCACTCCCAGCAACTCGCCCTTGTTGTAATAGGAGATGCTGCGCTCGGGCCGGCGGTAGTACGGGTTGCCTTCGAGCCAGGCGTCGAGGCTGGATTCTTCGGCGGATTGCGTGAGGTGCGCGGGGCGGCGTTCGAGTTCGGTGATTTCTTCGCCGAGGTGGTCGAGATAATGTCTTTCATCAAGCAGGCCGGCGCGCAACTCGATGATGCCTTCGGCTGTGCTGGTGACGCCTTCGCTGAACCACAGCGCTCGAGTGCAGTTTTCTTTGGTGTAGTCCACCGGTTCGAGGGTTTGCGGGCGGATGCGTTTGACGTTCCACAGATGGAAGAATTCGTGCGAGGTGACTCCGGCAAGAGCGCCCAGCGATGGCTTTATCGAGTCGGCACTCAAGTCGATGGCCGTCGAGTAAGCGTGCTCCATGCCGCCGCCGGCCGGGCCGCGCGGGAAGTGATAGATGAAGGTGTAGGAGTCGAAGGGACGGTCGTTCATCCACGTGGTCGCGGCGAGCACGATCTTGTGCAACGCGGCGACGATCTTTGCCATGTCGTAATCGGCGGGGTCGGCGTCGACGACCACACGGAAATGAGCGCCGGCTTCGTCGAAGTCGGATTCGGCAAAGTTGCCGATCTCGACCGGCGAGTCGACCAGGCGATCGTAATTCGCGGCGCTGAACTCGCCTTCGGACGCGGGGGCGAGAGGAGTCGCGATGTGCCATCCCTCGGGAACGTGGCTGAATCGCACTTTGAAAGGAGCGGCGCGGGCGTCGACGGGATACATGAGAATCTCCGCGAGATTGAAGAAGGCATGATGCGGGTTTAGTTGCGCGCCGAAGGGTCCAAGTAAATCGACGTAGATCTGATATTCGACAATTGCGCCGCCCTCTGCGCCTTGAAGCTGCCAGCGGCTCTTATCTTCTTCGTGCACTGTGAGCGCCCTTCCGGAACGGTCTTTGGCGCGAATCCAGTTGACGAACTGAGCGAAG
Source organism: uncultured Acidobacteriota bacterium (assembly GCA_963755795.1). Taxonomy (GTDB): domain Bacteria; phylum Acidobacteriota; class Terriglobia; order Terriglobales; family Acidobacteriaceae; genus Sulfotelmatobacter. The sequence goes on along the minus strand of CAVWLI010000050.1, from coordinate 78,599 downwards.
TCGCGGATCTGATAGAGCGCGTTCCAAACGGGAAGCTGCAATTCACGCTGGGCGGAGCCCGCGGGCAGAATGATCTGGACTTCCACCAGATGCTGCTCGGGGGAGGAGAGATCGACGGCATAGGCGACCGGCTGCGCTGGCGTTGCTTGTGTGGGCGAGGACTGCGCTCGCGCAATGGGCACTGCGAGAATTACTGCGCAGACGCCGAGCCGCAGAGTTCGGCGAGATTGTCTTTCGAACTCTGCAGCGGACAGATTCATCCATTCCTCGTCAGTTCACGCAGGCGTGCCGGCAGTTTTTCATAGATTCCGCCGAAGCCACCGTTGGAAAGAATCGCTACGACATCGCCGCTGCGCATTTCGGGGGCAATACTCTGCACGATGGCGTCGGCGTCGGCGAACAGTCTTGTCCGGCGGCCGTTTCGCTCGATCTCTGCGGCGAGAGCAGGCAACTCCAGGCGCTCGTCTTCCGGAACCGCTTCGGAGCGGAACACGCCCGCGAGGATAACTTCGTCGGCCTGAGCCAGGCTGCGCGCCAAGTCGGATTGCAAAACGCGGCGACGGAGAGTGTTGGAACGTGGCTCGAGAATTGCCCACAGTCGCGCGCCTGCGTAGCGCGCTCGCAGCGCTTTCAACGTCCCCGCGATGGCGGTGGGGTGATGGGCGAAGTCGTCGATGATGGTGATGCCGTTCACCTGCGCCTTCACTTCGAGACGACGCTTCACGCTCTTGAAAGTTTTCAGCGCAGCGGCAATCGCATCCGTGGAAATACCGCAGGACGCCGCTAGTGCGGCGGCCGCTGTGGCGTTCCAGACGTTGTACTCCCCAGCCAAGGGAAATTCGAGGCCGGCCCAAGGTTGACCGTCGCGCAAGACGGTCCAGGTGGTGCGCGCGGGTTCGAGGCGCAGGTTCGTGACTCTCCAGTTTGCACGAGGGCCGGCGCCGTATCGCTCCACGGGACAGAACGCCTTGGCCAGAGAGCGGTCCAGGCTGGGGCTCTCTGTGGATCCGCTGGCGAAACCGTCGAAGGCTACGATGCATCCGCGGCGCGGAATCAGATTCACCAGGCGCTTGAAGGCAGTCTCGACAGCGTCGAGATCTTTGTAGATGTCGGCGTGATCGAACTCGACCGAGGTGAGGATGATTGAGTCGGGAAAGTAGTGCAGAAACTTCGGGCCTTTGTCGAAGAAGGCGGTGTCGTACTCGTCGCCTTCGAGGATGAAATGCTTGCCCTCGCCGAGATGAAAACTCGAACCGAAATTTTCGGCGATGCCGCCGATCAGAAACGAAGGCTGCAGTCCGGCCGAATGGAAAATCCATGCCAGCATGGAAGTCGTTGTGGTCTTGCCGTGGGTTCCGGCGACAACCAGCACTTCCTTACCACGGAGAAATTCATCGTGCAACAACTGCGGCAACGAGGAGAATGGAATGCGCTGGTCGAGGACATGCTCGAGTTCGACGTTGCCGCGCGACATGGCGTTGCCAACCACGACCAGGTCTGGGCGGGGTTCGAGATTCTTGGCATCGAAAGGCTGCGCCACGGGAATGCCCAGTTCGCGCAGAAAATCCGACATGGGCGGGTAGGCTGCGGCGTCGGAGCCGGTGACGTGGAATCCACGCTGCTTCAGCATTCCCGCCAGTGAGGCCATGGCGGTGCCGCAGATGCCAATCAGGTGAATGTGTTTTTTGTTCATGTCGTCGAACATTCAAACTCCGCCGAAGCCATCGGGAGGGACTATCTGTCGTTCTGTCATTCTGTCGTTCCCCCGGCGGCTGAAGCCGCACTTCATCGCTATGATCTGCGGCTCGGCTGGAAGCCGTGCCCTTTCAAGACGCCGTTGCGGAAATCTTCAAGCCTCTGCTCTTGCAGCCCTTCCGCTACGGCGTGACCGCGGCTTCCAAAATCTTCAGCGCTACCTGACTACCGCGTACGGTCAATTTCGCACGCACGCCGAACGGGAGCGCAATGTTGCCCGTGCTGACGTGGCCCGACTTCACGCCGAAGGCGACCGGAACTCCCAGGTCGCCGACGATGCGGGTGACGACCTCCTGCAGAGTGTAGCCCTGATTCGCGGTCTGGAAGCAGTCGAGCATTTCTCCGAAGACGATGCCGCGCACGGCGTCGAGATGCCCGCCCAGTTTCAACTGCATCAGCATGCGATCGATCTGATAAGGCTTGGCGGCGAGGTCTTCGAGGAACAAGATCGTGCCGGCCGTTTTGATTTCATAGGGCGTGCCGAGCGAAGCGACCAGGATCGAAAGGCATCCGCCATATAAGACGCCTTCGGCGTCCCCCTCGACCAATGCGCTGACTCCCGGGCCGATCGGCACATCCCAGGCGGTGGTGCCAGAAACAGCCGCTTGCCATGACGGCAAGTCGACGCCATTTTCGTGCGACCAATCTTTGGCGGCCATCGGGCCGTGGAAGGTAACGAAGCCTGCAGCATCGTGAAAGTAAGTCAGCAGCGTGGTGACGTCGCTGTAGCCAACGAAAATCTTGGGATGCGCTTTGACTTTTTCCACGTCCAGCGCTTGCAGCAGATAGTTGGCGCCGTAACCGCCGCGCGCACATACCATCGCGCGCACATCGTCGCGTACGAACATCTCTTCCAGTTCGCGCGCCCGGCGTTCGACCGATCCGGCGAAGTAAAGGTCTTTTTCCAGAATGGAATCGGAATAGAAGGGGACGTATCCCACTCGGCGCAATGCATTGCAACCGGCCTCCAGTTCAGCCCGCTTGATGTTGCTGGCGGGCGCAACGATGCCCACCGTATCGCCGGGCCGAAGGGCGGGCGGTTTCACGGGCTTGACGGGCTGGAGACGGGATGAGGACATAGGTTGAAAGGCTGTTGCGACAATCCAAACTTGTGGCGATCAGGCAGCCGTCGGCTCAACGCAGCTCGGCTCAACTCAAAAAGAATTCTCCCCGGCACAACAGCCGCGCCGAACCTAGCAAAAAAACATTGCTGCCGACGGTGCGGACGGTCTGAATTCCGCCGGGACCGCGGACCTTCACCGGCGAAACTGCCCTGCCCACTGCGATTGCCGCGACTGCCGAGGCGCAGGAACCGGTGCCCGAGGACTGGGTCTCACCGACCCCACGCTCAAAAAAACGCGCTCTCACATCGTACTTACTGTCGACCGCGACGAACTCAACATTCACTCCTTGCTCGAAATGCGGGTGGCGCTGGATTTCGGCCCCCCGCGCTTGCCAGTCCGAAGTAAACTCAGGAACGAAAACGACGAAATGCGGATTGCCCACCGACACGGGAATGCCGCGCACTTCTCTTTGAACGTCTCTGTGGACTTCCCCGGCGCCAATCTTCAGCGCGAGTTCCTTCTCGACGATGGCCTGACCCATTTCGACTTCGAACTCGTAGTCGGTGTCTCGGCGCGATGTGAGCTGACAGATTTTCGTTCCGGCGCCGGTCAGAATTGAGATCCGTTCCTTGTTCAAACGGTCGCAGACGTAGGCGGCGACGCAACGCGTGCCGTTGCCGGAAATCTCGGCCGCAGAGCCGTCGGCGTTGATCAAGCGGATTTCCACGTCGGCGGTGAAATGAGGAAGCATCCACTCGACGCCGTCGGCGCCAACACCGTTGTGCCGATCACAGATGCTGCGTGTGAAAGCCTCAATATTGGCGGGAGCGAGCGCGCCGTCGATCAGCAGGAAATCGTTGCCACAGGCGGTGGCCTTCACAAACGGAATGGTACGAACCCCGGAGTTCACTCTGCGTCCACCGGACCGAGGCAGGTCGCGCCGAGCAGGACCCGCGACGCCTTTAATTGCTGCAGCAGATCCTTTTGCTCGCGGTTGCAGCCCTCAACATCAAAACGCATGCGGATGTGCTGGCCGGTGTTGCCGGTAAGCATGTTTTGCATCATCCGATGGTGGCTTTCCAGAATGCGGTTGAGCTCGCTGCTCATCTCTTCGACGTTCACGCCGGTAACTTCGTAGCCCATGATCAGCAGCTTCATGTTGAAGGTTTGTTCCGCGTGACCGAGAAAAAACAGCGCCAGGAGGACCAGTCCTGCGGCGAAAATGGCCGTGAGGTAAAGGCCACCGCCCGCGGCCATCCCAACCGAGGCAACCACGAACAGCGTGGCCGCGGTAGTCAGCCCGGTGGTGAGCCCGCGCGTGTGCAGGATCGAACCTGCACCGATGAAGCCGATGCCGGGGATGATTTGCGCCGCAATTCTAGCCGCGTCTGAGGGCACGCCTGCCAGCCTCTCGGAAAGCAGCGTGAACATGGCTGCGCCAAAACAGATGAACATATTGGTGCGCAAGCCTGCGGCGCGGTGCTTGAACTCGCGCTCCAGGCCGATGAGGCCGCCCAGAATCGCCGCCAACACCAGGCGCGCGAGCGAATTGCCGACTGCTCCGCTCGCCATCTCATGGTGCAGCAAATCGATGAAGTGTTGCCAGTTCATGTTTTTTCGCGGTTTAGAAGTCACACGCGTGTTCGAGCGCGCTTCCGATGGCCGGATTTTATCACCGGACTTGCACGCTCCGGCGTTACCTGCGTGATTACCGCACGCGCCGATTAGCGTGCACGATAGAGCACTGCGCGCGCTTGCCCAGTGACGTGAATCTCGACGAGTTCGGGAAGATGACGGCCCTGTACCGCCTGCCAAACGCTGTCGCCCTCGAAGGCGACCACGTAATCGGCGTAGTGCTCGGGATCGGCCAAGGCGCGTTCCCACAGACCTTCGGGATCGGCGGGCTGTCTCCAGGTGCGGTGATTGCCTTCGTTGATGACGTGTTCGAGCGGGATCGCGGCCTGCTCCAGGGCGCCGACATGATCGCCGAGATACATGAGCAAAGTGGAATTCGGCGGAAGCCTTTCGAGCCAGACCGCAAGCTGAGCTTCCAGTTGATTCCGCGTGCCCATGTTGACCTGGGCCTCTTTGAGCGAAACCGGTCCGGCGCGCCAGACGGACGTGTAACTTGCGATGCTGACCGCGAAGATGCCCAAGACACACGACAGACGGAGCCGAGGCTTCCAGGTTTCAGCTTGCACGGCTCGATTAGTGAGGACTGCCATTGCGGCGGCGAAGGCCGGCAGCAGCTGTAATCCGTAACGGACGTTGTAGTGAGAAAACGGCCACCAGACCGGGATGAAAATAGGGACGCCGCCGTAGGCCACCGACAGCGCGTAAAAGGGCACGGGGATTAGAAGAAAGAGCAATGGCCACGCGCCGGGAGAAGATGACGCGGCTACGGTGCCCCGGCTGCGCGAGGCGAATGCGGCGATCACGATGCTCGCAACCGCCAGTAGAACCCAGATCCGCTGCAACCATTCGTTTTCCGCTATGTTGGCTTCGGCCGATTTCAGGAAGTACATTCCTGCCAGCAGCGGATTGCCGCTGCCGGGATGCCCTGGATTGGCGCCACTCTGCGTCTTGCGTTCGATGGCTTTCGCCGAATATGGTCCGTTGGCAAATTCGAGCGGGTTGCGGTAGACGATTGCGTTGTAGGCCAGCCACAACGACGGTGCGGCCACGGTGATCAAGACGAACTTGACTACGGCCGCTCGCGTAGGTTGAAAGGCCGGCGTCTTATTGGCCGCTGTGCCAGCCACGAAGCTGCGCGTCACGACCGTAGCCGCCATGGCTGCGGCCAGGAACCATCCGTCATAGCGGGTGAGGCACGCTGCCGCCAGGCAGAGGCTGCATTTCGTGAAAGACTTTGCGTCTCCGCGGACGGACTCCGCGAAATACACGACTGCCCAGACGAAGAACGCCAGATACAGCGCCTCGCCCATGGCCGTGGTCTGCATGTAGATCAGATTCGGGTTGACGGCATACACCAACGCCGCGGTCCACGCGGCTAAGCTGGCTGTTCTATCTGGCTCAACTCCGCGGGATAATGCCCCTCGAATCAGCCGGAAGATTCCGATGACGCCGAACACGAACGCCACCATGGAGGGAATCGAGCCGCCCACACCTCTCCGCCACATTTCGTTGGGGAGGAGGAAAGGAACCATCAGCAGGTGCGGCAGGGGCAGCCACACGGTTCCGAGTTGCAGCAGGCCAGGCGTTTTCGAATCGAAGATGCGGCGAGCGATGTTGATGTGGGCAACGGCGTCGCCGTAGAGCAACACGTCGTTGCGCTGAAAATAAAACAAAAAAGAGAGGACGGACACGCACGTCGCCAGCCAGGCCAGCAGTCTGACCTCGGAGTCCCAGGGGGAAACCGGTGGAGCGTTCTTCATTGAGACGTCCGCTTTTCGCGCATCGCGTTCGCAGAGGACAGACTAATCGAGGTGCGTCAGTTCGCGAAAGATCTGAAAGCGGCCATCGATCTCTTCCCTCGTGAGCGATTGCAGGCGCTCGGTTCCGAAACGTTCGACGGCAAAGGATCCCATAACGCCGCCGTAGAACAGTGCGCGCTTCAGAACTTCGCGGCTCAATTCCTTTTGTGAGGCCAGGTAGCCCATGAATCCGCCGGCGAAGGAATCGCCCGCGCCGGTTGGGTCCTTCACCTCTTCAATGGGCAGAGTGGGGGCGCGAAAGGGATGATGACCGATGCCAAACGCTCCCTCGCGAAAGAAAATGGTCGCGCCATATTCGCCATGTTTGATGACCAGGGCTTGCGGTCCCATGGCCAGTACTTTGTTCGCCGCGCGCGGCAGGTTCGTTTCGCCGGCCAGCATTTTCGTTTCGGTATCGTTGATCAGAAGAACATCGACAACTTTCAGAGTTTCGCGGAGCTCTGCGAGGGCGCTGTTGATCCAATAATTCATGGTGTCGCAGCCGGTCAGGCGCACACCGGTCATCTTACGCCGTACTTCGGCCTGCAAGGTCGGCTGAATGTTGGCCAGAAAAAGGAATTCAGTGTCTTCGTACTCCTTTGGAATGCGCGGCTGAAAACCCTCGAAAACATTGAGGTCAGTAAAATCCGTCTTGGCTTCATTGAGGTTCTCGCCGTACGTTCCTCCCCAGCGGAAGGTCTTGCCTTGGGCGTGCTCGATGCCTCGAATGTCGACTCCTCGCTTCAGAAAAACTTTTTCCTGTTCAGGGCCAAAGTCTTCGCCTACGACGGCCACGACGCGCACGTTGGTGAAATAGCTTGCGGCCAGCGAGAAGTAAGTTGCGGCTCCGGCCAGAATTCCCGTCACGCTGCCCGAGGGCGACTTGACGTCATCGAATGCAACCGAACCGACCACGAGAATGCTCATCGGGAAATCCTGTCCTTAGGCTGTAGTTTGTGATTCGTCGTAGTGGCTGGCAAAGCCGTCGCTACTTTACATACTTGCCGAGAATCAGTTTCAACTTCTTTTTCGTCGCGGGGGGAATCGTCTTGGGATCGGTCAGAATGGCGTGGGCCAGGGCCGAACCGCACTTGCAGGACCGACCGAGCGGCATCGCAGCTACGGTTTCACGCACAACGTTGGTCGCGTTGTCGGCGTTCTTGAGCAGCACCGCAACGATTTGATCGACGGTCACGGAATCGTGATGCGGATGCCAGCAGTCGTAATCTGTGACCATGGCGACGGTGACGTAACATAACTCGGCTTCGCGAGCCAGTTTGGCTTCCTGCAGGTTGGTCATGCCGATCACGTCCATGCCGAGGCCGCGATAAACATTCGATTCCGCCTTGGTGGAAAATTGCGGGCCTTCCATGCACAAATAGGTGCCGCCCCGCTTGCCGACTACGCCGACTCTTTTGCAGGCGGACTCGACCCCGGCGGCCAGTTCCGGGCAAACCGGATCAGCGAAGGCGATATGCGCCACCACGCCGCTGCCGAAAAAAGTATCCACGCGATGGCGGGTGCGATCGAAAAACTGGTCGGGGATGACGAAGTCGAGCGGCTTGTGCTCATCCTTCAGCGATCCGACCGCGGAGATGGAAACGATGCGCTCGACGCCGAGTTGCTTAAAACCGTGAATGTTGGCGCGAAAATTCAACTCGCTGGGAAGAATGCGGTGGCCGCGTCCATGGCGCGCCAGAAATGCGACTTTGCGTCCTTCGATGGTGCCGCACACGTAGGCGTCGGAAGGTGCGCCGAACGGCGTTTTCAAGCGCACTTCCTTCACTTTGCCAAGGCCGGGCATGGCGTACAGGCCGCTGCCGCCGATCACCCCGATTTCCGCCTGTACCGATCGTTTCTGTGACAATCACCCTCCAGAAATGGCTTGCCCGCACGCAAGCCAAACTCGTGATTATACAGGACAAGGATCTGCCGACCGCGAGGTGGCGAGTCTTTAGCACGAAGGGAGCGAAGTATCACGAAGGGGGAACATCCGGGATGAAATCCTACGTTCCGGACCGCGTCGCGAACAGCGCTACAATTTGGAATATGAGGTTTCGTGCCACAGTCTGCGCGTTGTTTCTGCTGGGCGGTTGGAGCTTCGCGCAAGGCAAACCAGCCGACAAACTCGCGGACAAACTCTCGACCTCCGAGCCGAAATCGATCACAGTGCCCGCGGCCATCGATCACAACCGCATCGTAATTAACGCGGATGTACCGCTTCCCAACGGATCGAGCGAGCGGGTTCATGCCTGGGTGGACAACGGCAATCCTGATCTGTATATCTCCCGGCGATTGGCCACGCTGCTGCAGCTACCGGTTTCCTGCAACGAGAAGGAATGCTCTTCCCCGCCGCCGCGCGAGATCGTGCTCAACGGAATGAGAATCTCATTGGCTGGCTTGAAAGAAGCGAAGATTCCGCTGAGACCGGTGAACGCGGCCGCGGTGCTGGCCGCTGGCATGGGAGTTGAGATCACTTTGCCGTCGAGTATCCTGCGCCACTATGACGTGCTCATCGACTTTCCGGAACACAAGGTATCGATCGGAGCGCCGGGCACGATTGCTTTTCGGGGGCAAAGCGCGAAAGTCCTGGTTAATGCGGAAAATGGGCTGATTCAGATTCCCAGCCAGCTTGAAAAGAAGAAATGCAATCTCGCACTCGATCTGGGTTCGTCGATCAGTTTCCTTTCCGACGATGTGTTCGACAAGCTCGCGACCGCGCACGCGGATTGGCCGCAGATGACGGGCGCCGTCGGGTCGGCCAACATGTGGGGCGGCGACGATGAAGCGAAATGGAAGGTAATGCGACTGGATCGGCTGCAGTATGGGCCGCTTTTTCTGGACAATGTGGCGGTGGTGGAGTTCCCAAAAGATCGGATGGATTTTTTTTACAAACGCTCCGGAGTGCTGACGGCTGGCCTTCTCGGCTCCAGTGCACTGCTCAACTATCGCGTCGGGCTCGACTACTCTCGCTCGATGGTTTACTTCGAGTTTGGCCGTAATTTCAACTTCCCAGACTTCGACGTCATCGGACTCACGCTACGCCCGGAAGACGACGGGCGGTTCACGATCCTTGGAATCGCGGACTTCGACGGCCAACCGTCGTTGCCGGAAGGACCGGACGGCGTGCAGCCGGGTGATCATCTGATCGCGGTCAATGGGATTCCCGTGGGCGGATCGACCATGGGACAGGTGTGGGCCACGCTCGGCGGCACGCCGGGGCAGGAACGCAAACTGACCGTCGAGCGCGGGGGCAGGCAATTTATAGTCGTGGCCAAGGTGCAACATTTCCTGGGAGAACCTCCTGACGAGGGAGGACGCAAGAAAAAAAGTAGCGCGGATTACTTCGGCGCTGAGGGCGCTGCAAACACTTCTTTTTCGAGCGCTGCGGTGGTGGCGGCGTCGAGGCTCTCACTCACGAGCACCGTATCGCCTTCCTCGTCGATCACGACCGGGCCTTCATCTGTCGTCCAAACGTGGCGGCCTTGCAACTGGTCAGTCTTGGAATCCGCATGAGGCGCGGCGGGCGGAGGTGCGGGCTTCTCTTCTTCTAATTTCTTGTAGCGCTGCTTCAGGGACTCCGCGTAGATCGCGGCGAACTCAGCGGCCTTGTCGGAGCTCGACCAGCGCGAGACGTAGAGCAGACCGAGAGGTGCAGCCGTTGTCGTTACAAAATCGGATTTTGGATCTTGCTTGGGTTTGGCCGCGTAGTAATATCCGCCGCGCCACGCGGGATACAACCTCTTCGACAGCGGCTTGCCGGCATATTGCTCAATGAGCACCGCCACATCGAACTCGCCCATCGCGCCGACGTCGAACTTCTGATAATCCTTGAAATCCTGCTTGAAATCAGGGACGGGCATGGGCTCGAGTTTTTCGCCCGATAAGTATGTTTCCGGCTCCATGATCTGGCGCGTGGTATGGGGAGGGTTTTTCAGAACGCCGGCGAACGCCTTCTCTTTCCCGCCTTGCTTCATCACCTGGATGATGAAGTCCATGCCGTAGCTGTAGGGGAAGGTGAGCGACTCCTTCAGGAAGATCGGCGCCTGGTTAAAGACCTTGGTGCCGGAGGTTCCGGTGAGCGTCTCTTCTTCCATTTCGTCCGACGAGCGCCGGCGAGCTGACGATCGATTGGCCGGTCGGGGCGATAGCATACTGAAACATCATGGCCTGGGCCTGACCTTCGATGACGGCTTCGCGGGCGTTGTCGGTCTCATCGTTTTCGATGTCGGTGGGGGTCGGGTCTTTCTTGATTTCGCCGAGATCTTTCTCGCCCTTCTTCATCCACTTCTCCAGGCCCACGGACTGGTCCTGGAGCGCGTGGGTCAACTCGTGGGCCATGACGGGCTCCTGCTCTTCCATGGGCACCCAGTCGAGCAGGTTGACGGTTTTTGTTTTGGGATCGTAATAGCCGGCCACTTCTTCGCGCAGCAGCGCGACCAGAAAAGTTTCCAGATCGAAGTCGTGGGGGAGCATAGCCGAATTTCTTCAGCACGAGTTCGGACCGGCGCAGGCGCTTGGTGTCTTCATCGTCCATGTGCTTGGTGAGGAAGGAGACGACTTCGTCGCGGCTGGTAAGTTTGCGCTTTACATTTTTTCGTGATGGGCAGGCCGGTCTGCTTGCTGTCGAATTCCAGAATTTCGTCGACGGAGTGAAACAATTCCTCGGCTTGACGCGGAGTGATCTTAACTTCCGGTTTCGGCGGTTCTTCTTTCGGCGCGGAAGGTTGAATTGGTTCCTGCGTGTCAGTTGTGGGGACATTCTTGTCCGACGGCTTCTGATCCTGCTGTTGCTCATTTTGTTGCTGAACTGGAGTCCCGCCCGCCTGATCTTGCGCCCTCGCCCAGAGCGCACCGTTCGGGGCCAGGGGCAAACCAGCCGGAAGCAAACCAACCCCAAGAAACAGCCGGAGAATCCCTGAGGCATGCCTTTTAGCCTTATTCATTGAGATTGAGTCTATACGTTTCCGTATACTTTTCCCTCATGACCACCAAGCCCGTCAATCTCTGGACCTCGAATGAACACGTCCGCGACTACCTGGAACGGGCCGACTCGATTTCCCATCGCAGCGAAGGGGAGTCGGCGCTGCTGGAATTCATTCCGCAGAGCACACGGCGGATTCTCGATCTGGGCACCGGCGACGGGCGGCTGTTGGACCTGGTTCGAGAAGAATTGTCGCGGCGTGGGCAGTCCGATGTTGAGGCGGTGGCCGTCGATTTCTCGCCGACCATGCTCGAGGCGGTGCGCCAGCGCTTCGCGGGAGATCCTTCCGTTCGCGTCGTCGCTCACAACATGGACGAAGCCCTGCCAGCTCTGGGCGGATTTGATGCGGTAATTTCCAGCTTCGCGATTCATCATCTCATGCATGAACGCAAGCGGGCGCTGTATGCCGAGATTTACGGGCTGCTGAATGCGGGCGGCGTTTTTTGCAATCTGGAGCATGTGGCCTCGCCGACTCCACGACTGCATGAGGAATTCTTGCACGGGATTGGCTATACGATTGAGACGGAAGATCCGTCGAACAAGTTGCTGGATGTCGAAACCCAACTGGGATGGCTGCGCGAGATCGGATTCATCGACGTGGACTGCCACTGGAAGTGGCGGGAGCTGGCGCTGCTGGTGGGGCGAAAACCATAGATCGCCTCTGCACTCGGTTCGCGTTTGGCGAACCGGCGCACTGCGCTCAGGATGACAGTCTTTCAGGCACGGCTGACTTGCTGCGCGACCCAGTCCCCTGCTTCCCGCGTCCCGAGCGCGCCGCCGATATCCTGCGTGGTCTTTTTCTGGCGGACTGCTTCGAGGACGGCGGCTTCGATCTTTGCGGCTTCATCATTCATCCCCAGATGAGCGAGCATCATGGCCGCGGTCAGGATCGCTCCGAAAGGATTCGCCATGTTCTTGCCGGCAATCGGCGGGGCGGAGCCGTGGACGGGCTCGAACATCGAAGTCTTGCCGGGATGGATGTTGCCGCTGGCGGCCATGCCCAGGCCGCCCTGCAGGCCAGCGGCGAGGTCGGTGAGGATGTCGCCGAACATATTATTGGTGACTATAACGTCGAACTGGCGCGGGTCGCGGACCATCTGCATGCAGAGCGCGTCAACGTACATGTGCTGCGCGGTGATCTGCGGATACTCGCCGCTGACTTCCTTGAACACGCGCTGCCACAGGCCTCCGGCGTGAGTCATGGCGTTCGACTTGTCGCACATCAGGACTTTGTTGCGAGGTGAGCCGTCGAGTTTGGTGTGGCGCTCGCAGTATTGGAAGGCGCAGCGGATGATGCGCTCGACGCCTTTGCGCGTGTTGATGTCTTCCTGCGTGGCAATCTCGTCGGGCGTGCCCTGCTTGAAAATTCCTCCCGCATCGGTGTAGACGCCTTCGGTGTTTTCGCGAAGCACGACGAAGTCGATGTCTTTGGGCTCGATTCCTTTCAGCGGACAGAGCGCGGCATCGAGCAGGCGAACGGGGCGCACGTTGGCGTAGAGATCCATTTTGAAGCGCATGCCGAGCAGAATTTCTTTGGCGTGAATGTTGGTCTTCACTCGCGGATCGCCGAAAGCGCCGACCAGGATCGCGTCGAAATCGCGGGCGAGCATGGCGAAACCGTCGGCCGGCACGGTGACGTGGTCGCGCAGGTAGCGATCGGCGCCCCAGTCGAAATTAGTTAGTTCGACGTTGGCGCCCGTAGCCTGGATGACCTTCACGGCCTGGGGGATGACTTCCTGGCCAATGCCGTCGCCGGGAATGACGGCGATGCGTTTCTTTCGAGGCGCTTCTGCTGGTTCGAGCGTTTCCTTTTTTGAGTCCACGGCAGGAAAGTTACCACAATCGTTATAATCGAAGTATCACTATGGGGCTCACCGCACTCCAGACTCGAAACGACGATCAGGGCGAGGGATTGGGCGCGGCCGGCGTTGGCCAATCTGAGACCGGGGAGTATCGCGGCGCGACCACGGTGGCGGGCTTTGGTGATCCGCAGGCGGAGTTTGCGGCCCTGCGCGGCGGGTGCGGCGTTTATGACCTCGGGTTCCGGGCGAAGATCTCGCTGACCGGCGGCGACCGCGTGCGCTGGCTCAATGGCATGGTGACCAACAATATCCGCGACCTGAATGTGGGCCAGGGCGTGTATGCGTTTTTGCTGAATCCGCAGGGGCACATACTTGGAGATATGTATGCCTACAATGGCGGCGAGTCGATGACCGTGGACACCGACCGCGGGCAGGCCGAGAAGATTCTTGCGACTTTCGACCACTACATCATCATGGACGATGTTGAGGTCGCTAATCTTAGTGAGCAACTGACGGCGGTGGGAACCGCGGGGCCGAGGACGCGCGACGTGCTGACCGCTGCGGGCTTCGCGGTTGCGGAGATGCAAGCTTTGCAGATGAAATCTGTGACGTGGCAAGGCGCGGAGTGCACGCTGGTGCGGGGCGAAGACGCTGAGCGGGTTTCGTACGAAATATGGATTGCGCCCGCCAGCGTGAGGCGGCTTTGGGATGCTTTACGGTTGGCCGGCGCTACGCCCGTCGGTTTCGAGGCGCTGGAGTTGTGGCGCGTCGTTTCCGGCGTTCCGCTTTATGGCCTGGACATTCGCGAGCGCGATTTGCCGCAGGAAACGGAGCAGGCGCGCGCTCTGAACTTCAACAAGGGATGCTACGTTGGCCAAGAGATTGTGGAACGCATTCGGTCGCGGGGCGCGGTGCATCGCAAGTTCACGGGATTTATCGTCGAGGGTCCGGGGCAGATCGCGGCCGGAAGCAAAATTATTGCAGGAGAGAAGGAAGTTGGAGAGATTACCAGCGCCGCTCCCCTGCATATTGCAAGTGGAGACAAGACGGTCGCGCTGGGATACATCAGGCGCGAGGCCGGCGTGCCGGGGCGCGAGGTCACGATTGGCGGGGTGAAAGCGACCGTGGTGCAGGTGCCGGTATCGGATAGCGTGCTGGAAGAACGATCTTTGGAACAGCATCCGGCGTGATGAACAACTTCAGGGCGAAGTTCGCTGAACGATTAAAACGAGTGTGTTCTGCTTGAGGAAAGATTCTATGGCTGAGAAAAGACACGAACAATCTGGTTTTAAAGTAACCGACCGCCGCCTGTTCACTTCAGAGGGCGAGTTGCGCTCTGAACCGCAAGAAGAAGCGGAGGCACCGAAAGCGGTGGCGCCGGCCGTGACTCCGGAGGCGCCAGCTGTGGAAAAGACTGCGGCGCCCGTGGCGGTGGACGCCGGCGGAGCAGATACCGGCGCGACGCCGGATCGTGAAATGCCGACACCGCCCAGCAGCGCGGAGCAGGCCGCGCAGGCGGCCGCCTACCAGCAGTCTTCCAAAGATCTCGACGCGCAGGTCGAACTCAGCGGGCACTCTGTGAAGGATTTCGAGATCACCTTCGAGCGCTTTCTGGCCTCGCTCTATATGACTGCCATGATGCAACTCGGTTTGATGCGGCAACAGAGCGAGCAGCCGCGCGTCGACCTGATTGGCGCACGCCAGACCATCGACACCTTGAGCCTGATCGGGGAAAAGACCAAGGGCAATCTGACCGCCGTCGAAGAGGGTTTCCTGCAGAACAGTCTTTATGAGCTGCGCATGGCGTATGTGGAAGTGACCAACGCGCTGGCCCGCCCGCCGCAGCCCAGTCCTGCGGCGGGAACCGGAACTCGAGGAAAATGAAAGCGACTTTGACTGTGCTGGGCAGCGGGACGTCGATGGGCGTGCCCACGTTGGGATGCGACTGTGCCGTCTGCCATTCGAGCGATCCGCACGACCGGCGTACTCGGCCGTCGATCATGCTGGAGTACGGCGGCAAGGTCGTGCTGATCGATACGACTCCGGACTTTTACACGCAGGCCGTGCGAGAGAACATTACGCGCGTTGACGCCGTCCTCTATACCCACACGCACGCCGACCATATTCTCGGGATCGACGACTTGCGGCCTTTCAGCTACCTGCACAAGCCGGAGAAGCTCCCGCTTTATGCCCGACCGGAAGCGGCGGCGTTTCTGCGCAAGATGTTCAGTTACATTTTTGACGCCAACTATAAATTTGGCGGGTTGCCGCTGCTGGAATTGCGACCGATCGACGGCCCTGTGGACGTGTTCGGAGTACGGTTCGATCCGGTGACTCTGATTCATGGTGACACCCAGATTAACGGATACCGCTTTGGCTCAGGGGCGTACCTGACCGATCACAGCGAGATTCCGGAGTCGTCGCTGCATCAACTGGAAGGACTGGACATTCTGTTTCTGGATGCGCTGCGGCACAAGCCCCATCCCACGCACTCGACGGTGAAGAATTCGCTGGCGATTGTTGATCGGCTGAAACCGAAGCGGGCATTCTTCACCCACATTTGTCACGACCTGGCGCACGAAACCACCAACGCTTCCCTGCCGCGGCATGTGCGGTTATCGCACGACGGGATGAAGCTGGAGTTTGAAATCTAGAGACGGCGTCCGACCTCAGACGTCAGACCTAGTTTCAGATTAACTTCAATGCCGGCGGCCGCTGGCTGAGCTCCGAGGCCTGCGGTCCGACGTCGGTTTTTATGCAGGTTTTTCACAAACTCGACGACGTTCCCGCCGATCTCGGGCCCACGGTCGCCACTGTGGGCAACTTTGACGGCGTGCATCGGGCACATGCCCACGTGCTGCAGGAAATCGCGTTGCGGGCGCGGGCGACCGGGACCAAGGCTGTGGCGGTGACGTTTGAACCGCACCCCACACGTATTCTGCGGCCCGAAGCGGAGTTGAAGCTGCTCACGCCCACTCCTGAAAAACTTCGCTGGCTCGAAGGCACCGGCATCGACGCCGTGCTGCTGCTTCCTTTTGGTCGCGATCTCTCGCTCATGACTCCCCGGCAGTTTGCGGAAGAAATTCTGAAACAAAGGCTCCACGCCCGCGAAGTGCATGAAGGATTTAATTTTCGCTTTGGCCACAAGGCCGCGGGGAACATGGATTTGCTGGCCGAATTCGGCCGCGAGATGGGATTTGAAGTTAAGGTTTATCCCGAGATGACGTTGCGCGGCGAATCGGTTTCGAGCAGCCAGATTCGTCGACTGCTGGCTGCGGGGCGCGCGAGCCGGGCGCGGCATCTGTTGGCTCGGCCGTTCTGCATTCTTGGGACGCCGGGGCGGGGCCGCGGTTACGGGTCGAAATATACGGTGCCCACCATCAACATGGCGCGCTACGAAGAGCTAGTTCCGAAAGACGGCGTTTATATTACGTGCACCCGCGTCGGGACTGAGCGTTTTGATTCAGTCACGAATGTGGGCAATCGTCCCACCTTCGGGGCCGAGTTGTTTGCCATTGAAACGCACTTGTTGAATTTCCATCCGATTGAATTGAACCCGGAAACGGAGGTTGAGATCTGTTTTCTGGAGCGAGTGCGCGATGAAATCAAATTTCCGTCGGTGGAGGCGCTGCGGGAGCAGATTGGGCGCGACGTAAAGAAGGCGCGGCGATATTTTCATTTGCTGCAAACGGTCAGCGGCACAGGCTGAAGTCTGTTACTAGTGCGGTAAATAGCCGGACTCCATAGGGAGTTTGCCGTCAACCTTTACCACATTAATGCTGTTGTCGATCGAGTGAACTTCGATCAGGCCAACGGCGCCAGGTTCGCTCTGCACTGCTTTGAGGACGTCAGCGTCAGTGTCGACAAACAGAAACGAATCTTTGTGGGTGGCGACAAAACCCTTCCACTCCGCGTCAGACATCTTGTTTAGCCGCTCCAGAGTCTCGGTCTCGCCCCCAGACTCCCTGTGCAGTACCAGAACGATGTTCTTGCCGTCGGGCCACTTCTTGACCTCGCCGCGAATTATTTTCGACAAGTGCGCAGAAGAAATGTTTTCAACGGCATTGTCTTTGTTCACGACCACAGCCGTGTGGTGGGCGAAACAAGGGGTAAGGCACGCGGCCAGAAATGCGAGAAGATACATGCCGGAGCGAATTTTCATTGCGTAAACCTCGAAACGACTTCTGGGGGGATGGTCGTAGCCTAGCGAAATATGCACAGGCAGGTTGTCAAAAAGAAGTAAACGGCTGCACCGAAGTAACGGGGGGTAACCTAGCTCTGGCCGGCGTAGGTCGCAGAAAAGCAGGTCCCTCCACTCCGCTCGCCTTCCTTCCAGGAAGGCGAGCTGCGGTCGGGATGACAATTTCGGAATCGGGATGACAATTCTGGAAATGGATTATTCGATCGGCTCGACCACCACTGTTTCGCCTTCAGGCCCGGCGCCCCGGCCCGGCAGTTGCACGATGACGATCGCCGACAATACCAGTACGATTCCCAGCGTTTGTAGGGGACGAAGGCCCTCGCTCAAGAACGCGGCGGCCAGCAGGATGGAGAATACCGGCTCCAGGCAACTGGCGATGATGGCGCGAGTAGGCTCCAGATGCTGCAGACCGAGGAAGTAGAGCGAGAACGGTCCCAGCACGGAAATCATTGAGAAGATAAAGAGGAATTCCCACTGCGCGGCGGCATAGTGCGCGGCCAAAACCTTCCAAGGAGGATTCACGAACAACCAGAAGACCGAGGCGGAACTCAGCGTCCAGACCAGGACGCGCCAGCGGTCGTAGCGGGCCAGGATGCGGTGTCCGCCAATGTTGTAAAACGCGAAGGAAAACGACGCCAGTAGGGCGGCGAATAAACCGTAGGAGTCGAGATGCAGAGCGGATGCCGATCTTCCTCCGACCACGCCAATGGTCAGGGCGATGCCGGCGATGGCGACCGCGACGGCTGAGACTTTTTGCAGCGAAAGTCTCTGGTGGCCGCGGGCGACCACAAACAGCAGCACCCAGACTGGCGCCGTGTATTGCACGATGATGGCGATGGCGACGCTCGTCTTCTGAATGGCAACGTAATAGAAATAGTTCGATGCGGCCACGCCGAGCAAGCCGAGCACGAGGCATTGAATCAGATCCGGTCTCGGCAGTTGGATGCGCCGCCAGCCGCGTCGGCTCACCAGCAGCGGGAGCAACACGAGCAGAGAAAATGACGTCCGCGTTTGCGACAGAATAAGCGGGTCGATGGGATGCAGAGATTCGCCCGTCAAGGGGAGTCGTCCAGTGAAGACGGCGCGGCCTAGCGCGGCACAGACTCCCCAGAGAAAGGCGGCGGACGCGATAAAGAAATATCCGCGCAGGGGATGAGGGACATTTCGACTGGAATGGCCGGAGCTCAGGATTCAGTCACCGAATCCGATGATGAAGCCGGGTCGAGCAACTGGTCAAGACGCACGGGATCAAAGCCGATAATTACTTCCCGTAGTTCGCCGGAGAAAATCACCAAAGTGGGGGTTTCACCGCTGCCGTGCTGTTCCGTCATGATCCGCCGAGCCTCGAGATCGGTACTGATGTCGCGCTCTTCGAAGGCGATCTCCTTGGTCTCGAGGAACAGCTTCATGAGTTCACACGAGAGGCAGCCGGGTTGGGTGTAAAACACGATACGGGTGAGCGGCATCTATTCGACCAATTCGATTTTAAAAGTAATCTTGGCGGTCTTCTCCAGCATGGCTGAAACCGAACAGTACTTTTCTTTCGAAAGATGGACAGCGTCTTCCACCGCTTTGCGAGAAACTTTACCACTGATGCGATAAACGAGATTGATTTCCGTGTACACCGCCGGATAGCCCGCAGCGCGCTCTCCACTGGCGCTGCATTCGAGACTGGTGAAGGGCTCCCGTTTCTTGCGAAGAATTCCAACCACATCGGAGGCGGTGCAGCCGCAGAGAGCGATCAGCACTAGTTCCATCGGCGTGCTGGCGGTTTTCTCCGTCGCAGTGTCCATTACGAGGGCGTGGTGCGAGCTGGCCTCGCCGATGTAGCGCTCCTTGTCGGTCCAGATTGCTTTGGCGGTGATCATCGCGCGTGCTACCTCCGATTGTCGGTGCTGGGCTCGGGGTGGATCAGGACGCGGAACAACTCGGGCGCGTCCTGCTTGAAGCGGATCTCCAACTCAGTTTGGATGTCGTGCACGCGGGCCAGAGAAAGATCGTCCGGCAGCGTGCAATGGCACGAAATATACATGCGCCCGCGGACGCGCTTGATGACGAAGTCGTGTACGTCGAGGACTTCGGGAAAGTGCGAAGCCACGGCCTTGAGGCGCTGTTCGAGTTCGGCGTCGCTTACAACTTCGTCCGGCTTCTCGATGGTTGCGGGCTCGCTCTCGATGTGAGTGAGGATGTCGGCAATTTCCGGGACATCGCGGCGCATGTCGGATTCAAGCACGGTGACCTGATCGTGCGCATCTTTGAGCGACATGTGCTCTTCGAGTTCAATGTGCTGCTCGACATGCAGGCGGCCGGCGAAATCCTGCACGCTGATGTCATGAACGTTGAGGTTACTGTTCGTGGCTACCGCGCGGATGCGGTCGAAAATATTTTCCGAACGTTGTGCGCGCGGGAGTGGCTGCACGGTTACATCGGAAGCAGGGAGAACTTTGTGAACTGCCTCGGTGACCGCCGCGACCAACTGGCCGGAGCGCTGAAAGGTTACGGTGCGCGCCAGTCCGACGGCGAGGTCGGCGAAATAGCGGTTACCGGCGCGGCGGATGCGGATGCGGTCGACTTCGAGGACGCCGTCGATGCGCAGCACCGCGTCGTAGATTTGCGATCGCACTCCCGGCGGGGCGGCATCGAGCAGAGCGTCGACGGTGCGGCGGGCCAGGCGCCAGCTCACAGAAACCACCACGCCGGCCACGAAGAGGGCGGCGATGGGATCGGAATTGCGCAGCCAGTCGACGCGATACGTGCGGCCGACCAGAACCAGCACCAGGCCGAGCACGACCACGCCGGCGGACCAGATGTCGGTGGAAAAATGCAGCGCGTCCGCTTCCAGAGCCTGGCTGTCGTACTTACTGGCAATGCGACCGAGCACGCGCGAGCGCCAAAAATCGATGCCCATCGAGAACAGCATCACGGCAAACGCCGCGATGGACGGCTCGATATCAATCTGGCGAAAGAACAGACGCGACACGGCTTCGTAGATGATCCAGGCGCAGGTCAGCAGGAGCAGGCCGGTTTCAACGAAGGCAGAAAAGTTTTCGATCTTGCCGTGACCATATTGATGGTCTGCGTCCGCTGGCTTGTCGGAAACGCCAACCGAAAAAAATGTCAGCAGAGATGCGATCAAGTCGAGCGCGGAGTGTGCGGCTTCCGAGAGAATGCCGAGGCTCCCGGTGCTAACTCCGACGATCGTCTTGAGGCTGGTGATGACGACCGCGGCCAGAACAGAGTTTCCCGCGGCCGAGCGCTTTTCTGAGCGCATCAATTCGGACGAAGAAAACGCGGAGCTTCCGGCCATGCAAGAATTATCGCTGGTGAGAGGGGAAAGCGCCAAGCAAATCGCGGTCCGGCGCGGTGACCGACAAACAGCAGGCTTCTCCACTCCGCCGCTTGCGTTCCGGCTCCGGTCGGAATGACAAAGTTTCACGGAAGATCGGCAAGGCGATCGGAGGGCAAGAGCGGCGATTGTGCTACGATTTGGTGCTTGGCATTTTTCAACTTTCTGAAGGACCAATCCTGGAGGAAATATCTTATGCGTAAGACTTGGCTGATGTGTGCTTTGCTGGGGACTTTGGCTTGGGGACAAGCCGCCCCAAGCGCTCCTCCCGCACCCGCGGGGGGCAGGATTCCGGCCAGTGCGATGGCAAGCCCGCAGGCGCAAGCGCCGGATACGGCTGATTCGGTTCCGCCGAACGCACCCGTTCTCACGGTGATCGGCGTTTGTGCTCCAAAACCCAAGCCGGCGGCCGCCAAAAGGACGGACGCGAAGCCGGCGACCGCGGCTAAGACTCCGGCAGAAAAGATTCCGGCGGACGATTGCAAAACCGTCATCACCAAGACGGAGTTCGAAAAGTTGGCCAACAATTTAGCCCCGAACATAACTCCGCAGCAGAAGAAGCAGTTGGCGGGTCTGCTGCCGCGCTGGATCGCGATGTCCGATCAGGCCAAAAAGAAGCGCCTCGACAAGACTCCGCAGTTTGAAGACAGGCTCAAGATCGCGCGTATGCAGATTCTGAGCCAGGCGCTGCAGCAACAGGTTCAGAAGGAAGCGGCAGACATTCCCCAGGAGGAGATCGAGAAGTACTACAAGGAACACGCTGACAGCTTCGAGCAATTCAACGTGGACCGGATGTTTGTGCCGCGGATCAAGCAGCCCCCGGCCGAGTCCAAAGAGGATCAAGAGAAGGACAAGAATCTAAGTGAGGAAGCAAAGAAAGCCAAAGAGGCCGAGGATAAGGCGAAGGAGGAAGAGTCCGAACAGGCGATGACCAAGCTGGCCGAGAGCCTGCGGGAGCGGGCGGCAGCCGGAGAGGACTTTGTTAAGTTGCAGAAGGAAGCGTTCGAAGCTGCCGGGATGAAAATCGAATCTCCAACCGTGAATTTGCCGAGTGTACGCCGCGGGGGCTTGAACGCGGGACACGCCGCAGTGTTCGACTTGAAACCGGGCGATGTTTCACAGGTGATCAACGACGCGGGTGGACACTACATTTACAAACTGAACAGCAAGAGCGAGATTCCAATCGATCAGGCCGAGAAAGAGATCAAGAGCAAACTGCAAGGCGACCGGACGCGCGAAATGATGGAGAAGATGAATAGTTCGTTTAAAGTTGAAACGAACGACGCGTACTTCGGGCCGGGCGGAATCGGTCCGGCGGGGCCGCCGCGACGCCCAGGCGGAATGGGGATGGCGCCGCCGCAAGGTCCGCGGCCGATGCCCGGCATGCAGCGGCCCAGCGGTCCGGCGCAGCCGCAAACGCCGCCTCCGGCGCAAACTCCCGCGCCCCAACCGAACTGATGGCTAAACCTGTCGTGGTCGTAACCGGTGTGTCGGGCAACCTGGGTTCCAGGCTACTGCCGCTGCTGGGGAGTTATTCGGTGATTGGGGTGGATCTGCGTCCGCCCCAAACCGACTCCGAGTTGCAGTTTGAGAGCCTGGACCTGGGCCAGGAATCGTCTACCCGGGTTTTGTACGAACTGCTGCGCGACACACACGCCTATGCTGTGGTTCACCTCGCGTTCGTGATCGATCCCGTGCGAGCGGGCGTGCTCGACGCCGATCGCATGTGGCAGATCAATGTGGCGGGAACGGCTCGCGTGATGGAAGCGATCACGGAAGCCAATCGCACGACCGACGACGGCGTGAAGCAGTTCATTTTTCCCAGCAGCGTATGGGCATACGGGTCGAATCTGCCTGCGCCGGCGACGGAAGAATCGCCGCTGGCGGCGCACACTCTGCCTTCCGCGCTGCACAAGAAACAATGCGATGAGGTAGTGCAAACGCGCTCTCACGCTCTCCGCGGATGCAGCGTGTATATTCTGCGTCCGCCCATTTTTGCCGGCGCAAGTATTGAGAATTACCTGATGGGCGCTTTCCGCGGCACGCCGAACGGCACGAGCAAGCGCGCCGAGAAAATGCGCGCCGAGGGCAAGCGGCTCCCGTGCGTGCTGCCGCGCGGCCAGCAGTATCTCGACAATAAGATCCAGTTCGTCCACGTCGACGACATGGCGCGGCTGATCCGGCACATCTTGCAGCGGGAGCCGGAGACACAACGCCTGACCATGCTCAATGTCGCCGGTCGCGGTGAGCCTGTGAGCTTTGGTCGCTGCGTCGAAATGGCGCGGGCGAAGCTGGTGCGCGTCCCCGGAAGGTGGGCCATGCGGCTGGTGCTGGGCTTCCTCTGGTGGCAGAAGATTTCGGCCATCCCGCCCGAAGCGGTTCCGTACATGACCGGGGAATACATCATGAATACTGACCGCCTGCGCCGGTTTCTGGGCCCGGAATACGAGCACGTGATCCGCTATACCATTGCCGAAGCGTTCGCGGATTCCTTTCGGCGGGCTGCGGCTACGCCCTGAACTCGGCGCTCTTGCCTTTTGCCAAGCAGAGCGTCCAGCGACCACCGGCCCGGCCCGTTGATCAACAGGAACAGCACAGTGAGCAGTTGTGCGTATTCGGAGCGGACTTCATGTAGAACAGCCCACATTCCCACCTTCGGCGGCGCCGCGGGAAGCGGCAGAGGCGAAGTACCGAGGTAAAGCGAGATTTTGGTGGAGAGCATGGCAACGATCATCTCGAAAATGAACGGGACGGCAATCAGCCGTGTCAGCAGACCGGAGAGCAAGAGCAATCCGCCGACAATTTCCAGGCACGCTACGAAATCGGCGGTGAAATGCGGCAGGGGCATGCCGAGTTTGGTGAAGCGGCCAAAGCCTTGGTTGGAGTACACGAATTTCAAAATCCCTTCCCACAGGAAGACGCCTCCTGCCATAAGACGCAGCGCTATTGTTGACTTGGGTCCGTCGGCGGGTGGGTTCATGAGCCATTTCACTACGTTTTTCATGACGCCTCCTTGATGTTTCTCTTTCGGTTGCGTTGTTTGCTCTTGCATCCTGATAACCCCGAAGGCATGACTTTATTCCCGCAAGAATTTGCCGCCGGAGAGGGAATAAATTAGCGTGGAACTGGTTTACCTATGAAGGTGCCGAACCAGCACGATGATGCCGCGACATTTGAAGAACTGGCCATGCCACTGTTTGACCAGCTCTACAACTTCGCGCGCTGGCTGACACAGGACACGGCCGAGGCCGAGGATTTGGTGCAGGAGACCTACACCAAGGCTCTGCGCGGGTTCTCGTCGTTTCAAGCTGGCACGAATTTTCGGGCGTGGATGTACCGCATTCTGCGGAATTCGTTCTTGAGTTCGCGCACGGGACTCAAAACCATGGTAGCGATCGATGGAGAAGCGGATGAACACTTGCTGCCGGCCGAAAGCACGACGCCGGAGAGCATCTTGATTGCGGAGGCGGACCGGGGTATGGTGCAGCAGGCGCTGACGGAATTGCCTGTGGCCTTCCGCGAGATCCTGCTGCTCTGCGAGGTCGAGGAGATGTCGTATCAGGAGATTGCCGAAACGCTTGCCATACCGATCGGCACGGTGATGTCGCGCCTGTTTCGCGCGCGGAAGGCGCTGCGTGACTTGCTGCGGAACCAGCTACGCAGCTAAAGCGAGGGAGGCCGAAATGGGGTGTGAGCAATGGCGCGGCAGGCTCGATGCCTACGTCGATGGCGAACTCGATCCCGCCGAGGCCCGCATGGTCGGGGAGCACTTGCGAGCGTGCCCGGCCTGCGCGGTGGACGCGCTGGAACGAGTACAAATGAAACGCGCGCTGCAGATTGCCGGGAATCGCTATGTCGCCAGTTCCGCGTTGCGCAATCGCGTCGCGATGTCGTTATCTGCAAAGTCATTGGCGCCGAAACCGCGACGACACTTCTCGTACTGGCAGATACTCGCGGCACCTGCTCTTGTGCTCATGATCCTCTCGCTCGCAACGAATTTTTATATGGGTCGCGAGAACGCCCGCCGGCAGCGCGTTTACAGCGAACTGGCGGACCTGCACGTCGCCGCCCTGGCCAGCGCGACCCCGGTGGACGTGGTCTCGACCGACCGGCATACGGTGAAGCCGTGGTTTCAGGGAAAGATTCCGTTCAGCTTCAATCTGCCAGAGTTGCAGGGATCGGAGTTTACGTTGCTCGGCGGGCGAGTCACTTATTTCGCACAGACGCCCGGAGCCCATCTGATCTACCAGATACGCAAGCACGAGATTTCGGTTTTCATTTTTCAGGATCGTGCTTTTGAAGATCGGGGAGGAGAAACGGCGAGCTTGCCCGCGGGCCTTGCGCATTCGCTCTCGTTCAATGTGGAGAACTGGTCGCAAAACGGGCTGCGGTATTTCGTCGTGGGAGATGTTAGCGCGGACGACATTCAGGCGCTGAGCAAGCTGCTGCGAGATGCGGGCTAATCTGCTCCGTGCGGCTACTTTTTCCCGCGATAGAGCCCAGCGATTCCGAACGTGTAGGGCGTCCAAGTGGCTTCGGCGAAGCCGGCGCGTTTCATCCTCTCGACCATTTCACCGGGCGGCGGGAAGCGTTCGACCGAGACTGGAAGATAGGCGTAGGGACCGCGGACGCCAGAGATCGCCGTGCCCACGCGGGGCAGAATCTGTTTGAAATAAATTCGGTAGAGCGCACCCATCAGTCCATCGGGTTCGCCGAAGTCGAGGATGCCGCATTCCCCTCCGAGACGCAGCACGCGGACGATTTCGCGCAATCCGGCGTCGTAGTCGGCGAGATTCCGAAAGCCAAAGGCCGAAGTCACGAGATCGAAGTGCGCGGTCGGAAGCGGGAGATTGAGAGCGTCGGCCTCGATCCAGCCTGGTTTGGACGATTCTGGACTGAACGACTCGGGCTCAGTTGATCGCGCAGCCGACGATTTCGCAGCCGCGCGCTGCAGCATGGCGTGAGAGAAATCAGCGCCCAGAATCTGCGGCGACGACTTCCCTGCCTGCCGCCGCAGTGCGAACGTCATATCCCCCGTTCCGCAGCACAAGTCGAGGACGCGGGCCTCGGGACGGGCCAGAATGTGGCGGAACGTGCGCGCGGTCCGACGCCACCACATGCGGTCGATATTGAACGACAACACGTGGTTGAGCAGATCGTAGCGGGGCGCGATCGCGGTAAACATCTCGCGCACGGCACGCGCCGCCGATCGAGGATCGCTGGCGCCTTCCGGCGTGGCGCCGACTACGATCGTGGATTTGCTGATCTCTTGCACCGCTATCTTCGCTTCTTAGTTTTTTGCTTTTTGGTTTTTTGCTTCTTGCTTTTCTGCTTCTTCTTTTTCTGACTGGCGCTTTTGAGCCGCCCGGCAATACCCGCGACCTGCAGGATGTGGTTGGTGTCGTGCCCGGCAAACATACGCGCCAGATGTGCGATGCTTTCTTTGCCGCGCTCGGCGTGCATGCCGTAGTTATCCCAACTCTCGGGCGGCAGCGCCTTCAGCATCGCCAGATTGTTCGCGCGCAGCACCTGGAAAACTTCAATCGACTGTCCCACGTCCCGCTTGCCGTATTGGAATACCGACGCCCACACGTCCTGGTCAAAGGGCTGAATCGGTGTGCCATTCGAGCCCAGCACCGAACGCATCCGCCAACTGGCTACGATCTCCGCATCGGCCAAGTGGGCGACGATCTCGGCGATTGACCACTTCCCCGGCTCAGGTTTCCACTTCAGTTCTGTTGACGTGAGGCCCTGAGTCAGTTTCTTCAGCTTCGCAGCGGTCGTCCGCTGCACTTTGATAGCGTCCTGGCCTTCTACGTGGCCCAGGATTCGTTGGATGTACTGCTGCGCTGTTTCCTGCATATTTTCCTCTCGCCAGGTCTTTACCATTTGCCCCATCTATTTCCCCCAACTACTTACCCCAAACCCAGCCGCCGCGCGACAGGCGCCGCAACTCTTCGACGGCGTCGACTACAGCGTTTGCGGGCACGTCGCTGGCGACTTCCACCTTGCCGATTTCGCGGGGCAGGATGAAGTGCACCACACCGTTCTGCGTTTTTTTGTCCAACTGCAGACGGGCCAGAATCTTGCGCGAGCTCACATTGACTTCGGGCAGCCGACCCAGGCTTAAGACGGCATCGGCGATGCGGCCCGCGGTGACGCTGTCGGTTCGGCCCACGCTGAGCGCAATATTGGTCGCGGCGATTATCCCCCAGGCAACCGCTTCGCCGTGCAACAGGCGCCGGTAGCCGGTTTCGGCTTCAAGCGCGTGGCCGATGGTGTGGCCCAGGTTGAGCACGCGGCGCAGACCGCCCTCGCGCTCGTCCGCGGAGACTACCTCGGCTTTCAGGCGGACCGATTGCGCAATCAGCCACTCAAGTTCCACGGGATCGCGCTTCAGGATGCGCGCGCGATTCTGCTCGAAGCGTAAGAACAATTCGATGTTTCCGATGATGCCGCACTTCAATGCCTCGTAAAGTCCAGCGCGAAATTCGCGATCGGGCAGAGTCTTCGAGACCGTGGGATCAATCAGCACCACGCGCGGGTGATGAAACGTTCCAATCATGTTCTTGCCGGCAACGAGATTGACTCCCGTTTTTCCTCCGATCGAGGCGTCTACCTGGGCCAGCACGGTCGTGGGAATTTGTACCAACTCGATGCCGCGCATGTAGAGCGAGGCCAGCAGTCCGCTGAGGTCCCCGACCACACCGCCGCCCAGCGCGATGACAACAGCTTTGCGATCGGCGCCCAGGCGGGCCAGTTTGTCGGCAAGACTCTCGACTGTTGAAAGGCGCTTGGTCGGTTCACCGTCGGCCATGGCAATCACTTGCGGGGTGAAGCCACTAGCCTTCAGCGAAGTGATGAGTTTCGATCCCCAGCGCTTCCGCACTGGAGGAACGGTCACCACAAAAATCCGGCTGGATTGCGGCAGCAGTTCGCTTAGCACCGAACCCGCTCGCATGAGCAGGCCGTTCTCAATCCAGGCCTGATACGGCCGGGGAGGGACGTGGATGGTCACTTGCGGCATGCGGTTTCCATGATAGCGTATGCGCTCAAGTCACCGCTTGAGCTCTCGACCAGGCTCGCAACCGGCGCGTGCGAACTAGAACATTGCGACGGGAGTATTAGGCCAAGCCGCGTCGCAGAGTGAGCAATGTAATTTCAGGAGGGCAATTCAAGCGGACGGGAACTGCGACAGTGCCCAGGCCCGGGTTAGTGTAAAGAGCGAGACCAGCGATCTTGTATAGCCCCCAGATATACCTCTTGGCCATTGCGGGCAGGAAGACAGGGCCGACGAGAGGCGCCCGCACCTGGCCTCCATGCGAATGTCCTGAGATCTGCAGATCCACCGGAAAGCGCGCGACGTAGTCTGCATAGTCGGGCTCATGAGCTAACAGGACGGAAGCTTCGTCTGCGGGGACGTCGTGCAAGGTTGCGGGGAGATCGGCGCCGCCGCACAGCACGTCGTCCACACCGCCGAGCCAGAACCGGCCACCGTCGCGCTCAATCGGAACGGACTGGTTCGATAGAACCTGAATGCCCTGGGTGCGAAGCGCGCTGGTCACGCGATCCGGATCGGTTGAGCAGTCATGGTTTCCCATCACTGCCCACAGACCGTGAGGAGCCTTCATTTGGCGCAGCAGCTCGGCGCACGGTTCGGCAGCAGAAGCCGCCGCGGCCGCATTGCCGACCCAAGGCACGCTCACGAAATCCCCCGCCAGCACAATCAGTTCAGCGCGCAGACCATTCACCATGGCGATGGACGCGCGCAGAGGATGGACGGAAAAATATGGGTCGTAATGAAAGTCGCTGAGAACTGCAATGGTGAAGCCGTTGAGCCGCGCCGGCCAGCGCCGCAGCGCGATTTCACGGCGCACGATCACCGGCCGGTTAGGCTCGATCAGCGCGGAATCAATGGCCAGTGCGGCCACGCCAGCGGCCGCTGCAAGCCGGATGAATCTCCGCCGCGTCGTAGGGAAAAAAGGCAAAAGTGGTGGCAGACCTTTTATCAGGTATTGCGCGGCACGAGACCGCGCTTTCTTCAGGATAAACCTACCCCGCCGGTTCGCGATAGGACGACGGGCATGCTCCCAGTCAGAAAGCGAACGTGGCTTGCAGTTCAATGCGGCGGTTCGACGAACTGCCCTGCGAAAACGGGCCTCCCTGCAGAGAATTGGAAACGTCAAAAAACCTGGAGCCGAGAACAGCGTTCGGACTCGCGACGTTTACGATGTTGAACACGTTTCGTGCGCCCACGCCGAGGGTGAGATTGTAACGGCGGTCGGAATTGGATGACGTGTTGAAGCCGCCGCCACCGCCAAAGAGCGGACCGTGATGACCACCGCCGCCCCCAGGTCCACCCTGACCCTGATTTCTGGTAGCCGATTTTATTTTGGGCCCGATTCCGAAGGTTTTGGTGAAACGCAAATTCAGCGCGAAGTGGACCGGCCCGGTTTCGGAGTTGATGGGCACAATTTTTCCGGCTCCCGAGGCATCGAAGGTTCCCAGTTGCGTGCAATAGATGGTGCCCTGCGGTGCCGTGTTGGCCGGGCAAGTGGTGGAAGAAACAAATCCCGGACGGTCGTTGTACTGAAAATCTCCGTTCTCGTCGATCGGCGACATGATCGAGAAAGGCGCACCGGACCAGACCACCATGAACGGACTGAGGCGAATCAGATACGGCAGGCCAAGGCTGCCGCCGAGAAAGAGCCGGTGGCGTATATCGAACGAAGCGCGCCCCCAATCCTGGCTGATGTTGTAGGAATTAGACGGGAAACTGGAAACACCGGAAGTATCGCTGTTGGCGTAGCCCAAAGTATAAAACCCGAACAGCTGGAGCTTGGTGCTAACGCGAATGTTGGTGTTCAGGATGAGCTGGTTCTGTTTGAAATTGCCTTCGGAGACGTAACGGTAGAGATTGCCTGCGCTCGGAGTTATGCAGTCGGGATAGCAAGTGGTTCCTGGTTGTGGAGCGTTGGCGTTGATGGTGATGAACTGGTCGAAACCCCGTGAGTTCAAATATGTAACCGAAACGGTCGCCGACTTGGTGACTTGGCGTTCCACGCTCACCGCGCCCTGCAATGTGTAAGGAGCGTGCAGCGTGGGGCTGATCTGATAAGTGGCAGACGCACCGGAAGTGGTGGGGCCACAATTCGAAAAACTAGTAAGAGCCACGTTCAGGCCCGGGAAGCAAGTCGGGTTGTTGATAATGAACTGTTGCTGGACCACGCCGTTGAGGCGATCCGCTTCCAGGATTTGTCCGGATCCGAAACGGTTATAAAAAATGCCATACCCGCCGCGAATCACCACCACTGGCGGTTTATTGCGGCCGCGCACGCCCCAGGCAAAACCCAGTCGCGGAGCAAAGTCGCCGTGGTCGTGAATGGCGTTCTGAGTTTCAAAGCGGAGGCCGGCGCTCAACGTGATGTTGGGCCGCACCCGCCAATCGTCCTGAATGTAGGGCTCGAAGTCATAATAAGTGACTGAGGCGTTGGGCGATCCCTGGGTGAATGAAAGCTGCTGGGGCGAAGCGCCAGACGGGTTCGGGCATGTGGGCGGCGGCGAAGTCACGGTCGCACATTGCACCTGCTGAAACTCCATAAGCGTAGAGAAGAGGAATGTACCGTTGAATCCCCCGGTCGAATAACTCGTATCCTGTGTGGCGCGGAATCGTCCTCCGAACTTCAGCACATGATTGCCATGAATGAGCGAAGTGTAGTTCTGCAGTTCATAGTGGTTTTGGCGGTCGTTCGAGATACCGCCGCCGCTGCCCCCGCCGCTGAAGGCACCGATCACTGCAACTGTGGGATTAGTATCACCCGGATTCTCGCTACTGCCGTCGCGGACGTACTGGAAACGCGTCTCATTCACGATCTTCGAGCCGTACACCTGTGTATCACCAATTTGGATCGTGTCCTCCGTGGACTTGGTTGAGCAAGCTTGAGAGGGGAGGCTGAATAGGCCCACGCAGTTATTGGTTTCTGTGTCGCGATAATACTGGTAGCGTGCGGTCAGTGTATTGTTTTTCGACAGTGCCCAATCCAGGCGCGGGCTTAGGTTGGTGCGCTGGCGCGGATTAGGAATCGACTCGGCCAATGTAGTTTGAGCAAAAGTGACGGGATCGAGAAACGGAGTGTTGATGACTGCGAGTTCATTGATGTTGCGGCGTTCCAGGTTGAAGAAAAATGATGCAGTCTTGCTGAGCGGGCCGCCAACGCTGCCGTTGTATTGAGTCGTATCGTAAGGAGGCTCCTGGCCAGCGAAAGGGTTGGATGAGTTGAAGGCGGAGTCGTTGCCGATCACAAACAATTGTCCGTGGAAGTTGTCGGTGCCAGGCTTGGTAAAGATTTCGATGCGGCCGTAGCCGAGCTGGTCGTACTCGGAGGAAAATGGATTCTGGTTGATGCGGATTTCGCGAATGGACGACTTGGGCGGAAGCTGGCCGGCGGTGAAGCCGTCGATGTACATCTGACCGCCGCTGGGGCCGGCGGAAGGTCCGGCGAGCGCTTCCAGATCGGACTGCAACTCATCGGGATCGTCGGGCAGAGCTTCCAGTTCCTTGCCGGAAATCACGATAGCGCCCGCGTTGTTCGTAGGATTCACGTCGACGGTGGGCGCGGTGTCGGAGACTTGAATCTTCTGAGTCTCCACTTCGATGGCCATCGTGACGTTGAGCCGTAGTGGCTGCGCGGCGATCACGACATTGTCGTTTTCGTAAAGGGCAAATCCGGTCGCGGCGACGGTGAGAGTGTACTTGCCGGCATCCAGCGTCTTGAACTCATACATCCCCTGAGCATCACTCTGCACCACGATCGGAGACCCCGCGGCCGGAGTCAGGATCACGCTCGCCCCAGGTATGACTGCGCCGGTGGGATCGGTGACTTGTCCGCGGAGTGCTCCCGCAGCGGTTTGCGCCAGCAACGAACTCACTGACAACAAGAATAAAAGCGCTATGACAAAGAATCGCGAGTATCTCTCAACCATTATTCCGTCTTCCATTTCCAACGAATCTTAAATTCGTACGAGTCTTGATTTTTCTTAGACGCCCAACGTTTCGGATCGTTTTGTTATGAGTCTGTGTTCTTGCCAGCGTTTAAATCGCGGACCGGACTTTACGAGACAGGCGGGGTGAGACAGGCACCGCTACGGGCCTGCGTCGCCGCCAGGAGCGCCCCCTAGACTCCAGGGCGCCAGCATCATGGCCTGGCCGCCGTTGGGAGCGGCTTGCAGAATTGGTTCGACTCCGGCAACCAACGTAATCACCGTGCTTCCGCCGGAGGGCGTGCCTTCGGTGGTGAGAACATACACGGCGTCACCCTTGTGCAGATCAGCCAGCGCCACCGCAGGCGTCTGGTCGAGCAATCGCTGGAAGTCGAACGCGCCACCAGGGCGCGCGCCGCCGGGATTTCCTCCTAAACCCTTTGCCCCGGAACCCTGGGACCAACCACCGGCTTGCGCGCCGGGCTGCGCATTGGCGGCGGCAGGCGCAGCTGGACTTGACGATGCGCTCGAGGCGGCGCCGGGCGCCCCCCTGAGCCGCGCGGCAAATCGCTGCGCCATTTCTGCGGGGATCTTATGAAGCTGCGAGTCCGCCGTGATCTTTAGCTCCACCGTTTTCTTGCTTACCAAATCTTGAACGCTGAGCGTTCCCGCACTTGCGTCGACCGACTTAATCAAACTCGGAAATTGTGGGAAGACGCCCGTAAATATTTCCTCGGCGGCCAGTTCACTGCCGTCCGCGCTGCGGTTTCCCCGTGCGCGCAATTGATCGTCGACATGCACGTCCTGGAGCGTGACCACCTTCGCATCTTCAGGTTTGGCGGAGTTGGGAGCGTAACGCCGAATCACGGTGCTCTTCGACGTGTGCACAATGATCGTTTTTTTTCCGCCTATGTTTGAAACCGTGATCGTCACTGTTCCGGTGGCGGGGTCAACAGCGCTGACCGGACCTCCAATGCCGCGCTTCTGCCAGTCCTGACGCATCTGGTCGCTTACTGCCTGAACTGCCGAACGAGTGATCACAATAATTTCCAAGGCGGCGATCGATTTGCCATCGACCGAGGCCTGGCCGCGTGCCCGAATCGTGTCGCCGACCTGCAGGTCCTGCAACTGAATCGGGGTCGCGTTCTTGAGATCCTTATCGGCACCCAGGCGCAGGAGGCGCGCATTAGGCTGCACCGTCACCATGATTTCTGGACCAGAAGAATCCGCTGCTAAGGCGAGGACGTTTCCGTTGACGGTTTTGATGGCTCCGATGCGCTTGGCAATCGCAGGTTGACCTGTCGACTGTCCCACGCTCCGGGGATGGCTCATCGCGGCTCCAAACGACGCCGTCGAAAGACTTAGGCCTGCAATACCGATCAGGCAAGACAGCAACCCAATAGTCGTGCTCTTATTATTCTTCATACACCCACTCTCTAATTTACATGGCTGCAGGCCGCGAAACGGCAGGTTTACAAAGTTTTACCCAGAAATAACAGTTGTTACAAACGCGTGAACTGATCTTAGAGCGCAGCGACGATGCCTTCCGCGCACCCAAAGAGCTAATAGACGGGCCGGATTCGCCGGGATACGATTTTGCTTGGGAAATCTGCGCAAAATTGGTCTTCCTGGATGCGACTTTCTATCTTACGTTGTTTTCTATGCTGGACGATGTTTGTGACCGTTCCGTTGTCTTTGCTGGGTCAAGCAGGACCCGGTCAAACGGAGCTGAATCAAGCACAGGCGGGGCCAAGCGGGCAGGATCAGGCGGCATCTTCCGCGTCGGCTATTCTGCACACGCAAGGTGGAGTGTGGGTGAACGGGTACGAAGCTAAGGATTCGTCCGCGGTGTTTCCTGGCGACGTGGTGGAAACCAAGCCTGGATCTCCGGCGACTTTGAATCTGGATGGAGCGACGGTTCTGATCCAGCCGGAATCGGTGACCAAACTGCAAAGCAACTTACTGGAACTCGATCACGGCGGGGTTGCGGTGGGCACTTCGAAAAGCTTCAGGGTGAAGATAATTTGCGTCACGATAACTCCGGTCCTAAACGAATGGACGCAATACGAAGTGAGCAACTTGAATGGAAACATTCAAGTCGCGGCGCGCAAGAATGATGTGAACGTGGAGCGAGAAGTGGATCGCAACAAACCCTCGCCCGTGACGGAGTCTTCGCACGGAACCACGGTTCACGAGGGGGAACAAAAGAGTTTCAACGAATCGGAACTATGCGGAGCTCCTCCGCCGATTAGGGGAACTAACATGAGCCTAAATCCGAAATGGGTTGCGGCCGGGGCGGCGGGAACAGGGATCCTGCTCTGCGTTCTGCTGTGTCACGGCAGCCCACAGAAGGCACCGCTCAGCTCGTCGTCGCCATAGTGCGGCTATAGTTCACTTTCCATCTAATCTAAATCCACTCATCTTAGTCCGCGCGCATCACAGAATTCTTTCGTGTGTGTAGCCGGCGGCGCCCAAAGCGGCCAGAAGTTCCGCGATGTGATCGGGTCCGCGCGTCTCCATCGTGATGTCGATAGCGGTATCACCGAGATTCACGCCGTGGTAGGCGCGGTCGTAGGCAGTCTCGACGATGTTGGCGCGATGATCGGCGAGAATTCCGGTGAGGCGGTGCAGCGCGCCGGGATAATCAGGCAGGTGAACGCGAAGGCGGACCAGGCGCCCGTCTTTCACTAGGCCGCGCTCGATGATGCGAGAGAGCAAGGTAACGTCGATATTGCCGCCGCACACGAGACCTGCGATTCTTTTGCCTTGCAGCGGCAGCTTGCGGTTGAGAACGGCAGCAATAGCGGCTGCACCGGCGCCTTCGGCCAGCGTTTTTTCGCTCTCGAGCAACAGAAGAATCGCGTTCGCGATCTCTTCTTCTTCCACGGTGACGATATCGTCTACATATTTTTGAACCAGCGGGAGCGTGCGCTCTCCGGCGCGGCGTACGGCGATGCCGTCGGCAATCGTCTTGGCCGACGCCAGCGTGACCGGCTTGCCTGCTGCGACCGCGGCCTTCATTGACGGAATTCTGGAAGGTTGAACGCCGAAAATCTGGATCGCCGGATTCGTTTCTTTGACTGCGCAGGAGATTCCGCCGATGAGTCCTCCGCCGCCGATGGGGGCGACGATGACC
The DNA here is from genome assembly GCA_963755795.1 of uncultured Acidobacteriota bacterium. Lineage (GTDB taxonomy): Bacteria > Acidobacteriota > Terriglobia > Terriglobales > Acidobacteriaceae > Sulfotelmatobacter. The sequence continues at coordinate 43,897 of CAVWLI010000050.1, read as the reverse complement.
TCGATCTCGGGATGCTGCTGCAGGATTTCCAGTCCCACAGTTCCCTGCCCGGCGATGACCGCGTCGTCGTCGAAGGCATGAATCAGTGTGAGCCCGTGATCTCGGCTCAGCTCGACTGCTTTCTCATAGGCCTCATCGTAATTAGTGCCGTGCAACACGACCTCGGCGCCGTAAGCGCGCGTCGCCGAAACTTTCGTAAGCGGCGTGGGCAGCGGCATCACGATGCGCGCCTTGATGTTGTGCCGTCCTGCATGGTACGCGACGCCTTGCGCGTGATTTCCGGCGGATGCGGCGATCACGCCGTGAGCGCGTTCGACTTGATTCAGCGTCAGCAGTTTATTGAGTGCTCCCCGCTCTTTGAACGCTCCGGTGCGTTGCTGGTTGTCGAGCTTCAGGAAGACGGAATTGTTGGTCAGCCCGGAAAAGGTCTCCGAGTGCGTACAGGGAGAAACGCGAATGTCGGAGCGGATTCGTTCGAGGGCGGCCTGGATATCGGAAAGTTGGATCATGACGGATCGAGCGATGACAGATCAAATGATGACAGGTGCGCAGCCATCTTACTCCGCTGCTAGCCCGATCCGCTCCATCTTAGTCTGAGCCGCGGCTGGGAGCCATGATCTGGACGAGCATGATGTGGATGAACATGTTCTGGAGCGATCAATCAGGATGCGATCGGTCGCACGCTCGAAACCAGAGGAGCAACCGGTCGAAGGGCGAGCGATTGCAGATAGGCATCGACACCGGCGGCAGCCTTGCGGCCCTCAGAGATCGCCCAGACCACCAGCGACTGGCCGCGGCGCATATCGCCTGCGGCGAACACGCCAGGAACCGACGACATGTAGTTCTGATCAGTCGCCACGTTACCGCGGTTGTCGAGTTGAACGCCCAATTGCTCGATCATGCCGTTGCGCACTGGGCCGAGGAATCCCATGGCAATGAGAATCAGGTCAGCACCCATGGTGAACTCGGTTCCAGCGGTGGGGTCAAACTTCGGGGAAGGGCCGACCCTAACGGCGTGAAGTTGTTGAACGCTGCCATTCGCGTCGCCGGTAAATTTTGTAGTGGTGATGCTCCAGTCGCGCACGCCGCCCTCTTCGTGAGCGCCTTCGATGCGCAATTGCATGGGCCAGAGCGGCCAGGGCGTCTGCGGCGAGCGCTCATCGGGAGGCTTGGGCATGATTTCAAATTGATGCACTGAGATCGGCTTCTGGCGGTGAACCGTGCCCAGGCAGTCGGCGCCGGTATCACCACCACCGATGATGACCACTCGCTTGCCCGTGGCAAGAATGTCTGCCGCCGGATCAAGCGTGTCACCGTGGCAACGCTTGTTCTGCTGCGGCAGGAATTCCATCGCGTAGTGAATTCCTTTCAGTTCGCGTCCGGGGATTTTCAGATCGCGCGGATGCTCGGAACCTCCAGCCAGGACAATGGCATCGAAGTCGCGACGAAGATCCTCTACCGGAATCTTACTGCCGACCTCGGCGTTGGTGACGAACTTCACGCCCTCGGCGGACATCTGCTCGAGGCGGCGATCGATGATGTGCTTTTCAAGTTTGAATTCGGGAATGCCGTAACGGAGCAATCCTCCGATACGATCGTTTTTCTCGTAAACCGTGACCGTATGGCCGGCGCGGCAGAGTTGTTGCGCGGCGGCGAGTCCTGCCGGACCCGAACCGACGACGGCGACTTTCTTTCCGCTGCGACCTTTCGCGGGCTCGGGGCGAATCCATCCTTCAAGGAATCCGCGCTCGACGATATTCTTTTCGTTTTGCTTGATCGTAACCGGAGGCTGGTTGATTCCCAGCACGCACGAGGCTTCGCACGGCGCGGGACAGATTCGCCCGGTGAACTCAGGAAAATTATTCGTCGCGTGCAACTGGCGGACCGCATCTTTCCAGCGCCCGCGGTACACCAGATCATTCCAGTCGGGAATGAGATTGCTGACGGGACATCCGGTCTGGCAGAATGGAACGCCGCAATCCATGCACCGGGCGCCCTGTTTGCGCAGCTTCTCTTCCGGGAAATCCTGGTAGATCTCGAACCAGTCATTCACCCGCTCAGCTACGGGCCGGCGTGGAGCCAGTTCGCGCGAGTACTCCATGAAGCCGGTGGTCTTACCCATGTAGCACCTGTCCATGTAGCATCTGCCCATGGAGCTGCTGCCCATGCCGTGCCTGCTCCTGCTGTGCGTGCTCGGCATCTGCCAGGACGCTCACCGGCTGGCTCGGGATGTACGCCATTTCGCTGCGGGCCACTCCCAGCACACGTTTGAATTCATGCGGAAATACTTTGATGAAGCGAGACAGCGTTTCGTGCCAGTGATCGAGAATCCATTTGGCGCGCGGGCTGGCAGTTAGCTCCAAATGAGATAAAAGAAGATCTTTGACGATCACTACATCCGGCTCATCGACAAGGGGTTCCAGATCCACGGACTCCAGATTACAACGCCGGTCGGCAAAATCTCCGCGCTCGTCAAAAACGTAAGCAACACCGCCGCTCATCCCAGCCCCGAAATTTCTGCCGCAGGAGCCGAGCACGAGCACGATGCCGTTGGTCATGTACTCGCAGCCGTGGTCGCCGACGCCCTCGACCACCGCAGTCGCGCCTGAATTGCGAACTGCAAAACGTTCGCCCGCCACTCCGTTGAAGAAAGCCTCGCCACTCGTCGCTCCATAAAGCGCGACATTACCGATGATGATATTTTCTTCCGGCGCGAAGCTGGAAGCCCGCGGCGGAAACACCATGAGCCGGCCGCCGGAGAGACCCTTGCCAACGTAGTCGTTGGCTTCGCCCTCAAGCGAAAGCGTGACTCCCTTGGCAAGAAACGCCCCCAGGCTCTGACCCGCCGATCCGGTGAGATGAATGCGGACCGTGTCGTCGGGCAGTCCCGCCGATCCGTAACGGCGCGCGATTTCGCCGCTCAGCATGGTTCCGACCGAGCGGTGAATGTTGCGCACGGGAAACTTCACTTCAATTGGCGCGAGCGTCACGAGGTTGGGCGCCACCTGCCCGAGAATCTTGTGATCGAGGGCCTGTTCCAGGCCGTGATCCTGCTCCTGCACGCGGCGGCGCGCAACTCGCGAGGGCACGGGCGGATTGTAGAGGATCGCTGAAAAGTCGAGGCCGCGCGCCTTCCAGTGATCTTTCCAGTGGTCAACGGCCGGATCCACGTCGAGCATGTCGACGCGACCGACCATCTCGTCGACCGTGCGGAATCCGAGATCGGCCATGTACTGGCGCAGCTGTTCCGCGATGAAGAAAAAGAAATTGATCACGTGCTCGGGCTGCCCCTTGAACAGCTTGCGCAATTCGGGATCCTGCGTGGCGATGCCGACTGAACAAGTGTTGAGATGGCACTTGCGCATCATGATGCAGCCCATCGCGATCAGCGGCGTAGTCGCGAAGCCGAATTCTTCCGCACCCAACAGCGCGGCAATAGCCACGTCGCGGCCGGTCTGCAATTTGCCGTCGGTTTGCACGCGGATGCGGCTGCGCAGATCGTTCAGCAACAGCACTTGCTGAGTTTCCGCCAGACCGAGCTCCCACGGAATGCCCGCGTGCTTGATGGAACTCAAGGGCGACGCGCCGGTGCCGCCGGTGTCGCCACTTATCAGAACAACGTCGGCGTGGGCTTTAGCGACGCCCGCCGCGACTGTACCAACGCCAACTTCGGCCACGAGCTTCACGGCAATGCGCGCGTGCGGGTTTACGTTTTTCAAGTCGTAGATCAGCTGCGCGAGGTCTTCGATCGAATAAATGTCGTGATGCGGCGGCGGCGAGATCAGGCCCACACCGGGAATGGAATGCCGCAGGCGAGCGATCACCTCGTCGACCTTATGGCCCGGAAGCTGGCCGCCCTCGCCCGGCTTCGCGCCTTGCGCCATTTTTATTTGGAGCTCGTCGGCGTTGACCAGGTAGTTTGCAGTCACGCCGAAACGCGCCGATGCCACCTGTTTCACCGCACTGCGCCGTAAATCGCCGTTTGGGTCGGGCGTGAAGCGCGCTTCGTCTTCTCCACCTTCGCCGGTGTTCGATTTGCCGCCGATGCGGTTCATGGCGATGGCCAGCGTCTCATGCGCTTCTTTGCTGATCGAACCGAACGACATGGCGCCGGTGGTGAAGCGCTTGACGATTTCTTTGGCGGGCTCGACTTCTTCGAGCGGAACCGGAGTCTCGCTCTTTTTGAACTTCATCAAGCCGCGCAGGGTGCAGAGGTTCGCGTTCTGGTTGTCGATGAGGTCGGTGTATTCCTCGAATGTCTTGAAGCTATCTTGTCTTACGGCTTGCTGCAGCTTGCTGATGGTCAGCGGATTGAGCAAGTGATATTCGCCGTTGACGCGCTGGTGATAACTGCCGCCAACTGCAAGCTCAGTCTCAAATTCGGTGAGCGTCCGGAAAGCGTACTCATGTTTCAGCTGAGCTTCGGTGGCGAGAACTGAGAGTCCGACACCTTCGATTCGCGAGGCCGTGCCAGCAAAGTAGGCGTCGATTAATTCTTTGTTCAGCCCGATGGCTTCGAACACCTGCGCGCCTTGATAGCTTTGCAGCGTGGAGATGCCCATCTTCGAAAACGTCTTCAGCAAGCCCTTCTTGATGGCCTTCATGAAGTGCTTGGCGGCCAGTTCCGGAGTTGTGTCTTCTCCGAGTTCTCCGCGGCGAGCCAGGTTCTCAACGCTTTCGAGCGCGAGATACGGATTGATGGCGCTGGCCCCGTAGCCGCTGAGCAGGGCGAAGTGCATGACTTCGCGAGGCTCGCCGGACTCCGTGATCAAGGCAACCTGCGTGCGAGTTTCTTCCCGGACGAGCAAATTGTGAACCGCCGCCAGCGCCAGCAGGCAGGGGATCGGCGCATAGTCCTTGTCGACGCCGCGATCAGAAAGGATCATCAGCGAGTAACCGGCCTTCACCGCCAACGAAGCTCGCTGGCACAGTTCATCGAGAGCGCGCTTGAGTCCTTCTTCGCCATCTTTCGCCCGAAATAACGCGGGGAGCGTGGTCGCGAGCAAATCGCGATTCGAAACCCGGCGCAGCTTTTCCAGTTCGCGATTGGAGAGCAGCGGATGCGCCAGCTTCAGCATGTGGCAGTTCTCGGGCGCTTCTTCGAGGATGTTGCGCTCGCTGCCGATGTAGCTAATCAGCGACATCACCATCTCTTCGCGGATGGGATCAATCGGAGGATTGGTGACCTGCGCGAACAATTGCTTGAAGTAATTGAACAGCGACTGCGGTTTGTCAGAGAGACAGGCGAGCGGCGTGTCGGTGCCCATTGAACCAATCGGCTCTTCGCCTTTCGCGGCCATGGGGCCGAGGATCATGCGCAGGTCTTCATCGCTGTAGCCGAAGGCGCGCTGGCGGCGGAGCAGTGTTTCAGCGTCCGGATGATGCATGCGCGAAGGGTCCGGCAACTGATCGATGGTGATCTGATTTTCTTTTACCCACTGGGCGTAGGGCTGCCGCGACGAGAGTTTCTGCTTGATCTCCTTGTCGGAAATGATGCGTCCTTCGACGGTATCGACCAGGAACATCTTCCCGGGCTGCAGGCGGCCTCTACTCTTCACATTCTCGGGCGCGATGTCAAGCACTCCGGCTTCCGACGCCATTACGACCAGATCGTCATGCGTGACGACGTAGCGTCCGGGACGCAGGCCATTGCGGTCGAGGGTCGCGCCGATGACGCGGCCGTCGGTGAAGGCGATCGCGGCGGGGCCGTCCCATGGCTCCATCAAACAAGCGTGGTATTCGTAGAAGGCGCGCTTCTCCGGCTTCATGTGAGGATTGCCCGACCACGCTTCAGGAATCAGCATGGCCATGACGTGGGGCAGGCTGCGTCCGGCCTGCAGCAGCAACTCGACGGCATTATCGAAGTTCGACGAATCGCTGCCGTCAGGCGCGATGATGGGATGAAGTTTTTTCAGGTCGTCCCCGAAAAGCGGGGATTCCAGCAGCGACTGGCGGGCCTGCATCCAGTTGACGTTGCCGCGCAGCGTGTTGATCTCGCCGTTGTGCGCGATATAGCGGTAAGGGTGCGCCCGCTGCCAACTAGGAAACGTATTGGTCGAAAAACGCTGGTGCACCAGGCACAACGCGCTGACGGCGTCCGGATCGGAAAGCTCGCGGTAGAAGTTGGCTGATCTGCGGGGCGAGCAGCAAGCCTTTGTACACGATGGTGCGGCAGGATAGCGACGGGATATAAAACATCTCCGCGTCTTCGATGCCGGACTCGCGAATTTCATTTTCCGCGCGCTTGCGCACGACGTAGAGCTTGCGCTCGAACGCGTCCTCGTCCATGCCGGCAGCGCAACGCATGAAAATCTGCTGGATATAAGGCTGCGAAGCGCGCGCCACGCGACCGATCGCAGAGGCATAGACTGGAGTATCGCGCCAGCCGAGTAAGGTGAGACCTTCTTCGCGGATGATGCGCTCGAGAATTCCTTCGCACTGCAGGCGCTGGTGCTTCTCGACCGGCAGAAACGTCATGCCTACGCCGTAGGTTCCAGGCTTCGGCAGCGCGAAGCCCAGTTTCTCGCATTCGCGGGCGAAGAACTTGTGCGGAATCTGGATGAGCACGCCTGCCCCGTCGCCGGTTTCCGGATCGCAGCCGCAAGCGCCGCGATGCGCCAGGTTGAGCAGCACCTGGATTCCCTGGCGAATGATGTCGTGACTTTTATGGCCGCCGATGCTGGCGACAAAGCCGATGCCGCAGGCGTCGTGCTCGTGGGCAGGATGGTAGAGTCCCTGCGCGGGCGGCAGGCCATTGGTCGGGTTGAGACGCGTCCTCGCCATACTGAAATCCGACTTCGTCCGGCAGACTGAATTCCTTTCGAATCATGAGTTCTTGGGCGCGGCTCGCGAGTGCAACCCAGCGTCGCACACTTCTGCTCAGGAACAGACTTTGGTATTGTCTGGCCTGATCGCAGTCAAAGTACAATGCAGAATTTCGATGCAAGTCATGCAAATTTCAGGGTACGGCAGGACGCGTGGGATGCCGGGTAATTAACCTCGGAATCATATGAAGTTCGCTATAATTCGTTGAAACCACAATGGACTTCGATCAACTCATCACGTTCCTGGAAGTCGCCCGGCAGGGCAGTTTTTCCCGTGCCGGCGAGAAGGTTTTCCGTTCGCAGTCGGCTGTGAGCGCTCAAATCCGCCAACTGGAGCAGGAGTACGGCGATCGACTGCTCGACCGCTCGGGCAAGACGGTAAAACTGACTCCGGCCGGTCAGGTCTTCTTCGAATACGCCGAGCGCCTGAAAGCGCTGCGCGATGAGTCGTTGATGGCGGTCGCTGACCACAGCGGCACGCCTCGCGGCACGCTGCGGGTGGGGGCGAACGAGGCTACGTGCTTGTACGTTCTGCCCGAGGTTTTCGGAGAATATTGCCGGCGCTATCCGCCGGTGCAGATCAGCATTTACCGGAATTTCACCTACAAAATCGTGGAGAAGCTGGAAAACGGGCAGGTTGAAGTGGGCATTCTGACCCTGCCGATTCAGTCGCCGAGTTTGAAGATTCAGCCGATTTTCCGCGACAAGCTGATGCTGATGGTCAGTCCAAAGAATCCGCTGGCCAAGTTCAAGGTCGTGCCGGTCAGCGAGATCGTCAAACATCCTCTGCTGTTTCCGAAGACCGGGCACACGCGCAGGCTGCTGGACAAGTTGTTTCGGCCCTACCACGCCGAACTGCAAGTGCGGATGGAGTTGCCTAGCATTGGGATGATCAAAAGCTTCGTGGCGGCGGACTTGGGCGTGTCGCTGATCAGCGCATCTTTTGCCCGAGATGAGGTGGATTCCGGTCGGGTCAAGCTGATCGATCTCGAGGACGCGGTGCTTTACCGGGAGTTAGGCCTCGCCTACCGGCGAGACCGCACGCTGTCGGTGGCCTCGACAGCGTTTGTCGCCCTGTTGAGGCAGTTCGCCACGAAAATGAAAACAGATGATTAGGCTCCAGGTAGCGACTGAAATGTCGATCGCTCGTATCGGAATTTTGAATTTCCACGTCGAGTCCCCACGAACTAGTCTTTAGATAGCCGGATTCATGGGCTGCATCGAACATTTTCATGACCAATCTCTTCCAGAAGTCCACACGAATTACATCGACAAGCACGCGCATGTCGACACGAATTACTACGTGTCTTCTGGAGGACGGGATCGGATGAAGTAAAGCACTCCTAAGCAAGTTCACCGAAGCCCACCGCCAGAAGCAATCTGGTGGTGGGTTTTTTCTTTGCGCCCAAAACAAGAACGAGAGACGGAGCTGGATATGAGCGGACAAGTACAGTTACCCGAGCGGCAAAGCAGATTCGAGCGAGGCGACGATGTGGTGGTGATGAAGTTCGGAGGAACGTCGGTGGAAGATGCGGCCGCCATTCGCCGGGTCATCGGCATAGTGCAAAGCAGATTAGTCGCACAACCCGTCGTCGTGGTCAGCGCTCTCGCCAAGGTCACCGACCAACTGCTCGAAGCGGGCGCTGCCGCGGCAAACGGCCATCTGGGCGCGGCGCTGGCGATGGTGCGAGACATCTATGTTCGACACGAGCAGTTAGCCGATTCGCTCGTAGACGGCTCCGCTTACAGCGCTCTCGACGGCGATCTGCGCGGCGATTTTCGGGCATTGGAATCCCTGCTGCACGATCTCGAGGCTTTGCGCCAGTCGAACGCCAAGTCGCAAGATCATCTGCTGGGATTTGGGGAGTGCTTCTCCAGCAGGCTGATCAAAGAAGCGTTGTGCCAGGCAGGAATCAACGCTGCGCACGTCGACGCGCAAGCCTGCATCGTGACTGACGCACGCCATGGCCAGGCCAGTCCGGTTTGGGACGTAACCGTGCAGCGATTGCAAGAGGCCGTGGGCCCATTGCTGGATGCAGGCGCGGTAGCAGTGCTGGGCGGATTCATCGCGTCTACCAGCGACGGCGTCCCGACCACCCTGGGCCGCGGCGGGTCCGACTTCACCGCTGCGATCGTCGGTGCCGCGCTGTGTGCGGCCCGGGTCGAGATCTGGACCGATGTGGATGGCATTATGACGACCGACCCTAAGCTCTGTGCCGATGCCCGGGTGATTCGCAGGATCAGTTTTGACGAAGCGGCAGAGTTGGCGCATTTTGGAGCGAAGGTATTGCACCCTGCGACGCTCGCCCCGGCGATGCGGGAGAACATCCCGGTTCACGTTTTGAATTCCCGACGGCCCGAAAGTGAAGGCACGGAAATTGTGGCGCGGGCGAGAACCGGCAATGTGGTGAGCGCCATCACCGCGAAGAGAAAGGTGGCGGCGGTGGAGATCGAATGCTCGCAGGTTAACTCAGACCTGTTGCACACTATCTACAAAGTATTCGACCGCCACTCCTGCACCGTAGACGTGATGGCGACGTCGCCATGCCGCATTTCGTTGCTGGTGGATTCGGCCTCTGCCTTGCCCGCGATTGCTGCCGATCTCAGGAGTGTGGCCGCGGTGCGATGGGAAAATCACAAGGCGCTGGTTTGCCTGGTGGGAGAGAACATTCGACGGCAGCCGGACGTGGCGAGCCGGGTGTTCGCAGCCGTCGCGGATCTGGATGTACGCGTCGTTTGCCAGAGCGCCTCGGACCGCACGATCTCATTCCTCGTGGAAGAATCGAAGGTTGAGGAATCGGTGCGGCGGCTGCACGGAATATTTTTCCCGCAACCCCAACCCGTCCGCGACTGGGGAGGGATCTCCAGCGCGTTCTGCCAGGCGGGTTGATCGCAACGCAGATTTAGTTTCCGAGCTTGGCAGCTTTCGATGTTGCCGTCGCGGCAGACGCTTGCGGCACAGGCTCAATGATGTGCAGGCCGCATTCGGTCTTGGCGAATCCCGGCCAGCGCCCGGCGCGCGGATCTTCTCCCGGCCGCACGGCGCGTGTGCAATGTGTGCAGCCGATGCTGGGATAGTCCTGATTGTGAAGCGCGTTATAGGGCACATCGTGGTCGTGAATGTAGCGCCACACCTGCTTCGAACTCCAGTCGACCATTGGGTTGATCTTCACAAGTCCGAACTTGGCATCCCATTCAACCCTGCGCGCGCTGGACCGGACTGAGGTCTGGTCACGGCGAATGCTGGCGATCCAAGCGCTCAACTCACCGAGCTTGCGGCGCAGCGGTTCGACTTTCCGCAGGCCGCAGCAGAGGTCAGGATCGCGCGTCCACAATGCGGCTCCGTGCTTGCTCTCTTGTTCTTCGGGAGAGAATACGGAATACACCTTCTCGATCGCGACTCCATACTTTTCTTCGATGCGGTCCATCAAGTTGTAGGTCTCGGGAAACAGGAATTCGGTGTCGACGGTAAAAATGCGGAAGTCTTTGCGCACGCGGGACGCCATGTCGATCAGCACCATCCCTTCGGCGCCGAACGCCGAAGAAATGGCCACCCTCTCTCCGAAAGTTTCGAAAGCCCAGGTCAGAGCATGCTGCGGAGTCCAGTTCTCCGCCGCATCCTGAACCTCCGCGACCTGCTGTTGAATATCTTTTTGTGTCTGGTCACTTCTAATCTGGTGCTTCACGCGAGTGGCTCCTCATTGGATCCGAAATCAGCTGGTGTGGGGAAATCGGCAAACAAAACAGCCGGGAGTGCGCTGTTCTTGCTGGCAGAGATGGGCGCCACAAATTGCTGCGCCAGAGCTACAGGATGGGCGTGCCGGACAACTTCGCCGACAACCAGCAGCGTAGGAGCGGCCAGTTTCTGCGCGCAATGCAACTCGGCAATCGTGGAAAAATGCGTTTGCTGTCGCGCAGTGGTCGCGCGCGAAATGATAGCGCAGGGCGTCTCACCGCCGAGCCCAGAGGCTTTCAGTTTTGCGGCAACCGCGGCGTAGTTTTGTCCAGGCATGTAGATCACCAGCGTGGCTCCGCTTCCCGCCAGCTTGTTCCAGTTTGCCGCTTCACTTCCTGAGGCCTGGTGAGCCGTAAGAAACACGAGCGCGGATGAGGCGCGGCGATGAGTCAGGGGTATCTGAGCGGCGGCTGCCGCTCCCATGGCGGAACTGACGCCGGGCACGATCTCGAACGGAATGTTGGCCCGGCGAAGCGATTCGATTTCTTCTCCCGCGCGGCCGAAAATCAGCGGATCGCCGCTCTTGAGGCGAACCACACGCAGCCCAGAGTCTGCGAGTGCGGCCATCAGGAAATTAATTTCTTCCTGCAGAATGTTTTTCTTGCCGCAACGCTTGCCGACGTTGTGAACCTGCGCGGTCAGGGGAATCAGTTTCAATATTTCGGGAGCGACCAGATCATCGTGCAGCACAGCATCGGCCGTCTTCAGGACACGCAGAGCTTTCAACGTGAGCAACTCGGGATCGCCCGGCCCCGCACCCACAAGATAAACTTTTCCCTTCATGCTCCCTCTCCCTTGGCGGCTAGTTCTGGCATTTCGGCCCGAGCAGCTTCGAATGCTTCCCTGCTGGCCAGCGAATGCAGCAAGTCCAGCTTTCGCTCTTTGTCGAGATCGCTCGAGAGAATCAGCTTTCGGGTCTCGCCAAGTTCCGCAACCCACGCGGCGTATCCGGGGCCAAATTGCTTCTCGAGTTGCTGGCGAATTTTCTGCGCCAGCGACGGACTTTGCCCGGCGGTCGAAATGGCAATTTGGAGATTGCCGCGACGTACCACCGCGGGATAGAAGAAATCGCAGAGGTCAGGAACATCAACCACATTGCAGAGCACGCGGCGTCTTTGCGATTCGTAATAGACGCGCTCGTTCAAGCTGTCGCGAATTCGTGGCCACGACTGCCAGGAAAGCTCCGTCCAGGTCGTCGGCCATGAAGGGTCGTAAGTCGAGGTCGATCTTTCCCGAGCGCGCCCATTCGCGCACGGCGGGACTGGCTTCGAGCGCAACTACGCGGATTCGCGCTCCCGTTTCAAGCAGGCCACCGATTTTGGGTTCGCCGACCTTGCCGGCGCCTACCACCAGGCACTGCCGACCCTCCAGCTTCAGAAACATTGGGAACAAGTTAGTCACCGATCCCTCCCGATGCTGCCAGGCTCGCTTCCGTCAAACCCCTAGCTGGGTCCGGCAAGTCGCGAGCTACCGCGGCTACGACTTCTCCGGCAAGAAATTCGCGCAACTCGGTGTCGCTGTGGCGAACGAAAAATCGTCGCAGATTTTCGCCTGTCTCGCGTCGCTCCAGGTAAATGCCCAGCAAGCGCTCGAGAGCATTGGGAACTTCGGTCGCGGCGCAGCGATATCCTACCGGGCGCGCCGTCGCCTGATGCAGGCCGAGCGCTCCGCCTACGCAGAAGTAGTAGGCGTCGACCATGCGGTCGTGAACCTTGATTTTCTTGCCCTCGATACCGATGTCGGCAATCCAGTGCTGGCCGCAACTGTTGGGGCATCCGGTCACGTGCAACTTGAGGTGCTGATCGAAGCCGGGTAACCGCTCTTCCAATTCTTCGACCAGCCAGCGCGAGAATGCTTTGGTTTCGGTGATGGCGAGCTTGCAGAATTCCGTTCCGCTGCACGCCACGGTGCCGCGCCAGAAAGATGAGCCGCCGACCTTCAGTCCGATGGCGTCGAATTCTTTGGCCAGCGGTTCGGCGTTGAGGGTAGGTACGTTTACGACCAGAAGGTTCTGCATGTTGGTCGCACGCAGTTCACCGCCAGCATATTTTTCGGCCAGGTCAGCCGCCGCCTGCATCTGCTCGGCGGTGACGCGCCCGCGAAGCGCTACCGCTCCTACATAAGAAAGGCCAGACTGCTTCTGCGCGTGAATTCCGACGTGATCGCGATAGACGTCGTCGGGTGCATGCTCTTCAACTGCAGGATCGAGTTGGAACCCAATTCGCTCCTGCAGTTCGCCGAGAAAACGATCGGCGGTCCAGCCGTGCCGCAAGAAAAGAAACTTCAGACGAGCACGCTCGCGGTGCTCGCGCAGAACGTCTGAATCGCGGAACAGTTCGGCGATGCCTTTGATCACCGGCAGAACCTGGTTCCAGCGAACGAAGGCATTCAGACGGGCGCCAAGATAGGGCTCGGTCGAAAGGCCGCCGGCGACTCGCAGGGAAAAGCCAACCTCCGGCTTTCCACCAACGACGCGCGTAATCGCGGTCAGGCCGATGTCATTAATTTCAGGATACGGGCACCAGACGCGGCATCCGGTGATGGAAATTTTGAATTTGCGCGGCAGGTTATAAAACTTGGCATTCCCTGCGAGCAACTGCGAGGCTTCCAACACCAGCGGCGACGCGTCTACGATTTCATCAGTGTCTACACCGGCGACTGGGCATCCTGTCACATTGCGCACCACGTCGCCGCAGGCGCCGGTAGTGTTGAGTCCGACTTGCCAGAGTCCGTCGAGCACTTCCGGCAGTGATTCGATGGTGATCCAATGCAGTTGAATGTTCTGACGTACGGTGAGGTCGGCGATTCCGTTGGCGTGGCGGCGAGTCAGGTCGGCGATGGCGCGTAATTGGCGCGAAGTCATCATGCCGTTGGGGATGCGGATGCGGACCATGAAGCGCTGCAGCGCGCGGCCCACACCGCCCTGGCCGCCGGTGACGCCGGCCCCATCTCCCTGCGTGTAAACGCCCCACCAGCGGAAATAGGTGCCGATCCATTCGGGCGGGATGGATTGGAATCCCTCGCGAGCGAAGCGCCGGATTTCCTCCAGGCCCTCCCACGGATTCATGGCGCGCTTCAGTCGTTCGACGCGCTGGGCTGTGGTTTCTTTCGTTGTGTTCGTCATAGTTAAGGGTCCGAAAATCGATGGCCGAAAAATAAAAAACCCACCGCCAGAATCGTTCTGGCGATGGGTTTATGAGTGCCTGTGTTAAGAAAGAATTCTTAGGTCAGGAGCCTCCCCGCGCCAGTGCGCACGCATGCACAACAACAACAAGTGCAGCAGCACATGGAACAGCGAAGATTGCGGCCTTCTGACATTAGACTTTGAATTGTAAGTTGCACGGCTCACGCCGTCAACAATCTTACGTAACAGCTTGGATTCATAATTTCGATTAAACGGATCATAATTTTTGTGACGCTCGCACGCCGAACGCGGGCTCGCTGTAGAATCAACAACTTAGAAATCCGCATAATAGCTCCGTGATAATCTTCCTGCTTGCTCAAAAACACGCGGTTTCGGTTTCCCAGATCTTATCTGAAAGGTGCGTTCTCGATGAAGCGTTCGCTCGTCTTCTTAGTGGTCGTCGCGCTACACGCGGGTCTTGCGGTTTCCCAGACTTCCAGTGGTTCCGATCCTTATAAGTCGGCGCTCGATCGGCTAGGGGCGCTTACTCGTCAGGCCGAGACGGAATGGCGTTTTCATGATGACGTTCCGCATCCGGAGGACGCGTGGCTCGATGATTCCGCCTGGGGCGTCTTCAAGGTAAAAAACGAAAATGGGCCGGGGGGGAAGAATGCGAATGAGGAACATTGGTCGGGAACCCGTGTGTTCCGGCGATGGATTGAAATTCCCGAGAAGATCCATGGTTATCCGACGCAGGGCTCGCGCGTATCAATTGATCTGCGCTTCGGCAGCCCCGACAGTTTGAAGATCACTGTGTTCTCGAATGAAGCGATTCTCTATCGCGGCAGTGACGACGACATTCTGCCCATGCTCTTGACGGCGAACGCGCAGCCGGGCCAGAAATTCTTGATCGCCGCGAGAGTGGTCTCGGGAGACGCAGTGCAGGCCGAATTTTTCCACAGTGAGCTCATGATCGAGACGCCGCACACGCGTCCCGACCCAGCATTTCTGCGCACAGAGATTCTCGCCGCCCGTCCCATGATTGCGGCCTACGAGGAAGGTAAGGCTGAGCGCCAGCAGCAACTCGACGCTGCCCTGAAGGCCATTGATTTCTCTGCGCTCGACCACGGAGATCAAGCGGCATTCGACGCCTCGCTCAAACAGGCGCAGGCCAAACTCGAAGTGCTGAAGCCGTGGCTGCAGCAATTCAACATTCGCATCGTCGGGAATTCGCATATCGACATGGCGTGGCTGTGGCCATGGACAGAGACTGTCGAAGTAGTGCGCAACACTTTCCAGAGCGTGCTCGACTTGATGCGCGAGTATCCGGATTTCAAGTTCACCATGTCGTCCGCGCGCACGTACGAATGGATGCAGGAGAAATATCCCGACCTCTTTAAGCAAATTGAGCAGCGCGTGAAAGAAGGCCGCTGGGAGATCATTGGCGGTATGTGGGTCGAGCCGGATTTGAATATGCCCGACGGAGAATCGCTGGTTCGGCAGATTCTGGTGGGCAAGCGGTACTTTCAAAAGAATTTCGGCGTCGATGTGAAGATCGGATGGAACCCAGATTCGTTCGGCTACAACTATCAACTGCCGCAGATCTACAAGAAGTCGGGCATGGATTATTTCGTCACGCAGAAGCTGCTATGGGCGCACGAATTCACGGTGTTCCCGTACAAGCTATTCTGGTGGCAAGCGCCTGACGGCAGCCGGCTGCTGACTTATTTTCCGCACGACTATGCGGGAGGCATTGACGCCGAGTCTCTTGGGTCTGACCTTTCGATTTGGATGCCTTCGATCTACGGCAAGACCATCCCCGACAAACCCGAGATGATGCACTTGTACGGCGTGGGAGATCACGGCGGCGGGCCCACGCGCATCATGCTCGACAATGCCGACAAGCTGCGGGCGCCGGATGCGGTGTTTCCGAAACTGGAGTTCAGTTTCGCCCGCGACTACTTCAGCGATCTGGAAAAGAAGCTTCCCAGCATGCAGGTACCGACTTGGGATGGCGAGCTCTACTTCGCGTATCACCGCGGAGTCTTCACCACGCAGGCCGAAACCAAGCGCAGAATCCGGCGCGCCGAAGAAACTGTGCTCAACGCCGAAAAGTTCGCGTCACTGGCCTCGCTCTACGGCCGGGCTTATCCTCAGGATGGAATGGAACTGACCTGGAAGAATCTACTGTTCGATCATTTCCACGACATCATGCCGGGCTCCGGGATTGCCGTGAATTATCTCGACGCCAAGCGCAATCTGGAGGACGTGGACCGCGCCGCGAACGACGTGACCATGGGATCGCTGCGCGAGATTGCCGCACATGTCAACACGCAAGGTGGGAACATTCCTAGCGAGGTCCCGGTACTGATTTTCAATTCGCTCTCCTGGCCGCGAACCGAAGTGACCGAAGTTGAGGCTCAACTGCCGTCGCCGGCAAACCAGATCGAAGTTGCAGACTCGACCGGAAAGGTAGTGCCGTCGCAACTGCTTTCAGTCGACGGTGAGACGCACCGTGTGCGACTGTTGTTGTTGGCCAACACGCCGTCGCTCGGCTACCGGACCTATTTCGTGCGACCTGGGATGAGCACACCGGCAACTCCTACTTTCCTGCGCGCTACTCCGGATAGCCTTGAGAATGAATTCATTCGGGTGAAGATCGATCCGCAAACTGGTTGCATGACCAGCCTGTTCGAGAAACGAAGCGGTACGGAGGCGCTGGCGCCCGCGGAAACCGACACCGGCGGACCGAAAACGTCAACCTGCGGAAACCTGCTGCAGACCTTCGTCGACAAGCCTAAGCAATGGGACGCGTGGAATATCGACGCCGACTTCGAGAAGCAACATTGGGACTTGGACAAAGCGGATGAAGTGAAACTGGTAGAGAGCGGGCCGTTACGAGCGGTAATTCAGATCAAGAATCATTTCCAGAACTCGACATTTGTGCGCGACATTGTCTTGTACGCCGGCGTGCCTCGTGTCGATGTGAAGATGCAGGCGGAATGGCACGAGAAACATATTCTGTTGAAAGTTGCGTTCCCGCTCAGCGCGCACAGCGACAGGGCGGCGTTCGAAATTCCATTCGGTTCGGTCGAGCGCCCCACCACGCGTAAAACCCCAGCAGAGCAGGCGCAGTTCGAAGTACCGGCTCAGCGCTGGGCTGACATCTCGGACGCGAAGCACGGGTTCAGCCTGCTGAATGACTGCAAATACGGATACGATGCCAAAGGAAATGTACTGCGCCTCTCGTTGCTGAGGTCTCCGGAGTGGCCCGACCCACACGCCGACGAAGGTCACCACGAGTTCACCTACTCGCTGTATCCGCACGGCGGAGGCTGGAAAGACGCGCTCACCATTCGCCGCGGCTACGAACTGAACTACAAGTTGATTTCGCTCCCCTTCGCAAAGCATCAGGGAGCGCTGGCGCCTGATCATTCCTTTCTGCAAGCGCAACCGGAGAACGTCATCTTGACCGCGCTGAAGAAAGCCGAGGACGAGAACTCGCTGGTTCTGCGCTTCTACGAATGGGCCGGCAAGGAGGGTGACGTTACAATTCAACTTCCTCCAGGCGCGGAGTCGGCGGCGGAAACCGATCTTATGGAAAGAGCGACGGGCAGCATTCCGATTCGCGATGGCGGAGTTACGTTGCATACCAAGCCGTACGAGATCAAGACGATCAAGGTGCAGTTCTCTTCCCTACTGCAGATGGAGGCGGCGGCCAAGCCATGAGTGAGAGCTCAAAACCTGGCGGTCCCATCCTGGGCGTCGACATTGGCGGCACGAAAGTCGCGGTCGGACTCGTGGACCGCGGGGGCAAAATACTCACACAGGGCCGAAAGCCAATGGTGGCCAACGGCACAGCCGAAGCGGGCTTGCAAGCGGTCGCCAGCGCGATTGATTCCATGGCCGCCGCAGCCGCGCCGTACGGCGGATTTCACAGCATCGGCATCTGCGCCCCGGGGCCGCTCGACCCGAAGACCGGAGTAGTTCTCAATCCTCCTAATCTTCCCTGCTGGCGGAATTTTCCCCTCGCCGAACGAATCGTGGAAATGTATCACGTGCCTGTCAAAGTCGATAACGACGCCAACGCCGCTGCACTGGCCGAAACGCGCTGGGGCGCCGCCCGGGGATTCCACTATGTTTTCTACGCCACGATTGGAACCGGAATCGGAACTGGCATCGTTCTTGACGGCCGCATCTACCACGGCAAAACTGGCGCTGCGGGCGAAGGTGGACATGTGAGCATCGACTATCGCGGTCCACGCTGCAAGTGCGGAAAACTCGGCTGTATTGAAATACTAGCTGCGGGTCCTGCGATCGGTGCGCGGGCGCGAAGTAAGTTCAAGGACGATCTATCTCGACAGTCGGCGATTCTCGATTTGGCGAACGGCGAAGTTGCGGCCATCACCAGCGAAACGGTGGGCAAGGCTTATGCGGAGGGTGATGCGCTGGCTCGAGAAATTCTGCAGGAGACGGTCGACCTCTTGATCCCCTGGCTCGGCAACATCGTCGACCTGCTCGACCCCGACGTTCTGGTGATGGGCGGCGGCGTTGCGGCCATGCTTAAGCCGTTTTTCGAAGACATCAAGAAGCGCCTCCCCAGCTGGTGCGTGAATCCCCGCGCCTCGGAGATTCCGCTGCTGATGGCCCACTACGGCGCCGATGCTGGAATTGCCGGAGGCGCGGCTTTATGCTCTGTTGACGTTCCGTAAAAAGTAAAACATGATCAATAACTCCAGAGGTTTTCGCATGTTCTTCTCGCAGCTTTTTCGGCGATGTGCGGCGGCGGCGATTTTCGCGCTTTTCTGCAGCGTTCCTTTAGTCGTGCAGGGACAGGATCTGCCCACAGCTCCTGGTGCTCAGATCTTTCCGCTCACGCCCTCGACGGGGCGGTTCACGGAGCCCGCAATCGCAGTCAACCCGAGAAATCCGCAGCAAGTAGTGGGCGTGTTTCAAGACAACGTGCACGCGTCGTATTCGCAGGACGCCGGTCACACATGGCAAGCTGGCCGAGGGAGTCGAGCCAAAGAACTATCGCGTTTCGGGCGATGTGTCGGTGGCCTTCGATAACCAGGGCCACGCCTTCGTCTGTTACATCGCTTTCGACAAGCTGGGAACGTTTAACTATTGGGCACACGGTGCTACCCGCAACGGAGTGTTTGTGCGGCGCTCGCTCGACGGAGGAAAAGCCTGGGAGGCGGATCACTTCCCTGTCGCTGAGCAGACGAGTTCACCGGGGATTCCGTTTGAAGATAAGCCCTGGATTGTCGCGGACAACACGAAGGGGCGGTATGCGGGAAATCTTTACGTTGGGTGGACGCGGTGGAGGCTCACCGATTCCCAGATGGTGCTCTCCCGTTCTGTCGACGATGGGAAGACTTGGTCGCAACCGGCTGAGATCGACGCGCATCCTGGGCTGCCGCGCGACGACAATGGCGCCGCTGAGGGATTCGCCGGCGCAGTCGGTCCCGATGGCACGCTTTATGCGATCTGGAGTCAGGACGACGCGATTATGCTGACCACGTCCCGTGATGGCGGCTTGAACTTCTCGCGAACACGCGCCGTGATTCATACAGCGCCCATCATGTTCGCCATCGATACACTCGAACGCGCCAACGGATTCCCGCAGATCGCCATCGACCCGAAAAGCAAGCGTCTATATGTGACATGGAGCGACTACCGCAACGGCGATCTCGACGTTTTTCTGGCGACTTCCGACGACGGCGGCAAGCGCTGGTCTGCTCCAGTCCGCGTGAATAATGATCCACTCCACAACGGCGCCGACCAGTTTTTTCAGTGGCTCGCGGTGGACCCGACGGACAGCTCCATCAATGTGATCTTTTACGATCGTAGGCGCGATCCCGCGAACCGCAAGCAAGTCGTGGTTCTCGCACGCTCCACTGACGGCGGACGAAATTTCACCAACTACGCGTGGACCGACGAACCATTTGAAGTGGGAGGCGTTTTCTTCGGCGACTACAGTGGAATCGCCGCGTACGGCGGGCGCGTCTACGGAATCTGGACCGAAGAACCTGCACCTGCATCAGCACCAGCGCTAGCACCCGACGCGAAGACCAAACCTGAGGAAGGCAAAGAATCGAAAGAGGCGAAACCGCGGCCGCGAGGAACGATCGTCAAAATCGGGACCGCAGACTTCACGGCATCAGACCATGCGAAATGAGTTGTGTAACTCGACACCACAACGAATCGGCTGCCCCAAAAACAGAAAAGGCGACCTCCGAAAAGATCGCCCTTCCGATTCCGGGATGATTTTATAGCGGCTGAACGTTTTCAGCCTGCCAGCCCTTGGGCCCCTTGGTCACGTCGAATTGCACCGTCTGGCCCTCCTGCAGGCTCTTGAAGCCACCCGCCTGGATCGCTGAGAAGTGCACAAAAACATCCTCGCCATTTTGCCGGCTGATAAAGCCATAGCCCTTGGCGTCATTGAACCACTTGACTGTTCCTTGTTCTGCCATGTTGATACGGTGTTCCTTTCAATCAATTTACGCTGGAGAGATTCGGAGGTACAGCTCGGCAGGTGCTGGCTGATTAGGCGAGAACTGCTCACGACCGACTCGGTCTAACGCACTAACGGATGCTACGCCGCAAGGCGCGAATTTAGCAAGCAAATTGCTGCGGGATGCCGCTCACCTCGGCGGTCCGCCCCCGTTGGCGCCGCCCTCTTGCGCGGCTTTGGACTCGCGGCTCTCCAGTTCCGCCTGACGAAGCTCGGTGGCTTCAGCCGGGTCTGTGCCTGCCTTCAAGTTGCTTTTTTCGAGGAAGTAGCGCCAGCCCTCATGCCGATCGGCGGAGCTTTGGTTGCTTTCGAATTTTTTCAGCGTGGACTCGGCATTGGTTCGTCCCTTGACCACTTCGACCACTCCCGCCGATTCGTACGTGCGTACGTTGTGGCGGATGACAACGTATGCAGCCTTCATTTCGTCGTGTGTCAGATGTTCTCCCTTTGCTGCCGCGAAACCGACCTACTCTGAGAGTATGCGCTGAAGGCATGATTAGCAAGTTGCTAGCAGTGTGCCGGAGGGCGGAGGGCGGAACTTGTACCCGAGCCTTTTGGGCTCTCGCAGCTTCTGGAATCAGCGATGGCGAACGGCCTCGGACAACTCGAACTGTAACACGAGGAATTCCAGCAACCGAACTCTCTCCGCGAAGGCGGAACCTAGCCGGCACGGGTCGACGACTTTTATTTTGACAACTTTATTTTGACGATCTTTACGTTGACGATCGTTATAAAAATCAACAGCCGCCGGACACCGCCGATGGGGTCCGCGCCTTTCCCTAATGCACGCTGAACACTGAGAGCGTCTGCGCGGGCAGTGAGACGCGCACCTGGCCGCCCCCCATTTCTGCGGCGCTATTCCCAAAAACCGTCTGCAACTCGTGCGCAGTTTCGAGCGGCGTGTTTTCGATAGGGATGTTGAGTGCGACCATCTTCGGAGCGTTGTTGTAAACGATCAGCAGCTTCTCTTCTGGCGACTCACGCAGAAAGGCGTAATAGGTAGCCTCCCATCCGATGTGCCGCTGCGTCCCCGTCCGCAACGCGGGGTGGTTTTTGCGCAGCATCAGCAGCGATTGCACGTAAGCGAATACATCTTGTTGTTCGGCCGTGCGGCCGCTGGCGGTGAACGCGTTCTGCGGATCCCCACGGAACCCTCCCGGAAAATCACGCCGGTTGTCGGGATCGTTGCCGCCCCGCATCGCGATTTCGTCGCCGGAATAAATCTGCGGGATCCCGCGCAGGGTCAACAACAGCGCCGTTGCAGCCTTGAGTTCGGCAGGGCTGCTGCCGTCCTCACTCAGGAAGCGGCGCTGGTCGTGATTTCCAATGAACGTAACCAGCGTTTCCGGATGGGGATAGAGTTCGTCGTGCTGCAACACCTCGACGATTTTGTCCACGGGCGCGCCTTTGATCACAACATTACGCAAGGCATAGCAGAGCGGGAAATCGAAGACCGTGGCCAGACCGGAATCGATGCCGTCAAATTGCTTTCGTCCGCCTTCGAAAAATGAAGTGATCGTCGAATCGCCGTCCGATACTTCGCCAATGGCGTTGATCTGCGGGTAGATGTGGCCGAGCCGTTCGAACCATCCGCTCCAGAACTGGCGGGATGAATATGGAAAAGTGTCAAGACGGAAACCATCGAGCTGCGCGATCTCTGTCCACCACATGGCGTTCTGTGCGAGATAGAGAGCGAGCGCGGGATCGTCAGGATTCAAATCCGGCAACTTGCCCGCGAACCAGCCGTCCAGCGTGTTGAGATACTCGCGCGGCGAGGCATGCGGATCGACCAGCCCGCTGAACGTATAAGCGGGCTCCAGATGATGCGCCGGCGTGCCATGAAACCATGTCGGCGTCGGTGGATCGTTCGCCCAGGGATGGTGCGGGCCTGTGTGATTCACGACGTAGTCGATGAGCACCTTCATGCCCAGCCGGTGAGCATCGGCGACAAGTTCCTGATATTCCTGCGATGGATCCCATGTGGTCGTCGAGGGCATAGAAATCGACGACATGGTAGCCGTGATAATCAGCGTCAGTATTCTTCCAGACCGGAGTGAGCCAGAGGGTGTTGACGCCGAGATCGTGCAAGTATCCCAGATGCTCGCGAATACCGCGCAGATCGCCACCGTGATATGCCATAGGTTTGCCACGGTCGTAGAACGGCTGGTCGTTGGAAGGATCGCCGTCCGCGAAGCGATCGGGCATGATCAGGTAGATGACGTCGTCGCGGGAAATGCCTTCGAATCGGCCGCGGGAGTCCGCACGAGCCAGCAGCGGCAACGCAACCGCCGTCGAGCCCGCTGTAGTGATCAGATGTAAGGAGACGTTTCCAGCGGGCAGACTCGATCTGAGTTGCAGGTGAGCAAATAGATAGTGGCCGTTGGCGGAAGCTTCGGCGCCGAGCACGGTCACATCTTTCGTCGGGCTCTCCACCCGCGCGCCGCTTAGATTCTCACCGGTGAGCAGCAGGGTGAGCTCAGTCGTGTAGTTCACCCACCAGTTGGGCGGCTCGATTTTGTGCACGACAGGAGATTGTCCCGCCGCCCCGGCAGCCCACTGCGGCCATGCCCGAAGCGCGAGCAGGCAGACCACGATCAGCAAGAGCGCAATGGTTCGTGTGTTCTTCATGGCATTTAACGGTGCCCGGCTTGTATCGGCAATCGAGCGACGAGAACGGAACCAGTTCAGGATGTACGTGCTAACGATTAGGAGAGCGGAGAAACCACGTTCGTTCTCCGCTCTCTTTTGCCCTGATCAGAACAAGAAGCGGAAAGCAAACTGCATCTGACGCTCCGACGAGAAGCGGGTCTGAGGGCTGCCAATGATGGTCGTCAGGTTATTCGTTACAGCTCCATTGCTGACACCCGAGTTGAAGCTGCCGTTAGTGAACTGCGGCGTATTGAACAGGTTGAAGACGTCAGCACGGAATTCGATCTTGTAGCGTTCGTGCAGTGTGATGTCCTTCATCATGCCCGTATCCCAGGTGTGGTATCCGGGACCGTACACCGCATTGCGCCCAAGCGTGCCAGCCCGGGCATAGTTGCCGCCGCTCTGCGGTGGGGCTGAAAAGTCACCAGTGATCACGCCGCAGACATTCGCAAACTCGCTCAGAACATTACAGGTTGACCCATAAACGACCTTGACGGAGACAGGCCCGGTTATGTCCGGCCGATTGCCCTGCAGTCCATTGACGCCGTTGATATTAATGTCCAGCGGCGTGCCGGTTTGCAGCGTGATGATGTTATTCCACTGCCAACCTCCGATCACGTAGTCCAAGCCTTTGGGAAGATCCGAACCGAATTGCTTGCCCTTGCCAAACGGAATCTCGTACATCGAGGCAAACACGAACGAATGCCGGATGTCCTGATCAGAATTTCCCTTATTGAGCGAAAGCATCGGGTTGCCGTTGGCATCCACAAAGATTCTGCCTCCGCCGCCGGTGGTGCTAAACGCTCCATTGGAGTTATCGATAGTGTGGGACCAGGTGTACGCAGTAGTGAAGGTCAGTCCGTGCGAAAGACGGCGTTTAAGACTCGTTTGCAAGCCGTTGTAGGTACCGTCGCCAATGAAAGCGTATTCATTGACGGCACCCCCTAAACCAGACCAGCGCGACGTTGTGGCGCCGAACGGTGCTTGATTGGCATTGAAAGCGGTCGCCAGATTGTTCATCCTTGTGCCCACGTAGGCGACATCCAATGCCGTACTTCCATCCAATTGGCGTTCTATTTGGAGATTCCACTGCTGTACGCGAGAGTT
The DNA here is from genome assembly GCA_963755795.1 of uncultured Acidobacteriota bacterium. GTDB lineage: Bacteria > Acidobacteriota > Terriglobia > Terriglobales > Acidobacteriaceae > Sulfotelmatobacter. The sequence goes on along the minus strand of CAVWLI010000050.1, from coordinate 19,940 downwards.
CTTGCTGTTGGTCGGATAGTAAATCACGCTTACGTTCTTGGGATCATTTACGTTTACCTGATTGATTGCCGGCGGGAGTGTGTTAATCGCCTGCGTCCAGTCATTGCAGGGCGCCGTCGGGCACCCGGCTGGAACGATTGGAGCAGTGCCGGTTGTAGGCCCCATCCCGCTCAAGGTGATGCGATAGCCGGCCGGGTCGGCGCAGTTGCCGTTCGGGCAGGCAAGGTAGCTGGAGACGCCGTTGAAATTGGGGTTATTACTTAACTGGTTTCCAATGCCGCCGCGATCCAGGAAGTAGAAGATGCCGTATCCGCCGCGGAGTACGGTTTTGCCAGTCCCCGACAGATCATAGGCAAACCCGAGGCGCGGCGCCCAATCGTTCTTGTCGTTGTTGATCAGACTTCTCGGCAGTCCCGTCGCTCCAGAACTGCCTGGGGTAATCAGAATTCCGTCAGTTGGATCGGTTGGATTGGTCGGTACCCAGTTGGACTGCCGATTGTTCAGTTCATACGGCCAGGTGTAGTAGTCGTAGCGGAGGCCCAGGTTCAGCGTGAGGCGATTGGTCACACGCCAGTCGTCCTGGGCAAAATAGCCAGTCTCCCAACTGCGTGTCTGGTAGAGACCCTGGAACTCACCAACTTCGTAGTCTGGGAAGCCCGCCGCGATCTCAGACATCTCATAGCCTGTGAACCGACCCGTGCCCGGGTAATTAACGCCGCCCAAGATAAAGTAACCCTTGGCGTCGTTTCCCTGAACGAAATCGAGATGCCGTTGCCCTATGGTGGCACCGTACTTGAAGACGTGCCGGCCGCGGACAAACGAAAGCGAGTCGGTGAACTGATAAAACTTTTGCGGCACGTTGTAGGGTCCGCCATCGCCTTGATACTCGATTTCCCCGTTATTGCCGCCGATCAGTGCCTGCCCTCCAAGGAGCGGGGTTGGATTTGCTCCTGGTATACCGACACCTGCCGCCAGCCGCTGTCCAATATTGGGAGGGTTATAGCCATAAACCGTACTGGTATAGCCAAAGCGGAACTCGTTCAACAGATTGTTGGTGATCGTGCGGGTGTAACCTGCCGCAAAGCCGCGGGGATTGTCGATATTGTCACCCGACCCGAATCCAGAAGGACAGCACGACCCTAGTCGATTCGTTACCGTGAAATTGTCTTGGCCATAGCTGTAGCGGAAATAGATCTGATCCTTTTGCGTCGCGTTGAAGTCAAACCGCATATCAAAGTCATCGTAATTACGAAGGCTCTGGCGGTCGGCAATATAGTTCTGCTGAAAGTTTACGGTGGTCCGGCTGGGCAGCGGGAACGTCTGCAGATATTTCAGGCCCACCGGGTTCCCGTTGGCAATGACGTTGGTGCCAACCGTGCCATTCCATCCGAACGGCTGGCACGCGGTCGGATCGTAGATATAGCCTTTCCCTGCATATTGCGGGAGAGCCGTGGGATTAGGACCCGCAGTGTAGAGATTGGGGCACATGGTAGCTGAAGGGATCGTAGGAGTGCTCACGCCCAATAGCTCGGAGAAGTCGCCAGTGCGCATCTTCGCGGTTGGAACTGAAGCATACTCGATCCCGACCGGCTGATCCTGACGAAGTCCCTGGTAGTCGCCGAACGCGAACAGTTTGTTCTTCCAGATGGCCCCGCCTAGAGTTCCTCCAAACTGGCCCTTGCGATAGATGATCGGACCCGTAGCTTGAAAGGAATGGGCGTCGAATTCGCCGCTGCGGCGAAAGAAAAAGACCGTGCCATGCACTTGGTTGGTACCTGATTTAAGTGTGGTCTGAACGATGGCGCCTCCGCCGCGCCCGAACTCCGCAGGAGCCACACTCGTGTTGACGCGGAATTCTTGAATCGCTTCCGCTGGCGGGAAGAAGACGATCGTGTTGACCAACCCGTCATTGTTGTCTACGCCGTCGAGAATAAAGTTGCCGGCCTGTGGACGCAAACCGTTAGCCGAAAGCGCAGCTCCCCCTGTGTCAGAATTGCGGAACGTCTCCGAGGCGGTTCCCGAACCGCCGCCCGAAGCCTCGTCTCCATAGGCTCCACGCGTCACCCCAGGCGTCAGCAGCGCGAGTTGAGTGAAGTTCCGGCCGTTGAGCGGAAGCTCCGTCACCTGTCGTCCCTGAATAACCTCGCCCGTGCTGGAGGTGGAGGTGTCCACGAGCGGCACGCCGGCACTCACGTCAACTGTGGTCGCGACGCTGCCCGGTTCCAGCTTCAAGCTGATTTCCTGAACCTGCGAGACTTCTAGTGTGAAATCCGCGGCCGCAGTCTTGAAGTCCTGTTTCTTGATCTCAACGTGATAGCTGCCGGCGGGCAGTGCATTCACCACGTACGACCCCGAATCGTTGGTCCGCACGGTGATTGCTCGCGCGGTACCTTTGTTGGTCACCGTGACCGCCGCGTCACTCACCACGGCTCCGGAGGCATCTGTGACAGTTCCCACCAGTCGACCGGTGTCGGTCTGGGCGGACGCGAGAACAGTTAGGCCGAACATCAGGGTCAGCAGAACTAGGACTTTCTTCATGTTTCCTCCAAATCGAGAACGTCTTCGCGGACGTCTGGAGACGTTTTCCAACGCAGAACCACTGGAGTGTGCAACTTGTAGTACAAAGCGAACGCGGGCGGACGTTTCACTAGGTTTTAAACGGTTACTGCGATAAAATGCTGCTGCTGCAACAGCATACGATCCCTGTTAGATCGGTGTTACATGGTTGTGTCACACACTTTCGCCGCCGGGCCGGAACAACTCTCCCAACAAATAGATAACATTATTAAAAGTCATAGCCTCCGCGGTTCGGAATCCCTCTGTAAGCTACTGCTGTATCTCGCGAAACAATCTCTCTATCACCCCGAAGCGCCGTTGAAGGAATATCAGATTGCCACCGAAGTGTACGCGCGACCGGCGGACTTTGATCCGCAGACTGACTCGACCATCCGTGTGCAAGCTGGACGCCTGCGTCTGAAGCTGGCCGACTACTACGCGACCGAGGGAGCCGCGGATCCCATCGTGGTGAAGATTCCCAAGGGAAGCTATCACCTCATATTCGAGGCGCGATCGGTCGAAGCTAAGCCGGCCGATTCCGGGTCTCAGCTTAGGGATCTGCCTGCTCGCGAGGCGCGAGGAAGCGTCGTGGTTGAAGTGGTTCCGGCGCGCTGGCGGATGGCCGTCGTTTCGCTGTTGATCGCTCTCGTCGTGTCGTTGATCGTCTTAGGTAGCGTAGTTTCGAACCACAAGCAGTCGGATTCCTCCACGAGTTCCAGCATGGCGACCGTCACCGGCCCTCTGGCCGATTTTTGGCGTCCGTTTACTTCCGTCGCCGAAGAGCCTTGGGTCATTTTCAGCAATGCCGCCTTCGTAGGACGCCCGGAAACCGGCATGCGTTACTACAATTCGCGCCGGGACTCGAACGTCGCCGTCTACGACCATTACACCGGCGTGGGTGAGGTGTTGGCCATTCACGCGCTTGATGAGGCATTCAGCACGCTGGGGCGAAAGGTGCTGGTGAAGCGCGGCAGTTTGTTCACGCTCGACGACGTGAAGAATAACAATCTGATCTTCGTGGGCTCCCCGTCGGAAAATCTTTCGTTGCTCGACATTCCCAACACACAGGAATTTGTGTTTCAGCGCGTGGCTTCCGGCACCCGCAAAGGCGATCTTTCCATTGTCAACAAACATCCCCAGCCGGGAGAGGCCGCAGCTTTCCTGGCGAGTCCTTCGGATGCTCCGCTGACGGAAGATTATGCAGTATTGGGACTGGTACCGGGAATCGGATCGGGGCGCTACGTGATGATTCTGGCGGGGACAACTACATTCGGCACGCAGGGAGCTGTTGAGTTTGTTTGCCGTCAGGATTCCGTAGAAAAATTGCTGCGTGCGATTCCCGGCTCAGCTTCAGGAGCGATCAAGCCGTTCGAAGCCCTGGTGCGAGTGAAAATCGCCCGCGGCGTGCCGGTGGAATCGGAACTCGTCGCCGTGCGCGGCCGATGACGTAGACGATGCGCATAGAACTGAACTTTTCCTTCACGACTTCTTCTTCACAACTTCGCCGCCACTACGTTTCGCGGTGACAAATCACGCGCCTCCTGCAAGTCATACAAATCCTGCACCCACTGCGTCAATATGGCCGCCAGCATAAAGAAGATTCCGCCCGCCACCACTGCGGCGATGCGGTTGTTGTTTAGCAAATGCCCCATCACCCAGCCGAATCCGAGCGATGCTGTGATCTCAGGAATCACGATGAAGAAGTTGAAAATCCCCATATAAACTCCGGTTTTTCCGCGGGGCAACGATCCGGCGAGGATGGAGTACGGCATGGAGAGCGTGCTGGCCCAGGCAATGCCGACTCCCGTCATGGAGAGCAACAGGAGATACTTGTTGTGAATCACGGCCACCGAAATCAGTCCCAGACCACCGCACATCAGACAGAAGCTGTGAGTCGCTTTGCGTCCGAACTGACGGGCCAGCGCGGGCAACGCGAATGAAAATCCGAAACACACCAGCGAGTACATCCCGAAACAAATGCCGGCCCATTCCACTCCCGTGGAATACGCAGGAGAATTAGTGTCGGCGGCGCCGAAGACGTTGCGTGCCACTGCAACTGGAAAGTATAGCCACATGCAAAACAGACCCATCCAAGTGCAGATCTGCACCCACGCGAGTTGCCGCATGGTGAGCGGCATTTCGCGGATGGACGCCAAGATCTCGCGCGCTCCCGCGCCCAGACCCGCACCTTCGCTTTTTTGTTTCTGAAATTCAGCCAGATCGTCGGGCGGATATTCCTTGGTGGTAAACATGGTCCACAGGACGGCGCTCATGAAGGCTGCGGCACCAATGTAAAAGGAAAGACGCACCGTGAAAGGAATCGTCCCCGCAGCTCTGGTCCCGGCCACGTGAAAAACGTTGGTCAGCAGGTACGGCAGTCCCGAGGCGATCACCGCCCCCAGTCCGATGAACAGACTCTGCATGGCGAAGCCGCGCGTGCGTTGAGATTCCGGCAGAAGGTCGGCGACAAACGCACGAAACGGCTCCATGCTGACGTTGATGCTGGTGTCCAGCACCCACAGCAGACCCGCCGCCATCCAGAGAGTGGAACTGCGCGGCATCAGAATGAGCGCCATCGAACTCAGAATCGCGCCGCCCAGAAAGTAAGGTCGTCGCCGACCCAACCGGCCCCAGGTGCGGTCGCTGGCGTGTCCGATGATGGGTTGCACGATCAAACCCGTCAGCGGCGCGGCCAGCCAGAGAATCGGAATCTGATCCGCCCTCGCACCCAGATATTCATAGATGGCGCTCATGTTCGCCATCTGCAATCCCCAGCCAAACTGGATACCGAGGAAACCGAAACTCATGTTCCAAATTTGCCAGAAGGTGCGTGGCGGCTTGTCCATAACTCTTTTCTTGTGCTTTTTTCCAGAAGCGTGTCTATCCGAATTTCTTATCGATCATAGAGCGTGACCACCGATCGAAGTCGATTGCTCAACTCGGCGTGCAACGCTCCCGGACGATAACGCCATTTCCAGTTTCCACTAACTTTTCCGGGAAGATTCATCCGCGCCTCAGTGCCTAGGCCGAGCACATCCTGTAACGGAACAATCGCCACATCGGCAACCGACGCGAGAATCGCCCTGATCATAACCCAGTTGATCTCGTCATCATCTCCCATGTTGAGGTACGCACGAGCGAATGCCCGTTCTTTGCGCACCTCCTCGGGAGTGCGCGTGCTGTCACCCGCGCCCGAACTCGACCACCAGCCCACCGTCGTGTCGTTGTCGTGTCCGCCGGTGTAGGCGACCAGATCGCGCGCGTAATTATGTGGACGAAACGTTGGCCCCTGCGGATCCGTGCCGAAGGCGAATTGCAACAGACTCATGCCCGGCAGGCCGAACTGTTTCCGCAACTTCTCCACCGGCGGAGTGATCACGCCGAGATTCTCCGCCACAATCGGCAACTGGCCAAAAGCGCTTTGCAGCGCCGATAGAAGCTTTTCTCCCGGCCCTTTGACCCAACGCCCGTGCATGGCGGTCGTCTCACTACCCGGAACTTCCCAATAGGATTCAAAACCGCGGAAGTGATCCAGACGCACCATATCGAAAAGCGCGAACGAGGCCCGGAAGCGCTCGATCCACCATTGATATCCGTTGGCGGCGAGCAAGTCCCAACGATAAATCGGATTCCCCCAGAGCTGTCCGGTGGCGCTGAAATAATCGGGCGGCACGCCGGAGACCACAGTCGGCTGGCCCTGATCATCGAGATGGAACAGATCGGGATGGGCCCAGACATCCGCGCTGTCGTGCGCAACATAGATCGGAATGTCGCCCATGAACCGTACACCCCGCTGCTGGCAATAAATCTTAAGCCGCTCCCACTGCCGGAAAAATTCAAACTGCCAATACTTATAGGCTTGCACTTCTGCCGCGAGTCTTGTCGACCACTCGCTCACCGCGCGCTGGTCGCGCCGGCGAATTTCCTGCTCCCATAGAGTCCACATGATTCCGTGGTGGACATCTTTGCAGGCCATGAAAAGCGCATAGTCGTTGAGCCATGGACTCGCACTTTCGCAAAAATGCTCGAAGGCTGAGCGATCGGCGCGGGAACCGTCGGAAAAGAAAACTTGTGCCGCTCGGCGCAGCGCCGCCATTCGGAACTTGATCACCGGGCCAAAGTCAACGGAGCTTTCTGGAAAAGCGGGCGACCGAGCCAGGTCTGATTGCTGAAGCAACCCCTGGTCCCGTAACCGCTCGAGACTCAGCAACATCGGATTTCCGGCAAACGCAGAGAAGCACTGATACGGAGAATCTCCGTATCCCGTAGGATTCAGCGGCAACACTTGCCATAACCTTTGTCCGGCGGCAGAGAGGAAGTCGGCGAATTCGTAAGCACAGGACCCAAGATCGCCGATGCCGAACGGTCCGGGCAAAGAAGTGAAATGCAGCAGGATTCCACTACATCGCGGAAACTTCACCCCGTAACAATACTCAGGTCGGCGGCGTTAGGGCAAGGCGTATGCTAGCCCACTTGCCAACTTCCATCGACGCTCTATCAGACAGCTACCTCTTCTTAGGAGGCGTCAGTGCGACAGCGGCTTCCGAGGTAAGCAGCAGGAACGTAAAAGTCTCCTGCAGATACAGCTGAACCGCCGTTTCCGAATGACTCAAATAGCCGATGGATACATCCTGCCCGATGTGCAGGCCGAAATCTCCACCGCGCGTGGTCAGAACGACCGCTCCGTGAACGGCTGGCGCCCAGATGATCTTATTGTCGACCAAGCGCTTGACGTGCTCGAGCACAGGATATCCCTCGTCGCTCGTCTCGGCGAGAGCGGTATAAGCGTCGGCGCCAAGAAGTACGGAGTAAGGACCGTTCACACCCACCAGCCGCAATTGGGTCAAGCTCTCAGCAATGGCTTGCGGATATTCACGGACGTCACTCGGAAGAGCAATTTTCGGATTGCTCGTCCCTTGGCGAATGCCCACGATGCCGGCGGCAGCGTACCCCTCGAATACGGCGCCATCCTCGGCCAAGGCGATCCGTTGTGCCGCATCCTTGGCGGGCTGCCAATCCGAGTCGTTCGCACCGCGCTCAACGTCATTGATCGTCTTGCGATCCAGGTCGAACGGAACCCGCAGCTCTACCAGTGGCTTCGCCTCTCGCTGTCGGGCGAGCACACCGTCCCTCGGAGCCGTAATCGGCCGCAAATGGCCGGTGCCGATGGCTGCCAAAGCCGCGCCTTCTGGTCCGCGCACATCAAGCACGCGCCGTCCGGCAAGATATCTCTTGAAGGTACGCGCCGTTTCTTCTTCGATCTGCGCCCACGCCGCATCGGAAATGGGGGCGAGTTCACGATGCAGATTATTCATGCGAGAGTTCTCCTTTAAGCGAACCGATATGCAGCGAACCATCATTCTTCGGCGAGCCGGATGAATCGGACTCAGCCGCTGCCGGCTCGGCAAGATCCGTCGTGACCGAAGAAACATCCTCACTCACGCCTTCCAGGAATGTCGCAGATGGCACGAAAAACAGGTTGCCAGTAACCGCACGGCTGAAGTCCAGCAGTCGATCGTAGTTGCCCGGGGGCCGCCCTATGAACATGTTTTCCAGCATGGTCTCAATCGTCCGCGGCGAGCGGCTGTAGCCGATGAAATACGTCCCAAATTCACCTTGGGCGGCCCGTCCGAAAGGCATGTTATCGCGCAATATCTTGACTTCTTTCCCGTCCTCGACGATGGTCGTAAGCGCGTTGTGCGCTGACGTTGGCTTTACCGCATCGTCCAATTCGATGTCGGATAACTTCGTGCGGCCGATAATGCGTTCTTGCGCTTCCGTCGATAATGCGTTCCATCCCGCGAGATCGTGAAGATATTTTTGCACGATGACGTAGCTGCCTCCCGCGAAGTCCTCATCCTCCCCGCCAATCAGCACGGCAGCGCTCGCCTCGTCGCCCCGCGGATTCTCCGTGCCGTCGACAAACCCCATCAGATCGCGGTCGTCGAAGTAACGGAATCCATGCACCTCATCTTGCGGCGCGGTTGCATTCCCAATCCGCGCCATGATTTGCGTAGCGAGTTCAAAACATAGATCCATCCGTTTGGCGCGGATATGGAAAAGCAAGTCTCCGGGTGTGGAAATCGCATGGCGCGCTCCAGCGCGAATTTCCCGAAAAGGATGCAGTTCCGCTGGCCTCGGCGCCCCGAACAGTTCATCCCATGCCGCGGATCCAAAGCCCATCACGCAGGAGAGTTGCCCCTCGAGGTCTCGGAACTCAACCGCCCGCAACAGAGCAGCAAGATCGCCACAGAGCGAGCGTATGGTCGCAGCGTGGTCGGGCCCCTGTTTCATCGTGACGACCAGAAAGATCGCGGCACGAGTAAGCGGAGCGGCGACCCTCTGCGCAACCCTTCGCGTCCCGCTGGCGTGTTCACGCACGCCGATCAGATCGGATGCCATTTCGGTCTCTTCTTCGCGGCGCGCTCTCGGCAAGATTTCCCTGTTCGGCAGACTGCCTGTGAGCACGCCAACCGCTCGCGCAATAAACATAGCAAAGCGAGTCCCATTTCCGCCACCGCGACGTGGTGGGCATGTTCCCTACCCAGCCATGCCGGCGAAGCCCAGAAAATATCAGATGCCACCCAGCCAGCAAAAGAAACCGAATAAAAGCCTTCTCCCGGGTTTTTCTTGATAAGCCAAGGCCATCTTCTGTTGGCAGCTTTTTCTGAAATTCGCGCACCACTATGAAACGGTCGTGCACTCTAGCAAAAGCGATCAGAGCTGCACATTACTTGATTCTTAATTGAGAGGCAGGCGTGGCGCTGGATCTTTTCCGGGGGCAAGACGTCGGTTGCCGCGGGCGTTTGTCGCCTGTTCTTGGCCAGGCAAAGAAGACAGGAGTCAGATGGATTCGCGGGGCCGAGCACTCAAGAGTCGAGCACTCGCAAATGCCGGCGTAGTCCCGGGCGCATTCTGGCTAAAGGTTTAAGTCTGTGCGACCGATGGAGAAGCCGGTGAACAGTATTCGGGCGGCGGAAACCACTACGGTGAAAAGAGAGGAGAGCCTTTCATGGTCAGCATACGGCAGTTCTGCACATTCTTCTTGGAGGATCAGTTTTTCGGAGTGCCGGTACAGCAGGTGCAGGAAGTGATCCGCTACCAGGAGATGACGCGCGTGCCTCTTACCTCGCCGGTCATCCGCGGACTGATTAATTTGCGGGGGCAAATCGTAATGGCGGTGGACTTGCGCCGGCGTTTTGCCATGGAGGACCGTCCCGATTCGCAACTACCCATGAATGTAGTGGTGCGCACTGAGGATGGGCCTGTTAGCTTCCTAGTGGATGAGATTGGCGATGTGCTGGAAGTCGACGAGGAGAGTTTTGAAAGCCCTCCGGAGACGATGCAGGGACAATCCCGCGAACTGGTGCGGGGGGTGTACAAGCTGCGGGAGCGGCTGATGCTGGTGCTCGACACTGAGCGGGCGGTCACGGGCGGGGATGCCAGCGTCCACAACGCAGGCTAACGGGGCGCTTTTGGGACCGAGTTGCTGCATGTAGACGGAACCTCGCGAACTGGTGCAGAAGTTCAAGATCTAGCCGCCTCCGGGAATTTCCGCTCACGCGATTCCATTAGCTTGCGGAGCAGCGCCCTCAGGCGACCTTCGAATCAGCCCCGGATCTGGAGAGAAATGACGATGGGCTTGCTTTCGAACAGCAGCCTGACCTCAAGGCCAGGGGAGTCCGCATTGGAGTACAGGATATAGTCTGTGCCGGTGATCACCGTGGGCACAGAAAGCATGCAGCCGTTACCCATGCCAGAGATTTTGTTTTTGAAATTGCCAGCAATTATGTTGCAGACTTCGCCGATCGCATCCGCCATTTCCGGACCGACATTGTCGAGCTCCAGGCCTAGCATTTTGGAAGCCATGAGCGCGGCCGACTTTTGGTCGCAACGCAGGCTCAGCGACCCGCACATTTGCCCTGCAAGTCCAACCATGGCAGTAAGGTCCAGGGTTGCAGGTTGCTCCGATGACCACTCGCTCAGTTGGCATCCCAGCATGAGCTCAAAAACTTCCCGCGCTGCCACTTCCAGCAGTGGCGTCCAGTTTTCATGGAGCTGGCGAGCGGCGAGCGCTTCGCTCATGGGCCTCATGATTTCCCTGCTAAGAACGGGACCACGTGCTCCTTGATTTGCTCTGCTGTGAAGGGCTTGCGCAGGTAGCCGCGTGCTCCGCTGGACAGCGCCTGCACTACATGCGACTCACTGCCCTCGGTCGTGACCATGATCACGGGCACCCCTTTGGCCTTCTCGACCGTGGAAAGCTGCTTGATAAACTCCAAGCCGTCCATAACGGGCATGTTGATATCACAAAGAATCAGATCGACTTGGTTTTCCTGGAGAACACCCAACGCCTCCTCGCCGTTTCCGGCCTCCAATATCTGGCTCAGCTCGATGCCCGCCTGGCGCAGCGAACGCGCCACGATCTTTCGCATGACCGAGGAATCATCCACTATCAGGGCTCGTATGCTCTCCATGAAGTAATATCCCTTTCTCCGCCAGACGGGTCTCCCGGGAGCGCCTTTTTCCCATGGCGGCCCTTTGGTATATCGGCCAGAAGGTGATGAGACTTTAGCAAGGACAAGAGACCGGGATCTCGGCGGCCAGCAGCATGAGCACCCGGTGAGAACGCGCCGCATCGCGACTCGATTGAGTGGGTGAGAGCCTGCGACAGTGTTTCCATCAATCCGGTCTGCTGGATACGGCCACAGCGCTGGACCAGTCATGCTCTGAAAAGAACTCCGTTCAAAGGCAACTCGTGAACGTACTGCGAGACGTAGCTCACTTCTGACGTCGGAGTAATCCCTGACGCATCTACTTCTTTCCATGGATGGCGGCGTTGACACTCACGACTTCCACCGTGGCATTTCGACGAAATCAACTTGCTGATGACTGAGAAGGCAAAGGAGCTGAATGAGCCAGGCCGGGCTGATCCGTGAATATCCAGTAGGTCAGGGTTCGTTTAGGGGTGGTTCGAGCTAGAGGCACTTATCCAAACCTACGAATCCACAATTCCGCCGCTTTGGCCATTCTGGCTCGCGGTCCTCAACAAGACCTTCGCAATCGGCCGTTCCGTATCCGTTCCCCATGGCCGGGAGCGCTCAGCGTCCAGTCATCTTCAACGCAGCTTCAGGAAGGCGGGCTCCTTCGAGTTTCAGTCTGGAAGCAGCTTCGTCAATCTGCTTGAGGTCGTTCTCGGTCAGTTCGACATTCACCGCACCGAGATTCTCCTCCAGCCGGTGGAGCTTAGTCGTTCCTGGGATCGGCACGATCCACGGCCTCTGCGCCAGCATCCAACCGAGTGCGACTTGCGCCGGCGTCACGCCTTTGCGTTCCGCGACGGCCTTGACCAGGTCAACCAGAGCCATATTGGCCTTGCGCGCCTCCGGCGAAAAACGAGGTACAAGGTTCCGAAAGTCGGTGGGATCGAACTTCGTGTTCTCGTCAATCTTGCCTGTTAGGAACCCTGCGCCGAGTGGGCTAAACGGCACGAACCCGATGCCCAGTTCCTCCAAGGTCGGCAGAAGCTCGGCTTCTGGACCACGCCAGAACAGAGAGTATTCGCTCTGCACGGCGGTAATCGGCTGAACGGCATGCGCGCGGCGGATAGTCTGAACCCCGGCTTCCGACAGGCCGAAGTGATTGACCTTGCCCTCGGCAATCAATTCTTTCACCGCTCCAGCCACGTCCTCGATCGGCACATCAGGGTCTACGCGGTGCTGATAGAAGAGATCGATGTGATCAGTTCGCAAACGCTCTAGGCCGGCATCCGCCACTCGCTTGATATGCTCGGGTCGGCTATTAGTCCCGCCAGTGCGCGCGCCAGTCGCAAGATCGATGTCGAAGCCAAACTTTGTGGCAATCACAACCTTGTCGCGGATCGGCTGGAGTGCCTCGCCCACCAGTTCCTCATTCGCGAACGGGCCATAGGCTTCAGCCGTATCGAAATGGGTGACGCCAAGTTCATGAGCCGTACGAATCAACCGGATCATCTCGCCCTTGTCGGCTGCCGGGCCATACCCCGAACTCATGCTCATACAGCCGAGGCCAAGAGCAGAGACTTCCAGACCGCTTTTTCCCAGTGTGCGTTTCTTCATGTCGTCTCCTTGCCACGTTCCTCTCCCCCTCTGACACTATAAGCAAATGATCATGAAACGGTAGCTCGATCCTGCCGATCTATTGCCTATTCCTCTTGTCAGGCGAAAAATCATTCGCCTTGTTGCACCGGGGCGACTGTCTTTCGAAAAGACCGTAGCGACCGTTACCATGAAAAACAGTAAAGAAAACGCCGTTCTGAAACCAAACCCGGCCCGCTGGTTGTGCGCAGAACTCGCGCGCAAGATTGCCTCGCCGAACTCAGAAGTCGTGATGGCAAACTCTGCGAGCGCATACGGTTCGCTCAGATCACGATGAGGATCGGACAAATATGCTAGAGCGCGTGAAACCGATTCCCGGAGGGACTTCTTCAGAGGGTCCTGAGTGACCTTTTCCGATTCGACCAGAGTGACGGCAATGTACGCGGTAAGCCCGCTGTCATCGTGTCCATACCTTGGCTGCCAGTGGCCATCTTTAGCCTGTTGTCCAACGAGCCATTTCTCGGCACCCTGTATGATCTCGGGATCAACATCTGTGAAGGCTGAGATATCTGACAGGAAGCGCACGGCATATGCAGTGAGTGCCGCGTCTGGCGAACCGTGGCCCCAATAACTGAACCCGCCGCCGGACTCGCGGTAGTTAAGCAAAAGGTGATAACCGAGGCTGACATAGCGACTGGCCTTTCCCTGCAGGGGAGCACTCGTTACACCGGAGGCTTTGTAGTATTTCAACAACATGACACTGGGATATGTCGAAGATAGGGTTTGCTCACCGCAGCCGTAAGGACGCTCAAGTCCGGCCTCGATGCTCGATGAACGCTTCATTCGCGTCTGGTGGGAGGTGGCGGTACTACGGCAAGCCGGCCTTGGAACGTGCCAGGGTGACGAAGCGAGTCTCGTATCACACCTTCCAGCACACGTTTGGAACGCTCCTGAACGCGAACGGAGAAAATCCGAAGGTCGTACAGGAGTTGCTTCGCCACGCGAGTCTGAGAGTCACGACCGACGTTTACATGCAGGCAGTCGGTCCGCAGAAGCGCGAGGCACAGAGCAATTTGGTCAAATTGGTAAGGCGGGGCGCCGTTTCGGAAATCAAGCTCGCCTAAGTGGATCAAATTGGATCATGAAGAAAAACGGTGATTGTGCGGAACCCGTTTATTTTGTTGGCGTCCCCGACGGGATTTGAACCCGTGTTACCGCCGTGAAAGTCGTCCTAGAGTTCGTAACCGATTGAAATTAAACGGTACGGATAGCGCTCTAGGGCACTTATCGGACTGTGGAGACGGGTTATCGGACTGTTAACGGACTGTGATGGCCAGGTGCTAAGGAGCCTGAAAATCATGGACCCGACCCTTCTTTCCCTGCTGGATTCGATCCCGCAGAAACCACCTCGCTCCAAACTCGAAACTCACCGCGAACTGATTCGCCAGTTGCGGCGCAAAGGCTGCACGTATCGCGACATCGTTCGCATCCTTCACGAGCGTGTCGGCCTCGACGTGGCAGTCAGCACGATTCACTCCTTCATCAAGGTTCGTGCCAAACACCGAAAGCAGGTTCAGTACGAACTGCCACCGCTCGAACCGCAATCGCCCGTGACCAGCCGCATGAATCCCGAAGACGTTGCCTCCCGAATTGCAGCGCTCAAAGCAAAGCCAGTCGAGCACAAGACAAAACCCAAGCACTTTCACTTCGAAGAAAGCGAGCCGTTGAAACTCGTCAGCCAAGGAGGATCGCGATGAACGCCCAAACGAAGAACAAACGAGTCGTCTTCACCATGGGTGGCAAAGGCGGAGTTGGCAAGACCGGCCTGATGGTCGCCCTGGCTGAGTGGTTCGAAGCCAATGAGATTCCGTTCACGCTGCTCGACCTCGATACGGAAAACAAGGCACGGGGATCGCTCAAGCACTTCTTCAACGGGTCAGTAGCCAAGGTGAATATTCACACGCCAGCCGGTCTCGACGCGTTCGTAGATCATCTCGAATCCGGCGCGGCGATCATCCTCGCCGACATGGGAGCCGGTTCGGGGCAAGTAGCGAGTGACTGGTTCGACGCGATGTATGAGGATGTCTCGGCCACCGGCGCGCGCTTCACTGCTGTGGGTGTTGTCACGCCAGACCCGGCAAGCGTTGAGAGTGTCCTCGCATGGGCGAACCGACTGCAGGAGCGGGCGCAGTATCTGATTGTCCAGAATGCGACAAGCCCGCAGGCAGACTTCAGCTACTGGGAATCTGCCGAGCAAGCCATTCGTTTCCGCGAAGCACTATCGCCAATCGTGATTCGGATGGAATTTCGTTTGGCAGAACTGGAGAACCCAGCCCGTCAACACGGTATCCGCCTTGGCCAGGTTGCCACAAGGCAAAATGCAATCAACGAACTGAAGCGTGCTTCGATCGTGATGCGTGCCGAAAGCTATCGGCGGCGGCTCTTCTCCGAGTTCGACCGGGCAAAGGAGATGTTCCTCCCATGAGCGCCGATCAGGAACTCCTCAATCTGGCGGGCGCTGAGTCCGAGAGCCAAACCCTGTTCGATGAACTGGCAGGACTGGTGCCCGCTGAACGACAGGCGGAATACTACAGGGTCATCGCGCACACTCGCACCCTCAGCCCAAACGACGAGATGCTCCGCGTACTGGAAGCGATGGGCATCCTGGCGCTTCTCACCCGAGAAACGCCCGCGGCGATCGCGGCAGAACGGAAGTCTTTGCAGAAGATTCTAGAAAATGCTCTCTCTAAGGCTGATGAAGTCGAGAAGCGAATGGCAGCATACACGTCACGGCTTGAGTCACGCATTGCGCAATTGCCGAAGGAATTGGAAACAGGTTTGGACCCGCCACGCATAGCGAAGCTTCTGGGCGAGAGTCTGCGACAGTGCTTCCAGCAGTCCGGTCTGCCGGATACCGCCAAAGCGCTTGACCAGTCCTGTTCTGAAATGAACTCCGTTCAAAAGCAACTTGTGAACGTGCTGCGAGAAGTAGCTCACCCTGACATCGGAGTGATCGCAAAGGTCAGAAGCGCCAATGACTCGCTCCTGCGGAGCATGACCACTAGGGCACAACAGATGGACGATTTCCTTGTTAGGCTGGAAAAGCAGGTCTGGGCCATTTGGCTGCCTGTCGTTGCCAGTGCTGCTCTGGCACTGGGATTCGCGTTGGGTACGTGGTTTGCCAACGTGCGACAAGGAACGCCGGAAGCATCAAGTGCCGCTCAGTCACAACAGATGCCAATGCCGGAAGCTCCTGCGCAGCAAGTCGTTCCGCAGCGGAACGCAAAGCATCATTGAGAAGGGCCAGGTCGCCAGGGAGTTCACAAGAGACATGCCGAACATATGGTTGCACGGGCCGATTTTCATTTGTAGCGTAACAACCCAATCCGCTACTGCAATCGCCCGCTTCGAGGTGTCGAGGAGATGGATCAAAGGATCCTGAACGGCTGAACGCTGCCCAAACTCAACAGTTCCAAATTCAGAATCAAGCTAGCCAGAAGTTTGCCATGCTACATTTACGGCAATGCGTTCTGAGATAGAACAAGCCGTGCAACTCCTGCAGCGGGGTGACGATGCGGCGTTGGAGCAGGCTCTGGCTCTGCTCCAAAATACCGTGTTCTCCTTCAGCATGCGCGTCTGCGGCCAGCGCGAGGACGCGGAAGATACGATGCAGGAAGTGCTGCTCAAATCGGTTCCGCACCTGCCCAAATTCGACAGCCCCAAAGCCCTCGTGGTGTGGCTCTATAAGGTGGCAAAGAACCGCTGCCTGATGAGTCGGCGCCGGAGCAAGTTTGCTCCCAATCCAGACCTCTCTCTGGAAGAACTCATGCCGGATCGGAAGGAACTTGAGCAACTGGGGACCGATGGCAGCATCAACCCTGAAGCATTCGCCATTCGGAGTGAGGAAGCGGGACGGTTGCGAGACGCCATTCAGCGGCTGCCGCCACAATATCGCATTGTTTTGGTGCTGCGCGATATGGAAGGGCTGACCGACGAAGAAGTGGCCGAGATCACAGGGCTGCGTTCTGGAACAGTGCGGGTTCGTCTACACCGTGCGAGGTTGTTTGTCCGCAAGGAATTGATGAAAGGGTTGAAACCACGCTCCGGGAGAGCAGCCGTCGCTTCGCGGGCGTCTTCCCAAGAACAGCTAGGCAACGATCAGCCCAGACCTGCCCGCTGCAAGGCCATGTTTGCTGAGCTCTCGAACTATCTCGACGAGCAGTTGGATGATTCGCTTTGTGAGGAACTGGAGCGGCACCTGGGCGGTTGCGAACCGTGCAAGGCGTTCCTCTCCAGTCTCGAAGCGACGATTGAGCAGTGCCGAACCTCGCCGGCGGAGTGCCCTTCGAGTAAGAAGGCGGTCCGGCTCCGCAAGCAACTGCTGAAGAATTACGAACAGGCCCTCGCGGTGGTCAGACCAAAGTAGTAGCCCTCCTTACGGCCACCAGGTTCCACGGCCGATTTTCTCTGTAACAAAATCCAACTTCCTGCATTTATTCGTGTGCTTAGTCGATAGAACCAAGCAGGAGGCAATCATGATCACAGCCAAAGTCGAACTGACTCAACCACTTAAGCAGCAGCGCCAATTTGTGGCCCAGACCGGAAGCGGCCATCACCGCTGTTAGATGATGCAGCCGGAGGTACCGGCCCAAAGCCGATTGAACTGGTCGCGGCCGGATTGGCCGGGTGCACGGCGTTCGATGTCGTCACCGTCCTCCGCCAGAAGTATCACCAAAAAGTCACCGGTTACGAAGTGCGGGTCGAAGCCGATCAAGCGGAACGCCCACCCCAGGTGTTCACGGCTGTGCGAATCCACCATGTGGTCACCGGATTTGAAATTGACGTGGCGGCGCTGGAGGAGGCGATCCGTCTCTCCGAGGAAAAGTATTGCTCGGTGGGGGCCATGGTGCAGAAGACCGCGAGTTTCCATACAACCTACGAAATCGTTGAAGACAAGACTGAATGGATGAAGCCAGCTCAGGCCGCGGGAGTGCAAGGTTGAAAACCTTGTTCAAAGTGGTTCTGAGCGTCGCTGTTGCGTGGCTGACTTTGGGGGCGGCCTCAGCTCAACAAGAGGCGCAGCCTTCGTCCCTTACTCTGCAGCAGGCGGTGAATATCGCGCTGGAGAAAAATCCACTGCGTAAGGTGGCGATGGCGGATACGAAGGTGGCCTCTGCGGGTGTTCGCGCCGCGCGTTCCTTCCTCATGCCGCACTTGAGTTTTTCTGAAACGGCGACTCGCGGTGATGACCCCGTGTACGTGTTCGGCAGCAAGCTACGGCAGCAGCGTTTCACCACGGCAGACTTCGCACTGAACAAACTGAACTCGCCTCTGCCCTTCGGCAACTTCGCCACGCGGTTTGGGGGGAGCTGGAACCTTTTCGACTCATTCGCCAGCTGGCACGGCATCAATCAGGCAAAACAGATGAACGAGGCCGCCGGACACCAGTTGGATCGCACGGATCAGGAGATTGTCTTCCGGGTGGTCAGTTCCTACTACGACGTTCTATTGGCAGCCAAGGAACTGGAAGTTGCCGAGCAGTCGGCCAAAACTGCCAACTCGATCATGGACCGTAGCCAGGCGAGATTCGACAGCGGGCTGACTGTAGAGTCGGATCTGCTGACAGCGAAGGTTCGCATGGCGGCGCGACAGCAGGAAGTGATCCGCGCCAGGAACACTCTGGAAGTGGCGCGGGCACAGCTGAACACGGCGATGGGTATGCCGCTTGATTCTCCGTTCCAGACTACCGAACTGTTGGCTGAGCGCACACTTTCGATCCCGGCCATGCCGGATCTTGAAAAGCAGGCGCTCGCAAATCGGCCTGACTTGAAGCGCATTGCCTCCGAGGAGGCGGCGCAGCGGCAGAGCGTGTCGGTGGCCAAGTCGTCATTCGGTCCGCGGGTGAACGCCTTTGCAGGCTGGGAAATGGATAACCCTACGTTCGTCGCCGGTGGCGGAGGAAACAACTGGCTGGGCGGGATCGAAGTGCAATTCGACATCTTTCAAGGCGGTGCCAAACGGGCGGAACTCTCCCGGCAGCGAGCCCTCGAAGAAAAGGTTGTGGCAATGAAGCAGGTAGCTAGCGACGCAGTCCGCCTTGAAGTGAGGCGGGCCTACTACGAAACAGACGCCAATCGGCAGCAGATCGAAGTGGCGCGAGCGGCAATCGCCCAGGCACAGGAAAGTCTGCGCATCAACCAGGACCGCTACGACAGCGGATTGACCACGATTACCGATTTGTTGGGCGCTGAAGATGCGGCGCGCCGCAGCCAGACCGACTACTGGGAAGCCATTTATCACTTCCAGACCAGCTACGCCAACCTGGAGTTGGCCAGCGGCAGCTTGAATCCGCAATCTCCCGTGGTGATGCCATGAATCGTATGAATATCCGACTCAGTTTTTTCTTTCTGATGCTGCCGGCAGTGCTTAGCCTCGTCGGCTGCTCTAGCGAGCAAACCCGCACGACTCCGTCGCCGGAAACCGTGCGGAACATTCCCGTGCTCGCCGTGCAGCAGGCCAACGTACCCGATTTGCTGGAAGCGGTAGGGACGGTACGTGCCGCCCAAACCAGTGACGCCGCCAGCCAAATGATGGGGAACATCGTCGAGATCCGGGCTCACGAAGGAGACCACGTTCAGCGCGGTCAAGTGCTCGCCGTAATCGACGACTCCCAGCCGCGAGCCGCAGTAGACCGCTCGACCGCAGCCGACCTTGCCGCCCAACAGCAACTGGTCGGAGCAGATTCCGACCTGACCCTGGCGGAATCAACGCTGAAGCGTTACCAAACTCTCTTCGAAAAGAAATCGGTGAGTCCGCAGGAGTTCGACGAGGTGAAAGCCCGTCAACAGGCGGCTCTCGCGCGTCGCGATATGGCAAAGGCAGGGCAGGCCCAGGCGCAGGCAGCATTGAGCCAAGCACGGACGTCTCTGGATTACACGCGGATTCGGGCGCCATTCGACGGCGTGGTGACGGAGAAGAAAGCCGATTCCGGCACGCTGGCTTCACCCGGCATGCCGATTTTCACCGTTGAGGACGTGCGCCACTATCGACTGGAGGCCACCGTCAACGAGAACGATCTCCGGTATGTACGGACAGGACAACAGGTATCGGTTGTCATCGATGCCATCGACAACGCGGAGCTGAAAGGAAGGTTGGTGCAAATCGTCCCAGCCGCGGACGCCGCGAGTCGCACGTTTCTGGTGAAGATCGATTTGCCCACAGACACACATCTGCGTTCGGGGCTGTTCGGGCGGGCCGAGTTTTCTCGTGGCGACCGGCAGGCCCTGTTGATTCCGCGTTCGGCGGTAG
>CAVWLI010000049.1:0-176777 GCA_963755795.1 uncultured Acidobacteriota bacterium | reverse complement strand
AGCGTTCGCCTTCTTTCTGATACAAACGAAAGGTGATGGGATTGTGACGATATTCGTTGAGCCAACTCCGTATTGCCTCTAAATCATTTTTAGCGCGTATTTGACAGGCTCGCTGACGTTCACGATTAGTGCCCTCTTCTCCATTCCAATAATAGGTTTCCAGATTTTTCAGGCCAGGCTTCCAGAGTTGGAAACTGAAATTAGATTCACTACTTAGTGCATGGTGAATACGTTTCACATTCGTGATCTTTAACTCCCATCCTCTCAAGTCATCCTGCTAAAGTGTCATTATCAAAAAATTAATTTTGAGATATCCACCGGAATTTCGTTATTTTGATCCACTTCAACAGAAGAACATAATCGATCTGATATCAAGCGTTCTAAACAGGCAATATTCGGATCCTTTGAAGGCCTTCGTGAGGTTGTTGGTCGCCCACCTTTTTTAATTTCTTCTTCGATTTTTCGAACAGATCAGCCCTCCTCCACGCAAGATTTTGCAAAAGCGCACTGCAAAATTCCGGCAATCCCGCTAACATTTTCCCATCAACCGCGCTTGATTCTTGATTCATTGATAATTCTTGCACCTCGGATGCAATTTTAGAAGCCTTAAAAAATGCTGATTGTGTGCGCGTTTTTGGACGATCGCCCCACTTCTTCATGATGATACGAAAATTCCTTCACCAAAACGGCATAGGCATTCGCTTCCTCGATCGGATTTAAATCTTGTCGCTGAATATTTTCGATGGTGCACACCGCCGCGGCTTGTTCATCGCTAAATTTCTCACCAAACAAGAGACTGTTGCTAAAACGGCTATTTGTCATGCCCGCCATCGCCGCTCACCCGCAATAATTTCATAGCGCTCAGAGGTAATGTCGCACCAAGTACGAGGAGTAAAATTGATCCCTGGGATCGAATCGATTGTGCTAATTCTTCCAAGGCTTCAAGATCGAATACTTCGCGAGGTTGATAACATCCTCGCTGTAACTGATCGATCGGAATTGCTTTTAAAACTCTTCTTTATTCATTTGACAGGTCATTTTTCCTTCTGGCAGACATCTAGGCGATTTCATTCCTTAGTACCACGCCAATCTGTTCTATCCCTTCGTTATCAGAAATAATCAGGCCTTGGCCTCTAAATATTTTTTCTTTTCCACTAGCCCTGGGATTAGCTCAGTGGTTTGAGATGCCTCCATTGGATCACAAATAGAGAAGGCGCCGTGACAAAATAGGCCCCCATTTGTTTGTGCAAGAGCTATATTCACTGCAGCTGGTATTAATGAAAACGCCCTTGGGCAGAGCATATTTTTTGTCAAATCACCGAAAGTACCTAATGTAAAGCCTTCATCATGCATTAGAGGATGCGGCCATTTACGCAAAATCATGAGCTTCATTCTTCTTTTTTTCTTGCCAATATTTGAATTCTGCTTGTATAGCTCCTCTCGTTTCCTTTTCCACGGAGAGAGTAGCCTCCAATTGGCAGGCTTTTTCTTTCATTTCCTGAATCTGCTTTTCCAAATGGAAATTCTCGGTTTGTTTTTCAGTAAGCGCTTTCTCAAGTGTCATTTGGACCTGGTTAAAATTTTTGATTTCCTGTTCTTTTATGCTTAAGGATGCTTCTAAGCGTGAATTTTGTTGTTGGCTCGTTTGAAATTGTGATTCACACTTATTTTTCTCTTGCTCCGTGTGTTGAAGAAGTTTTTCAATCTTAGCGTTTTTTACATTCCAATCATCTTTCTCAACCATATGCAATTGATGCTGCTGTTCTTGATAGTTGAGCAGCGTGTCTTTTTCTTTGGCATGCAGTGAATGGACGGCTTTTATGGCCTCTTCAAGTTGCTTTATGCGCGCCTCGGCATTTGCCTTTAGTTCATCAATGTGTTCAGAATGCTTTCTCTGTAACATCGCTGCAAAGTCATTTTTTGCGTCCACTTGTTGTTCTAAAAGCGATCTACTTTGTTCTAGCTTATCAAGTTCATTCTCTAGACGGTCCTTCGCTTCTTTTATTTCGTTTAATTCTTTTTCTAAAACGATAGATTTTTCTTCAAAATTGAAAGACCGCTTCTCGAGTATGTCATTTTTCTCTTTTTCTGATTTTATTTGTTCTTCTAGTTCATTAATTTTGGGTTGAAAATTAGCCTCTGATTGTTGCTGTATTTCTCGTAAATAAAGTGAAAAGCTTTTCAGCAAAGATTTCGGGATGCCTTCCTCAGTTCTTGCTTTTCGCTGAGCATCTCGTTCCAAAATAAAATGCAAGGTTTTCATCTCTTCTTGTGTGATGCCTTTTGAATCGGCCCAGGTTTTTCGATATTTATAGATATAGTTTGGGGACCCTCGGTCTAAACCCTGCTCTTCTAATTTTAACTGGATCTGATCCAGAGTTAGTTTTCGGCTTTCTCCAAATAATTCTTCGCAGGCATCCCAAACTTCACCTTCACGACGTCCTTGTTTATTCTTCATGATTGTTGATCCCTAATTCTGATTTTATCGATTTAATTTCACGTTTTAATTCTGATTCTAGCTCTTTTACAGTGGGTAAATGAAATTGATATTTGCTAGCAAAAATTTGTTTTCCTTTATCACCTAAGGTATATTCAACAACAGCATCATTTTTTTCAGCACATAAAATAAGTCCTATAGTAGGATTATCATCTTCCACACATATTTCACGATCAAAATAATTAACGTACATTTGCATTTGACCAATATCTTGGTGTTTCAGCGATTTTATTTTTAAATCCACGATAATATAGCATTTAAGGACCACATGGAAAAAAACTAAATCTGGGTAAAAATGATCACCATCTAAGGTGATGCGCTTTTGTCTGGCCACAAATGCAAATCCTCGGCCTAATTCCTGCAAGAAATTTTGAAGCTGACTAATAAGGGCTTCTTCTAATTTACTTTCAACTAAGTGGTGAGATTCTGGGATATCGAGAAATTCCAGCACAATTGGATCTTTCAACACGTCGACGGGCTTTTTGATGACCTGGCCTTTTTGGACAAAGCCATCAAGCCTTCTTTATCTTTGCTTTTCGCTAATCGTTCGTACAATAAGCTGCCCATTTGGCGCTCAAGCTCTGGGGTTGACCAACAATTCTTCGCCGCCTCTATTTCGTAAAAGGCTCGAACGGGCTCGCGCGATTCCCGCATCAATATTCGGTAATGAGTCCAGCTTAAATTGGGGTTGAATGTATTCATATTCAATTCGTCACGAGGCTCGTGACAAATTCGATCTTGATAGGACAAATAAAATTGACGCATGTATTTTAAATTTGTAGCCCCAAATCCCTTACCATAAAACATAGTAAGTTTCTTAGAAAGGATTTCCAGTAAGGAACCGCCGTACGATGCACGCTTTTGGCCTTCCTGCTCTTCGTCAACAATCCGTCGCCCTATTTTCCAATAAGCGATGGTCATTTCAGCATTAACCGAAGTCACCACATGCTTTCTGGCCTCTTCGATATACGAGCCTATGTCCGAAAAGCAGTGATCAAGGCCTTTAGAAACTAGTATCGTGTTAGTCATGGCTCAACTCCCTCTTCAGCTAGAATTCGTCACGAGGCTAGTGACGAATCTTCCCATTACAAATCAATCAGTTATAACTGAACCCAGTATGCCACCCATTGGACTATTTTGTCAATACTAGTTAATATACTATTTAAATACATATATATATATATTTTATATTTATGTTTCTGAATATAACCATATTCTTCTTTGGCATGTTGATAATTATTTTCTTCGCAGAAGGAAGCTATGTAACTTCTGATACCATCGTGAATATAGCGGTCAAGTATCGGCATTACACGCTTTTCAATGCTAGTTCCTTTAAGCTTGCAGCTTATTATTTCTTTCCCCACTTCGATATTATCAAGGGCAAGATAGGCTTTTTCATGTTCTTTAATTTGATCAAAGCTTTTTTCCTTTCTGTCGATCTCAAAAATAAATTTAATATCCACTTTGAAATCGCCATTTTTTGATGCGATGACAGGATGCTTTTGCACGAGCCAAGTCGCATATTGTGACACTAAACTTTCTGGCGTGTAAAACACTTAATCTGGTCTATGGCAATATCCAGGAAGAGCAAAATTCACCTCAATTAAGAGCAAGTTAAGCTATGCATGAGAATTCACGACGCGCGCGGTATATAAAAATCTTTTTTAAGCATTTGCCCGTCGCAATCGATTACAACGACACTACCTAACGCAGAAGCAGCTCTTTTGAGACTTTTCATGGTGAGATTTTTTCCGGATTCCATTTCTTTCGTCACTTTGGTATGGAACGCCCATCGTTCTGGCAGACATCTGCCATTGAGCGATGAGTCGTCATTCGCATAATATGCAACAAGCAGGCGCTGCAACATCAGGACTTGCGGGAATAGGGACTTCCTCGAAAAGCAGAAGGAAGAGGAACCTCTTCGTCATTTTCCAGGCGCTCTAACAGCATTAAATCGAGCACTTCCTGCGCATTAAAAATGGCTTCTTCATAAGTTGAGCCCCCGGTAAAAGCATTCTCAACATCCCGAAATGTTACCAGAAAACCATCACCATCTGGCTCAATTTTTGCGCCATAAACCAGTTCAATTACGTCTTTCATGATTATCGCCCTCGTGTAATTAATGTAACGCCTGTCTGTTTTTCAATGTTTTTTAGCAAGCCTATTCCAAGGTCTTTGCTCCCATGCATGGGAACGGGGACTGAACGATAGCCTTCTTTTTCCATTTTGTGGTGGCTGCCTCTTGTGGATGTATGCTTCCAACCAGCTTTTATCAGCAGATTCATGACTTCTTTACCGTTCACTCGGCTCCCTCATCCACAATTTTTATATTGTGGTTTAAGTATAGTAACCTCAGCGCAGTAATGCAAGATTTATTTTCAGTGCAATAAAACAGAGGCTTTAATGGTACGCGCTTTTCAAGGTACGATTATATATTCGAGCTGGAAAACAGCATGATGTCAAACTGAGTAATTAATGAACTCGCCAGGGTCTTTGTTATGCACTTATTCTTGAAAAAGGTGAAGAACGCTTAACACTTAAGAAAAAAATGAGAAACCATAAAAAGCAACTGAGTGTTTTTGAATCTATATCTTAATCCGAAGCTAAATACACTGGCTAATTTCCGCTCCTTCAGCGGGTTTAGGCATCCATTTTTTCCGCTCCTCTTCGATCTGCCGGGCAAAATCAAGGTATTTATCCACTTCTTTTTTTAATGAGGTTTCTATTGGATAAAGACGTCGGAGTCTTTTATTTGGAAGATTTGCTTCACATTCTAAGGCCAATTCAGCATAAATTCGGCGCTTAACTGCTTTTTGGGAATACCATTCTGCACAAAAATAACAAGCACCAAAGACAAAAATTCCAACTCCTACGCCAATACCCGTAAAGGTAGTTGCTCCAAGACCCAAAAGCTCTTTACTCGCCTTTGGATCCGATCTCATCTCAGCCGCCTCTTTAAGTGGTAGATTGATATCTGGAATTATTTTTTGTCCCTTCGAAAAGAGCTTGAACCCACCATAAGTGACCAAACCAAGCGCAGCCGCAGCCCCAAAACCAAAAAGAATTTTATTTCGAGTAGAAAGCGCTTTCAATGCTTCAGCCCAAGTGTCGCGATCTTCGGAAACAAACGAAGAGTTCCTAAAAATCGTATGAGTTTCCTTGAGCGCTCGCCAAACTAAAGCATTCACAAGAACTTGTTTGGCATCGAGTTTGGTTTCCTTAGGTAAAGCTTTAAAAGAGTTTTGAAATTCTTTAATAAGAAAATCAGAAATCTGTGTAATACGTTTTAGAAGAGGCAAATCACAGTGATTAAATGCCACTATATCATTAAGTAAAATTGCAAATGGAATCATCGCTGCCGCAACTGCATTATACGCCTCTACTAAGTCGGATTCTTTCAATCTAAAATAACGCATTAAATCGACATTATAAAAGTCACATTCTTCTTTCACTAGCACGCATCCACCATGTTCCTGGTTGTCAGTCCCCTGATACTGAATTTCCTTCGTTAATTTTGCAATGTCTTCATTGTTTAGTGAAAATTGAGCACATTCCTGCGGCAATGAAATAAAGAGGCGAGGGCCATTCGGAGATCTTGGCTTGTGAATTTTTTCTTTAAATGCTTCTTGCTCCGCCAGATTCATTAATTCTAGCGCAGACTGCTCCATCGAATTAAAAAAATTTTTATCCATGACAACATGTCTTTCTTGCTGATTCAAAATTTTCTCAGTAAGCTCAAAAGTTGAGAGACAGAGACGAGAGCAGGTAAGCGCGGATTCATAACCCTCTCGCGTTTTATTTGATAAATCTGTATTTATTGCTTCTTGAATGCTGGGTTCTAATTGAGTATGGTAAAAATTATAAAGACCGACTAATTCCGAAGATGTCAAAAGCCAGCCATGGAGAGATAGATTGCGAGATGATTGCACTAGGGTTGTTACAATAGACACAAAACAAGACACTGCTATAGTAAATGAACTTCTACTATCACGCGAAGCTTTATCCCAATTTCGTTTATAGATCCGCGCAGCACAAAACATTTCCACATAGTATTGATGCAACAAATTAATTTTGTCTTGATCATTGCCAAGATATCCCTTCTCTTCTTGTAGTGTCACATCCATCAGTAAGCCTACGCCAGCCTTAAAATTAGTAAGTTTCTGATATCCTGGCATCAAAGCGGTTTCACTGGCGCTTATCAAAAATCTAGGCGGATATTTATGACTACCCTCCGCATCTAAAGATCGCGCGCCTACATTTTTTTGCCGGCTATTCTGATGATAAATACTCATTTGACATATTGGATGAGGATTTTGTGCAGGTGTCAGAGATTCTAGTAAAATCAATGGGGAATCCATTAATAATTCATCCACCTGCCATCCCATCTCGCCTGTTTTTGTGAACGGTATTTGAGTTTTGGGTAAGTTTGCGGCATCCGAATACATCCCCATACGAAGAAATTTTAATTGCTCTGTTCGAGAGTTTTCATTGAAACTTAGGCTCTCCGATTTTAATATACCTTTTTCAATTCTTGACATTAAAAATTTGATAAATACCCCGCAGCCACTGTCGTCGTTTTTCATCAACTCAATGTGCAGTCTAAACTCAAACCAAAAAGGCAAAAATTAAATGGGCAGCAAAAGTCTCATCAAATGTCGCATCGTCATCAGATATAATCCCCAAAAATTGGGTAATTTTTGCGCCTCGTTTTTGCCCTTCTTGGACCTCATTTACCTTGTAGGCCGTATGCGCGGCCGTTACAGCCAAATTAGCACCCTGGGCCATTTCAGCTAGGCCTGTGGGAAGTAGCATTTTTGTTAAGATAGCCCTAAACGCTCCTTGCGCAAGGGTCCCAAGTCCAGCAGCAAAAAGATTTCTTTGGAATTCGTTTTTTGCGTCACCGAAAAAAACTTTTGAGTGCTTGCATCATGTGCTCGGTAAAATACGTTTGTTTACTACTCGGAGAGAAGGAAGAGGCTTGTGCTACTACCCGCTCTTCTGCACATTTAAAACTCTCATCGATAAAACGATTAAAACTCGATTTCATTAGGTCATGATAAGGTCGCACAATAAATCTCCTTTAAAAACGATGTTTAATATTACTCTTGAATTCTTGTTGACACTCGTGGGTTTCATCCATGGCATCACCTACTTCTTCAACAGAGCGATAGTTCTGCATCTCGGATTTAATTTGCTCCGCAGTTTCATTGGTGACAATTAACTCATCTTCATCATCTTCTATTTCAAAAAATCGAGAGGCTTCGGCAT
This sequence comes from uncultured Acidobacteriota bacterium, assembly GCA_963755795.1. Lineage (GTDB taxonomy): Bacteria > Acidobacteriota > Terriglobia > Terriglobales > Acidobacteriaceae > Sulfotelmatobacter. The sequence goes on along the minus strand of CAVWLI010000049.1, from coordinate 169,012 downwards.
GACTGATGACTTCTGCGTTGGCGCAACAATGAGCAAAAGCACTCATGGTGCGTAATTCTGATGTGATATTTCGGTTATATTGCTGAGCACTTTCTGGTAGTTGAATGCCACTGTCCAATTCCATTTTTCTGCGCTTTAACGCTATCAAAATTCCTTCTCTAATGCACTTAAAATACCGATCAAAAACAAATGCTTTTGGTGAAGGCCCCGAATAATAAAGCTTGAGTGTTGGGCCGCATTTTTTATTTACCCAGCCTTTAAATTTGGCTTCAGTCAAAAGGCTCCCGCTATCAACAAATTCAATTAAGCCATTTCCCTTATATTTCTGTTGAATTTCGGCATATATAGTTTCAAGATACCTCTTGCTGGCAACGGGATCCATGTCTCCAAGTTCTTTGAAATCGATCTTGTATTTGTTCGCAAATTCGTTCCAAGCTTTTGTGTTTTTGGTAAAAGGAAAATAATTATTGTTATCTATTTCCAAATATAAATCGATAATCAGTCCGCGGTCCGTTGAAGAAATTTTTAAAAAATCCCTTAGAAAAGATAAACCCAGTTTTTCAGAAAAAGTGTTCATAAATAAGGCTAAATCTTTTTTTTGTCTAGTTTTCTGCAGTTCATCCGCTGAAACTGTGTTCATTTTCTTGAGCTCAACAGGATCAAAATCATATTTTTTAGCTAATTCATCGAAACCAGAATTATCATGATAGCTCTGGTTTTTCACTTGCTCAGATAATTCAAGAAGGTCGAAATACTCATTTAGTAATTCCCTCATTTTTCCTAAGTAGATTTTTAACTTCTTACGAATCCTTTCTTTTTTTTCTAACCCTGCGTTGAAAGCGCCCATTATCCCTCCCATTAGCATACCATGAGCTAAATTTTCAGTGAGGGAAGTTTTATTTGGATTAAGTACATTTTCTGCGAGGGTTGATGCCGCTCCTGATGCGCTGCCACGAAGGGCGCCATCAAAAGCTTTCAAGGCGATTCTTATTCCAATCGTTTCCCCAACTGGCCCTGATACCTTTTCTGGAAGTGGTTTAAAAGTATCTTTATAAAAAAATTCTACTCCTTTTTTTAATAAAGTTTTGCTTCTACAATCGATTCCAGGAGCCTTATCAACATTACTCAGCTTTTGACCAACTTCTTTGGCTTCTTTTGCTCCTTTTTGTAAAAAAGTGCCTATCCCTTCAGCAACCGTGCCGCCTACAGCTCCAACAGCCATACTTCTAAGATAACTCTTCTCTTTCTGGGATTCTTTCTCCGATGCTAGTGTATCAGCTAGATCTTCTATCCCAGTGCTAATTAGCCCCGATGCGGCCCCCTTAGTAGCGGCAATTCCAACCCGGGCCACACCACTAAGTTGGGCGCCACTTCTGACGCCCATCAGCACCTTACCTCCCCACTCAACTGCTTGACCACCACTAGCGCACAGGCCCGTAGAGACGGCTCCAATAGCGAAGGATTTTGTTGCATTGAGTGCTGCGGTTCCCAATGAGTATTCCTCATCTGTGGTCGAGGCAGCTTCGGTAACTCCTGTGGCTCCAGCGGAAACTAACCCCCCCGCTGCAACCAAAACCAGCCAGCCTCCAGGACCTACCAGCACGAGTGCGCCACCGCTAATGACAGCAGCTGCACCTACACCACCACCAAGCAACCTCCGCATAAGAACGTCTCCTTTTGATTTTTTTGGAGTCTATTCCCGCTGTTTAGACGCTGTCAAGAAAAAACACTAACCTGTTGGAGCCCCCTGATGATAAACATTTCTAAAGAAAAAGGGGTGTTTAAGCAGATTTTGTACAGACTGTTAAAAACCCTTATAAGTAAGCTCGGTGGTTCTTCCTCGGATTCATTATGACTACTGCAATTGTGCTATTTTCTTGGGTGGCAACAAGAATTGACGTCTTTAGGGCTGTCATACTCGTCGTGGCGGAGCCACCAATCGCCCCAGGTCTCGTTGCGCCCCTTGGGTGCCCGATCGAGCCATTGATACATGCCCCAGAGGACGTCTAATCCTCGCGCATAAGTGGAATAAGTGTGGTAAACAACACCATCTTCGAGAACGAAGGCGCTCATCCCTGGCCTATTCAGTACATAGGTGGGTGCATCGGTTCCACACATATTTGCGAATCGGGCAACGGGCTCGGGCACCTTTGTCTTATCCATCGCATGGCCACCGTGTTGGTAATTGTATTCGATATTCCCCTCGTGCTGTTGGGCTTCAGTGAACGAGACATTGAAGTCGAAGTTGAAGTCGCTCTCGAATGAGGAGGCCCATGGGAAGCTCCAACCCATTCGCTGCTTATAGGCTTGCAATTTTTCAAGAGGCGCCTGAGAGACTGCCCAAAGCATGACATCGTGGTTAGCTAGGTGCACACAGAAACCATTGAAACCGTCTGCGATGGATGAGCAAGATGGGCATCCTGCAGAATATTCAGGCCCGAACATGAAGTGATAAATAAGTAATTGCGATCGCCCTCTGAAAAGGTCTGATAAAGAAGCGGTCCCTTCATCCGTTTCGAATCGATACTCTTTATCGAGGCGAACCCACGGTAGATCTTGACGAAGTTTCGCCACTTCATCGCTTCGTCGCGTCAGAGCCTTCTCGGCCTCGAGCAATTTTTTTCGAGCCAGAATCCATTCTTCTCGCGAAACAAGCTTGTGAATTCCCATTCTGATCTCTCCTTTAGCTAGGGCTTTTTTTTAGTTGCTGGGTAATATCAATAGCCTTGAAAGCCTGCTCAAGCGGCATTTTCAATATGGTGGCTTTGGGTGAAAAATCGAGTTTTTTAAACGAAATTGAATAAAGCCTTTGGTTATTATAGGTCCGAAAATAAAAGATTTTATTTTTTAGATCTTTTATAACAATCCACTGAGTATCATCATATTCATTTTTTCCATCGCTTTCTCTAGCTCGCGAAACGCCAATGGGAATATCCACACTATTCAAAATATGCTCGGCAAGTATCACCGCTTCTCCAGCCGTATTGACCGGTAAAGAATATTTTAGATACATCGCTGTTTTAACAAAACGTGCAGGGGGGTTTTGATCACCAGGTAACCCCAGCATTCCGCTTCCCTGGCCATTTGAGCCATAAATAAAGCCTTTTTCTGCAATAGACTTTGGTGTGTAAGGTGAAATGTGAAGATAATTTTTTAAATTATTGATCTGCCATTCGTAGGTTGGGCCGTTAGTAACCACGCCAATGCCTTCATGCATTTTCATTTGACCATTCACGAATTCTATAACCAATTCTTTACCACTTGCATCATGAACAACAGCATGCAATTGGAAAACCAAATCTTTTTGAATTCCTGGAACCGATTGCTGGAATACTAAAATATTTTTCAAAGCTGCTCTTACTTCCTCTACGGTTTTAAAATTGCCGAGGATCCAGCTGCCAAGAAGATAATATGGCAATGCCCGCTTGTCATCATTAGTTGAAATGGTCTGATATTGCGTGTAGCCCGGCAAGTATAAATATTCGAAAGATAAACCGTGTTCATTCAGGCCATCGGTTACAAAAAACGTATTCAGGGCATTTACGTACAAGTAGCCATACTTAGATTTCCAAGACAGCCCGGTTTTCCATCGGGTGCTTCAGAATTAACTCCTACATTTTGTGGGCTTAAAATAAGACTAGAATTAAGTGGAAGACCTAGTTCCATGCTTCGGCCGATAATGGTAGAGCCATCTTTCGCTTGGATCCGAAAATCGGTGCAAGCCTTAGCTCCACTGATCAGCCCGAGCACTCCGGCTATGCCCATAATTGCAATAATGCTTTTTTTGAGCCTCACAAAAAGCTTCCTTGTTCTGCGATCTATTTCTATAGTAGTTCCAAGTATGAAAATGAGCAAGTCTCTTGCAGCAATGCAAAGTGTAGTACAGGCAGTTCATTGTGTTATGATACCAATGGAGGCTTCAGGATGACTCGAAAAATTATTTATTTAAGCATTATTTGGCTGAATTTTAATGCGTAAATATACAATTGAAGCTACAAAAATTACCTTATTTTGTCTTTTCATTACAGGCCTATTTAAACTCTTTGGAGCTTCAAATAAAGATCTCCTCATTATTTTTAATATCGCGGTAATGTCTTTTGCTGCAACTTTTTCTGTTGAAAAAAAGCATTTTTCGCTTATCGCGCTCGGGAGCTTTGTCATCGTTTTCTCTATTATTGCTGGTGGGCTGACAGGCTATTACGCTATAGGGCAAGCAGCACCCTTGACAATACTCTATGCGGGCCTTGCCTTTTATCTACCCAAAACCAAAGTATTAACCAACATATTGGTTACTGGTTCCGTGATGTTTCTTATTTTTACGACCCTTCCCTTTAATTGGAAAGATGGTCTTAATTATTCGCTCGATGGTATCATTTTTATTACATTTTTTGTGCTATATCATTGGGCATTTGGCTATCAAAAATATATCAAACCTAAATCATCAAGTACCAATCAAATATCAAAAGATAATCACCTTACGGCTGGCATTGCGGTACTCTCGCTTGGTCTTGCCTGGATTATTGCCCATTACCTTCAGAATCATACCTCAATAACTCATCTTTATTGGATTGGGTTTACTGCGCTAGTGGTGATTCAAAGTTCACAGCAAAAAACCATTCAAACGGCATTAAAACGAATTTTAGTCAACGCTCTTGGGGCGGTCATAATTGTAATTTTATTTAATGGCATTATGCCTCCTGACTTTCTCATTAATTTCTTATTATTAGTGGTTTTTTTATTTTTAATTTTTTTCTTAAGCTTTACTTATGCTGGAAGAACTTTATTTATTGAAATGTTCGTACTGGGTTTTGCTCATTTGCTCGGTGATTACCAAAATACAATCGCATTTGATCGAGTTTTTTTGACGCTGATCGGCGGAGTGATCGTTATTCTTGTAACCCCAACCTGTTTTTTATTAGCACATCGTAAGTTCTAGACTTCTTCTGCCCAAAAGGCTTTCTCATTTGCTCGCAAATCTAAAATTTCACAGCCTGTATCGGTAACAGCAACTGCATGTTCCCAATAACAAGCCAGAGTCCCATCGCGAGTTATCACTGAGCCATTTTCATCTTCTAAAATATCGGCTTCGCCACTTCCTGCACTCATGAAAGTCTCAATGGTAATTACCATACCTGTTTTTAATACACGGTCCTTATTGATTGGCGTATCATAAAGGGGTATCAACCAGCCATCCATGTGTTGGCGCCCAAGAGAATGCCCTGATGTAACTGGAAGCTTTATCATTGAAAAACCGTATTTTTGTGCATATTTTTCGACAGCAATTGCAATATCCGCAACCAGAGCCCCTGCTTTCACCATTCCAATCGCGTGCCACATCGCTTGATGACTAACAGCAAATAATGTTCTGGCAATAGGTGAAGCCTCCTCTCCAACAATCCAAGATTTTCTGGTATCTCCACACCATCCATTTTTTCGGATGCTAATGTCTATACCGAAAAGATCCCCGGTTTTTAAAGGGCTTTCATCAGGTTCTGCATTTACCACGATATTATTGAGACCAAAAGCAGGCTGAGATTCTCGATGAGGCATCCGTTTTTGCATCACTTACTAATCTGTCCTCTTCAGCGAAATATTTATTGTGAATTAAATTATGAATTATTTCATTGAGCTCCTTTTTAGAAACTCCGGGTTTTACAAAAGGTGAAATCTCATCGAGAATTTTCGCGCAAATAGCCCCCGCCTGTTTTAGCATCTTAATTTCTTCAGGCGTTTTAATAGGGATGCTCTGGAAGCGTTCGCCCGCTAAATATTGTGCTACCTTAGCAATCTCACTGGCAGGTTTAACTTTTATGTTTTTATTTTTTGATTTCTCAGACAGCTTAGTTGCAATCATATGCATTTCAACATCGTCCTTTTCGAACTTATCCATTGTGGCTCCTCCAATCCTAAAATAATTTTAACATGCGTTACATGCGAATCACACAATAAATTTTAGGGAATCTTTCATCCTATTCTCTGAGCATAGCCAGTGAAAAAACCCTAAAAGTAAAAGACTCTCATCCAAAGCAGCTTGTGCTAAGTGATGCCTTACTAGCTGATTACCTAGCGAGTTATGCCATTCAAGGCCGTGCGGCGAAATAATTAAGTTGCCTCAGTGCAATCGATTGTGTGAGTTTTATCGATGCTGATATTTACCGTATATTTTCCGTTGTAGGGCGCTGCCCCAATTTTTGCGGCATCTAAAAGCAAATAAAAGCCAGGGACTTTAGTTTGAGTAAACCCTATGGCACCACTTAATTTCTCGCACTGTGGACTTACTTTCAGGTCTGAAATGGCAATATTGTTTGAATTATTAATTTGCATAAAGGCATAAATCGTTCGATCATTTGCTGCATCGTCAAAGCTCATTTTGTTACTATCTTTTCCGTTAATATCCACATTGACGCAGCTCTTCCAGGTTCGAGCGGGGTGGGCGAAAGCCACTGCAAACCCCACGCAACCTTTGGTATCACCAGAAAAAGCCCCATTGACCTGAACCTCAAAAGTACCCGCGTTGGCGAAAGAGAGAAACCAAAGCCCTGATAATAAAGCAATTAATTTCGAACCACGCTTCTTCACATACCCTCCTGCCTAAGTCTCATATACTTACTATAGGTATTAATTGAGATTTGGTCAAATTATGCCACTTCAATCGTGTGCGGATATCGCGTATAGTTTTATGAAACAAATAGGAAGAGGTTAATTTTGTGGCACAGGATCCTGAATTAAAACAAAAAATCACAAGTCAACTTTTAAAGGCGCTTGAGCATTTAGCTTATAGGTGGAAGGCTTAGTTTTATGAGATCACCGAAGCATCCAAGCCCTCTTTTCGATACGGCGGCCTCTATGGGGGCCGATCAAAAATTGCCGCAATTAAATGCCGCTCAACATCAAGATTATCAAAAAGCTTGCCAATTTTTGTTGTGCTACCGAGATAATGCGATGACATTTAATGCGTATCGCCGTGAAATTGAGCGTTTATTGCAATGGTGTTTTTTTAAAAAAAATTCCACGCTTGCTAAATTGGCTCGCGATGATTTTGAGGCCTATGTAAAATTTTGCCAAAAACCTTTGAAGTCTTGGATAGGATTAAAAAAAAGTTCCTCGTTTTCTTGAAGAAGAAGGTCAGCGTTTACCAAATCCCGAGTGGCGACCTTTTGTTGCCACTGTCTCGAAAGCAGAAATTTCAGATGGAAAATTACCAAGCGTTGATGATTTTTCATTATTGCAAAAATCGCTTCGAGAAATTTTCACTGTTTCTAGCAGTTTTTTTAATTTTTTAATTCAAGACAATTATGTCTCTCATAATCCTATTGCCCAAATTCGACAAAAAAGCAAATATTTTACCAAGCAGCAGACCAAGCGTGTCGTACGCAAATTATCCGAATTACAGTGGGGATACGTTATCGAAACCGCTTATTTAATGGCAACAGAAAATCCTAATCATGAACGGACACTTTTTATTATGAATTCGCTTTATGGTATGTATTTACGAATTTCTGAATTAGCGGCCAGTAAACGATGGACTCCGAAAATGAGCGATTTTTCTCGCGATGCGGATGGATTTTGGTGGTTCATAACGGTGGGAAAAGGTAATAAGGAACGGCAAATTGCGGTGAGTACTGAAATGCTGAATGCTTTGAAACGCTGGCGGATACATTTAGGTTTCACTCCCCTGCCCTCGCTTACTGACATGAGCCCTTTAATACCGAAGCAACTAGGTATAGGGCCAATGACGAGCACTCGCCCTATCCGTCGAATTGTTCAAGCTTGTTTTGACAGAGCGATTTTTCGATTAAGCGCGGATAATGATAAAGAAGAGGCCGATCAATTAAAAAGCGCCACCGTTCATTGGCTTCGCCACACGGGAATTTCTGATGACGTAAAAATAAGACCACGAGAACATGTACGTGATGATGCAGGTCACAGTTCCAGTGCGATAACGGATCGCTATATCGATGTAGAACTTCGAGAACGAAATCAATCTGCTCGGAAAAAACAGATTATTCCGGAATCCCTTAAAGATTAACGTGGGGGCTGGTTTCTTTCTTTTAGCACTTGAATCACGTCAGAAAAGCTTAGATTTCTGGCTTTTAAGAGCACAAGGAGATGGAAAAATAAATCCGCGGCTTCTCCGCAAAAATCTTTGTCATTTTTTTCGATGGCCGCTAGAACCACTTCCACGCCCTCTTCGCCGACTTTTTGAGCGATTCTGCTTAGGCCAGAATTTAAAAGCTTTACGGTATAGCTCGTTTCTGAGCCGGATTCGGCTCTATTTTTAATGACATTTTCTAAGTTAGCAATAAAATTCCACTCACTGTTGTCGGTAAAACAACTTTTTTCACCCGTATGGCAAGTGGGGCCGGTAGGATTGGCATGAATTAATAAAGCATCATAATCACAGTCCGGAAAAATATTAATTAATTCTAATGTATTTCCAGAGATTTCCCCTTTGGTCCAAAGACGATTTTTAGATCGGCTAAAAAAGGTAACGAGTCTGGTGCTTAGTGTTTTTTCTAGCGCTTCTTGATTCATGTAGCCCTGCATTAAAACCCTGCCGTTTTCAGCATCTTGAACCATGGCCGGTAATAAGCCATCCATTTTTTCCCAGGCTAATTCGTGTATATTCAATTTCATTTTCGTATCTCTATGGTATTGTGTGAAAGATAATTTTTTAATTCAGCGATATTTATGGCATTCGTGTGAAACACACTTGCCGCGAGTGCACCATCGACATTGGCTTCCTTAAAAACATTTAAAAAATCTTGCATGGATCCCGCTCCACCCGATGCAATAAGGGGAAGGCTCGAATTTTTCCGTATGATTTTTAATTGTTCCAAGTCGTACCCTTCCCTCATGCCATCTTGATTCATGCAGTTTAGAACAATTTCGCCGGCACCCCGTTCTTCGGCCTCTTGAATCCATTCCGCCGTTAATTTCAGCGTATTTTTCATTTTTTTACTATCACCCGTATATTGCAAAACGTGATAGTCATTGTCGAGTTTTAAACTGTCCACCCCAACTACCACGCATTGTGTTCCAAACGCATCGGAAAATTGATTAATCAGATCCGGATTTTCTAAGGCAGGACTGTTGATGGAAATCTTATCGGCGCCTGAGTTTAATAAGATTTCGGCATCGGCAATGCTTCGAATTCCTCCCGCTACGCAAAAGGGAATATTTAAGCAGCGGGCGACGTCTCTCACCCATTCACGGCCTAAGGTACGTTGGTCTGCGCTTGCTGTTATGTCGTAGAAGACCAATTCATCGGCGCCAGATTCGCAGTAATATTCGGCTAATTGGATAATATCGCCTACGATGCGATGATTTTGAAATTGCACCCCCTTGACCACTTTTCCGTTCTTTACGTCTAAACAAGGGATGATTCTTTTTGCTAGCATTTGTTAACCTCACTTATTGCTTGGAGGAGCGTAAATTTATTTTCGTAAAGGGCCTTTCCAATAATGGCGCCTGATACAGGGATTTTGGAGAGTTCTTGCAAATCTTGTAATTGACTAATTCCGCCGGAAGCCTGAAATAAAATATCTGGATAACGTTGAACGCATTCTTGGTAAAGAGAAAAATTGGGGCCACTTAAAGTTCCATCTTTCCCAATATCCGTACATAAAACATGTTTTAGGCCTGAATTTTGGTATTCTTCAATTAAGTCCCATAAACTTTTTTCGCTTGGCGTTAGCCAACCATGTAAGGCTAATTTGGGTACGTTTAATTCATCAAGGCGAATATCCAATGCTAAAACAATTTTTTCTGGCCCAAATTCTGCTATCCATCCTTTAATTTCATCAGGTTTTGAAATGGCAATGCTGCCTACAATAATTCGATCAATGCCGGCTGTTAAAATGGTATTGGCCTGCTTTTTCGTTCGAATGCCACCACCACTTTGAATATTTGCACCGGCTGCCGCCTTTATTTTTACGATTAAATCCAAATTAACTGGGGCACCTTCTTTCGCACCATCGAGGTCTACGACATGCAAAGTTTTGGCACCTTGTGCGGCAAAAGAAGTAGCCTGAGTAATGGGATTCTCATCGTATTGAGTAACGTGGTTATAAGAGCCCTGATAAAGCCTTACGCATTTTCCGGATTTTAAATCGATAGCAGGATAAATATTCATATTAGTCAATCTCGATAAAATTTTGTAAAATTCGTTCACCGATTTTGCCGGATCGCTCTGGATGAAACTGGGTACCAAAAAAATTTCGGTTTTGAACGATGCCAGTAAAACGGGATCCATATTCTGTCGAAGCGATCGTATGAGTTGTGATGGGGGCCGCGAAACTATGAACATAATAAAAGTAACTATAATTTTCAACGCCTTTTAACAGAGGGGAATTTTCAGTGTTGATTTCCAGTTGATTCCAGCCCATTTGTGGAAAAGGAAGTGCAACAGATTTTTGGATCTTCGATAAATGCACAATTTTTCCCGGGACAAGACTTAGGCAATCCACCTCTCCTTCCTCTGAAGATTCGTATAATATTTGCATGCCTAAACAAATCCCTAAAACAGGCTGTTTTAATTCACGAATAAGCTCGACGAGTTTAAATTTCTGCAAAGCATTCATCGATTGTTTTGCGGTTGCTACTCCCGGCAAAATAACATGACTCGCGGATCGAATGACATCAGGATCGGTTGTCAGAACGCATTTTTTCTGAAGTCGCTCAAAGCCAAAAACAATTGAGGAAATATTTCCACCATAGGCATTTATTATCGCAATCATAAAACCCCCTTTGTGCTCGGAAGGCTTTCATCAGTTTTTTCAATGGCCTGTCTCAAAGCCCGGCCAAGGCCTTTAAAACTAGCCTCAATCATATGATGCGCATTTTCGCCTTTTACTTCGATATTGATAGTGGCTTTTAAACCATCGGCAAAGGAGCGAAAGAAGTGAGGAACGAGTTCTGTTGATAATTCCCCTACCGTTTCTCGCTTAAAATCACCGCTAAAAACAAAATAAGAACGCCCCGAGAGATCGAGAGAGACATGAGCAAGCGATTCATCCATTGGTAATAAGAAGCCATAACGTCCAATTCCCATTTTATCACCCAGGGCTTTTTTTATTGCTTCGCCGAGAGCAATGGCGGTATCTTCAACCGTGTGATGTTCATCTATTTCTAAATCGCCTTTAACGGATAAATGTAAGCTAAATCCGCCGTGTTTAGCGAGCTGCTCGAGCATATGATCAAAGAAGCCAATGCCTGTTTTAATATCGATATCATCTTTTTTGTCTAAATTGACGTTAACAAGAATTTCCGTTTCTTTGGTTTTACGAGTGATGTTCGCCATGCGGGCTTGCAATAAAATTGTCGAACAGAGCCTTTCCCAAGCGACTGAATTTTTTTGGTCTATCTTTAGCGCTTTAATACCGAGGTTTTTCGCAAGCTCCATATCAGTCTCGCGATCGCCAATGACATAGCAAGCATCTCGATCCATTTTCTGCTCCACTAAATAATCCATTAATAGTCCGATTTTTGGCTTTCGGCACTCGCATCCATCGAGAGGCTTATGCGGACAAATTCGAATAGAGTCGAAAGTGATCCCCTGCGATTTAAAAATCTTAAGCATGAGTTCATGTGGGCCTGTAAAATCTTTTGTGGGAAAACTTTCGGTCCCAAGCCCATCTTGATTGCTAATCATGACGAAAGAGAAACCCGCCTTTTTCAAATTTAATAAAGCCGGAATAACCCCAGGCAAAAATGCTAATTTTTCCATTTGATCAATTTGCTTATCGGCAGGCTCTTCAATTAAAGTGCCATCTCGATCTATAAATAATATTTTTTGCTGTGTCATTTTTATAATTCCTCTCGATTTTTAAGCGACTTCTTGAAGCACTTTTAGTAATTCAGAATTTTCTTCGGGTAATCCAACGCTAATTCGAATGCAGTTTTCTAGGCCTTTTTTATCAAACATGCTGCGAATTATAATTCCATTTTCTGCACAAATTTTCATGATTTTATCTGAATTTTCCGTCAGTGCTAAAATATAATTGGCTTGACTTGACCACACTTTTTTAATGAAGGGCAATTTTTCTAATGCCTCATGAATTCTTTGCCGCTCGGATTTAATGGAAGCAATTTGAGTGTGGGTTTCAAGAGCACGATTTTTACTCAACACATTTTCAAGCAATTGGTTGGTAATGGCAGGTAATGGATAAGGCGCAATAATTTTTAGAAGCCATTGAATAAGGCCTTCATTCGCGAGCAACACTCCTAAGCGCGCACCAGCCATCCCATGCGCTTTTGAAAAAGTCCTTAAAATAGCGAGATTTTCGAATTCATCAATAGAGGAAGCCAGGCTGGGTTCATTGGCGAAATCGATATACGCTTCATCAATGACAATTAGACTTTTATTCGCGTAGGTCTTACACAATGCCAGAATATCTTCTCGTCGTAATAAATTACCCGTGGGATTATTCGGTGAGCACAGAAAAATGATTTTTGGATTTTTTTCCTTGGCCGATAGAATGGTTGGCAAATCTAATTGAAAGCCTTTTTCTTTAATTAAGGGAATTTCAATAATCGAAGCCCCCTGCAGTCGGGCCGAAACGGAATACATGCCATAGGTTGGCGGGCAGCTTATAATAGAATCTTTTCCTGCGATGCAAAATAGACGGACAAGTAAGTCAATGGCCTCATCACTTCCGCGAGTTAAAATGAGTTGATTTTTTCGAACCTTAAATAAAGTGGCTATTTTTTCGATAATTTCTGAGGGCTGTTTTTCAGGATAGCGATTTAAGTTTACGATGCTTTCAAACGCCAATTCATAGGGTGATTCATTGGCATTTAGCCAAAGGCGCCCTGCTTTAGCTTCGTCTCGCGCGGAACTATAAGACACAAAATCCTGCAAATCTGGCCGAATTAAATTTAAAATGCCACTCATGAAGTCACCTCTGATAATCGTAAAGAAACGGCGTATTTGTGTGCATGAAGACCTTCTAGGGCAGCTAATTTCTCGGCAAAAGGCCCAATTTTTTCTAAACCCTCTTTTGTAACAGTCTGGACGCTAATAAATTTCATAAAATCCAGAACGGAAAGACCACTGTAATTTCGGGCGTATCCATAAGTCGGCAAGACATGGTTGGAACCGGTGACATAATCTCCAACCGTTTCAGGTGCCCATTCACCCAAAAAAACAGCCCCGGCATTTTGAATGTCTTTGACATATTGTTGGGGGTTTTCGACCTGCAAAATTAAATGTTCCGGCGCATATAAATTCGAAATGCTAATCGCTTCTGCAAGATTGGCAGCCAAAATGATTTGAGAGTGTTGCAAGGATTGCTTAATGATTTCAGCGCGTGGGTTCTCATGAACGAGTGGCATGATAGCCGCGCGCACGAGTTCAGCGAAAGATTCCGTTAAAGAAATTAGCATGACTTGTGAATCGGGTCCGTGTTCTGCCTGAGAAAGAAGGTCAGCAGCCACAAATTCGGCATTAGCCTTTTCGTCGGCAATCACCATTAATTCCGAGGGTCCGGCAGGCATATCGATGCTTGCTCCACTCGCATCCTCGGAAACGAGTATTTTTGCCTGTGTAACCCATCGATTTCCAGGACCAAATATTTTATCTACTTTCGGAATACTTTCTGTGCCATAGGCCATCGCGGCAATGGCTTGGGCACCGCCGACTTTGTAAACGGATTGAATGCCGCATAATTTTGCGGCCACTAATATATTGGGATCGACTTCACCCTTGCTATTCGGTGGGGTGCACAATATTCTAAGTGGACAATTGGCGATTTTTGCGGGTAGCGCCAACATCAAAACGGTTGAAATTAAAGGAGCCGAACCTCCGGGAATATATAAACCCACTCGATCGATGGGTCTTGCTTGTCTTTCGCAAATCACGCCTTCACAAGTTTGAACCTTAGAATTTCTGGGTAATTGAATGGAGTGATTAATTTCGATTTGTGCTTTTGCAAACTCAATGGCTGCTCGGGCATCAGACTCAATGAAGGCAAAAGCGTTTTCAAATTCTTCTTCAGAAACCTCTAAATTCGCCAATGTTACACGGTCAAAAATTTCTGTTAATTTCAATAAAGCCTGATCGCCTCCGGATCGAACTTTTTGAATGATGTCTTTCACCCCTTTTTTAAGGGCTTCATTTTCAGAAAGCCTAGGGCGAAGTAAAATATTTTTTTGTTCCAGAGGGCTTAAATTTTTCCATTGTACAATTTTCATCATGCGTGAACCCTAATTTAAAATTTTCTCAATCGGTAGCACTAAAATAGAACTGGCTCCCGCCTGCTTTAATTTTTCAAGTGTTACCCAAAAAACCCCCTCGCTTGAAACCACATGCACAGCCACCTTATCATCAATGCCTTCTAAATTCATAATGGTGGGCGTTTCACAGCCTGGTAGAATATTTTTAATGGTTTCTAGTGAATTTTTAGGGGCGTGGAACATGATGTATTTGCTTTCTTGCGCTTTTAAAACACTTTCCATACGTCTAAGCAATAAATTAAAAGTGTTTATTTTTTCTTCATTCAATTCTGTTCTGGTCTTTATCAATATGGCCTGCGTTTGAATAACCTGATCGACTTCTTTTAAATTATTTTCTTCTAAAGTTCTACCGGTTGAGACTAAATCGCAAATCGCATCCGCCATATCCAAACGGGGGGCAATTTCAACAGAGCCGGATATCACCATGATTTCAGCCTTAATTTTGTGTCGAGTTAAATAATCCGCTAAAAGGTTTGGATAACTCGTGGCAATTCTGAGGCCATTTAAAGAAATGGGGCCCACGTAGGATTTTTCTTCTGGAAAGGCTATGGAAAGTCGACAACGACTAAATCCTAAAGGTTTAATGACTTCATAATTGTCTTTATTATTAACCAATGTTTTTTCAAAGAGGACATTTTCACCCAGGATACCAAGATCGCAGACGCCATCCATCACCAAAGTCGGAATGTCATCATCTCGAACAAACAAGACATCAATAGGAAGGTTTTCCGCATGACTAAGGAGGGAGTTTTTAGAAGGTCTAATTTTCATTCCGCATTTGAATAATAAATCCATCGAGTCATTATTTAGACGTCCGCTCTTTTGTATGGCGATTCGTAGTCTTGTTGCTGCTTTCATGTGATCTCTTCTCTAATCGTTCGTAAATTAAGTTGTAACCGCCCTGACCCAACATTATGCTCCGAGCCACACGACCAATCGTGGTTACGCTTACCCCTGTTTCTTCGTGTACCTGACGATAAGGTTTTCCGGCCTTAATGTCCTCGACAACCCTCCATCGATCTGCCATGGCTTGTAACTCGGCGGGGCTACACAAATCCTGCAAAAACTTTTTGGCCTCGTCTGCGGAGCGAATGGAGGCAATAGCCTCATAGAGCCAATGCTCAGGTTCTTCGTTCTTTTTAGCAGAATGCGCTCGATTTGTCTTCATTGTCGTCTCGCTGTTAAGCTGTAATAGCGCGCTATTACATTAGCGCATTGTAACATCTTAATAAGCCATGTCAATAATTTACTTCCAGTAAGAGCGACTTTTTGGTTTAATATGTTCACTTTACTTATTTGGAATCGAGGGACGATCATGAAAAAAAGGATATTGACCCAGAGTGTTGTCGCTCTATTAATTTTTTCACTGGCTGAGGCCACCGTTTTTGCAGACACTTCCTTGTCTCGCTTGCAAGAACTCGAAAAAACAAATCAATTTACAGAAGCTTACTCATTAGCCAAACAACTGGCCCCCAAGAATTCTGGAACACCCGATTTTGATTATCTTTATGGGGTTGCGGCTTTAAAAACGAACCATCCAGGTGAAGCTCTTTTCGCCTTTGAACGTGTGCTATTACTTCGTCCAAACGATGAAGCAGCGGGTTTTGAGTTGGCTCAAAGTAATTTTCAACTTAAAGATACTAACAACGCCAAAAAGAATTTCGCGGAGTTCCTAAGTCGTAATCCCCACTCAAAATTGAGTCTAGAAGCCGAGCAATATCTGCAAAAAATTAATTTAATCGAAAAACATTTACGCACCCATGTCATTGGATTTATGCGTACAGAATCTGGTTTTGACAGTAATGTTAACGTGGCCCCACAGGCCACATTTTTAACTCTTCCAGATAGTCAGCCACTAATCTTAGTGCCGTCTTCAAGGGCTGTGCCATCCTGGTTTACAAATCTTGTTGCGGGTGTGGCTTGGTATCATACGGTGAATGAACAAGAAACCGTCTATTTTAATGTGAGTGGATTTCAACGATTCAATTATGCCCACTGGGCTAGCCGCTTTAATTTCGGCCAAGCACGCAGCACCCTCGGTATTATTATTAAAAAGGGTGCGTGGCGCTTTAATTTCCCCATGGAATTCGACGAATTGTCTTTTGGGCAAAGTGTTTTTGTCAATACTTATTCTAATGGATCGAAATTTCTCGTCCGGTTGGAAATAATTTAATTGGAGTTACTGTACAATCTCAATTTTTGTTTTATCCGCGGGCTCTGACTCGAAATGGCCACGACTTTTTTGGCTCTTTTGATTGGACTTTTCGACCCAGCACAAAGCCAGCCGAGTTAGTAACCAGGCTTTATGCTTCAGATGGTGATAATTTAAATCCCATATCGAGCTTCGAAACCAGTAGCTACTATGGAGCACAGACCCTTGCTCGTTGGAATGGATTTGCAAAGTGTAAACCTTACCTGTCATTTAATTGGCTGCATTCGATTTATCACGCTCCTCACACTACCTTTCGGGTTAAACGAGGGGATGATTTCATTGATTTCACTGCGGGTTTCGATTTGCAATTAGAACGAAATTTGTTTCTGCATCCAAGTTATAGCTACGGTAAAAATTACAGTAATGTTCCTCTTAACCGTTACCAACGAAATCTATACCAAATTGGTTTAGAATATCGGGTTTACTAGCCGCAAAAAGAAGGAGTATTTTGTGTTAAACAAAGTAAATAAATATTTTATTCCAACATTCGTGCTGATGGCCTCGGTGGGCTTTATCTCAAATACGTGGGCGGAATCCTCACCAGCAGGCGTGATTATTGTATCGAAAGGCACTGTTGAAGCTTTAGGTTCTGGCAGTCAATCGCGAGCGCTAAGTCGAGGCTCAGAGATTTATTCAGGCGATGAAATTACCACTGCTGCAAATAGTGAAGTGCAAATTCGTTTTACGGATAATGGTATTGTTTCCTTGAAACCAAATGCAGCTTATCGTGTGAATAGCTATGAATTTAAAGGGCCAGCGGACAAAAAAGCCAATTTGACCTCAAGTCTATTGAAGGGAAAAATGCTGGCTTTAACCGGGGAAATCACTAAGGAAAATCCTAAAGGCTATACCGTCAAAACCAAGCTCTCCACTATCGGAATTACTGGAACTGAATTTGCCACTGAGCTAACACGAGACGTGCAAACCTTGGAGGTTTTTAGGGGCACCGTAATTTTTTCAGCCAGAGGTGGCAGCATCAATGTAGGTGAGAACGCGCCCTACAGTGCCGCCATGGTGACGAGCGCCTCTGGGGTTCCAGTGGGCTTTAAAGCAGCACCCGCTTTTTTTTCTAAACCCTATGAAGCTTCTAAAGAAGATCTCGAAAATCTTGTCTACGATTCTCTGATGAAACAATCATTTTATGACAGTTATAGACTCGGTTTAGATGAGGAATTACTTAGTGAAAAGAATCCAGCTGATGCAGCAGAAGACTGCTTAGATGCCGACTTAGTAGAGGAAGGAGCTGAAGATCATTAACGCCCTCACTTTATTTTCCATTCATAAACGCCATCCCACTCCCCTTCTAAGGGTTGCTTAATGAGGTTTTGAATACGCTCGATATACAGATTATAAAGGGTTGTGCTCGGATATTTTTTATTTAATGATAAAAATAAATTGAGCGCCATTTCAAAATGACCAGCAAAATATTCATTAAGCGCTTTTTCATACTCCGATATTTCTGCTAATATATCAGGTGTGGCATCAATTTTCTTGCAAATTAAAGCAAAGATTTCTGAGGCTTCGGTTTTTCCTTTTACTTTAACACGATCCAGCTTTTTGAAAATAAAATCTGGCTGGTTTTTCCATGTATCTTCACCAACAACAATTTTCACACCATATTGTTTGGATAAGCCTTCTAATCGGGAAGCTAAATTAACCGCATTTCCAAGCACGGTATAAGCTCGTCGAAATTGAGATCCCATGTCGCCGACATTCATAAGGCCCGTATTAAGACCCACACCAATATCAACCACTGGAAGCCCCTGCATTTGAAATTCCAATTTTAATTCTTCGGTGATGGCAAGCATTTCTAATGCACACGAAAGTGCATTTGTTGCGTGAGTGGGATTATTAACGGGTGCGCCCCAAAAGGCCATTACCATGTCGCCAACATATTTATCGATGGTACCATGATATTTGAAAATAACAGCCGTTATAGGGGTAAGAAATTGATTCAGCAAGTCTTTAAGTTGGGTTACTGTTAAACTTTCTGAAATGGTGGTGAAACTGCGAATATCGGAAAATAAAACCGTTAATTCTTTTGTTTCTCCCTCAAATCCATATTGTTTGGGATCTTCATTCATCACTTCAACCAGCTCGCTTGGGACATATTGACCAAACATACTTTTTAATTTAGCTCTTTGACGAACCTCAAAAAACAGACCATAAACAAGATTGAAAATGGTAATTAATCCAATACTGCCCACAGGCAATAAAACCGAGAGTATGGTTTTTTCATGATGGAGGAGCCAGTGATTTCCAATAATAATTCCAGAGATAAGCAATGCGGCAATCAAAATAATACTGAGCACATCGATAAATGGAAATATAAAAATACACAAAAGCCCCACAATTATGGTTATAATTAATTCTGCGGCAGGTGCCCAAGTGGGTTTTGATGAAAAGTCCCCCGTCAATAATGAATTCAGAATATCTCCATGAAGATAAAGGCCAGGATAAACAGGGTCAACGGGGGTTGCGTGAATATCATTTAAACTTAAGGCAGAAGAGCCCACCAAAACCATTGAATTTTTTAAAATGTTGGAATCAAATTTATTATTGAGTAAGTCGACGGCTGGAATAATTTGACGATTATTAATTTTCTTGTGATAGGGAATAAAAATTTGCCCATGCTCATCTGTTGGTATTCGAATATCTCCGATTTTAACAGCCGCAATAGCCTGATTTTTTCCCACTTTTTCAGTTTCAATTCCGACTTTATCGAGCAACAAATATTGACGAACGACTTCTAAATCCAATGAGGGATACAAGGCATTTTGATAGCGTAATACGAGGGGGGCTCGTCTTAGCACGCCATCATCGTCTGGAAATATGGTAACAAATCCCCCATGTTTTGCCGCATTTTGAAGAAGTTCTATATTCGCTCGATATCGATACATATCGAAAGCCAGTGAAGAGGTGATACCCTGTTGATCGAGCTGAAAGATAGGTGGAGGAAGTTGGCCAGAATTAGTCAGTGAGGTATCATTATGAAAAACAAAGCCTAGCACCGTTTCAATGCTGGCAAAGCTCTTTTTCAATTCTTCGTCATAATCAAAATTTGGGACATTATTTTCTAGAAATTTAATAACGTCTTTATTTTGTGTGGGATCTTTTTTTGCTTCATTCAATAATACCACCGCCATGTTGGCTTCCGGTTGAGTGAAGGTTATGTCAAACCCAACAACAGCCGTGCCTGCTTGATGTAATTCATTGACGAGTTTTGCTACAATTTTGCGAGGCCAAGGCCAACGACCCACTTGCTGAATGCTTCTTTCATCAATATCGACTATAACGACGTTATATTTGCTGGATTTCGAAAAATCAGGAAGTCCTACATTTAACATAAAATCGTAGGCTTTTACATTCATCTCTTCTCGCAGTCCAGCGATAAAGGTGACATTTGTCAATTGTATCCACGCGGCAAAAAGCAAAACAAGCAATCCAAATGCAATAACAGGTAATTTCTTCCTGAATTTATTAAACACAATATTCCTTATTCATGCTCCGGGGCAACTACATAAATACCTGGGGCATTGCGCAAATAACCCTTGTAATCCATTCCATAACCGAAAACATAATGGTTTTCGACGGCCATGCCGGTAAAATCTGCCCTCGGTGTGCCTTCTGGCAAACGGGCTCCAATTTTATCGACCAGTACAGCAGAGAGCACTTCTTTAGCGCCCTGATCTAAACAATAATCTAAAATGCCTTTTAAGGTAATCCCTCCATCTAAAATATCATCCACGATAACCACGGTGCGATTTCGCAATACAATTTCAGGACGGACCTTCCAAACTAATTCACCACCAGAAGTTTTTCCCATGTAGCGTGTTGCATGGATATAGTCGATTTCAAGCGGAAAATCTAAGCGGGGCAATAAATTTCCAAGTGGAACAATTCCACCCAAAACAACGCATAAAAAAATAGGATTCGTATGAGAAAGCCGATAACTAATTTCGGTTGCCATGCGGTCTAAAGCCGCTTCGATTTCGGCCTTCGAATAGAGGCAACGTGCCTTAGCAAATACATCTCGAATATGTTCAGGCAATATAGTTCGAACGGGCGAATTCTTGGTTTGGGATTTCATGACCTTTTTTTCTCCTCAATTATTGTAATCCACGGATATTTTTCATAAATGCCTGTATGCGTTTTCCTGAAAGTGGGTCCGTTGGTTTAAGATTATTTTCCAAAACCCCATCCAAGCCCTCTTCATCATTGCAAATAATCAGCAAATCACAACCTGCTTGTAATGCCAATTTAGCACGGTTTGTCATATCATTATCCGAAACAGCCGCTTTCATGCTTAAATCATCGCTCATAATAACTTTTGAATAAGCCAAGCGTCCTCGTAAAATATCTTGAAGCCAGAATTGAGAATATCCAGCAGGACGGGAATCGATTTTTTCATAGACAATATGTGCGGGCATAATGCCATCGAGTAAGTGGGTTAAATGTAAATAGGGTTGTAAATCCAAGTCCCATAATTCATTAAAACTACGTGGATCAATGGGGAGCTGATGATGTGAATCAGCGCTCACACCGCCATGTCCTGGAAAATGCTTGCCTACCACGGGCATTCCCATCGATTTCATAGCGAGAATCATGGTTTTGGCAAGTTGATGGACAACCTCGGGTTTGGTATAAAAACAGCGCCCATCTATCAGCCAACTTTTACCCTGATCAATATCGAGCACTGGCATTAAATTCAAATTAATACCGACCTCTTGGAGTTCTTTCACCGATTCTACAGCACAGCGATGTAATTCTTCTTTTGCTAATTCAGGTTGATCCTGATAAAACTCGCCCCAATGACGCATCGCTGGCAGCATAGTAAAACCTTCACGAAAACGTTGTACTCGACCGCCTTCTTGGTCAACCGAAATAATCATCGGTTTTATTTTTTTTAAATGATTGCATAAGGCTCGAAGCTGAGTTTTATTTTGAAAATTACGGCGAAATAAAACCACGCCGGCCACGGCGGGATGACTAAGACGCTCAATATCGATCTTACTTAATTCAGGGCCCCGAAAATCCATTAATATAAAACCAGTATTTTCCATTACTATTCTTCTCGAATGGGTTGATAAATATTCGGGAATGGGCTGACATTACTCAGTTTATCGCTAATATCATTCACTCGGGCTTCTCCGATTTTTGAAACTTCATCAATACGCGAGATTAAATGAATCGGAATGTAGCTGCGCTTTACCCCTTTGAATTCTAGTTTAAGCTTTTCGTCCCCTGGGTCGACGACAACGGTGGTAGTGGCTTCTTTGAAAACAATTTCTTCAATTTCAATGAAGCCCATCAGATGGTCTTCTGATATGTAACGCGCGTACAATTCGTAGGATTTCCCGAATTGGCTAAAAATAATTCGATAGATTGGTTCATCACTCGCCATACACTAACCTTGAAATGGATGCAGCGCAAAGTGTAGCCGAGATGGCACAAGATTTCCACATAAAAAGTCTTCGATAGTTCATTTTATGTGCAGGAACTTTCATTCTGTGGGTAAATCTTTTGGAAGAAAATCTCTCAAATAACCTAATATTTGCTGGATAATCGACTGACTAAGCACGGGGATGTCTTCCATTAATTGTATGAATTCCTGTTTATAAAGACTCAGAAGCACGGCATCGGTTTTTGCCTTCGCCGTTCCGCTTCTGGGTTGATTATCCAGCAATGCAATCTCTCCGAAAATCCCAAAAGGTTTTACCTCATTCAAAAACGCTTGCTGGCCTTGAATTTCTAGCGCTCCAGAGACAAGCATATACATGCAATTCGCCTCATCTCCTCTGCTAAAAATGACATCATTGGCTTTTGCAGTCGATTCTACGAGAGATTCTGCAATCACCTCGAGGGCTTCGGCTGATAGAGATTGAAAGAGACTCACTTTACGTAAAAAAAGCACTTTTTCTTCAATATTCATGTTTACTCCAGGAATAAATTTTTGAATGGAACTTATTCGACATAACCAAGGATCTGCAGCAATTACTATCTCACAGTCCTTCTGCGACAATGTTTTTTTAGAGGGCTCTAGGGTTTGTTGCAACACAATTTTTAAACTAGAATTTTCTGAAATGGTCATCAAATATTCGATTGCATTTGCACGTTCGATTTGATTCGATTTTACGAATATTTTATCTTGAATGTTTGGAATCGAATTTAAGATCGAACGAGTATGATTTAGACTGGCAAATAAAAATAAAAAACGTTGCATAGAAAATTGACGGCGCGATTCAAGCTCTAATTGCATATATTCTGGAAAAGTTACCTGAAGGACTTGACTGAGGGAAATGATTTCTTTACTAAGCAATTCGAGCTGTTTTGAAATAAAATTTCGGAAAGGCTCAGTTAACTTAAAAGTAAGGGCTCGAATCGCAATGGTTTCTGCCACTTCGTCTTGTACAATTTTCGAATTTATATTAGCGAGCGCTATAAAAGCCCCCTCAATTTTATTGGAGTCTAATTGCCCGAGGAGTTTTATCCGAGCCTGAATATTCACCATGTCCTTTGTTTTATCGAGATCCTGAATAATGTTAGGCACTGGATCAAAGTCAACATTTTTAAAAAATTGTGAAGCAACATAAATGGGGCATTTTCGACCGATCTCTGTAATAATTACAGTATCTTGCACGGGTGTTATTTCCGGGGTGTAGAGCATCCCAAAGAATGCATATCGAGTTTTTTCAACTTGATTTTTAAGATTACGATTATAGCCTTCTCGAATACCGCGAACTAGAAAGAGGCTTGGGAGAGTAAAAAGGACGATGAAAACTAAAACATAACGTGTGGTGGCATACCGTTCACCAAGTAGATACAATACTGAAGAAGCAATTATGGCCTTCCCAATTAGCAAAGGGACTATAGCCAGGATCCCTCTAAAACGAAATTGCACCCCAGTAGATATCGTATTCATAATTATTGAAATTGCAACAGAATAGGATCCTAGACAAATAAGGTTGCAAACAACATACATCAGAGTAACGAGGGTGAAATTAGGGAAAATAAAAGTTATTACCGCAAATCCAAGGGTGGAAAGAGAGAAGGACGTAAAGGGAGCTGCCACTCCAAAACGTTTCAATATCCAGGGTTGAACTTTGAGTTGGGTGGAAATCAGCACGGAGAAGATTACCCCCCAGAACAAAGTAGACACCACACCTATCATTTCTTTATTGAAGGTTTTTTTTAGCATAGACATGAAAATATAGTCGAGGAGAACAAGGATTATTGTTGTCATCACGGAATAGATCAGCAAGGAAGGAAAAAAAGGGGGAATCGTTACTTCAGTAGGCTTCTCTACCCGTTTCAGTTTGACAGGCAAAGGCTCAAGTTGTCCATAGAGAATTGAACCAAAGATAAATAAAACTAAATAAGCCAAAATTAGAATGTTTCTATTAAATAGAAAAATTAATCCTGGAAATAATAAGCAGAAAAATAAACCACCCACCCCAAAGACAAGATTGATAACGCTGGAAAATCGACGATATTCTCGAATATCAAATGCTAATGAAATAGCATTTCCTACTAGAATAGTCATTTGGAAAGCAGCGGTTGGAAGAAAGAGGCATAAAAGAAAAACACTTCCTGGTAAGCCAAGAAGAACAGAGATATAACAAGCCAAAAGAAGAATAATACTTATAATTGAAAATCCCAAAGCGTATTTTTTTGGATTTTTATTCACTAACCAGAAACCGAGAATTATAACAGCAAGGAAAAAAATAGATTGAAAAAAATAATAATAAGGCAAAATAGTCGTAGGATAGTCACCCATTAATCCTGATGCTACGTAGCCTCCAGCCCCTACAAATAAACCCAGGCAACTCACTTTTAATAACATTGCCACGAGCACTCGTTTATCTAAGAACTGTAACATTAAACCCTCTGTACTAATCGGTTGCTAAATTTTTGGAAAGAAGATTTCTCAAATAAGCTAAGGTATGTTTTTGTCCTCCTGTTTTGCGGTTTGATGTCGTCTTATTCTTTCCCCTTGACAGCTTAGGAGTGCGGGCGTACATTCCTAATCATCTTAAGGGTGTTTTCGTGACCGATCAGGCTCAACTTCTTCCCGGCACTCTTGATCTGCTGATTCTTCGAGCGGTTTCGCTTGGCCCGCTGCATGGGTACGGAATCCTGCTGCGCATCGGCAGATCTCCGGCAATGCACTGCTGATTGAACAGGGCGCGCTCGACATCGGCCGCGTCCGGGATGGCGAGGATGAGCCGCGATCCCTTGGAATCCACCTTGCGCACGCCAGGCACCGCGGCGCCGAGCAGCTTGCCGGCGTGACAGCCATCTGACAGGTCAGCGAGCAGCACTCGCATGCCCTGGCCCGCTGCCTCCGTGGCCAGCGAGACGATGGCTTCCGCCACGGTGGCGGGGTCGCTCACCGCGACAACGGCCAGGCTCTGCGCCCCGAGCGGGTTAGCCGGTATCGCCTTGCGCAGGTACTGGACCAGGCGCCGCATGTCCAGGTCCCGTGCCCGGGCGCGGCTGCCACCCAGGCGCGGCAGCCGCCCGGAGCGCAGCGGGCCGACGCTGAGGCCGATCGGCACGCCAAGCGCGTAGGCAACGTCGTCGCGACGGCGCAGCCGATTCGATAGCAGGGCACCGATGACGACGATCGCGATGCCGAGGGCCAGCCCGCCGAACAGTCCGCCGCCGATGTAGGTGAGCGATCGTCTTGGCCTTCGACTTGTGCACCGGCGCGGCCGGGTTGATCACCCTGGTGCCCTTCACGGAATCCCGGGTGGCGACGCGGGTGTCCAGCACCGCGTTGACCGCGCTCTGCTTAATCTGGGTCAGGGCGTTGGTCGCGTCCGTCTGCTGCTGCGTCAGCTGCGCGATCGCCGAGTGCGAGGCGCCCGAGGCCTTCGCCTGGGCGAGCTGCGTGTCGATCGTGGTCAGCTTCTGCTGCGCCTGGTCGACCTGCGCGCCGAGGAAGGCCTCCTGCTGCTGTTGCTGCGTCTGCGCGTAGGCGGCGTTGACCTTGAGGAACTCCGCCGCCACCGCATTGCACCGGGTGATCGCCTCGGCGCTGGTCGGTGCCGATAGCGTGATGTCGATGACCTGGTCGCTCGGCTGAGTGACCTGGTAGGACGACAGGAAGGTGCTGACCGACTGCGACAGGCCAAGCTCGCTGCTTACCCGTGGCCACGGCCGTGCTCTGGGCGAGGGCGGCCTCGGTGATCTGCTGCTGGGGATCCTGGTTAGGGCCATACCCGAGAGGATCCATGGACGCCGGGTGAGGGGGCCAAGTGCAGGTACGCCCCGGTGCCGAGGACGAAGCCGACAAGGCCAAGCGTCAGCCATAGCCTGTACGGCGCCAGCCGAGGGCCGCCATGAGGAAGCCCATGGTCGCGACGCCCACCGTGGGGTCACCCGGCGTCCCCTCTTCCTCGGCCGCCCCGGCGCTCTCGCCCGCCCACAGGCGCTCTGGCAGGTCGTCCGAGATGCCGACGGGCCACGCTACGGCCCGGTCCTGTTCGTTCACCGTATGGTCTCCGTGGGTATGCCCTTCAGCCGGCTCGGCTGCGCGTGCCGCCCGGACCGGCCCAGCCTCGGGATGCGCCCGGCTGTCTTGTCCTCCGGGTCAGGGTCCGCGACCAGGATGCCGGCGATGTCATGGCCGTCGGCGACCGCGGTGGTGGCGGCGCTGGCTAGCTGCACCGCGGTCGCGCCACCGGACGAGACGCCAAGCACCGTCATGGTGGTGGCCATCGTATCGGGCATCTTGGGCGACCGCCCGTCAACGACCACGACGACCACGACGAGAGCCGCCCGCGGGTCGGTGAACCGCCCGTCGTCGCAGACCTCCACCCGAAGGGACTTGGAGCGGCGAGTTCCAGCGTCCGCCGCGCACGCCGTCGCAGCGTGGCCGACGTGGCCTTGTCCTGCTGCGGGCCGATGACGAGCGACGTCGGGATGCCAAGCGAGGCCGCGAAGGTCGCGACCTGGGGGCCGAGCGCGACCGCCTTCGGATCGGTTGCACAGGGTCAAGACGGTCAGCGAGGTCGGGCCGTGCGAGCCATTCCCGGCCATGTCGCTGATTCCAAGCTGCTCGATCATCGCCCGCAGCCGCCACGCCTGGACCGGTCGGGCTATGTCGTCCAGGAGCCGGGTCCAGCCGGGCGCGTCGGTCGGGTGCGCGACCGGGATGGCCGCGATGACCGGGACGCCGATGGAGTTGGCTATCTCGTCGCGCTGCCGGAGCCTGCGGTCGCTGCGGCTGCGCAGCAGGGCGATGATGAACCCGATGAGTGCCCCGGCGAACAGGCCGCCCAGCCCGTCGATGGTGGCGGGCAACGCGACCTGCCCGCCGCTCGTGTTCGAGGCGGGCTGGAATACCTGCGCCTGCACGAGGCCAACTGTCGCTCGCGGAGGATCCCACGTACGCGACATAGCTGTTCGCGACCGCGTTGGCGATGGACTTCGCCTGCCCGGGAGTCGTTGCCTTGCCGGTGAAGCCGATGAGCGTGCTGGTGACGCCGGTGACGGTCACGTCGTTCATCGCTCGGTCAGGGACAGGCTAGGGCTGATGTTCGGAAGTGCCGCCGCCAGCACCCGGTCGCTGCCCGCGACGATCACCTGGGTCGTGGTTCCTGATACAGGCCGTTCGGCGTGGTGGCCGCCTGGCCCTCCGCCGCCGTGCTCTGCGGGATCACGACGAGCGCCTGGCTGGTGTACGGCGGCGGCAGGGCTACCGCGTACCCGGCGCCGAGCAGCAGGCCAAGCGCGGTCAGGACCCCGACAAGCATCTTGTGCCGCCGGATTATCTGCAGGGCCTTGCGCAGGTCTAGTGGCTGGTCGCTCATCGGGCCTCCGCATGGTCCTCATGCGCCGTCGTCAGCGCGGCATTAGATGAACCCAAAGATACGGCCTGCGCCGAAGCCTGTGGTCCGCCTGATCTTTCGCCTTTGCCAAATCGCAGCCGCGTTATTGAGACGTATATCAGATGCGCAACGGCCTTGTCCAAGGAATGTAAAAGAAGGAACGCGATGTCCAAGCCCACTCGAATACCAGCCGACGATTGGCGCGACTTCGCCGCGGTGCAGGCTCCAGCTCAGCTCGCCGGGAAGCTCGAGCGCCGCCGTCGCCTCCCCGGACGCTCCGGGCCACGTAGCGTCGCGAGCGCGCCCGATAGCCCGGCCTGTACGTCCGGCCCCAGGTGAAACGCAAGGCGAATATCGTAATCTCCGCCAAGAACCTGGTCGGTGATTTCGATCGCGCGAGCCCCGCGCTCCAGGCGAACCGAGCGGCGGTGCGACGCGGCGGCTTTAGTATCAGGTATCCGTCATGCGATGCGGTCCAGCGGGCGATATCACCGCTATCAAGCCCTATAACGGATATCTCCCGCGGGCTGCCTGCCGCAGCCACAGGAATGCGCCGCCGCGGACTGACTGCCTGTGCCCGCCGATCTCCACGGTGTTGTGCCCGATCGTGGAGCGGAAGTAGATCCGCCATTCCGGCTCGCCGTGGTAGCAGTAGGTGCCGGGGTCGGCGAGGATGTCCACCCCGTCATGGCGGACCTCGACGGACAGCGCGTCGGCGTGCGCGTGCGCCGCGATGGACAGGAACCCGTGCGGCCCGCCGTCGCAGCGGCACCATATCTCGGGAGAGTCGGCCGACGTCCGTTCGGAGAATGGTGATGCCGGCGTCCGGGAACCGGGAGGGGCGCCGCGAGGCCGGCCGAGCCGCCTCGCCGAACGCCACCGGGCAGGAGGGCGCCCGCGAGCGCGCCGCCGGCGTCGGCCGGTGTCGCCGGCCACCAGTCCAGCGGCCGAACAGCGCGCCGCCCAGCGACAGCAGCGCCGGCCAGCGGTTGTGCGCGGGGGCGTCCAGCAGCACCACGCGGCCCTCGTCGGAGTCGCCCTGCCGGGGCGGCTGAACCCGCGCATCGACCAGGGCGGCCATCGCGTCGGCCATCGAGCACAGCAGCCGCCAGCAGTCGCGCGCTCACCGGTACCCCGGCGCGGGCCGCCTCAAGCGCCGCGAAGATCCCCAGCTCGAAGACGAAGCCGTGGTAGTCGGTCGCCAGCTCGCGGTTGATCCCGGAGGCAAAGGTGTTGGCGCGCAGCGACCGCTCCAGCAGCCCGCGGGCCGCGCACGCCACCGGGCGCTCTCGCCGAACCACGGGAACGCGCAGCTACCCGCGAGCAGCCCCGCCGCCTCGGCGATCAGGTGGTTGTTGGCCGACGACCCGCGGCTCTCGAACGTCGCCAGGTACTGCTGGTGCCAGCGGATCTGCCGCAGCGCGAGGTCGTTGCGCTCGAACAGGTCCGCCACGCCGGCCCAGCCGTCGAGCAGCCGCCGGATCCAGGCGAAGTTGATCAGCCGGACGCCGAGCTCTATGCCGCTGGTCCAGTTCACCCCGGACAGCAACGGGTTGGCGGGCCACCAGGAGCGGAGCTGCCCGTCGACTCGCTCCGCGTAGGCGTCCTCGCCGGTCAGGTACCAGGCGGCCGCCAGCAGCGTCAGGTGCTGCAGCCGGTTGACCTCCCAGACCTGCTTGATGTTGCCGACCTCCGCCTCGGAGCGGTGATCGACGCGGAACGCGTAGACCTGCGGCGAAGACCGGCGGCCCGTCGCCGGGTCGAGGAACCAGTCCGGGTCCTTCATGTCCGTGCGGAGGACGCCGAGCATCTCCCACTCGCCGTCCAGCAGCCGGCCCGCGTCGGCGAGGATCGCCTCCTGAGCCGCCGCGGGCACCAGGGCGCTAGCGTCCGGCGGCAGCACGGACGTGAACCGGCGCTCCCGGATCGGCAGCGCCGTCGTCAGCGGTGCGCAGCCCGGGAACCTGCTCCGGGCGCACCTGCCGGCGCGCCCACGCCCTGCGCGGGCCTGCTCCCGGACGCGCCACGCCACCTCGGCGGGCGACATCCGGGCGAGCCTGCGCGCGTACCAGCCGAGCTTCGAACCGCGCCCTTCCGCGCTCACACCAACTCCGGCTTGCCGCTGGCCATGCTCTCGGCCACCGCGATCGTGGCACGCGTGGTGGCGAGCAGCGAGTCCAGGCCGATCGGCATCGGGCCGCCGACCGCGACGGCTGCGATGAACTGCTCCATCTCGGCCCTCTGGCCCTTGTCCTGGCCGCCGCGCGCCTTGGCGGCGGACTTCCCGCGCCCGGTCCACACCGCGGCCTCGCGGAAGTTGTCCAGCCGGGCGCTGCGCCCGCCGCCGGTGACGTCGAGCGTCTCCTTCGGGAACCGGGCGTTCCCGCCGGTGAGGTAGGCGATGGTGCCGGTCGCCCCGCTGGCGAACCGGAAGGTGGCCTGCACGTCGCCCTTGTCGGCCCCTCTGATCGCGTAGACCTCCTCGGGCAGGCTGTCGGCCCACCAGCCCAGCGTGTCGATGAAGTGGCCGCCCTCGCCGGTGAACCGGGAGCCCTCGGCCGCCTCGTTGAGGTACCAGCTATCCTTCGCCAGCGGCCCGGCGTTGACCAGGTACCGGGTGTTGGAGGTGGCCGCGGCCCCGCCGAAGTCGTCGCGCATCTTCGCCAGCAGCGGCGCGAACCGGCGGTTGAAGCCGACCATCAGCCGGTCGTTGCCGGTCGCGTCGATCGCCTCGGCGATCACGTCAGTCTCCTCGCGGGTCAGCGCCAGCGGCTTCTCGACGAAGACCGCCTTGCCGGTCTCCAGCGCCCGGCACACCAGCCTGGCGTGCGTCGCGTGCCGGGTCACGATGAAGATCGCGTCCAGGCTCTCGTCGTTGAAGATCGCGTCCGTGTCGGTGGACGCCGTGTCGAAGCCGAACTTCTTCTGCGCGTTGACCGCCGACAGCGACTTGGTGGTGGCCACGTGCGCCAGGACGCGCGGTGCGCGTTGCTCGCCAGGTGCGGCAGCAGCATCGACGAAGCGTAGTTTCCCGCGCCAACGAAGCCGACCGCACCTCGGACTTGCTCTTTGCCGAGCTCTTCCGAACGGCTGGCGGCTTCGCGCCCGCGAGATGCTTGCTCGTGGTCGGGCCTCGGAGCGCCTTCGGCCGGCTGCTCGTACTCCAGCAGCACCCCGACGGCCTTGAGCGCCGCCGTCCTTCAGGTCCCCGTAGACCTTCGCGGCGTCGGCGAACGGGAAGACCCCGTCGATGAGGGTCGCCACCTCGAGGGAGCCGCGGGCCAGCAGTTCCAGGAACGACTCCAGGTTCCGCTTCTCGGTCCACCGCACGTAGCCCGCCGGGTAGTCGATGCCCTCCAGTTCGTACCGGTCGTCGTAGCGGCCCGGGCCATAGGAGCGGGAGAACCGGACGTCCAGTTCCTTCTCGTAGTAGGCGTTCCACGGCAGGTCGAGCTTCATCTTGCCGATGTCGATGACCCGCGCGCGGTCCCGGGCGAGCTTCACGGCCGTCTCGACCGGGCCGTTGGTTGGCCGCCCGCGGCCAGGAAGATGTGGTCGGCACCGCGCCCGCCGGTGATCGCGGCGAGCCCGCTGGCCAGCGATGTCCAGGTCGTCGGGGGAGCCGCAGGCCGCGCCCGCCTTCTCCGCCAGCCGGCACCGCGCCTCGACCGGGTCGATGCCCACCACCTGAACGCCGGCCGCGACCAGCAGCCGGACCACAAGCTGGCCGATCAGGCCCAGGCCGATCACGACCGCGGTCTCGCCGAGCTGGACCTCGCGCGCGCCGCACGCCCTGCATGGCGATCGCCGCGACGGTCGCGAACGCGGCGTGCTCGGGCGCGACGCCGTCGGGGACGGCCGCGCACAGGTTGACCGGAACCCAGTTGTACTCGGCGTGCAGCGCCTGCTCGTTGCCGGCGCACGCGACGAGCTGGCCGACCTTGAACTCCTCGGCGCCCTTCCCCACCTCGGTGACCACGCCGCACAGCGAGTACCCGAGCGGCGTGTAGGAGTCGAGCTTATTCATCACCTTCTTGTAGGTGGTGACCACGCCTTGCTGCTGCACCTGGTCCAGAACCTTCCTCACCTGGTCCGGCCGGGCGCGGGCCATGCCGACCATCGACATGCTCGCCTCGGTCACCTTCATCATCTCGGTGCCCGTCGAGATCAGGGAGAACAGCGACCGCACGAGGACGCCGCCGGGTCGGCAGGTCGGCGCGGGCACGTCGAGCACCGCCAGCTCCCCGGACTTGTAGTTCTGCGCAATCTGCTTCATCGGTTTCCTTAGCTCTTTGCGTTACAGCGATGTGTCACGCCGCCGCCACCCCGGCGGCGCGCACCTGGCGGTACCACAGCTCCATGGACAGCAGCTGCCAGATCTGCTTCGGCGTAGTCCTCTCGGCCGGCCCGCTCGTCGGCGATGAGCCGTTGCACCGGCCCTCGCGGAGCATGCCGAGCTGGGACCAGCTCGCCGCCGACGAGCACGTCGTTGATCAGCTCGCGCAGGTCGCCGCGGACCCAGGCGCGCAGCGGCGCGCCGAATGAGGCCTTCGGCCGGTGCACGATCTCCTGCGGCAGCCAGCTGCCGGCGGCGTCCTTGAGCGCGGCCTTCGCCGTCCTGCCGCGGATCTTGTCGCCGCCCCGGATCGAGAACGCGGCCCGCGCCACGATCAGGTCCACGAAGGGCGTGCGCACCTCCACGGACGCGGCCATGCTGGCCCGGTCGGTGTAGGTCAGGTTGAGGCCGGCCATGAACAGCCGCGTGTCGGCCAGGCACATCCGGTTGACCTCGTCGTCGAGCTCGTTGTCGTTGTAGATGGCGGCGTGCTCGGCGATGACGTCGTTGACGCTGGTCGCCAGCTCCGGCCCGACGAGGGCGGTGAGGTCTTCCGGGTCGTACAGCGTGTAGCTGCGCCGGAACCGGGCCTCCTCCGGAAGCTCGGCGAACGTCATGAACCGCTTGGCCCAGCGGGGGTAGCGCAGCCCGCGGTCCCCGATGCGACACCGGCATCGCGTCGACGGCCACCCGCGCCGGGGCCTTGACGAGCCCGGGCAGGCGTGTTGTACCGGCTGGCCATCAGGCACGCCAGGTGCTTGCGGTACCCGCCGAAGAGCTCGTCCGCGCCCATCCCCGAGAGGATCACCTTGACGCCGCGCTCGCGCGCCGCCTGGCACATCAGGAAGGTGTTGATCGCCGCCGGGTCGCCGATGGGCTCGTCGAGGATGTCGACCATCTTCGGCAGCATGTCGACGATGTCCGGGGAGATCTCGATCTCGTGCAGGCCGATGCCGAACTGCCGGGCGACCTTGCGGGCATAGATGGCGTCGTCGGGCATCGCCTCCAGCTTCTGGTCCTCCGGCCGGAAGGTGATCGTGTAGGCGTCGACGCTGGCGGCCTGCTGGTGAGCGAGCACGGTGATGATGCTGGAGTCCAGCCCGCCCGACAGGAAGCTCGACACCGGCACGTCGGCGATCAGGTGCGCGGTGACCGACTCCTCGATGACCGCCTTAAGGTCCGGGGCCGGCCCTGCGCTGCCTCCCGGGCTACGTCCTGCACCTTCCAGTAGTAGGCCTGCTCGTGCGTGCCGTCGGGCGGAACCTCGCCCAGCTGCCCGCCGGGAGCTTCGTCACGCCCTGGATCGAGCAACGCTGCTCGGGCACCCAGTAATAGAGCATCGAGGCGACCATCGCGCCGGGCTCGATCCGCAGCTCCGGGCCGAGCGCGGAGATCAGGGCCTTGAGCTCGGACGCGAACACGATCCCGTCGCCGCGGCGCAGCATCGACGCTGGCAGCGCGGCCCAGCCGCTCAACCAACTGAAGGCGCGGCATGGCGTCTACTTCGTTGCCGGGAATCACGAGCAGTTCGGCGATGACAGCCAGTATCTGAACGCGGTGAGAGCTGCCGGCGTACGGGTGCTCAACGGTGAAAAGGTCGAAGCCGACGGGTTACAGATTGCCGGCGTCCCTTACGACCACGCGACACGCGGGGAGCACCTGGCCTCGGCGCTGAAGAAAATCGGTCTCGACCGCGACCGCGCCAGCATCCTGCTGGTCCACGCGCCGGATCATCCGGCAGTCGCCGAAGCCGCTGGAGTTTCGCTGCAGCTCTCCGGACATACCCACATGGGCCAATTCGTCCCGTGGAGCTGGTTCGCGCGAAAAATGTATCGCCAGTTCGTTTACGGGCTGAGCCGGATCGGGAAAATGCAGGTCTTCACTTCGAGCGGAGCCGGAACCTGGGGCCCTCCGCTGCGGCTGGGGTCGAATCCGGAAATCGTCGTGCTTCGGTTCGAATAAGCCAATTGACTTAGCTAACTGCTTAGTCTATCCTGAAGCGTATGGAAGTGAATATCCACGAGGCTAAGACCCATCTTTCCAAGCTCTTAGAGCGAGTCGCGACGGGGGAAGAGGTCATCATTGCCAAGGCTGGGAAGCCGGTGGCCAAGTTGGTGCCGATCCCTTCCGAGCGGCCGCGCTTCAAACTGGGTTCGGCTAAGGGTGAGTTTGTTGTTCCTGACGACTTTAACGATCCGCTGCCGAAAGAGATCGAAGATCTGTTTTACCAATGAAAGTTCTGCTGGATACTCACACCTTGCTCTGGGCGCTGACGGATGAATCGAAGCTGTCGGAGCGCGTGCGAAAACTTCTGCCGCAAGCCGACACGTGGTTTAGTGTGGCCAGTTTGTGGGAAATCCTGATCAAAGCGCGAATCGGAAAAATACCTTTGCCGCAACCTACTGGCCCGTTCGTGATGTCCAAGTTGCAACTTAATGGGGTGCGACTTCTCCATGTAACGGCGGATCATGTCCTGCGGGTCGAGTCGTTGCCGGATCATCATCGCGATCCCTTCGACCGGATGCTGATCGCACAGAGTCTGGAGGAGCGCATTCCCGTGGTAACGGCCGATCGCGTTTTCGCACGCTATCCGGTCGAGCTGATCTGGTAGTCGTGATTTTTTTCAATTCATAACTCTGAGCAGGAGCTGAAACTTGTCTCGTCCGAAACCGATCATTCTTACCATTCTTGACGGCTGGGGTTACCGGGCCGAAACCAAGGCTAACGCGATCGCGCTCGCGCGAAAGCCGACTTACGACCGGTTGCTGCGGGAGTATCCGAACACGCTGATTCATACCAGCGGGCCGTTCGTGGGGCTGCCCGAGGGGCAGATGGGCAATAGCGAAGTTGGACATCTGAACATGGGCGCGGGACGCATCGTGCACATGGACATCACGCGCATTGATTTGATGATCCAGAACGGGGAATTCTTTTCGCATCC
The DNA here is from genome assembly GCA_963755795.1 of uncultured Acidobacteriota bacterium. Taxonomy (GTDB): domain Bacteria; phylum Acidobacteriota; class Terriglobia; order Terriglobales; family Acidobacteriaceae; genus Sulfotelmatobacter. The sequence continues at coordinate 134,453 of CAVWLI010000049.1, read as the reverse complement.
GGTGCTGCTGGATGCGATGAAGAATGCGCGCACGGGCGAGCGGCGGTTGCATTTGTTCGGGCTGCTGTCTGACGGGGGCGTGCATTCGCAGCAGGCGCATCTTTATGCGCTGCTGAAGATGGCCAAGCAGAATGGGCTGGAGCGCGTTTTCGTCCACGCATTCATGGACGGGCGCGACACACTGCCTACCAACGGCGCGGGATATCTCGAACAGTTGCAGCAGAAAATGCGCGAGTACAACTGCGGCAGGATCGCAACCGTGAACGGGCGCTATTATGCGATGGACCGCGACCGGCGCTGGGAGCGGATTCTGAAGGCTTACAACGCAATGGTGTTTGCCGACGCCGAGGGCGGGAAGCTGGCTGATCCGGTGCAGGGGATGAAAGAGTCTTACAACCGGGGAGTTACCGACGAGTTTGTGATTCCGTTTGTCGTCGAAGAAGCGGGCAAGAGTGCCCGTTCCACACAGACGATTCGTGATGACGACTCTTGCATTTGCTTTAATTTTCGCGCCGACCGGGTGCGCCAGATTACGCGGGCGCTTGCGCGCAACAGCGGGTTGAATGACAAGGGCGGCAGCGATCTTCCGGGGGCGGCCGATCTGGATACGACGATTCCGCGCGACCGGGTGCCGAAGAATCTGCGCTACGTTTGCATGACGCAGTACGACAAGAATTTCGCCCTGCCTGTGGTGGTGCCGGCGGAATCGATGGCCAACATTCTGGCCAACGTGATGGGCAATCAGAAAATGCGGAACCTGCGCGTCGCAGAAACGGAGAAGTACGCGCACGTTACTTATTTTTTTAACGGCGGTGTGGAAACGCCATTTCCTGGCGAAGAGCGGGTGCTGGTGCCTTCGCAGAAGGTTGCGACTTACGATCTGAAGCCGGAGATGAGCGCGGCGGGGATTGCTGACGCCGTCGTCAAGGCCACCGAGGATGGGACGTTCGATGTGATGATCGTGAATTTTGCCAATGCCGATATGGTTGGGCATTCGGGCAAGATTGAACCTACGATCAAGGCCGTTGAGACCGTGGACGCTTGCCTCGCACGCATTGAATCTACGATTCGCGCGAAGGGCGGCGCTATGTTGATTACAGCTGACCATGGCAACGCGGAGATGATGATTGATCCGGGGACGGGCGGCCCGCATACGGCGCACACGACGAATCCGGTGCCGTTTATTGTGGTTTCAGAAGACGCCAAAAAATTTACGCTGAAGGCGGGGGGATCGCTGCGCGATATTTCGCCCACGCTGCTGGGAATGCTGGCAGTCGACGAGCCGCAGGAGATGACGGGAGCGGATCTGCGGGTGCCGCTGAAGGAATTGAAGGGGAAATGAGTTTGGGGACGCCGAAACACCGCGTCCCCAGTTGACTCTCCATGACAGTTTAGTTCGACATTAGAGCGGGAGCGGTGGCCAGCAAGCCGGCTACTAATTCCAGGTCGTGCAGATCTTCGCGGCTGAAGTCCTGGGCGAATTTTGCGTCGAGGGCTTTGCGCGAGATCTGAATCACGCCTACCACCGCGGAATCCTGGTCCATGATGGGCACTGACATCAGTTTCTGAATGGGCGAGGGGTGAGCCGGTTCGTCCGAATCGGTGGCGGCTGGTTTGATGGTCTCGAAAATACTGGCGTGCTTGACGCGGGCAAAGTTATTGAAGATCTCAGCCTTCTTGCTGAGAGCGGTATGCGCCGCGACAGCCTTGCTCGACAGGGGAATCGCACCCGAGGTGCGCAGGTATTCGGGGAACACAAAATGCAAGGATCCGCTCTCCAGACGCATCAGGGCCACTTCGGTGTACTGCACGCGAAAAATCTTCGCCAGGACCATGCACAGGTCCAGAGCCGACACTCCCTGGCCCAGCACAGATCCCAAGGGGAGCAGATGTTCGGGAAGAACGATTTCTTCCATCATCCCGTGATCGTTATTTTGGGTCATATTGGTTAGCCCACAGTCTCCGTTTTTTCGCGCCGTCAACACTGACTCTATCGCATTTTTCGCGCCATCAGGTACTTCCGAAAGTAATAAGAAGAATCGGCCTAAGTCTCGTGTTTTCAGTGGGGATGCAAACCAAAGTCGGTGTCTGGCATTAGACAACCCACAGAGTAACCCGCCGCAAACCATCATCTGGCTGACAGATTTTGTCAGTTGCACTGTTCGTGAGGCCCTCCCAGGACTCTTTCGAGGCTGACGGTTTCATCCGGGCCCCAAAACCATTTACACTTCCGGCTATGAGTAACCCGACACAACCTACAGTGAAGTTGACCAATGGACCGGACTATCGCGAGACTTACGCTAATAGTGTGCAGATGCGCGTGAACATCTGGGATTTCTTTCTGGTTTTTGGCACGCTGCAACAGCAGACCGAGACCCAGGTGGAGATCCGGAACGTGCAGGGCATCTACCTGAGCCCGCAGCAGGCCAAGGCGCTGCTGGGACTTCTACAGCAGAACGTGGCTGGATACGAGAGCACGTTCGGCGAGATTAAACTCGACCAGCGTATGGGACAGCAGGGGCCGGTGCATTAGAGTGCCGTTCGGCGTGGAGACGTGGTTGGTTACGCCTCGCTTTCATCGTTTCAGTCGTGGCTAGAGAGACGTTGCGAGCAACGTCTCTACGGACTACGTGCGACGTCTCTCCTCATAGAATGATCACTTCCTTGCGATCTTCGCGGCCGCATCCAGGCATCGTATTGGCCGTTGTTTTTGTTGGGATTTTTCTGCTGCACGTTCCGCTGCTGCAGCTTCCGTATTTCTGGGACGAAGCGGGATATTACATTCCTGCTGCCCGCGACCTGCTGCTGAGCGGGAGCCTGATTCCGCACACGACTGTTTCGAACGCGCATCCGCCGCTGGTGCTGGCCTGGCTTGCGCTGTGGTGGAAATGCGTGGGCTACGCGCCGGTGGTGACACGGTCGGCCATGCTGGTGGTTGCGGCCTTCTCGCTGACGGGAGTATTTTGCCTGGCCGAGCGCGTGGCGAATACGCAGGTGGCGATTGCCTCGACGCTGTGCACCGCTCTGTATCCGGTTTTCTTTGCGCAGAGTTCGCTCGCTCAGGTGGATCTGGCCGCGGCAGGGCTTACGTTCTGGGGACTGTGGGCTTATCTTGACGACCGACCGGTCGCGACGGCGATCTGGTTCTCTTTGGCCGCGCTGGCTAAGGAGACGGCGATTCTGGCGCCGGTGGGGTTGGCGGTGTGGGAGGGTTTGCGTTTCGCGGTGCCGCAGCGGTTCGTGGCGCGGTATTGGGGCGAATATGCGGGGCGGAGTTCGGCATGGTCGCGTCGCATTTTGCCGCTCTTGGTTCCGGTTCTGCCGCTGACGCTGTGGTTTGTTTATCACTATGCGCGGACCGGGTACGTCTTCGGCAATCCGGAGTTTTTTCGCTACAACGTCGCGGCTACGCTGGATCCTCTGCGATTTGTGCTGGCCCTAGGGTTGCGGCTGTGGCAGGTTTTCGTTTACTTGCATTTATGGGTGCTGACGCTGGGAATGCTGGTGGCCATGCTGTGGCCGCCGCTCGAAGACGAAGGCGTCGAACGGGAACGCATTGCGATTCCGGTGCAGATGATTTTTCTCGTCGTCGTGAAGGTGTACGTAGTCGCTATGGCGCTGATTGGCGGGGCAGTGCTGGCGCGCTACATGCTGCCGGCGGTGCCGCTAGTGATCATCGTGGCGGTTTCAACCTTGCGCCGGCGACTCCGTTATTGGCCTGCGGTCGTCGCCGTGGTTGCGGTCGCGTTTATTGCCGCGTGGTTCTGGAATCCACCGTACGGGTTTTCGCCGGAGGACAATCTCGCCTATCGTGATTACGTTGTGTTGCACGAGGATGGAGAGCGCTTTCTTGAGGCGCGCTATCCCATGGCGCATGTGCTGACGGCGTGGCCGGCTTCGGATGAACTGACGCGTCCGTGGCTGGGTTACACGACGCGGCCGATGCAGGTGGTGCGCATCGAGGATTTCTCTCTGGAGCAACTGCTGTCTGCCGCGGACTTTCATGCGCAGAGCGAGCGTTCGCACTTTGAGGTCGCGCTGGTCTTCTCAACGAAATATGAGCCGGCGCATCCGCTGCTGGATCGCTGGGCGAAATGGAATGATCTCAAACGCAGGTTCTTCGGATTCCACCGCGATTTGCCACCGGAGGCGGCGGCGCGGATTCTGGGTGGGCACGTTATGTTTACCGAAGAACGCAAGGGGCAGTGGATCGCGGTGATTGAGATGGAGCAGAGTGAGGTGCAGGATGCTGCGCTACAGTGATGCGCTTATTTCTGCATGAGATGGCAGGAATGTGTTTTTATCACCAGCCACACCTCTTGCCCCGGGGCGAGTTGCAGGGAATCGCGGGCGGCCAGGGTGAGATGGACTTCCATTTCGGCTCGGCATTTCACTCGCGCCACGACGATTACATCGCGCTGGTCGAGCGAGGTGATGCGGCCGGGAATTACGTTGCGCGCGCTCAATCCGACCGGCGCGGACGTGGCTAAGAGAATGTCGCCGGCGCGGATTCCGACGCGCAGGGCCGAGCCCACGCCGCCGCGCACGAGCGGAGTCTCAAGGAGAACCGGACCGCCGTCGCCTGGAACGAGACATGACATGGTGCCGCGGGAGGGATGTACCGATTCGACCACGGCGTCAAATACATTCTCGAAACCCACCAACTGCGCGACGGTTTCCTGCAGGGGCGCGGTGATGACTTCGTGGGGCGTGCCTCGCGCGACAATGCGTCCTGCTTCGAGAACGATCACGCGCTCACCCAGGGCAAAGACTTCTTCCCGGCTGTGGGTTACATAAAGAATCGGAATGCGGTGAGCCTGGTTCCATTGGCGAAGATCGTCGATGATCTTCGACTTGGTCGGGGCGTCGAGCGCGGCCAGAGGTTCGTCGAGCAGGAGCACGGCCGGATCGGTCACCAGGGTTCGCGCTAATGCGGTGCGCTGGCTCTCTCCTCCGGAGATTTCTTTCGGATAGCGCCGCGCGAGGCGAGCAATTCGAAATGCCTGAAGGATGGCGGACGATTGCGAGGCACGCTCCGCGTGCGGTAAGTGTGCGAGGCCGTACTGGACGTTCTGCTCGACGGTGAGATGCGGGAACAGGGCGAGAGTCTGGAACACGTATCCGACGCGGCGCTTGGCCACGGAAAGGCTGACGTTACGTTCGGCGTCGAACAAGGTGCGATCGGCGATAGCGATGTGTCCTGAGTCGGGTTGGTTCAAGCCGGCAATGCAGTCGAGCAGTGTGGTTTTACCCGCACCGGAGGGGCCGAAGAGAATCGTAAAGCCGGGCGCGGCCTGGAATTCGACTTCGAGAACGAACTCGTGGGCCTGCACGGCCAAGCGCTTGCGGAATTGTGCGTCAAGCAGCGGGGCGGTGGATTCGTGGATGCGTGTTTCTACTTGCAGGGGCTGGGATGACGTGGTCGCGTCGTCAGCCGCATCGATCGCATCAGATTCATTCATCGCAGTTCATTCTAGGGAGACTCGCTCGGGATGGCAAAGTCGGCGCCCAGTGGCGTGCCGTGAAACTCCCCGACATGCCGCCGGCGGCTCACATTGGGTAGGGATCCTTCGACTGCGTGGATGGTTCGCTTTGCGAACCATCCACTTCGCTCAGGATGACAACGGGAATGGTGTGCGGATCTGATGTATTTTTTATTTTACGGGGCCGATCAACCACGGCTTACGGTTCATGGCGTAGACGATGGTTAGGACGGCGAAGCTGAACGCCAGTAACAGGAGCGCGGTCTCGTTGGCGGCGGCATAGTCGGAGGCTTGCACGCGATCGAAGATGTCGATGGAAACGGTGCGCGTGACTCCGGGAATATTTCCGCCGACCATGAGCACGACGCCGAATTCTCCCATGGTGTGGGCGAAGCTGAGGGCGGTGCCGGTGATCAGGCCGGGAATCGACAGGGGTAGGATTATCGAGAAAAAGCTGCGCAGCGGGGAAGCGCCCAGGGTCGCCGAAGCGGCGATTAGTTTGCGATCGACGCCGGCGAATGAGGCAGCGAAGGGCTGCACCGCGAACGGCAGACTATAAAGGATGGAACCAATCACCAGTCCGCTGAAGGTGAATGCCAGGGTATGGCCGGTGAGCGCGATCCACCAGCGGCCGAGCGGGCTGCGCGGCCCGAGCGCGACTAGAACATAGAATCCCAGCACGGTTGGCGGGAGCACGATGGGCAAGGCGACTACGGCCTCGACTAGAAACTTCCAGCGCCAGCGGGAGAAGGCGATCCAGTAGGCGATGGGCAGGCCAAGCACCAGCAACACGGCCGAGACCGTGATCGCCAGTTGCAGAGTTAGCCAGAATGCTTGCCAGTCGATTGCCATGCCCGAGTCTCAGTCTTGGGGCAGCGTGAAGCCGAACTTTCGGAGCAACTCCGCCGCTTCTTTCGTCTTAAGGTATGCCAAAAACTCCGTTGCTTCCTTCTTGTGTTGCGAATGCGAAATCACAACTACGCCCTGCGCCAGCGGGGGATAAAAGTCGGCGGGAACTTCCCAGTATTTTCCTTTGCCGCGCATTCCGGGGGCGACGGCGTGGGCCAGCGCCACGAATCCGGCCTGCGCGTTGCCGGACTCGACGAACTGCGCGGCTTGGGCGACATTTTCGCCCAGCACCAGCCGATCTGCAATTTGATCGTAGATTCCGGCGTGTTTTAAAGCCGCAACCGCTGCGCGTCCGTACGGCGCATGCTGCGGGTTGGCAACGGCGATCTTCTTAACCGAGGGATCGAGTAGAACGTTGATGCCCTTGCGGTCCAAATCGAGCGGGGAATCAGCCGGAACCCATAGCACGAGTTTGCCGACGGCATATTGATACAGGCTGGCCGGGTCGGCTGCGCCGGCGGCGATCAGCTGGCGGGGATAGTCCATGTCCGCTGAGAAAAACAGATCGAACGGGGCGCCGTTTTGAATTTGCTGCGTAAGGGCCCCAGACGCGCCGAACGAGAGCTTCAGGTGTACGCCGGTCTTCTTCTGGTAACGGTCGCCAATCTCTTGCAGCGCGGCGCTCAAATCGGCCGCGGCAGCGACCGTCAGCTCCGGAGAATCATTCTTCTCCTGCCCCCAGGCTGAGGTTGCAGAAAGAACAATCGCACTCAGAACAATCCCACTCAGAACAATCCCACTCAGAACAGTGGATGTCGCCAAGAATGTCGAAGAGATGAATCGCACCGGATCGAGGTCCCTTTCATCTTCGTCCAAACAATCGGGGAAAAAAGATTGTACAGGTACGAGCGGGCGGATGCGGCTTATTCCCAAAGTGGGCCATGGCTGTGCATTTGCGCCGCTTTTGCGTTGCTTCGTGCGCCGCTTCTTCTGATACTGGCGGGTGAGTTTGATCATGCCAAGTGGGCGTCTTCTTTTGTTGTTACGGGTAGCAGTACTGGTTCTGATCTGTTTCGGCCGGGCTTCGATCGTGGAAGCGCAGGGGGCGAAGCAAACGGTTCCGCAGAGCCTGATCGCCGATTCCGACGCGGACCACGTGAAAGAGCGCAGCGAATGGTTCTTCCGCGGGCGGCTGGTTCGCGGGAAGCCTTCCGCAGAACTGCGCCGCCAGGCTTATCAGGCCAAGCTCAAAATGCGGGCGGAGCATGCCGCGGCCCTCGCTGCAGCCCAGGTCTCTAACTCGGTCTCGCTCTCGACCGGTTCGTGGATAGCGCTGGGCCCGGCGCCTCTGGCCTCAGATGCGACGGGCAACGGCACGCAGGATTACCACCAGGTCGCTGGACGCGCAACTGCCGTGGCCATCGATCCCGCCGATGCGAGCGGCAACACGGTCTACATCGGAGGCGCGCAGAGCGGAATCTGGAAGTCGACGAACGCGGCCAGCCTGACCGCCAACACCGTGGCGTGGACTCCAGTGAGCGACGATCAGGCCACGCTGTCGATCGGGGCGATCGCCATCCAACCCGGTAACTCCGACCCAGCGCAGAGCGTGATTCTGGCCGCAACGGGAGAATCGGATAATTCCGCGGACTCCTATTTTGGCCTGGGTGTTCTGGTCTCCACAAACGCGGGCAACACCTGGACTCTGATTTCAACCGCCAACAACGGCGCGCTTTCGTTCGCCGGGCTGGGCGGGACGCGCATGGCATTCAGCACGGCCAGCGGACACACAAACACCGTCGTTTCGGCCATGGCCACCACCTCTGAAGGTATGATTGCCGGCGCGGTGACCTCTAATACTGTGCGCGGTCTGTACACTTCGACCAATGCCGGACAAAGCTGGACCTACAACGAGCTGGTCGATCCCGGCGGCGCCACTGATGCCACGTCGGCGACGTCGGTCGTCTACGATGCGAGCGCGGGGCGCTTTTTCGCGGCGATTCGTTACCACGGATTTTATTCGTCGCCGGACGGAGTGAACTGGACGCGTCTTGCGGTGCAGCCGGGAGGGGCGGCGCTCAGCACTACCGCGTGCCCGCCGCAGTCGACTTCGAATGGTTATGCGTGCCCAATTTACCGCGGAGAAATCACGGTTGTTCCGGGGCGCAACGAAATGTACGCGTGGTATATTTCGCTGGCTTCAGACGGCAGCCCCGTCGATGGCGGCATTTGGCAGAGCTTGAATGGCGGCGTGTCGTGGACATCGATTCCCGATACGACGATTACGAACTGCGGGGACTTCGACGGCTGCGGCGTGCAGCAAGGCTCTTACAACCTGGAACTGGCGGTGGTGCCCAACGGATCGGCGACCGACTTGTACGCGGGAGCGATTAATCTTTACAAGTGCAGCATTACTACGTTGAATCCCACCTGCGCGTCGTCTCCGTTCATGAACCTTACCCACGTTTACGGGTGCGACCCGATTGCCGCGCCTTCTCACGTGCATCCTGATCAGCATGCGCTCGCGTACGCCATCCCAGGTTCGGGCAGCGACTCGGGCAACGCGCTGTTGTACTTCGCCAATGACGGCGGCATTTACCGCGCGCTCAACGGATATCAGGGTCTTAACACCGGCTCTTGTTCGGGCACGAACCAGTTCGACGATCTCAACCAGAACTTGGGATCGATGACCCAGTTCGTCAGCTTCTCGCAGCATCCAACGGACCCGAACACGTTGTTGGGAGGAACGCAGGATAACGGTTCTCCTGCAACCAGCCAGGCCACGACGAATGCGAATTGGGGAAATGTTCTGGGCGGCGACGGCGGTTATAACGCCATCGATCCGGAAGCGACCTCGAACTGGTATGCGTCGAACCCGGACATTCCTCCCGGCGGCCTCGGGGTGCAGCGTTGTTCCGGCGGCGCGAACTGCGACGACAGCGGGTTCAGTTTCGTGGTCACTAGCGGGACGGTTGGCGGCGACGATGGAGCTTTTTATTTTCCGTACATTCTCGATCCGCAGTCATCGGCGGCGATGCTGGTGGGCACGTGCCGGGTGTGGCGCGGGCCGCGTGCCGGCGGCACGTTCACGGTGCTGAGTCTGAACTTCGACACTCTCAGTTCAGCCACTTGCTCGGGAAGTGAAGTGAATCAAGTTCGCGCCGTGGCTGCTGGAGGGCCGACGGACGCGAACGGTTCGAGCGTGATCTACGCAACTACGAGCGCACTTGGGCCGCTGGATGCGCCTCTGTCATCCCCGGCCGGCGGTCACGTGTGGGTCTCAACGGACGCTTCGGCCGGGATTGCTGGGTTCGGCGACGTCACCAACAATGGGCCCGAGGGCAGCATCAATCCGAATCAGTTTCCGATCTCCAGCGTTGCGATCGACTCGTCCGATCCCACCGGGAAAACCGCATACGTGACGATAATGGGATTTACCGGCGGCTCAGGACATGTTTGGCAAACGACCAATGCCGGGGCAAGCTGGACCGACTTCACCGGGAACCTTCCGGACTCGCCGGTGAACGCGGTGGTTGTCTATCCGCCAATGTCGCAGGTTTACGTCGCGACCGACGTTGGCGTGTTTGGCAGTTCTAGATCGGCTGCGAATTGGACGGAGCTTGGTCCGACGTCGAGCACCGACCAGCCAGGGTTCCTACCGAACGTTGCGGTGACGGCGCTGGCGGTCTTCAATTCCGGCGGGCAGCAATTGTTGCGGGCGTCCACTTACGGTCGCGGCATCTGGCAATTCAATCTGGTGATTACGCCGGACTTCGAAATTTCCGTCTCAGACTCGCCGCAGACGGCTTTTTCGGGACAGACCACGACCTTCAATGGTTCAGCCAGCGCGCTCAGCGGATACGCCAGTTCTGTGACCCTGAGCTGTATCGCCGGTACTACGGCTCCGCCGAGTACTTGCTCAGCGTCGCCCTTGGTGTTGGCTCCGGCAAACAATACGCCATTCACCGTGACGGCGGGCGGCGCGGCCGGCGATTACAGCTTCAACGTGCAGGCCGTGGGATCGGATCCAAATCAAATCACCCATCAAGTTCCGGTGACGCTGCACGTCGTCAGCTTTGGGTTGACGACGCCGTCTCCCGCGAGTGTAACCGTGCCACGCGGGACTACGTCCTCTCCGGTGAGTTTTCAGGCGACTGCCGCGGGATCGTTCAATCAGAGTGTCGCCATTTCCTGCAGCTCTGGCATTGCTAACGCAATTTGCAGCCTGACGCCTGCGAACACCGTGAGCCCCACTGCGAACGCCGCGGTGAATATGATGGCCAGCGTCTCGGTACCGGCGGGAACCGCGGTTGGCAGCTATCTCGTGACTCTGCAGGCCTCGACGGCGGGGACCTCGGCCACGCCGAGCGTGTCATTTACACTGAACGTCACGACGAACCCGGATTTTGTTTTGACCGAGCCTGGCGCTTTTCCCGAGGTGAATGTAGGCAGCAGCGGAACTAGCGGGCCAATTTCGATTGCTTCGCAGGACGGATTCGACGCGGCAGTCAGCCTGAGTTGCTCGACTCCGTACGGCGCTGGCAGTTGCAGCGTCAGCCCTAGTTCGGTGAGTTCATTTCCGGCGACGGCGACACTCACAATCAACGGTGCGAGCTTCGCAGTCGGAAGCTATTCGGTCTCAATTATTGGGACCTCGGGATCGGTTACGCATTCTGTAACGGTTCCATTTAATGTTGGCGACTATTCGATCTCGGGATCTCAGACGCTATCTCTGGCTCCAGCGGCTCAGGGGAAAGTCAGTCTTCAGTTGGCCTCGTTGAACCATTACAGCGGGAACATCAATGCCACCTGCGATGCCAGCGCTTTGGCTGGAACGATGTGTGTGCTGTCTCCGGCGAATCCCATCGCAGTTGTCGGCGGTGGCAACGCGAGCCTAACGGCAACCATCAACGTTCCTAATAATGCGGCTCCGGGTACTTACAACATCAACATCAATACCCAGGACACCACGGGAGCGCCCAGCCACTCCTTCACCGTGGCACTGACCGTGGAGCAGGATTTTACGCTCACCTCCTCCACGCCCACCCAAACCGTGACGGCAGGCCAGACCAGCGGCGCCTATCAACTGACGATTCAACCCGTGGGGTCTACGTTCAGCGCTGCGGTGACGCTCTCCTGCACCGCTGGACTGCCGGTTCAGGCGCAGTGCGTATTCAACCCTTCTACGCCTCAAACTCCAGGAAACTCCGCTGTCGATGCAGTGATGAATATTTCCACTACCACAGCGAGCGATGCCCAGGGGCGAGTGCGGACGAGTCGCGCCGCTGTTTTCTCGGCTCCGTGGTTGGTACTGCCGGGAATCGCGATGGCCTGGGTTGTGGCGGGCGCTTGCGGCGGAACCCGCAAACGTTGCGGGATTGGTCTTCTGATGTTGCTGGTTCTGCTGACCTGGTTTCTGGCATCGTGTAGCGGAGTAAGCAACGGGGGAGGGGGCCCGCCGCCGCCGCCCGTCACATATAACGTTACCGTTACCGGTACCTCCGGCTCGCTCAGCCACAGCGCGCAAGTGACACTTATCGTAAACTAGGCAGTCGCTGGCTGCCGCTGTGCGCTGAGAACCGGTCCGCGCAAGTTGCAATCTCACCGTACTCGCAAGATCCAAGATCAACGATTGAATGACCGATTCTCGCTATAACGTAATCGTCATCGGCGGTGGTGTGGTCGGACTCGGCGTGGCGCTCGAGATTACCCGCCGCTTTCCGCGATTGCGACTGTTGGTGCTGGAGAAGGAAGACCGCGTTGCCCGCCACCAGAGCGGGCACAACAGCGGCGTGATTCATTCCGGCGTCTATTACAAGCCGGGCTCCTTGAAAGCGCGGCTTTGCGTTGCTGGAGCGGCGGCGATGGTTGAGTTCTGCCGCGAGCACGGCATTGCGCATGAGGTGTGCGGCAAGGTGATTGTTGCCACTCACGCGGACGAACTTCCGCGCCTGGAAGAATTGCACAAGCGCGGAGAAGCGAACGGCCTGACCGGATTGCGCATGATCGGGCCTGAAGAGTTGCGAGAAATCGAGCCGTACGCGGCTGGTCTGCGAGCCCTGGTCGTGCCAGCGACCGGGATTACCGACTACGCCGTGGTGTGCCAGAAATATGCGGAGTTGATTTCCGCGGGCGGCGGAACTGTTCTGACTTCGGCAGCCGCCACCGGCATCCGGCGCGCAGCGAGCGAAATCGTCGTGGAAACCTCGCGGGGTGCGTTCTCTACCGATTCGCTGATTAACTGTGCCGGGCTATTCAGCGACCGCATCAGCCGGATGGCGGGCGACGAGCCGGGAGTGATGATTGTGCCGTTTCGCGGCGAATACTATGACTTGACTCCGGAACGGGCTTCGCTGGTGCGGGCGCTGATTTATCCCGTGCCTGACCCGCGCTTTCCGTTTCTCGGCGTGCACTTCACGCGGCGCATCAGCGGCGGAGTGGATGCCGGGCCGAACGCGGTGCTCGCGCTGGCGCGCGAGGGTTATCGTCATCGCGACATTAATATGCGGGACTTGGCTTCTTCGCTGGCCTTCCCCGGCTTTTGGCGCATGGCGCGACAGCACTGGCGCAACGGTCTCGATGAATGGCATCGATCGCTGTCGAAGCCGTCGTTTGTGCGTGCTCTGCAGCGCTTGCTGCCGGAGGTGGGCGAGAAGGATCTTGTGCCGGGGGGCTCCGGTGTGCGGGCGCAGGCGCTCAGGCCAGACGGCGCGTTAGTGGACGATTTTCAATTTGTGCCTTCGGGCAAAGTGTTGCACGTGCTCAACGTGCCCTCGCCGGCGGCTACGGCGTCGCTGGCGATCGGCAAGGCGATTGTCGATATGGCGGCTGCGAGTTTCGGGCTTTCGTGAAAATCCCGCGGTCGATCCTGCTTGTTTAGACCGTTTCTTCTAGAACGTAAGCCGCAGGCTCATTTGAATCTGCCGCGGACTGCCGATGGTCTTGTTGGTGATGCCCAGGCCGCTCGTGGTGGGACAAAAATATATCGTCGGGACGTTGAAATCGCTATTGCAAGGCGTGGTGGTTGAAGGCTGACCGACAACGGGAAAGCCGTTGAAATTGATGTTCTGGCTTACGTCATCGATGGGGATATCGAAACTCGCTGTGTTGGTCAGGTTAAAGACGTCGAAGGTGTATTTCAACGAGACTTTCTCGGTGAGCTGTGTAATCTTGGCGATTGAAATGTCTGCGCGCCGCTGCCAGGCTTGGCGAAAAATATTACGTTCGCCTTTGGCGATAAAGTTTGTCTCGTAGGGATCGTTGCTTGGAATCGCGCCATTCAGGTCGCCGGGATTCAGCAAAGGCAAGCCGAAGCAGGCGGCGTTGAGGGCGAAGGTGTTCGGTTCGCCCTGAGTCGCATGCGCGCCGGATGCACCCGTAAGCGCCTGTTTGGGAGTGCAACCGGAGAGCGGAACCACGGGGTTCGTGATGCCATCATTCACGCCGTAGAAGATGCTGCCCACGGCTCCGGAATAATCGACGACGCTGTAGGGTTGGCCGCTCTGAATGACCGTCAAACCGGAGATCGCCCAGCCGTCGACAATCTTGCCCTTCAAAGAAGAGAGCGAGAAAAACTTCGGCAGTTGATACGTGTAGGTGAAATTGAAAACGTGCTTGCGGTCAAAATCAGAGAGGCCGTAGCCGGACCGTAAATTTAGCGGGTTGTTGCCGTTGTAGAAGAGGCCCATGGCGCTTTGCTCGTCGGTGGCGTGAGAAAAAGTGTAGGAGGCGCCGACCGATAAGCCGTGACTCATGCGCTTTTCCAGGTGGGCTTGCAACGCATGGTAAGCCGAGATACCGGCGGCGGTGTAGGACTCGGACTCGGCGGAATAACCGATGTAGGGAACTCGGAGGTCGACGTTGCCGCCTTCAAAAGTTTGCTGATAGGGCTGGGCAGGATTGTTATTAATGTACGCCGGCGCGAAGGTGGCCGGGTCCGTAAGAATCGAATAACCGTAAGTGTAGTCCTGCTCGACCGGTGTGCCCGCCCGGACCGGATTGGTGGGCGAGGCGATCCGCGCCTGGTTGAAGGGCAGGGGAACGACGGCATGGCGGCCGAGGTTTCCAACGTATCCAATTTCAAATACCAGATCGTTGCGCGGCTGCCATTGAATGTCGAGCGTCTGGTTCATGGTGTACGGCAGCTTGTTGGCGCGGTTGTAATCGGCAAAGGAGAACAACGGGGCGCCGAAAGAAATGTCGCCGGCGTTGGGCAGGTTCAGGTCGGCGGGATTGCCGCTGGGCCCCGGTCCAAGAGTCGTGCCCCAGGGGGCTTCGAAGGTACTGCAATAGGAGTATCCGAAAGTGCTGCAGGACTGCTGATTCACCCAGGGCGGAGTCTGGTTCACGCCGAACGGGCCGCCGGCGATCACGCCGGAAGCAAAGCCTGGGGAAAGATAAGTGAAGAGTTCGCCGCGATCGTAGTACAAGCCCCAGCCCGCGCGAACCACCACCTTGTCGTTAAACGCCCGCGGACTCCAGGCGACACCGACGCGCGGGGCGAGTCCCCATTGCCGGCCGGTGAGAGTGGAATCGCTCACGCCCTTCGTGGGGAAATCGGGATTGTTGCCGGCAACGATGAAACCGTTGTTCGTGATGGTGTCTGAGTTTGCGTCGTAGCTGTACAGCGAGGGGTCAAAGTTGAAAATGCGGCCGTTTTTCTCTCGCAGTCCTCCGTGATAGTCGAAGCGGATGCCGGCGCTGAAGCTGAGGTTGGGGCGAACCTGGAACTTGTCCTGAACGTACCAACCGCTTTCGTTGGAGCGGTAGTAGCGGTTGGCGTCGCCCTGCAGAAAGGTTGTAGTAATAAAGCCGTCCGCCGAATAGGTGATGGGCGAGCCGGTGAGGAAGTTGTCCCAGTTGATGAATCCGATCATGCCCGAGTTCGGTCTTTCATCGCGCGCATTGAGCTGAGTGTAGGAAAAACTTCCGCCGAAAGTGATGGTGTGTTTTCCGAGGTTCCACGTTGCGTTGGCGGAAGGCATCCAACGGTTCTGGAAGACGCCGGTGAATGCGCCCTGCGAAGCTGCGGTTGAGCCGATGGTGGTTCCGGCGTTGAAAACGAAATTTGTATTCAACGGGGAATTGTTTCCCAGATCATCTACGATCGTGATCCCTGGAAAAACATTGGAGCCAAAGTTATTGATGCCCACCGATGCCGGGGAAAAGGGCTGGCCGATCGTGCTATAGACCTTTTCTCGAATGAAGCCGAAGACTTCGGCGACGCTGAAGTTTGGCGTGATGGATTGAGTATTGGTGATAGACGCAACTTGACTCCCGGCGTCGAGGAGCTGTGGGAAGCCCTCAACCGCAGAGAACCCAAAAGGCGCCGTCGTGGGATCGTGCTGGTAGTAATACTTCAATGACAAAGTATCTTTGGAACTCGCCTGATAGTCGATGTCGGCGACGGCCTGATCGGATATGAAATACGCGGGCTGGGTAAGGAAAACATTTTCCGGGAAGTTAAGGCTGGGAGCGAAATTGGGATTGGCTGAGGGAAATAAATATTGGCCGTTGGGCAGTTTGTACTGCAACAGCGTGAGCGCGGTCGAATCGACGCCGGCTGCGGTGAGGCAGGGTATCACGTTGTAGCCCGGCGGAGGCGTCTGATTGCAAAGGTAGAGGGTCCCGTTAATCGTTTGCGTTCGGAAATTCTCGTTATCTACGGCTGCTAGCGTCGCTGGATCACGCGCGCTACTCAGGCCGGTCGGTACTGCGGTGCGCGAGGTCCCGATTTCCAGGTCGGAGGCGTGGGTATGTTGATAGCTAATGTAGCCGAAGAGCTTGTCCTTGATGAGCGGACCTCCCAGCGTTCCGCCCGCAGTGTAGCGATGCAGTTGAGGCACGTCTTCATTCGCGGGGATGTTCGCGTCTTGCTTGTAAAAATATGGGGCAGCGTTTAACGCGTCGGTGCCGCGGTGGCCATAAAGCATGCCATGAATGGAATTGGTGCCTGAGGCAGTGCTCAGGTCGATGTGGGCGCCACTGGTCGACCCTTGTTGTGCGTCGTACATGGACGTGTTGACGCGAAACTCCTGAACTGTTTCTGGAGCAGGCGTGGGCAAGGCCTGCCCGATGGCCAGATAGGGCGATGCAGTGCTTTGAATGACCTCGGCGGTGGTGCTGCCGGCGCCCGAAACACCGGTGTTATTTACGATGCGGGCCGAAGCTACCGAACTCGTGCTCTTGCCGTTGAACAGATTGCTGGCGTCGACGCCGTTCAGAAGGAAAGTGTTGCTGGTGTCGCGTTGACCGTTGGCCCAGATCGGCTGATTGCCCAGACCTTGGTTCACGCCTGTGCCGGCGGGCAGTTCGGCGTTCACACCGGGAGAGAGAATCGCCAGTCCAGTGAAACTCCCCGTCGGGAGCGGGACTTCATCGATCTGCTCCTTCTCCAGAATGTAGCCGTTAGTGGTATCGACGGCGTTCATAGCTGGCGCCGCCTCCACTTCGACGGTAGTTCCGACCTGGCCGACTTTCATGGAGATATTCAAGGTTGCGGTTCGATCGGCCTGCACCAGAATCGAAGGCAGCTTCTGAGTTTGGAATCCATCGTGTTCGACGGTGACGGTGTAGGTGCCGATGGGAAGGTTGACGAAGTCGTAGGCGCCAGCGCCATTGGTTTTCAGCGTGCGCGTAAGTTTGGTTTGATCCCCGACGATGGTGACGGTGGTGTCGGGCAGCACGCTGCCGCTCTTGTCGGCCACGGTTCCGGTAATTCCGCCGAGAGTTTGCTGCGCCAGCGCGCACAGGGATAATCCGAGCAGAACGGCGACCAAGAAAATGCCAAGCTTCATTTTCTTCGTCAGCGTATTCATCGTCATCAGCTTCTGCGTCATTAGTTTCTGGGTCATCAATTTCTGGACCATCAATCTCTGGGTCATCAATTTCGGAATCATCAATTTGTGGGTCATCAATATGAACCTCGCCAGGGTAGAAACACGAATTCAAGCAGCCGCGAACGGTCGCACTACTGCATGACTTACTAAGACTTGACTGTGGAGCTGGTTGGCTCCGCACTTGCTCCGCGCCCTACTTCGCGCCGATGGGCTGGAAAACTATGCCGCCAAATGTACGCGAACTCCGGTGAAAGCGGAAGCCGGAGTCTCAGTGAAAATTCTTTTGACCGGAATCACTAATTTTTATGGCTCAGGTGCGGCGATGGTCGCGGCTGGTGCGATCCGCTTACCGCGCGCCCGGATTAAAAACCATCCCAGTCCAGCGATCAAATACGCGAGAAAGATGTAAGGCAGCTTGCCGTAGGGACCTTCCTGGGCAGGATAGAGATTGCCGACCAGAGCCAGCAGCATGGCGGTCGCAGCGATCCAGGGAACGATCTGCGCACCGGGCTTGAACGCTTGATGGCGCCGCAAGTAGTGCGGGAGGGCAACGCAAACCAGCGCGTAAGCCACGATGAAACCGTAGGTCGCCAGCGCGCCCAGCCAGCCGTATACGTCCAGTCCGCTGGCCCCACGAGCCGCCAGCACAGCCACTGGCAGAACAGCAGCGATGCCGGTGACGACTACGGCGCGGCTGGGAGTGTGGTTGCGGGCATGAGTGGCGCAGAACCACTCATGGGCGAGACCGTCGTGCGCCATACGCAACAGCACACGTGCCGCGGCCGTGATGCAGGCCAGAGTCCCGGCAAACAAGCTGACCAGCGCGCCAATGTCGATGAGTAATCCGAGAATCGGCACGCCACCCACCTGGGCTATCACATACATGGGAGCTTCGCTTTTGCCCAGATCCTGGCCCACGGTGTGAAATCCCAGTATTTCCGCATAGGCGCAAACCGTGAAGAAAGCCCCGGCCAGAACGGCGGTTTGGATGACCGCGCGGGGAATCGTCTGCAGCGGATTGCGGGCTTCCGCGCCCAGTGTGGTCGCGCTTTCAAAGCCGACAAAGCTGAACAGCGCCAATACCAGGCCCAGCCGGAGTCCGCTGCCAGTCATGCCGCGCAGATGGAGTTGATCTGCGTCCATGTGCCAGCCGTGACGAACCAGTACCAGCGCTACGACGATCACGATTACCGAGACCGACGCGGCTTCAATCCACAACATGAGCCGCGCAGAAATCTTCACGTCGCGATAGGCGATCCAGATGGAAATCCCGGTGACCAGCAGCGACAGGAACACGGCAGACAACACGTGACCGGTGGCATCGCGCAACAATAAATTCGCGTAATGATAAAACCCGCCGATGACGCTGGATCCCGTTGCAACATAAGCCAGCAGCAGACTCCAGGCGACGGTTGCGGAGAGCCACGGCGGCAACGTCATGGATGCGTAGGTATAGAGCGAACCCGGAGAAGCGGAATGCCGTGCGTAGCGGGCAATACACAACCCAACCAGAAATATTGCGCTGGTAGCCAGCACATATGCAAGCCAGGTGCCGTTGCCCGCGAGCGCGCAGACCAGGGGAATCGTGGCGGCGGGCGTGGTGGTTGGCGCCATGGTGGAAACCGACTGCGCCAGAGTTTCCAGGGGAGAAAGAATTCCACGCTGCAAACCATAGTTCGCGGCATAGTTCGCGGCATAGTTTGTGCTTTCGGAACTCAGCGGCGGAGTTGGCTCCATTCGGTAGGGCTGCTCCTTTGTTACACCGACTGCAATGGGGTGGGATTGTACAACAGTGGCACAACAGTCGCCGGAGGACTTATCGCCCCGACGGGTGCGTCCAGGATTAAAAGAACCAGGATCAGAAGAAAAACAAATCCGTGACAACCGAAATGAAGTTCGTCAGCTTTTAGGCTTCATGCTAACGTGGCGTTCTGGGCTGCTGGATTCTCGTTCAGGAAATCGACGCCGCAAGCATGAAGGGTAAGTTCTACGGCGCAGCTCGGAGGTCGACATGCGAGTCTGTCCTAATAACGGATGCGTAGCTTTTGGCCGGATCGTATTCTCGGTTGCAACCCGCTGCCCGCTGTGCCGATGGGATCTTAAGGCGGCTCTCCCTGCCAGTGAGACCGCGCCTGCACCGAAGCCGGATCGAAATCTTCCTGCGGCGCGTTGATCGTGCGGACTTGGCCCGGCGTTACTTTCCGATATCCTCGTTCCACAGGTCTGCGTGCGCGACGATGAATTTACGCATCAGGCTGACGCATTCCTCGTCGTCGAGTACCACGACGCTGACCCCATGTTGCCGGAAGAGGTCTTCGGCGCCCATGAAGTTTCGATTCTCTCCAATCACGACGCGCGGAATGCGAAACAACAACGCCGTGCCCGTACACATGATGCAGGGGCTGAGAGTGCTGACCAGCGTCAACTCGGCCCAATCACGGCGGCGGCCGGCGTTGCGCAGGCAAACGGTTTCCGCATGAGCGGTCGGGTCGCCGCTCTGAACCCGCAGGTTATGCCCTCGGGCCACGATCTGACCATGGGGGTCCGCCAGTACCGAACCGATCGGTAAACCGCCTTCGCGCAGGCCCCTCCGAGCTTCTTCGAGAGCTTCTTGCAGTAATGCTTGATTGTTCACGATTCTCCGAACGGTCGGCACAGCCGCTTGATGAAGAACATCGAGGAGATGATTCTCAGATCGAAAACAAATCTCTGGTGCGAAAGGGGGGGCTCGAACCCCCACGGTTTTACCCGCCAGATCCTAAGTGTGGTCGTTTATTTCGCTTACTCCTTTAAAAGCAATGCAATATGTTGAACCACAGATGTAATTGTAGGCACGCTGTAGGCAGCGATTTTTGGAGGCACAATGAGCCTGTACAAGCGCGGTGGCATTTGGTGGTCACGCATTGTCAGGAATGGAGAACGCATAGATCGCAGCACCAAACAAAAACCCAAAGTGGGCGCACAGAGTGTCGAAGCCCGTTGGCTGACTGCCATCAATGATACAGGCGAACTTTCCACAGTCAAGCCGGTGCAATTGGAAGTTGATCAGGAAGGCGCCGAAGATCAAATTGCTGCCGGGAGAACGCCAGCGTGAGTTCGTCATCAAAGAAGAACTGCTCACGAAGGGTGCTGGCCCACGAGGAATGCACATCATTTCTCCGCAATGCTTTACCGTTGCTGATTGACACGGGTTTGCGGATCAGTGAAGCGTGCGCTCTGCGATGGGATCACGTTGGTCTGGAGCCAAGGTCGGGTGCAACGTTAGGTTGGGTCTACGTGGAGAAGGGCAAGAGCAAGTATGCGAAACGCCACGTCCCGCTCACGGCCAGAGCACGCGGCATTCTGGAGAAGATCAAAGGGAAGTCGAAGTCTAAGTATGTGTTTCCTGCTAAGAATAATAATAATAATGAGCAGTTGTCGCGCCACTGGGCGAGCGAACAGTTCAGGGTTCTGCCCGACGCGATGAAACTGCCGGACGACTGCGTAGTGCACAGCACACGCCACACATTTTGCACGCGGCTTGGGGAGAGCGGGGTTGGTGCCTTTGAAATCCAAAGGCTCGCAGGAACAGCAGCATTGTTATTTCTCAGAAATACGTACACCCGACTCCCGCGTTGCTGGAAAGTGCGATTGGGAAAATGGGGAAGGCTAACGGGTAAGTGGTGCGGGGCACAGGACTTGAACCTGCACGGCCTTTCGGCCACTGGCTCCTAAGGCCAGCGCGTCTGCCAGTTCCGCCAGCCCCGCATCTCTGAAAGTTTAACATTCCACGTGCGTGCAGGGCATAGAGCAGCGCGAAGGACACGCAGACGACCCACGCATCTCTAATAACCTCTGCAAATGCTTGATTGCAACGGTGGGGCGGGCAGCTCAGTTGATCGAGCAATACCCTTTTAACCAGAGTTGATCTTGACTGTCGAGCTAGCGCGCTTCGTCAGCCCGAACCGTTCGCACACCAAAAACGCCCCGGATTTCGTTTCCATCTGTCGCCTGGAAACGCACAGTTACTTTGCGCTTTTCTCCAATCAGATCCGCAGGGATTGCGTAATTGGCATCAACAAAATGGGCCTCCTGCTCGGGGCTGCGTGGCAGCGCGATGTAATCGCCTATCTTCACTCCGTCGATCAGAATGTTGAACGTGCTCTTCCGCCGACCTTCCCCACCGTACGTCACCCACAATGCGATCGGGCGGGAATTCTCGACCGGCATATCGAAGGAGCACCAGCCTTTGCCGGTGCGTCCATGGCGGCTCCGCCAGAGAAGCGGAGCTGAGTCTTCTCCTTGCTCCTTGAAGTCGCGTTCCGACTGCATTTCGCCCGGCTGGGCAAAAGCACTCGATGAAGGCGGCGCGAATCGGGAGCACGTTCTTGCCGAGGAGTGAACTGCGTAGTGTCATCGCAAAGCTACGAGGATCTTCGTGTTATGTTCCACTCTTGCTAACCTGAATGCAAGCGCTCCTACTTGACTGGCCCCAGGTTCTGTTTCGCCAGAAATTGAAAGATGGCGGCATAGGCTTTGCGATTTTCTTCATCCGAGAACTGACCGTGGCCACCACCCTTGATCGTGAATAGTTGATTGGGCACTCCGGCCTTATCGAGCGCTTGCTGCAATCGCAGTGCATGGCTGTAGGGGACGACGTCATCGGCGTCTCCATGAACGGTAATTATCGGGGGAGTATCTCCGCGCACGTAGGTCAGCGGCGAAACTCGCCGCGCAACTTCCTCTTTGTTCGTCGCGCTGCCGAGCCAGGCAGTGGCATAGCTTTTCCAATTGTGGCCGGCAAGGAGATCCGCAACGTCGGTAATGCCGTACCAATTCACGATGGCGGCAATCTTCGGCTCAGCCTCTCCCTTATCTCCGGGACAGTTGGTGTCGAGGCCATCGCTTTCTTTGAGCATCCCGGTTGTGAGGGAAAGATGGCCGCCCGCCGAGTGCCCCGTCACCACAAGTCGCGTGAGATCAATGTGATAGTCCTTTGCGTTGCGAGCGATCCAGCGCAGGGCGCATCGGCAATCTTCCACTGCCCCTGGAGCTTTCGACGTACCGGCCATGCGGTATTCAACGTTTACCGCAGCCCAGCCCATCTGCAAGTAGGGCAGTGTTTCGAGGACCGCGCCGGACTTGTCGCCGAAAACCCATCCGCCCCCGTGAATATAGATCACGGTCGGCACGGGGCTGGTTGCGTTATGCGGATAGATCACATCCAACTTGTTTTCGTGCCCGTTCTCCACTCCGTAGACGACGTCTGGCCTGATCCAATATTGATTTCCGGCGTCGAGAGCGAAGGTGGACGAATCTTGAGCGGAGAGGAGTGGGGTCAACCATCCCAAAATCGAGAGCAGCAGAATCAGGCGAAGTTTCATAGGGCACGCTCCATGACGCGGCAACCCAGAGCTCCTTGTATCTTGTGAATCATCACGGTTCAAAGCGCGGCCACAACTCGCGGAATCGCGCGGGGTCAGAGACCCACTGGATCGACTCGGGATCGCGAAGGAGGTTTTCGTAAATCGGTCCTTCCGACGAAAGCCCCAGCTCCGTATAAACCCTCGCCTTTCGGTGCTGAAGTTTGGAGGCCGAATAATTTGGATTTGCCTCCCACGTGATCTCCCCGCTGGCAACCAGCCGGGGGAACCAGGCCAGACCCTGATGAGCTCGCATCTGTGTGTAGTCGAAGCCGTATTGGCGATCACACCACGCGCCGAAGATGAGAGGAGCAGTGCTGTCGGCATTCACCACGTAGTGGGCCCAAGCCGGAGGCATGACCACTTTCTCTCCGGGACCAGCTTCGACGGCAAAACAGCGGCCAGGATCATCGCCCGACTTCTCTTGCGCGTAGATGATTGCCTTGCCTTCCCAGATCTCAAACAGTTCGGGCGCCGACCAGCCACTATGCGGCGAAATGGCGTGAACATGCCCTTGACTGCGGACGGGCTCGTCGCCCAGCCTCCCGGTGGCATACATCACAATGCCGAAGAGCAACATCCGCCGGTGGAGTTCGTCGAGGTCTTCGTTGCGCCCTACATCCATGGCGATGGTATAAACCGGGTCAGGGCCGGCGCAGTGCGGATCCCGCAAGCTGGGACGAATCGCATCGAGTGAGCGATGCTCCGGCTGTGGTCCAAAGACTCCGCGCCCATAGCGAAAGCCCATGGGACTTCTGCGAAATTGGATGTCGAGGCCGGGGCTGAATTGCACGGGCCGGGGAGACTCCACACTGCCGTGAGTCACCGGTCGTACCTCACCAGTTCAGCCTTCTGCTTTACATTGAGCATGCGGGCACCGAATCCGAACTTGCGGATGGCTTCATAGTCATGACCGGCATCGCTGGGCCAGCAGGCCACAAATCGCAGTGGAACGGTTCCGGTATTTGCCACTCGATGGGCCATGTAGGGCGGAATGAAGTGCAGGCTCCCGGGAGACATGACTTCCATCCACGTTTCGCGATTCTCATTCATGAGGATGAGCGCGCCTTCGCCGTCGATCGTGCCATAGAACTCGGTGCGATCGCGTTTGTGATGGAAGTGTCCGTGGGTCATGAAGTATTCGGAGCCGACCCGCCCGGGCTCAACTATCGTGGATCCCCAAAACTGTCCGCCCTCAGTGCCTTCGGCCACGGGATACCACGACTGCACGCGGTAGACGACGGTGCTCGGATCCATGGCGCGGCGAGCTTCCTCGTCGAGAAAAATGTTCTCCAAGTGTCCGAGGGTTTTCACGCTCTCGCGGAGTTGCCCATTGCCGGTCAGCAGCCCGGTTTCCCAATCCACTTTCATCGCGTGTGAGTCCTGGTTTTTGTGCATGAGCTTAGTGAGATGTTGGCAAAGGTTGCGTCACCGCGACCGGGCGGTAAAGATTCATGTTATTGGTGACGTCGCTCGGTACAGTGGAGTTGCAGGCGTAGGTGAAAGAGAGCTGCCCGGCTGTCTCGAATTCTGTGTGCTCCTTGGCGGCATAGCAGAATACGTTTGGAGTGTAATTCGCGTTGCCGGACTGCATCTCAGGGTAGGCGTACAGGCTCCCAGACGCTCCCCATGAGCCGTTCATCGCGGGCGACACTGCATACTGAGCCTGATTGCCGAGCCCGAGAGGGTACACGGCGATCCATTGGTTGGTCGAAGCGTGATAGCGGACAGTCATTTCCGTCGCCCCAGGATTGATCACTGCAGTGTTGTCGGCTGGCAGCGCGGTGTCCGTGTCGGACCAACGGCTCCAGGTGGAGCTCGTCGTGAAATATTCCCAACTGGTGTTTCCCGGCCGGCTCGCGCTGCTCAGCTGGTCGAGCGGCAAACGGAGCAGCGCCATATACGGCGGATTCGACGAGCTCGAGGCGGGGATTACGGTAAAGAAATAGGCGTAACTCGCCCCTTCCGGATTGGAGGGATCAGGGTTGCCGTTCGGACCCTGCCCCACAACGATTGAGGCTCCGGGAACGGCCGCTTCCGCCCGTATTCAGTGACCTTGTAAGTGATCGACCACTGACTGGGCGGCGCTGTGTAGTTGGAGATGCTCGCCAGTTGTGCGCCGCTGTAAGCAAATCCGAAGGCTCCGCCGCCCCCCGTGGCGTGCATCTGCATCAGGGCGAGATAGAGAGTTCCGTTGTAGACGAATCCGTCCATCGGCCAGAACCAGTCGGTGCTGGAACCCGGAACAGAAAAGACCGGACCAGGAGCGCTGCTGTTCATGCCATTCCAGTAATACTGAAACGAGCAAGTCTGTCCGGAACAGGTGGAAACAGCGACGGAGTTATGAATGAAGCCGTTTTCCTGGGTTCGACTGGTTGCGGTGGATGGACCTACGAATGTATCTCCGAAGATCCAGAGACTGCTCCCGCTTCCCAGATCCACCGAATAAGCGCCATCACCTCCCAGCCAACCTTGCCGGCAGGGAAAATAATTCGCGGAGGCGCATGGGGCATTTTGGGGCGGTGGATTGACATTGGACCCACCGCCCGCTGAGCCTCCGCTGCACGAAAGTGCCAAGCCCAGCAGCGAAAGCGCACAGAGTGAGAGTGCCGATTGCCGCATCACGATCCAACCCTTTCATCCTGCGCTGCCATGTCGTAGAGCGGAGCGGGGGAAGCGCTAGCCCAACGGGATTTGGTTAGACCACGGCGACAACCTCGCCAGCCGTCGCCTTGAAGCTTGCTCAGAAAATCAGCTTGAGCGAGAACTGCTCCTGGCGTGCCGTGCCGGTGCCCACCAGGCTGGCGTTCAGCCCGGCGATAGTCTGGCCAACTCGCCCAAAATTTGTGTTGATCGCCTGATGGTTTGGATCGGTTGGGGTCGGTTGAAGAGCGCAGCCTGGAGATGGAGTGGTAATCGGAACATTTACCGCCGTGCAGATGCCGACGTCGGGGTTGCCGAAATTGGGATGATTCAAGATGTTGAAAAAGTCGGCGCGGAACTGAATCGTGAAGCGCTCTGTCGGGTGGAAATTCTTCGATGCCGAAAAATCCCACTGGAAGAAGCCGGGTGCACGCAAGCTGTTGCGGCCAGCGTCGCCTAATCCGACCCCAGGATCGCCGGTGAAGCCCGGGTCGACCGCGAACGCGTTCACGTTATAGCTGGAAACCGGCCACGACGCTCCCGATAGCTTGATGGGTTGCCCCGTCAGATCGGGACGTACGGGAAGTCCGAAGAACCCGCTGATCAACTGCGGATTCGCAGTTCCACCCGTGCGCGCCTGGAGAATAGACGAAGTCTGCCATCCACCCAGGACGCCTCGCTCGAGGGCGTTGAAACCCTGCATGTCGGGTAAGCTGTACACCACACTTCCAGTCAGATTGTGCCGAACATCCCAGTCGCCCGGTCCACGATCGGAATTCGGGCTATAAGGATCCGAGAAACCTCCGAACACGTTGACCATGTCATCGATTTCATGCGACCAGGTGTAGTTCACTTCGTAGTTCAGACGTCCGGCGTTGTGCTTCAGTTGAGCCTGCAAGGCGTTGTAACTCGAATTGAGGATGTCTGAATCCAGGCTCTCATTGGCGAATCCGGAGTACGGACGCCCGGATTGCGTAAGCGCGTTAGCGGGATTGGCATTCAAGGCCGCGAAGTCGACCCCGGCTTGCATGTGGTGATCTTCGTTGCCGGTGTAGTTCACGGTCAGAACGGTCTTGGGCGCAACTTCCTGCTGGATCCCGAACAACCAGTTGATGGAATAAGGATCCTTGGGATGCTGCGGAAAGACGTATACGTTCTGCGTGCCGGCGGGCAACGGCGGATTCGCCATCGGATAAACCAGGGATGCCTGGAAGGCATTCACGCTGTAGCTTTCGTACGCGGGCACGTTGGAGACGAGGTTGAATCCAAAATGCATCGGATTGTAAAAGGTTCCGCCGTAGGCGTGAATGACGGTCTTGCCTTTGCCGAACGGATCGTAAGCCAGACCGATGCGGGGAGCGAAATCCTTGCCCGGCGCGCTGTAAGGAGCCTGAGTGTTGGGGTAGAACGACTGGGTAGCAACGTTGAAGTTCTGCATACGGTTTTGCCCTTCACGCCACACCGTATTGAAGTCATACCGCAGGCCGAGATTCAGCGTGAGCTTGCGCGTCGCCTTCCAGTCATCTTGTACATAAACATCGAAGTTGGAATCGCGGACACCTACAAACCCGGGGAATCCAATCTTTTGCAAAACAAACGGCCGGTCGTTCTCGAGGTCAGAGAAGCTCCCGAAGCTGAACGTTTGTTGCGGGCGGAGCCATTCGTTCAGACGGTTCACCCGAATCTGCGTGCCAAATTTCAGCTGATGCGCCCCAGCGATTTTTGTAACTTTGTCCAGCACTTCGAGAACGTTGAAGGGCGTGATCTGGTTGAAGCTGTTCGGACTGGGTAAGGATCCCAGGTTGGTGAAGAAACCGGAGAAACCGGTGAGCGGAGTGGGAGTGTCTGAATTTGTATCGGAATAGAAACGGTCCAGCGCCACGCTGAACTCATTGAGCAGGGTTGGCGTAAAGGTATGAGTTTCGTCGATCCTGCCAAGTTGTGTTCGCAGGTACAGAGGAGTGGTCTGTCCCTGATTCAGCCCGATCGTCTGGTTGGTGAGACCGTCATCAATGTTGTAACGGAAGAAGATGCGATCCTTCTCGCCGGGAGTGTAATCCAGTCGGACGGATCCACTGTCCTCACGAAGCGTGGTGGGCAGGGCGGCTGGATCGTAGACCAAATCCGAGCCCGCGGCCGGATTTGCGGTGTCAGTGTAGCCGGGAACCGCGCATGAGGCAGGTGCGGGAATCGCATTACATGCCGCTGGCAGAGGCGCCATCTGCGCCAGTACCGGCTGCATGGCTGGGACAAACAGCGATCTCACATAGGCGCTCGGAACTTCATATAACGAACTGATGGCCGTGGTGCGCTGACGGATGCCCTCGTAGTTGGCGAAGAAGAACAGCTTATTCTTGATGATCGGGCCACCAATGTTCCCACCAAACTGATTCATCCTCAATGGGACCTTTGGGCTGGTCAGCGTATTGGTGAAGTAGTCTTGCGCGTCCAAGGCATCGTTGCGGAAGAACTCAAACAGCTCTCCGTGGTATGAATTCGTACCCGGCTTGGTGATGATATTCATCTGCGGCCCGAGCGAGTGACCGACTTCAGCGCTATATCCACTGTTGGCAAAGTCAATTTCCTGAATCGCGTCGACGCTGGCCTGCTGCAGTCGCGACTCTTCGTTTCCCTCAGTCGCATTAAATCCATTGATATCGCCACGTCCGGCGAATTGCCCATCCACGGTCATATTCAAGCCAGTCAGGAAGTTTTCCTGTCCGTTGACGCTTCCCTGAAAAGGTCCAATGGAATTTACCGAACCGGGAGCAATCTCGAGAAAATCCGTTACATCCCGTCCGTTGACCGGCAGATTGCTAAGCTGAGTAGAGTTCAGCGTGGTGCCGGCGGTACTTGAGCCAGAGTCGACGGTTGTGCTGGTCCCCGTGACCTCGACGGTTTCCTTCGTGGCTTCCACACTTAAGGAGAGATTCACATTCACCGTGGCACCGACGTTGAGCACTACGCTCTGACTGCTGGCCTCGGCAAAACTGGCGGCCTTCGCCGACACAACATAATTTCCCAGCGGCAACGAGGACGCGGTGAAACCTCCACGAGCGTCGCTGCGCATGGTCTTCTGAAAATTCGTCGCAACGTTGCTAACCGTGACGGTGGCTTGAGGCAACACCGCGCCCGTCGAGTCCGTAACGAACCCAGTGATGGTGCCAGTATCAAATTGCGCGCTTGCAAAAACCGACGCCGATAATATGAGCGTGATTGCCAGAAACGCACGACGCAAAGGAAGGGGGAACGAGAAGTCCGGCATGGGGCGCCTCTTTCTGTTTCTCAGGTAAAGTCTCGGCTTCTTGGCCTTAACACGCGGATGGTAGCTCTACTCTTTGACAGGAGTCAACCATTTTTTCTTGCGTTTTAAACGAAAACGAACGTCAATAGTTACGTTTAAGTTTGAAAGCGAACTTTCATCCCTACAAGCGCGCCATCCCAATCGCAAGGGAAGTGGTCTGGAAATCAGTCCAAATGGGGCGAAATCATCCCGGAAAAGCTCGGGCCAGTTACCGCCAGAAGGCGGTCCATTTTGAAACTTTGGGGTCAACTGCTACGGCCTTTTGTTTCGCCATAACGGTTGCCCCGACCACGCGATCGAATGGCTGGCCGGTAATAGCCGCGGGAATCTGGACGTGGTCCGGCAACTTGGCGCCAGCCAGATCAAAGTCGAGTTTCCAACCTTTCTTGTCCGCAAGAGGTTCGAGATGCAAGCTAACCCGCCCGAACCGGGTCGGACTATTTTCCAGGGAAAACACTTTTCGTTCGAGATTTGCAGTGGCTCCGGCCAGAAGGCGCAGGCTCGGGCCATCTTCGAGAAGCAGCATGTGCCGAAGGTAGCGGACGCACTCGGCACTCGCCCAGTTGTGGGGCATGTCCCCCCAGTCTTGTCCGACGAGAGCCTGCTGCAGAGGCTGCTCTTCACGCCAGCAATACAGCGGCGACGCGTGGTTGAGATATCCGCGAAAAGTTCGGTCGGCCCAATCCGACAGGCCCGCCCAAAGATAAACGTGCGCCGCGAAGGATGCGTTGTAGTTCCAGATGCTCTCGTGCCAGAGCCATCCGGTTTCGGCCGGAACGTCTTCCCTGGTGCATGCCTGCAGGAGCGCGATGTGGCCCTGCACGATGGGATCATTGCGGTCAAAGACGAGTCCCGGGAAAATCGCGTGCGACAGAGCCCACTGCGCAGTCTGCGGACGCGGACGTTGCCACGGATCAGGATCGTGCCATGATGGATCATCGTGAGCGAGCATAGGGAGATATTCAAAACCGTCCGGATGTCGGACCATTTCTTCTTTCGCCGCTGCGAGGAAAGCCGCGCGCAGTTCCTGATACAAGGTTCGGCCAGAAACCAGATCGATGCCGAGTTGATCGGCGGCCTGGGTGACGGCTTTCAACCCGGCGAGCGCCCACACGGTGTTAGTAAATTCCGACCTCACTCCGCCGATTCCACCGTCTGCGAAACCCGGAGCCAGCAAACCATAACGGCCATTCGCGCTGGAGCCGGCACGCGCTTGAGTGCGGAGTTGCACTAGAAAGTCGATTGCGCGGCGGACGTTCGATTCCAGATCTTTGAACAATTGCCAATCCTGTTTCAGTTCGCATTGCCGAACCAAGGTAAACATCGCGATGGCAGTGTCTTTCCAGTGTTCCCCGCCTCCTCCGGCAACGACCTGCCCAGACGGCAACTGCTTGTCCCACTCGGAAAGCAGGCCTTCGTCGGCTTCCTTGTCGTAGCCGAGGTAGCGCGCAGCTTCAAGCAGGAAATTGCCGTCCACGATCCATAGATTGCGGTACAGAGTCGGCCCAACTTCGAATACCAGCCGGTTGTCTTTCATTTCGCGGGCTTGCTGGATATTTCGTGCACAGGCGAGAAGGAACTCGCCGGACCGTGCCGGATAGCTCCAGGCAACGCTGCCAAATGGCTTCCACTGTTTCCAGAACGCGCGGGCTTCCTCCAGCAGCGCGTCCGGTTGCTGCATCTTTTCCCCGACGAGTTCAACCGCCTGATTCTCCAGGGGAAAGCGAACGAAATAGCGCAGCGGTTGGTTGAGCTCGGCTTCTCCATGCGGCAGAAAGAGCGAGTACCCGGCCTCCTGCCACATCATCGCGAAGTCGAAAGTAGGCCCAATCTTTGCGGCCAGCAAGAAAGGATTGTTCGAGCCCGCATCGTTGATCAC
Source organism: uncultured Acidobacteriota bacterium (assembly GCA_963755795.1). Classification (GTDB taxonomy): domain Bacteria; phylum Acidobacteriota; class Terriglobia; order Terriglobales; family Acidobacteriaceae; genus Sulfotelmatobacter. Next base: position 104,055 of record CAVWLI010000049.1, on the reverse strand, counting down.
GACCGTGGGTGGGCCAGACATCTGTTTCAACGTCCGGCAGGTGCGAATATGCAGCCGCGGAATCACCGCGACGGATGAGACTTTTGGCAAGATGGTAAGCAGAACATTGTCCACCCGCCCCTCGTTGCCCCGGCGCGTCGAAAACGCAGTCAGTTCCAGAGTGGCCGTTGGCCGCTCGATCAATGTGTGTACGATCGGAATGTGCGGAGCTTCAAGCCATTGGCGGACGACGTGATCGTCTTGCATCCCTGCCAGAGAGAACGTACAGACGGTTCCAAAATCCTCGACCCCGGTGAGCGACCCTTTGCCGAAGCCGTAGCGAAGATCGCCGACTTGGCCGATCAGGCTTTTGTGGGGATCATCCGGGAAACAAATCGTTGTCTGCCAGAGACGAGGCGAGTAACGGAAGTCTACCGCGGCGCAACTTTTTGAGTTATCCGTCAGAGTGCCGAGCGACAGATCAGAGTGGGCAACGGTCGCGGCAGCGGCGCCGGACACCAGACATCCTTCGAGAAAACTCCTGCGATTGAAGCGCACGGCTATTTGCTCCAGGACTCCTGAATCTGCTCGAGAGTGCGGCCTTTGGTTTCCGGTACGGCTCTCCACACAAAAATGAAACAGAGCAAGGAGAGGGCACCGAAGATGGCGAACGTCCCCCAAAGCTGGACCGTATTCACCAGTGTCAGAAACGTGAAAGTGACCAGCAACGCCCCCGACCAGAGCACAGAAGTTGCGATGGACGCCGCGCGCCCACGGACCCTGGTCGGAAAAATCTCAGAGATGATGAGCCACGGGCCCGGCCCCATTCCGAGCGCGAAGAAAGCCACGTAACACAGGATGCTGACCAGCATCACAGCGGTAGGAGTGCCGCTCACTTTAAGGCCGATCACGAGGATGGAAAGAGCGAGTGCCATTCCGCCGCTCGCGGTCAGCAGAATCACGCGCCGCCCCCAGCGATCAAGAAAGATCATGGCCACGATGGTCGAAATCAGATTCACCGTCGCGATGACGACATTGGCAGCCAGCGCTAGATTGGCGGACTGGGAAGGGAAGTGCTCGCTAACGATCACGGAACCGTAGTAAAGCACGGCATTGACCCCCGTGATCTGCGAGAACAGCGCCAGCAGCATGCCCACCGCGAGCGGCCTCCGCATGCCGGGAGAAAAAACTTCGCTCCATGAGCCCTGCTCCTCCGAAGCCGGGTTGTTGGTAGCCTGCATCTCTTCGGCCGCGGCGCGTTCTCCATAAAGCCGGGCCAGAATCTTCCCGGCCTCGGTGCGACGTCCACGCGTGATCAACCAGCGGGGGCTCTCTGGAATTGCGAATAATCCCCCCAGAAACAGGATCGCCGGCCCCGAAGCCACGCCCAGCATCCAGCGCCAGCTGTTTTCTCCCAAGCCCGACATTCCCCATCCGGCAATGAACGAGATGAGAATTCCGATCACGATGCCCAATTGGTTTAGAGAGACTAAGGCGCCCCGATTTTTCGGGGGAGATATTTCCGCGATATACACGGGAGTGAGTACCGAGGCCAGTCCGATCGCCAGTCCGTTTACCAGTCGAGCCAGAGAGAAAAGCGCGACCGTATTGGCGGACGCTGCGGCCAGGGGTGACACAGCAAACAAGAGGGCTGAGAACATTAGAGAGCGCTTGCGTCCGTAGCGGTCGCCGATGATGCTCGCGCAGGCCGCTCCGAGCAGTGCTCCAACCAGCAGTGAACTGACCGCGATCTCAGCCTGTAGATCGGAAGGCGTGAATTGCCGCCGGAGGAAAAGCAGGACTCCATTAATGACGCCGGTGTCGTAGCCAAAGAGCAGGCCAGAAATCGCAGTGATTGTCGCAAGGAGGACGATATACCCCAACGAGTGTGTTTCCGCCTCACGGCTTGGCGAATCACTGTTCGGCGCCGATGTAGTCATACGTCCCCTCGGATCATTTGGCTGCTACGCTCACTCTGGCCGCACGAAGGCCTTCATCGTCCCGCATTTCTTTCCTTCGGATTCGCTACTCGGCCGAATCGTGTAAGTGCCGGCTGCTGCCGGAACGATAAAGGTTTCGGCATAGTGCACGACGAAGGGATCAAAAGCGCCGGTGGGACTTTCGACCGTCGCCTCTCGGCCTTCCACCAGGTTCAGCACATTGACGGTCCCGCGGGTGTCATGGGCAGTACTTTTCGTGAACCAGCGGCGGCGTGTCTCAATGAACTCGAGTTCGTGCAGGCCCGTCCGCTCTTCGGTGCATCCATCGGACTGTTTCAGAACCTGCACTTGATCGATGAGGTTCTTCCTAACCCACTCAGTGTCGCGCTCCCACGCAATGTTGGCGATGCCGTGATTGAGATGAATGGGCCGCGGCAAACCGTTCAGTCCAAGTCGGCCCCAATCCCACAGCTTGAAGGTGAAAATGTATGGGGTTGCGCTGATCTCAAGCACCATGCTGTCCTTACCGGAACAATGGATCGTGCCCGCGGGAATCAGGAAGTGATCGTGTTTTCGTGCAGGAAATTTGTTGACGTAACGCTCCGCCGGAAAGAAGGCCCCGCCACTCTGAGCCGAGCGCAAATCCCGAATCATCGCATCGCGATCGATCCCGGTTCTTAGCCCAAGATAGACGCAGCCATCATCGCCCGCATCCAGCATGTAGTAGCTTTCGTCCTGGGTGTAAGCCATTCCGAAATGCTGGCGGATGTATTCGGTTTTCGGGTGCACCTGTAACGAAAGGTTGCCCCCGCCCATCGTATCGAGAAAATCAAAACGGATCGGAAACTCCGCGCCAAATCGCGAATAGATAGAGTCCCCCAGCAACTCGCGAGGATGGGAGAAGATGAGGTCGCTGGCGGGCAGTTCGATCTGAACGTCACCAAATCCCAACAGCAGGCTGTTCTCTTCCGGCACGCAATCGAAGCACCAGGCATGGTTCGGAGCGTCGTGCGGAAGGTCGCAAACCTCTTCCATCCAATGACCGCCCCAAGGTCCCGGATCGAAATAGGGAACTACTCGGAATGGAGAGTGTGAGATCTTCTTCAGGCCCTCGCGTACTGCGCGGCCGGTCACCATCTTCGGTGTCGGACCGTTCGTGTCGAGGTAGAAATCGATTTTAGGTAGAAGTTCTAACTTAAGTCGGTCCGCCGCGCGCCAATCGACAAAGAACGATCTTTTGTACTTCAGGCTGGGGCTCTCGTTGAAGTGGTCGCTGCCGAAATTTGCGATCTCATTTCGTCGCTGCCGCCCCTGGATTTCCCACCGTGCCATATCGGCGTATACCAGCACGCTTGGGTTCGGCACGGTCAGAGTTGCACCCACGCCGAGGACGACCAGCAGACCATCGCTCCACTCGGCGGCTTTTTGACGAGCCCGAGACAATGCTGCATCGTCAAAGAATTGCTGCAGGACGATTTCGTTCATGCGTCCGAAAACCGGATCGTCGCCTAATACGCCTTCCAACATTTGATCGATGACTTGGGGGCGCTTCAGTAAATCTGAGGTATAGAGCAGTTTCGCGGGGCGTAAGCCTTGCTCGATCGCGGCGCCGATCTGTTTTTCAAATGCTCCGGGATAGCACTCTATGGCGAGTATGCCGCCGGCCTTCGCTGTTGTAGTTCTCAGACGATCGAGAATGGCATGCCAGTCCACCCACGCTTCGGCGGAGGATTCAGTCACTTTGAAACAGGGATGCTTTTCGTAGTTGGAGTTCCGCGGCATTTAAATCTCTTTCGAGGAGCAAGAGGCTGCGAACATTGGCCATCCCGAACCTCGATCAATACGACGTTGCTGAATAATGCTTTCGTTCTTACTTTCGTTTTGACTATAATCGCAACTGAAAACTATCCTTACCGCCTAAATATGTCAAGTATTTCGAGCTTAGTTTCGGATTTCGGTAGCGCGTACCCATCACAGGCCTGTAGATTAATTCTTCACCGCCGCTGCAAATCATGTTCCACAACGGAGGCCGATCTCGTGGTCAAACAAAGCCACATTCATCGCAGGGCCGGAGGGAATGACGCGTCCCCGGAAATTGCTGATACGCCGGACCGTCAACAAGTACGGTTCAATGCAGTTCTGACGGCTTTGCAGAAATCTGGATCCGTCTCGGTGGAGGCTCTTGGCAAGGAACTCCAGGTTTCCCACGTTACGATCCGCCGCGACCTCGATATGCTCGAGACCCAAGGCTTGTTGCGCCGTACCCATGGCGGTGCCGTTTCCATCGAGCCCCTTTTCTATGAGCCTTTCCGGAATGATCGCTCGTTCCAGGCGCAAGTGGAAAGATTCGCCGAAGAGAAACGGAGAATTGGAAGGGCGGCCGGGGAGTTGATCAAGAAGGGCGATATCATCGCGCTCACTCCGGGAACTACAGCGACGGAAGTGGTTCGCGGCCTGCCACTAAACCACAACCTAACCGTCGTCACCAGCACGGTAAACGTTGCGATGGAGCTTTCCAAGCGGAAGGATCTCGACGTTTACGTTACCGGGGGACGTCTGCATGGCGATTGGTTCTCGCTGGTCGGGCCCACCGCTGCCCAAAGCCTGTCCCGGATCATGATTCATGTTCTGTTCATCGGCGCCGACGGAATCGATGGCAAAGCCGGTGTGAGCTGCTACGACCCGGAAGAGGCTCAGCTCAATTCGATGATGGTCAAACATGCGCAAAAGAAAATTGCGGTGGTCGATCACAGCAAGTTTGGGATCGTGGCGGGTTGGAAGATATGCTCGACCCACGAGCTCGATGTTCTGGTCACCGACTCGGCGGTCACCGACGAAATGATTGAGCCCTTCCGGCAAGCCGATGTTCAGGTCATCCGCGTTTGAAGCAATGTACTCGTTCGAGATCTGTTTGATAGGCGGCGATGATGCGTCACACATGGATGTTTCTTTTCGCGCTGGTCTTATTTACCGCAACCTTGCAGGGACAGGTTTCCTCGTCGGGCAAGGCGGACGCTTCAGGCGCGATCTCCATTCCTGACTTCCCTTATAGCCAGGGATGGCTGGGTGCGGACGATGCCTACTCCATCTCGATCTCGCCGAACCGAAGCCTCTGGCTTTTCGGCGACACGTTCGTGGGAACACCCAAAACTCAGCTTCGCAACCAGTCGAAGACCATGGTCCGGAACAGCGTGGGAATCTCAGTCTGCAGACTGCATCACGCCTGCACGATCCGCTATTTCTGGAACAAGCCGAACGATCCTAAGCCGCGATCCTTCTTCGATACCGGCACCGACGATCTCTGGTATTGGCCGCTGGACGCCTACCTGTCGGGGGACACGCTTTATGTTTCCCTGCTTGCAGTACGGAATAAGCCGGGGGCAACCAGCAAGGATGCGTTCGGGTTCGAAATCGCCGGAACCAAGCTCGCTACGATCAGCAACGCCCATGACTCGCCGCCAAAATGGCGGATTCGCATCAGCGATCTCAGCGGCGCCCGCCTGTGGCTTGGCGTTTCCATTGTGCCGGAAGGCAACGAACTTATCTGGTACACCCAAGTGAGTGAAGGCGAAGGCCATGGGTTTATGACCGCGGTGCGGGTGGCAAGGGACAAGGTCGGGGAACCAAATGCGTGGGAACATCTCACGACGAATGGTCAGTGGGCGTCGGGATTACCGGGCTCTGATGCGATGCACGTCATCGATCAGGCCATCAGCGAAATGTCCGTACGCTACCACCCTTCGATCAAGAAATGGATTGCGTTGTCTACCGGCCCGGAATTTCCGTCTCCTCGCGCCGTCATTCGGGAGGCCGATTCGCCTGTCGGTCCCTGGTCCGCGCCGCGAACAATTTTCGAGTTCCCAGAAATGAAGTCGACTGATTCCGGTTACGACAAAGACACTTTCTGTTACGCAGTCAAAGAACACATTGAGTTTGCCGACGACAAGGTTGTCTTGACCTATGCCTGCAACTCCATGGTCCTGGCGAAAACCATGGACAATATGCATATCTATCGCCCCAAAGTTGTAGTTTTGAACCTGCCGAAGTGAGTGGATTTGTTCATGGAAGGTTCATCGGAGGTGGCACTGTTAAACTCTGATTCCAAATTGCGACGCGGGATGTGGATTCTCTGCTTTGTCGTGTTGTTGAGCGCGGGGATTGCGCCTGCGAAGAAAAGCGCCTCGCTTCCCGCCTCTGAAAACGGCAAGACCATCCGTGTCGAGGAGTCTGTCTTTTACAGCGCATCTCTCGGCCGGGACATGCACTACCTTGTTCTCCTGCCGCGCGATTACGCCGGCGGCCGGAGATTTCCCGTTCTCTACCTGCTCCACGGTCTTTACGGGGACTACAAGAACTGGGACACACGGACGCACCTGGAGCAAATCGCCGCGGCTTATTCCTGGTTGATCGTGACCCCGGACGCCGGTGACTCCTGGTATGTAAATTCCGCTACCAAGCCGGCGGAAAAGTTTGAAGACTACATCGCGAAGGATCTGATTTCTGAGGTTGACAAAAAATATCGAACGATCGCGGAGAAGCGCGCCCGCGCCGTCGCGGGACTCTCGATGGGCGGATACGGTGCTGTAAAACTTGCTCTCAAGCATCCGGATCTTTTTGCCTTCGCGGGCAGCCTCAGCGGCGCTTTCAATGCCGCACAAAACCTGGATGATCTCAGACCCGACTTTCGCGCCAAGCTTCTGGAAGTCTTTGGCAATTCGGGAAGCGCCACTCGGACCGATAACGATGTATTCCTGCTCTTGAAGAATTCTTCCGACCTTCCATATTTTTATCTGGCGTGCGGCACCAGCGATTTCTTTCTGGAGACCAATCGCGCCCTGGCCGCGCGCCTTTCCACCCAGAAGATTCCCTACGAGTATCACGAGGCGCCCGGCGGCCATGCGTGGGAGTACTGGGACGCGCAGCTGGCACCATTGCTTCAGGCCGTCGAACGTACGCTCGGGTCCGGTGCAGTATCGAAATGATCTCAGCAGATTCGGCCGATGGAGCTTTAGCTATGATTCAATCATTTATGCTTACGATATAAGATGTTTCGCAACTATTATCTTGCGATGTGATCGTTGTCGGCGTATCCTTTTGCGTTTCCTGAAAGGTAGAACCTCGACATGAGTCTTCCATTCTCACCCTGGAGCCGCAGGTCATTTCTGAAAGCCGGAATTGCGGCGTCGGCTCTGCCGCAGATTCCCCTACCCATCGCCGCAGCCACGGCACGAGAACACTTACCCCCGATTCCTACCGTACTCGATCTCGCGGGCTCTCGCCTGGTTCACGCGTGGCGAGACCTTTACCAGTCACCGGCAACTCAAAACGAGTACGGGTATGTGCAAGCCTCCAAATCCGTCTCCGGTCTAACGGCTCTTTCGTTGCCGCCATTCGCGTGTTGCGGAATCCCCGAGATGCAATGGAGTCCTGGTTTCCTGCTGACGTGCGAACTCTTCCTGAATGGCCGGCTGCTGCTTTCCTGTACGCCCGGCGGTGACACGATTTCCTATCAGTGGTTTCCTCATCGCTTCGTCCGCGAGTCGCAAGTTGATGGCCTGAAATTTACGACCGAAACCTTTATGCCCTCCAGGAAGCGCGCTGCGGCGCAGAGTATTCGTGTCCAGAACCTGGGCAACTCATCGAGAACCATGACACTCGGCTTCGACATGCGTGCTGCGGTCAGCAAGAAGACCACCGCATGGTTTGTAAATTCTCCCGGTGAGGCGGACAATTCCATCCATTGGGATGCCGAGCGCGGGGCCCTGATTTTCCAGGCACGGCACAGCGACGCTGTCTCGATTCAGGGAATATTTCCCAAACCAAGCCGAGTCGAACATGACCGGATGATTGTGATGGATGTGACTTTGGGGCCCCGGCAAACCAAAGAATTCCACTACGTCAATGCGGTCGATGGCACGCCCGAAGCGGCACTCGCCGCATACGACAAGATTCAATCCGGCTTTGACCAGGAAATGCGCCAGAACGAGGTCGACTTCAACAGCCTGCTGCGCGCGGCGTTCACCGAAGGCAATTCGGAGTTTTCCGGATACCTTCCTCAGCTCGAAACCAACGACGAATCACTCTGGCAACTTTACCAGGCGGGCTTCAAGAACCTAATCTTTGCGCGACGCCCGTCCCCCGATTCCAAGTACGGCACCACCTACATCACTTTGGGGGGGCATGTTCTTCCTACCCTCAGTTTTCCCTGGGATACGTCGCTAACCTCGTTGAGCCTTGCCCTGCTTGATCCTGACGCTCTCCGCCGCCTGATTGAAAACTGGTTCGTGCAGGACATGCATCAGCACCTGGCCACGGACTACGTCAGCGCCGAAGCCGTTGGGCCGTGGTACGGGGTCAATGACATGGCAATCGTTCGCTGCGCTGAGAACTACTTGCGAGTGACCGGAGACTTCGCCTGGCTCGACAAGAAAGTTGGCGAACGCTCCGCTCTCGACCATCTCGTCGCGCACGCCACTTACTGGAAGGAGCTCGACAAACTCGGGCACGGCTTCGGCGATTACGGCAAGATTGAAAACCTGCTCGAGGTTGTCAGCACGTACCTGCACGAAACTGCAGGGATGAATGCGGGCAATGTCTCGTCCATGCGGTTGGTCGCCGATTTGCTCGAACGCCGGGGTGAATCCGCACGCGCGTCCCAATTGCGCGCCGAAGCATCACAGCTTGCGCAGCGCATCAATGAGAAACTCTACACTGCCGGAAAAGGCTGGTGGAAATGCGGACAGCCAGACGGATCGCTGGTCGAAGTCCGCCATTGCTATGACTTTCTTGCCGTGCTCGACAACATCGCCGGCGACCTGAGCGCCCGCCAGAAAGAAGAGATGAGCCGTTTCTTTTGGAAAGAACTGCACAGCGAATTCTGGATGCGGGCCCTTTCTCCCAACGACGTCGACGCAACCTGGAACATTCGTCCCGATCACAGTTGGCTCGGCGCATATGCGGCGTGGCCGCCTGCGACCGCGAAGGGCCTGTATAAGATCGACCGCTCCGAGCGTGTAGCCGCATGGGTGAAGAACCTGGCAAAGGCGGGAAATCAAGGACCGATTGGTCAGGCGCACTTTGTCGAAACAGTTTTTCCTCTCGAACGCGGAGCTGCCTACAAGTGTCCCAATGACCCTCCCTACATCAATGATTGGTGTTGTATTGCTGGTGGCGGATTCACCGACTTGGTCATCGATACCATCTTCGGCGCGAACTTCGGCTTGTTTGAAGGAATGAAAGCTCAGCCGAAGTTAAAAGAGTTTGATCCGAATGCTCGTCTCGTAAATGTGCGTCATCAGGCCAAGAAATATACGATTTCCGCGACAGGGGCGAGTGCTCTGAGCTGATTCGCGACATTGGTCCAGTGAGCTGATCTCGCTCGATGTTGGCTTGAGCGGGGATGTCACAAACGGGAGACTTCCAGTGAAAGCACTCGCTGTCGATATCGGGGGAACCCACGCTAACTGCGGCCTGATCGAGAATGATCGCATTCTTGTAAACGAGAGCGTTGATCTGGCCGGAACCACAAATATCCGCGCCGTGCTGTCTCGAGTTGCCGAGGTCTTTCGCCGCATCGTAAATCGGTGCTCCTTATCCTTTCAGGATTTCCAAGGCATCGCTGTGGGGTTTCCGGGTTTGGTCGACTGTCGTATCGGAAGAGTGGTATCGACCAACAAGAAATACGATGATGCCCCTGAAATGGATTTCACTGCCTGGGGGCGCGACACTCTCGGCCTTCCACTCCGGATTGAGAATGATGCCCGTTTAGCGCTTTTGGGAGAGTCTTACGCAGGTGCGGCTCGCAGTTGTGGCGACGTCGTAATGATGACGCTGGGCACCGGCATTGGCGGCGTGGCCATGATCGAAGGCAAGCTGCTGCGGGGAAAACACGCGCAGGCGGGCTGTCTCGGAGGCCACATCCCCGTGCTGTTCAATGGTCGTCCCTGTACTTGCGGAGGGATCGGGTGTGCCGAAGCAGAGGCCTCAGGATGGGCTCTGCCCGGAATCGTCCGGGACGCTCCCGGATTTTCCGAGAGCAGTCTCTCGAAGCTATCGCACCTTGGATTTAAGCAACTTTTTGAAGCGGCCGAGCGCGGAGACAAAGTAGCGCTGGCGGTTCGCGAACGATGCCTCAATATATGGGCCGTCGACGCAGTGGCGCTCATTCATACCTACGACCCCGAAATCATCGTTATCGGCGGTGGTGTAATGGAGAGCGCCAACCTCATTGTCCCGTACATCGAATCGTACGTGCACAAACATGCATGGACTCCCTGGGGCAAGGTCCAAATTCGTCCTGCTGAACTGGCGAACAACGCTGCTTTGGTCGGAGCCATCCCATTGCTATCCGGCGCTCTCTGACCGTTGGCTCGATACTGCAACGCCTGTTGACCCATTGCTGTGAGTTCCAGAAGTTGCCCGGTGTAGATCGCCGACGCGTCCGCTCCCAGCGATCGCTTCATCCAGAACCGAACGGCCCTGCATTTCCTCGACGTCCTGGCGAAAGTAACCGATCGTCAACTTCTTCGGGACTGAGACCGCGCCCTCGTCGGGAGTTTCCTCGCCCACCACCATCCGGAAGAGCATTGTCTTGCCCGCCCCATTGGGACCGACCAGTCCGACTTTTTCGCCAGGATTCAACTGAAACGAAGCATCCACAAAGAGCAACTGCTTGCCATACTGCTTATTGATGTTGGAGAAAGAGATCATTTTGAAGGAGCAACTCGCGGCACCGTGCCTCTTAAATAGTGTAGCTGCCGTGTAGCCCGGCCAGAAAAGTGCCGGCCAGCCCTGGCACGTTGGATTAGTGAAGGTTTGCCCGTGACACGTCCCGTTAGCCATGAGACTATTAGCGAATCTCGTGCACCGCTCGGAGTGAGTCATGCACACTTTGCTTCAGGACCTCCGCTATTCCGCACGGCAGCTCATCAAAAATCCAGGATTCACACTGACGGCAGTGATCTCGTTGGCGCTCGGCATTGGGGCGGCCACCGCTGTGTTTAGCGTGATTTACGCAGTCTTGATGCATCCCTATCCCTACCCTGCCGCGGATCGAATCGTGCGACTCACGGTCGACAGCGTAGCGGGTTCCGGGGACCCCGTCTATCTAAATGGCGCCGAAATTCAGACCTTGCGGCAATCACCAGTGGTCGAAAGCGTTCTGGCTTCGGAAAACAGCGCTCTGATGCTGACCGGGCAAGATCTTCCGGAGACGGTGCACGCCGTGAGCCTCATCTCGAATAATTTCCAGGATCTCGGCGTGCCCGCTTTGCTGGGTCGCGGACTTTGGCCATCCGACGCAGTGGACGGCCAGGAGCCACGACCTGTTGTAGTCCTTTCCTACAGGTTTTGGCGGAGAGATTACTCGTCCAATCCGGGTGTCGTGGGCCGCACTCTGCAACTTGATCACAGGAACTTCGAGATCGTAGGCGTCGCGGCGCCACGATTCACTTGGTATGACGGCGACGTTTATCTCCCGCTGAAGCTGTTGCGAGAGCCGGGGCGCACATCTATCGTCGATCTGCTTCTGCGGCCCGGCGTGAGTCGCTCCACAGCCGAAGCCGCACTGCAGCCCCTCGTGGAACAGTTCGCCAGTTCGAGGCGTACCGACTTACCGGATGTCTTCAGGGTCCATGTGCATGGGCTGAACGACTGGGTAGTTAGCTCCTTGGGCGGGACACTGTACTTGCTTTTTGGCGCGGTGATGTTGCTGCTGGTGATTGGATGTGGAAATGTCTCGATTCTGCTGCTGGCACGAGGGACGGCGCGGCAACACGAATTGGCTGTGAGAACCGCAGTCGGCGCGGGCCGCTTCCGAATCATTCGCCAATTGCTCACGGAGTCGCTCCTTCTCGCGGTGATTGGCGCGTTGCTCGGTGTTCTAGCTTCTTACGGCGCTCTGGCACTGACGCTGCGTCTGGTGCCAGAAACTACGTTCGCCTCCGAGGCCGTGATTCGCATCAACCTCCCGGTTCTGTTTTTCAGCGTCACGGTCGCGCTCGGAACGGGTGTGCTGTTCGGGCTTTGGCCAGCGCTGCAACTTTCGCGTACGCACATCGGGGAGATCATGCAGTCTGGCGCGCGCCGGTTAGCCGGCAGTGTCCGCGGACGCAAGGCCCATAGCATGCTGATCACCGCGCAGGTAGCGCTGACATTATTGTTGCTCGCAGCTGCGGGCTCCGCAATGAAGGGGTTCGCCCAGCTGATCCACCAGCCCCTCGGTTATGACCCGCACAACGTGATGGCGGTAGGAATTCCTTTACGCGCAAGCTCCTACGGCACTTGGCCGGCGCGTGCAGCCTATTTTGAGCAACTGCGGGAAAAAGTCGCGGAGACACCGGGCGTGATCACAGCGGCGATTTCCACCGATGCGACGCCGCCGCGGAATGGATGGATTATGGGATTTGAAGTTTTGGGCAAACCCATGGCCCCTGGTGCAGGGGCGCTTTTTGATTCGAGTGGGTCTGAGATCGGATCGGTCAACCTGATTAGCCCTGAGTACTTCGCGGCTTTGCGCATTCCCGTGCTGCAAGGACGGATTTGGAGCGACGCAGAGAATAACAAAGGCGCACATGTAGCCGTGATCAACCGTACGCTAGCGCAGCGCTACTTTCCGAATGGCGATGCCATTGGGCATTCGCTGAGATCGGCAGGTCTCGAAGGCAATCCCGCCACCGTGCTGTCGCCGCCAAATATCGGAGCTACCTGGTTCCAGATTGTGGGCATCGTCGGGGACGCCCGCAATGATGGACTCCGAAGTGCCCCGAGACCATCAGTCTATGTGCCCTATACCTTCAGCATGGGCGAGGGCACGGAGATTCTGGTTCGCTCTGAGGTTCCGCCCCTCACGCTGCAACATGCCGTGCGCGAGCAGTTGAGGGCCATTAACCCGGATCAGATCAGTGGCGCTTATGATCTCGAAACTCGCCTCACTGATGAACCCGAGTGGCAGCAGGAGCATGTCGCGGCTTGGATTGTTGGCATTTTTGCCTGGCTCGCCCTGGCTCTCGCCGCTGTAGGGCTACATAGCGTCGTGTCCTACACAGTGGCACAACGGACCAACGAATTCGGGATTCGTATGGCGCTGGGCGCGCAGCGTGCGGACGTGCTGCGAATGGTCTTCAGGGCGGCATCGGTAAGCCTGGGCGCCGGAATCTTGTCAGGTATAGCACTTTCGTTAGCCCTAAACCAAATCATCGCGAACTGGGCAAAAGTGAACCCGCGCGACCCTGGCATGCTCCTTGCTGGAACCATTCTTCTCGGCTTCGTGTCTGGGTTGGCCTGCGCAATACCGGCGCGTCGCGCCTCCAAAGTCGATCCGATGATTGCAATACGTACGGAATAGCAGCGCCCTCGACTTCAGGGATCGCAAAATTCACACTTGACATTGACAGATAATCCACTACCATATGGTTGTGGATAAATTGGGTACAACGTTTGCCGCTTTGTCGGATCCAACCCGGCGGGCGATGATCGAACGACTCTCCCATGGGCCGGCCTCTGTGCATGGGTTGACGGAACCGTTCGCCCTCTCGCAGCAGATGATTTCAAAACATATTGCCTACCTGGTGCGGGCGCGAATTGTGATCAGGACGAAGCGTGGACGAGAGAGTGTGTGCACGCTTAGGCCCAAGGCGATTAAGACAGTCAGCGACTGGGCGATCAGCTATCGCCGATTCTGGGAAGAGAGTTTCGACAAGTTGGATGTGGTTGTGAATCAAATGAAAAAAGAGGGGGTCAGAGATGACAAAAAACACGGTTAACGAGACTGAGCGGATGGTTATCACTAGAATTGTTGATGCCCCACGCGCATTGGTTTGGGAGGCGTGGACCAACCCGAAATATGTGATGCAGTGGTGGGGGCCGAAGGGTTTTACTGCGCCTTCTTGCGAGATGGATTTTCGCGTAGGAGGAAAATTTCTCCTCTGCATGAGAACGCCGGATGGGCAGGAGGGCTGGAATGCTGGGCAATACCACGAGATTGTTCTGCACGAGAAGATCGTTTACTCCCTGTACTTTTCCGACTCGAAGGGAAACAAGGTTGAGCCTGAGCAATATGGAGTAGAACATGAGGCCGTCGACGATGCGCACGACGTGGTTATTTTTGAGGATTTTGGAAACGGCCAGACGAAACTCACCTTCATTGGAAGTGAACCCATGGAGAGCGCGAAAAACAGCGGTCAACTAGAGGGCTGGAATGAGCAACTCGATAAAGTTGCCGCAGTGGTTACGAAGTTAGCGCAGGCGAAATAATAAGTTGAAGCTTTGATTCGCAAAACTCAATCGTGGAGAAAGAAATGAAAAAAATACCGTTTCTCGCTGTCGTCCTGCTGGCGTTCGCATTTCCCGGCAATGCCCAGGACGCGATGAAGGAAGATGCAGCCGTCAAACCTGCGGATCCGGAATTGAAAGTCGTGCTCGATTCCTGGAATGAGATTGGCCGCAAGCTGACGGCGATGGCCGAGGATTTTCCTGAGGACAAATATGACTTCAAGCCGACGCCCGCGCAGCGGAGCTTCGCAGAGCAGTTGCTGCATGCGGCAGGAGCAAACTATTTCTTCACCAATCCCGTCATGGGGAAGGAGCCTCAGGCAGCAGAAGATCCCAAGCGCGAGCAATACAAGTCCAAGGCCGACATTGTTGCGTTCGTCAAAAAATCCTTCGCCGATGGCGCAGCCGCCATCCAGTCGAAAGGCGAAAAAGGCCTGACGACGGAGGTTGTTTATTTCCCTCAGCAGAAAGCGCGCGTTCTCGACATAGCATACGGCCTCATCGAACACAGCGGTGAACACTACGGCCAGCTCGTTGTGTACTACCGCCTCGCGGGTCTTGTGCCGCCGGAATCGCGTCCCAAGAAGTAAAGCTCAAGAGACCAGGCACCCCGTCCTTATCGCGCGCCATTTGGGCGGGTGGGCCTGGCCTTCAAACTGCAGAAGCCACCACAGCTGCGCATCGCCGCCCACCCCTTCGGCAACCTCAGGGCAGGCTCTTGCAAAAACCGCAAGGATGGGGCACCCGCCCCTTTTTGTTCTAAGCTGCAAGCCCATATCGTATCGCCGCTTCAAGCGTATCGATGCTTATATCCTTTAGAGCTTTAAACCGAATGCAGTATCCGGTCACGCTCGCCTTGCCTAGTTTTTTTCCATACGTTTTGGCCAGGTGCTTCTTATCTTTGAGACCAAGAATGTAGACAGAGATCCCAGTTTTGTTTCCGCTCACACCAATTTGAAAAAACTCTCTGCTTTTTCCATTGGCATATTTTATTGTGTGAAATCCATATCCAATCGTAGGGTTGGAAACAGTATGATTTTTGCTGTCTTTACCATCGAAGAACCATAATTTGCATTCTGGTGACACCTGAAGTGTGAGCCGATGCAACTCGCGCATGTCACTGCGTTTTGACTCCGGTTGGCTGGTAATATACTTCTCGATTTGTTCTTGTACATTCATATGTTCTGCTCCCAAGCTGCGCGCACGAGATTATACGACGTTTAATCCTTCTCCCCGTTGCAAGGGCGGTCTATCGGCGTTCATTCTCGTTCATTGAGGCACCTACTGGATTCGCCCTGGAAAGACTACGAGATGCGAAAAGGGTTTACGAGAAAACCAAAAGCCGACGAGCCCGCGACGCCCGTCAAGAACTACATCACGCCGAGCGGGTTGCAGCGCCTTAAAGATGAGCACCGGTTTCTGCTCACCAGGGAACGCCCGGCGGTGACGGAGGTGGTGGCGTGGGCTGCCAGCAACGGCGATCGCAGTGAAAACGCCGACTATCAGTACGGCAAGCGGCGGCTGCGGCAGATCGATGGGCGGATTCGCTTTCTCACCAAGCGAATCGAAGCCGCGGAAGTGGTGGACCCGGAAGCTCCGAGAGCGGGGCAGGCAACAACGAAGACGAGGGCATTCTTCGGAGCGACCGTGCGCTATGCCAACGCGGCGGGAGCCAAGCGAGTGGTGAGCATCGTTGGCACCGACGAAATCGATCTCAACCGCAACCACATCAGTTGGATGTCACCTCTGGGGCGCGCGTTGATAAGGTCGACAGCGGGTGACAGCGTAGTTCTTCAATTGCCGGGCGGCACAGAATGCCTGACCGTGTTGGAAGTGTATTACGAGCGCATTTCTGTGGAGCCGTTCCGTGAACCACCTGGATCCGAGGCCTCGGCAAAGAGACTCCCTCGCTGACGCTAGCCTGACGAAGAAGCCACCGGCTCAATCAGGATTTCATATAGCTGATGAGCAGTCGCTCGGACGCTATCGATTGAAGACGAAGGGTGGGAACATGGCTCACCAAAACGCGCTGCCAACATGCGTAGATAGCGTCGTTTTCTCACTGCTGTATGCCTTCTCTCCTGGGTGAACTAGTGGTGAATTGCGGGGAAGCCGCCGGGCGGACGATGAGCTTCGTCGCGTCATTTTAGTGGGTCAGGTCCGCGATCTGCACGTGATAGGGTTCCAGCAACTCGCCGGTGGCATGATCGAGGCCGGCGACCGCCAGTTGATAGTTGACTTGGGCTTGCAGCAGACTCAGTTCGGCGCTCGCCAGTTCGGTTTGCGCTTCCAGCACGAAGAAGATCGTTTCCGAACCCAGTTCATATTTGCGCTGCTCCGCGGCCATGGTTTTCTTCGCGAGGTCCAGAGCTTCTTTTCCGGCGGCGATGCTGAGCTTGGCCTGCTCAAGTTGGTGGACGGCGTTGCTGACGTCGAGCTCGACCTGTTCGCGGAGTTGGCGTTCGTTGTACAGGTCGCTGCGCCGCGACACCAGCGCATTGCCCATCTCCGCTTTCGCGGCGCGATTCTTCAGCGGCAGACTTACCGACAGCTGAGCGTAGTACGTTGGGTAGTTGAAGCCGAAAAGCTGATTGATAGACGAAGTCATGACCGTCGCGCTGTTGACGAATTTCGAGTTCACTCCGTTGCTCGCGTACTGGCCGGTCAGGTCGAGCTCGGGCAAGAGATGATTGTGCGCCAGACGAATGTGAGTTTCGTCATTGGCGAGGGCGGCATGGGCGGCATCAAACTCTGGACGCTTCGTCAGCGCTTGCTGCAGCGCGGTGGCTGTGTCGATGGCGCGCAGCTCGCCTTCTGGGTCGGGCTTCTCGGTCAGCACCAGATCGAGCGCTTCAATATTCGGGTCCTGATCGGCACCGATGGTCATGCGGAGCGCGTCTTCAGCCTGCTTCAGCGCATATTCGCTTTGGATGACTTGCACGCGCCGCGACGCCACTTGCGACTCCGACCGGTAGATATCCAGCGGCGGCAACGCGCCCAATTCGAGTGCGCGCTTATCACGCTTGTACGTGGTTTCGGCGGCGTCCATCGACCGGCGCGCGACATCCAGGTTTCCTTGTGCTTCTACGACCGACCAGTACTGCCCGACCGCCTGCAAAATGTTGTTACTCACCTCGGCGGCAAAGTTGGCTCGTGATTGTTCAAGGTTGCGGCGCGCAATCACCAGTGGGGCTTGATTGGCGAAGAGCCAGCCATTGCGCAGCAGAGGCTGAGTGAACTGGAAATTCAGGATTGAAGTGATCGACGGATTTACGAGGTTGAAGGAGTTGTTTGTGAAATTGTTGTTGCTGTTCAGTCCGCCCTGTACATTCGTGCCAGTCTGAAACGTTTGCGAATAGTTGAACTGCGCGAATTGCGTGGTCGAGTTCACGGTAGCCGCCGTGCCGGTTCCTTGCAGCTGGGTGTAAGGCTGGGAAGTCGTACTGTTCACGTTGTAGGAACTCGTCACGATAGGATCGAACGGGGAGTGCGCGCCCAGCAGCGAGAATTTCGAAAACTCTACCTGGGTTTCCTGGACCCTGACGAAGCTGTTGTTTTCGAGCGTAAGCACGACTGCGTCGCGCAAGCTGAGGGTCAGCTTGCCGTCGACCACGTATGTTCGCAGGTGCTCCGGCGCTGCCAGTTTGTCGGAGCGGACCTGCGGCGTGGCCATGTCGTGGTAGGCCTCGCCTTTTTGCGCCCAGCTTGGCGGAGCCAACAACATTGTGAGCAGCAGCATCAGGATGAAGAGCAGGAGCGGGCGAGAAAAGAGCGTCTGCCGAGAGTGGATCATTCCTCTATTCCTCCAACAGGTTGATGGGCTTCGTGCCGTGAAGCGTGAAGACGGACGCGCCTACTCCCAACGAATGGCTTCGACCGGATCCAGACGCGCGGCTTTGACTGCAGGGTAAATTCCAAAAACCAGGCCAACGGTAATCGAAACGATGAACGCCAGCAGGATGGAGCTCAGGGTCACGATCGTCGACCATCCTGCCAGCCAGGCGATGAGGCGCGACATCACAAAACCGAACATGATGCCGAAACTTCCGCCAACAAAGGAAATCAGCGTGGCTTCAACCACGAACTGGCGAATGATGTCGGACTGGCGCGCGCCCACGGCGCGGCGCACTCCGATTTCGCGCGTGCGTTCCAGAATGCTGGCCAGCATGATGTTCATGATGCCAATGCCGCCGACGAGCAGGGAAATGGAGGCGATGGCCACCATGACGGTGTTGAATAAACGTTCCGTGCGCTTCTGTTCGGCGAGCAATTCGGCGGGGACGATCACGCTGAAATCGCCGGCCGAATGATGCGAGGAATCCAGAATTGCCCGCACCACTTGCGCCACTGAAGCCATGTCCGCGCTATCGCGGATGTTCAGGTAGATGCCGTCAATCTCATCGCGCACTTCGCTGTAGTTATCTTCGAGGCGCAGAATCGCCGAGTTCAGCGGGACGTACATGATGTTGTTGAGATCCTGCGTAGGTACGCCCGCCACTTCGGTCTGGGAACTAAGTTGCGGCGAGGCCACGCCGATCACGCGGAACCAAGTTTCATTGGCCTTCACATATTGGCCGATGGGATCGGCGGAACCGAACAGGCTCGAGCGTGCGGCCGCGCCCAGTACGACGACAGGCGCAGCGCGGTTTTCTTCGTCTTCATTGAAGAACCGGCCTTGCAGCACGTGCAGGCCTGCGATCTTCAGATAATCCGGGTTGACTCCGTAGACGGTCGGCGGATCCTGCTGGGATTTTGGAATCGTTTTCGAGGGCGTCAGCCGCTTTCTGGGCGTGGCTGCGACGATGTCGCTCACATCATCGCGAATCACACGATAGTCCTGAAAGGACAGCCCCTGAGAGAGCTTGCGAACTTTCTGATGTGCCTGCCATTCCGTGGTCTCTTTGGCTTCCACGATCAGGTTGTGGACGCCCATCTGCTCGATCAGCGCCATGACTTTCTGACGCGCGCCGGCGCCGATCGACAGCATCGAGACCACGGCCGCGACGCCGAAGATCATTCCCAGCATAGTGAGCAGTGAGCGCAGGCGGTGCAGCAGCAGGTTCTGCAACCCCAGTTGCAGGTCGGGCAGCCACTGCTGATAACCGTGCAACAGTCGGGTGGGCGCGGTAGATGTGGCGGTCGCCATTACGAGCGAGCCTCCGCCGGGCGAAGACGCGCCGGAAGTCGTGACTTTTCTGGGCGCCGTCGGATCGATCAGAGCGATCTCGGTGCCGGCGCTGACGCCATCGATGGCAGCGCGGCTTTCGTTCTCGGCCAGAATCTTAACTTCGCGTGGGTCAAAGCTGTTGCCGTTGCGTACGTAAATCAGGCGCTTATTTTCTTTCAGAAACAGAGCCTGGCGGGGCACGTAGAGTACGTCTTTTCGCGGGTCGCCATTGATGTACAGGTGAGCGGTGAGGCCTGGCCGCATGCGCGGGTCGGTGGTAGCGAGCGTAATCGTCACCTCAAATTTTGTGCTGGTATCGTCGTCCCAAAACATGTGCGTGTTGCTGCCGCCGATGGTTTTGACCGTGCCATGAAATTTCGGGTCGGGAAACGCGTCGAGTTGGAAGTCGACCGACTGTCCTACTTTAATGTTATTGCGTTCGAGTTCTCCAACTTTGGCCACCAGTTCCATCCCATTGGGATCGATGACCTGCCCGACGGTTCTGCCCGGCTCAACCTGGTCGCCCTCGTGATACTCCGGGAACGTCATGCCGGGGAAGCAGCAGAATCCGCCCATCGCGCCCTGGTTCTTCTCTAGCGCAACCAGGCCATCCATGGGAGATGCCACCCTCATTTTGTCGATGTTGCCCTGGGCCTGGTCCATGGCCAGCTTGGCCTTGTTCCGTTTTTCCTCGGCCAGGGAAATGGAAGCTCGATTCGATGCGCTGCGCGACTTGACGTCTTGCTCCAGCTCCGCAAGCACGCGCTTGGCCTGGTCCAGGGCGAGATCATTTTTGCGGGCATCGATGGAGCTGACCAATTCATTTTTCTGTACATCCAACTGAGCGCGCCGTACGTCGAACCGGGCTTTCAGGAGAGCGACTTTGTCCTGAGCCGTCACGACTTCCGCATCGGCCTTGGCCTTGGTAATCTCCTGTTCGGCCTGCAGCAACTCGGAGCGATTTTGATCAAGCTTGAAATGCTGCTCGCTAGGATCAAACTCCATCACCAGTTCGCCTTTCTTGACGGCCTCTCCGGTGTGCAGCAGGTGCGTGAGTTGCAGGGCGCCCCCGCCGATGGGCGGCGCAATCAGCATTTCCGAATGGCTGGCGCGCAATTCGCCGGTGACGAAGACCTTCATGTCGAGATCGCCGCGCTTCACCAGTCCTGTCGGAACCTTATCGCCCGCGACTGCCGGCGAGGCGTGGCGCACCGCAGCCACAACGCCGACCGTGGCGCAAAGCACGACCGCGAATACTGCCCACGTGATGGCGCGCCTGCTTCTCATCTTCTCTTTCTCTTCTTGGATCTCCCTTGAACGCGTCTACTCCTTGACCGAAGGATCTTTCAGCGCCACTTGTTCTCCGGCGTTCAGGCCCTTAGCGACCAAAATCCTGTCGCCGCTTTTCCTGCCCACTTCGATGTTGTGTTCCTCGAACTCGGTTCCTCGCCAGACGTAAGCCACATTCTGTCCGGACTTTTGAAACATCGCCTGCGCAGGGATGGTGATCGCATTGGGCACGCGGTCCACGATCACCGTCACCTGCCCGGAGAGGCCGGGCTTGAAGCGCGCATCTGTCTGATCAAGAACGATCTCAAGAATAAAGTTGCGCGTAATCGGCCAGCCGCTGGTGAAATCCATGCTGGCGATGGCGCCGATCTGCGAGACGTGTCCGGTGAATTGCCGGTCCGGGATGGCGTTCAACTGAACTGTGACGGGCTGATTGGCAGCGAGCCGGCCGCGCTCGGTCTCATCCACGCGCGCGGTAATTCGCAGCGTGGTCGCGTCGGGTAATTCTGCAATCGCCGCACCGGGCCAGGCTCGATCTCCCGGGCGGTACGGGGCATCACTAGAGCCGGTCCAATGCTGCAGAAGACTGATGGTTCCCGCCGAGGGCGCTCGCAAGATCATTTGCGCCAGAGAGCGTTCCGCGCGCGTCACATCGAACTTTGCCTTCTTGCTGGCCTCAACGGTGCTTTCGATGGTGGCTTTGTTCAGAGTCTGATCGGACTTCTGCTTGGTCTCAGCTTCGCGCAGTTTTTGCTCGAGCGTCGGCCAGTTTGAGATTGGCCTCTTCCCCTTCAATCTTGGAGACGATTTCCTGTTTGCTGGCCTCCAACTTGGCGGCTTCCACGTCGTAGCGTGCTTTCAGCACTGCGGTCTTATCTTCCTCTTCAGCCAGGCGGGCCTGGGCGCGGGCCTGCTCGATTCCTGCCTCCGCCGACTTGAGTGCGGACTTGTACTGCGCCAGATCCTGCTCTGTCTTCGTCTTGTCGAACTCAACGATCATGTCGCCGGGTTTCACGACCGTGCCCTCGGCCGCGATCCTGATGATCTGCAAGTCTCCCGCTTCCGAGGGCGCGCTGATCGTCACCGACTTGAGCGCTTTCACTTCGCCGCGAAATTGCAGCGAGTCAAGAAATTCTCCGCGCTTCACTTCGATGGTGGGAACGGTGGGCGTTCGCTTTCCCAGGCGGACGGCGCCGAGCACGACTCCGCTTCCGGCCAGCACCAGGATCACGATGGCCATGACCTTGCTTCGCATCGAAAGCTGGCGGAAGCGTTGGATCATTACGAGCCACTCCCTGGTTTCTGTTGGCCATTTTGCGGGGCGCCGTTTTCAGGGTGAGATTCGGCGCTGCGGCTTGCCACATCCACGTCCACCGCGGCAGAGAGATCGGGCATCAGCTTGGGATCATTTCCCTGGATCGACACAATCACGACAAACGCGCGCAGCTTGCTGGAAAAGTCTCCACCTTCGCCGATCGGAGCCAGTCTGATCGAGCTTGGCCGGGAAGACCAGTCCGGATACGCATCCAGCCGGACCTTCGCGGTCTGCCCGACCTGCAGGCTGGGAAAATCCTGCTGGTTAGCCATCACCCGCACCTGCATGGCCGCGGGATTCACCACCTGCATAAACGGCACACCCGGACGCACCTGGTCGCCTTCCTGCACCTCGCCCATTGTGCCTTGTTTCCAGATCGTGTTCAGCACGACGACGCCGTCGAGGGGCGAGTGGATCTGCATCAGGTCGGCGTTGGCCTGGGCGTGCATCATGGTCTGCTGGGTGCGATCGCGCTGAATTTCCAGAATGCGGATCGCGGCCTGCGCCGCCTTGCGCTTCAGGTCGAAGGTTTCGCGCAACTGGTCGTAGGTGGCCTTGGCTTCGTCGAGATTCTCCTGATTTTTTTCGGCATCGATGCGCGAGACGATCTCCGCCTTCTGGATTTCCAGTTGCGCTTTGGTAAATTGTCCTCGGCCGCCTTCAACTCGGTTTCATCCTTGGCGCGCGCGGCACTCTCTTTTGCCTGCTCCTCGGCGACCTGATCGACTAGCTTGTCGTAGTCGGCCTGCTTGTCGACGAAATCACGCATCTGGGCCTGCCGGTCAAACTCCACCAGCAGATCGCCTTTCTTCACCCGCGTCCCCGAGGGCGTCAGATGAATGATGGTGAGTGTCGGAACCGACTGGCCTGCCAACAGGGGAGCGAGGATGGCACGCGACTGCACTGCCTCGGTGGTTCCCTTAAGCCGTAAGACCTGACTGGAAGCGACGAAGGCTGATTGCGCCGAGGTTGCAGCCGCGGGCGTTTTGCTCCGCATTGCCACAAACAGAATCGCACCCAGCACCGCGGCAGCCGCGACGAACACCATCCAGCCGCGCAGCCATCCTCGGCGCGTGCCGTCGCTGTCGTCGCCTTGCTTGGGCGGTCGCGGTGGTGTTGGTTCCGGCAGAGTGCCCGGCTGGTCTGGTTGAGACTCAGAGTCGGGAGTTACTGCCGCAGGAGACGAGTGCATGGGTGAAATACTCCCGCCGTAGGAATCGGGTTGCACGGCAAAAGTTGCCCGCCGTTTCCGGTGTTATTAAGTTATCTGAGTGAGCGCGTGTTTCCAAGCCTATTTTAGATCGCGTTGTTAGATCGGGGAAGGCCGTCGGTTCTTGCGCATTCATTTTTTTCCATAGAGGACGACGATCCCCCATGGCCGGCGGACAATCAGGGAAAGGAATACGGAACACAACACTACCAGAGAATCTTTCCCTCGCGCGGTTGCGCAAACACGACAACACGCGCGAAAACGAAGCGGAGTAGCGGCTCGCATCGCACCTGCGCGAGAACCGCGGATCAACGCGGTCCCGTGCTATTGACGCTATTGCTCTTCCTTGTTGAACTTCCTTATTGAACTTCGTTCAGTTTTTGGTAGATCTCCATCGCGACCAGCACCAGGAGAAATACCCCGGAACCGATGCTGAATACCCACATCGGAATCGGTCAGCCGGTTGACCTTGACTCAGCAATTCTGTTTGCTCTTCCTGCATGTGCGAATTGTTGTCATCGAGAAATAGCTGGTCATCTTCGTGCATGGTGAGTGTGCTCTTGTAAATCAGGAGGACGATCAGACCGATCGCGAACAATCCGAATACTCCCCCAACAATTTCAATTGGCGTCATAAGCCACCTCGGCAGATTCCAAACCCAAGCGCAGCGGCATTCCACTTCGTGGTGGGGGCACGCAGAACCCCGCACCCAGTCCCGGGGAAGGCCCTAACGCAACGATTATAGCCCTGTTGGCAAGCCTTGGCACTGAATAAATACCTTTGTTCGGAAGCCGGTTACAGGAGCGGGAAGAATGCGACTTCCGGGCGGCAGGCCGCATCCAACACACTTAAGATGGTTTACCCGCAGGTGGTTACCAGATCAACCCTTGTGGCGGAAACGACATTTGGTATAATCAAACAGCTTTAAAGCCAAGGAGATACGAATGGCCACCACTACCGTCCCTGGAGTGACTACACCGGAAGTTACCAAGAAGGCCGCGCCCGTCACTCTCACCGCCAACGCTGTCACCAAGGTGAAAGAAATCATGGGCCAGCAGAATCCCGTTCCCGCCGGCTTGCGCATTGGAGTCGTGGGCGGCGGATGCTCCGGTTTCTCCTATTCCATGCAGTTTGAAAATGGCGCCGGAATGATGGACAAGACGTTCGACATGGAAGGACTGAAGGTGTTCGTCGATGCGACTTCCGTGATGTATCTGAACGGCTGCATTGTCGACTATGTCGAGACGCTGGAAGGCGCAGGCTTCAAGTTCGAGAATCCGAACGTGAAGAGCACTTGCGGCTGCGGGTCTTCGTTTAGCGTATAAGCTGATCCCGAAAGATTCTGAGAAGTGAAACGGCCTCATCTTCGCGATGAGGCCGTTTTCATTTCGTGACGCTGTTGCAGAAGCCTATTGCTGTGGCGGAGGATTGCTCGGCGGATTCGGCTGGCTGAACCCTCCACTTGACGGCGAGTTCGAATTGCTCCCAAACCCCGAGGAGGATGAACCAAACCCACTGCTGTTGCCGAAACTGCTGTTGCTGCCCGGCTGCCCGTTGCTGCCGTTCTGCCCGTTGAGATTCGGCGTGCCCGGCTGCCCGAATGTGGCCAGTTGCGGCTGGTAGGGCGTCGTGATCAGGCGTCCCTGATCCTGCGCCGGATCGTAAACAAACACCCAGTCCTTGTATTTCTTCTTGTGATTGAATTCCCGGATGGTCGAGTCTTTGATGGTGCTGGCGCTGGCGACTCCTACAATCGGGCCGCCGATGATTTGGCCGGAGCCGATCTGGTTGCTGCCGGTGCTGCTCCCCGGTGCTGACGGATTTGATGAGTCGGTTCCCGTCGCCGAGGTTTGCGATCCCTGCTGCGAGGGATCCGAAACGGTCTGCGTACTCTGACCAAACGTGGAATTGGAATTCGTAAGCCCGCCGCTGCTGCCGCCGAATGCGGAAGTCGGCGAAGAGCTGGCGCCGGCCGGAGTCGCGCCGGGAATGACGCCGCCGCCCATGGCGCTCAGCGTCATCTGCACTTCGCCGAAATGCAGCAGCTTGAAATCGGCGCACTTCGATTCCTTGCAGTTCAAAGGATCTTTGTAGCGCTTGCGCAGAAAACGCTGGCGGTTGGTGTTTTCCAGATCTTCAAGCTTCACCGGATAGCGGCCGAACTTCTTGTAGTAGGCGCGGATGGCCCGCGAATACTGCACTCCGCGATGAATCATCTCCTCTTCACGATCGCGTTTGATGTCGAAGGCGATCGTGGGAACGATTGCAGCCGCAAAAATGGCCATCAACGCTATCGCCAGCAGCAGCGTCAGCATGATGTAGCCGTCATTGCGCCGTCGAGAGTATCGTCGAGTTTGCAGATAGAAATCCATTACGAGTGATTGAATAATTGAGTAATTGGGAAATTTAGTAATTCAGGAATTGAAGGAGGGCGCTATTTTCAATTACTCAATTACCAAATTACACAATGACTCAATCTCTTTATCCCTGTGTTAGCGGGATGTTTTGCGGTGGGCCGCTGTACACCATGTCCTGAATCGAAACCGAAGTCGGCGTGATGCGAATTACCTTGTAGCGCCGGTCCACGATCTCGCCTTCGCCCGCGACAAAAACATCGTCGCCCGATTTCAGAAAAATCTTCTTCGGTTCTCCCATGGTACTGGCGAAGCCGTAAAACTTCAGCGGAATGGGCGGCGCTACCGAAGGCCCCGGCAGATGGTAGGGGTCAACGGTTGCGATCCCTCCATTCTTTCCAAGGTCGGTATGGCCGGGAGCGACCGGCCTCTGGATAACGACATCATCCGTCCGCGAAACGAAAATGTTTCTTCCTGAGCCTTCGTATTCGGTCTGCTCGCTGGCGGCCAGTAAGTCCAGCCGCAGCGTCGGATCCAGATTTTCAACTCGTGGCTTTTTGCTGCCTTTTGCTCCTGCACGTCCCGGCACATGCGTCAACGGCTGCAGCGGAGCTGCCGCCTGCGCGCTCGCTGTCGGCGTCGACGATCCCACGAACATCGGGACGACTTCATACGCCAAGGCCGCAATCGCCACCACGCCGAGCACGGCGGCCCACATCGTCTGCTTCTTATTTTCGAGTCCCAGCTGCACTACGATCCCGCCTTCAGATATGTTTCCAGCTTCACGCCCAACTTTACCGGCCCCTGCTGCTGGCCACCCAGCGTGACGCTGTTGATGATGAAAAACATCTGGTCCCGCTCCAGCGAGTTGATGAATTTCGCAAGAGCAATGTAGTTGCCGGCAAAGTCCGCTTCCATTTCGACTGGCTCCAGGCCGCCGATTTCCGCATCCCTCACTTTATATTTTACCTGCTCGATGGACACTCCATTGGCGCTGGTGAGCTTGCCCAGTTCGGTCAGGATCTGCGATTCCTGGGTAGGGAAGCGTTTCTTGTAAAAGTCGTCGATCTGATGACCGGCCAGTACGACTTTCTGCGGCAGATCTTTCAGCGGCGCCACCTGGCGCGTCTTGGTAATGAGTTCGGCCTGCAGCGTGTTCAGTTCCTGTCGGCGGGATTCTGGGGAACCGATGATCGGCGAAAAATAGATAGCGGCCGCCAGCAGGTCCACGCCCGCTAAGATGGCCAACGCGGTTTTCAAATTCTTCCGGGTTCGCCGCAAGTCAGGCATCAGGGCTTACTCCGTTTCAGCTTCGTAGTCGGTGCGGCCGGCTTCGGACTCGCTCCTGTCTTCGATTTCACATCTGTCTTGGCCGGTGCGGAGGCAGCAGGCTGCGGCTCGGGAATGTAAATCGCCTCCATATCGAACTGTTCTCTGTCGCCGGTGTTGGTCTGTAAAAGGGTTTCCCCGGTGACGTGGGTTTGCGCGAAGCGGTTCGAATCTTCCATGCGGCGGACCAGTTCCATCGCCCGTGTCGCGCGAATCGCCCGCCACGGTCATCTTCAATCCGAGGTGGTTGTCCTCATCCAGTTCAGGACTGATCGCGATCAGGTGCACGCGCGGCGGCATTACCTTCTCCAGATTTTCCAGCACGCGCGTCCAGGAAAACGCCTTGCGCTCGATCAGTTCGTTCAGAAACTGCGACTCATCGCGGGTGGTGCGGTTTTGGGGTAAATTGAGGATTCGCTCCGCATCCGCGCGGAGCTGGTCGCGGTCGGCAATCATCGCCTTTTTTTCGTCGATCGCCGCGCGATCCCGCCGGGCGTTGACCCAGCCCGTGACGTCGAGCGTGAGCAGCACCAGCGTGAGCAGCGCGACCGCGCCCACGGCCGTGCCCCAGCGCATCCAGAACTGCCGCGCATCTTCATAGGGCTGGCTCGCGAGATTGATATCCAAACGCATAAGTTCAGTAGCCAGGCCAGTAGGTTTGCTGCACTGGCACGGCTGCTACCGTTACGAAATCAGAGCTCCCACCACTCCGGCCATTCTCCAGCGCGGCACTGCGCCGCCGGGGCTCATTCCAAGTTGCGACGATGAGACCAGTTCCTGCACGTCGGCCCCGGTCTGCGCGCGCAGCGCGGGCGCCGCACCCCCAGACTCGGGCAGGCCGGCAATAAAAATCTGCTCAATGTTCAGGTGGTATGTGTCCTGAAAAAAAACTACGGACGGATAAACTTCTTCGGCCAGTTGCTCGCCCGTCATCGTGACCCCGCGCGTATTTTCGAGCGTACGGAATAACTGCAGCTGGCTTTCGTTCAGGATCGCAATGCTGGTGGTATGCGCGTCGACTTTGATTACGAGCGTGGGCTTCTTCGCATCGGCCGCGCCCAGGGCCGCCAGCGTGGACGGCACTACAACGCCCGGACTGAATCCGGCGTCGCGGAACGCGCGCTCGTAGTCCTCGATCACGCTGGCCATGGCTACGGCCGCTACCACGCGGACTTCATCTTTAACTTTTTGCGCGTGATAAGAAACTTTCGCTTTGTCCACGTCAAAGGGCAGCGACTTTTTCAGCCGGAACCGGACCACGCCGAGAGCTTCTTCCTGATCGGAAGGTAGAGTATCGAATTCGACGAGCATGACGCGCACCGCGGCATCGGGCACGATGGCGATCACATCTTTCGAGCGGCCGGCAACCGCGCCCAGCGCCGCTTCAATGCCCGAGCGCACGGCGTCGCGCTGGCGCAGATTATTTTCCACCAGGTCGGGAATCACGCTGCCCGGCGCCAGTTCGCGCGCCGCCGAAGCTTCCAGGCCGTCCCCCTTATCCGTGAGGCGTCCGGCGAGCACGCGGTCGGCGGCGATTTCGCAGGCCAGCTTAGGCTTGGCTAGGTTTGAAGTTGGACTCATTCCCGAGAATACCCTTGAAAGACCCTTCTATAAATCAGAACGCGAATCACCCACAAATGCAATAGCTGAAAGGGCACTTCGCCTCGCGACCAACGGTCCACGCTCCACGCCTCCCGCGCGGCTCGTTGACTGACGTGGCCCGACAGCCGTGGCTGCAATCGTTCGGAACTTGTTTACCGCATGGCCTCGATGAAGGTGACCTTGTTGATCTCTTTCAGCGTGGTCATGCCCAGCCGGACTTTGTCCAGCGCGGACTCGCGCAGGAAGCGCATGCCCTCTTCCCGCGCGGCGCGCCGGATCTCCGACGTCGGCTTCTTGGCCAGAATCATTTCGCGAATGCGGTCGCTCAAATCCAGCAGTTCGTGAATCGCGGTTCGGCCGCGGAATCCCGTGCCGGCGCACTCGATGCATCCCGGCCCTTCGTACAAGGGAACATTGCCCCATTGCGCGGGATCGAGGCCGCTGGCTTCCAGACACGTCAGGTGCGTAATGCACCTCGGTGCGGCACGATTCGCAAATCAAACGCACCAGGCGCTGCGCCAATATGCAGTTCAAGGCCGAAACAAAGTTGTAGGGCTCGACGCCCATGTTCAGGAAGCGGCCGATGACGTCGACCACGTTGTTGGCGTGAACCGTGGTAAAGACCAGGTGACCGGTGAGTGCCGACTGAATGGCGATCTGCGCGGTCTCGGCATCGCGGATTTCGCCGACCATGATTTTGTCGGGGTCATGGCGCAGAATCGAGCGCAGGCCGCGGGCGAAAGTCAGTCCCTTTTTCTCGTTCACCGGAATCTGGGTGATGCCGCGCAGCTGATATTCGACGGGATCTTCAATGGTGATGATCTTGTCTTCGTCGGTCTTGATCTCGTTGACCGCGGCGTAGAGCGTGGTGGTCTTGCCGCTGCCGGTCGGTCCCGTCACCAGCACCATGCCGTACGGTTCTTTGATGTAGCGGCGGAAGCGGCGCAGGTCGTCCTCGTCAAATCCGACTACGTCGAGAGTCAGGGTGCGGAACTTCTCGCTCATCGACTCTTTGTCGAGCACGCGGAGCACGGCGTCTTCGCCGTGAATCGAGGGCATGATCGACACGCGGAAGTCGATGGCGCGGCCGTTGTATTTCACGCGGAAGCGGCCGTCCTGGGGCACGCGACGCTCGGAAATGTCGAGCTCGCTCATGACCTTGATGCGCGAAATCACGGTGGAGTGGTGCTCTTTGCCGATGGGCGGCATGGCCTGCGTAAGCACGCCGTCAATGCGGAATTTGATGACGACGGAGTCGTCGCGGGTCTCGATGTGAATATCGGATGCGCGCCGCTGCAGCGCGGTGAAAATCGTGGTATCGACTAAACGGATGATCGGGCTGGTGTCGCCCGTGGCCGTGAGTTTATCGATCGAAAGCGTTTCTTCCGCGCCCGTATTCTCGTCTTCGCGAATGATCTGGAAGCCTTCGCTGGCTTCTTCGAGAACGCGCTGTGACTGCTCGGTCTTGGTGAGAATGTTGTCGATCTGTTTCAGTGTGGAAACTTTGGTGATGATGCGCTGCTTCAAGAGCAGGCTGATTTCGTCGATCATCATCAGCTGGCTGGGATCGGCGATCGCGATCGCGAGCTTGCCGTCCGCGGTTTCTTCCAGCGGTACAAATTTGTAACGGAACATCAACTCGACAGGAATTTTCTTGAACAGCTCGTGATGCAGCTCGAAGCCCGACAGGTCGACGAACTCGCAGCGATAGCGGCGTGCGACGTCCTGCGCGCGCTCGAGGTCGGTGATGGGATTGCCGGTCGGGCTGATCGGGCCGCCGTTCCCGCCGCCCACGAATATCGATTTTTTGTCGGCTGTTGCCATGCTTTCTTCAATCTTTGTCATTCCGGCCGAAAGGAGGAATCTGCTTTTCTCTTGCGATCTCCGCCCCCCGACTCTAGTGCACGCCCATGCTGAAAATCGGCAAATACAGCGAAATCAATACTCCGCCCACAAAAACTGCCATGATCATCAGGATGATCGGCTCAATCAGCGCCATCGATGCGCCCAGCGCGGTCTGCACATCTTCCTCATAAAACTCGGCCACGGAATTCAGCATGGCTGGCAGCGCTCCGGTGGACTCGCCCACCTCGATCATTTCCACTGCCAGCTCGGGGAAAATTTTCTGTTCCTCCAGGCTGCTCGCCAGTCCTTGGCCTTCGCGCACCCGGATGCCCGCCCGCGCTACTCCCTTTACGATGCGCCGGCTGCTGATCGAAGAACCCGCCGTTTCCATCGCCGGCACCAGCGGCAGCCCGCCCTGCAACAGGGTCGCCAGCATGCGCGAAAAACTTGCGAGCTGGTGCTTTAATCGTATGTCGCCCAAGAGCGGGATGCTCAAAATCACGCGGTCAATGCGGTCTGCGCCGCTGTCAGTCTCCTTCCAGCGCCACAGCACAAAGCCCAGCACAACCAGACCTACGAACACAAACGGGCCGTACTTCTGCGCGTTCAACCCTACGTTGAGCATGAACACGGTAATCGCGGGCAGCTTCTGATCCAGGCTGTTGAACAGGTCAGCAAACTTGGGCACGACGTAGGTGAACAGAAATGTCACCATGATCAAGACGACGGTGATCAGCAGCGTGGGATAAATCAGCGACACGAACAGCTTTTTGCGGAACGTCATCGCCAGCCGCTGGAAGCTGACGTAGCGGGTCAGCACTTCGTCGATGTTGCCGCTCTTCTCGCCGGCCATCAGCGTCGTCGTGTAAATCTTGGGGATGACTCCCTGGGCCGCGAACGCATCGGAGAGCGACTCTCCGCCCTTCACGCGCTCCCGCACGTTTTCGAGAATCTGCTTGAGCTGCGGATCTTTCTGGCGCTTGATGAGCAGTTCGAGTGAATTCAGGATCGGCAGGCCGGCCCGGATCAGCGTCAGGAACTGCTGATTGAAAACCAGAAACGTGCTCTGCTTCAGCTTGCGGCGGCGGCGCAGCGAAACTCCGCTGGTCAGCATTCCCTGGGGTTTGACCCAATAGACCAGATAGCCCTGCTGCGAGAAGCGGTCGCGCACCTCGGCTTCGGAGTAGCCCTGCTCGATGTGCTGCTGGACATGCCCCCGATCGTCCGCGATTTTTACAATAAACTCCGCCATTTGCCGACTTTTCTGCCCGTTTTCCCGAGTTCCGCCCCAGCGCTCAGTCTAACATTCTCCGCTTACCATTCTAAGCCGCGGACCGGCTCTAAGCTCGCTCTCCGCGGTACGCAAGTAACCCAGATCGGAGCTATAAAGACCATGTTGTCATTCCGAGCGAAGTCGAGGAACCTGCTTCTTGCCGCCTGAAGCACCGAACCCTACGGCTCCAGACCCTCTACTATCTCAGTCCCCGGCGGAGGCTTGAACTCAAACCGCCCATCCCCAATCGGCACGTCTTCCTTCATCCCGGCAAAGCGATATTCCGTGGCCGCTCCATCCACTTCCTGGATGACAATGCGGACGATCTGGTCGTCGGGAGTGATCTCCAGCAGAATCTCGCTGACCCGGTCAGCTAAGGCCTGCGGTACGCCCCGCAGAACCACATTTCCCGGCGTCAGCGGCTCTACATCTGGCGCTAGAGATAATCCCTGCAACTCTTTCTCCAGCTTGGTTTTACCCAGCAAGAAGGCCAGCGGAGATCGAACATCGTCCAGCTTCTTGGCCGCCATCTTCCGCGCCTGCCGGTCGTCCGGGACATAAAACCACGCATCTCTCCCATCGCTGACAAACAGCTTGTCTCTGGGAGAACGGTACTCCCAGCGCATCTTGCCGGGTTTTTTCAGCCAAAGCGTTCCACTTTCGGTGCGCTCCATCCCCGCCCCGCGGTAGATCTCGATAAATTCGGCCTGCAGCGAGTGGAGATGGTTGTAATGTGCATCGACTGCCTCCGCCAGAGTTTTGACGTCAGCGGCGAAACCGGCAGACTGAGACAACTACAGTTATCAGACACCAGACCACTACAAAGCGAAGCCGAGGAATTCGCATCTCGATATCTTTTTCACCGGGTACCCGCCCGCGTGTTGGCCAAAAATGTCGGCACCCCTCGCGCAAACTCGGGAGGGGAAACACGAAGCAGGCTCCTACTGGGAAGCTCCTAGGACGATTGTAAGCCGTGCCGCTCGAGTTGTCATTTCAAGGGAGAAACTGCCCTTCCGAGCTCACCATTGGCAAATGAACAATGAGTATTGAGGCGCCGCGACAATTTTTCTCAGACGTCCGCTCTCGATCAGCACGTGCTCCAGCAGCGGGTTGTGATAGAGCACGTAAGCCGGCCGGGGATGCGCGCGCAGAGTCTGCTCCAGGTTCGCGACCACCTGGCGCATGCCCGATTCCGGGAAAGGATTGAACAGATAGATCACCAGCGGGCCTTCGGGAAGAGGGAAGGTGGTTGCGTCGGCGCAGATCGACTCGATTGCGAAACATTTCTGCGATTCGCTTTTGTACTGGCGCAAGTTCTCGAGCGCGATCGCGTGCAAGGCGGGCAGAAGTTCCACTCCCACGATGCGGCGGAAGGGATAATCCGACGCCATCAGCAGCGTGCGTCCCTTGCCCGATCCGAGATCGATGAAAGTGAAGTCGCGGAAGTTCAGAGTCTCGCCGAGATTGGTGTGGTCGGCACTCGGCGTTTGCTGGAGTGCGTCAAGCATTTCATGAAACGCCGCCGGATCGGTGGGCTGGTAGGCGGAATGAAACATGCCCAGCAGGCGGTCGCGCCATCCAACGGCGCCGCTCGTCGTGTTGACGCGGTAATCCCAGTCGTAGTCGGCGTCGCCGAAACGCTGCCGCAGACGCTCCGGAGTGGAATCGCGTGCGAACTCCCACAGCACGCCCAGCGAGACGCCGCGTGGCGGCGAAGCGGCCTTCGTACGCGGCCGCGTACCTCCACCACTGCCACGCAGTTTTGAGCACGCTGATTTGGGGAGGCGAATCCATGCGGGGAGAACGCCTAGACATGATACGGGGAAAACCAGGGGCCCGGGACCAAGGACCAGGGGATAGCGGCCAGTTAAATCGCAAGCCCGAGCCATGAACTCGCCACTGGCCACCGACCACTGCTAGCTGGGGATGTGGAACTTCGGCGGGCCGGGCTTGTATCCCGGAGGCAGACCCTTTGTGATGAAAGGGAAATCGTCCGGGGTCTCGACGAGTACGCGGCCTTCGGGCGTTAGTTTGTAGGCGTCGCCGTCAGGATCGACGGGGATGCCTTTCAAATGCGCGGCCGCGACCAGTTCCGCCATGCCGGTGGGAGCACGTCCGGTGCGCTGAGCAAACTCTGTGACGAAGGCTTCGAGGTGGTGACGTCTTCATCCACCTGGATCGCACGCAAGTGTTCGACGGCGTTCTGGCGGATGTTGGATTCGCGGGCGGTTTCGTAGGTGGCGCTCCACAGCATGCGGGCGGTCGTGAAATCGCCGGCGTGCATCGCCATTTGCGCGGCCAGGATCTTCATAAACGGATGCGCGTTGGGAACCTTCGAGCCGCGCTCGAAAACTTCGGCGGCTTTCCGGTAGTCCTTGAGTTCGGTGTAGTAGACGAAGCCGAGATTGTAGTAGAGCTGCCAGTTGTCGGGATTGTTCTCGATGCCATACTCCATGAGATGAATAGCGCGCTCCGGTTGGCCGGCGCCGCCTGGCGGTTTGGGAGCCAGAAAGCTGGCGCCGAACTGATATGCGGGAAACAGATGCGGATCGAGTGTGGTCGTGATTTCGAGCAGCGGGGCCAGTTCGTTATAAGTGTGCGCGTAGTCGTAGTGCCGGTGGCCGAAATACTGCACGGTGCGCGTCCAGTAGATGCAGGCCATCAGGCCGTCGAAGCCCAGGCTGGCACGCTTGATCATTTTCGGGGAGTTGATGTAGAGCACATCCTCGATGCTGGCTTGCGGACGGAGACGGTCGATGTGCCGCAGCAGCAGAACGCAGGCGGCCATCGAGATTGCCAGGCTTACGGCGGCGATGATGGTGGTGCGCTGGCGGGCGGTCTTCATTATTATTTCAGATTCCTGCGCTCGAAGATCAGCACCGCGCCGCTCAGGGCCATCGCTGTATAGAACAAAGCGTAGAGCGTGTTTTGCAGGATGAGTTGCGAGCTCATCGGCTGCTGGTGCGCGACTGCGCTGATCACGTTGAGCGCCGAGAAATTGGGTACAAGGTAAGCCGCACCCGTGGCCACCCAGCGCGTGACGCCGTGAGCCATGCCGGCAAATCCGCGCAGGTCGTCGGCGAAACTTCCGATCACGAACAGAGAGAACGCGAAGACTGCGGAAAGCAGCGGCGACGAGAACGACGAGAACAACAACGCCAGCGAACAGATGACCAGAAATTCGAGGATGATGAAATAGAGTGCGACGAAGATCAGAGCGTCGGGCTTCGAGAACTTGTGAGACACGTAGAGCAGAGCGCCGAACACTCCAATGGCCATGAAGAACGTGTTGACGACTAGCGTTCCAGCCAACCCGAAAAATTTGCCGACAATGAACTCCCAGCGGCGGACCGGACGCGACAGCACGGTGTAGAGAGTGCGCTTTTCGATTTCTTTCGAGACCAGCCCGATGCCGATGAAGATCGCGATGACCACGCCGAAAAGCGAAACGGCGGTGAGGCCCAGATTAATAACCACCAGGCGTTCGATGTCGATGGAAATCTGGCCCACGAAAATGGCCGCGCCCGAAAGCAGCAGAGTGAAGGCGATCAAGTTGTAGAGCACGCGGTCGCGGACGGCTTCGCGAAAAGTGTTGGCGGCAATGTAGGCGATGCGCGGGCTCATACCGCGGTCCCCAGAGTTTTTTCTGCCGCGCCTTCAGTGGTGCTGCAGTTTTTCGACGAAATATGCTTCGAGCGAAGTGCGCAGCGGAGTGAGGGCGATCAGGCGGATGCGCTCGCGGCGCAGGGCATCGATGGCGGCGTCCTGCTGGTTTTCAGGGATGACGGCGCGGACGGTGTCGCCGGTGATGTGGCATTCCGCGCCCAGAGCTTTCATTGAGGCCGGAACCTGCGTGCCTTGCCAGACCACTTCCACTTTGCCTTGAACCGTCGCGGTCAAGTCTGCCACCGCGCCCACGCCGCGCAATTCGCCTTTGTGAATGATGGCGACGCGGTCGCAGAGCGCCTCGGCGTCGGAGAGAATGTGGGTCGAGAAAAATACCGTCTTGCCTTCCTGTTTCAGTTGCTCCATGAGGTCGCGAACTTCGCGGCGGCCGAGGGGATCGAGACCCGACATAGGTTCGTCGAAGAAAACTAATTTCGGATTGTGCAGAATCGCCTGCGCGATTCCGGCGCGCTGCAGCATGCCCTTGGAGAACTTGCGCAGTTGCACGCCTTTAATGTCGGTCAGGCCCACGCGCTGCAGTACTTCTTCGATGCGGCGCTTGCGATCTTTGCCGGGAACTCCTGAGAGCTGGCCGTAATAATCGAGCAATTCGTGCGCCGTCAGATAGTCGTAGAAGTAGGGCTGCTCGGGAAGAAAGCCGATCTGGGCCTTGACTTCAGGGTCGGTCCAATCGTGGCCCAGAATGCGCGCTGTTCCTGCGGTGGGGAACACCAACCCCATCAGCATTTTCAGTGTCGTGGTTTTGCCGGCGCCATTGGGGCCGAGGAATCCGAAAATCTCTCCCTCTTCCACGGTGAGATGCAGCGGCTGCAAGGCCCGCTTGGGGCGCTTGCGCCAGAAGCCCACCATGTAGGTCTTTTCCAGTCCAAGGATTTCAATCGCGGCCATTGTGGTTCAGACTTCGTGTATCAGACTTCGGGTATCAGACTTCGGGCATCAGATTTCCGAAAGAAGGTTTCGAAAATATTATAAGCACCGGAGCGCGGTAGGACATCCCTGTGGCGGTTACGAGGGTCACTGCGAGGACTGCGGCCCAACCTGAGGACGGAGGCTTGGGAAGAAACGAAAGCATCCAAGCCGCACGCGTGATTCTCAACTTGCGACGAGATTCTAAGTTCGTTACTGCGTCACGGGGAATGCGAGGCAGGGCGCCAGACTGTTGACTGGAGTATCGCCGACATTGCCCATTTGTGAACGTAGAACGCCATCGTTGGTGGAACAGAAGTCGTGATTCCCGGTGGAATGGACGAGCACGGGCGCGGCCGCACCTACAAAGGCGGTATTGTTGATGGCGCCGGCGCTCATAATGCCGGTGGCCAGAAAAACATAGCCACTCTTACCGCCGCTGCCGGGCGTGGACGAGGACAGAAAGCTGTCAAGCAGGCACGCCGTCGTGGAAGAGGGAGTGCAGGGGGACGCTCCACCCAGCGCTCCAATGTTGTCGGCGTAGCCGATGGTGGGATAAGCGGTGGTGTAGGTGACCTCAGAGCTCTTGATGGCGCTGATGGACCCCACGGCCGATGCCTCGTTGGCAGACACGCGTGCCTGAAGCAGGTTGGGGATCGCGATGGCGGCGATGATGAGAATGATCGCCACCACGATGAGCAACTCGATCAGTGAGAATCCCTTTGTGCAACGCATCCGATGTCCCTTTGATTTCTGTTTTACGTTCGGGATAGCCTACGGGTGAATTTGCAGTTTGAGCGCCAATTCTGGGGAAGAGGCGTGAACCTTAGTAATCTCTAAGACCTTTGAGAAATCAACCGGTTAGCGGTGGTAATGCGAGGCGCAAGGGCCACATCGCGGCTTGGCGGGGCGATCCCTGACAGAAAATGTCACACTGGTTGCAAAAACGCAGGAGCCTTTCCGTGCCAGGGGCTTCAAGCAGCCGGGACTTCATCATCGTCAAGAAAAGTTGAAGGGCAGCGAACCTGAGTTCGCTGCCCTTCGGGTGTACGCAGAAGCCTTTGCAACGTGCCTGCCCAGCAGGATCGCGTTACTGGCGCGTTACTGGTTCAGCGGATTGAAGCCTTGGATGCCCGCCTCAGTGTTCGAGCAAGCTCCAGCGGGGTCGACGCGAATGACGGCGTCTTCCTCAGCGCAGAAGCCACGGATCCCGGTCTGGTTGATCGAAAGCGGAACCCCCTTGATGGTATAACCCACGTTCACGCCGCCGGCCACGGCGCCGGCGCCGGTGGTGAAGGAGTATCCGCTCTTGCCCCCGCCCGCGGGGTTGCCGTTGTTGGCGAGCACGGAATCAATCAAGCAAGCTGTGGTAGAGCTAGGAACGCAAGCAACACCCAGCGCGCCACCCAGGTTCACCAAAGCCGGAGCATATCCAACCGTCGGATAAGCCGTCTGGTAGGTGATTTCTCCGGTGGTTACGGTACGAATGGAAGCGACGGCAGACGACTCATTGGCCGCCATGCGAGCGCGCAGCAAGTTCGGAATCGCGATGGCTGCGATGATCAGGATGATGGCCACTACGATCAGCAGCTCGATCAGTGAAAAACCTTTTTGTTTCCGCATCTTTTTCCCCCAACTCTTTTATCGATTTTTATATAGTCACGAATGACTCAGTCGGGATTAGTGTTGCACGTGCCTGGCCGAAAGCCGCGACTGACAATGGTTCCGGCGGCATGAGACAAGAGCTTTGTTTGCACCGTCGGACGAGAAATTCAGCTCAATTCTACCCCTTTCCCCGGCCCCGTGCCGCCAAAAGTGGCGTCGGACGGACAATTCGTGTCAGTTTGGAACCAGAACGCGGCGGCGGCTCGCACTTGCGTTTTTACTTGGTATCTGTGAGAAAGCGATGTGTCAGAGGACCGCAGTTTGAACGGGAGGGAGGCGCGCGGCGTCATCCCGAAGGGCCGCGTTTTATCCAGCGGGCCGTGGGTTCTCCCTTGCGACACATCGTTGAGAGGAGATCCCCTCGCTCCGCCCAAAGAATGAAGAACGGCTCCACTCGGAATGACGCTCGTCCGTGCATCGCATACGCAAACCGTACTACGAGCAGAAAAGTAAAAAGGGCAGCGAGTGTTAGCTCGCTGCCCTCGGCCTATACCGCCCCGTGGTATTGGCCAGGAGTATTACTGGTTCGAGTGTTATTGGTTCAATGGGTTGAAGGTAAGTAGGGTCGCTTCGGCGCTCGAGCAGGCTCCAGCCGGGTCGACGCGAACCACTGCATCTTCCTCAGCGCAGAAGCCGCGGATGCCAGTCTGGTTGATTGACAGCGGAATCGCCTTGATCGTATAGCCTACGTTGGTGCCGCCCACAACCGTGCCAGCGCCCGTGGTGAACGAATAGCCGCTCTTGCCGCCGCCAGCGGGGTTACCGTTGTTGGCGAGCACGGAGTCGATCAAGCAAGCTGTGGTGGAGCTGGGAACGCAAGCAACGCCCAGGGCGCCGCCCAAGTTGACCAGAGCCGGAGCATATCCAACGGTCGGATACGCGGTCTGATAGGTGACTTCGCCCGTGGTAACGGTACGAATGGACGCGACAGCAGACGACTCGTTAGCCGCCATGCGGGCGCGCAGCAAGTTTGGAATTGCGATAGCTGCGATGATCAGGATGATAGCTACGACGATCAGCAGTTCGATCAGTGAAAAACCCTTCTGTTGTTTCCGCATCTCTTTTTTTCTCCCCGAGCTTTTTTGAATTTGAAATCTGATCTGATCACGAATGACTCAGTCGCGATTGTTGTTGCACTTGCCCCACCAATGCGCCAAACCGCGCTTTCCCCTTATGGGCATGGGGGAAACCCTGTGTTCTCATCGTCAGGGCACACACTCGTTCCGTTTCGGACGCCCCTGAGGTAACTTGTTGCCGCCAAAGTGTGGTGACCAAACGACAATTAATGTCAGCGTAATAAAGTCTTGTGTAGTAGCTTAACTTCCGAAATTATCTCAGCCCGATGTCATCCTGAGCGCGGCGACAGCCGGGCGAGGGACCTTGCACCGACCGATGTTGTCGATGGCGTGGATGGGAGTGCCGACGCTTCATGCACCGGGGTCGCTCCTCGCATGAGTATAACCGATGTCTGGGTTTCGTAAGGTCCCATCGGAGCGCTTGCGCGCTCCTGCGGGATGACAATCGGCCAGCGAGCAGATGTCGGAGCGAGATTCCCCGCCGACAGAAAGGAAACTTCTAGATCGCGTAAGGCCAGAAAAAACAAAAAGGCAGCGAGCGTGAGCTCGCTGCCTCTATGGCTTATACCCTCCCCCAGGTATTCGCCAAACTTAACTACTGGTTCAACCTTACTGGTTCAAGGGGTTGAAGGTGAGGATGGTCGCTTCGGCGTTCGAGCAAGCTCCAGCTGGGTCGACGCGAACCACTGCATCTTCCTCAGCGCAGAACGCGCGAATACCGGTCTGGTTGATCGAGAGCGGAATCGCTACGACCGTGTAACCAGAGTTGACGCCGCCCACAACCGTGCCAGCGCCCGTGGTGAACGAATAGCCGCTCTTGCCGCCGCCAGCGGGGTTACCGTTGTTGGCGAGCACGGAGTCGATCAAGCAAGCTGTGGTGGAGCTGGGAACGCAAGCAACGCCCAGGGCGCCGCCCAAGTTGACCAGAGCCGGAGCATATCCAACGGTCGGATACGCGGTCTGATAGGTGACTTCGCCCGTGGTAACGGTACGAATGGACGCGACAGCAGACGACTCGTTAGCCGCCATGCGGGCGCGCAGCAAGTTCGGAATCGCGATTGCTGCGATGATCAGGATGATAGCCACCACGATCAGCAGCTCAATCAGTGAGAAACCCTTTTGTTTCCGCATCTCTTTAGTTTTCCTCTCGTTTTTGGTCTGTTTAACTGCTGGTCACGGATGACGCAGTCGTTACGGTATTTGCACTTGCCTCGCCAAAGCTGTTAGTTACGTTGGTTTCGGGTACGAGTGCGGGAAGGGCTTTATTTTCATGGGAAGGTAACACTTTGGTTCCGGTTATCCCCTGCCCAAATGCGTACGACGCTGGCAAAATTCGGCGGCCGCGCTGACAATTCGTGTCAGTTTGAACCGCGTCCCGTTCCATTGCGGAACGCGCTCGGATCTCCGGTTTGCATGCAATTCCGCAGCTTGCCGTGCGAGGCAGCGAGCTCGAGACGGACCGCGTAGAATGCTGGCGAAGCTTGGAGTAACGTCTCGCAAGTAACATTTCGCGACTCACCATATGGATCGATCGAAAGACGCGCTTCAAATCGAAGC
Source organism: uncultured Acidobacteriota bacterium (assembly GCA_963755795.1). Classification (GTDB taxonomy): domain Bacteria; phylum Acidobacteriota; class Terriglobia; order Terriglobales; family Acidobacteriaceae; genus Sulfotelmatobacter. The sequence continues at coordinate 63,590 of CAVWLI010000049.1, read as the reverse complement.
CGAGATTGCTCGCGCCTGGACTCTGCCGTCGCATTGCTATACCGACTCCAGCATGTTGGCTGCCGAAAAAGAAAAAATATTCGCACGAACGTGGCAGGTCGTTGGCCACGCCAGCCAGGTCAAGAATCCTGGCGACTATTTCACTTACGATTTGATCGGCGAACCGCTCGTCCTCGTGCGCGGCCTCGATGGAAGGTTGCGGGGTTTTTATAATGTCTGCCGGCATCGCGCCGGACCGCCCGCGGAAGGCTGCGGTTCGCGCAAGTTGTTTCGCTGCGGATATCACGGATGGACGTATGGCCTCGACGGAGCGCTGCTCAGCGCGACCGAGGTCGAAGGCGTGGAAGGATTCAATCCCGAAGACTTTGCCCTCAAGTCAGTACGAACTGAGGAATGGTTCAACCTGGTGTTTGTGAATCTCGATCCCGCGGCACGGGCTTTGCGGGAGAGCCTGGGCGACTTGCCGGAACAGGCGGAGAAATTCCCGTTTGCTCGAATGAAATTGTTCGAGCGCCGCACCTACGACATGAAGTGCAACTGGAAGACGTATGTGGACAACTATCTGGAGGGCTACCACCTGCCCAGCGTGCATCCCGGGCTGAACCGCGAGTTAGATTTCAACTCTTACGTGGTCGAGCCTCATGCGCGGGGTCGTGCGGGATATGTGCGGCAGTTCAGTCCGATTCGCGGAGCGCAGCCCGGCGATGCCACGCCGCGGCGCTATCAGGATGGGCGACAAGACTTGACTACGGATTACTTCTGGGTCTTTCCCAACTGGATGCTGAACTGCTATCCCGACAACGTCTCGCTGAACCTTGTATTGCCGGTGGAGGCCGAGCGGTCGCTGGCGATTTTCGAATGGTATTTGCCGGAGCAGGATCATGACACTCCGGCGGCGAAGGCTTCGGTCGAGTTCAGCGACCAGATTCAGATTGAGGACGTCGCCATCTGCGAGACCGTGCAGAAGAATCTGCGATCACGAAGTTATTCGCGCGGACGGTTCAGCGTGAAGCAGGAAAAAGGCGTGCACGCGTTTCACCGGATGTATGGAGAATGGATGGCAGGCTGATTTCTCTTTTCTGTACGATAAAACAGCACCGAGTAAGAACTCAGGGCCATATATCGTGACGAAAGATCCGAGCGCGGGGGACTGGACGAGGCGACGGCTGCTGTGCTCACTTCCAGCCATGGTGGCGCCTGTCTTCCTGCCTGCGAAGTTCGGTGGCCTCGTAGTTCCTAAGAAGGCCGCATTCTCCCGCTTCGTCGACATAGCTGCGAGCGCCGGACTCGCCGAACCGATCCTCTATGGCGCTCCCGCGCACAACACTTACATTGTGGAAGTGATCGGCGCGGGCTGCGCGTTTTTCGATTACGACAACGACGGCTGGATGGACGTCTTCATTCTTGGCGGACGCCGTCTGGAAGGCGTGCCGCCCGGGGCAGGCAACCGGCTCTACCACAACAACCGCGACGGCACATTTAGCGACGTCACCGCGAAAGCCGGCCTCACGGATGCCGGCTGGGCGCAAGGTGTGTGCGTCGGCGACTACAACAACGACGGTTTCGAAGATCTTTTCGTTACCTACTACGGACAAAACCGGCTCTACCGCAATAATGGCGACGGTACTTTTACGGATGTCGCCGCCAAGGCTGGGTTGCTTCATTCCCGTACCTACTACGGTTCGGGATGCACGTTTGTCGATTACAACCGCGACGGGTTGCTCGATCTTTTCGTTTCGAACTACGTGGAGATTGATTTAGCGACCGCGCCTAAGCCTTCTCTCGACTTGCCTAACTGCCAGTACGAAGGGGTTCCCACCAATTGCGGACCGAAGGGCCTGGGATTCCCGCCTCACTTCCTATACCGGAACAACGGGGATGGAACATTTACTGACGTGTCGAAAGAATCCGGCATCGGCGCGCTTGGCGGATCTTACGGGTTGACGGCGGTCGCCTTCGACGCGGATGAAGACGGCTGGCAGGACATTTTCGTAGCTTGCGATACCACGCCCAGTTATCTGCTGATGAACAACCGCAACGGCAGCTTCCGGGAAGAAGCAATGCTCCGTGGCATCGCCTTGGGCAGGAGCGGAGAGCCGCTGTCTGGAATGGGAGTGGGGATCGGCGATTACGATCTAGACGGACACATTGATCTTTGCAAAACGCACTTTCACCGTGAAGCCACTGCCCTTTACCACGGTGATGGCAAAGGTGATTTTGAAGATGTCAGCGCTTCCGCCGGCCTGATGTTTGAACGTCGCTTCATCAGCTGGGGAACTGGACTGGTTGATCTTGACAATGACGGCTATCCGGATCTGTTTCTCGTGACCGGAACCTTATACCCGGAACTGGAACGCCTCTATCCTGCCAAGTTCCCGGCGCGCAGCCCGCGCATCATTTTCCGTAACCAGGGGAATGGAACTTTTGTGGAACTCGGAGAGGAAGCGGGAGCGGCGATCTCATCGCCACACGTGAGCCGGGGGTGCGCTTTCGGCGACTTCGACAACGACGGCGATCTCGACATTCTCATCATGAACCGGAATGAGCCGCCCTCATTGCTGCGCAACGACGCACCCTCGGGCAATCATTGGTTGAAGGTTCGTCTCGAGGGCACGAAAAGTAATCGCAGTGCGATTGGCGCACGGGTGCTGGTGCGCTACGGGGAGAGGGTACAGGCGCAATGCGTCACCAGCCAGTCCAGCTTTCTTTCCGCGAACGATCCGCGTCTGCATTTCGGTTTGGGCGCGGCGAAGATTGCAGACATTGAAATCCACTGGCCCACCGGTCTCGGCGAAACGCTCACGCGGGTCGCCGCCGATCAACTGGTTACGGTGCGTGAAGGCCAGGGCATCGTCAAAGGGCGACCATTTCGCTAGGCAGGTTGCGAAGAAAATGCGACCGGTGTTTCTTAAAAACTCTCGGCCTTTAGCAGCATGCAGGTGACGTCGTCGTGCTGCGGAGTGTTGCCGACGAAAAGGTCGAGCTCGAACATGAGGCGCTTGAGCAGTTCGGCGGGCTCCGTAGATTTTCCCGCTTCCATCGCGGCCAGCAGGCGGGCTTCCCCGAATTCTTCCTGGCGAAAGTTCTCGGCTTCCACTACTCCATCGGTAAAGATGACCAGCCAATCGCCCGGGGCCAGCGTGACAGAGGCAGACTCGTATTTCGCGTCCGGCAGAATGCCGAAGGGAAGGCCGCCGACGTCAAGGCGCTCGATTTGTCCGCTGGCGCGGCGCAGGATGGGATTGTTGTGGCCGGCGTTGATGTAGTCGACCGTACGGCGGACGGGATCGTATTCCGCGAGAAACGCGGTCGTGAAACGCAATCCTCCCTGGCTGTTGCCGCAGGCGTAGCGGTTCATGTTTGCAGCCAGTTCGGGCAGAGCGACCTGCGCTGTGGAAAGCGTTTTGAGGCTCGCCTGAAACGTGGCCATCAGCATGGCGGCGGGGATGCTCTTGCCGGCGACATCGGCTACGGCGAGCACCACGCGGTTGCCGTCGTTGGTGCGGCCGGGGCGCGGGAAGACGTCGTAATAATCGCCGGCAACGGTGTTGGCAGGGCGCGTGGCGTAGGCGATGGCGAGGCCAGGAATCTGCGGCGGAGCGCCGGGCAAGAGCCAGGTCTGGATTTCCCGCGCGATCTGCAGGTCGCGCTTCATGACTACGCGGTCGGCGATCTCAAGGATGAGCAGGAGCAGCAGAAGCAATCCGCCCCAGAAATGAAGATCGAATTCGCCGATGTGAACTTCGTGATGCGCGTCTTGATAGTTAAAACCGCCGCTGGGAAGCACGAGAAGAATTAGGGCCAGCAGCAGCAGAACGCGGCGCGCGGGCGAGAGCTTCTCAAACACCGCCCAGAAAAATTCCTTCACCACATGGAGGCGGTGGCCGCGAGCAGTCAGGCCTTCGGGCGTTTTGGCTTCGACGTCTTTCGAGTACAGGCGATAGCTGGTGCGGGCTTCGGACTCGAACTGCGACCAGAGCTGGCTGACCTCGAGCCCGTCGGTGACGCGGCGCCAGAACCGGTGCAGGCGAACGCCGAACGTGGCGGGCTGGCCGGGTTGTGGTGCAGGAGGGGAAGCGGTGACCATGGGAATCTCGATTATAGAGGACTGAGGAATTGAGAAATCGGGAAATTGAGAAATCGGGAAATCGGGAAATTGAGTAATTGGTGAATCGTGGGCGGTTTCAACATTACACAATTACTGAATTTTCCAATTTCTCAATCGTCAGAACAGACTCAACTGCTCGTCGAAAGCCTGCACGGGCCACTTCGTCGCGAAGGACGAGCGTTCATGGCGGGCGCGCGTCATTTTGTATTTTTCGCGCAGGTGAGCGACGAGTTGCGACAGCCGTTTGACATACGCGGGCGGCAGAAAGGCGCGGTCCTGATAGCGCTGGCGATAGTTCTCGGCGAGATGCGGGAAGTTCTGTTCGAGGAAAGGCAGAAACACGGCGGCCGAGCAGGGCTTCAGAAAAAGCGGATTGGCAAAGACGTAGTCGGCGCCAGCTTCCGCGGCGCTGCGGATCAGGGCCTCCAGGTCTTTGGGAGAATCGGTGATTCCAGGCACGACCGGCGAACAACTCACGCCGACGCGCAATCCCGCCTCGGCCAGCGCGCGCACGGCTTCGATGCGAAGATCGGGACGAGGGGCGCGGGGCTCGAGAATCCGGGCGAGTTCGATGTCGAGCGTCGTCACCGTCATGTGGACCGACAGGCGATTGGTCTTCGCGACATCTTTGAGCAGATCCAGATCGCGGACGACCAGATTCGACTTGGTGACGATGCCGAGTTCGAAGCCGCGATGACGCGCGAATTCTTCCAGAATTCCACGCGTAATCTCGTAGCGGCGTTCGGCGGGCTGGTAGGGGTCGGTTGCCGTGCCGAGCGCGATGGCTTCATGGGGCTTCACGCGCCGCAGATCGTGGCGCAGCAGGCCGGCAGCGTGCTGCTTGACGTAGATCTTCTGCTCGAACTCCATGCCATCGCGCATTTCCATGAACTCGTGGGTATAGCGGGCATAGCAGTATTTGCAGGCGAATTCGCAGCCACGGTAGGGATTGATGGTCCAGGTAAACGGCATTTGCCGCTGGCTGACGCAGCGGTTCAGCAGCGACTTGGCGGGCAGAGTGAAGTACTCCACATTGTGCCCTTCGCGGAGGGATTCTCCCTCCGACGCAAGACGGGCAATGCCGACGAGCCGTGGTTTGTCGGGCAACGGGAGCAGGGGCAGGGAAGACATAGATTCGCCTTTTGTTCGCCTATGGTAATGTACCTGGGTCGGGCTGTCAAGCGGGCGTTGGCAATTGCCCTTTCCGAAGTACGTCCGTAACTTTCACGGTCCGATTCCGTCCACTAACCTAGCTTCGCAAGGGGCGCTTGGGGAGAGGACTCTATTATGGGTAACCGTCGGGGGCTTTGGATCGGCGCGAGTCTGCTAGCAGGGGGCGTGATCATTTGGGCGGTGGGCCAGGCCGTGAACCCGAGCAGCGGGGACACGGAGTTTAAGAAAACACTGGAGTCGATCAAGCAGGTCAAAAGCCTTCGCGGCGCTTATGTTGAGAGCGCGTCGGGTTCCCAGCATTCGGAAAGGCTATGGGAGGTGGATTGCAATCAGGTCATTGTCCACCAGCAGTCTCACGATGCGCAGAGCAACCCGGATTCTCCTTTCGAGATGAAGCAGGAAGAGTTGCTGGTGGGCGAACAGAGGTACAGCCGTGACAGCGACGGATCCTGGGAGAACAGAGGTTACGCAGGCGAGCGCTATTCGGCCAAGTGGTATTGCGATAACCTGGCGCGAGGCACGGTGCGCGATCTGCTGCCGGATATGTACACCCTGGTCAGCCACGCCATGACTGAAAAGGGCGACAAGAAGACGGTCAACGGGGTTCGCTGCCAGGAATGGAAGTTCGCCGTCAGGACCGCCGTCTTGGCCGAGGACGGTTCAATGTGCATCGGTGTGGACGACCATTTACCGTACGAGATGACCACGAAAAACGGTGGCCGCTATTCCTACTCCGATTACAACCGGCCCATCCAATTCGACGTGCCTCAAGCCGTCCTGCAACCGGCCAGTTCGACGGATGGATCGAACTGAGTTCAATTCGCCTGTCTCTGACCTCAGTTGCTCAGTAGATCCTCGGCCGCTGTCAGACCAGTGAAGCGTCACTGCATCTTTAATCTTTGCAGCAACCGCGACGTCGAGTTTGGAGTAGTACTTCTTCACGTCATTGCGCCCGTACTTGGCGCGGAATTTTTCGGCCACAGAGGAGACCTGTGACGGATCAGTCGTGGGAACGGCCTGAAGTTCCGCCTGTGCGCGGCCCGCTTCAATCCGAATCGTCGGATTCTTGAGTACGTTTTTGTACCACTGCGTATCGGAACCCTTGACTGGCAGTAGGTACAGCTCATCGCCTTCCAGAACGAACCAGATGAGGATTGAGATCGATCGTCCTGTTCGCCTTCCGGTCACCGTGATGTTCAGTTCGCTCGATTGCGAAAGGCTGCTTCTTAGAGCGTCGTTTCGTGCTGGCATGTCAACTCCTATCCATAGCCGATAGCCTGAAGCTTACTTAAGGTATTGTTCGTCGGTGACGTGCTCCATCCAGTCGACTACTTTCCCGTCTTTCTTTTCCTGAATAGCGATGTGCGTCATCGCTGTGCCAGGCGCGGCTCCATGCCAGTGCTTCTCGCCAGGCGAGAACCAGACCACATCGCCGGGACGAATCTCCTCAATCGGTCCACCTTCGCGTTGCGCCCGGCCGCAGCCAGCCGTAACGATGAGAGTCTGGCCGAGCGGATGGGTGTGCCAGGCCGTGCGCGCGCCCGGCTCGAACGTGACAGTGGCGCCGGAAACGAGCGCCGGATCAGGCGCCTGAAATAGCGGATCAATTCGTACGGTGCCGGTAAACCAGTCTGCCGGGCCTTTGGCGGAGGGTTGCGTGCCAATTCTTTTTATGTCCATTTCTCAATTCCTTCAGGTACTTTATGTTTTCTCGTATGGATGTTGCTTATGATTTCCGTCACTACGCGCTGGCGGCGGAATATTTTCGCTTTGTACATGGACTTTGACTTTCCTTTCAGAGACCGGTCATTTTTTCCAGGCGCTCCGGGTAACGAGCTCCTTCAACTGTGATGTTCGAGGCGGCGGTGTCGATGCTGCGAAGATCGCCGGTTGTCAGTTCAATTGCCAATGCGCCGACGTTCTCTTCGAGGCGGTTGAGCTTGGTCGTGCCGGGAATGGGAGCGATCCAGGGTTTCTGAGCGAGCAGCCAGGCGAGTGCGATCTGCGCAGGAGTCGCTTTCTTTCGCTTCGCGATGCCGCCGAGCAAAACAATCAGAGCCTGGTTCGCTTTGAGAGCTTCAGGGGTGAAACGAGGAAGCGTGCTGCGGAAGTCGGTGTTGTCGAAGGTCGTGCTCTGGCTGATCGCTCCAGTCAGGAAGCCCTTGCCCAGCGGGCTATAGGGCACGAAACCGATTCCGAGTTCCTCGAGCGTCGGGATTATTTCTGCTTCGGGCCTTCTCCACCACAACGAATATTCGCTCTGCAGCGCGGTGAGCGGCTGGACTGCATGGGCGCGGCGAATCGTCTTCGCCCCGGCCTCGGAAAGACCGAAGTGTTTGACCTTGCCGGCTTGAATCAGTTCCTTCACCGCGCCGGCAACGTCTTCGATCGGGACATTCGGGTCGACCCGGTGCTGATAGAGCAGGTCGATGGTGTCGACCTTGAGACGTTTCAGCGAACCTTCAACAGCTTGTTTGATGTGAGCAGGCTGGCTATTCACACCAGCCGCTCCCGGACGTTTATCTCCGACACCGAGGTCGAAGCCGAACTTGGTGGCGATCACCACCTTGCCAACAAAGGGAGCCAGCGCTTCGCCTACAAGTTCTTCGTTCAGGAACGGGCCGTAGACTTCGGCGGTATCAAAGAATGTGATGCCGCAATCGACGGCGGCGTGAAGAAGATTGGTCATCTCTTTCTTATCTTTGGGCGGGCCGTAGGAAAAGCTCATTCCCATGCAACCGAGACCGAGAGCGGAGACCTCCAGATTGTTTTTTCCAAGTTTGCGTTTTTGCATCGTTCCTTCTCCCTTTTATTCAACGCAAAGCGTGCAACACGAGCGTTTATCGTTCCAGGTTCTTGCGGTCCCAATTCGCCAGGTCGGCCGCTGCGTCATAGGTGCTCTGCAGGAATTCCATCAGCGCGGTTTTTGGCGAATCGGCGGTGCGCACGTCATCGTACATCAGCAGGAATTCTTTCAATTGCGGGTGATAAAAGGCAGCTTGCGGGCGAACCTGGCGCTGCGCGAAGCCGGGCGGTTCCGGCGCCGCGTAGGAATAGAAAGCCGGCCCCGCGATGTCGCCGCCACCGGGCCAGATTCCAGCGCTGCTGACTTCGTGCGAGTAGCCTTCCTTGGTAATGGCGTCGGCGCCGGGACGCTCGGGCGCTCGTCGGCCGGAAAAGCGCGTGACCGCGAGATCGAACCCTCCCCAAAAAAAGTGTGTGGGACTGACTTTTCCCAGAAAGCCGGTGCGGAATTCTTTGAACACTTGATCGGACCACACCAGGATGCGCCAAAATCTATTCATAGCGTCCGCATCGTACGAGGCGTGGATGTGATCCTGCTCGAACGGGATGGGATCGGCGACTTCGGAGGGCCTTGTCCAGATCCTGCAAGTGACGCCGACTTCGGACAGGGCAGCCATAAACTTTGCGTAGAACTCAGCCACACTCTGCGGCTCGAGCGCGATGATGACGACGCGGCCTTCGCTGTTTTCGATCACGAGTTTGTGATCGATGAAATCAAACCGGATTTCGACGGTTCCGACGGTCGTTCCGCGCGGGTACGGCATGGGCGAAGTGGTCAATCCGCGCGCGGTCAGGTAGAACGCGACATTCCACCAGTGGTTCACGAGCGGACAAAGCTTGAGCCGCACTTTGCCGACGATCTGCGTCCACATGTGCACGGTGGCGAAGGTGTCTTTCCAGCTATCGAAAGGTAACGCCGGCAGCCGATCGCGGTTGCTTGGGTTGATCTGAGTCATATTCGTACCGTCCTGGCGATCCACTGTAACCGAAACGCGGGAGCAGCGGTTATTTCAACAACCCGTAGACATCGACTTCGCCACGAACGGAGAAGTAGACGCGTCCATTGACGACGAGCGGGATCACGAAGCGCGTGGCCATGCCGGCGCGATCGCGCGCGCTGTTCTGTTCCGAGGTGTAGAGGGGCTGCCCGAGTTTGGTGGCGTCGAAGGCGTAGAGGACGGCCGGCGTATTGTCAGGGCCGTTCCAGGTTTTGGTGGAGATTGCCCAGACGATAGCGTTCTTTTTGCCGTCGGCTGAGATGGAAGGCGTTGCGCCCGAGGTTACAAATTTCGTGGCGGAAGAGGCATTGAGCACAAGCTTGCCGTTCTTGACGGCATAGTCGCGCAGGAAGTCGTCGCTCGCGGCGAAAAAGACGTGGCCGTTCCAGAAGGCCATGGCGCCTAAACCGGCGCCGGCCATGCGAATCCTTTGGGGAATGGCGTCGCCAGCGGCATGAAATTTTCCCATTCGGTCGCGATCAATCACATAGAGCACGGAGTGCTTGGTGGGTTGGAGCAGAAGATGACGATGCGGTCCGGGTTGATCGGGGAGCAGCGTGGGACCGCTGGAGCCAACGTCGGAATCACCTGCGAGGATGTCGGCTTGATCGAAGGGGGTGAAGTAGTCACGGATGGCGAGCGAGGATCCGTCGAGCTTGAGAACGGAATCGCCGTAGTCGCGTCCTCCGCTGGTGGCGTCGAAGGTGCCGTTGCCGGTGGGAACGTAAAGATTGCCGCCGGAATCGACGGCGGGGCCGGTGTCGCTAAGCCAGATTCCGGCTTCGCTGCCGTCGGGATCGACGTTGAGCACGGCTTTTTGCGCCAGTGTTTGCGGATCGTAGGCCATCACCCAGCCGTGGTAGGGATCGACGTCGCAGGAGGAAGCCCAGGCCAAATAGACGTTGTTGTTGGCGAGCGTGAGCGCGGCGCGCGGATTTTCGTGCAGAGGATCGAAGTCGACTTGGCGGTTGGATCTGCCTGCGCCCCGGCCTGGCACGGAAGCGGTGATGAGTTTGGGCCCGCCGAACTTTTCGACGCCGGTGGTGATGGCGAGCGCGTGCAGGTGCTGAAAGTATTCATTGTCACCGACCGCATGGCGGATAGTTGTGCGGGCGAGAACGTAGAGCGTTCCGGTCTTGAGGTCGATGACGGGGGTAGAAGTGATGCCGACTTCCGGCCGAATAAACGGGCATTGCACCATGTCTTCTGACAGAGGAATGGTGGCGCGCGTCTTGTCGAGGAAGCTGACTTTCCAGAGTGGAGGATCGCCGGGGCGAGTGGCGTCGAAGGCGTAGACGCTGTCGTGCTCAGTGGCGACGAAGATGACATCATGCGTGCCTTTGCCGGGAATTTCAACTGCGGGAAGAAACAGCGGTTGGGCATAGACTGCGCCGTCGACTTTGAATGCGCCGAGTTTACCGAACTGCTGAAGGTTGACGTTCCGGGGCGTCAAAAGTTTTTCATTCAAGGTCGCGCCGGTGCGCATGTTGTCGTACTGCGAAGTGGTGACTTGCGCGAGCGCGGGGATCGCAGCCGGCGCGAAAAGAATTACAGCAGCAACTACAGTGAGCGGCTTCATCGAAAGCTCCGCTGGTCTTATTGTTTTTCTGCCGGGGCCTCCGCGGGCTTGGCGAACAGTTTGGGATCGATCGCGGGATTGAGTTCGATTGTTTTGAATTCGGCGTTGCTGGTTTCCTTGCCGTTCTGCTTGTTCTGATGTTTGTAGGGCATGGTCAGGCCGTCGGCAGTGCGCCAATCGGCCAGATTAGTCTCGCCCATGAACTGGCCCATCTGTCCCATAGCCTTGTATTTCTCGCGGAGGACGTAGCCGGTCTTGGGATCGATGTACCAGCGGACCCAGGGAATGGCGCCGCCGATGTCGAGGATGGCGGTGTCAACGTCGCCGATTTTTTCCGTGCCCGCCGCCGTGAAGGTGAACGAGGGATCGTCGGCGTGCTGGGCAACGTAGACGAGATCGTGGTGGAGTTGCGCCAGCATTTCGTTCTTCTGTTCGGGTGGCATGCTGCGCGTGCCCATGCCCGCCATGCTCATGAACGCGGTGTCGGGCGTGGTGACGATGGTGAGCGCGCCTTGCTGGGTTTGCACATCGACATGCATCCGGTCGGGGAAGGCCATGGTCACATCGACAGGGCTGGGCGGGCCGCCGCTATCGCTTTCGGCGATGCTGACGTGCATGGCCTTGATGGACAAAAGTTTGGGCAAGCCTCCCATGGCGGTGGCAACTTTCGCGGCCAGCGCTTTGCCTTCGGGATTGGAAGCCGCGGGCTTGGTGGGGTCATTATTTTCAGACTTCTCGGCGGGCGGTGGCGGAATCGCGATGTCGATTTCCTTCACTGCGCCCAGCGAAGACAGCGGCTTATCGAAGTCCTTGGTGTTGCCGACGACCAGTACGGCCAGTTGATCTTTGTGAAGATATTTGGCGGCCACGCGGTTGACATCGGCGGCCGTGACTTTCTTGATTTCCGCCTGGTATTTGTCGAGCCAGTCGGGAGGATATCCGTAGTACTCGTAGGTCATGCGCTCTTCGAGAATTTTGTCGGGCGAGTCGAGGCGGAAAATGAACGCGTTGAGGATGGCGTCTTTGGCATGCTGGATTTCGTCGTCGGTGATGGGGTGCTTGGCGAGGTCGTCGATGTCTTCATCAGCGGCGCGAATCGCTTCGATGGTGGTACCGCTCTTGGTGCCGATTGAAATCTGCAGAATGCCGGGATGACCGAAATTGCTGCCAATCGAGCCGCCGACGCCGTAGGCCAGCCCGCGCTTGGTGCGAATGTCGTTGAACAGGCGCGACGAGAAGCCTCCGCCGAAGGCTTCATTGAACACATTGATCGCGTAATAGTCGGGATTGTCGCGCGTGATGCCGAGCCCGACCATGTGAATGTTGCTCTGGTTGACATCATCTTTCGGGACCAGGTAGTAGCCGGGCTTGGCAGGATCGTATTTCACATCACTCTTCGGAAGCGCCGGACCTTTCGGCCAGGCGTCAAATGCGGCGCGCAGGCGCGCTTCCATGGCGGCGGAATCGAAATCTCCGCTGATGCCGAGAATCATGTTGTTGGGATGAACGTAGCGGCCGTGCCACTCGATCAGATCCTGACGCGTGATGGCAGCGACGGTGGAGTATTCGGGCACGCGGGCGTAAGGATTGTCAGGGCCATAGGCCAGCTTCACGGATTCGCGGTGGGCGATTTCGCCGACGTCGTCGTTGCGGCGGGAAATGCCGTCGCCTTCTTCCTTCTGCGCGATGTCGATTTTGTCGGCGCGAAATTCAGGATTCTCGAGCACGTCGACAAAAGCTTTGAAGACGTCGTCGAGATCAGCCTTCAGGCAAGAGAAGCCGATGGTGGTCGAGTCGGGGCCTCCGCCGGTTTCCACCTTGGCGGCGCGGACTTCGAGAAAGTCGTCGAGTTGGTCGCCGGTCTGAGACTTGGTGCCGCCGGTGCGCCAGACTTCGCTGTAAATGTCAACCAGTCCGGTTTTGCTGGCCGGCTCGTTCACCGAACCGCCGCGGATGCGGGCCGTGCCGTCGATCAGGGGCAGTTCGTGATCCTCTTGCAGGAAGATCACCATGCCGTTCTTGAGTTCGATGCGCTTGGGCTGCTGCGGTTTGAACGCGGGCAGCGGGGGAATCGGAACCTGCTGCCAGCTTGTGGCCTGGGCCGCGGCTTGTGGAATCGTGGTGAACGCTGCGGCGGCAAAAATCATCAGGAGGAAGATTGATGATCGTTCGCTTCACTGTGCACCTCCCTGGAGCGGCATAGCCGCTGGAGGCCTGATCGCCGGAGGGTGATTCGCTCCGGGATGACTCGCCCGGCGCGGACCCACCGGAGGATGACTCGCCTCCGCCGGGGGTACCGCCTCCGCTTGAGTTTTCGATGATGCCGACGGTGCGGTTCGTATCGACGAAGACTTCGTTGGCTACGCGGCGAATGTCGGCTTTAGTGACCTGGTCGATGCGGTCGACCGATTTGAATAATTCGCGCCAGTCGCCATAGCGGGTCTGGTAAGTGGCAAGCTGTGTGGCCAGGCCTTCGTTGTCGGCGAGGCCGCGAATCAGGTTCGCTTTGGAGCGAGTCTTGATCATTTTCAGCTCATCGTCGGTGATGTCTTCTTTCTTCAGCTTGTCGATCTCCACGTGAATAGCGTCGGCCATTTCCTGCGGGCTGTGACCGGGGAGCGGCACGGCTAGAAACGCAAACAGGTGAGGATACTTGATGCCGGGGTACCCGGTAAGCCCCTCGGAGAAGGAGGCAATTTTTTTGTCGCGCACCAGGGCGCGATAAAGGCGCGAGGTGCGGCCTTCGGACATAAGGTCAGAGATTGCGTCGAAAACCGCGTCGTCTTTGCTGCGGTAGTCGGGCCGGTGATAGCCCTCAATGTAGATCGGTTGCGATCGGTCCATCAGCGTGACTTTGCGTTCGGAATTCTGCGGAGGTTCGGTGGTGGTTGTTTCGTCTGGGTGCGGGCGGGTGGGCAGTCGGCCGAAATACTTTTCGAGCATCGGCATGGCCTCCGCGGCCTTTACGTCACCGGCGACTGCGACCACCATGTTCGACGGCACGTAGTACTTGTCGAAGAATTTCTGGGCATCGGTGGCGGAGAAGGAGTTCAGATCCGACATCCATCCCACGGTGGGGCGATGATACGGATGGGCGGCGAACGCCTCTTCGGTGAACTGCTCGAGCAAGCGGCCGAATGGACTGCTGTCGGTGCGCATGCGGCGCTCTTCGATGACGACGTTACGTTCCTTGTAGAACTCGCGCAACACGGGATGCAGGAACCGCTCAGACTCGAGATAAGCCCAGAGTTCGAGACGGTTTTCCGGCAGAGAGTAGTGGTATCCGGTCTCGTCGTAGGCGGTGAAAGCGTTCATGTCTTCGCCCCCGTTTTGTTCGACCAGCTTGCCGAAGGCGTTGCTGACGACGAATTTGTCGGCTTCGGCAATGGCGTCTTTCCAGGCTTGCTCGAGTTGCTTCAGCTTGGCTTCGTCGCGGCCCACGGTCTTGTCGCGCTCGGCGATGTAGGCGGCGTAGGCGACCTCAACTTTTTCGAGCGCCGGCTTTTCGGCGGCATAGTCGGTGGTGCCGATCTTGTCGGTGCCCTTGAACGCCATGTGCTCGAACATGTGGGCGAGCCCGGTGGCGCGCATGGGATCCTGCGCCGAGCCGGCGTCGACCAGAGTGAAGAACGAGAAGACGGGAGCTTCCGGACGCTCGCAGATAATGAGCGTGAGGCCGTTGGGAAGCTTCTTGACCGTGATGCGCTTTTCGAAGGACGCGACGTCCTGAGTCAGCGCGAAGGACGAAAGAAGGAAAAAAATGGCGATGGCTAGGGTGCGATGTTTCATTGGACCTCCGGCGCTGGGACGCGCGAAACGGGCGTATTCATATCAGACATGTGTTGGACGGACGAGCAGGGCAGAAGTTTGAAACTACGTGGGGAGAAGGGGCGTTGTCAAACCGGAGGAGGGGGTGGTCAGACCACAAAGTTGATTTTGCGCCAGATAAGCTTTCAGGCACAATGGCAGTCGGAGCGCGCATGACCGACTCGGCCGTTGACATTCAGGGCAGGCATCTCAAGCTATCGAACCTGGAGAAAGTGCTGTATCCCGCCACGGGTTTCACCAAGAAGGATGTGATCGATTACTACGCCCGCATCGCGCCAGCGATGATTCCGCATCTGGCGGGGCGGGCGCTGACGCGCAAGCGCTATCCCGACGGCGTGGAGGGCGAACCGTTTTTCGAGAAGAACGCACCCATGCACAAGCCGGATTGGGTGAAGACGGTGCCGATCTGGAGCGGGCGCAACCGGCGCACCGTTCATTACGTTCTCGCGGACGATTTGCCGACGCTAGTGTGGCTGGCTAATTTGGCGGCCCTGGAGTTGCATCCGTCGCTGGCGCTGGCCAAGGACATCACGTGTCCGACGGAGATGGTGTTCGACCTCGATCCCGGGCCGCCAGCCAATATTGTGCAGTGCTGCCAGGTGGGGCTCTGGCTGCGCGAGATTTTCGAGCACTTCGGCTTGCAAAGTTTTCCGAAAACGTCGGGGTCGAAGGGACTGCAGATTTACGTGCCGCTGAACACGCCCGTGACCTACGACACGACCAAGATGTTTTCGCACGCGCTGGCGCAACTGCTGGAGCATGATCATCGCGATCTGGTGTTGTCGGAGATGAGCAAGCAGGCGCGCACGGGAAAAGTGTTCGTCGACTGGAGCCAGAATGACGAACATAAGACCACGATTGGCGTCTATTCGCTGCGGGCGCGCGAGCACCCGACGGTTTCGACGCCGGTGAGTTGGGAGGAGGTTGAGAAGGCGCTCAAGAAAAAAGATGCGAGTCTGCTGGTGTTCGAGGCGCCGCAGGTCGTTGCGCGAGTCGAGAAGCTGGGAGATTTATTTGAGCCGGTACTCGAGTTGAAGCAGAGATTGCCGGATCTGAAGGGCGTGGCGAAGCAGCCGGAGGCGATCGAAATCGCGGCGCAGGCGGAGGACGATGCGCCTCCGAAACCGAAATCTGCGCGGAAGGGTTCAGTCGGTAGGAAGTCGCGCAAGGTATAATCGCCGTCTTGGGCAAGGCTAGTGGCGCGGCCTCGCGGGCAGGAGTGCCCGCGCCACACGATCAAGCTTCACACGAGATCCGCACTCGATCACTCTATGGCGCAATTCTTTGCTGGAACTTCCGGGTGGGCGTATCCGACATGGAAGCCGGACTTTTATCCAGCCAAGCTGGCGCAGAAAAAATTCCTCGGCCATTACGCGACACAACTCAATACCGTCGAAGTAAATTTTACCTTTCGCCAACTGGTGAAAGAAACGACCATCCAGAACTGGCTGCACGACACGCCCGCGCATTTTCGTTTCGGCATCAAGGCCCATCAGGTCATCACGCACATCAAGCGGCTGAAGGCAACAGAAGATTTCGTGCCGCGGTTTCTAGCGACGATTGAACCGCTGGCGGCCGCAGGCAAGCTGGGTCCGGTGCTGTTTCAGCTTCCACCGAATCTGAAGGCGGATGCGGAGCTGCTCAAGGATTTTCTGGCGATGCTTCCGCGCACGCTGCCGGCCGCGTTTGAATTTCGGCATGCATCCTGGTTCGTCGATTCGACCTGGGATCTGCTGAAGTCGAGCAATGTTGCTTTGTGTGTCGCCGAAACCGAAACCATGACCACGCCCGAGGTCGCGACGGCCGGCTTTGTATATTACCGCTTCCGCAAGCCGAGCTACACCGGCGAAGAGCGCCGATCAATGATCGACCGCATCGGCCAGCACATCGCCGAGGGCCGCGATGTGTTTGCTTACTTCAAGCATGAAGAAACGCCGGAGGGAGCGCTGTATGCTGTCGATCTGCTGCGAGCCGTGACTGAGCCGTAGCTACATCTGTCTCTGCGAACAGATTCTCCATCCGCATCTGCTTCGGCACTTTTTCTTGTGTCCGATAACGGGCATACTACATCCTCCTCTGCTATGGCTACCGAGACGAATTCGCGCCTGCTTTCCGGCTTTCTCGATTACCTGCGCATTGAAAAGGGGCTAGCGGCGAATTCGATCGCCGCTTATACGACTGACCTACTCCAGTTCTCCGAATTCCTGGAGAAGCATAGACGGCTTCTCCTAACCGCGCGGCGCAACGATGTCCGCGAATTTCTGCAGCAACTTTTTTCGCATCAAGTGGACGGGCGCAGCGTGGGGCGCAAGCTTTCCGCGTTGCGTCATCTCTATCGGTATCTGTTGCTCGACAAGAGGATCGACCATGATCCGACGTTGAATATTGAATCGCCGCGGCAATGGAAGGTGTTGCCGAAGTCCCTGGCCCGCGATGAAGTGGAATCGACGCTGGCGGCTCCGCTGAAATCGCTGGCGAACGGGCATCGCAGCTCGAAAGATGCGGCCGCGCTGGCGGCTCGCGATCGCGCCATGCTGGAACTTTTATACGCGGGTGCGCTGCGAGTTTCGGAACTGGTGAACGCCACGCTCGAAGATTTGAAGCTGGAAGCGGGATATATGCTGGTGCGCGGCAAAGGGGATAAAGAACGCATTGTGCCACTGGGCAAGCCGGCGCAGGACGCGCTCTCGGAGTATCTGGCGCAGGCGCGGCCGGTGCTGGCGGAGTTGAGGGTGAAGGAAAATCCCCACCTCTCGCAAAAACCGCCAGATATGGGGCACCCAGCGAAGAAGGGGGTAAGGGTGCAGAGCTCGAGAAATATTCCGTTTCTGTTTATCGCGCGGGGCGGGCGCAGGTTGACGCGGCAGCGCGTGTGGCAGATGGTGGGGGAATCGTCGGTGGCGTCGGGACGGCATGCGTCGCCGCACATGCTGCGGCACTCATGCGCCACGCACATGGTAGAAAATGGTGCGGACTTGCGCACGGTGCAGACGATTCTGGGCCACGCGGATATTTCGACCACGCAGGTGTATACGCATCTGGCGCTCGATCGGCTGCGGACGGTGTATCAGAAACATCATCCCAGGGCGAAGGCGAGGTAAGTCCAACATTGACGATGACCAAACCCAATACAATCGTCGCGAAGGCCGTCGCCGACTTCCTCCGCCACCTGCGGGAGCGCAACGCTTCGCCGCACACCATCAAAGCGTACAGCGGCGATCTGGCAAATTTTGCTGCTTACGCGGGGTCGCGGGGATGGAAATCGATCGACCACATCGCGATTCGCGGATTTCTGTCGCAGCTCTACGAAAAAGGCTTGGGCAAGACTTCGGTGGCGCGTTCGCTGGCGGCGGTGCGGTCGCTGTATCGCTGGCTGGCGCGAGAAGGCGTAGTTGAGCACAACCCCGCCAAGCTGGTAGCGACGCCGCGGCTTGCGAAAAAACTTCCGCGCGTGCCGACGATCGAAGAAATGAATTCTGTGCTCGACGGGCAAATGCCAGAGGCTGCGGCTTTCCCGGAGCGCGACCGGCTCATGCTCGAACTGCTGTATGGGTGCGGCATTCGCAATTCGGAGCTTACCGGAATCAATCTCGATGACATTCGCTTGAGCGCGGAAGCGATCCTGATTCGCGGCAAAGGAAAGAAAGAGCGCTATGTTCCGTTTGGCGATTCCGTCAAAAGCGCGCTGGTGGTCTATCTCCCAGCGCGGCAGGCGACGGTGGCGGAAGCACACAAAAATAAGACCACGGCGGCGCTGCTGGTCAACCGGCGCGGCGGGCGGCTGACCACACGCAGCGTGGGCCGCATCATCAAGAAGATTGCCGTCGCCAAGGGGCTTTCGCCCGACGTGCATCCTCACACTTTGCGCCACGCCTTCGGCACGCACATGCTGGAGGAGGGCGCCGACCTGCGCGCCATTCAGGAGTTGCTGGGCCACGAGCGACTGGCGACGACGCAGCGCTACACGCAGCTTTCGATGAAGCACGTGCTGCAGGTTTACGACCAGACTCACCCTCGCGCAAAGTAGCAACGGTTTTCGAGCGCGATTACCACAGTAATTTTGGTTTCGCCGGACGAAATTCGAAAATGCTAAAGAACGAAGAAACGAAGAACGAAGAATGGGTAAGTCCGGGACCTGAAGTTCCTATTCGATTACGCTTCGGGTCGCTGCCTCTAACCCCCGGGAGGGGCTGTGCGCAAGATCAATCCGGAGCTGTTGCTGCTTCTTTTTCTGCTGGTGATTGCTGCGATGCTGAATTTTTTGGTGGCGTCGCAGAAGATGGCGCTGGTCTTCTATTTTCTTCCGACGCTATTCTCTGCCTACTATTTTGGACGACGGCACGCGACCCTGACCGCGGTGGCCAGCGTGGTCCTGGTCGTCCTGTTGATGTACGTAAACCCGTCGATGTTTAGCCGCCGCGTGGAATTGCCGTTCGATGCCCGCTGGTTCGACCTGACGGTGTGGGGCGGAGTGCTGATGATCGCCGGGTACGCCACGGGAACGTTGTACGAGCGCAATCAAAAAACGCTGCGGGAAATGGAAGATGGATATGACGGGATGCTGGTGATCCTGCAGAATTTCCTGGCCAGCCAGAAATATAGCGAAACGCACGCCTACCGCATTTCGATGTGTGCCACCAAGATCGGGGAAGCCGTGGGCCTGGACGCGCGAAGCGTGGAAGACATCCGCCTGGCGGCGCTGCTGTTTCACATGAAAGAGCTGGGCATCACCAACGATGTTTTGTGCAAAGCCGCACAGGTGTCGCATGAAGACTTGCAACACGGAGCGCAGAATCGCGGCAAGGACTTGCCGAAGCCGGGCGAGGTGAACGGGCCGTTGCGGCGCGCGATTCCGATTTTTCTGACGGAGCGGCAGTTCCGGCAAGTCGGAGGCAAGCCCGAGGATGCTTCGCTGGAAGTGCAGATTCTCGCGCTGGCGGAGGAGTATGAGGGGCTGACCACCGGGCAGCGAGGCGCGAAGATGTCGCCTGCGCAGGCAGGGCAGGAAGTAATCAAGCGCGCAGAAAAACACTACGATTCGCTAGTGGTCGACGGCTTCAGCAAACTTTTCGGAGAACGGGCTTCCAGCGCGGGTGCGTGATCAGCCTGCATTATTCGGACGTTCGCAGGTTCTGCCACATCTCGACGATTCGAGCCTTCACGTCAGCCGTGAGTTTTTCATAAGCGGCTTCTGACGCCTCAGCTTCCGGCGGCGGAAAGATCGCGTCACCGATGACCATTTTCAGCGGTGCGAATCCCTTGAACGGTTTGTTTCTGGGCCACGCGTCGTAGAAACCTTCGATGGCCACGGGCACGATCGGCACCTGCAGATGAATGGAAAGAATTGCGGCGCCTTTTTTGAAGATTCTGGGTTTGCCGTCGATGGAGCGCTCGCCCTCGGGATAGAGAATGAGCGCCAGACCATGCCGCAGACCGAACGCGCCGGCGCGCATGGCCGGAACTAAATTCGAATCCGGATCAAGCACGATTACCTTGATGCTACGAGCCAGGCGGCGCATGAATCCCTGGCCGAAGATTTCACTGGTTCCGACGGCAAAGACTCGCCGGAATACTTCCTGCGGCATCAAGCTGGCCAGAATCACCGGGTCGAGGTAGCTCTGGTGGTTCGACGAAATGATGTAAGCGCCACTCTTTGGCAGTTTCTCGAGTCCGCTGACTTTCAAATCGAAACGATCGAGTGCGATCATTTGGATGACTCGCGACACCACGTACCAGAACGCGTCGGTGAATCGATTGGGATGAGCGAGCGCGAGCACGTCGGGATCGTCAGGATCTACGGCCAGAATGGATTTCCATCCGGCGACGGCGGTGCGGGTTCCAGGACCGGCGCCGCTGGCCGCGCTTGCGAGCACCGCATCCAGCAGATCGCGGACCGTGTAGATCTCGGCGAGTTGCGATTCTTCGACGTTGCCGCCGAGTTCCTCTTCGAGGTGGCTGAGCAGTTCGACGCGCTGCATGGAGTCGAGGCCGAGATCCAGTTCGAGGTTGAGCGTCGGCCGCATCGTGGGCGGGACTGTGCGCGCGGTTTCGCGAACGATCTTCAGGCCGCGCTGAATGTCGGGCTGATCGAGCCAGGCAAGTTCGTCGGTGGTGAGCGGTTTCTCCGCCGGGAGGTCGGAATCGTCCGCGCTCTTTCTGGCCCGATTTGCTCTTACGCGTTTTTCGACTTCGAAGCGCTTGATTTTGCGGGTGGTGGTACGGGGCAGATCGTCCTGCCAGATTTCGTAGCTGCCGATGCGTTTGGTGGAGGCGATCTGCGGCGAGAGGCCTTCAATATCGAAGCGGATCGCTTCCTTTGCGTTGACGATCTTGCGTTGCCGCAGAACATCGAAGTTCGGAACAATCACGGCGTGCAGGCGGTCGCCGCCCTCGCCCGGCTTGCCTTCCAGTCCCATCACGGCGATTTCCTTGATGAACGGCGATTTCAGGTAGTGCGCTTCAATTTCCTCGGGGTAAACGTTCTTGCCGTTACTCAGCACGATCACTTCTTTTTTTCGCCCGGTGAGAAACAGGTGACCCTTCGCGTCGAAATAGCCAAGGTCTCCAGTAAGGAACCATCCCTCGCGGAAGACCGCCGCAGTGGCGTCGGGACGGTTCCAATAACCCTTCATCACGACCGCACCTCGCACTGCAAGTTCGCCGACCGCGGGGCCGTCCTCCTGCGGCTGTGGGTCAATGATCTTTCCTTCCACGCCTTTCATCGCCGTGCCGCAGGAGCCAATCACGTTGTCGTTGGGCGAATTCACGTAGATGGCGGCGGTGGTTTCGGTCAGGCCCAGCGCCTGCAACACGTCGATGCCGAGATCATAAAAATCTTGCGCAATCGCCGGATCGAAGCGCGATCCGCCCGTGGCTAGATAGCGCATCTTGGGGCCGAGCGTGTTGTGAACTTTCTTGAAGAGGATGGGACCCGCGTTAATGCCGAGCTTGCGCAGCGCGCGATTCAGCGCAAGCATGACCGCGAAAAGTTTCTGGGTGAGCGCTCCGCGCTTCGCGATTTCCTGGAAGATGCGTTCGTGAATCAGGTTGAAGAATTGCGGCACAACCGCGAATACGGTGATGTTGCGCTCGTTCAAGGCTCGCAGCAGCTCCGTGGTGTTGAGCGTTTCCAGGTAGACGACGCGTGATCCCTTGACCAGCGGCAGCAGCAGGTTGGCCATCAGCGCCAGTACATGGAACAGCGGCAGCACGCCCAGCAGGGCGTCCGTCGGGCCGATGTCGACCCAGTTGAAAACAGCTTCTACCTCGCCGAGGAAGTTGGCGTGGGTGAGCATCACACCCTTGGGGTCGGCGGTGGTTCCGGAGGTGTAAAGCAAGGAAGCGAGGTCGTCATTGTTCGCGGCAACGGGTTTGAACTTCCCGGGGCCGGCGTCGAAAATGGCGGGCAGGTTGCCTAGCCAATGGTCGTCGGCCGGATTGTCGTTGACGGAGTGGCCAGGCATGCGGTCCGGGTCCATGAGGATGAGGCCCACGTTCAACTCTTTCTCCGCGGGCCGGGCCACGGAAAGATGTTTTGCATCGCAGAACACTGCCGACGTGCCGCTGTCTTTCAGAAGCTTCACCATCTGGTCTTCGTGCAGAGCGGTGTCCAGAGGAACGGCGGTGCAGCCGGAGGCGATGGTTCCCAGGTAGGCTGCGACCCAGCGCGGATGATTATCGGCCAGAATGGCGAGGCGTGATCCACGGACGAATCCATTTTCTGAGATCCACTGGCCCACCGATTCGGCCATGCGGCGAAGTTCAGCGTAGGTACAGCTTTCAAGGTGATCGTGGCGCTGGAGTTCAAGCGCGACATGGTCAGGCCAGCGCTCGGCGCACTCCACAAAGCGATCGTAGAAAGTGGGCATTCGTCGAGGCGAATATACACGAAAATAGAGCTCATTGCCGTGCGTTAAGGGTCAACGGATCGGCGCCCGGAACTTGGGGATAGTAAACCGGTGGTTCTATCTCTTGATCACCGGAGCCATGAGCGGCATCGAATATGCTAGGCTTTAAACGTACTCTCGGGCGTGCTGCCCTCCCAAGGAATTCAGGTTGATTAATCAGCTGCTAGGTAAGGTTTTTGGAACGAAGAACGAGCGCGTCGTCAAGTCGTTGACGCCGAAGGTGCAGGCGATCAATGCGCTGGAACCGGAGATTCAGAAGCTCTCCGACGACGAACTGCGCGCCCGGACGGATGCGTTCCGGCTGCGCATTCAGGAGCGGCTGAGCCAGGTGACGAAGGGTCCGCAAATTGAACCTGCCGA
The DNA here is from genome assembly GCA_963755795.1 of uncultured Acidobacteriota bacterium. Taxonomy (GTDB): domain Bacteria; phylum Acidobacteriota; class Terriglobia; order Terriglobales; family Acidobacteriaceae; genus Sulfotelmatobacter. Next base: position 40,832 of record CAVWLI010000049.1, on the reverse strand, counting down.
AGTGGCGGCCGACGACGAGCCGGATTTTGATGAGCGGAAAGAATTCGAAAAACAAGAATACGAAGCGCTGCAGGAAGTGCTCGACGAGATTCTGGTGGAGGCCTTTGCCATCGTTCGCGAGGCCAGTTGGCGCGTGCTGAAGATGCGGCACTTCGATGTGCAGCTGATTGGCGGCATGGTACTGCACCAAGGGACGATTTCTGAAATGAAGACCGGCGAGGGCAAGACGCTGGTCGCGACCCTTCCGGTCTATCTGAACGCGCTCAGTGGGCGAGGCGTTCACGTGGTCACGGTCAACGACTACCTAGCCAAACGCGACTCGGAATGGATGGGCCGGCTCTACCGCTTTTTAGGCCTCACCGTTGGCGTGATCGTGCATGACCTAGACGACGAACAGCGGCGCGCCGCCTACGCGGCCGACGTGACCTACGGAACCAACAACGAGTTCGGCTTCGATTACCTCCGCGACAACATGAAGTTCGATATCAGAGATTGTGTGCAGCGCGGGCACCATTACGCGATTGTCGACGAAGTCGATTCCATCCTGATCGACGAAGCCCGCACGCCGTTGATTATTTCTGGCGCCAGCGAGGAGTCGACCGACAAGTATTACAAAGTCAACCGGATTATCCCCAAGCTGGAAAAAGGCGAAGAACTTAGCCAAAACGAAGTACGCGAACAGCTGGAACAAAAGAAGTTTTCGCCGGAGCGAAGAGAAACTCTGATTCGCGAGCTGAATGAGTCGGGCGGCGATCCGCAGCGAATGATCCTGACCGGCGACTACGCCATCGACGAGAAGCACCGCAACATCACCGTCACCGACGAAGGCTGGGTAAAGGTCGAGGGATTGCTTGGCATCGGAAATATTGCCGATCCGGAAAACTGGGATCTCAAGCATCACGTCGAGACTGGGATCAAGGCGCACGCGCTTTATCGCAAGGACGTGGAATACGTCATTAAAGACGGAGAAGTGATCATCGTCGACGAATTCACCGGGCGCATGATGCCGGGGCGGCGATGGTCCGACGGCCTGCACCAGGCGATTGAAGCCAAGGAAGGCGTGAAGATCGAGCGCGAAAATCAGACGCTCGCGACGATTACGTTCCAGAATTATTTCCGCATGTTCAAGAAGCTGGCCGGCATGACGGGCACGGCGGAAACGGAAGCCGCCGAGTTCGACAGTATCTACAAGCTGGATGTGGTGGTGATTCCGACCAACAAGAAGATGCTGCGGATCGAAAACCCGGACATTGTCTACCGTACCGAGAAGGAAAAATATTTTGCCGCGGCGGACGAGATTCAGCAGCTGACGGAAAAAGGCCAGCCGGTACTGGTAGGCACGACATCGGTTGCAAAATCAGAACGGCTTTCCGATCTGTTGAAGAAAAAAGGTATCAAGCATGTCGTGCTGAACGCCAAGTTCCACGAGCGCGAAGCTGAATTCGTCGCGCAGGCTGGGCGCAAGGGCATGGTCACGATCGCCACCAATATGGCCGGCCGCGGTACCGACATCCTGCTCGGCGGCAATCCCGAATTCATGGCCAAGCAGGAACTGGTGAAAAAGGGAATCGCGCAGCAGCTTCGTGTGGCGCAGGGTAGGATCGAAGGGCCGCAGGAAGATGGCGAGACTTCCATCTTCTACTACAACGGGAATGAATACACGGTCCCGACCGACAAGTGGGCGGAGACCCTGACTCGCTACAAAGCGCAGACCGACGTGGAGCACGATGAAGTGACCGCGGTGGGCGGGCTGCACATTCTGGGCACGGAGCGGCACGAGTCGCGGCGCATCGACAATCAGCTGCGTGGCCGCGCCGGCCGCCAGGGCGACCCCGGCTCTTCCCGGTTCTATCTCGCACTCGAAGATGACCTGATGCGCATCTTCGCCAAGGAGTGGATCTCGACCCTGCTGCAGAAGCTGGGAATGGAAGAGGGCGTGCCTATCGAGTCGAAGATGATTTCCCGCCGCATCGAGACGGCGCAGAAGGCGGTGGAAGGGCAACATTTCGAATCGCGCAAACACCTGATTGAGTATGACGATGTGATGAACAAGCAGCGCGAGGCCGTGTATGGACTGCGACGCCGGCTGCTGGAGGGGACCGACCAGAAGGATCTAATCCTCGAGGATTACGTCTCGGCGATTCTGGGCGAGCTCATCGAAGAGTTCTGCCCGGCCAAGGCGCATGTCGCGGACTGGAATATCAAGGGGCTGAAAGATGCAGTGTTCACGCGCTTCGGCGTCGATTTTATTGCCGAGGGTGTAAAGGCCGAAGAACTAAATCGGCAGGAGCTCGGCGATGCCATTTTCGACAAGCTGAAACAGCGCTACGACGCGAAAGAGAAATTGATTGGGCCGGATGCGATGCGCCATCACGAGCGCATGATCATGCTGAGCGTGATCGACCAGCAGTGGAAAGATCACCTGCTCAGCATGGACCACCTGAAGGAAGGCATTGGGCTGCGCGGGTACGGCCAGCATGATCCGCTGGTCGAGTACAAGAAAGAATCGTTCGACATGTTTGAAGCGATGATGCAGCGCTTCCAGGAAGACACGGTTCGCTACTTGTACTTGATGCAGATTCTGGAGCGGCCGCGCAGCGACCCGGGACCGGGCAGCGCAGGCGATGGCGGCGGCGCTCCACAACGCGGCCCTGTGGGACAGGGACCGGAATCGGGAGTTCCGGCACAGCATGGTGGAGATGGCAACGGGCGGCGTCCTCCGCGTTTGGTATCGACCTCGGCTGACGAACTGGAAGAAGCCTTCATGCGCCGCAAGCGCCGCGAGCTCGAGCAGGCGCGCATGGCCGGAGCGGGAGACACGCCGCAAGTGCAGCAGGTCGTCCGTGGCCAGGAAAAAGTAGGACGGAACGATCCTTGCCCCTGCGGGTCAGGGAAGAAATATAAGAAATGCCACGGCGCGTGATTTTGCGCTGAGGCGGTTTCTTGAGGCGGTTTTTAATGAGAAGCCGTCCGCAAATTCCAGCCTAGACCATCGTTAATCGGCGTGCGAGGAACCGTTAGCCGTGCTCACAGAGTTGATTTCCGGGCCCGCCGCCGAAGTCGCTCCAGGGTCGTGCTGCGTGATGCCAATCTCCATCGCCGTGTTCCTGGGGAACACAACCTCTCGTCCGCGAGCCAGGAAGTTCGAATAGACGCTCATCCCCGCGCCGTACATTCCCATTGCCCTACCCAGGGCCGGCGAGCGTATTGCCAGCCCCAGAGCGATGCCGATCAATTTGAATCCGCCGGCGCCGCCCGCGGCCCGTCCCCCGGTATCTTGCCCGGCATTTGCAGCTCCATGGTCGTGGTCTCCGCCCCTTGAAGCCGCGGCCAGCCCCAACGACAGGGCAGTTCCGAGGTACCGCGTCTTCGGGGTGGTTGCCTCGGCCCCGCCCTCAGAATCCAGCTTCACATTGCTGTCCTTGGCTGCGTTCACCGCTTCCAGCGCTGCCTCCACTTTTTCGGTTAGGCCCTCCGGAGGAGTCAGTTCCCGGAAAGTCATGCGGAGCTGGCCGTTGTGCTTCAAGCGGCGGGCGGGACGCACCTGCAAGACAGAGCCCTTCAGGAGGCTGCCCTCTGGCAAGACAAGGCGTTCCCCGTCAAACAGTGGCCGTGAGAGCACAGCCTCGACGGTGTCGCCCTTTTGCGCCGTGGCGGAGTCAAGCGCCGTGACCAGACGCGCGTGCACCACGCTCCCCGGCGGCAATGGACCGCCGATGGATAGGGCCTGTTGCGAAACCACCTCGCTGCCAAAGTTCAACGAATCGTCGAGTTCGGCGAAATAAACTGTGCCGGCGGGGATATACTGCGGGTGGACCGGGAGTTGGGACTGCACAAACCTTACCATCCGGTGCATTTTTCCCGGTGTCTTCAACTGCTTCATCGCAGCGTCCCATTCCTGCTTGGCTTGTTGCTTCGCCTCGCTGGTCTTCACGGCCGCCGCATCTTTGATCGTCTTCTTTTTTTCTTGCGTGCTGCTGAAGCGCAGCACTTGACCTGATCCTGGGGTCACGCTGGTGCGCACGGCGATGTGCTTGCCGTCATTCATTACGAGCTCGCTGAACTCCATCTCCACTTTGCGCCTCGGGGTGAAATCGGCGTCCAGAGCCGCAGTCGCGCGCTTCGCCTTGGAGAGATGTTCAATCTCCCTAACCCGCCCGAGGACCTCGGTTCCCTCCGGCACCACGACCTTATCGAACGCGTACACCGGTTCCACAACGCGCCCGTGGATGGTTTGCCCCACCTTGCGCAGCCGCACTTCCTGATCCAGAGCCACCTGCATCGGAGTACCCTTTGGGACGGTCAAGTCGATCGTCTGTGTCGAGGCGGGCTGCGAAGAAATGATTGCGGGCTCCACGGGCTTGCGCTCCGAACCGGGTTTCAGTTGGGGGATGGGCATGTCCTGCCCTGCGGCCCCGAGGGCACAGGCGCACCCGAGCAGGAAAATGCAGAACTGACCGATTAATTTCACAGCCACACCACCCTTATTGTCCTACTGCTATTGTCCTACCTTTTGTCCACCGCGAGGAAAGTCATTTCTTTAGCCTTACTCCCTGTCTGATGCGTCCGTTCGAGGAACAGCGTGGCATAATTTTTCGTAATATAGTCCGCTGGCCTTACCTGCAGCTTCTTCGCGGTTGCGTCAATCCAGCGCGAAGGGCCTTCGATCTCGCAGAAGTTACCGATCGGCGTTTCGTCGACGACAACCTGGCCTTTGCCGTCGGGCGTTTTCTTGTCAACCCACTCGGCGCGGAATTTTTCGTAGCGGAATGTGGGTGCGTAGCCCAGGGCGCGAAGAATCAAGTCCATCTTTTTTCCGTCGGCCACACCCGTTTCCAGTTCGACGCGGCTGCTGTGGCGGCCGCGGATGGTGCCGCTCTTGTGGGTCAAGGTCCAGGTACGGCCGTACTTGCGGAGGCGCAGCAACTGCTTTCGCCCACGCAGAACTTCTCCCGGCAAATCGTAGAGCGTGTTCACTTCGTGGGTGCGCGGCGTGACCAGGCGGAATCCTGCCGCGCGTAATTTGCGGCTCAGTGCACGCAAATCGGCTACGCGAAATTTAATTTCGATTTCCCGCTGCATGCAACGAGTGTATTACGATTGCGACGATTCCGCCGCGACCGCGCCAGCAATGGAAATCGTGCCTCGTGTTTTTTCCCAGTCCACTTCGTCCAGGGGGCCAACCACAAACCACCAACTGACGCCGCCAATCCAGGCCACGACGGCGGTAATCAGGAATGGCCAATAGAAGGAACCGGTTTTGCCCAAAATAAATCCGGTGAGTGCGGGAGCGATGGCGCCGCCAAGATTGCCAACGAAATTCTGCACTCCGATCCACCGGCCAACCATGCGCGGTCCGGCCAGCATCTGCGAGATGGCCCAACTGTTGCAGACACTGATTCCAAGAAACGCTCCGGTTAAAACGAGCATCGTCGTGAAGAAGCGGCCGGACGCCAGCACCGTGATGGCAAGACAAATGCCAATGCCCATGTGGCCGAACAGCATCAGGCCTTTGCGTACGAACGTCGGAGAGGCGCCTGCGTGGATCCAGCGGTCCGAGAGTTTTCCAGTCACTGCTGAGGAAATGGCCGAGGCCAGGAAAAGCAGACCGCCTGCGTTTGCCACGTCGTGCAGGGAGAGATGGCGTCCCCGCTGCAAGTACGACGGCAACCACGTCACCAGAAAATACAGGAAGTAATTGATGGAGGCCTGCCCGATGCATGTGCCCCACGCGGACCTATGCACCATGATGTCGAGATAGCCTGCCATGCTTCTCTGCGCCCGAGTGGGAGCGTCTCTTCGGCGCGGCATGCACGCTGCCCACAGCGGAAGCCAGAGCAAACCTACCAAGCCGAGGATAAGAAAAAAGGGCCGCCAGCCAAAACGTCCGACGGCGCGTCCTCCCACCCACATTCCGAGTGCAGGGCCTAGTGCCAAGCCCACCATGATCATGGAGTTGGCGAATCCGCGGCGGCTCTCTTTGAAATGGCTGCCCAGGACTTTCCCGTATGACGGGAACGCGACCGATTCTCCGATGCCCAAAATTACGCGGATGATCAACAGCGCGGCAAACCCATGCAGAAAGCCGGTAACCGCCGTCGAAGCCGACCACAGAAGGAATCCCGCGGCAAAGACCCACTTCACATCGAAGCGATCCACCAGCCAGCCGGCTGGAATCTGCATTAATGCGTATGTCCAGAAGAATGCCGAGAGTAGAGTGCCGAGTTGAAAATCCGAGATATGAATTTCGTGCTTGATCAACTCGGCGGCGATCGAGAGATTGCTGCGATCGATGTAATTGATGAGGACCGAGAGGGCCAGCAGGAAAAGCACGCCGTTCATCCGGGCGTTACTGGGTGCTTCGTGAGTGGTGACAGTCGTTGTCGTGGTAATCGTTGACGTGGCAGTCACCGTGGCGAAGCCCGACAATGCTACACCATCGCCGTTAGTTCGGCGGGAGTTTCTAACGCCGAGCTACTCTGAAAACATGCCTTCCAAGACACGGGACCTACTTAAGAAAACGTCGGCAGCTTGACCAGATCGTCCTTAGGGATCGACTCCAGGGGTTGTCCGGCTTTGCGCCAGGCTGCCAGGCCGCCTACGATCACGAACGTGTTGAACCCTTTTTCCTGCAACAGATGCGCCACCCGGGCGCTGGTTGCTTCGCGCGCTCAAGTGCAGTAGAGGTAGATGTCCTTGTCTTTGGGGAGATTCTTGAGTTCCTCTTCGAGATTGTTGGGCTCAATGCGGATCGAGCCTTTGATGCGTTCGGTTCCGATGTCGTAGTAGCCGTGGCTGCGCACATCGACGATCTGCACCCGGTCGGACTGGTCCGAGGCCAGACGCGAAATCAGTTCCTCGACCTGCACCCGCGGCATGATGCGGTATTTCTTATACCTGGCGAATTGCACGCCGCGGTAGACGGCATAAACGACTAGAGCAGCGCCGACCACGATTTCCATGGCGCGTCCCGCCGCGTGAAACCCATTCAAGACGGCCGCCAGAAAATCACGCGAGAGATATCCGATCAGCAGAAAAGTCGTGGAGTACAGAAGTGACCCGGCGAAGTCCAGCTGCAGAAACTGGCCGAACCGCATTTTCATGCTGCCCGCCAGCGGCGCGGCCATCGTGTTCACGCCGGGAATAAACTTGGCGATCACCAGAGTGATTTTGCCCCGCTTGTAGAACGATTCTGCGGAACGAAGAATGCACGTCTCGGGGTTCATGGAGAGGCGGCAGAGGAATCCGAGCAAGGCCCACCCCGAGTAGCGTCCCAGCCAGAACTGCACCGTGTCACCGATCAGCAGCGCGAACAAAGCGGCTAGCAGTATCCCTGGACCCGAAAGCGTGTGCGACGCGACGGCGGCGCCTGCCGCCACCAGTGCGATCGAGGCCGGGAGCGGTAGGCCAATCGCCTCAGCAAACAGCAAGACGAAGGTTAGTACGTAGCCATGGCTGGTCATCATAGAGAGCAGGTTATTCATCGGCATTCTTGCATTACAGAAGCACGCATCCGCGGATGTTGACTGGCGAAGTTCGGATTTAACGAAATTTATAATTTTGCAGGGTTTTGATTCGGCGATGCCGGGAAAGGGTTCAGTATAAACAAAACCGGGCGGGGTCTGATGGATTGAAACCACCGAAGACCGACGCCCGGTTCTTAGTCGGGGACAACCTTCTCTCAGGAGGACTCCCCGTCTTAAAGATCAGCGAGACAGCGGCTTGCACTCGAAGTCTCTTCCGGCCCTGTCCGGGCCGGCGCGTCGAAAAACCCAGGCGCCTTTCGTCTAAAGCTTCGACTGAAGCCGCCGTCTCCGGTTGATGGTTCGTCCGCAGCGGACAGGACCCTCGGCGATCTGCCTTTCTCAGGTGCCGAGGGGAGACTCGAGGTCGCGTTCTGCGCCTCATCGCATGCCAGTGCGTCTCATTAGCCTTCCACTCAGGCGGACAATCCCAGCAACTGCGGGCAGTTTGAGATGGATCGAGGAAAAAGTCTGTAACGTCGGTCACGGATGGGAGTGACGGCCGTCAAGGGATGTCTGGCGACGTCTCTGTGCTCCGGCTCACAATTAGGCCGCGACCACATACGAAGCCTATTTCTCCCTGGCGACGACAAACTCCGGCGCCCAGAGCAGGGCGCGCTTGATTTCCGAATCGGGGAAGGTGCAAATCGATTTCCGCGCGGATTCTGCGTAATGAGCGGCGCGAGCCGTGGCCGCTTCGAGCGAGTCGTAACGCTGCAGGATTTCCAGAATCTCACCGTGAGTTACGCCGTTGAAGGCGCCGTGGAGAAGCACAGTTTCGATCTTGGACCGCTCTTCCATAGTGCAGCGCTCCAGCGCATGAATGACCGCCATCGTCGCTTTGCCCTCGCGCAAGTCGCTGGCGACGGGCTTGCCCAGCACATCTTCAGAGGCCGTCAAGTCGAGAACATCGTCAACAATCTGAAACGCCATGCCGAGGTCATGACCATACTTGCCCAGAGCAGCTTCCTGCGCGGGACTGGCGCCGCCGAGGATTGCTCCCAGCCGCATGCAGACTGAAAACAGGCATGCGGTCTTGCGAAAAATCAGGTCGAAGTGTTCGTCGAGCGAAATCAGCTTGCCCAGCTTTTCCATCTGCAGTAGTTCGCCCTCGACCATCTGCTGGGTGAGTTCGATCAAGGTGTCAAGAATGCGGAAGTTGCGCTCCTGCACTGCGATCTTGAAGGCCTGCATGTAGAGCCAGTCGCCGGCGAGCACGCATTTCGAATTGCCCCACTGCGTATTGGCCGCGGGACGGCCGCGCCGCGTCTTGGCCTCATCAATAATGTCGTCGTGCACGAGCGTCGCGGTATGAATGATTTCCACCACCGCGCCCAGTCGGACCGCGCCCTGGCCCTGATAGTCGAGCAACTTCGCGGAAAGCAGCAACAGCGCAGGGCGAATTCTCTTGCCGCCGCCGTTGCGCAGATATTCGCCAATCTCGGTGATGGCCTGCACGCCCGAAACCGTGTCGCGGCCGAACTCGCGCTCCAACGCGGCAAGATCGTCCCGCAGCAGTTCGAATACTTCTTTTCCGTTGATGACGGTGGGCGCGCTCAATGTGAATTCCAACTACTCTTCACCTCGGAGTCACGGAGCCACAGAGAAAACGATTGCAAAATCTTGAACCTGACTTTCTCCGTGGCTCTGTGCCTCCGTGGTGAATCGTTTTTCTAGTTTGTTCTGTAATTCGTAAACTGCAAATCAATTCCGAAGTCGTGCCCCTTCAGTAGGGCGATGACTTCCTGCAGCGCATCGCGATCCTTGCCGCTGATGCGCACCAGGTCGCCTTGAATCGAGGCTTGCGCTTTTTTCTTCGCGTCTTTTACCAGCTTCACGATCTCGCGCGCCTTCTCGATGGCGATGCCTTGCTGCATGGTGACTTTGCGCTTCGAAGTGCCGCCCGCGGCCGGTTCGATCGCTCCATAGGTCAGGCCTTTCAGCGAAACTCCGCGCTTCACCAGCTTCTGCTGCAAGATGTCATTGACTGCCTTCAGCTTGTATTCATCGGCGGAGTGCAGCACGATGGCGTCTTTCTCCAGCTCAATATTCGATTTCGAATCCTTCAGATCGAAGCGCGTGTGAATCTCCTTGAGCGCCTGCTGAATGGCGTTCGAGACCTCGTTCAAGTCAATCTTGCTGACGACGTCAAAACTGTTATCGGGCATATTTCTATTCTTTCTGAAACGAGGGAATCTTAACCTGAGGTTAACAGAACTGCGCAGTTTACGGAGTCGATACTTTGCTTTCAGAGATTTCATCCAATTTGAAAAAATTGTAGAAATTGCGGGAGGTTCGCTCGCCCACTTCCTCCATCGAGAGCGAGCGCAATTCACCCAGCCGGCGCGCCGTTTCTTTCACGAAGGCCGGTTCGTTGCGCTTGCCCCGATGCGGAACCGGCGCCAGATAGGGCGAGTCGGTCTCAACGAGCATGCGGTCAAGAGGAACCTCGAGGGCCGCGTCGCGAATCTGCTGCGCCTTCGGGAAAGTCAGGTTTCCGGCAAAGGAAATCATGAAACTCATGTCAAGGGCGCGCTTGGCCTGCGCCCAATTTCCGGTAAAGCAGTGCAGAATTCCGCCCAGCCCGTGCGCAGCCCATTGCTCCTTAATCATGGTTAAGCAATCGTCCCAGGCATTGTCGCTGCCATCGGACGGACGGCAGTGAATCACGATGGGCAGCTTGGCCGCGGCTGCCAGCTCCATCTGCCGAGAGAACGTTTGCTTCTGGGCTTCCCGCGGAGAATGATCGTAGTAATAATCCAAGCCAATCTCGCCCCACGCGATCACCTTAGGATGCCGCGCCAATCGCTCCATCGTCTGGTAAGCCGCATCATCGGCGAGCCGCGCTTCGTGCGGATGAATTCCAATCGTTGCGTACATGAACGGATGTTTGTCCGCAAGTTGAATCCCAGCATCGAGCACGGGAGGGCCGTCGCCATTACCGATGGCAACCATGGTTCGCACTCCGGCTTCCCGCGCGCGCGCGATGACCTGCTCGCGATCAGAATCGAACTGCTTGCCATCGAGATGTGCGTGAGAATCTACGAACATGGTTGTGCGGGGACGGGCGCATTCGCCCGTCCAGGTTTTGACTTTTCTTCTTTCTACTTAAGCCGCGCGCCTACCGGTACATCCTCCAGAAAGCTTGCCAGCACCGGCTTTCCCCCCTCCAGGGATGCGGCCACGATCATTCCATTCGATTCCAGCCCGCGCAGTTTTCGCGGAGCCAGATTGGCCACGATCACGACTTTGCGGCCGATCAAAGTTTCGGGCGCGTAAGCCTCAGCGATCCCAGCCAGGACTTGCCGAACTTCCGTGCCAATATCAATTTCGAGGCGCAACAGTTTGTCGGCTTTGGGCACACGCTCGGCGACCTTGACGACTCCCACGCGCAGTTCGATCTTGGCGAAGTCGTCGATCGTGATCTTCCCGCCGTCGGCCGCGGCAGGTACTGCCGCCGCTGGCTGCGTCTTCACCTCCGGCGCTGCGGGTAACTGTGCGGCTGGCTGCTTCGTGTCCTCGACCACCGGACCGCGTTGCTGATCTTCCATCTGCTGCATCCTTTCGACCGCGCTCTTGTCGGCGCGCGGAAAAACCGGATACACATCCCCGAGCTTCGTGCCCAGCGGCAACTGCCCCCAGGCCAGATCGGCAAGGGCCAGTTTCTTGATGTCGCCGAGTCCCATCTGCGTCCAGATTTTGGCCGTCGCGTCGGGTATGACTGGATACGCGAGGGCGGTTGCAATGCGCAGCGCTTCGGCGGAGGTGTAGAGCACCGTCGCCAAGCGAGCCCGGCTTTCGTCGTCCTGTTTCTCGCCTAACGCCCAGGGCTCATTTTCGACAATGTATTTGTCGACGGCCGCGACCAGTTGCCACGCTGTTTCCAGAGCGCGGGAAAACTGGAATTGGTCGAACTGCGTGGCGAAATCGCGAATCGTTCGGCGCGCCGTCTCGGCCACCGCATCATCGGCACCGGTTTTCGACGCAGTGCCCGACGGATACGGTACCTCGCCCTTGAAATACCTGTTAATCATGGTTAACGTGCGGCTGGCCAAATTCCCCAGGCCGTTGGCCAGGTCAGAGTTGTAGCGCTGCACTAAGGCGTCGAAGGAAAACGAACCATCCTGTCCGAAGACGACCTCGCGCAGCAGAAAGTAACGCAGAGCATCCGCGCCCAGCACGTCGAGAATCGTTTCGGTGCGGACAATGTTGCCGCGCGACTTTGACATCTTGCTTTCTTCAAACAGCAGCCAGCCATGCGCCACGATCGTCTTGGGCAAAGCCAAGCCCGCGGCCAGCAGGAATGCCGGCCAGTAGACGCAATGGAAGCGGACGATTTCCTTGCCGATCATGTGGACATCGGCCGGCCAGTACTTCTTAAACGCTTCTTGCGCTCCGGCGTGGGTCGAGCCATATCCGATGGCGGTGAGGTAGTTGGCCAGCGCGTCGAGCCAGACATAAATCACATGCTTGGGATCGTCGGGCACTGGAATGCCCCAGGAAAATGTCGAGCGGCTGACCGACAGGTCGCGCAGGCCCGAGCGGACAAACGAAATTACTTCATTGCGACGGGTGTCGGGGCGGATGAACTCCGGGTTCGCGTAGAGTTCCAGCAGCTTATCTTGAAACGCCGACAGCTTGAAGAAGTAATTCTCTTCGTGTACGGTTTCGGTAACGCGGCCGCAGGTTGGACAAAGGTCGCCAGGTTGCGCGCCATCCACGTACAGTTCGTCGGAAACGCAATACTGCCCGGTGTACGTGCCTTTGTAGATGTAGCCGTTATCGCGAATGCGGCGAAACAGTTCCTGCGCACGCTTGATATGGCGCTCTTCGGTGGTGCGAATGAAATCGTCGTTCGAGATGCCCATGCGCTTCCAGAGATTTTGGAACTCCGCCGAAATCTCGTCAGCGTACTTCTGCGGGGTTTTTCCAGCGGCTTCCGCCGCACGCTCGATCTTCTGCCCGTGCTCGTCGGTGCCGGTCAGGAAGAAAGTGTCGGCGCCCAGCAGTCGCTGCCGCCGCGCGATCGTGTCGCAGGCGATGGTGGTGTAGGCGTGGCCAATGTGCGGCCGCGCGTTTACGTAGTAAATCGGAGTTGTGATGTAAAACTTTCTGGCCATATATTTCTTAAACGCAGATAGTCATTAACGACAGAGGACACTGGCGGTCACAGAGGAAGTGCCCTGTGTGACTCTGTGCCCTCTGTGTTTATTGCTTTTCGCCTTTCACTAGATACGCTCGCGCCGCTTCCTGCATCACCGTCTTCAGCGGCACATGCTGCTCTCTTGCGATGCGCCGGCAGTCTTCATACTCGGGCGCGAAGTTGGTAACGCTGCCATTCATGCTGGCGATTTTGATGCGGACTTCGCCCCATTGGGTGCGAACGTTTTCCCAGCGCCGCGCCAGAGTTTGCCGAACTTCGTCGCGGCGCCGCACGCCCAGGGTTGTGGTCTCGGTGAAAATCAGCTGCGTCAGCCTGCCCGTATCTTCCGGTTTGCACAGCACCGTGAGCAGCATTCCCGGTCGGTTCTTCTTCATCTGCACCGGCATGCCGAACGCGTCGAGCGCTCCTTCTTCGAGCAGACGGTCCATCACGTATCCGAATACCTGCGGATTCAGATCATCGAGGTTCGCTTCCAGTACCGTCACCGTCTCGGAGGCCGTTTTCGCGGCCAGCGTTGACGCGGCTTCTCCGATCGTTAATCGCACGACATTCGGATGTCCGGAAAACTCGCGCGACCCGGCGCCGTAGCCCGACTTTTCGATTTTCATCTCGGGGAACGCTGCGAATCGCCTGGCCAGAGTTTTCACAATTGCGGCCCCGGTGGGAGTGACCAACTCCGCCTGCACGCCCGAGGAATAGACCGGTGCGTCTTTCAGCAACTCGACCGTCGCGGGAGCCGGCACAGGGAAAGTGCCGTGCGCACATTGCACCGTTCCGCCGCCCGACGTTCAGCGGAGAGCAGATGATCTCGTCCACTCCGAGAGCTTCGCTTCCCACGGCCGCGCAAACGATGTCGACCATTGCATCCACAGCGCCGACTTCGTGGAAGTGAACCTTTTCGATGGACGTGGCATGAATCTTGGCCTCGGCCGTCCCTAAAGCTTCAAAGATCGCGATGGCCGTTTTCTTGGCGGTATTGCTGATTCCGGCGTTGCCGATGATCTTGCGAATCTCGGTCAGGCCGCGTCCATGCGGATGGGAGTGCGAAGGCTCGTGTGGCGCGGGCACTCCTGCCCGCGAACTGTCGGCCTCCGAGGAGTGCCGGTGGCTGTGATGATGCTCATGGTCGTGGTGACTATGGTCGCCGTGCTCGTGTTCAGCTTTCGCGGGCGAGGGCGCCTGCGCCACATTTTGCTTCGCCCAATATTCTTCCCGCGGAAGATCCTTCTCGCCGTCCACCCAGACGTCAACCTTGGTCGCGGAAATGCCGCTGCGGACGACGCGCGAAATCTCCAGACGCGCGCCTACGTCCAGCGCCGCCACAGCATCTTCCAGCACTCGCGCCGGAACTCCGGCATCGATGAGGGCGCCCAGGAACATGTCGCCGCTCATCCCGGAAAAACATTCTAGATAGGCGATCCGCATAAAAATCGAAATCTTAATTACAGAGAACACAGAGAATCACAGAGGAATCAAAACTGAGATGCGATCTGTGGGACCTGTTGGCCTCTGCTGTGAAGGGTTTGAGCCGCCACCAACGAGAACTTTCATCATAGGGAAGCGATCCACCTGCGTCAAACGCGCGCCCGCCGCCCGCTCTGATAAAATCACTGTTTCTTCAATGGGTTAGGGGACTTCTTGTATCGTGATCTCGAACATCGTCTGGCTCAGCGCGTGCTCGAGTGTTTGCAGCGCCGCTATCCCGACGCGACGTTGCCGCGCGTAGTCGTCGAACAGCCTCCGAAGGTCGAGCTCGGGGACTTCGCCATCCCGATGTTTCCTTTCGCCAAGCCGCTGCGCTCGGCGCCGCTGAAGATCGCCGAAATAATCCGGGCTGAGATCGGCGCCATCGAGGGCATTGCGGAAATGCAGGTTGCGCCTCCCGGGTATCTGAACGTCAGGATCGACCGGGGATGGATGGCCGCCGCCCTCGCTGCTGATGAAAAACCACCGGCCGCCGTTCCTTCCGGCAAGATTCTGGTCGAGCATTCGAGCATCAACCCCAATAAGGCCGCGCATATCGGTCACCTGCGCAACGCGATTCTCGGCGACACATTTGTGCGCCTTCTGCGGCGCGCGGGCAGGGAAGTCGATGTTCAGAACTACATCGACAACACCGGCGTGCAGGTGGCCGATGTAGTTGTCGGCTTCACTCACATCGAAAAGAAAACACGCGCGGAAATCGAAGCGCTTACCCGGCTGCCGCGCTTCGACTACTACTGCTGGAATCTGTATGCCCGGGTTTCGCAATGGTACGCGGCCGAAAAGCAGAATCTGCAGATGCGGCAGCAGACGCTGCACGCCATTGAAGATGGGGCATCGGAAACTGCTGCCATTGCGGAGATAATCTCTGTTGCCGTGCTGCGCCGCCATCTGGAGACCATGGACCGGCTCGACATCGAATACGATTTCCTACCGCGCGAGAGCGAAATCCTGCACCTGCATTTTTGGGATGCGGCCTTCACCAAGCTGAAAGACAGCGGCGTGCTCACCTTCGAGAACGAGGGCAAGAATAAAGGCTGCTGGGTGATGCGGCGCGCCGGGACCGCGAAATCGAATTCCACTACAGAGGACACAGCGGCCGCAGAGGAAAAGAAGACCACAGAGGAAGACAAGATCACCGAGGAAGATCAAAAAGTGATCGTCCGCTCCAATGGCACCGTCGGCTACGTCGGCAAAGATATCGCCTATCACATGTGGAAGTTCGGGCTGCTGGGGCGCGACTTCGGTTACCGCAAGTTCTATCGCTATCCGAACCAGCACGAGTGCTGGATTTCGGCGGTCGAGGGAGAAAAGGATCATCCTCACTTCGGCGACGTTGCGGAAATCTACAACGTGATTGATGCCCGGCAATCCGAGGCGCAGAACACGGTCATTGAAGCCCTGCGCGGCCTGGGACACGGCGAGGCCGCCAACCACTTCACGCATTTCTCCTATGAGATGGTCGCGCTCACACCACGCTGCGCCGAGGAACTCGGTTACCAGTTAAGCGACGAGGACAAGGTGCGCTCCTACATCGAAGTCAGCGGCCGCAGGGGTTTCGGCGTGAAGGCCGACGATCTGCTCGACCAACTTATTAATTCCGCTAAGAAGGAAGTCGACTCGCGGCATCCCCAACTGAGCGAGGGCGAGCGCCAGCAGATCGCCACGCAGGTCGCCATCGGCGCGCTGCGCTACTTCATGCTGAAGTACACCAAGCAGTCGGTGATCGCATTCGATTTCAAAGAGGCTCTCAGTTTCGAAGGCGAGACCGGACCTTACGCGCAGTACGTTGTCGTTCGTGCGACCAGCATATTCCGCAAAGCAGGCACCGATCCCGAGACTTTCTTCCGAGATGTCGCTGGTCATATCGCGCCCGCAGATCTGGCGAAGTTTCTAAGCGGCGGAGGCGCCAACGAGATTTGGGAACTGTGGCTGGCGTCGTCAAAAACGTCGTCCGTGATCGACCAAGCCATTGCCACGACCGAACCGGCGTATCTGGCGAAACATGTTTTCCAGCTCGGGCAGCTCTTCAACACGTTCTACCATCGCCATCCCGTCCTGAGCGAGCCGGACGAGAAGCGCAAGCAATTTCTGCTGGCCACGGTCGCGGTGGTTCGCCGCGAGTTAATTCGTTGTCTGGCGGTCATGGGCATCACAGCGCCGTCCGTCATGTAGAATACGTGCCACCAGGCGCGGCTGGGCGAACGCGCATCCCTGTCATCATGAACAATGTTGCGCCGCTATCAGTGCCGGCTCGTTCGCGGCTTCGCCGCATCGTCCTCGGCCTGCTCGCCTTCGTGCTTTTCCTCGCCGTGCCGGAATGATCTACGAGAACATCTTCGAGGCCCGCGACCGGCGCTTCAATCCCATGGCCGGCAGGCTCGCTTCGACGTGGGCGGATTCAAAATGCACATTGACTGCACGGGAGAGGGAAGTCCCACGGTGATTCTCGATTCGGGCCTGGGCGACACCTACCTTTCGTGGCGCAAGGTGCAGCCGCAGATCGCGAAATTCACTCGCGTGTGCTCGTACGACCGTGCCGGACTCGGCTACAGCGAATCCAGTTCGCAACCTCGCACCAGCAAAGTGATTGCCGCGGAATTGCATGCGCTGCTGCAGGCGGCGGGCATTGCGCCGCCGTATGTGCTGGTCGGGCATTCCGTTGGTGGATTCAATGTGCGCCTCTATGCCAGCCTATACCGCAGCGAGGTCGCCGGAATGGTGCTGGTCGATTCTTCCCATCCCGCACAGTTCGAGCGCCTTCCGCCGGAGATCAAGGACATGCAAGCCGATTGGACACGCAAGGCCGAGTTCACGGAATACACAATGCTCTTCGGCATTCCGCGACTGCTCGGCCAGTGCGATGAAGACCCTCGGCTCCGGGCAGCCGCGTGCAACTGGCACACCGCGGCTGAGGCCGTGGCAGAACTGAAAAGCTTTCCCGAAAGCGCGGCCCAGACGGCGGCTACCGGTTCGCTCGGCGATATTCCGCTCTTGGTCATCTCCGCATGATCCCAATAAACGGCTGGGCAGTTTCCCGGCGGGCATCGCCAAACCGGCCAACGAAGCATGGGAAAAAATGCAGGAGGAGTTGGCGCATCTCTCGACGCGAGGGACGCAAGTCATCGCAACCGGAAGTTCGCACGACATTCAACTTGATCGGCCAGATGTCGTGATTGACGGCGTACGCAACGTAGTGGAGCAAGTGCGTGCAGAACAGCCGACCGCGCTTTCCAAGTCCAACTGATCTCCATCGCAAGCCGCAATTTCTGACTCTCCTTCTGCAAACCTGCTACCCTTTTTCTCTCATCCCCAATTCCGCGCGCGGAACGATTGTTTTGCGCCGCGTCTCAGGAGCTCCGATGAAAGCCACGAATCGGACGGCACTTGTCCCGATTGCTGTTTCCTTATTGTGGGGCATGCTTCTGTCAGTTTTCTCGAATGCGCAAGATTCAACGCCAGCTGTGACTGCTCAAACTGCAGCGCATCGTCCGCGGATTGGCTTGGCGCTTAGCGGTGGGGGCGCGCTCGGCCTGGCCGAAATCGGCGTGATCCAGTGGATGGAAGAGAACCACATCCCGGTGGACCGCATCGCTGGAACCAGCATGGGCAGCATCATTGGCGCGATGTATGCCACAGGCATGTCGCCGGCGGAGATCGAGAAATTTGCCGAACACGTTGACTGGGACGCGGCTTTTCTTCCTGAGCCGACTTATTCCCAGCTCTCCTTTCGCCGAAAACAGGATCGGCGGGATTTTCTGATCGATGCTCCTCTCGGCCTGAAGCATGGTTTGAGCGGGCCCAACGGTTTCAACTCTGGCCAAGGTGTGGGACTCTTGCTGGATCGTATTGCTTTCGGGGAATCCGGTATCGCCAGCTTCGACGATCTGCCCATTCCGTTCCGCTGCGTGGCCACGGACATGTTGAGCGGGGAAGGGGTCGTGCTGCACGACGGTTCGTTGTCGCAGGCGGTGCGCGCCTCCGCGGCGATTCCCGGCGTGTTTACTCCTGTGGAGCTCGAGGGCCGCGTGTTGGCGGACGGCGGCATGGTCGAGAACATTCCGGTGGAAACTGTCCTGAGCATGGATGCGGACGCGGTGATCGCGGTCGAACTGCGGCTTCCTCCCGGCGACCGCACTCAACTGGATACTCTCACCGGTGTGCTCACTCGTGCCGTCGACGTCATGATCACGCAGAACGAGCACCGCTCCCTGAAACTGGCCAGCGCCACGGTGAGCGTGGATATGACCGGCTTCTCAGTGAGCGATTATTCGCACGTCAAGGAACTCATTCATCTAGGGTACAAAGCTGCTGCGAACCAGTCGGCCACCCTTCTGCCATACGCGATGCAGGACCCCGCGGAGTGGCAGCAATATCTGGAAGCCCGTGCGGCGCGCAAACGCAAGCCGCCCGAGAAGGTGGGAGCCGTCGTGGTCACTGGCGCCGATGCCGACACCGACGCCAGGCTGCAACACAAGCTCAGCAAGGCGCTGCGTGGACCGCTCGATCTCTCCAAGGTCGATACGCAACTGACCCGCCTTGCCGGAATGGGCCAGTTTGATCGGCTAGGGTACGAGGGATTTACCCAGAATGGAGTTCCCGCTTTGCGCGTAACCACACACGAAAAGTCCTACGGCCCGCCGTTTGTCGATCTTGCCGTCAACGTGGATGGTTCCGGCGTGGCGGCCTTCGATTTTTCCGCGGGCGCGCGAGTAACTTTCATGGATGTTGCCCACCGCGGCGGCGAGTGGCGCAACGATCTGCTCTTCGGTTCCAGCAATCTGGCAGCAAGTGAGTTCTATCAGCCTTTGGGCGAGTCGCCGTTTTTCGTGGCTCCGTACGTTTTCGCGTCCAAGTTTGCGCGAAATTCATTTACGGGATTAACCCGGGTTGCCGTCTTCGGCGACGAGCGCGCTGGAGGCGGTTTCGACATCGGCTACAACTCCGGCCGGCGCAGCGAATTCCGCGTTGGCTATGAACTCTTCGATGGCAAGCTGAGTCCCCTGATCGGAGCCGCGGGCCTGCCCATCGTCAACGGCAGCACCGGTGAATTTCGTGCCCGTTATGTTTGGGACGGACAGGACAGCCCGGCGGTTCCGAGCCGTGGCAGCCGCATCCTCGTGACACTCTCGCGCGTGCTGCAGAGTCCCGGGCAGGCGCATCCCATTGGGCAACTCGATTTGCAGACGACTAATTTTGTTCCGGTCGGGCCGAAGACTTCGCTCTTCTTCGATGTCTCCGGGCGGCACGACCTTCCGCGGCTCTGCCGGGCCGTTTCAGGTTTTCGCTCTCGGTGGACCCTTCCGGTTGGGGGCGTATCTTCCGCAAGAGTTTCTCGGCAACCATTACGCGTATTCGTCACTCGGATTCCGCCGCGAACTTTACCGCTTGCCGCAACTGGTGGGAGGAAAAATCTACTGGGGCGGATGGTACGAGGCCGGCACCGCTTTCGGCACGGCAGCGCTTGATCCCGGGCCGATTGCCGTGCGAGGCACCTTCAATCTCGGAATCATTGCCGACACGATCGTCGGCCCTGTCGGCCTGGCCGGCAGTGTGAGTCCGACCGGCCAGAGCCGGATAAACTTCTCCATCGGAAGGGTGTTCTGAGGTGACTTTGAAAGGGTGCGGCTTGAAGCCGCACCGCAACTGTTGCCAAAACGGTTGCCGGCTTTACAGTTTGCTGAAAAACTCGATTTTGGGTGGCGCAGCGCTTTCACCGCTGCGATAAAGCCTTTCCCTTCTGTGAGGCCTTCAGCCCCTGGGGCCCCGCAGCGAGTTCAGCAAGCTGTCTAGCCGCTGAGGGAGCCGCAGAGCAGGGCCGGTTGATATACTTCGCCCCGGAGTCGTCTCGAGCAAAGTTACCCGGAGGATAACAGTGCGCTCATCTATTCTGCGTTTTGTTTTGCCGGTACTGATTTCGACTTCCGCCATCGCACAACAGACTGCCCCGCTACCGCCGCAGCCCTCGAAGCCGCTGTTCAAGCTTGAGGAAGTCATGATTCCGGTGCGGGACGGCGTTCACCTTCAGACCGTGATTCTCACTCCTCTCGACCAGACTGGACCCTTGCCCATTCTCTTTCGCCGCACTCCTTACGGCGTTCCTGAAAAACCGCCAGAGCAGCTGCCTCCTTATCTCAAGGAACTCGCGCATGACGGTTACATCTTCGTGATTCAAAATCTGCGCGGACGCTTCAAATCCGAGGGCGTGTTCAACCTCTCTTCGTGGGTTGATTTAAAAGATCCGAAGGCTACCAACGAGACTACCGATGCTTACGATTCGATCGAGTGGCTGGTGAAGAACGTTCCCAATAACAACGGGAAAGTCGGGATTTTCGGCGTTTCCTACGATGGGCTGACCTCCGCGCTCACACTGCTTCATCCGCATCCGGCGCTCAAAGCGGTCAGCGAGCAAGCCTCGCCCGTCGATCAGTGGATGAACGACGATGACCACCGCTTCGGCGCGCTGCGCGAGAGCTACGACTTCGAATATGCAGTCATGGAGCAGTCCGACAAAAACCAGAACACCCATTTCAATTTCGAAACCTACGACACTTACGAGTGGTATCTCGACCTGGGACCACTCTCGAATATCAACGCGAAATATCTTCACGGCTCAATTCCTTACTGGAACTCCACCGTCGAGCATCCTGACTATGACGAATTCTGGAGGAAGGAAGCGTGGGTGAGCCAGCTTCATTCTTCGACCGTGCCCAACCTGAATGTTGCAGGATTTTGGGATCAGGAAGATCCGTGGGGGCCATGGCAGATCTTCCGCCACGCAGCAGAGAGCGACCCGCAGCACACGAATTTCATGGTGGCCGGGCCGTGGTATCACGGGGAGTGGTGGAGTCCGAAGGGAGACGGCATCGGCATTATCCCGTTCGGCGGACATGAAACGGCACGCGAGTTTCGCGAGAATATCGAAGCGCCGTTCTTTCGTTATTATCTGCATGGCCAGGGGGAGAAGCCAGCGTGGCAGGCCAGCACTTTTCAGAGCGGATCGAATACCTGGCACACCTACACCGCGTGGCCTCCGCCGCAAGCGAAGTTGACGAAACTTTACCTACACGCAGACGGGACTCTTTCGTTCTCGGCGCCGGGCGCGGCCAAGAGCGGCCCAGCGTATCGTGAGTATGTTTCCGATCCCGCCAATCCCGTGCCGTATCGGCAGCGCCCCGTCTCACCGACTTATCCGGGCGGCGACTGGCGAACCTGGGAAGTTGCCGACCAGCGCTTTGTCGATCATCGGCCCGACGTTCTTTCCTTCGTCAGCGAACCGCTGGATCGCGATCTCACGGTCACCGGACCGCTGGCGGCGGATCTTTTTGCATCCACTTCCGGAACCGACAGCGATTTCGTGGTCAAGCTGATCGACGTCTATCCGCAGGACGCGCAGAAGAATACCTGGAATCCGGAAGAAGGGCCGAGGCCCGGACAGTATGCCCAGTTGCTCAACGGCTACGAACTACCCATTGCCATGGAGGTACGCCGGGGCCGCTATCTGACGAGCTACGAAAAGCCGCACCCCTTGACGCCGAATAAACCGACCGAATGGAACATTTCTTTGCGCGATCACGACCATGTGTTTCTGAAAGGGCACCGCATCATGGTGCAGATTCAGTCGACGTGGTTCCCGGTGATCGATCGCAATCCGCAGAAGTTCGTGCCCAGCATCTATCAGGCCGCAGCCTCTGACTTCGTGCCTGCCATCCAGCGCATCTATTGTTCAGCCGATCTCCCTTCGTTCCTGGTGCTGCCGGTCGTGCCCTGAGACAAAGTGCCCTGAGACTAAAAAGTCCAGGACAGCTTGTCATCCCGAGCGAAGCAGAATCTCTCGCGAAAGCGAGAGATTCTGCGCAGTCGAGGGACCTGCTGCCCTGGGTTCCCACTCCGATCTTGCCGTCTATTTTCCGCCGGCGCTGCCGTGTTGCTGTCCCAGCCATGATGCCAACTGCGGTTCCTGTTGCGCCCTAAAATCGATGCAGTTGTTGATGCGCTCGATCGATTGTTTATAGGTGCGTTCTGCGGCCGCGATCTTGTGGGCGGTGAAAAACTCCGTCACCTGACCGCGCATTCCCGCGCCGCAGAAAACGCTGGTATCGCCCACCACTTCGGCGCTGGCAAACGGACCGCCCGCCTTCGCAACCGCGTCCCAGTGCGTCTGAATAAAATCCCAGGCAAGTTTTTCGCCCGCTGGATTCCTCATGACCGCCCCAACCACCTGCAGCGCATCTTGGGACCGCACCTCTGGCGAGACCGCATACTCCAACGTGCGCTCCAGCAACTTCGGATCGTCGAACCGGGGCAACATAAAAAGATAAGTGTAGTACTGCTCCGGCGATTTTGGATTCTTCAAGGCTGTCATCACGCGATCGTAAAATGCAGCGTCCCCAGTCAACGCCGCGAGATGTAAGGCGCTGCCGGCCATCTCGCTATCCACCGACGCCGGATCCGCCAGCGCCTTGTCCGCGATTTTCCGCGCCTCCTCCAGAGTCTCGGGATCACGGCCATCGTAGCCCAGCGCATTGAACACACGCGCTCGCAAAGTTCTCTGCTCATCGGCTCTCGCCCGGTTTGGGTTCATATCCCATTTCTTTCATGGCAGGAGCCAGATACTGGCGCAGCCACACGCGATACGCATCACGATCGCTGCTGCTCACCAGGTAGCGGTCGACGTAATCGAGTCCTTCCAGCACGTCTTCCATGACGGCGCGATTGCGGTCTGACTGCAGGCCTTGCGCGAAGGCGAGGGAATCGCCCACCGGTTCGCGACCCACGGCCACCGAAGCCCAGATGTCGTTCTGCACGGCAATGCGCTCGGCGGGAGTCAGCTTGGTCTCGGCGTCGCTGGCCAGTGCTCGAACCGCGTCGGCCGAGTAGCCGGTGCGGTAGTAACCGGTCGCGCCCGCGTTGGCCAGAACCCAGGTCGAGCAACCGGGCAAAGTGTAGGTTTCTTCCTTCTGCGTGAGCAGTTCGCACTTGGGCGCGCCGTCGCCAGTGGCCGATCCCCGCAGGCACACGGGAATCTGCCAGAGCTGATCGTTGGCCGCCTCAAATTTCGACCGGTCAGAAAAATATCGATGTTGCGTCAAAGTGACGCTCGTGGAGTTGCCGGAGCATTGCGCTTTCACATTGACGATGGGAGCGCCCGCTTGCTTCACCCATGTGGGCATGATCTTGTCGACCGGCCGTTTCGACGTCTTCGCCTGAGCATCCCAGAAATCGTCGGCCGTGGCGTTCGCGTACTGGTGCTGTTGCAGATAGGCGTTGACTCCGGCGCGGAAAGTCTTTTCGCCGAGATAGGATTCGAGCATGCGCAACACCGAAGCGGCCTTCCCGTAAGCGATTCCATCGAACAACTCCTGAATCTGCGCCGGAGTTTCTGCCGCCTGATGAATCGGCCGCGTGTTCGCCAGAGAATCCACGTTAAGCGTTTGGCCCGTGTCGCTGACGTCGTCCAACTCGTAATTCCATTCCGGCTTCCACTTCGCAACCGGCTTCGATTCCATCCAGGTGGCGAAGCCTTCGTTGAGCCAGATGTCGTCCCACCACTTCATCGTGACCAGATCGCCGAACCACTGGTGCGCCATTTCGTGCGCGATCACACTCGCGATCTCTTTCTTAAGGCCGACCGAGCCTTGCTTCTCGTCGATCAGATAGAATGACTTCACGGAACGTGATGCAGCCGGTATTTTCCATCGCGCCCGCGGAGAAATCAGGCAGGCCGATCAGGTCCAGTTTTCCGTAGGGATACTTGATCCCAAAATATTCGTCGTAATAATTGAGAATGTAAGCTGCGGCTTCCAGCGCGAACCTGCCCATCTCCTTCTTTCCCGGAGTGCTGTAGACGCGGATCGGAATGCCGTCCGCCTCGCCTTCGATGTACTCGAAGTTGCCTACCACCAGCGCAGCCAGGTAAGACGACATTTTGGTCGTGGTGGCAAAACGTACCGTGTGTTTGTCCCCGGGACCGGGAGTGTCGGAAATAACCTTCTGGTTCGAGATCGCGACCAGACCCTTGTCGGCGACGGCGGTAATGTCAAAGGTAGCTTTGTAGTCGGGCTCGTCAAACGACGGAAAGGCGCGCCTGGCATCGGTGGCTTCAAACTGCGACGCGGCGTATTTGCGTCCGTGGTCATCTTTGCCCAGGTACAATCCCCGCATTTCGTCGTTGAGAATGCCGGAGTAGGTAATGTGGATCGTCGCCGGGCCGGCGGCTAGAGGCTTCTCGACGGTCAGCACCACCATTTCTTTTTCTTTATCAGGAGTAACCTTCGCGGTCTGCGTGGAGCCCCCGCTGGTGATGGTTACGTCGTGGAAGTCGATATCGACTGCGTTCAGCGTAATGTTGGAGGTCGAACTGAGCACTCGAATTGCGATGGTTTCATCGCCCTCAAATTTAGCCTTGTCGAGATCGGGCGTGAATGTGAGTTTGTAGTTTTCAGGTCTCGCGATTTCGGGCAGACGCTGCGCGCTCGCTAGTGAAAGTGTTAAGACGACGAAGATCATGACTGCAAGAATGCGTTTCATTCGTTTCCCTCTGAGATTAAGTCAGATTGATTTTCTTTCAATGTTCTTCTGGAGCGTGCCGAACGCAGTTGTACCATCCCACTCCAATCCAGGTACGGATAAGGCATCAAGAAAGTTCACGGGCTGGGCGCAACCACCCCATTCAGAACGGTCATCGCACAGTGGTTGGCGCCGAACCAGTACGGGATCTCGCGGTAGTCCTCGACCGCAAACACGGCTAAGTCAGCGTCTTTCCCCGGTTCGATGCTGCCCTTGCGCTCCGCGACGCGAAGTGCCCACGCCCCGTTGATGGTCGAAGCCGCGACTGCTTCTGCCGGCGACATTTTCATGTGCGTGCAGGCCAGCGACATTGCCATCGGCATGCTAATGGTGGGCGATGTGCCGGGATTGTAATCCGTTGCCAGGGCGACCGGCACGCCCGCATCAATCAGACGGCGCGCGTTCGGATATTCTTTCAACCCAAGAAAATAGTTGGCGCCTGGCACCAGCGTAGCCACAGTATCGTGCTTCGCCAACTGCGGGATATCATCTTCGTTCACGTGATCCATGTGGTCGAACGATGCTGGATGGAAACGCAAGAACGGCTGCAGACCTGTTTCTGAAAGCTGACCCATGTGTGCGCGGACGCTGAACCCGTGCTTTTCAGCGGCAGCAAAAATCTGCTCTGTCTCCTCCGCTGTGAAAGCTCCCTCGTCGCAGAAGACGTCCACAAATTGGGCAAGCTTCCGTTTTGCCGCCACAGGAATCATCTCTTGACAGACGATCTCAACATACTTTTGTGAGCATCCCTGAAATTCTTTCGGGACAACATGAGCTCCCAGCAGGGTCGAGACCACGGTGCCCGGCCAGCGCGACGCCGCATCTTTAATGGCCTCCAGCGACTTCAGTTCCGACTCGACCGTGAGCCCGTACCCGGATTTGGCCTCCACCGTGGTCGTGCCCAGGCCGGCCATCTTCTGCAGCGCGGCTAGAACTTTGGTGGCGAGCCCGTTCTTCGTCGCGTTGCGCACAGCCTCTAGACTGGATCGGATGCCCCCGCCCGCTGCCGCAATTTCCGCGTAGGACGCGCCTTCGACGCGCTTCTCGAAATCCACCAGCCGCGGACCGACGAAGACAGGGTGCGTGTGCGAATCGACGAAGCCCGGCAAAACTACTTTGCCGGCGCAGTCGATCTCCGTGATTCTCTTCCGATTGTTCTTCAGCCATGGATCGCGCAACGCACCCTTGGTCTGTCCGACGGAGACGATCTGGCCGCCCACGCAGAGCACCGCGCCGTCGTTGATGATTCCAAGGTCACGCAAAGCGGGCCTGCGGCGTGGGCCAGATTCAGCCGATGCCGGGCGTAAAGTGAGGAGCTGGCCGACGTTGAGCAGCAGCAGCCCGTCTGGGGCTTGTGATCTTTGCTTTGCAGTGCTGAGTTTTGCAGTGCTCACGCATGACTAGTCTAGCAGCAACATTCGGCGATGAGGGAACTGCCGTCGACCAATTCGGGTTGCCCGGTTGTAGGATGTGCGGTCATCGGCCTAACATCTTTGGTTTGGAGTCAGAGTTTAGATTCGGTGACCGATATTTAGATGGCGAGGGTTAAACGGGAAGGTGAGCATGATCAAAACATGGTTGGTGCATCGAGAGTCAATCGACGTTATCCGGCACGTCTGGCGCCGCTCACCAATTGCGGCGCTGCTTTGCGGAATGGTCTTTCTGCCCGGTGTTGCATCGCCCTTTCCATCGGGCACTGCGCCCTCGACTGGCACGTTACGTCAGGCCGCTGAAGGTCGCCACATCACCGTCGGTGCGGCCGCCGCGTCTGCGTATCTCACCGAAGCGGACTACTCCGCTATTCTCGGGTCGCAGTTCAGCCAGTTGCAGGCCGAGAACGAAATGAAGTTCGGCGTGATTCATCCGCGGCCCGACACCGACCCCAATCCTTACAATTTCAAGGGCGGCGATGCGCTGGTCGCATTTGCTCAGAGTCATAACATGCTCGTCCGCGGACACACGCTGGTCTGGCACAACCAGGTTCCGGACTGGGTGAAAAACGGCGGCTACTCCGCGTCCCAGCTCGCCGACATTCTGCACGGCCACATCAAGACCGTGGTGACGCATTACGCTTCCAAAGTTTACGCGTGGGACGTGGTCAACGAAGCCTTCAGTGACAACGGCACGATTCGCCACACCATCTGGTACGATCAGCCGGGAATCGGAGCGGGGAAGGGCACGAAATATATCGAGCAGGTGGTGCGCTGGGCGCATGAAGCCGATCCGAGCGCGAAGCTTTTCTATAACGACTATGACGCGGAAATGATCAACGAGAAATCGGATGCGATTTACAAGATGGCAAAAGATTTCAAGAAGCGGGGTGTGCCGCTCGACGGAGTCGGTTTCCAGATGCACATCAGCCTGAAATTCGACGATCCTGCGAAGCTGGCGTCCGTTGCGAAAAATCTAGAGCGGTTTGCGAAACTCGGTGTGGAGCTGCAAATCACTGAATTAGATATTCGGCTCAACGACTCCAGCGCGACCTCGCTCAGCGCGCAAGCCAAACTCTACGGCGAGATCATAACTCTCTGTGTGCAGCAACCTGCCTGCAAGGCAGTACAGACCTGGGGATTCACCGACAAACACTCGTGGATTCCGCAGTTCTACAAGGGGCAGGGATGGGCCTTGCTCTGGGACGACAATTATCAGAAGAAGCCCGCGTACCAGGCTGTTTACGACGCACTCGCAAAATAGGCGAGAACTAGAAGTTTACGCGTCAGTTGCCCATCGGCACTTTCACGCCCGCCTTCTTCGCAAACTCTTTCGCCTCGTCGTAGCCCGCGTCCACGTGCCGGATCACGCCCATGCCCGGGTCCGTGGTGAGGACACGCTCAATGCGCTTGGCCATCTCATCGGTGCCGTCGGCCACCGTAACCTGCCCGGCGTGCAACGAGTAGCCGATGCCCACGCCGCCGCCGTTGTGAATCGAAACCCACGACGCGCCCGCTGCAGTATTCAGCAGCGCATTGAGCAGCGGCCAATCGGCCACGGCGTCAGAGCCGTCTTTCATGCTTTCGGTTTCACGAAAGGGAGACGCCACCGATCCGCAGTCGAGATGATCGCGGCCAATTACGATCGGCGCCTTGATCTTGCCCTTCTTCACCAGATCGTTGATGGCCAGCCCGAATTGCGCGCGCTCGCCGTAACCCAGCCAGCAGATGCGCGCGGGCAGGCCCTGGAACTTGATGCGCTTCCGCGCCAGGTCGATCCAACGCCGCAGAATTCGATTCTCCGGAAATAGTTCGAGAACGAGTTCGTCCGTCACGTGAATGTCAGATGCTTCACCCGACAGCGCCACCCAACGAAATGGTCCTCGCCCTTCGCAGAACAGGGGACGAATATATGCGGGCACGAATCCGGGGAAGTCGTAGGCGTCCCGCACTCCGCGCTGAAATGCGAACGTGCGGATGTTATTGCCATAGTCAAAGGTGACTGAGCCCATCCTTTGCAGGCGCAACATTCCTTCGACATGCCGCGCCATCGCGTCGAGAGATTTTTCCTGATACGCCCGCGGATCGCGCTGGCGCAACTCCATTGCCTGCTCGAAGCTCATGCCGTTTGGCACATACCCGTTGAGCGGATCGTGCGCTGAAGTCTGGTCCGTCAGAATGTCAGGGACGACGCCACGCTCAGCCAGTTCTGGAATCACGTCCCCGCAATTCCCGACCAGCCCGACGGAAACATTTTCTTTCTTGCGAATCGCATTCTTCAGAATGCGCAGGGCTTCGTCGAGCGTTGTGACCATGAAGTCGCAATAGCCCGTTTTCAGGCGCTTCTTGATGCGCTCGGGGTCGACGTCAATGCCCAGAAAAGCCGCGCCCGTCATGGTCGCGGCCAGCGGCTGAGCTCCACCCATGCCACCCATGCCGCCGCTAACGATCAGTTTGCCCGCAAGGTCGCCGCCAAAATGTTTTTCGCCTGCCGCCGAAAATGTCTCGAACGTTCCCTGCACAATTCCTTGCGAGCCGATGTAAATCCACGAACCGGCGGTCATCTGCCCGTACATCATCAAGCCCGCGCGTTCCAGTTCGTTGAACTTCTCCCAGTTCGACCAGTGGCCCACCAGATTCGAATTGGCGATGAGCACGCGGGGCGCGTGATCGTGGGTTTTGAAGACGCCCACAGGCTTGCCCGATTGCACCAGCAGGGTTTCGTCATTGGCCAGATTCTTCAAACTTGCGACGATGGCGTGGTAGGCTTCCCAACTGCGCGCGGCGCGGCCCGTTCCGCCGTAGACGACCAGGTCCTTAGGACGCTCGGCAACCTCTTCGTCGAGGTTGTTCATGAGCATGCGCATGGCAGCTTCCTGCTGCCAGCCTTTGCATGTGATTTGATTTCCACGAGGTGCGCGAATCGATGCGGGAGCCTGAATTTCTGTTTCAACGGGCATGGGGTAGATGTTAGTTCCTCAGGCCGGCCCGGTGCAATCTCGCAGAAGTTCGGCGAACTCAATAGCGGAAGTTTGTCTCCAAGTAGAGAAGTTGCCCGTTGGGATCTTTGGGGTAGATATTGGCGATGACGGTTTTACCCCAAGCCTTGCCGTAATACAGAGTGGCGCCGAACATGTGGGTGAACTGGTAGTCGGCGCTCATATCCCATACGTTGGCGAGCCCCCGGTTTCCATTGCCGGGATTAGGACGTCCGGTGTAGCCGAAAGTAGTTTCCTGAAATGCGCCGCCGCCGGCATACCAAGAATCCTTGGCATTGGCCAGTCGAAGCGTATGTAACTCGCTGCGTAACGCAAGCCGCGAAGTCGGACGCAGGTTCAGCGTCGCGTAGAGGTCTTCATTATTCATCATGTTGTAGAAAGGAAATCTGGCGTACTGACGTGGCGTAGTCAGAACCTGGAAGAACGTTCCGTGGCGGTTGTCCGCGTTGTTCCCATCGCCGCTCCCATAGGAGTAGCCTACGCTGATCCACGGCTGCAGCAACGGCGCAGGCGGCTGCCAGCCAACTTCACCCACGAAGGCGCTCGCGTGTTGTGTCAATTGTCCCCACGATCCCCCTTGCAGGGCGGCCCAACCCAGAACATTGAACTTCCCGGCCGCTGAAGTATTGAAGACGTGAACGTAGTCTGCGCCATAGGTCGCGATTTCGATCTTGTCGAAGTCAGTGGCGCGGACCGATGCAGGACGGTTGTCGGTCTTGAGGACGAGCGTCCGGTGATCGATGTAGCCGAGACCAAACACCCGCAGTTCGCCCGCGCCGTGAGTAGTTTGAACAGGCGCGGTAAACGCGCCATAGTACGTGTCAACGTCTAATTCGCCCATGCCATCGACCTGAAACACTCCTTCCGTCGGCCGCACTGCAACGAAAGTAAAGTTGTCGCGTCCGACGTTGGAGGAGAGTTGAACTCCGTCAAAGCTGCGCTGAACCGCGGAGAATCCGAAGTTCGCGATCAGGCGTTGCGCAATTCGCGTTTGGATCAGGGCCGCGAGCGAGGGGTCTTTTGGCTTCACTTCATTACCATCGAAATATTCGAATCGCCCAATCTTCAGACTGCTTCCGAAATCCTTGAAAGTCGCGAAGCCCTGCTTAAGAAAGCCGCCGACATTATTCGTGTTGCTGCTGTTGGCCACGTAATAATTGCCCCCCAAGCCGAGTTGGCCCTGGGGCGCAGCGTCGACCGCCATGTTCGGCAGGGCCACAAGCGCTACTTGGGTGCCTTCAAGGTACCAGTCGAAATGCTCGCGGCGCTGGCCGATGGCGATGCGAAGCAGAGAATCCCCGAAGGTATAGTTGCCGTGTCCGGTCGAGCTCTTAAACCAGTCCCAACCCTCGGCGCGCGCGCGCCAGTTGACATAGAAATCAAGCGGACCGAGTTTGTGGTTCGAAACGGGAGCAGGATCCTTCTTGTCCGGCGGGGCTGTCGGCTGCTGTGCCAGAACGAATCCGCTGCTTAAGAGCACCATCGTTGCCATCAACCACCGCACCACTGCGAGTTGCATGCAAGATTCTCCCTGGCCGCAGAATTTAATTTCAGCGGGCTTTTTTTCCATCGGTCGTACTCTCTTGAAAATCCCCAGTAAACGGACTCGGCTACGTCGCGCGCGAAACAGAAGTCGCGAGATGCCGAAGTTAGTCGGGGATTATTGCGAATCCGCGAAGCGGCAGCAATAGTGATTTCATATTACGAACCGCTTTGATTCATGGGCTGCGCTGCTGATATTCGCAAGGCGCGTTCTTGATCGGGAAGAGATGCGAGAAAAGACGCGGGAAAAGGAAGGGCTCAGGCCTGTTACCAGGTGCTGTACGCAGTGCCGTCGCTGGCGATTCCACTGGAGGCCGAGTGCACGTCGTCGATGCCGGGTTCCGTCTGGTCCACAGCCATTAGCACGTCTTCCTCTTTCGGTTCCCAGTTAGGCTGCTTGGTCATGGGATCGATGGGAATCTGCCGGAGGTAGCCTGCCGTCACGAGGTCGTCGAGCGACTGCGGGGCTTTCTGCTTGTCGAGGGTGTACTGGGAGATCACGCTGCGCAAGGTAGCCAGATTAGAGCGCAGAACCGACTCTCGAGCCTGCACGATCGACTGGTTATAAATTGGCACCGCAACGGACATCAGGATCATGATCATGCTGATGACGATCATTAATTCCAGCAGCGTGAAACCGCGGGCTCGATTGCGCCGGTTGCCGCGGGCGAGCGCGCGCGCCGCCTGCAGCCCTTTCCCGCTAGCCGAATTGTTCAGGCGCCGTTGCATTTACCAGTCCTTATATTTCGTTCCGTCCAGGGCCGTGCCCGTCGACTTGGTGTAGACATCGAACACGCTCTGCCCGCCCCAGGAGTCAGAATCAGGATCGTCTTGCATCGATCGCAGGCCCCACTCCTTGCTCTTGGTCATCGGGTCCACAGGAATAGAGCGCAGAAAACGAATTTTCTTGCCGCCTTGCGCCTCCACTCCCTTGACCAGTTCCTCGAGATCCGGGGGATAGCCGCCACTATCCAGTTTGGTCTGAAACATATTCCGGTCGGCGGCGTCTTTATAACGGTCGATGGCGTCGCGCATGTCCCACAGAGCGCGGCGTAGTTCCTTTTCCTTCTCGCGCTGGATCGTGATTCGTGCCAGGGGCAGCGCCATCATGGTGAGAATCGACATAATGGCCGCCGCGACGATCAGTTCCATGAGCGTAAATCCGCGTTGCGGCTTCGCGCTCAGAGCGTGATGGAATCTCTTGATCGTCATACTCTTTATCCTACTTCCACTCCTACTACTGGACAGTGACCGACGCCTGCGCTCCGTTGACCGTGATCTGTTGCAAGCCCGGATCGAGGGCCCCGCCTTGCGTAATAGTCAGGGGGGTCTGTCCGTCAGCTTTTGCCTGGAAAGTAATAGTGACCACCGCGCCCTGTCCGGAAACTCCACCCGCGCCGCTGGGTCTTGAGGCCGTAATCGTCGATTCTCCTTTCATCTCATCCTCGCGATGAGCCAGCGTTACGATCTGGCCATCTTGGGAGAGGAAACCGCCGTTCACCACGTTCACAAGCTGAAGCATTTTCGGGTTGTAGTCCAACCGAACCGGCACGGCATGAACGTTCTGCGCCCCGGACAGCAGCAGATTCACTACAAAAGTATTGCCCTTGACCGCCTGAATGGTTGGCGGATCAAACAGAAAGCTGGCCGGTCTGGCCGCAGCAGGATTCGGAGCGCCAGACTGGCTCATCGGAGCCGGACTTGCCGGAGGCTGATTGGCCGGAGGCTGCGCTGCGGGCGTTCCCGGCTGCGGTGTCTGCACCGGAGCAGCCGGCGGACGGTTCACGTGGCGCAATGAAATCGTTGTCGAGGTGCCGATATCGATGGCACGCTGGTTCATCTCAGTTACCTCCGTCCCGCGGATCACGTGCGGTGTGATGGCAAAGACGGTTTCGTCGGAAGAATGATCTTGCGTGGTCTGCCCAAACAGATATTTCAAGATTGGAATCTGCGCTAATCCCGGTATGCCGCTCAGCGACCTGGTCTGCGAGTCGTCCATGATTCCGCCGATCAGGCTGGATTCCCCGTCCTTCAGCCGGATCTCCCCCAAGTCGACTTTCTTCTGCCCGATGATGGGCTGGGTGATGCCGCCGATGCTGGCCTGGCCAATCTCCGAAGAGATTTCCATCGTAATTTTCAGAGTGACTTCCCGGTCGGAGTGCACGTGGGGCGTGACGTCGATGTTTACGCCCACATCGATGTATTGAAATTGCGTGTTCACCAGCGGGTTAATACCCACACCACCGATGCCGGGCTGAAACGAACCCGTTGCCACAGGCAGGCGTTCGCCGATCTTCAGAGACGCTTTCTGGCCGTCCAGCGAGCGAATCTGCGGATTCTGGATCAGCTTGGTGTCGGTATCTCCCATCACCGCCGACAGGTTCGCGGAAGGAATCGTGACCTGGAAGTTGGTGGCGTTGAGGCTGGCCAAGCTGTTCAGGTTGATGCCGGACCCGGAACTGGTCGGTGTAGTCGATCCAGTGGTCGAGGAAGTGGTCGAGGTGGTGTTGATATTGTCCTGTAGAGAAACCGAGGCGCTGGTGGGCGGACTCAATCCCAGTGTGCGCGACTTATCTTTGCTGATCTGCATCACCGCAATGTCGATGATGACTTCCGGCCGGGCCTTATCGAGATCTTCTACCAGTTTCTCCGCCAAGGCGATCTGATCAGGCGTCCCGCGCACCACCAGCGCATTCTGCGAGAGCAACTGCTGCACGCGCTGCACGTCCAGCACGGCGCGAATCGCGTTCACCACATCCTGCAGTTCGGTGGGGGCGGAGAGGTTCGTCAGATAAAAAGTCTTGAGGACGCTCTGCTCCAGTTCCTTGCGTTTCTGCAAATTATCTTGCGCCACGAAGATCGTGTTCGGCGTCACCGGCCGCCAGAAGGTTTTCGACTCCAGCGCCGTGATTTCCAGCGCATCTTCCAGCGTGACCCCATTCAGCTCAACTTTGATCTGCTTGGGAGTGTAATCAGGATCCAGCAGCACATTGATTCCGGCCAGTTGGCCGATGGTGCGGTACACGGTGTCAGACTTGTCGGTGAGCTTGACCGTGATGGGGATATTGGAGATGGGAGCCAGTTCCACCGGCCCGGGTAATTCGTGGACCCGGCGCTCCAGCGCGGCTGGCGGCCCGGCCGGCTGCTGCGTAGGATTCCGTTGCTCCTCGATCATCTTCAGCGTGTGTTCCAGTTCCTGCTTGGCGATGAACAACGACGGATCAATCTCCAGCGCTCTCCGGAAGTCGGCCGCCGCTTCGTCCAGCTTCCCGTCGTCGCGCAGCTTCTGCCCTTCATGCACGATCGAGGCCGCTGCCTCGAAACGAATGCGTTCGAAGGAAGTGCGGTAGCGCAGGTCTTTGGGTTTCAGGTCGTAGGCTTGCTTGTAGAATTCGTAGGCCGCTACATACTTCTGGCGAGCCTCCGCATCCTCACCCTTGGCGTACAGGCTTTTGGCTTTGTCAGCGATGGCGGGGAGCGTTGCAACCGCGACCAGCAACAGCAATAGTGCCGGGCGCATCAGGCGTCTCATTCGATAATCCTCACGAGAATGATCCTCTTTAATTTGGTCTTCGCCGGACAAGCGGGGCCGGACAAGCGGACTGTCCCGCGCCTTGCGGCGTCGCGCCGGGATTTTCGAGCGGAAAAATCCGCTCGACCCATCAAAAAGCACTCGGTGACGCGATTATAGCATCGTCATTTCCAGCTCCCGAAGTGCTTGTGCAGACGAGAGTTATACTCTTTGGTCGTAGGCCTACTGGGCGAAGGTCAGACCTCGGACTTCAGTCCTGGCAATTTACTGAAAAACTCGATTTTGGGTGGCGCAGCGTTTTCAGCACTGCGATAAAGCATTTCCCTTCTGTGAGGGCTTCAGCCCCTGGTGCCCCCGCAGCGAGTTTTCAGCAAGCTTCTGGGCCTTGGACTGCTGGTTCCCAAGGTCCAAGGTCCGCCCTCCGAGGTCTGAAGTCCAACTCCCGTCTGCTGCTAAGATAAAAACCACGCCAATGGCTCGCCAATCTACCCACTCGACCAAAGCCAACCCGGAGAAATCTCCGCGCCGCGACCCCACCGCCTCCGGCGACCGCGACGCTGCTGTCAATAGGATCGCTTCACATAACTACTTCTTGCTGGAAAAATTTGAGGCGGGGGTGGTTCTGACAGGTACCGAAGTAAAGTCCGTCCGCGGCGGTCTGGCTAACCTTAAAGACTCCTACGGATTGGTCAAAGACGACGCCGTCTGGCTGCTGAACGCCCACATCGGCCCCTACGAGCATGGAAATATTCATAATCACGCCCCGCTCCGCACCCGCAAACTGCTCATGCATCGCGAAGAAATCCGCAAACTCATCGGCAAAACGCAACAAAAGGGCCTGACTCTCATTCCCACTCGCCTGTACTTCAAAAACGGCCGTGTCAAGGTCGAGCTGGCCCTGGCCAAGGGCAAGCAACTCTGGGACAAACGCGAAACCGAACGCCGCCGAACCGCCGACAAAGAAGCCAGAGACGCAATCAGCCGCAGCCGGAAGGGGTAAAGCCGGCGGTTGACTTGATGGATACGATGCACTACGCTGTAGTGCATGAAGACGGAAGTCTACAGTTGGCGTCTATCGGCTGACCGGAAGGCCGAACTCGAGGCCGAAGCCCGCCGGGAAGGCACGTCGTTGTCGTCGCTGCTCGACCGCGTGACCGCCGACTGGCTCGCGGTGCGACGCAACAGTCATTCCGCCGACGAGGCCGAGCAGGCTGCGATCCGCAGACGCGTTATGGCCACGGTGGGAACAATCCGTGGCAACGACCCGACCCGCTCAGCGCGGACTAGCGAACTGGTTCGGGAGATCATCCACAAGAAACACCTAAAGGAATCGAATGCACTTGCTCGCCGCTTCGGCCGCCGCACTGATTGACACCGGCGCCATTCTGGCCATCGTGGACGCCGAGGACTCCTGGCATTCCAGTTGCCTGGAAGCGCTGCAATCCGTTCGCATCCCATTACTGACCACCGAAGCAGTCCTCACCGAAGCTTTCCACCTGGCTGGGAGCAATCCCTATAACGTTGAGAGAATGTGGCGTTTTGTTCGTTCTGGCGCGCTGACGGCTTGCTCTATGGGGGACCGAGATCTGCCCGAACTTCACGCTCTCATGACCCAGTACGCTGACCGCCCTATGGATTTCGCCGACGCCACGCTGGTCCACCTCGCCGCTCTCGAAAGCCTGAGTACAATTCTGACCGTAGATCATGACGATTTCGAAACGTATCGTCTTCCTGGGCGAAAGAAGTTCACCATACTCCCGCGTCGGCAGGGCTAGACGGAGGTCTCATCAAGACCGTAAACCTCAAGTCCGATATGCCGTCGGTGCAGGAAGCCCTGCAGCGGCTGGAGCGCGAGATGGCGGTTGCCCGGCAGGGGAAACTCACCCTGCTGAAAGTCATCCACGGCTACGGATCGAGCGGCGCCGGCG
The DNA here is from genome assembly GCA_963755795.1 of uncultured Acidobacteriota bacterium. Lineage (GTDB taxonomy): Bacteria > Acidobacteriota > Terriglobia > Terriglobales > Acidobacteriaceae > Sulfotelmatobacter. The sequence goes on along the minus strand of CAVWLI010000049.1, from coordinate 4,663 downwards.
GCGACATTCGCCTCGCGGTGCAGAGGCGCTTGTACGAACTGGCCGAGGGCGGCCAGATTCGCGCTTGCATTTTCGGCGAAAACTGGTCGAAGACCGATGATGCGACCTGGCGATTGCTGCAGGCGGAGTCCGCCCTGAAAAGCGATCCCGACCTGGGCCGCCGCAATCAGGGGCATCACCATCGTCGTGCTGTGACTTTGCGGAAACTTTCCGAATGGACGCGACTTATGTTCCCTGTGGAGCCGGCGGGGGAATCGGCACCGCCGGAGCCGGGTCAGGAGCCACCGCGATCGGAGCCGGCGGAGTAATCGGCTGCGGCATAATCGGCAGCGGCATAATCGGCTGGACGACGACTGCCGGCGCCATCATGTTCTGCTTCCAGTATGAGACCGCGACTCCCCGCTGCCAGAAGCGTGGAATCAACAGCAGAAACAGTATAAGTTGGCTGAGTAGAAACGCCGCGAACCACTTCTCCGGCGCGACGAACTTCATCCAGGTCCAGATCCCGCCCAGCAAAATGATCGCGGCCACGATCGCGGTCACGACGTAACTCGCCAGCAAACGGCCCAGGCTGCGAAACGTGTGCAGGAACGCGGTTCCAATCGATTTGCGAACGGCTCGCTGGTCACTCAACACGACGTCCACTTCGGCCAGATCGAACCAGATGCGGAAACCAGTCATGATCAGGAAAATCACGAACAGGCCGGCAAAACGCACCTCGGGCAGCAGCAATTCGTTCGTACTCTCCCCCGCCTTTCGCTCCAGCACGCCATGCAGTGCGAACAGCGCGAGCGTCGCGATCAGCATCACGATGCCCGCAATAATCATCAGCCGGATGTAGCGCCACAAGTTTCGCCCGCAAGCTCGAAAGAAATCTTCGCGCGGCAGCCGGTAGGTCGAAGCGTATCCCTGGAACACGCCCGGCAGAAACAGTGTTGTGAAGACGAGGAAGAGAAACGAAAAATACATCGCCGGGGTCGTTGCCGCCGCCATTGGCCCAAACTCAGGGCGTGCCAGCAGATTGACCATCACCGCAAGGTCGAACCCATGCAGCAGGCGGTCGGCGGCCATGCTGTGATCGAGAATGGCGTGGGCACTCTTGGAAAAGGCCATCGTGCCAAACCATGCCAGCGTCAAATTCAGCAACCAGAACCAGACAATGTAGCGCTTGTTGCGTCCCACCATTCCCCAACCGCTACCCAGCAAACTTTTCTTGTCGCTCATTCGTTTCTATCCTCGATCTGATGCTGATCTGATCCTGCGCGGCCGAAGCCGCTTGCGGCGGGCCTAAAGGCCGCCCTTTCAAAAACGTTGTCGCGTCTGAAGCCTTTACACAGCCCACCAGGCCATGGCTTGGCTTACCCACTGCGTCGCGAAGAGCCAGTAGGTCGACAGCTTGTTCGTGGGCTTGCCGTTGGCCTCGACTACAAAGCTGTTGTTGAAGTCGTTGCGGTCGATCTGCACGGTGTGGTCGGGATCGATTTCTGCTGAGACAACCTTCGCTTTTTTCAGGTAACTGAATCGTATCCAGCGGTTCTTGCCGTCCCAGTGTTCGCGAACCTTCTCTTCGTGGTTCTTGCTGTCACGGAAGACGATCTCCACTTCGACCGGCATCACGAAGTCTTCTTTGCGATGCAGCGAAACGTAGGACTGGTAAACCGTATCGTCCTTATCTTTATTACTTTTATCCTTATTGCTCTTATCCTTCTTCGCGTCCTTTTCATCTTCGTACCAGTTCACGGGAAAGGAATTGACGTCGAGCACTTCATAATCCATTACCTGTGACCCGTAGATGGCCTGGTTGAAATACCACCGCAGGTCCTTGCCGGAAACTTCTTCGATCGTCTTCAGGAAGTCTTCTTTGGTGGGATGTGTGAAGCGGTACTTCATGAAATACACGTGCATCGCCTTGGCCAAGGTGTCCTCGCCGAGGATGCCTTCGAGGGTGAGGAGCACGCTGGCCGTCTTGCCGTAGGTGACGCCACCGTAAGAGTTGGAATTGTAATAGTCGTAGGCATTCTCTGCGATGGCATCGCGATCGGCTGCGCTGATATAGCTGAGTCGCTGCTCTTCGCGCTCGCCCATAGTCACGCCCGCGATATTCATGATCGAGGTGCGTTTGCCCAGGATCGAATCCAGCACCTTCACTTCCGTATAGCTGTTGATGCCTTCGTCCATCCATGCGTCTTCAAATTCATTGGTCGCGACCATGCCGTACCAATATTGGTGTCCGAACTCATGCTCAACGACAACCTCGGGCAAGTGCAAACCCTCCGGCATAAACCAGCTCGAATCGCCGGTGATAAACGTTGGATACTCCATCCCTCCCGCCGCGGAATCGGGTTCCGGATCGACCACGGTCAGCGTCTTGTAGGGATAAGGGCCGTACCATTTTTCAAAGTGATCGAGCGTTTCGCGTGTGATCTTTTCGTGCCGCTCGGCCTGGCTCCAGTGCGCGGGCTGCATGAGGAAGCGCAGTTGGATCGGCCCCATTTGCGACTGATAAATGCTCTCACGGACTTTGTAGCGCGGGCTGGCGGTCCAGGCGAAGTCGTGAATGTCGTCCCCGTGATAGGTCACGGTCTGGGTGTTATCAGGATTGCTTTTTTTCTCGACCATGACTCCGCTGGCGCCGACGACTTCATTCTGTGGCACCGTCAGTTTCACGTCGAAGACGCCGAAGTCGGCGAAGAACTCGGTCGTGTTGTGATACTGGTGGCAATTCCAGGCTCCATGCCACCATACACCCACCTTCGGAAACCACTGGCCACCCAAGACAAAATCGCGCTTCCATCCCGACCGAGCTTGGGTCTCGGGAAATTTGGTCTTAAAGGCAATCTTGAACTGGGCGTACTCGTTTGGCGCAATGGGCTTCGGCACGTGTAGGTCGACCACGGTCTTGTCATCTTTATTGCCGTCATCCGGAGCGATGTACTGCAACTGCGACGTCAGGTCGCCCTGGCCCACCAGTTCGATACTCTTGATGTCTTCCGAGCCATAGAACTTGTCTTCCCACTTCGCATAGCCCGTGTCGCGGCTGCCCATGAGTTTCGCATCGCGCACAAACGTCGCCTTGGGCTGGAATGCATTCTGATAAAGATGGAAAGGGAAGTGGTCGAGCGCTTGCCCGGTCAAGTTGTGATAGGTCAGGACTTCAGTCGCGTCGACGGTGTGCGTGGCCGCGTCATACCTGGCGTCGATCTCGTAGTGCACCACGCGCTCCGACATCGGCTTGTCGGAGTTGATGGCCAGCGTCGTATCAGGAATGGAAATTCCCGCGGGTGCGGGTGCCCCATTTCTCGCATCCCTTGCGAGACGTGGGGCCTTGGCTGCGGGGGCCTGAGCTTGCGGTGCGGCCGCCGCGGCCGCCATGTTGCGATTCATGAGTGCCGTGAGTCCTAGAACTGCTGTGGCTGCGAGAACGACAACCTTCCAACGAATCTGCATGAAAAACCTCACCTGTGTGGGCTGCGGCTTTGAATCATATCGCACGCGCTCGGCTGCCGTCACTGGATCGCTGCCATTTCCATCTCGAACAGTACGGTGTAAGGCAGGCATTGGTTCAGTCTGTTTTTTCGCGGAACAAGTGATCGATAAGGAATCGGAGCTTTACAAAAAAAAGCGGGGCGAAAAAAAACTTTACACCTCTTGATCATAACTATGCATTTTTCGGCCGCTTCCTGACTACCATGAGGAGTTGGAACTTGAGATCACGAGATGCATCGCCCGGAGGAGGAAAACCATGAAGTCCGCCTTCGTCGTATTGTTTCTTGCCGCCTGCTCTGTCGCTCAGGATCAGAGGGCTATTGTGGCAGCGCAGTCGGCTTGCGGGCCGCCGGCAGTGACGTTTGCGGTCAATACAGCAGGAACTCAGCAACCCGCTCCTGCGCCGGACTCCGCTAAGGCGCAAGTCTTCGTGGTCGAGGATCTCGGCCAGTGCGTCGACTGCTACGGAGGCCGTTCGATCATAGCGGATGTTACTGCGGCCTTGGTCAAGGTAGGAGTCGACGGCGCCTGGATTGGCGCCAACCAAGGCAACTCCTATCTTTTCTTTGCAACTGCGCCGGGTGAACACCACCTCTGTGTGAACTGGCAGTCGCGCTTATCGGAGCGGGCGCGATCGTTTGCCATGGCCAATTTCACCGCAGAGGCCGGGAAGGTATATTACTTTCGAATCAGGCTCTTTCCCGGCCAAGGAGACTTCGCATTCGATCTTGATCCGGTCAATAGCGACCAGGGTAAATATCTTGTAGCGTCGTCCGTCTACAGCGTTTCGCATCCGAAAAAATAGGAGTGCTGGGAAAGGCTTTTCCAACCCGATCCGCTGGTAGCTGTGCGGCCGCTCAGGCGTGTCCGCTTGCCTAATCGCGGTCTCGCCGACGATACTGGAAGTATCATCTGATCCATCGCACAGCAATTATGAAAACGACAATTTCTCTCTCTAGCCCTGCCGCAGTCGAATCTGAATCACTGGTCGCCGTGGTTCTCGACCACTCGAGTTCCGCATCGAGCGCAAAAGAAAAAGACAAGAAGCCAGAACTCAAAGTCGCCACCACCGATGCTGCGGTGCAGGCGGTGGCTGCCGACCTGCTGGCGAGCGGCGAAGTCGCGGGCAAGCCGTTTGAGACGAACCTGATGCACCGGCCAGTTACGTTGATGGCGA
>CAVWLI010000048.1:0-98583 GCA_963755795.1 uncultured Acidobacteriota bacterium | reverse complement strand
TGGTCGCTGCACGGGGGGCTGTGCTCTCGCGGCGCATGGCGGCGCGACACGCGCTGCTGCCGTGGCGGGGATTGGCCGTCGGCACGACGTGCGCCGCGGTCGCATTCCTCCCATTCCTTCAGCCGTCGGCGGCCGGCAACATCGCCCCGGTTGACGTCCTGATCGTCCTCTCCATCGGGGCGACGATTTGTTGGGCACTTGTCGACCACATCCCGATCCGCGTGCCATATGCGCTGCCGCTGGGGGTGCTGGCCCTCGCCGGCGTGGTCGCGTCGCTGTTCAGCGTGTATCCGGGGGTCGGGCTCGTGGCAGTGGTGCAGGACCTGTTTCTGCTCGCCTGGACTGCCACGGTGGTGACCGTGTGCCGCACTCCCAACGGCATGTCCCCGGTGCTGCGGACATGGGCGTACGCGAGCGTGGTGTGGGCCGGACTGATGATTCTGGGGGCGCTGTTCAACATTGATGTGCTGTCGGGAATCACCTCGCGCGAAGGAAACCGCGCATCGATCACGTTCGGCGATCCGAACCTCGCGGCCGGTTACTATTGCTCGAGCCTGATGGTCATATGGGCCTCGGCGACACCGCGGCACCGGGCTATGCGGTGTGCGGCGGGCGCGATCCTGATCGTCGCGATCATCTTCACCGGCTCGAACGGCTTCTCGATCGCAACCCTGGCAGCGTGCGCTGTGGCCGCGAGTATCAGCATGGTGCGGCGTCGAGGCGTCCTTCCCACCGTAGCTGTGGCGTGCGGCGTTCTTCTCGCGGCCGGGGTCGTCGGCTCTCAGGTAAACGTCAATACCGTTGTCAGTGACGCGGCAGCGAGTGCGCCGATACTGCGTGACTACGTGGGTCGGTTCACCCAGTCGAGCGAGGGTCGTGACACGTTGCTGCACGAGACACTCGCCCTCGTTGAACAGGGCGGTTTCATCGGCATCGGACCGGCCGCGACGAAGCCAACCCTGCAAGCGCAACAGGCAAGCGTCGCATTCGAAGCCCACAGCGATTTCACTGCTTCTGTAGCCGAACGCGGACTGCTCGGTGGCATCGGATTCCTGCTGCTCATTCTCGTGATTCTCTTCCACGCGCGACGGGTGCTGGGTCCGCTCCAATCGGGCTATGCCGCGGTGGTGCGCCATCCAGGCGCGCTGGCCGGCGTCCTTGTCGCATTTGCGATCACGGCGAACATCTACGAGCTGATCCATTTCGACTATGTCTGGACGTGGTTTGCGATGATCGCGGCGGTGAGCATTTGGGGGCGGGACCGCGCAACATGAACATCACCGCTGCTCGCGGGGCACTGATTCGTGGCGGTGGCGCCCGATTGGCGCTAACCAATCTTGGCGCTCGAATCGGCGCCCTGCTCGCCGTCGGAGTGGCGACGCTCATGGTCGCCCGTACCGCCGGACCGGTATGGGTCGGGGCGCTTGCGCTCCTGCGCGTGCTGCCGCCACTGGCCGGTTTTCTGGGCACGGGCGGGCTGCCGCTCGCAGCGCCCTACTTCCTCAGCGGAGCCCGCGGTCAGGACCGCAACCTGCGCCCCACGCTGCTGGCGCTGAGCGCCGGCGGATCGTTGCTCGGCGCCGTGGGATGGTTGGCTCTGTCGCCCCTGCTGGGCCGTCTGCTGCTACCCGAACTCGGGGTCGGCATGGTCGCGTTCACAGGCGTCCTGGTGCTCAGCCAGATGGCAGTGTCGAGCTTCAAGTCGTTCTGTCAAGGGGATAACGACCTTCCTGGCAGCAACCTCATCATCGTTCTCGAGGAGACGACCTTCCTGCCCGCTTTTGCCCTCCTGTGGGTGATTGGATTCCGCGACGGCGCGCTCATCGTCTTCGGACTGCTCGCCTCGCGCGTTGCCACCGCGATCATCGGGGGCGCGCGGCTGTGGCGGCGCGGGTTCTTCGCCCGCGGCGGTCGCCTCGATCTCGACCTGGGCCGCCGAGTGTGGCTGTATGCGATTCGTGGTCAGGTCGGCAACGTCATGCTGCTGATGAACCTGCGATTCGATTTCGTGATCGTCGACCTGGTGGCGGGCCCGGCAGCTCTGGGCATCTACGCGGTGGCTTCCAAATACGCGGAGCTGCTCCGGCAGCCTTCCGACGCCGTGCTGTGGGTCGCATATCCACGATTCGCGCGCGGGGGCGGAGCCGCTCCGGTGGGCGCCGCGCGCGACGCCATGCGACGGGCGGGGCTCGCCGTCGCGGCGGCCGCGATCCCCCTTGCGGCGCTGTCGCTTGTCGTGATTCCCATCCTGTTCGGCGCTGCGTTCGATTCCGCCGTGCTGCCCGCATGCATCCTCCTCATCGGGCTGGCGGGCGAGGGCATTGCGGCGGTCGCCATCGCCTACCTCTACGGCCACGGTATGCCGGGCATGGCTTCGACCGGGGTCGGCTTCGGCGTTGTCGTGACCGTGCTGCTGGATCTGCTCCTGATCCCGAAGATGGGCATCATCGGAGCTTCGATCGCATCGACCGCGGCATACCTGTGCACCACGATGGCGTGCGTCGCGTTCTTTTTCATTGAGAGCCGACCGGCGGCGCTGAACGCGCGCAGCGTCGGCACCCAGAAGGACCCGGCGTGACTCGGCCGGTGCTGCGCGTGCCCAGCGACCGGATTCGTGTCGCGCAGGTTGTCACGAGGTTCATCGCAGGCGCCGGCGGCGTGGCCATGCGGGGGGCGGAGGGTCTCGACCGAGCTCGCTTCGAATCTGTGATCCTGACCGCGGCGGGCGGCCCGCTCATCGAGCGCGCCCAGGCTGGGGGTATCGAGGTCCTGACGCTGCGTCACATGCGCCCGGAAATCGCACCCCAGCACGACGTCGCCGGGATACGCGAACTGCGCAGCTCTCTTCGAGGTGGGACGGTTTGACGTCGTGCATACACACAGTGCGAAGGCCGGCATGCTCGGCCGCATCGCCGCGCACCAGGCGGGGGTGCCGGTGGTCGTGCACTCGTTTCACGGATTTCCGTTCCACAGCTTTCAATCCCCCATGCGCCGGGCCGCGTACATCACTCTCGAACGGCGTCTCGGCCGCATCACCGACCGCTTCGTTGCGGTGAGCTCGATGGTGGGTGCCGAGGCGGTGCGTCTCGGTATCGCGCCCGCCGAGCGAGTACGGGTCATCCCCGTATCGATCGCCGATCGGTCGGTGCGGCGCGATCCGGCCAGCAGCCGGGAGGCACGCCAACGACTCGGGATAGCGGTGAGCAGCCCGCTCATCGGCACTGTGGGACGCGTCGACCATCAGAAGGCGCCCCTGGACTTCCTTGCGGTGCTTCGCAGGCTCGGCGATTCGGTTCATGGAGTCGTGGATCGGGGATGGACCGCTCCGCCGCGAGGTCGAGGCGCGCTCTCAACGTATGGGGCTCAACGGCCGGATGCACTTCGTCGGCGAACGGGACGATGTCCAGCTTCTGCTCCCGGCGCTTGACATCTTCGTGATGACCAGCCTCTACGAGGGCCTGCCCTGTGCGGTCGTCGAGGCGATGCAGTGCGGCCTGCCCGTGGTCGCGACCGCAGTCAACGGAGTGCCCGAGGTGATCGTGACCGGCGAAACGGGGCTGCTCGTCCCTGCCGCGCGACCGGCCGCCTGCGCTTCGGCTGTGCGCCATCTGCTGGAGCATCCTGGCGAGGCGCTGCGCATGGCGGAGAATGGCCGGCGCTGGGTAGCCGGGCGTTTCGGCGCCCGTGAGGCGGCCATAGCGCTGAGCGCGCTGTACGAGGAAGCGCTGGAGGTACCTCCTGCCGAACTGCACCTGCTTCCTGTGGCGTCATGAGCGCCTGCTACTCGAGCGAGGTGGTGCCGATTGAGGCCGGTGTGAGCGCGGCCCGCCGTGGCCTCGATATCGTGGTCTCGCTGATCGCCCTCGTCGCCGCGCTGCCGCTGCTCTTCGTGATCGCTCTCGCCATCAGGCTCACCAGCCGAGGACCGATCCTGTTTCATCAGCAGCGGGTGGGCGAAGGTGGCTCAATCTTCACCTCCATAAGTTCCGCACCATGACCGCCAGCTCGAGCGGCCCCGAATTCACGCTGCCGGGTGATCCCCGCACGACTCGGGGTCGGGAGATTTCTCCGCGCCGGGCATCTCGACGAGTTGCCCCAACTCGGCACCGTGTTGCGTGGCAAGATGACGCTGGTCGGCCCGCGACCGGAGACGCCGGCACTCGCCGAGCGCTACCCACCTGAACTGCGTCCGGTGCTTGGCTACCGGCCGGGCATGACCGGACCGTGCCAGGTTTTCATGGAGAGACCGTCGCCGCCTCCCGGCGCGGACGCCGAGGCGTTCTACCTCACCGAGCTGGTGCCGCGCCGCGTGGCCCTCGACATGGAATTCCTGGACCATCCAACCTTGGCGGCGACGATCGTGCTGCTGGCAACAACCCTGGCAGTGGTGCTTGGTATTCGGAAGCCTGGGCCGGCTGCGACTACCAGATCTCGCGTAGCAGGATGAAAGGCTCGGCTGCGGCGCGGCCGATGTGACTCCCCCAGAACGCGGCGCGCTCGCGCAATGCGCGCTCGGAGCGCGGGTGCGGATACTCGCGCAGCTCACTTTTGTAGCAGGCGATCGCGCGCATCTTGACGTCAAGCGTCTCGGTGATGTCGACATAGTGGTTGGGGCTGAACGCCGATCCCGTGAGCGGCCACGCCCACTCGGTCGAAGAGGCCGTGTCGAAGACGAGGAACCGGCGGACGAAGGGCGCTCGATACGGGCGGCAGGCGGTCCACGCAGCTCGGGCGACAACGCGATGGTCGTTGTTCACGTCCTCGGGAAAGTGCGTGTACACGGTGTCGGGACGCAGTTCGTCGATCACCGCCTCGAGCCGTTGGGTCAGCTCAATCAGGGGGAGCGTTTCCAGGCGCTGGTCCGGGAGGGCCTCGAGCCGAAGTGAAGCGAAGCCGATCTCCGCAGATGCGCGCCGCGCCTGCTCCTGGAGTTCCTCCACCATGCCGTCGTCGTAACGGCTCGCGGCGCCGTCGGAGATGACCATCGCGTGGACCTCATCTCCGGCGCGCGCATGCCGGGCGAGCGCGCCGCCAGCGCCCAGGATCTCGTCGTCCGGGTGCGCAGCGAGGACGAGTACCGTCATCGGCCGACGGCGGCGGGCGCGAGCGTTGCGCCCATCGCCCAGGCGGCGGTCACGTCGTCCACCGGATCGAAGACTGCTCCGCGATCCAGACCGGCCTGCGCGAACCAGTGCTGTGCGGGTTGCGGCAATTTACCGGCCTCGGAGACCCAGGTGATCACAAGGCTGCCGTCGCCTGTCCCTACGCGCATGCCCTGAGCGTCGCACGTGAGGATGCATCCGGGGGTTCCGGGGGGTTCATTCGGGCCGGGGAGCGCAGAGCGCCAGAGCATGACCTTGTGTCCTCGAAGCAGGCTGAATGCTCCTGGGTAGGGCAGCGTCAGCGCGCGGATCCAGTCGTGCACGCTGCGCGATGGGCGATCCCAGAGGGTGATGCCCATCGCCGGGGTACGCTTGGGCAACGGCTCGGCGTCGCCGAGCTCCTGGGGTCGTCGCGGCGCCGTACCCGCGAGGAGCGCGGGCAGATGGGTGCGCAGCATCTCGGCGCCGGCGCATCCCACCTTGGCGTAAATATCGGCACACGTGTCCTCATCACCGATCGGGATGCCTCGCTGATCCACGATGTCGCCCATGTCGGCGTCCGGCGTGAGCATGAACATGGTGTTGCCGGTGAGCGTCTCCCCACGCAGGATCGCCCAGTTCACCGGGGCCCGGCCGCGGTGTCGCGGCAGCAGCGAAGCGTGAAAGCCGATGCAACCGCGTGGCGCGAGAGACAGCAGCGGTGCGCCGAGGAGGCGAGTTCCAGCCGGCCACAACCACGAGATCGGGCTCGAGCTGCCGGATGCGCTCGACTACAGCCGATGCGTTGATGTCCTCCACCGACACGACCGGAACGCCGCGCGGCTCGGCGAGTGGCTTCAGGTCGACGAAGCCGGCGACCGACGCCGCCTTGGTCGCGGGCATCGTGAACACGCAGGCGACCTCGGCGTCGCTCTGCAACAGGGACAACAATGCCGGCGCGGCCTCGTGAACCGTTCCGATGAAGACCACACGCCCGGGCCGGAGGTTCCGGAGCGCGGCTTTTGTTGATCCCTCGCGTTCAGGGAGCGGCCTGGAGCCGACTAGGCATTGTGCGCGGCGAAGACCTGCTGCAGGCCCGGCGACATGGACAACGAGGTGTCGCCTTTCTGTTGCCCCCAGCTGTATGCGTAGTCGAACAGTGGACGCAGGCAGAACGCTCGCCCATGTCGCAAGCAGCTGCTGCTCTTCGCTGGGAGTGGGCAGCGTCCAGGTGGCCGTGCCTCCCCAGCTGCCGCCGCCGAACGCCTGGAATACCGGCACGAGCGAGCTGAGCGGCCAGCCCGCCTCCGTCTGAACGTAGGCGACGGATTCGCCGATCTCAGCGTAGTCCGGCGCGCGGAGTTCGGAGCGCACCGGGTACGGATCCAGGCCGATAAGGTCAAGGTCGCTGTTGGCGGGCGTGTACCAGCCAAAGCACGGAGAGATCGCCGCGCACTGATTCTCGAGGATCGCGAAGGCGTATGCACCGGGGACGTGACCGTGAATCCAGTCGTCCTCGGCCTTGAGGTGGGCGGGAGAGCACGACGAGATGTTCGGCTCGTCGATGACGTAGAAGCCGAAGAGCTTGGCATCGCCGGCGAAAGCGTCGACGGTCGCGTCGAAACTGCTGGTCGCACCCGCACAGGTGCCGAGGTAGACGAGGCCACGCACACCGGCTGGCAGGCTGTTGAGCACGTACTTCGAGCTGACGTCGGCGAGGTTGAAGCCGTCAGCACCTGGGAGGTACTGGCCGGACGAGCCGAAGTTGCCGTTGGCGGCGTAATGCCAACGCGTCAATGGGAGCGGGAACGAGCTGGGCACGCTTGTGGGAACCCCTGTGGGCCCGGGCTTGCCGGATGTGCTGCTGGAGAAGCCGGTGTGACCGCTGTCGTGCCGGAGTTCCACGACCGCGATGGCGCTACACGCACCGATCACGGTCACCGCCGCAGCGCCGATGGCGAGCGCACGCCGTGTTCTCATCGTGCCTCCGAAGTGGGTTTTCAGACTACGCGACCAGGGTGCGCTCCGCCACCAACGATTACGTAGGCACGCCTACGATGACTGCAGGTTGTGGACGCCCTGCGCGCACGGCAAAGTTGTCGGAGAACTGCGGCATAGCGGTAGGGAAACGATGTTCGGCAGAGAGTTCGCGCGGGACACCTGGCTCAAGTTTCATGGCCGACCCAGCGATCGTCGACGTCGCCCTGGCGCGTCGCCGGGCGATGTTTCACCGTCGTCATGCCCTTGCTCTGGCGCGGGAATGGGGAGTGACCGTCCTGGTCGTGGTCATGTCCCTCTGGCTGGCCGCACTCGCGGTGTTCACGGTGCTGCGCTGAGACCCACGAGCCGGCGACCTGCCCGTGACGCCCACAGCGTGCGCCGGCTGGGGACGCTGCTCGCAGCGGTCATCGCCGCCGGCAGCGGGATGGTGGTCACGGCGCAGATCGCCGCAGCCGCGATCACCTGCAGCTCAGCCAGCCTGATCGCAGCCATCACGACGGCCAACAAAGCATCCGGTGGGACGGTCACGCTCGGCAGCGCCTGCACCATCGCGCTGACCGCGGCCAACAACACGACCGACGGTGGCACCGGACTCCCCGTGATCACCGGGAAGGTGACCATCGCGGGCAACGGCGCCACCATCGAGCGCTCGACGGCGACCGGGACGCCGGCATTCCGTATCTTCGACGTGGCATCGGGGGGCAAACTCACGCTCAATTCGGTGGTGCTGAGCAACGGGCTCGCGGACGACGGTCACAATGGCGGCGGCGCCGTCAACAGCCACGGCGACGCTGGTCGTCAGTGGCAGCACGTTCTCCGGCAATCAGTCGCCCGCCCTGAGCGGAACCTCGGGTGGCGCGATCGCGAGCAGCGGATCGCTGACCATCACCACGAGCACCTTCTCCGGCAACGTGGCGATGGAGGGAGGTGCGCTCTTCATCGAGAACACCACGAGCATCGATAAGACGACGTTCACCAACAACACGGCGACCGTGTACGGCGGTGGCGCCATGGTCACCGCCGTCGGCACCACCACGATCACGGCATCCACCTTCGTCGGCAACAGCGGTCCCGGCGGCGGTGCCATCGACAACGACGCCACGGTGCTCGTGTCGAACAGCACCTTCTACAAGAACACCGGTGGGGGCAACGGTGGCGGTGCAATCCAGAACTTCGGCACGGCCATCGTCAGCTACTCAACGCTTCTCCCAGAACGCTTCGCAGTACGGCGCCGACCTGCACAACTACGGCACGTTAACGCTGTCGGTCAGCTCGAGCATCGTGGCCAACGGGGTCAGCGGTGCCAACTGCAGCGGTGCGCCGGTCACCAACTCCGGCTACAACATCGACACCGGAACGTCCTGCGGCTTCTCCGCGTCCAACCAGTCGCTGAACAACACGCAGCCGATGCTGGACGCGCTGGCATCGAACGGGGGCTCGACGCAGACCCTGGCCCTTCCCGCGTCCAGCCCCGCGGTGAACGTCATCCCCGCGACGGTGAGCGGATGCACGGGCGGCGCGGATCAGCGCGGCACCGCGCGACCGCAGGGCACCGGCTGTGACGTCGGCGCATACGAGCTGATCTCGTCGAGCGGCGACACGCAGCCGCCCACCAAGCCGACCGGATTGACCGCCGGGCCGGTGACCGCCAACGCCGTCACGCTCAACTGGAAGAAGTCCACCGACAACGTCGCGGTGACCGGCTACACCATCTATCGCAACGGCACCGCGGTGGGGACCACCGGCGGCGCGCTGGCGACCACCTTCACCGACGTCACCGCTGCCGCCTCCACCGCGTACTCGTACGCGGTCGATGCGTTCGACGGCAGCGGCAATCATTCGGCGCTCTCGACCGCGGTGAATGTGACCACCCCGGCGCCGTCGGGCATCCAGTACGTGCAGAGCGGCGCGGTGTCCACCGGGAGCCGCGTGAGCCAGACGACACTTCCACTTACGGGCCAGGTGTCTGCCGGTGATCTCCTGGTCGGCTGGTTCGCCCAGTACGACTCCACCGGGCCCGTCCAGGTCTCCGACAACGTCAACGGCGCGTGGACGCGCAGCGCGTCGACGACCTTCTCGAGCGGTGGCGGCGACATCGCCATGTACTACGTGCAGAACGCAGCTGCGGCGCCGTACGGCGTGACCGTGACCATCTCGGCCTCCAGCGGCACATACCTCGAGGGTGCGGCGGGCGACTACAACGGGGTGGCGCGCACCGCCGCCCTCGACCAGACGGCCGTGGGGAACAGCTTCAGCACGGCGGTCGACACCGTGAAACAGCGTAAAGATTTTTGAAGCTTCATTTCGCGCTGTATTGACAGCAACGACCGGTGCTACTTGGTCCCAAAGAGAGAAGCCGTTAACTGACTCCTTGCCTATGGAAACGAGAAAGGCCAGGTATCCGGCGCGTTCGAGTGCGCTGCGCCACCCATCGAAAGCGTCTGCTGTAGTGTTCCACTGTTTCTGGCGCGAGGCCGATATTCCGATGGCTTCCCGAGTTCTCGCCGCAACGGTAACGGGGTCGTCGCTGGTCGAAGCTGTCGTCATTTCGGGACTAGTTATATCCAACTCCTTCAAGAGCCAGGACAGGACCTCTTGAAGCCGAGCCGCTCGCCGCAAGCTGCGGCGTTCCTCAGGCTTCAGACTGCGCTGGTAGCCGCCGGGGAAACGAAAAGCGACTGCCATTGGGCGATGCTGAGGGGGTTCCGGAAGTAATAGAGAGGCGAGTGGTCGATGCAGCTTCTGAGCGATCTTCCGTGCGCTTGTGAGAGTTGGCCTTCCCTGACCGGATAGCCATCGTTCCAGTTCAGAAAGGTTCACGCCCGCAACGTAGGCTACCTGGTCGAGTTCATAGCCGGATTCGTCAATCGCCCATCGAAGGACTGACGGCGTGACGGGTACCTCGACTGTACGGCTCATGGGAACTATTGTATCCGCGTGACCTTGGCAGGAGGTTGTTGCTGAAGATGCCTCGGCACTCTGCTGCAGGGAGCTAAGCCGGCGGCTCAGTTCTCACACGCAGGCGATACCACACTACGATCGTTACCAGCGAAAACATAAAGATGATGGTCGAGACTGCGTTGATCTCTGGGGTGATTCCGCGGCGCAGGCGGCCCCAGATTTCGAGCGGGAGCGTGTTGTCGCGGCCGATCAGGAAGAAGCTGACGGCGATCTCGTCCATCGAAAGGGTGAAGATGAGCAGGGCTGCTCCGATAATCGGCAGCTTCAGGTTGGGCACGGTTACGCGCCAGAAAGTTTGCCAGTAGTTCGCGCCCAGGTCGAGCGAGGCTTCTTCCTGCGCGCGATCCAGCTTTTGCAGGCCGGCGAAAACTTCGGTGGTTGCCACTGAGATCAGGGCTGTGCCGTGGCCGAGCACGATCGTCATCAGGCTGAGCTTCGCGCCCATGAGGTTGAACAGCATGAGCAGCGAGAGGCCGGTGATGATGCCGGGGAGGATCAGCGGGAGCAGAACCAATCGGCGGAACAGGGCTTTGCCGGGAAATTGTGCGCGGTCGAGGGCGAGCGCGGCGGGGATGCCGAAAGTTAGAGCGATCGCCATCGCGGCGAAGGCGACTTGCAGGCTGTTGAGGACGGAATCCCAGATGGGGCCATCGGCGAACAGGATGCGGTACCAATTGAGCGTGAGGTGGTGCGGGGGGAATCCACCGACTCCCTGGCTGTTGAAGGAATAAAGAATGAGGACCGCGATCGGCAGATAGAGGAACGCGAATACCGCCGCGGCGTGAACTAGCAGCCAGCGCGAGCGTGGCCTGTTGCGGTCTGCTCCGCGGCTCACGAGAAACTCCATTTCTTTTCGAGGCGCTCGGAAAGGAATAGCAGGCTGACGACGATCACGAGCATGCCTAGCGAAATGGCGGCGCCTAACGGCCAGTTGTAGGCTGCGCCGAACAGGCTGACTACGATGTTTGAAATCATGATGCCGCTCGGGCCACCCAGCAACAGGGGCGCAAGGAAATCACCCAGACTCAGGACTAAGGCGAACGTGGCTCCGGCAACGACGCCGGGAATTGACAGCGGGAAAATCACTTTCCAGAAGGTTTGTGCTGGGGTCGCGCCCAGATCGTGCGAGGCCTCAACTAGATTGCGGGGAATGTGCTCTAGCGCCGCGTAAATCGGGAGGATGGTGAACGGGGTGTAGATGTGCGTCAAGGTCAAGACCACGGCGAATGGGCTGTAGAGCAGAAAATCGAGCGGATGCTTGGTCAGGTGGACGTATTGCAGAAGAGTGTTGAGCACGCCGTCGGAACCGAGGATTGTTTTCCATGCATAGGCGCGCACCAGATAACTGACCCACAGCGGAATGATGACGAGTTGATATAGCAGATCTTTTCGCTTGCCCGCGTAGAACGAAAGGAAGTATGCCAGCGGATATCCGAGCAGCAGAGAAAATAACGTCACGCGGGCGGCGATCCACATAGAACGCAGCAGGGTCTGCCAGTAGACCGTCTTCTGGAATAGCTCTTTATAGTTGTCGAGATTCCACGAGTGCACGATGATTTGCGACGGCGAGACCGACCAGAAGCTGTAGCAGAACATCAGCGCGTAGGGGACGAGCAGGAATATGGTCACCCATAGCAGCGGGGGCAGCGTGACGACCGTTTTGTAAGCGCGAGAGAACAATCAGTTCCTTTCCGGCGAGTCGCGGACCGGAACCGCATCTGCCGCGGAGAACTCTAGCTCGACTTCGCCTTGGATTCCGCTCGCGCTGGCGATTCGAACCACTAGCACGAGTCCGCCGGTGCATTCCACGCGAAGTAGTTCTGTTGCGCCGTGAAATGCCTGATGCAGGACTCGTCCACGAACGCGGACTCTCTGATCGCCTGCGCTACTCGCCGAGGTCCCAGCTGTTGCGAGCCGAACATGTTCGGGACGCAAAGAAAAAAGTACGGAGCCGTCGGGAATTGATGCAGACCAATTTAGTGATCCGCATTTCACCACGCCGCCTCGTGCTTCGCCCTTCAGCAGGTTTGTGTGGCCGATAAACTGGGCCACGTAAGCCGTTGCCGGTCGGCTATAGATTTCGCGGGGCGAGGCCACCTGCTCCAGTTCGCCGGAACGGAGAAGCGCGATGCGGTCGGACATGACCATGGCTTCTTCCTGATCATGGGTCACGAACACGAATGCGATGCCGACCTCGCGCTGCAGCGACTTCAGTTCGACCTGCATCTGGCGGCGCAGGTTGGCGTCGAGTGCGGAGAGGGGTTCGTCGAGCAGGAGCAGGCGCGGGCGATTTACGAGCGCACGGGCCAGCGCCACGCGCTGCTGCTGGCCTCCGCTGATTTTTGACGGCTTTGATTTCGCGTGAGCGGTCATCTTTACTTTGTCGAGGGCTTCGGCGACTCGTTGTGCGGTTTCGGCCGCAGGGCGTTTGGCCACGCGTAAACCGTATCCCACGTTTTCTTCGACTGTGAGGTGCGGGAACAAAGCATAGTTTTGAAACACCGTGTTGACGCGCCTTCGGTAGGCGGGCTGATGATCGAGGCGAGCGTTTTCCATCCAAAGTTCGCCGGAGGTCGCGGTCTCGAAGCCGGCGACAATTCGCAGCAGCGTGGTTTTGCCTGAGCCGCTCTCGCCGAGGATGGTAAGGAATTCTCCTTCGGCGATTTCCAGCGAAACATTCCGCAGCACCGCGTTGCGGCCGAAGGTTTTCGCCACATTCCGGATGCTGAGCAGAGTCGGTTTCGCGGAAGACTGCGTACTGGCGGCCAGCGCGATGTCGGGAGTGGTGGGAGATGCCATGCTGATCTTACTGCGCTGCCTTTACGTCGTTCCAGATCTCGGTATATTTCGCGCGGCGCGGGACGTTCTGCCAGAAATTCAGGCGCTTCTGGTAGCTCTCGACGTCGTCGAGGTGTAGCGTCTTTACTTCGGCCGGCGTCATGTACTGCCCTGCCTGCGGGTTCGCAGGAACATAGTGCGTTTTGTCGGTCACCAGCTTTTGGGTTTTGGCTTCGACCATGTATTCGAGAAACTTGTGCGCGAGTTCTTTGTTCTCGCTGCCGGCGGTGATCATCAGGTGATCGATCCAGCCGGTGGTGTTTTCCTTGGGAATGGTTTCGCCCACGGGAAAATTCGCCTGCTTCAGATCCGCCGTATTGAGCGGCCATCCCATCGCAATCACGATCTCGTGGCTCTCGAAAAGGTTGGTCAGTTCGCCGCCGGTGGCCCACATTTTGCGGATGTTAGGCTTCAACTCGAGCAACTTTTTCTTGACCGCTTCGAGTTGCTCGTCGCTCAAGTTATAGAGTCGAGACGGATCGGGTTTGTCATAGCCGAGAACTTGCGCCGCCATGTAGAGGGTGGACAGATCGTCCCACACCGAAACTTTTCCTTTGTATTTCGGGTCCCAGAGCACGTTCCAGGAATCTGGCGGGTTAGGAAAGGCCGTGGTGTCGTAGATGATCGGATCCGGGCCCCACATGAATGGCACACCGTACACCTGGCCGTTGGCGCGAACCAAGGGCAGGGAAGTGAGTTGCGGAGAAAGTTGGCTGTAGCTGGGAATTTTCGACAGGTCGAGCGGGGCGGCCAATCCCGAGGTCGCGATGGACGTGGCCACATCGCTCGAAGGAGAGATTACGTCGTAGTTGCCGGCGCTGCCGCCGCGCAACTTCGCAACGAGTTCGTCGCTCGATCCCATGTAGGACGCGGAGATTTTGCAGTGGTTCTGTTCTTCGAAGGGCTGGATGAACGAGGGGTCGGCATAACCTTCCCAGACCAGAAGGTTGAGCGTGGGCGTCTTCTTCGAGCAAGACGCCGCACACAAGAGCGCTGCCAGCAAGGGCAGGCAACGGAGCGACCTTCGAATGCTTGGCCAGTTCATGGTTTCTCCTACTAGGACGCTTCATTTCGAACGTGCTAGCTAAAACGTTTTAGAACGTCGGCGGAGTGTTGACCCACAAAACCCAGGTCTCTTTGCGGCCCGGATTCTTCCATCGGTGCGGGGTCGCACTTTCGAAATAGAAGCTGTCGCCGGGCTTCAGGCGGTATTGCTCGCCATCGACCGCGATCTCGAGATCTCCGCGCAACACGAAAATAAATTCTTCGCCCTCGTGGGTATAAGGATCGCCGCTGCCTGCATCCGGCGCGATGCGAAACAGATGCGGTTCCATGACGGTGTTGCCCCAGGCCAGCAGTTCCATACGGACGCCCGCGCCGGCTTCGAGTGCCTTGCGTTCGGCGGGACGCACTTGTCGGCTGGCAGCGCCGCTAGCGTCGTAGAAATCCAAGATGTTGGTTTTGTAGAAGCGCGCGAGTTTGCGCAGCGTTCCTACCGATCCGCTCATTTGAGAACGTTCGAGAGCGCTGAGAAATCCGACGGAGACGCCGACCGCCTGGGCCACCTGAGCCAGAGAGAGCCGGCGCCGCGCCCGCAACTGCCGCAGATGTCCGCCGATCGCGCCGGCGTTGCCGTCGGCTACTGGAGGGACCTTGACCTTGCCCTCGCGCTTGAGCAACTGCACAATCGCGGCGGCGTTCAGCCCGCGCACTTTGCGCAAGAAGCGCGCGCGCTTCAGCAGTTTGACGTCATCGGCGGTATAAAGCCGGTAGCGGCTCTGGGTACGGCGCGGACGGGCCAGGCCGAGGCTTTCCCACGAGCGGATGACGCTGGGGGAAACGCCGACCTTCTTCGCGACGTCGCCGATCTTTAAGTATTCAGGCATAAGTATTCAGGCGCAAATAAAGGTTCGGGCGTGCGGGTAGACGAGTAGCCGTGGGAAACGACCAGAGATCTCGATAGAAATTTTCTATGGGAAGGACATGTTTTTTTGTCCTTGACATGCGCCATCCCGCTTCTCTAACCTTGCGGGATTATAGCAAGGTTGTGGCAGGACACAAGCAGTTCGTACTCAACAAAGAATCAACTCTCCCGAGCTGTCAGGAGGCCCCATGCTTTCACTGCGCCGTCGCTCGTTGAAGCCGTGCCCGTCCACGCCGCGCCTGAAAAACGTGTGTTTGGCTGTGGTCGCGTGTCTCTCGCTTTCCACGCTGGTCTGCGCGCAGGGCACCGGCGGCCGCATCCTCGGCCTCGTGTCTGATCCGACCGGCGCCGTCTTGAGTGGCGTGAAAGTCAGCGCCACGAACGATGCGACCAGCATTGTCCGCGACGCGGTGACTAACGACAGCGGCGAATACGTTTTCCCGACATTGCCGGTAGGCACCTACAGCGTCAGCTTCGACGCGAATGGTTTCAAGAAGGCCGTGCGTCGCGGTATTGCACTCGACGTCAATCAGGCCATCACGCTTAACATGACCATGAAGGTGGGCGAAAGCAAGGAAGTCGTCGACGTCACGTCGGAAGCACCGCTGGTCGATACCACCAGCACCCAGCTCGGCGCCGTAGTCAACAATCGGTCGGTCAATGAACTGCCGCTGAACGCGCGCGATACTTACCAGTTCCTGCAGTTGCAGCCGGGCGTACAGTCGCAGTTGGGCTCCAGTGGCGGCACGTTCTACGGCAGCGACGATGCCGGGGCCGTGTCGGTTAATGGCGGCCGCAGCCGCGCCAACAATTTCAGCGTGAACGGCGGTGACGCCAACGATCAGTTCGTCAATCTACCCACGATTCAACCCACTCCGGACGCGATTGAAGAGTTCCGTGTCATCAGCAATACCTTTGATGCGGAATACGGGCGCAACTCCGGGGCCGTGGTCAACGTCATTACCAAGTCGGGCACGAACCAGTGGCACGGCAATCTTTACGAATACTTCCGCAACACCGTTCTGAATACGCAGGGATACTTCAATACGGTCAAGCCGCAGGAAAACCAGAATCAGTTCGGAGGGACATTCGGCGGCCCGATCGTGAAGGATCGCACGTTCTTTTTTGTTTCGTATGAAGGACGACGCGTCCGCCAGGGTATCTCCGGCCAGACCGTTGCCGTTCCGACGCCGCAGGAGAGGGGGGGTGTTTTTGCCGGAGGTTTTCCCCAGTTTGTGGTCAACCCGGTTACGCAGGTCCCAACCCCCGTCCAGATCACCGATCAGTTCACTGCAGACGCCCTCAACGGGCGTCCCGGGTGCACCGCCGCGATTAACGCCCTGGGTGGGGTGACGCCAGCCGCCGGCGAGTTCTGGGGCAGCGGCCCCGCTGGGCCTGCGATCTTTCCTACCGACACCAACGGCAATGCGACCGTTCCAACCGCCTGCCAGGACCCGGTCGCGGTCGACATGCTGCGGTTTGTTCCGGCTGCGAATCGACCCGACGGCATCAATTTCCAATCCGTCCCGGTCAGCGCGGATACCCAGAATCAGTTCACCCTAAAGTTCGACCATCACATCAACGTCCGGCAGAACTTCAGCTTCTACTATTACTTCACCAACGATACGAATTTCCAGCCGTTCTATGACTTCCAGGCTTCCGGCGCGAACCTTCCAGGTTTTGGCGCCAACGTCGGCTCCCGTTACCAACAATTCAATCCCAGCCATACGTGGACTATCAGCAACAGCCTGATCAACGAGTTTCGCTTCACCTACATGCGCGAAGGCCAGTTGACCTTCCAGCACCCGCAGAGCACCAACTCTGTGCAGGCCTCTTGTGTGTCACCGGCCGCGCAGGCTGTCTGTTTCAATGGCATTTCCGACTCCAACAGCGGGTCGAACTCGATTCAAGGCGTGTTTGGCACGAGTCCTCAATACGGCATCACAACCGGGTTACCCGCGAATCATACTGGCGTTCCGTTTATCGACGTTGGCGGTGGCTTTGCTATCGGCAACGGCTGGGAGGGAGAATTGCCGCAAGTCGGCAACTCATTCATGTGGACCGACAGCCTGACCTGGGTAAAGTCGAATCACACGATGAAGTTTGGCGCGGATGTGCGCCGTTCCCGTTTCGATCAGACCCTCTACTACAACGTGAGCGGAAACTATACCTTCAACAGCACGACGGAAAATTCCCTCGACTACCCGAACGACAACTACCCGGGCTACCTTCTGGGCCTGGATGACAGCTACACGCAAGGTTCCGCGCAGCGGGAGAACGTACGGAATACTGGCCTGTATTTTTTTGCGCAGGACAGCTGGAAAATCAAACCTTCACTGACTTTGAACTACGGACTGCGCTGGGAGTTGGACACGCCCCTGGCCGATGCCTTGCACCACGTGCAGACGTTCCGGCCGGGCCAGACTTCGACCGTGTATCCCTGCGTGCTGACTCCTACCGAGCAGGCGAACCTGGGAGGCACGGACTGCGCATCCGCCGGCGTTGCCCCGACGGGTCTGGTCGTTCCCGGAGACGCGGGCATTCCGTCCGGCCTTACCCAGACCTATTACAAAGCTTTCGCTCCCCGCGTTGGACTCTCTTACAGCCTCAATCCCAAGACCACCATTCGCACCGGGTGGGGCCTGTTCTACAACCCGATGGAGCAGTTGGTGCTCGAGCAGTTTGGCGCTGAGCCGCCTTTTGGCGGCAGCACGTATTTGCCAGCGACATTCTTGAATACGCCGTTCATTTCGCAGTCTGGTGCTCTCAGCCCCAATCCGTTCACCGGAATCTTGAGCCCCGCGCGCGGTACTCCGCAGGACTGGGCTTCCTTCCGCCCCATGCTTCTGTACGGGGATTTCCAGCCTCACATGCGCACCCAATATTCAGCGCAGTACAACCTGAATATCCAACGGGAACTGGCGCGAGATTTAGTGCTGCAAGTGGGCTATGTAGGTTCGCAGGGACATCGATTGCTGGCTTCGCACGATATCAATGCCGCGAATCCACAGACTTGCCTCGACATTGCGGCCATCGCTACCGACAACGCAAACAATGTACAGTCCTATGGTTCGCCGGGAAGTTGCGGCCCGTTTCTAGAAGACAATCAATTCACGGTCACGCTTCCCGCGGCCGATTCGCCGAACCTGTTGCCCAATGGGTTTCATTTGCCAACTGGCGGCACGATTCAGGCGGCGGGGCAGACACTTAATTTTGTTGGAATTCGTCCCTATTCGTCGCCCAATTGCAATCCGGTGACGGGTGGCCCCGGCAACGGGTGCCCGGCCGATGGAGTTCCTGTCTTCACCAATATCTTTGCCGAAGACACCATCGCGGCCTCTGCCTACAATTCGTTCCAGACCAGCCTGGAGAAACGCTTCTCGCACGGCCTGCAACTGCAGGCTGCCTATACCTTCAGCAAGTCCCTGGACTGGGCGTCGAGCTTCGAAGAGACGGTCAACCCCTTTAACTACAAAGCCAGCCGTGCGCTCTCGTTGTTCAATTCCAAGCAGCGCTTTGTCATCAACTATTACTGGGAATTTCCCGTTCCCAAATACAGCGGGTTTAAGGGAAAGGTGCTGGATGAGTGGGCCATGTCGGGAATCATCCAGTTCCAGAGCGGGTTCCCCATTCGCATTCAGACCCAGGACGACAATGAGCTGATCAGCAGTCTGTTCTTTCTGGGAGCCGGAGCGCCTCAACTATCGGGTCCGCTTCAGATCCTCAATCCCAAGACGAATGGTGGTCTCTACCTGAATCCGGCGCAATTCTCCGATCCACCTCTCGGCACTTTCGCAACTACGCCGCGGTCCATTTGCTGCGGTCCGGGAGAAAACCAGTGGGACGTAACTTTCTCGAAGAGAATCACTCTTTCGGAGGCCAGATACTTCCAGTTCCGTGCCGATATTTTCAATTTGTTCAATAAGACCGAGTTCGTGAATCCCGACGGGAACTTCAGTAATACCACTTTCGGCCAAGTGCTGCAGGCCCGAGACCCGCGTGAAGTTCAGTTTGCATTGAAGTTCAACTTCTAGATCGAAAGACTAGAATAGGAACGGTCCCACAAACCCGGGCGGCTTGATCCGCCCGGGCAATCTAATGGCCCGCCGCTACTTCCGGAAATGGCGCGGCCTGAGCATCCCCGGAGTAATTCGATGTATCCCGATCTGCAGAAGGAACTCGCCACTTACGAGCGGCGCACGCCGAAGTCCGCCGAAGCCCATAAAAAGAATCTCAAGCGCATTCCGCTGGGCGTGGCCAGCAACTACCGCGCCTACGATCCCTGGCCGATCTTCGTGAAGGAGGCCAGCGGCAGCAAGTTCCGCGACCTTGACGGGAACGAATACATTGACCACAACCTGACCTTCGGGGCGCTCATGGCAGGACACTGCCATCCCGCCGTGATGAAGGCGGTTGAGAAGAGGCTCTCCACTGGCACCATGTTTGGCATGCCGCACGATATGGAGTGGGAACTGGCGGAAGAAATCTGCACCCGGTTTCCGGTCGAGATGTGCCGCTTCGGCAACAGCGGCACCGAAGTGACCATGCACGCCATTCGCCTGGCGCGCGCCGCAACTGGACGCGACAAGATCGTCAAGTTTGAAGGCGCCTACCACGGGTTGCATGACAGCGCACTGGTCAGCGTGAAGCCGCACGCTCCGGATTACGGCGACGTCCACGCGCCCACTTCGGTTACGGGCGGTCTCGGCGTGCCGAAGTCGGCGATCGCCAACGTGCTCATTGCTACGTTCAACGATCTGGCCACAGTCGAACTCCGCTTCAAAGAGAATCCGGGCGAGATCGCAGCGATTATTCTCGAGCCGATTCTCATGAACGTAGGCTTGTGCATGCCGCAACCCGGCTTCCTGAAGGGTCTGCGCGAGATCTGCGACAAATACGGCGCGCTGCTGATTTTCGACGAAGTCAAGACCGGAGCAAAGCTGGGATGGGGCGGCGCCAGCGAATATTTCGGCGTGCATCCTGACATGATCTGTTTGGCCAAGTCGATTGGCGGCGGCTTGCCTCTGGCCGCATTCGGCACCAGCACCGCGGTGATGGACTTGATTTCGCAGCACAAGGTTTTTCACGGCGGCACTTACAACACGAATCCGGTATCGATGGCGGCGGGCCTGGCGACTTTTCGCGAAGTTCTGACCCGCGACAACTATGCGAAGGTCGACAAACTCGGCAAGAAGCTGGCCGACGGATATCGCAAGACGATCGCGAAAGTTGGTTTGCAAGCTTACATCGCGCAGGCTGGAGCGAATGGTGCGCTGATGCTTTATCCGAAAGAGATTCGCAACTATCGCGACTGGGAAGCGATCGACATCGACCTGTGGCGCCACTACTGGTTCGGCATGGTCAATCGCGGAGTGATGGCGCAACCTTACTGGTGGGATGAGCAGTGGACGATCTCGGTGCAACACACCGAGGCGGACATCGATAAACACCTGGCGGCGTTTGACGACATTGCTGCTTCGCTGGCGAAGGCGCAGCAGGAGCGGGAAGCGCCGGTCGCGGTAGCGCATTAGAAAAATACAGGGGCGGACGCAGTCGTCCGCCCCTGCATGCAATGATTAACGCGGTGTCGGTGGTGCGCGTTGGCCGCGGAACAGCAGGTTCCTCGCCGGGCTGGTGCCCGGTTCGGAATGACAAGGTGTTTGTTTGGCTACAGACCTGTTGGTATGTCCACGACGAACCAATCCGCTGAGCAGCCTCACCTGATCCGCGCCCTTGGGCGTCGCGATCTGGTACTGCTGTTTGTTGTGGCTGTATTTAATCTGAACGTGGTCCCGTCCATCGCAGCCAACGGTGGCGTCACCATCTGGCTCTGGATCATTTCGCTTCTGCTTTTCTTTTTCCCGCAAGGCATCGCGGTCATCGAACTCGCGCACCGTTATCCCGGCGAGGGCGGCGTCTACCTCTGGGCCAAAGAAGTTTTTGGCGACTTCCACGGATTCCTCTCTGGCTGGTGCTACTGGACGAACAACATGCTCTACGTGCCGACGGTCATGCTGTATTTCGTCGGCGTGTCGGTCTACATCCTGGGTCCGGGCCACCAGCGGTTAGCCGAGCAAGGGGCCTTTCCGCCGATCGCTTCCATCGCCTTGCTGACAACTCTTACGCTTCTGAACATTTTTGGCCTGGGGGTCGGCAAGTGGATCAACAACCTCGGTGCAATTGGGACTTTCGTGGCCGCAGCCGTGCTGATCGGTCTTGGCATCATGGTCTGGTTTCGCTTCGGAACGCCGATGACTGCTGCTGATTTCAAAATTCCAGCAGACCCGAAATTCGTGCTGAATTCCTTTGGCGTGATCTGCTTCGGATTAGTTGGTTTAGAACTCGCTTCCGTTATGGGAGACGAAATTCAGGATCCACAGCGTAACTTGCCGGGCGCAGTCGCGTGGGGCGGCTTGATCTCCGGGGCGTTGTACGTGGGCGCGACCCTGACGCTGCTGATCGCCGTCGGAAAAGACGTCAACGTGCTGCAGGGGATCGCGCAGGCCGTCACTCACATGGCTGGGCGCGTTGGCGTCAGTTGGATTGCGATCCCGTTCGCGGTTCTGCTGAGTCTCTCGATCGCGGGCATCGGTTCCGCCTGGACGGGCGGTTGCGCCCGCATCCCGTTTGTTGCCGGACTGGATTCTTATATGCCGTCGTGGCTCGGCAAGGTGCATCCACGCTACGCCACGCCGTACGCTGCTTTGATCGTGCAGGGAATTGTATCGGGGCTCCTTGTGCTGGGAAATTTCTTTGGCTGGTGGTTTTGGGACAAGCTAATGGGTGTTCTGGGATTGCTGCCGCGCTTGTATTTGAGCCCGGCAGGAGCGGGAGAAGTGTTTCAAAAGCTCCTTTCGCTTGCCGTGGTGCTGCAGCTAATCCCGTTTGTTTATGTTTTTGGGGCGCTGGTTAAATTTGCCGTGACGGAGCCGGTTCCAAAGGGTCAGTGCAGCCGCGCCAAGATGTTCGTTGCCGGATCCAGCGGATTGCTGACCACGATTCTCGGCATCGCGCTGGTATTTTTTCCGGCGCAGCAGATCTCGTCGCTGTTCTGGTACGAGGTCTGGATGATCGGGGGCACGCTGTTTTTCGTTGGGCTCGCCGCATTTTTCTTTTTCGTTTACGGGCGACGCAAGATTGCACGCCGCATTCGGCTTGCTCTCGTCGTGCCGGATCCGGTGAGCGAGGTTCAGCGCTAGGAGTAGGAGGGCCACGATGCCCGGTGGAGTTCAGACTGACGTGAAGACTTACCAGATGTTCATCAACGGGGAATGGGTTGGGAGCACGTCTGCGAAGACGTTTTCGGTTTACGATCCATCGACCGAAGAAGTGATTGCGCAGGTGCCCGAGGCTTCGGCCGATGACGTGAACCGTGCCGTCGCCGCGGCGAAGGCTGCGTTCGAAGACGGGCCGTGGGCGACGAGCACCGCGCAGGAACGCGGCCGCGTGCTCTTCCGCCTGGCCGACAAAGTCCGTCAGAACCTGCCGGCGCTCGCGGAACTCGAGTGCCGCAATACGGGCAAGCCGATTGTCGAAGCCGAGTTTGATATCAACGACGCGGCTACCTGTTTCGAATATTACGGAGGGCTGGCAACCAAAGTTGTCGGCTACGTGAATCCCGTTCCCGATAACGCGATGAGCTTAACACTCAAAGAACCGGTGGGCGTTGCCGGACAGATTATTCCGTGGAATTATCCGTTGCTGATGGCCGCGTGGAAACTGGCGCCGGCGCTCGCTGCTGGTTGCACTTGTGTGCTCAAGCCCGCTGAGCAGACTCCCCTTACCGCTCTGGAACTCGCGAGACATTTTGCCGATTGCGGCCTGCCGCCGGGAGTGGTCAATGTGATTACGGGCTTTGGTGAATCTTGCGGCGCTCCGCTGGTGCAGCATGCTGATGTCAACAAAATCGCTTTCACGGGCAGTGCTGCCGTCGGCAAGATCATCGTAAAACAGGCGGCCGATACGGTGAAGCGGGTCACGCTGGAACTGGGTGGCAAGTCGCCCAATATCTTTTTTGCGGACGCTGATTTCGAGGCTGCTATCGACGGCGCTCTTTTCGGCGTCTTCATCAATCAGGGCGAAGTGTGCTCGGCGGGTAGCCGCATCCTGGTGCAGAGATCCATCTACAAAAAGTTTGTCGAGACGATGACCGAGAAGGCGAAGAAAATCAAGCTTGGTCCTCCACTCGAGCGCGAAACTAAGATGGGGCCGCTGGTCAGCAAAGAGCAATACGACCGCGTGAATTCGTATGTCGAGATAGGCAAGAAAGAAGCGAAGCTGGCGTCAGGCGGCGGACGGCCCGAAAAATTCGCCAAGGGTTACTACGTGCAGCCGACGATTTTTTACGACGTGACCAACACCGCGCGCATTGCTCGCGAAGAAATTTTCGGCCCCGTCGCTGCGGTGATTCCGTTCGAAGACGAAAAAGATGCGCTTAAGATCGCCAACGACTCGCCATACGGCCTGGCCGCTGCCGTTTGGACGCGAGACATTTTCAAGGCCATGCGCTCGGTGAAGGCCCTGCGCGCCGGAATCGTCTGGGTCAACCACATGCAGCCCACCTACGTCGAAGCGCCGTGGGGAGGCTATAAACAATCCGGCTTCGGCCGCGAGCTCGGCCCCTGGGGCATTGAAGAATATCTCGAGACTAAGCAGGTGTACATCAATCTGAACGAGGCACCGATCGGATGGTACTGAAAGGCAGGGGCCAGAGATAAGTAGTCAGAAAATCCCCATTTCTCGCGCAAAGTGCGCGCGAGAAATGGAGCACCCCTATTTTTTAGAAACCGGCTACTGATCGCTGATCACTGATCACTGATCACTGGCACCAGGATATTACGATGTCGACTATTCAACTTCGCACTTCAATCCCCGGACCGAAATCCAAGGCTCTCTCCGAGCGCCGCGCGAAAGCCGTGCCCCGCGGGCTTTCTCACGGCACGCCCATTTATGTGGCCAAGGCGGAAGATGCCTGGCTGGAAGATGTGGACGGCAACCGCTACCTGGATTTCGCCGGCGGCATCGGATGCCTTAACGTTGGGCATCGGCGGGAAGCTGTCGTCGAGGCCGTGAAAGACCAACTCGACCGCTTCCTGCACACCTGCGTGCAGGTGACTCCGTACGAGAGTTACGTGCGGCTGGCGGAGCGCATGAATGAAGTTACACCGGGCAAGTTTGCGAAGAAGACGATTTTCGTGAATAGCGGCGCCGAGGCCGTCGAGAATGCGGTAAAGATTGCGCGCGCATATACCAAGCGGCCGGGCATCATCGCGTTTGAAGACGCGTTTCACGGCCGCACCATGATGACGCTGGCTCTGACCAGCAAGACGCATCCTTATAAGGCTGGATTCGCGCCGTTTCCGGGTGAGGTGTATCGTGTTCCGTTTGCCTACTGCTATCGCTGCTCCTACAACCTGAAGTATCCGTCGTGCGATTTGTATTGCGCGCGACATCTCGAGGACACGTTTAAGCGGGTGGTGGCGAACGAGGAAGTGGCTGCAGTGATTGCCGAGCCGGTGCTGGGAGAAGGAGGATTCGTCGCGCCTCCGCCGGACTATTTCCAGGTGTTGATTGAGTTGTGCCACAAGCATGGCATCCTCTTTATTGCCGACGAAGTGCAATCGGGTTTCGGGCGCACGGGATCGCTGTTCGCCAGCGAGCGCTACGGGATTGAGCCGGACTTGATCGTTACTGCAAAATCTCTGGGTGGCGGATTACCGCTGGCCGGCGTTACCGGGCGTGCCGAGATTATGGATGCTCCCGGCCCCGGCGGTCTGGGTGGAACGTTCGCTGGCAATCCGCTGTCGTGCGCAGCGGCCTTGGCGGTTCTCGATTTGTTTGAACGCGAGAATCTGCTGGAGCGCGCCAACGAACTCGGCGACCGGTTCCAGAGGCGAGCCCGCGAGTGGCAATGCCGATGGCCCATCATTGGCGACGTGCGCGGCCTGGGCGGCATGCAGGCCATCGAGTTGGTGCAGTCGCAGGATACAAAGGCGCCCGCCGCTGATGAGACGAAAAAGATCACGCAATACTGTTACGAGCACGGGCTGATTACGATCACAGCCGGTTCGTACTCCAACGTGATACGCGTGCTGGTGCCGCTGGTGATTACGGACGAGCAGATGGATGAAGCGCTGGCCGTTCTTGAATCGGCGATCGCGGCAGTGTGTGACCGGAAGGGTGCGGTCGCGCAGTTGGTCTAGAAAAAGTTGAGTTAAGAAATCTCATCCTGAGCGAGGATTGGCTTTAGCGCGGCAAGCATGAAAGCAAACCGCAGTCGAAGGATCCCTAGCGCGGTATGATTAGTTGCAGTCCAAGGAAGTTTCGCACGACGCACGGCGACTTCCGCGCAAAACATTCTTCGCGATAACAGAGGCATGATTATGAGTGTAGCCGCACCTCCCGCCATCAAACTGACGAACTATAGCAACGGCCAATGGACCGAGTCGCGTGCGTCGGAGTGGCGCGAGGTGGTCAACCCGGCGACAGGTGAAGTGCTGGCCAGCGTGCCGCTGGCCGACGCCGCGGAGGTCAATGCGGTGGTCGAAGCTGCGGCTGCGGCGTTTCCCGAGTGGCGTCGGACTCCGCCGGAAGACCGCATCCAGCCGCTGTTCAAGCTCAAGATGCTGCTCGAAGAGCATATCGACGATATCGCCCGCATCATCACCATGGAAAACGGCAAAACCTTCAGCGAAGCGAAGGCTGAGATGCGCCGCGCGATTGAAAACGTGGAAGTGGCCTGCGGCATTCCGATGATGATGCAGGGATACAACCTCGAAGACGTGGCCCGCGGCATCGACGAGATGATGATTCGCCAGCCGATTGGCGTTACTGCCGCGATTGTGCCGTTTAATTTTCCCGGCATGATTGCGTTCTGGTACCTGCCTTACGCCATCGCAACGGGGAACACGTTCATTCTCAAGCCGAGCGAACGCGTGCCGCTGACCATGCGCTTCGTGTATGAGCTTCTGGAGAAGACGGGTCTGCCCAAGGGTGTGGTGAATCTTGTGAATGGTGGCAAGGCCGTGGTCGACGCGTTGATCGATCATCCGAAAGTGCGCGCTATCAGCTTTGTCGGATCGACGCCGGTCGCGCGCTACATCTACGCGCGCTCGGGCGAGCAAGGCAAGCGCTGCCAGTGCCAGGGCGGAGCCAAGAATCACGTCGTGGTTCTGCCTGACGCCGACATGCCGATGGCGACACAGATTATCAGCGACAGCGCCTTCGGGTGCGCCGGGCAGCGGTGTCTCGCGGTATCGGTCGCGGTGACCATCGGCGAAGCGCAGAAGACTTTTCGGGATTCGATTGCCGACGCGGCCTCGAAACTGCGCGTTGGCAACGGCCTTGAAGATGGTGTGCAGATGGGACCCGTGATCACGCCGCAGAGTAAAGAACGCGTTGAATCGCTGATTGGGCTGGGCGAGAAGCAAGGTGCGAAGGTTCTGCTCGATGGCCGCAACTCGAAGATTCCGAAGTATGAAACCGGAAACTTCGTGAAGCCGACGATTCTCGACGATGTTCCCGCGACCAGCGATCTTGCCGACACCGAAATCTTTGGACCGGTGCTCAGCCTGGTTCATGCCGACAATATGGATGAAGCACTGGCGTTTCTTGAACGCAGCGCTTACGGCAACCAGGCGTCGTTGTTTACCTCGAGCGGATCGGCGGCGCGGCGGTTTCGTTATGAAGCGCCTGCCGGGAACATCGGCATCAATATTGGAGTTGCCGCGCCCATGGCATACTTCCCGTTTAGCGGATGGAAGAATAGCTTTTTCGGCGATCTCCACGGGCAGGGCCGCGACGCCATCGAGTTCTACACTGACAAGAAAGTCGTGGTTGAGCGCTGGGCCAAGGAACATAGCCGGAAGTTTTAGGAAATTGAGCTAGGAGAAATTGAGTAATTGGGGGATTTGGTAATTGAGGAATTGAAAACCAGGTACGCTGCGGGTTGCTGTGGGTTTGCTCTCCATTTCTCAATTACTAAATTTCCCAATTACTCAATATTTGCGATGCTTTTCACTGGAGAATAGGAATCTTATGACCACAACTCTTGCCGCTCCGCCCATGACTGGCCAGGAAATTGTTGACCTTACCAAGAAGCACACGCTGTTTGAGTGGTCGGCGCAGTCGAAGGTCGACCCCATTCCAGTGGCGCGCGCGAAGGGGATTTATTTCTGGACGCCGGAGGGAAAGCGCTTTATCGACTTCAACAGCCAGTTGATGTCGGTGAACATCGGGCATAGCGACGAGCGCGTGGTGAAGGCGATTGCCGAACAGGCAGCGACGCTGGCTTACGCGAATCCGTTCATGGCGACCGAGCCGCGCGCGCGGCTGGGCGCGAAGCTGGCGGAGATTACTCCGGGTGACATCGACACATTCTTTTTCACCAATGGCGGCGCCGAGGCCACTGAGAACGCGATCAAGATTTCGCGGTTTTTTACGGGGCGGCACAAGATCATGGCGCGCTACCGGTCATATCACGGGGCGACCGCGGGCAGCATTACGCTGACCGGCGATCCGCGACGCTGGGCCGCGGAGCCCGGAATTTCGGGTGTGGTGCACGTGCTCGATCCTTATCACGGCATTGAGCGCGGATGGGAGTCGGCCGAGACATCGCTGGCCATGATCGAAGAGACCATCCAGCTCGAAGGACCGCAGACCATTGCGGCCTTTATTCTTGAGACGGTAGTTGGGACCAACGGAATTCTCATTCCGCCCGATGGATATCTCGAGGGCGTGCGCAAGCTTTGCGACAGGTACGGCATCCTGATGATTGCCGACGAAGTCATGGCGGGGTTTGGGCGGACGGGCGAGTGGTTCGCCATCGACCATTGGAAGGTTGTGCCCGACTTGATCTGCATGGCCAAGGGACTGACGGCGAGTTACTTGCCGCTGGGAGCGGTGGGAATGCGGCACCACATCGCGCAGCATTTTCAGGACAAAGTGTTTTACGGTGGGCTGACTTACAACTCGCATCCTATGGGATGCGCCGCGGCGCTGGCGACTATTCGCGTGTACGAAGAAGACCACCTCATCGAGAACGCGAAGAAGATGGGCGCGATCATGAAATCGCTGGGTGCGGAGCTGCAGGCGAAACATCCGTCGGTGGGAGCGGTACGGTCGATCGGGCTGTTTGGCATCGTCGAACTGGTGCGCAGCCGCGAGACGCGGCAGCCGATGGCGCCGTTTAACGGGACTTCAGAGGAGATGGGCGCGCTCGGCCGATTCTTCCGCGAGCAGGGGCTGTACACCATCGTGCGCTGGAACTCGTTCTATACGAATCCTCCGCTCTGCATTAACGAGCAGCAGCTGCGCGAGGCGTTCGCCATCATCGACAAGGGGCTCGACATTACGGACAAGGCGGTGAAGGACTAGAGTCTGCCTCGACGAGGCTCCGCGATCATGTGCAAGAATCTGGGGTAGAATCGTTCTAAAGATTGCGATGCTCTCAGCCCTTATGAAGAGACTTGCCGCTATCATCCTGCTGGGTGGGTTGAGCGTGGGGTGGTGCGTTCAGGCCAGTGCGCAACCCAACAACCGATCTTCCTCGCGCTCACAGAACCGGTCTTCCGCCCAGAACCGCCGCGATTCGCGTAAAGCGGACAAGAAGGCACAGAAGGCAAGGAAGAAATACGCCAAGGCTCAACGCAAAGCGCAGCGCAAAATGATCAAGAAAGATCGGAAGAACTCGAAAAGATTCTGATCCGCTGGGCCGAGACTTCTCCGCCACTTACTCCGCAAACTTGCTGGCTAACATACTCCGACAACGTACTCCGATAACCCGATCAGGCGGCCTTGTGCCCGGAGCTTGCCATGTTCACGATGGGCAAGGGGATGCGGATTCGTCTGGTCTGGTGGGAGCGCTTTTCGCGGGCATCTACCACGACCGCCCCGTCGGCGATGATGATAGGGTCGCTAAGGAATTCGAATTCCTCGCCGTAGAGGCGCATCTTGTTTTCCTGGCTGAAACCTAACTGCTTTAATTTGGCGCAGAGAACGGCATTGCTGGCTGACATTTAGGATACCTGTATTTTCCAGTGGCTGGTTTGGTGCGGTTAAAGGATGAGTCAGGAATACCACCCTTAATTATACTCCGTCCGGAACCGTTGCGGAGCGCGGGATGTGGCGGCTGAGACTGGGCACGGTTGCGGGCAGGATTCGCTTGCGCGTTTGGCGCTCTAGGGGCACAATCTACATGTCAGAAAAGACGCCACTGGAGTGAGTCCCCGATGGGCCACTCGAAAGAGGTCTAAAAATGAAGACGAATCGTATGTGCATCGTATTTTTGTTGTCGGGAATAATAGCGCTTCCGGGATTCGCGCAGCAAACTGCCTCTAACTCGAGCGCACCGGCGGCGAGTGCTTCCGGTACTGCGAGCGCCAGCGACCTGGCGCCACTGCCAGACGACAAGCCCAGGGATTTCTGGGACGGCGACGACCCGAATCTGGTGAATCTGGTGACGCATCCGTTTGCCAGCAAGAAGTATGTGCAGCGGCAGGTGGGACCCATCCGGGACCGGCTGAACGAACTGGACGAGTTGACATCAGAAAACGGCAAGATGATCAAGGACGTGGACGGACGTGCGCAGCACGGCATTGAGCTGGCGTCGGAGAAGAGCAGCCTGGCCGACCAGCACGCGACGGACGCGGCCAACAAGGCGCAACTGGCGCAGACCGCCGCGAAGCAAGCCTCGACCCGGGTTTCGACTGAGGAGCAGGTCGTGGGAAAAATCGACCAATACAAAGGGACCGCGCAAACCGAGATTCGCTTCCTTTCGGGGCAGAGCGTGCTGAGCAAGAAGGCGAAGGATGCGCTGGACGAGATGGCGAGTCCGCTGAAGGATCAGCGCAGCTACATCATCGAGGTGCGCGGATTCTCGGCAGGGCGGGGTCAGGCCGCGATTGCGAGCTCGCAGAAGATGGCGGACTCGGTGGCACGGTATCTGGTGCTCGACCATCATATTCCGGTCTACCGGATTTACGTGCTGAGCATGGGCAACGCGCCGGCGCCGGGCGCCAACGGAACGATGACGAAGCCGACCAGGGGAGGTCGGGTGGAAGTCAGCGTAATGAAAAACGATCTGGCGGCTTCCGCGCAACAGTAAGGTTTCTAACTTAAGAAGAGGCGGGCGAGCCGAGGACGGCTCGCACCCTTTTTATTGCTTTTGGATTTCAACTCCGCGCGAGGGGCCGCAGGTCGCTCGCCCGCGCATTGTGATCGATCGAGCCCATCGCAATGCTTCGCTCGGGATCACACTCGACAGGGGCACGTGATTATAGTTACAGACTGAGAGCAGGCCTCTGTTATGATCCCCCGCAATGGTTTGCGGCGCCTCCCCGGCGCGTGAGCCATCGGACGGCGGAACACTCCCTTGCGGAGGGAGAGTTGCCGCAAGCGGCTTGCGTCTCAGGAGTTGTTCCAACCTTCGAAGATGCAAGCGCCTTTGAATCAGGGAAATTCCCGAGTGAAGTGAAAGGTTGGCTATGAGTTTTGCCGATCGAAAGGGAACCATTGGCACGTCCGCATATTGGCTGCACACGTGGCCGCGACGGTATTGGTTTGCGGTGATCGCGGTGGTTGCCGCAACTCTATTGCGCTACTCCTTAGGTAAGTTGCTTGGTGCCAATCTCCCCTTCCTCCTGTTCTTCCCCGCAATCTGGCTGGTGGCCTGGGTGGCGGGGCTGGGGCCGGGCGTGTTCGCGGTCTTTCTGTCGGAAGCGGCCGCCAGCTACTTATTCTCAGGGCCCGTCAGTCGATCAGCATTGGGTCTCCCGATGAATTCGAATGGGCTAGCGCTGTTTTCGATCGCGGGAGTGGCGCTGGCCGGACTGGTAGAAGTGTACCGGCGCCGCGCGGAAAGATTGCGAGAGTTCGAGCGGGCAGCGGCGGGCGTGGGAGAAGGCATCATCGTTCTTGACCGCCAATACCGCTATGTGGTCGCGAATCAGGTGTTCTTAGGGTACCGAGGAGTGAAGAGAGAAGAGCTCATTGGCCACTCCCTGGCGGAGACGATGGGTACGACCGTCTTTGAAACCACAGTCAAACCGAAATTGGATGAGTGCTTCCGTGGCAACGTAGTTAAATTCGAGAAGCGATACAACTACCCGGCGATTGGAGAGCGAGATTTCTCCGTTGCCTACTTCCCCATCGAAGGCCCAACACGGGTGGAGCGAGTGGTTTGTATTCTGCAGGACATCACCGAGCAGAAAGAGGCCGAACGCTCGTTGAAGCTGTTCCGCACATTGATTGACAACTCCAACGATGCGGTGGAGGTGGTCGATCCGGAAACACTCCGGTTTTTGGATGCCAACGAAAAGGCCTGTAAGGATCTGGGCTTCACGCGGGAAGAATTGCTGGCGATGACGGTGTTTGACATCGATCCGAATGCCGACGAACCCTGTCGGAGAAGAGTTCTAGACGGGTTGCGTGATTCAGGATTCGTTATCAAGCAGAGTGTCCATCACCGCAAGGACGGGTCGACCTTTCCAGTGGAAGCCAGCCTGAAGTTGGTTCGGCTTGACCGGGATTACATCGTCACGGTTTCCCGTGATATCAGCGAGCGGAAGCGGGCGGAGGAAGCGCTGCGATCCAGCGAAGACCAGTATCGCGATCTGGTTGATCACAGCGAGGATCTGGTGTGCACGCACGATTTGGAAGGAAGGTTGCTGTCGGTGAATCCGGCGCCGGCGCGTTTACTGGGATATGACGTCGATGAGTTCTTGAAGATTCCCATGCGGGACCTGATCGTGCCCGAGTACCGTGTGCCGTTCGACGAGTATCTGGCAAGGATGAAAGCAAAGGGAGCGGACAAGGGCCTGATGGTGGTGATGACCAAGACCGGTGAGCACCGGACCTGGGAATACAACAACACGTTGCGCACAGAGGGAATAGATAAGCCGATCGTGCGCGGGATGGCACATGATGTCACGGAGAAGAGGAGGGCGGAACTGGGGCTGCAGCAGAGCGAAGAGCGTTTCCGGGTGGCGCTCAAGGATTCTCCCATCACGGTTTTCAACCAAGATCGCGAGCTGCGCTACACGTGGATCTACAACCCGCAGCTTTATTTGCAGCATGATGCCATCGGCAAGACGGATGAGGAAATCATCGGGCGGAAAAAGGCCGCAAGTCTGATGGACATGAAGCGCTGGGTCCTCAAGACTGGCGCAGCCCTGCGGCAAGAAGTGGTGATTGTCGCCGACGGCAGGAGTTATGCATTCGATATCACGATTGAGCCCCTGTTCGATGCAGATAAGAATGTGATCGGCATTACGGGAGCTGCCATGGACATTGCGCGGCTCCGCGAAATGACCGATCGCCTGCAAGACGCGATCTCCAAGCTGGCGCAGGAGAAATCGTATCTGGAAAGCGAGATTTCAACGGAACTGGGGTTTGAAGAAATCATCGGTCAAAGTCCAGCGTTACGGGATGTACTGAAGAACGTGCGGGTCGTGGCGCCGACTGACTCCACGGTGCTGCTACTGGGGGAGACCGGAACTGGTAAGGAATTGGTGGCACGCTCGGTGCACGCGCTGAGTTCGCGGCACGACAAGACATTTGTCAAACTAAACTGCGCCGCCGTACCTTCGGGTTTGCTGGAGAGCGAACTGTTCGGGCACGAGCGAGGAGCCTTTACCGGAGCGGTGAGCCAAAAGGTGGGACGCATTGAACTGGCGGACAAAGGGACGCTTTTCCTGGACGAGATTGGTGAATTGCCGCTCGAACTGCAGCCGAAGCTGTTGCGAGTGCTGCAGGATCGCGAGTTCGAACGACTCGGTGGAGTGCAGACATTGCATGTGGACGTGCGGATCATCTCCGCGACAAACCGTGATCTGCATCAGGACATAGCCGACAAAAACTTTCGCGAGGATCTGTTCTACCGGCTCAATGTTTTTCCCATTGAACTGCCGTCGTTAAGGCAGAGGCGGGGCGATATTCCGATCCTGGTGAATCACTTTGTGCGCAAACACTCGGGGCGCATGGGCAGGCACATCGACGTTGTGCCGGAAGAGACCATGGCGGTGCTACAGAACTGGAGCTGGCCCGGTAACGTCCGTGAACTGGAAAACATGATCGAACGCATGGTCATCCTGAGCAAAGGCAGCGTGCTGGCTGCGCCGCCGGTGGAATTGCAGGTGCCGGAGGAGATCAGCGAGGACAATCTTACGGACATGGAACGAGAGCACATCATGCGCATTTTGCAGGAGACCCATGGCGTGTTGTCTGGGACGGACGGGGCGGCCAGTCGGCTCGGGATCAAACGCACGACGCTGCAGTCGATGCTCAAACGCTTTGGAATCGAATTGCAGGATTATCGCCGCGGGAGCGGGACGTTCGGCCCAAGTTAACCGGGCGGATCTGATCTTCTTCGGAATCGAAAGTCAAAATCCCCACCCTCTCGCGAAAGGCGCGAGAAGGATGGGCACCAAGGTATTTGCCGGTGATTACTTCGCGAGGCGATTGTATTTTTTGAGGACTTCGCGGAGCCGGTCGTGGGGCAGGGCGATGACGGTGTGATTGTCGATGCCGGTCATGGTTTCGGCGGCAACCATGGCGTTGACCACGGCTTCTTCCGTGGCCTGCACGGTTGCCAGGAAGATCGGATCCAGAGAATCGTTGGGCAGCATGGTCAGCTGGTGTAAGCCCTTGGTGCCCACGGCTCCGGGATTGGCTGTGGAGAAGGCGATGAAGATGTCACCTGAGCCGTCGCCGGAATAACTGCCGTCGCGGCCCAGGCCGAGGGAAATCTTGCGGGCGATGCGCTTGAGTTGAGTGGGGATCAGAGGAGCGTCGGTGGCGAGCACCACGATGATCGACCCGACATCGTTTTTCCAGACCGTGTGTTCGGGAATTTCGCGGCCGACGTTAATGCCGGCGATGCGGAGTTGCTCTCGCGATCCGTAGTTGCACTGGACGAGAACACCGACGGTATAGCCGCCGTTTTTCGCGTCGAGCACGCGCGAACTGGTTCCGATTCCACCTTTGAATTCGTTGCAGATCATCCCCGTGCCGCCGCCTACATTGCCTTCTTCGACGGGGCCGGTGTGAGCGACGTCGAGAGCGTGCCAGGCGTCTTCGGGTTTGACGTGAAATCCGTTGATGTCGTTGAGATAGCCATCCCAGGTTTCGGCGACGACGGGAAGCGACCACCAATAACCTTCCATGTCGGGCGATCCGTGCTTGACCTTCCAGGCGATGACCGCGTCGCGGACCACGCCAACGCTGTGCGTGTTGGTAATCATGACGGGGCCATTGAGGAATCCAGAGTCATCAACCCAGGTTGTGCCTGTCATTTCGCCGTTACCGTTAAGAGTGAACCAGGCGGCAAAAACGGCGTCGTTGCTGGCCTTGCCGCGAGGATGAATGGCAGTGACACCAGTGCGCACCGGGCCCTTGCCGATTTCGAGTTTGCCTTCGCCGGAGATGAGCGTGGTGTGGCCGACCTCGACTCCTTTCACGTCGGTAATGGCGTTGTTGGGGCCGGGTGTGCCGTCGAAGGGGACGCCGAGATCGCGGGCGCGCGGATTGGTCTTAGCAGAGACGGTCTTAGCAGAGACGGCCTGAGCAGAGACGACCTGAGCGGAAATGGTGCTGGCCAGAGCGACGGCGACAGCAACGATGAAAAGCAGTGCAGCGCGGCGGACTTGCGGGGGCATGGTCCCTCCAACGAACTGGAAGTATAAAGGATGCGAAGCGTGATGAGCGTTGCGCTGTTTGGTGCGCTCTGGGGCGGATGGGGCTGGGGTACAATCGCAAATAAGTTAAATGTTCCTGGGGGAAGCATTATGGACGGCTGGAAGAAAGCGCTGGTGGTCGGTTCAATCGGTGCGGCGGGAATTTTGTTCATAAAAAAGAAATATCCGGCTGGCGTGCTCGCGACAGGAGTTGGCTTGGCGTTCCTGGCGGCGGAGTATCCGGAGAAGTTCGAAAACGTCCGGCGGTCGCTACCGGATTATTTCGAGCATGGCATGCGCGTGATGGAAATGGCGGCGCAAGCCGGAAAACGGATTACCGAAGCGGCGGGGCGGAGTGCCGTGGGGGCATGGGAAGAATTCGGGGGATAGCGATTCACTCGATGCCAAGTTGCTTTCTGGCGTCGGGACTGAGGCGCTCGGGCGTCCACGGCGGAGTCCATACCACATTGACCATGCAGCTGCTGACGCCGGGCAATTGCTCGATGCGTGATTTGACCTGCGCGCTGATGTTGACGTGCTCGGGGCAGCCTTGCGCGGTCAGAGTCATCTCGACGGTTACGTCCTGCTTTGGCTCTGCGGCATTCTCGGCGAGCACGGGAGCAAAGTCGACCTTATAGATCAGGCCGAGATCTACGATGTTGACCGGGATTTCGGGGTCGTAGCAACTCTTCAGTGCACTCAGAACATCTTGCTCGGTGATGGCGGCCATGGTGAGGTTTCCCCCTCTTTTACTTTGCGCTCTTTCAGTTTACCTTATCGCTGCGGCCCGCCAAGTAGACTCCGGCAGAAGGTGGAAAGTTGATAGAGTGTTC
The DNA here is from genome assembly GCA_963755795.1 of uncultured Acidobacteriota bacterium. Classification (GTDB taxonomy): domain Bacteria; phylum Acidobacteriota; class Terriglobia; order Terriglobales; family Acidobacteriaceae; genus Sulfotelmatobacter. The sequence goes on along the minus strand of CAVWLI010000048.1, from coordinate 63,275 downwards.
CCATGATGAGTCCAGAGGCGAAGCAGAGGCTTCAACTGGTGCTGTTGCTGGGTGTGGTGGTGGCGACGGCGCGCGCGGGCTACATTCTGTATGAGCGCCACGAAGATAAGGTCGCCGCCGATAAGCAGAAGCAGGCGCAGAACGTGGGCTATTCCAATCTCGATTACTACGTCAGCCCCAAGAAGCTTTATCCCTACGATCTGAAAAGCGCGCGGCAGCTTACACAGCAGCCGGTATGGGTGAAGGAAGGCTACCGCTATACCTATTACCCGTATGACTCGGCGCGCAAGCAGGTGGACTTCGCGCATGATGGCGGTCTGCTGTTGCCGATCGAAAAGCTGGCGATCACCGACGTCGTTACCGCGATGCCTCCGGGGAAGGGAGAGCACCGGCAGGTGATGGCGATATTTCAGAAGGAAGGGAAAAGCTTCGCGGTGCCGATTGGGTTTGAAGCCGACGAGCAATACACGATTTATTCCGACGAAATGTTTTTCGTGGAAGATCCGCACGACCTATATAAACACTGGCCGCCGGAGGTGTGGCAGGCCGTGGCCCAGCATCAAGTGAACCCGGGGATGAACGAACTGCAGGCGGATTTCGCCATCGGCATGGGAGTGCCCGATGCGGGCAGCAGCAGTTCGTTCGAAAAGACCGTGCGCTATCCGAATGGAGGAAAGCCGGTAGTCGTCACCTACCGGGACGGGAAAGCGGCCGAGGTGAAGGCCAGTTCGCCGGCCTCGTAAGCGATCGAGATCGACGCTAACAACACTGCGCTCGGGCGCGGGTTGTGCTACGATGCCGGGCAAAGTTTTCAGTTGCCGGGAGGCGAGCCATGATGACTGCACTCAGGCCCTTGAGTACCGGAGAATTGCTGGATCGCACGTTTTCTTTGTATCGCAGCCACTTCGGATTGTTTCTCGGAATCTTTGCCCTCCCGTACCTGGTTGTTCTGGCCTTCCAGTTGTTGGGACTCGTCTTCCAATCTTCCGTTCCCAAACTTTCGAACATCTTGTTGACGCTAGCTTGGAGTGTGGGAGCAGGCCTCCTGACATTGATTGTTTCTGCCGTCTCTGAGGCAGCCACAGTGATTGCAGTCTCCAACTTACAATTAGGTCGGGCGGCGAGTGTAACAGACTCGTTTTCGAGGGTTAAAGGACACGTACTTGGGGTTGTGGGAATTTCTTTTCTGGTTAGTATGGCTGCCGGCTTCGGTTTTTTCGCGATAATCGTGCCGGGAGTGATCCTTTTGATCATCTGGTCTTTGGCTGTGCCGGTGAAGGTTCTCGAGAGCAAGGGTGTATTCGACTCGATGTCGAGAAGCGTGGAACTCACCAAGGGGGATTGGGGGCGCATATTCGTAATTGGACTGCTGATTCTGGCCTTAAAGTTTGGAGTTAGCTCATTGCTGCAGTGGCCCGTACTCATTGCAGCGGGTTTCAGCATTAGAGGCGGAGTTCGGCAATTCACGGTTGGTTGGCAAATAGCTGTGCTATTATCCGGATTCGTTTCTACAAGCCTGGTGGGCGCCCTCGCGACGATCGCATTCTCTGTCGTCTACTACGACGAGCGGGTGCGCAAGGAAGCGTTCGATCTGCAATTGATGATGACCACCCTGGACGCTCCGGTGCTCCCAGCGTCTCCCGCACCAGCAGGCGCATGACTGCACGGCGGAGCTACATCCTGGCACGCTTCCTGATCGCGGCAGTCTTTGTTGCGGCAATCGGCGTTGCGGCGGTCCCTTGCCGAGCCGATTCATCGGGAAGCGGTGCGCTTACCACGACCGAGTATCGCGCGGAGCTTGACCGGTTGTTGGCTACGACGCAGCAACTCGGCAGTTTGGGCGGCGCGACTCCGCAACCGTTGCCCGATCTGCCACAGAGTTGGCGTGTGGATACAGATCAACGAGAATTCGAGGTTTCGACGGAAGGGTTGCAGCGGGATATTCGGCGCTACGAAAAGGAAAAGACTTTCGCGAATGCTTTTGCGATTCGTACACGGCTGCAGAGTTTGCGTAGGGATCTCGATGGATTTGAAAAGCCTCCCGCCGATGTTTCGGCGAACCGCGCAGCTCTGAGCTCCATTTTGGCGCGGCGGGAATTTCAGGATGTGCAGGGGCCGGGCTGGCTCGACCGTCTCAAGCAGCGGCTGCTGGCGCTCATCTTGCGCTTTCTGGAGCGGCTGATCCGGTCGGCGGCCATTCCTACCATCAGCAAATTTTTCGTCTATGGACTTATGGGGCTGGCCGTGGCTGCTTTGGCGTTCGTCGCTTATCGCAGCCTCTGGTCGAGCGGGGATTTCGACACGGTCATCCCCAAGGACCTCCCAATATCCGCGAAAGAGTGGGCGATTTGGCTCTCGGAGGCGCGTGATGCCGCCGCGAAGGGTGAGTGGCGCGATGCAATCCATCTGGCGTACTGGGCGGGGATTTCTTTTCTGGAGCGCCAGGGGACGTGGAAGCCGGATCGGGCCCGCACACCGCGAGAATATCTGCGATTGCTCTCAAGTTCGAGCGAGCATCGCGAGACGCTGATCGCACTCACGCGAATCTTCGAACTGGCGTGGTACGCCAATCGCGGCGCCAGCGAACGAACCTTTTCGCAAACGCTGGAGGAACTGGAGAAGCTGGGATGCCACTGAAAGTGGACCCGAAAGATCGCAAAGTGTTGCTGTGGGCAGCTGTCATTTTCGTTCTGCTCATAGCCGGCGCTGTGCTGTTTGGCGGCGATGCGGGAGACAAGGCGGAAATCCCCAGCAGTTATTCGACCGCTTCGGGGGGTGCCAAGGCTGCTTATCTTCTGCTGTCGCAAGCGGGATACAAGGTGGAGCGCTGGGAAAAGCCGCTCGACCAACTTCCGCATGCGAAGGAGACGATGTTGATTCTGGCCGACCCCGAGGAAGCTCCCACGCGTGAGGAGAAAGATCGTCTGAAGGAGTTCATCTCTGACGGCGGGCACGTGATCGCCACCGGAATGTTTGCCGGAACCTTTCTTCCCGAGAATGAATCGGTGCCGGACGTGCTGGGCGGAATGCAGTGGAAGAAAGCCTCGGCGCTGTCGCCGTCCGAAATCACGCGCGCCGCTCCGGAAATTGTTCTGGCGCAAAGCGCGCGCTGGCAGCCGTATTCGGCGGCGTATCCGCTGTACGGCGATGGCGAGCGCACGCTGGCCGTGAAATATCCTTACGGCCGCGGGGAAGTGTTGTGGTGGGCTTCGGCGACGCCGCTCACGAATGCAGGCTTGAAAGAGCAGGGCAATCTGGAATTTGTTCTGGCCTGCATGGGCGGCACGAAAGGCGAAATCCTTTGGGATGAATATATTCACGGCTACCGGCAGACGCTGGGTTCTTCGATCGCGCATTCGCCGGTGAAATGGCTCGCGCTGCAGTTGGCGCTTCTGGCATTGGCGGTTGTAGCTACGTTTTCGCGGCGCAGCGGACCGATCTGCAAGCCTGCCTCTCCGGTCCGGCTGTCGCCCATTGAATTTGTGCAGACGCTGGGCGGCCTATACGAGACTGCTGGCACGGCTTCGGTTGCGGTGGACATTTGCTACCAGCGGTTTCGTTACTGGCTGACGCGGCGGTTGGGAGTCGCGAGCAATATCTCTGTCAACGATTTGGAAGTTATTGTCCGGGATCGCTGGTCGTTCATCGACGATCACTTCGTGGCGATTCTGCGACGCTGCGAGTCGGCGAAGGGCGATCCTTATCTGCATCCTCCGGCGGCGTTGCAACTTGTGCAGGAACTGGATGAATATGCGGTTCGCTTAAAGCTATTCCAAGGCGTTCGCAAGGAGAAAGTTTGATGAATGCTGTTCCGGAGCTGGTGCGGCACATACGCGAGGAGATGGGCAAGGTAGTAGTCGGTCAAGATGAACTGCGCAACCAGTGCGTGGTCGCGCTGCTCTGCCGCGGGCACGTGCTGCTGGAGGGCGTACCGGGAATTGCCAAGACGCTGACGGTTAAGGCGCTGTCACGGCTGATGGGGCTGGGGTTTCAGCGCGTGCAATGCACTTCCGACCTGATGCCGGCCGACATTGTCGGCACCAACATTCTGAACATGGCGACCAGCGCCTTCCAATTGCATCAGGGCCCGGTGTTTACGGACTTACTGCTGGTGGATGAGGTGAACCGCATGCCTCCGCGGACGCAGGCGGCGTTGCTGGAGTGCATGGAGGAGCATCAGGTTACGATCGACGGCAAGACGTATCCGCTGTCGCAGTTCTTTACCGTGTTTGCCACGCAGAATCCGATTGAGTTTGAGGGGACGTATCCGCTACCCGAGGCGCAACTCGACCGCTTTCTGCTGAAGCTTCGAGTTACGTATCCGTCGGTGCACGAAGAAGTTCAGTTACTCGCGAATGTGCAGAACGGATTTGAATCGCGGGAACTGGAAAAGATGAACCTGATCCTGATTGCGCCTGGGTTGCTGGAGCAGGCGCAGCAGGAGGTGAAGTCCGTAACCGTCGAGGAAGCGTTGTTCAGCTACATCGTGCAGATCGTGCGCCGCACGCGGGATTGGCCGTCACTGTCGCTAGGAGCGAGCCCGCGGGCGGCGGTGAGTTTGATGGCGGTGTCGAAAGCATTTGCCGCGATGGACGGGCGCGACTACGTGATTCCCGATGACGTGAAGGTGTCAGCGCGTCCGGTGCTGCGGCACCGCATCATGCTCCGGCCAGAGGCTGACCTGGAGGGCATTACGCCGGATCAGGTGCTGGAAGATGTGCTGCGCGCGGTCGAGGTTCCAAAGTGAGCGACCTGGGTCCGTTGGTACCGCCCGAGATTGAGGCGCAGACGAAATCGTACAAGCGCTTCGGCGTGGCATTCGGCGACCGCTTCTTCATGCTGCTGTTTGTCGGGTTGGTCTGGCTAGGGCCGGCTTTCATCGATCTGCGTTTTGTGTATGCGCTGCTGGCCTGGGACATCCTGGTTCTGCTGGCCTGGATTGCCGACCTCGTGCAACTGCCGAAACCGGGACAAATCATGGTGCGACGCTGGTGGCGTTTGCCCGCGGCTTTGTCGATCTCATCGGATGTCGAACTCACCCTGACAAATTCCTCCCGCACCAGCATTCAGGCTTCGATCATCGATACCGTTCCACTGCAATTGAGAAACGAGCCGCCGACGCTAACGATCCGGGCCGGAGCGCGAGGTGTAGGGACTGCGAGTTATCGGATCTGCCCTGCTGAGCGGGGAGACGCAAAGCTGGGCGACGTTTATGTGCGCTACCAGAGCCGGTTGCGCGTTGCCGAGAAATGGGTGCGAGTCTCGCTGGAGCAGACGGTGAGGATTTATCCGAATCTCGAGGAAGCCAAGCGGCACTCGATTTATTTGCTGCGCAGCCGCCAGATCGCGCTAGAGAAGCGGCACGCGCGTGTGCGCGGGATCGGCCGCGAGTTTGAGAGCCTGCGCGAGTACCAGCAGGGGGACGAATATCGCGACATCTGCTGGACCGCGGCGGCGCGGCGCGGCAAGCTGGTGACCCGCATGTACCAGATCGAACGCAGCCAGACAGTGTGGATTGTGATTGACTCGGGCCGGCTGATGCGAGCGCGCGTGCGTGGATTCAGCAAACTCGACAAGGCGGTGAACGCGGCGCTGAGCCTGGCGCAGGTGGCGTTGTACTCCGGCGACCGCGTGGGGCTCATCGCGTACGGGCGCGGGATTCGGCAGCAGCTTCCGGCCGCCAAAGGCAGCGCTCACTTGCGGCATCTGATCGAGCAACTGGCGTTAGTTCACGAAGAAGGCGCGGAGGCCGACCACCTGCAAATGGCGGGGCGACTGCTGACGAATCAGAAACGGCGCAGCCTGATCGTATGGCTTACTGACCTGGCGGAAACCGCGATGACGCCGGAGGTGATCGAAGCTGCGTCGATGATGATGCCGCGGCATCTGGTTTTGTTCGTTGTGATCGGTCAGCCCGACTTGGGCGAGCTGGCCGCGAAAATGCCGCGGAGCGAATCTGAAATGTATCAGGTGGCGGCGGCACAGGAAATGGTTCATCGCCGTGAACTGCTGCTGGCGCGGTTGCGCGAGCGCGGCGCGCTGGCGATAGAGGTGAGTTCGGGCGCGGTTTCTCCCGTGGTGGTGAACGCGTATCTGCAGATCAAGGAGCGGAATCAGTTGTGAGACAGCAGCCGCGGCTAAAACCGAATGAATTGTCCGTGCCTTGCGGGCGCTAAAAGCGCCGCTCTTCCACGGTTGCGCTGGGTGTGCGCGCCATGCCAAATAGATAAACGCCGAGAAGGACAAACAATGCTCCGGCCATGGAGAATTTCAGTGCGATGGGAAGGCCCGTTGGTGATACGAACGCTTCGATCAAGCCGGCGATGATCAGGATTGGAATTGTCCCGAGCAGGAGTTGAACGGCTTCGAGTCCGGCTTGAGCCAGCGAGTCGCGCCTCGGCAAGACTCCCGGAAACAAGAGGCCCTGCGCGATGCGAAATCCCGCGCCGCCTGCGATAAAGATGGCGGGCAACTCCAGCACACCATGCGGTGCGACGAAACTCCACAACTGCAGGCTCATGCCGGAAAGCCAGCAGGCCATACCGATGACGCCGATCAGCAGACCGTTGAAGGCCATCATATAAAACGTGCCCAGTCCTGCCGTGATGCCGAACGCGAAGGTTGTGAATCCTACGCTCATGTTGTTGGTCATGATGGCGCTTGAAGCGAGCGGCTTGATGCCGACGATGGAATGAGTCCACATTTCATGACGATCGATGGTTTCAACCATCTGCGGGCCCAGTAGTTTCACTTTGAAGTCAGGATTCTGGTAAGTGAGTACTGCGCCGACCAAGCCAGCCACGGCGAAAATTAGAGTCGCCAGCAGGCAGTGCTTCAGGTTGCGGCGGAAGGCCGCGGGGTAAGTATCCCAGAAAAAGGAAAAAATTGCCTTGGGACTCGCCCTGTGACCGGAATAGATGGTATTGTGGGCGCGCACGAGCAACTGGTTGATGTAGCGCGCAAAGTGCACGGAGCCGCGGTCTTCGCGGATGGCGGCAAGATCGGCCGCGGTCTGGCGATAGAGCAGACTGAGTTCCTGCAGGTCGGAACGGGAGAGCGACTTCAGACCGCCCTTGGCGCTCTGATTGAGCAACGCTTCCAGTTTGCTCCAGTGCGGTTTGCGTTTCTCCAACCAGCGAGTGGAAATCATCGTCGTTAGTCAACCCATGGACTCGTTCGACCAACTCAAGATCGATACTCCAGAGCAGATCGCCCTGGAATTGCCGTTGGCAGGAATCGGAAGCCGATTCCTCGCCATGGCCATTGATACTTTAATTCAGGCGGCCCTGTATCTCATAGTCGGAGTTATTTTCTTCCTGGTTCTGGGGTTGGGAGCCTCTATGGTGTGGTATTTGCCGCGCAGCGTTGGGCCTGCGGTGGGCATTTTTATTCTCTTCGCGATTTACTGGGGATATTTCGCGATCTTTGAAATTCTCTGGAAGGGGCAGACGCCGGGCAAACGATTTACCGGCATCCGAGTCATTAAAGAATCTGGAAGGCCGATCAACGCGTTCGAAGCGGTTGGACGAAACCTGATGCGAGCGGTCGACGGGCTGCCCGGAATCTACGGCGTGGGTTTGGTCTGCATGATGTGCAATCGACAAAGCCGAAGGTTGGGGGATTTTGTTGCAGGGACGGTGGTGGTGCATGAGAAGCCGACAGAGGAAGTGCGGCCGTCTTGGAGTACAACCACGGAATCGAATTCGGCCACGCCGGGGCCGGCACACGCGACCGCGGATGAACTGGTGCTGATCGAGACCTATTTGAGCCGGAGGTTTGAACTGCATCCGGCAGTGCGTCTGCAAACTGCGATTCAGATTGCGGACAGGATCAAAGCGAAGACCGGACTCGAGTCGCAGCCCCGCCAGCACGTCGATGATTTTCTTGAAGAAGCCGCGCGCAGGATCAGGGACAGCGGAGGCTTCCGCTAGCTGCGCTGAGGCGACTGAAGCGGCTAGTGCGCGGTTGACGGCGCGGCTAAAAGCCGCGCCCCTTCAAAGCGAGGCAAAGTCAAATCAAATTCCTTCGGAACTACCTAGGGAGCGGGACGACTTGCTTCGCGAGATTCCATCCCCGTAACGCCAATTGTGCGGGCCCATTGGCAGAGGCTGCAGGATATTCGATTTCGATTTCGCGACTTTCGCCAGGCAGCAACGAGAGATAGTTGTCGGAGTAGTAAGCGGGAAGGATCCGTGAAGCATCCGCCGCGTTCAACAAGGTCAGCTTGTTGGCCAGTGTAACCGTCGTTCCCGTGTTCCGCAGTTCGACTCGCACCCGGATGTCATCTCCCACACGCGCGGATTTGGCGACCACCGACAACGAACCCGGAGGAAGACGATTCAAACGCCGATACGAAGCGTTGTCTGCGCCCAGCCAGTAAAGATTCCTGGACGCGACCTCACCAGACGATCGCCGCAGTTCAAGATTCACGATCACGACTCCCTCGGTCGACAACAAGGGCGCCAGCTCCAGCTTGAAGCCATCGGTAAGGGCATCGGCGGCTGCATCCCTGTTCTCTTCGCGATGCAATAAGAGCTTATTGTCGAGTGAATATACTTTTGCACTTAGCATCAGAGCGGTCTGCGGATCGTTGGTCGTGTTGACCACCGCGACGTTGTAGTTCGACAGATCCAGTTGGATGTGCAATGGCTCGCAGGCTTTTTTGACGGCGTAAAAAGACGACTGGGTGTCGTAATCTGCGTTCAGGATTTGCCACGTGTTGCTGGGCCACGCGGGCTGGGTCATCCAGAGGAGGCGGCCGCTGTTCGGGGCCCAGAGATGGGCGTTCATGCCTTCGAAAATTGCGCGGTGATCGACGTAGTCGAGCATCTGCGCTTTGCGCTCGAAATCTTCCAGGCTCACGGGAGCGCCAAACTCCGCCTGCATTTGCGCCATGAACGGAGCCATGTCGCCGTTTCCGCTTTGGTGCCAGTCGTGGTAGGCCCAGTCGTCGCTGACCGGCCACTGATCTTCTCTTGGAATCCACGCGCGAAAAGACTCCAGAGTCGAGAACGATGGAGTCCCGGTTTCGACGGAGAAGCCGTGATTCAGCGCGGTGTAGTAGAGCGTCGGGTCCATGTATTTATAGGGCCCGCTGTTCTGGAGATTGACCTGGTTGGAACTCGGAAAATAATAGCGTGTGCCGTCGAGCGAACGGATCAGTTCGATGAGCCCCTGGTTGATGATGGGTTGAGGAACGCCTTCGTTGCGGCCGCACCACACGACGATCGACGGATGATTGCGGAAGCGAAGAATTGTGTCGCGGGCATTCTCGAGGAACAGCGCCGGGTCCTCGGCTTCGACGTTGTAGTTTTGCGTGGATTCCCAGAAATCATTCCACACCATGAGCCCGTATTCGTCGGCGAGATCGTAGAAAGTTTGCTCGGTGTTTTGGCCGACCCAGTTGCGAATAATATTTAAATTGGCGTCGCGGTGCAAACGAAAGAAAGGCTCGAGGTGCTCGCGGGAAACGCGCTTGCGCGAATCATCCATGCCCCAGTTGCCGCCTCGCGCCGCGATGCGAACGCCGTTGACTCGAATCACGAGATAAGGGGAAGTCTTCGTGTCGTCGAGCATTTTTATTGCTGGCGACTGCTCGCCGCCGAGCGCCAGCGACGCGACCCAGGATTTCCATCCGTCTCTCCATTCGGGAGGAAAATTCGGCGGAAAGGGATCAGTTGCTGGAATTTCGCGCATGCCTTCGTGGCGGACGTCGACCACTGGCTCCGCCTTTACCCTGGCCGTGGTTGGCGAATATTCCAGACGGCGCAGGTGTCCGGTGCTGTCGAGCAGGCTCAACTCGTAGGTGACCTCACGAATTCCGAAGCGCAATGCTTTTGCGTCGGATTCAGACGCTCCCGCGGAAAAGCTTAAGTGCAATGTATAAAGATCCGGCTCGCCGTAGCCATTCGGCCACCACAGCCGCGGGTGCTGCACGATGAGTTGCGCAAATTCAGATGGCTGCAACGTGACTGAACTCTTGCCCGGAGCCAGCGTGACTTGTTTGGTGACGACGATATCGCTGAAAGATGCCTTCAAAGTTCCAGTCACGGCCGAACTGGAAGTATTTTCGAGAGGCACTCCGATTTCCACTTCGGCGCGGCTGGTATCGGGCAGAGGCAGAGTGGTCACAACTTGCGCGTCTCCAATGTTGACGTTGCTGGTTGCGGTCAATGTGACCGGCTGCCAGATTCCGGTGTCGCGGTCGCGAACCGCTGGAATCCAATCCCAGCCTTCGGTGGCCACGAAGGTGGGGCCATCCAGACACATGATTCCGCCATTTTCTCCGGGGCCACCCTTGATCGACTGTTCTTGCGGAATGCCCGGATGAGGAGGAGGAGAGACGCGCACAGCGAGAACGTTCGTGCGATCGGACTTCACCACATCGGTCACATCAAATACGCCACGGATGAATGCTCCTTTGATCGAGCCGAGAGGCTGGCCATTGAGCCATACGGCTGCCCTGTAGTTGATGCCTTCGAAAGTCAGCGTGAGGTGGCGTCCGCGCGCAGCCTTCGGCGCGTGAAACTCCACGCGATACCAATAGTCCTGCTTGTTCAGGCTCTCGGGAATGGCGAGATTGTTCAAACCGTAATCAGGATCGGGATATATACCGCGATCCACCATGGTGGTCAGCACGGTTCCGGGAACGGTCGCGGTCATCCAGTCTCGGGCGTTGAAGCCGGACTGCGAGATCGCCGAACCGTCAGCATTTATTTTCGGAGCGGGGGTCATCTGCCAGCCGCCGCCCAGTGTCCATTGGTTTTCTCCTTTCGGTTGGAGTGTTTCCTGAGTGACCACATGTGTTGCTACCGGAATTGAAAACGGGGCCTTGCTGCGCGGCATGGTGGCAGGGTCCTGAGGCGCGCGATAGCCGGCTTGGCCGCGGGTTTGCACGGGCCACGGCTTCGAACCTTCTTCGAATTCGACGGTTGAGAAATCTGGGGGCTCTTGGAAGAGCTGTTTGATTTCGTCGCCGCTTAACGCATTTCGCACCAGAGCCAGAGAAGCGATCACTCCGCCGAAGTGCCGGAAGTTCTGAGTTGGGGGCGAAGCAGGAGCCATTTCGAGAACGGGGCTGACACTTCCCAAATCCAATTTCCCGCTGGCGACTTGAACTCCGTCGCCGTAAAGTCGGAACTCTTGGCCGTCAAAGGTCGCTGCGACAAAATGCCACTTCCCCGGGCTGAGCATAGCCGCGCCGGAGAGACTATTGTCCTTGCCCATCCACAGAATCAGGTGCCCGTCATCGAGTGCGAGATACTTGGAAAATTCTTCCGCGGGATCGCCGAATCCGGCGATCAGACTAACCGACTTCATTGCTTCGGCGGGTTTAACCCAGGCGTAAAGCGACCATGGCGAATCCGAGCTCAAAACCGAGTCGGTTTTCACGAGATTCTTCTTAAGACCGTCGCCATCAGGCAAGAAGATCGCATTAAACGGGCCATAGTAAGCCGGATCGTTCGTGACCTGCACTTGCGAGTGGGCGCTAACGGAAATTGCCGTCAGAAGAAGCGAGATCATGCCAACTGAAATCAGGAATCGAACTGCAGAAAACGAAGTCCTCATGAATGCTCCGTGGATACTCTGGAGAATATCGCTGATAGTGAAGGTGAATCGTAGCAGGACTCGATACGGCATTCTAGTTAAGAATGCAAAAGGCGAATGCATGGCATCTGAAAAAGTGATAATGCTAGCTGTCTAAACATATTGACCGGTCAGATCGCTTGACGTAATCTTAGTGAGGATATGTTGTCTCATCGCCATCACCGCCATCATCATCACGCGCATAGCGCGACGGCGGCGATGTGCACCTGAGATTGCAGACTTGATTTAACCAGCACTTTTCAGGAGTTCAGCCCGCTGACGCGAAAACGCTCAGCGGGCTTTTTGTTTCTCCGAGGAAGGACGTAAGGGTATGAACGTACAACTTGACTTCGATAAACTGAGCGGCCTGCTTCCCGCCGTGGTGCAAGACTCCGCCAACGGCGAGGTCCTAATGGTGGGTTTCATGAATCGCGAAGCGCTCGAGCGCACTCTGGAAGAGGGGTATGTGACATTTTTCAGCCGCACGCGTCAGCAACTCTGGCCGAAGGGCAGGAGTTCGGGAAACCGCCTGAAAGTGGTTACGGCTTCTACCGACTGTGACCGCGATACCCTGCTGCTGCAGGTTGAGGTTGAGGGAGCGGGGCTGGTCTGCCATCGTGGCACGCGCTCGTGCTTTACGGAGCCGATTCATCTGGGAGCAGTGGAAACCGGAGCAGCACTGCCGGAGGAGGCGCGATGAAGCTGCGCATTGGCATTCCGAAGGGCAGCCTGGAGGAGGCGACTTTGCAGCTATTCGCGCGCGCCGGCTTGCCTGCGCGCACGACTGGGCGGTCGTATTTTGCCAGCACCGCGGATCCGGAAATTGATTGCATGCTGATCCGGGCGCAGGAGATGGCACGCTATGTGGAGCACGGTGCCATCGATGCAGGCCTGACGGGTCTCGACTGGGTGATCGAAAGTGGACTGAGCATCGTCACCGTAAGCGACTTAATCTACGCCAAGCGCAGCCGCGGCAAAGTGCGATGGGTGTTGGCGGTGCCGGAAGATTCTGCGGTTCAGCGGGCAGTGGACCTCTCGGGAAAGATTGTCGCCACCGAATTGGTGAAGGTTTCGCGCGACTACTTCCTCAAAAAAGGCGTCGAGGTGCGGGTGGAGTTTTCGTGGGGCGCCACGGAGGTCAAGCCACCCATGCTGGCCGACGCGATTGTCGAAGTGACCGAAACTGGAAGTTCGCTTAAAGCTAATCGCCTTCGAATTCTGGAGACGGTGCTGGAGTCGAACACACAGTTGATTGCCAACAAGTCTTCGTATGCTGATCGCGATAAGCGACGAAAAATCGACAATCTCGCCCTGATGCTGCAAGGAGCGATGGAAGCGCAGGACCGGGTCGGACTCATGCTCAATGTCCGGAAGGAAGACCTGGCCGCCGTGCTTGCGGTGTTGCCTGCTCTGCAGAAGCCGACAATTTCTCACCTGAGTGACGAGGATTGGCTGGCTGTGAACACAGTGATCGACGAAGCTGCCGCATGGGACGTTATTCCGCGTCTCAAGGAGGCGCGGGCGCACGGCATCGTCGAATACCCGCTGAACAAGGTGGTGCTGTGATGCGGGTCGTCTCGGGCCGCGAAGCTGATGCCATGGTGGAACGCCTTGCCGCGCGCGGCGAACAGTCTGCAAAGCTGGAGCCGCAAACGCGGCGTATTGTGAATGACGTTCGCCGGGGAGGCGAGCGATCGCTTCGCCGCTACGCGGGGCGCTGGGATGGGCTGGGAGCGAAGGAATCTCTACGTGTGCCTGAGGAAGAAATGGCGGCGGCCTGGCGGACGCTGGCTCCGGAATTGCGTAAATCTTTGAGTCAGGCTGCGCAAAACATCCGCCGTTTCTGCGAGAGGCAAAAGCCTAAGGACTGGATGCGAACTCGCGGCGGAATTTCACTCGGACAAATCGTGCGACCTCTGGAGTCGGTAGGCTGTTATGTGCCGGGCGGGCGCTTCCCCCTGGTTTCGACACTGCTCATGACCGTGATTCCGGCGCAGGTTGCGGGAGTGAAGAACATCCGCGTGGTCTCGCCCAAGCCATCGGCGGAAGTGTTGGCCGCAACTGCCATGCTGGGCGTGCGCGAGCTTTACCGTGTGGGAGGGGCGCAGGCCATTGCAGCGTTGGCGTACGGCACCAGTAGCGTCCATCGAGTGGATAAGATTGTCGGGCCTGGGAATGCCTATGTGACTGCCGCGAAGAAGTTGGTCGCGTTCGACTGCGCCATTGATTTTCTCGCGGGGCCGACGGAGGCCGTAATTCTATGCAACTCGCTGAGTGGATCGCAGGGCGATTCGTGGGTGCCGGAATTCATTGCCGCGGATCTAGTGGCGCAGGCCGAGCATGATCCGGCTACGCTGGCCGTCTTGATCACAACTTCTCGCGAGTTAGCTCGGGCGGTGAAAACGATTGCAACGGAGCTCGCGAAAAACAATCCGATCGCGCGGAAGTCTTTGCGTGCCCGCGGAGCCGCGCTGGTTGCGGCGTCTCGCGAGCAGGCGCGAGACTGGGCCAATCGAATTGCGCCGGAGCACATCACCATCGGCGAGGAGGATTTGCCGTTTATCCAGAATGCGGGCTCGATTTTCATTGGAAACTATTCCGCGCAGGCTGCGGGCGATTACGCCTCCGGGCCGAACCACGTGTTGCCGACTTCGGGGCAAGCTCGATTTCGAGGAGGTCTCAGTGTGATGGATTTCGTGAAAGTGATTACGGTGCAGCAGCTCTCGGCAGAGGGGTTAGAACGGATTGCGCCAACGATTGAATGGCTTGCCGAAGCCGAAGGACTGGCCGCGCACGCGAAGTCGGTCCGCGTGAGGCGCGATCATGCCTAGTCCACGCGAAGCCGTGCGCACGCTGCCCTCGTACCATCCGCCGCTGGCGGGACGGCATGGATTGCGGTTGGATTTCAATGAGAACACGGCCGGGTGCTCGCCACGAGTGCTCGAACGATTGCGGCAGCTCCGTCCGGAGCAACTCGCCAGCTACCCCGAGCGCGGGCCGGTCGAAGCGAAAGTGGCTGACGTGCTGTGCGTGGCGGCGCCGGAGTTGCTGTTGACCAACGGCGTGGATGAGGCTATTCACTTGCTCTGTGAAACTTATCTGGAGCCTGGTGACGAAGCGTTGATTGTCGTGCCCACGTATTCGATGTACCGCATTTACATGATGGCGGCGGGCGCGCAGGTGATCAGCGTTCCAGCGGGCGAGGACTTCGCATTTCCTTGCGATGAAGTGTGTGGGGGCATTTCGCCGCGTACGCGACTGATTGCCATCGCGAATCCGAACAATCCTACGGGATCGGTTGCGCCGCCGGAAGATTTGCTGCGAATCGCCGGCTCGGCGCCGGATGCCGCGGTGCTGGTAGACGAAGCATACTTCGAGTTCTACGGACAAAGCATGTTGGCTGCGCGAGAGCAATTTCCCAACCTGTTTGTGGCACGCACTTTTTCAAAGGCATATGGGCTGGCGGGCCTGCGCATTGGCGTGTTGGTTGGCGATGCGGAACAGATGCGTTCGGTGCGGGGCGTTAGTTCGCCGTACAACGTTAACGCTGTGGCGCTGGCTTGCCTGCCGGAAGCACTCGGCGATCAAACATACATCCATGAGTATGTAAGTGAGGTGCGCGAGTCCCGGGCGCGACTGGAGCGCGTTCTCGCGGCCAGCCGAATTCAGTTCTGGCCGAGCGAGGCGAATTTTGTGTTAGCGCGCGTGGGTGCTGCAACTTCGTTTGTGGAGTGCATGCGAAGGCACGGCATTCTGGTGCGCGATCGGTCGGGTGATCATGGTTGCGAAGGCTGTGTGCGGATCACACTCGGCCCGCGGGCACACGCCGATCGCTTGCTGGCTGCATTGCAGGCAACGCTCGAGGAGCTTGGCGTTGCGCAAGGAGTGTCGCACCGATGAGAAAGGGAACCATCAAGCGCGCGAGCAAAGAGACGCAAATCCAACTTTCGCTGACCATTGAGGGGCGCGGCCGCTACCATGTGTCGACTGGCATTCGATTCTTCGATCATATGCTGGAACTGTTCGCGCATCACGGAGGCTTCGATTTGAAGCTGAAGGCCTGTGGCGACCTCGACGTCGACCAGCATCATACGGTGGAAGATGTGGGCATCGTCCTCGGGCAAGCGTTTGATAAGGCGCTCGGCAGTAAGCGAGGCATTCTTCGCGCGGGATACTTTCTAATGCCGATGGACGAAACCATGGGAATGGCCGCTGTAGATTTCTGCGGGCGCACCGCTGCGGTGGTCGAAACCAAGGTGCGTACGCGACTGGTGGGCGATCTGCAGTCGGAATTGGTTCCCGACTTTTTCGAAGGATTTGCCCGTGGCGCGCGGGCCAACGTGCATGTGCGAGTGCTTTACGGGCGATCGAGTCACCACAAGATTGAAGCGCTGTTCAAGGCCTTTGCCCGGGCGCTGCGTGCAGCCTGTTGGCGTGATCGTCGCATGGCTCGCCTGCTGCCCAGCACAAAGGGAGTGCTGTGATGATCGCCATCGTGGATTACGGCGCCGGTAATTTAGTCTCGGTGAAGAAGGCGCTGGACTGGCTGGGACAGGAGTGCGCCATCACTGCCATTCCGGGGGATGTGGCGAAGGCGTCGAAAATCGTGCTGCCCGGCGTGGGTCATTTTGCCTCGACAGCGGCTCTGGAGCGCTTCGGTCTAAGGGATGCGATTGCGGGTGCCATAGAAGGCGGAACGCCGTTCCTAGGGATCTGCGTCGGCATGCAATGGATGTTTGAGCGCAGTCAGGAATCTCCGGAGACCGGTGGGCTGGGCTTGTTGCAAGGAGAGTGCGAGCGCTTTCCGGCGAGTGTGAAGTCGCCGCATGTCGGATGGAACCAGCTTGAAGTCAACTCGTCCTCACGGCTGTTGCGCGACGTGCCGTCAGAGTCGTTCGTGTATTTCACGCATTCCTTTCGTGCGCCGGTCACCGAGACGACGGTCGCGTGCTGCGAGTATGGTGGGCGGTTTTCGGCGGCGGTGGAACGGCGTCACATCTTTGGCGTGCAGTTTCATCCTGAAAAATCCGGGACGGTTGGTTTGAAGATGCTGAGCAATTTTTGCGAGCTTTGATTTCCGCGATCCGACATGTTGACGAAACGCATTATCGCGTGCCTTGATGTGGACGGGGGCCGCGTGGTCAAAGGTGTGCAGTTTGAAAATCTCCGGGACGCGGGCGACCCGGCCGAACTGGCCAAAGCTCACAGCGAGTCTGGAGCGGACGAAATCGTGCTTCTCGATATTTCAGCGGCGCGCGAACGGCGGGCAACACTGCTCGACACGGTACGCCACGCCGCCCGTCAGCTGTTTATTCCTTTCACGGTTGGCGGCGGCATTCGTACCTTGGAAGATGCGGCGGCGGTATTTTCAGCAGGCGCGGACAAGATCAGCATCAACTCTGCGGCGCTGGCTGATCCGAGAGTGATCACACGAATCGCAAAAAACTTCGGCTCTCAGGCTGTGGTCGTAGCGATTGACGCTAAGCGTTCCGGGGAGGGCTCTCATTGGGAGGCGTTCACGCACGGCGGACGCGCTGCCGCTGGACGCGACGCGATCGCGTGGGCGAAGGAGGCAGAAGAGTGCGGCGCCGGAGAAATTCTGCTGACTTCGATGGATCGGGACGGTACGGGCCTCGGCTTTGATTGTGAATTGACGCGAGCCGTCGCGGACTCGGTGCGAATTCCGGTGATTGCCTCCGGCGGCGCAGGCGGCGCACAACATTTTGTGGAAGTATTCCGCGAAGGCCACGCCGACGCGGCGCTGGCGGCATCGATTTTTCACTATGGCTTCAGCCGGCTTTTAGATCTCAAGGAGCAAATCGGGTCGCAGGGAATTCCAGTGAGGTGGCCATGCTGATTCCTTCCATCGATCTGATGGGCGGCAAGATTGTGCAGCTCGTGCAAGGCAGGAAGAAGGCTTTGGAGTTTGACGACTTCGAGGAGTGGGTGAAGCGCTTCTCGAAGTATCCGCTGGTGCAGCTCATTGATCTCGACGCTGCCATCGGTACCGGTAACAACATCGCGCTCGCAAAGGAATTTGCCCGGAAACTGCCATGTCAGTTGGGCGGAGGCATCCGCTCGGTGGAGGCGGCGCAGGCCGCGCTGGCAGCGGGAGCGCAAAGAGTCATCATCGGATCTGCGCTCTTCGCGGGGGACAAGCTGGATCACTCCTTTGCGGAGAAGATCGCCGCTGGAGTCGGATGCCAGCCGTCTTGTATTCGCGCTCGATGCGATCGCTGGTCGAGTTGTCATCCACGGATGGCGAAAGCAGACCGCGGTCAGCCCGGTGGAGATAATTCAAGAGCTGGAGCCGTGGTGTGCCGCGTTTCTCTATACGAATGTTGAGACCGAGGGCCTGCTCCAAGGATTCCCTCTCGATGTGATCCGTCCGCTACGCCAGGCCACGGCGAGGCAACTGATCGCGGCGGGAGGAATACGGACGCAAAAAGAGATCGACGACTTGCACGCCATTGGCGTGGATGCCGTGGTCGGCATGGCGATCTACCAGGGACTTCTTCCCGTATAACATTTCCCGAAGCTCTTGCATTTCAAAACTTCAGTCCGACAGCGCTGCTCAGAAATGCGGCGACGGGAGACATGGAGCGGCAGGCGCTGACGAACGTCGACATGAAGTTGGAGCTGCAGACTTGTTTGTCGGTGAAGCTGATCGCTGTACCGAGGTCGCGAAGCTTGAGATCTTCTACAAATTCGTGATGGGCAGGGAACCCGCGTGGCGGACGCTTCAGTTTGCCGGCGTCGTCCCAGTTGAGAAGTTTGCGGACCGCACGCCAATCCTTGGGGCGCGACACGATCGCGTCGCGAACCTTGAGCAGCGTTGGGGGCTCGGGATGCCACAAGCCCGACGCGGCGAAACATCCTCCCGGCTCAAGATGGAGATAATAGCCGGGAGAATGAACGTCTTTTCCGCGATGGGAAAATCGCATGGCGGCGTTCGTTTTGTAGGGACGCTTGTCATGAGAAAATCGCGTGTCGCGGTAAATGCGGAACATGGAACCGCGCGACGGGCGCGGATCTGCGACAAGGTGCGGCGAGATTTCAGAAAGTGGCGCAGCGAAATCTGTGATGAAACGCAGGACGGGCTGGCGAACGCAGGTTTCCCATTCTTCTTTGTGCTCCTGGAACCAGTCGCGACTGTTGTTGCGCTTGAGACGGGCGAGAAAACGGAAAAGATCGGTACTGAAATAAGCGGGCATTGGAGATACGGTAAAAAGGAACGGAGGAAAAGTAAAGTGCGGGCCAGAAGAGGCCGGCATTGACGCGGGCCACGGCCCCATGTTTGGATGAGAAGTGCCGAGCCGCAAACCTGCTCTTCCGGTGGACGACCTTCTGCCGGAGATTCTTGATTCCCTTAGACTGCACCCTAACCTGGTGATTGTAGCCGCTCCTGGCGCTGGGAAAACCACTCGCGTGCCGCCAGCTCTGCTCGGGATCGTAAGTGGAGAAGTGGTTGTGCTCGAGCCGCGCAGGATCGCGGCGCGACTCGCGGCGCGACGAGTCGCGTGGGAAGTGGGCGAAGAGGTTGGCGAGACGATCGGATACCAGATCCGGTTTGAAGAAGCGGTTGGCCCGCGCACGCGCCTGCGATTTGTTACCGAGGGCGTGCTCACGCGGCGTCTGCTTTCCGATCCTAAGCTGAAGGGCGTAGCTGCCGTGGTGCTCGACGAATTCCACGAGCGTCATCTTGAAAGTGATCTCGCGTTGGCGCTGTTGAAGCGATTGCAACGGACTCGACCTGATCTGCGAATTGTGGTTATGTCGGCAACACTCGACGCCGATCCGGTGGCGACGTATTTGGACGATTGTCCGATCGTGCGATCCGCCGGAAGAGTGTTCGACCTTTCGATCCAGCATCTGCCGTACGCTCCCGAGCCGCTGGAAGCGCAAGTGAGAAATGCGGTGGAGTTGTTGATCGACGGGGGACATTCCGGCGACACCTTGGTGTTTCTGCCCGGAGCCGTGGAAATTCGTCGCGCGATGCGGGCGTGCGACGCGGCGGCGCGCAGGGCCGGGTTGCTGATGCTTCCCTTGCATGGCAGTCTGCCGGTGAGCGAGCAGGACCGCGCGCTTTCGCCCGCGTCTCAGGGAAAACTGATTCTCGCCACCAATGTGGCGGAAAGTTCGGTCACGGTCGAGGGGGTGACCGCCGTCGTCGACAGTGGACTGGCGCGCTTCGCCACATATTCTCCGTGGAGCGGGTTGCCAGCGCTTCACGTCGGCCGCGTGAGCAAGGCTTCTGCGAATCAGAGAGCGGGGCGGGCCGGGCGCAGTGCGCCGGGACGCGTGTTGCGCCTTTACACCGAGGAGGATTACTCCCGCCGTCCCGATCAGGATGCACCGGAAATTCTGCGCAGCGATCTCTCTCAGCTTTGCCTCGCTCTGCGAGCGATGGGGATCGCGCACGTCGATGATGTCTCGTGGCTGGATTCGCCGAGTGCGGCAGCAATTCAACAGGCCGAGTCACTGCTGGAGCGGCTGGGCGCTCGAGGAGAAATGGCGGAGCGGTTGGCGCGCTATCCGCTGCCGCCCCGGCTCTCGCGAATTCTCGTCGAGGCTGTGGAACGAGGCGTGGGTGACGACGCCTGCCTAGCAGTGGCTCTCCTCGGGTCGGGAGTGCATGTCGAAAAAAGTGATCTTCTTGCCGCGATGGATTTGGAGCAGGACCACCGCGTCCGACAGCACGTTGCTCAGCTTCGGAGGATCGCACGGATTTCTGGACAGAAGAAGCATGACGATGATGCTCTGCTGATGTCTGTTCTGGCAGGGTTTCCGGATCGCGTCGCTCGCCTACGAGGCGGGAATCAGGTGTTGCTGTCGACGGGCGCGTCGGCGGAGTTGGCGGGCGCGCTTCCGTCGTACGAGTTCATGGTTGCGGTCGATGCCGAGGACCGCAAAGAGAAGCCACTGCCGCTGATCCGAATGACGGCGCGCATCGAGCCGGAGTGGCTAGTTGACTTGTTTCCGGATCACGTGAAAGAGGAGTCGAGGGTGGTATGGAATCGTATGGCAGAGCGTGTGGATGCGGTGAGCGTGTTGCGATACGACGAACTGGTGATTCAAGAATCACGAGGCGCCGTGCCAGACGCGCAAGCCGCTGCCGGAATGCTTGCGCAGAAAGCGCTGGAAGCTGGCGTCGAACGCTTCGTCGACGTGGATGCTCTGAATGAATTTATGGCGCGCGTCGAATTTGCAGGTTTCAAGGCGCCGGATGTTTCGCAAGTAGTGCGTGATCTGTGTTTCGGCCTGAGGAGCTTTGCCGAGTTGAAAAAGGCCGCGATGGATTTTGTTTCCATCCTTGAACAGCAGATGGAGGGCGGGCGAAAGTTGCGTGAAATCGCACCAGCAAGCCTGCGCTTGCAGAGTGGGCGGCAGACCAGGGTTCACTATGAGCGTGGCAAACCGCCGTGGATTGCGTCCCGTTTGCAGGACTTTTTCGGCATGCGCGAGACGCCGCGGATTGGGCCGGAACGAACGCCGGTGGTGGTTCACCTCCTGGCTCCGAATCAAAGGCCGGTACAAACGACGACGGATCTCACGGGATTCTGGGAGCGACTCTATCCAGAGGTACGCCGCGAATTGATGCGACGGTATCCGAAGCATTCATGGCCGGAACGGCCCTAGAGCCCTAGTCTTCCAGTTTGAACACTCGTTCCATCAGCAGCCATTTCTCGCCCAAATTGGCTTGGGGCAGGGCCTTCTGAAATGTCCACATGAGCGCCTCCCACTCCTGGACTTTTGGGTTGACCTGGTCGGCGAGTTTCTTGGCATCGAACGAGAAAGACTCATTCACTTCCATAATCATGAACATGCGTGTACCCAGCAGATAAATCTCCATGTCCACGATGCCTGAGTCTTTGATGCTGCGGGTGATCTCGGGCCATATCTTCTCGTGATAGCGTTTATATTCGGCAATCACGGCGGGATCGTCTTTCAAGTCGAGAGTCAGGCAGTAGCGTCGATTCATTGGACCTCAGTAGCGGGAACGGCGAGGGCGGCGACCGTGTTCGCAGTTGGCCGGTATCCCCACATCGCGAAATAGAGCACATAAGCGTGACACACCAAGGGAATTACAAACGCGCGCTGAATATTCCAGGCGTCGGAAATTCTGCCCATGACCCAGGGGAAGACCGCGCCGCCGATAATGGCCATGACCAGCAGAGACGATCCCAACTTTGTGTACGGGCCCAGACTTTTCAGGCTCAACGCGAAAATCGTGGGAAACATGATGGAATGGAAGAAGCCGACCAACACGATCGCCCAGACGGGTGCCACGCCCGACGCGAACAAAACAACCAGAAGGCAGAGCAGCGAGCCGCCGGCGAATAAGCTGAGCAGTCGCGGGGCTGCGACTTTTTGCATGATCGCGGAACCTGCGAAACGCCCGATCATGAAGCCTGCCAGGTGGGCTTGCAGGTAGTTTGCCGCAGCTTTTTCATGGGTGCCGGGCAGGGTGAACTCGGCGAAGCGGATGATGAAGCTTCCTACGCCCACCTGCGCTCCCACGTAGAAAAACTGCGCCACCACTCCCTTGATCAAATGCGGAAAGGAAAAGACGCCGCTGAGCTTCGCGTCCGCTGTCTGTAATCCGTCCTTGCTGGTCTCGCGAATCTCCGGCAACTTCGTCAGGAAGATGAGCAGCGCCACGAACAGGAAGACCCCGGTGATCACCAGATAAGGAGTCTTCACCATGTTGGCCTCGGACGTCTGATAAGCCAACAAGTGCGAAGGACTCATAGCCGCGAGTTCAGCAGGCGTGTGCTCGATGCCGGAGAGAATGAATCGCGAGCCAAGAAGCGCGATCAGCACGGCGCCCGCGGCGTTGAAAGATTGCGCAAGATTCAGCCTGCGTTCGGAACTCTCCGCGGGGCCAAGTGTAGTGACGTAGGGATTAGCGGCGACCTCCAGTACGGATTGTCCACACGCCATCACGAAGAGAGCGCAGAGAAAAAAACCATAGACCCTTACCGAGGCCGCCGGAATAAACAAGATTGTTCCCGTGGCGCAGACCAGCAGCCCAATCAGAATTCCGCGCTTGTATCCGACCCGCTGCATCAGCCATCCCGCGGGCAGAGCAGCCAGGCAATAGCCGCCGAAGAATGCGACCTGGATCAACGACGATCCGGAGTCCGTGAGCGCGAACGCTTTTTTGAAATGCTGGATCAGGACGTCATTCAGGTTGACGCCAATGGCCCACAGAAAAAACAGACTGGTCACCAATACCAGCGGCACGACGTAGCGTCGCTCGGTGATGGGCGCGGATGCGGTCATTCGGAGGTCCTCATGTCAGCGCTCGATCCAGATGCGTGTAGCCGCCGTCGACAAACAAATGCTGGCCGGTCGTGTGGCTGGACTTGGCCGAAATCAGAAAAACCACCGTCGAAGCAATCTCGTCCGGTGTGGTCATGCGCTGCTCAAAGGGAATCTTGGTAAGAATCATTTTCAATTTTTCTTCGGGGTTCGGAAACGTATCGAGCCAGCTGCGGTAGAGAGGCGTCATCACTTCAGCGGGGATAACAGTATTCACTCGAATGCCGTGCGGCAATAACTCCGCTGCCCATTCGCGCGTCAACGCCATGACTGCGCCTTTCGAAGACGCATAGCCCGACGTGCCGCCCTGGCCGGTGACCGCCGTCTTCGAGCCGATGTTGACGATCGCTCCCCGCGACCGCTTCAAGTGCGGCAGGGCGTAGTGAGCCATGCTGTAGTAGTGCACCAGATTGCGTTTGAGCGACGCCACGTATTCGTCGACACTTCCGGATTCCAGTCCGACTTTATCGTTACGGCCCGCATTGTTTATCAGAGCATCGATCCGGCCAAACGTCTGCAAGGTTTGTTCAACGGCTTGGGAACAATTTTCAGGAGCAGCGAGATCGACGGTGACGAGCCCACAGGATGCGCCCATAGCTTGCATTTTCATGTGGAGTTCATGACCGGCCTCGAGGTCGCGATCGATAATCACTGGAATTGCGCCTTCGACGACGCAGGCGTGGACAATCGCCGCGCCAATTCCTTTGGCCCCTCCGGTGACCACGACCACTTTGTCTTTCAGTTGCAGGTCCATGCGCTAGCCTCGCAGGTTGAAAAAGCCGCCATCGAGCGGATAATCGACGCCGGTAATAAACGCGGCTTCGTCGGAGCACAAGAACAAGGCCAGGGAAGCGACCTCTGCCGGTTCCGCCATTCTTCCGATCGGTTGGGCCTGGGCCAGCTTCCCGAACATTTCCCGCTCACGCCCCGGATACGTCTTTTGCAAATAGTCGTCGACAAACGGAGTATGAACTCGTGCCGGCGAAATGCAGTTACATCGGATGTTGTGCGCAAGATAATCTCTCGCCACGGAATAGGTCATGGCGATAACCGCGCCTTTGCTCATTGAGTAAGCGAAGCGGTCGGCGAGTCCGGCAGATCCGGCAATCGACGCCATGTTCAAAATCACGCCGCCGCCGGAGGCTTTCATGTGACCAACTACGGCGTGCATGCAATTGTAGAAGCCCTTGATGTTCACTCGAACCACACGGTCGAAATCGTCCGGAGTCGTGCTCTCGACGGTTCCGATATGCGAGATTCCTGCGTTATTGACGAGGATATGAACGCGCCACTCGCGAAACAGCTCGTCGAATCTGGCAATTACATCCACTTGGCTGGTCACGTCACAGAGATGAGCGGAAGCGCTCCCGCCGGCGTCGATGATGCGGTGGCAGGTCGCGGCCGCGGCTGCTTCGTTTACATCCAGAATTCGAATCGAAGCGCCCTGCTCCGCGAATTTCAATGCGATGGCCTGTCCAATGCCGCTTCCACCGCCGGTGACCGCGGCGACTTTCCCATCGAGGCGGAAGTTCAGCGCGGTCGCCTCTTGAGCGGTCACAGCGAAACCCCTCGCTTCCAGGGAATAAAATCCTCCTGTGCTTTCTGCTCGGCCTTAGTGCGGACTTCACCGCTCGCGACTTCGATTACGAGATTGAGAATGGCCTCGCCCATCTGCTCGATGGTTTTATCTCCAGCGACGACCGCTCCGGTGTCGATGTCAATGATGTCGTGCATGCGCTGCGCCAGATCCGAATTCGTAGAAAGCTTTACGACCGGAGCGATCGGGTTGCCGGTTGGTGTGCCCAGACCAGTCGTGAACAATACCACGCTGGCCCCGGCGCCGACTTGCGCGGTGACGCACTCCACGTCATTGCCCGGCGTGCATTGCAGATTCAAGCCAGGTTCGGTCGAGTACTCTGGATAGTCCAACACGGCGGTAACCGGAGACGTCCCGCCCTTCTTGGCCGCACCGGCAGATTTCATGGCGTCGGTTAACAGTCCGTCGCGCATATTGCCGGGAGACGGATTCATGTCGAAGCCGGATCGCACCGCGGCGGCCCGGGCAGCGTAGTCGCGCATCAATTGGATAAAGCGATTGCCGACTTGTTCGCTTTTACCGCGGTTAATGAGTTCTTGTTCTACGCCGCAAAGCTCCGGGAATTCGGACAGAATGGTTCGGCCACCCAAGGTGGCGAGCAAGTCAGCGGTGTGTCCGATAGCGGGATTCGCCGATATGCCGGAGAAGCCGTCCGACCCTCCACACTTCAGGCCCACGCACAAGTCGGCGAGCGGAGCGAGAGTTCGCTGAGCCTTGTTGGCCTCGACCAGCCCCAGAAACGTTTGCCGAATCGCCTCCGACATCATGGCCGCCTCGGAGCCGCTGCGCTGCTGTTCGAGGATGAACAATGGCTTGTCGAACTTGGAATTGCGCTTGCGAATTTCGTCGCGCAGGATTCCAGTCTGAGCATGCTGGCAGCCCAGACTCAGAACCGTCGCGCCGGCAACGTTCGGGTGATGAATGTAGCCGGCGATCAGGCCGCAGAGATTGTTGGAATCCTCGCGCGTTCCACCACACCCGCCTTCATGAATTAAAAAACGAATGCCGTCAATGTTCTCGAATAGGCGGCTGCGCGAGGCCGGTGCTGCTTCGGGGGGCGCCCCGTGAACATCCATCTTTTCGATTTGTCCGTCGCGGTACAGCTTCGCCAGGTCGGCGACCTGGCTGCGATAGAGTTGGGGGGCAGCGAAACCCAGCTCTTCCTCGAGCGCTTGTTTCAGAACTTGAATGTTTTTGTTCTCGCAAAAAACGAGGGGAACGACGAGCCAATAGTTTCGTGTGCCAACTTGTCCGTCGGAACGCCGGTAGCCCCGGAAGGTTTTGTGCTGCCACTGCGAAACGTCAGGGGGTGCCCAGTGAAATTCGTCCGATTGTTCGTGGAAAGCTGCTGCCTGATGTTGGATATTGATCGTTGTGAGAAGTTCTCCGGCCGCGAGGGGCTTGACGGCTCTGCCTACGAGAACTCCGTACATGATGACGCTGTCGCCGACCTCGAGATTGCGCATGGTGAATTTGTGCTTGGCGGGAACACTCTTCGGAAGCGCGTAAACATGGCCTGCGAATTCGACCTGTTCGCCGGCTTTCAAGTCGGTGAGGGCGATCAAAACATTGTCTCGAGAATCGAGTTGGAGAACGGCGCGATGCGTCATGGTTTCGAGATGTCCCGCGTCTGGATTTCTGTCGTTTACTGCGGGCCGCCGATTGCGTCCGGTCATTGTAAAGCATTGGGCGCAAGCATTCGCGCGGCGAAATATGCGATGGGGCTCAACTAGCGGCGAGCCGCCAAAACCGCCGCGCATTGCCGCCGAGCACGCTATCCCGAAACTCTGGGTTTTTCCCGAGCAGATAAGCCTTCAATACCTCGACCCACCGTGCGTACGATGCCGCGACCAGGCACACCGGCCAATCAGAGCCCATCATCAAGCGATCCGGTCCAAAGGCTTCAAAGGCGACGTCTAGAAACGGAATAATTTGTTCGGGCTCCCACCGCTGCCAATCGGCCTCGGTGACCAACGCCGAGAGCTTGCAAAATAGATTTGGGAATTCGGCCAACTGCCTGATCCCCTGCGCCCACAAATCGACGTCCCTACTCTTGATCGGTGGTTTGGCGAGATGATCGAGCACAAAGCGCTGGCAAGGGAAGCGCTGCACAAATTCGGCGGCGACGGGAAGGTGTTTCGTGTAAATCAGGATGTCGTAGGCAAGATCGAAGTCTCCCAGCGCGGAAATTCCACGTAAAAAGTCTGGTTGCAGCAGGAATCGATCATCGGGTTCACTCTGCACGATGTGGCGAATGCCGACCAGTTTCGGGTTTTGAACCAGGACCTTGAGCTGCGACCGAACGTCCGGCGAACGCAGATCCACCCAGCCAACTACACCGAGAATCCACGGGGAATTGTCCGCTAACTCGAGGAGCCAGCGAGTTTCTTCCAATGACTGCCTCGTCTGCACCGCAACCGATCCCTGGAAGCCGCTGCTTTCCAATTCGAGCTTCAGATCGTTCGGCAGAAAATCACGGCGCAGAGTGGCCATCGAATCGTCGATCCACTCGTATTCGCCGGCGTTGTAGATCCAAAAGTGCTGGTGTGCGTCAATGTGCATGGGCCGCACCGGTATATTATCGCAGCCGGATGGCTCGGCGTGTGCAGCTCTTGATGAGATGAGCTTCTTACCGTTGCCGCACCTCCAACTGTACTGGACGTGCGATCGAGCTAACGTCAGGGTCGTAGTATTCATAAACGCGCGAACGGAAGGTCCGCGCGCGGATGGGATACTTCGCGCGCAGCCGGAAATGCAGTGTGACCGTGTCGCCCGGGGCGATGGAGTTGAAATAGAGAATTGCCTGAGTAGCCGTGAGACTGAACTTTTCGAGACGGCCGGTCTTCAGCCCAGCGGTCTTTTCGACAAAAGTTTGCAGATCCTCACTCAGCAGATCGAAGCCGGGAGGAATGCCGAGGTCGACCATCACCATGTTCGCCGACTTGGGCAAATTATTTTTGACGGTCGCAGTGGCCGTTGCAATGTCGTCCTGCGCCAGGTGGGTGCGATCGTACGCCACATCAATGGACAGGGGTTCGTTGGCCGGCCTCTGGTCCCAGGGAAGGAAGTAGGTTCCGACAACTTGGTAGGCCAAGCCGCCTTTGCCCTCGAATCGGATCTCGACCGAGGTGGAATTTTCTGAGTTGGGGTCTTTCGATCCCGCGTCTTTCGTACTCATATCGTTCGAACCCAGACCCTTGAACACAAACTGATGAAGCAAGTCGTTGTTCTCAGCAGTTAGCGTGAGTTTCTCAACGGGCTTGCCGTTGAGCAGAACTTCGAGCGTGCCCTGAACGTCGGCCGCGCCTTTTTCAGTTGCGAGCAGCAGCGCGCGCAGTGCCATGATAGTTGCCTGGGTCGTGCCCCACGCTCCGGTCGCGTCTTTCTTGGAGGCGATGTAGTTCATAGCCTTGCGCGCCGTGCCGGAAGCCTCACCCCATTTCAGCAGCGCCTGCACCGCGAGTCCTGTGGTTTCGACGCTGGCGCTGGCGCCGGTGGCGTAGACGCCGGTTTCGTCGGCGCTCCACCAGGCCTGTTCATCTTTTTCAGTGCGAGCGTCGAGCAGAAGTTGCATGGCTTGGCGAGTAAAGCTACGGTCCCTTCCTTGATCAGCAGACCCATGATCGCTAGATCCAGACCCATGATCGCCGCCACCAAAGTCGACGGCGAAGTTGGCGATTACTGCCAGGGTGTAGGCGTCGATCTTCCCGTTCATGTGGCTTTCCACAAACTGCCGAGCCTTCTCGACTGCCGGCCCCTGGTACCCCGTATTCTCCAGTGACCACGCGATATAAGCCGTAATGCGGAGCACGTCGGAGTTGTAGCGGTTCGTCGCGCCCTCGTTGATGAACTGGGTGTCCGGCTTCCAACTTCCGTCGGCTTGTTGCTGGTTGGCCAGCCACTGCTGGGTTCGCGAGATCAGTCTCGGGTCCACATCATAGACCTTCGACATGTCACTGAACTCCATCAGCCCGTACGCCGTCAGGATTTTGTTGGCCGGCGCTTGTCCGAACCAGCTGAAGCCGCCGCCGGGAACTTCAAACGTGAGCAGACGCTGGTAGCCGTTGGCAATGTATCCCTCAGCCTTGGCGTGCACTTCAGGCGTCAGCTTTTTTGTGCGCTTCATGTAATCGAGCGCCAGCACGTTGGGGTAAGTGCTGGACGAAGTTTGCTCGAAACATCCGCCGGGCATGCGCAGAATGCTATCCATGCCTTCGATCACCTGGCTCAGCGGGCCGGGGTAGAGCCGGACGAAAATCTTGCTGGCATCGGGGATAGAATTCGCAGGGAAGTTGAGTTCATGTCGAACTGAGTTTTCCAGGCGTCCGTTGAAAACAAGATTCTGCTCGCGCCCGTTGGGAATGACTTCGATTTCGCGCACCACAATATCGGCGCGATCCGCTCCGCCATTCATGCGAGCGGACAGCGTCAGCTTGAATTTGCCAATCCGACGGGTTTCGAGCGTGAACTGCGATCCGCCCACGTGGCCAGAATCGACCGTGACCGACTTGTCGGAAACATCGTCGACCAGAGAGTACCAGTCGTCCGGCTGCAGTTTCAGGCTGACGTCCCCGCGCGCGCCCGAGTAGTTGTACACGGCGACAGGAATGGAAACTCGATCGCCCTGAGTCAGCGTGACCGGAAGGTCAAGGTCGACGAAGAAATCCTGAAAAACTTTCAGGCTCGAAGTTGCGCTACCGAGCGCTCCGTGCGTCGTGGATGCCATCATTGCCATGCGCCACGTAGTGATGGAGTCGGCGAGGGGAATCGTGATGCTTGCCACGCCGTTCGAGTCGGTGATGATTTCCGGATTGATGTAGAGCGCCTCGGGGAAGTAGGAGCGCACGTGCGCGGATGGACCGGTTTCCCCTTTGCTGTCTTTGGCGAGAACCGCGCTGTTTTGGGCCATGATTTTCGTCGGAATGGCAGCGGGCACAAGGGCTGCATCCGCCACTAAGTTCATATCCATTCGTTCCTTGATCGGGCCGCCGATAGCGCCGCCAGCCACGCCGCCCGGCACACCGCCGACCACGCCAGCCATGGCTTGACGAAGAATCATCGGACTGGCCCCCGTCACCGTCACCGTCTCCGAAGCCCCACCAATCGCAAGATTGACGGAGAGCACGGCGCGGTCGCGCGGCTGAACTGTGATTTCCCGCGAAGCGATCTTGAATCCCGCCAGCGACACTTGAACTTCGTATCTGCCTGCGGCCAAGCCAGCCAGATCAAATTGCCCAGAAGCATTCGCGCTCACCGTCCGTGTCTTCCCAGAGGAAACTTCGCGCGCGTTAACGTTCGCGCCCGGCACCACAGCCCCGGAGGGATCGGTAACTGTTCCCGTAACCTCCGCCAGTCCGTTGAAAGGACCGCGATCGTGTTCGATATTAAGGTCGATGGTTCCCGAGTTCGGACGCCCGACGAGGTTGCCGGTGCGAACCTCGATGTAGGCCACCATGTCATCCCCGCTGTCGAAGCGATGGTCCGCTCCGGCGCTGTGCACTATGTAGTGAGTTTTGTTCCGATACCACTGGACGGGCTCAACGCGAAGTTCGGTGCCCCAGGCGTCGATAAAGTCAGGGTTGCCGGAGCTGGAAATTCGCGAGAAAACCTTGGTCAGATCGCCCTTCTCGGGGTTCTCATGGTAGGCGAGGCTCAGGTCCTCCGCTACATGGCGTACTTGGGCCTGGAAGCGTGCCTGGTAGCGTCCGGCATATTCCTGATATTTCGTCATCGGTACGGTGCGTCCAAATTCCGTTTCGAATTTATTTGTGCTCACCATTTCCGTGGCCGAGAACAAGGCCCGCGCGGCGCGATCGCGTTGCTCGACTTTCGACTGCTCTACGGGTTCCACGATCTCCGACATGCCGATCGAGTGGATCTCATAACGCGGCTTCATGACTTCCTGCTCAAGGTAGAAAAACACTTTGGCGAAGCCGGGTTTTTTCTCGGCCAGCGCGAAGACGGCCTCATCCACAACTTGCAGGCCGAGAGCGGCACTCACGCCCTCGCCCCGAGAATTCGTCACGCGGAAGCGAATCCGGGCGTCGACGCCGGGTTTGTAAACCGGGGCATCTGCCACGGCGTCGATCTTGAGTTCATCTGCAGGTTGCACGAAGACCAGGCGATGATCCGCGACTGGCCGCGCGTTGCGGCTGAAAAGATACGCGTTGAAGTCCACGGTTCCCGCTAACTGAGGCGTCGCGATCAACGACAGTTCAGCCTGACCGTTTTCGATTTCGACGTCGCGCGTGAGTACGGTCTGACCTTCCTTGACGACGTCGATGTATGCAGTCCCTCGCCTCTTGCTGGAGAAGACTCTCAGGTCAATGCGGTCGCCGGCCTTGTAGATCGCGCGCTCGGTGCGCAAGAGAATTTGATCGTCTCCCTCGCGGGATTGCAGTTGAACCGTGTTCAAAGCTTGGTTTCCTTCCCGATCCTTCCCTTCGATCTCCAGGGTTAACGCACCGGAGGGGTGGCGGATGCGGATAACGGCAACACCGCCTTCATCGGTCGTCACACTCTGCTCGACTTGACCCTCGGCGTTAACCTTCAGGCTGGCGGCAGCCGGTGTTCCGTCAGGATAAGAAGTGAGGATGAAAACCTGGTTCTCAAGATTGGGAACGAGCGTGCCTCCCTCCGGAACGGCGGTGATGAGCAGCGGCGATTGGCTGACCATGATGGGTTCGCCGCGCCTTTCGGAGTGGTCCGCGGAATCTTTCACCGTCGCCTCAATCAGGACGCGAGCCGCGCCCTGGCTGAGCGGGCGTCCGGCGAAGTAGGTGGGCAGCGTCAGATCGAAGTGATAGGCGCCGTCATGATCGGTTCTGCCTTGAGTCGAGCCCACGGCAAAAAGCGAGACATCCATGCTGGAGGCTTTGACCGTCACTTCACTGTCGTCGACCGGCTTGCCAAAAAAGTAGTTGGCGCGAATGGTTCCGGTCACGTGATCGCCGGGGCGATAGCCGCGCTTTGTTTTTTTGTCGCTGCCCGCGAAATCAATCGCGACCTTAAATTTCGGCAGAACATAACGTTCTACGTTCAGCGCGATTTCGGCTGTGTTGGTGGGGGACTCGCTCTCGCCCAGCGACGCGCGAAGGTGGTAGGTGCCCAGGTTGACTTCATCGGCCAGTCCAAACTCCGCGGACGCAATGCCAAACTTGTCGGTTTGAGTCGCCTTCTTAAAGACCTTGTTGCCGCGGGAGTCTTCCACTTCAAAAGTCAGGTTTCGGACCGCGGCAGCCGCGTGGTTGGCGCGATCGAGCGCCAGTGCGCGTACGTGAATCGCTTGTCCAGGCTGGTAGATTGGCTTTTCGGTGGTGAGGAGAATCGAAATCTTGTCTTCGAGCCGCACCGGCTGAACGAACTCTGTCGAGCCGATCGCAGTGTCGACCAGATAGCGCAGTTGATAGTTGCCCACTTTGCCGGCAGGAAAGCGAAATTGGGCTTCGGTAGTTCCTCGCCCGTTGAGTTGCCCGCTAAAGAGCAGCTGGGATTTCTGATCGGGGATCAACAATTCGATCCGAACCGCGCCGCGCCCGGCAATAATCTCGTCGTGCGAATCGGTCACAATCACGCGCACCGCGGCCTCACCGCCCGTCAGATACGATTGTTGGCCCAGAATGTGAACCACCGGCATGCGCAGGATATCCGAAATCGATTCCGTGCCCTCGATCTTCGCCGTGTTGCCATCGCCGTATTCAAAACGGTAGCGCACGCGATGCCACACCAGTTCGTCGATGGGTAACGGCTTCGCCAGCGCGATCCGTTGTCGCCAATGCCCGTTCCCCTGGACCGCATCCACGGATTTTTCCGCGCTTCCCAAGACGTGGTCCTCGGGATCGAGCACCTCTACACTGAGCTTCCCCGCGCCCGCCTGAGCGGCGTGGTATGGGATGGTCAAATCAAGCGTTCCGTGCGTGTACGTGGCGCCAGCTGCAGGTTCGCCATTCGCGGCCTGAAAGCTTTGAACCGTCACGATGGAGGCGGTCACCAACACGACCGGAACAAAAAGCAACCAGTATCTTGACGAAGTGTTATGGCCAGAGGAACTTTTCATGGTGTCTCCGTGATTACTTTCGGTGTTACTAACAACGTTCTTACCTTCAGCATGAGAACGAGCCAGTTCGCTATTCTTGCGCGGGGGGCGCGGGCTTCGGCACGCGGCACACCTTGATTTCAATAGACACCGGAAGGTTACTAACGGGGTCAAGAAAGAAAATGGCGCTGTGCAACGTGGAGAGCGAGCATGATCCATGTGGTGGTGTATCATCTTGCAACGCTCCGGGGCTTGGTTGGACACAGGCTGCCAGGGCCATTACATCCCCATGAAGCTTGATAAAGGATTACTCCATCGCCTTCCCAAGGTCCTGCTACACGAGCACTTGGATGGCGTGCTGCGGCCGCAAACGATCATCGAGTTGGCCCGAGCCGCGAAATACGCGGACCTTCCAACGGACGATCCGCAGGCGCTTGCCGAGTGGTTTTTTCGGGGAGCCAATCAAGGGAGTCTGGCGAAATATTTAGAGGGGTTCAAACACACAATCGCGGTGATGCAGACCGAGGAGGCGCTACAGCGTGTTGCTTACGAACAGGCCGAAGATCTGAGCCGCGACGGGATTGTTTATTTTGAGACTCGCTTTGCGCCGATTTTTCACACCCAGCAAGGATTGACCCACCAGCGGATCGTCTCAGCGGTGTTGAAAGGACTGGAACAGGGACGAAGAGATTTTGGAATTTCCTCCGGCCTGATCATCTGTGCGATGCGTAACATGAACACGTCCCT
Source organism: uncultured Acidobacteriota bacterium (assembly GCA_963755795.1). GTDB lineage: Bacteria > Acidobacteriota > Terriglobia > Terriglobales > Acidobacteriaceae > Sulfotelmatobacter. Next base: position 29,985 of record CAVWLI010000048.1, on the reverse strand, counting down.
TGAAATGGCGGAATTGGCCGTCGATTTTCGGGCACGCGGCGTGGTCGGATTCGATCTGGCGGGCGAAGAAGGCGGGTATCCTCCAAAGAAGCACGTGGACGCATTTCATTACATTCAGCGCGAGAACTTCAACATCACTGTGCATGCGGGCGAAGGGTACGGGAAAGAATCGATCTGGCAGGCGATTCAATATTGTGGCGCGCACCGCATTGGGCACGGGACGCGCCTGATCGACGACATTGCGGTGGTTGATGGCAAAGCTGTAAAGCTGGGCGATCTGGCTCAGTACGTTCTCGACAAACGCATCCCGCTTGAAATTTGTCTGTTGAGCAATGTGCATACGGGGGCCACTCCCAGCTTGGCCGAGCATCCCTTCAAAATTCTTTATCAAGAAAAATTTCGCGTCACCCTGAACACCGACAACCGCTTGATGAGCCGGACGTCGATGACCCAGGAATTTGAAGCGGCTGCGGACACGTTTGGTTTATCCCTGAACGATTTTGAGAGGATTACGATCAATGCAATGAAGAGCGCTTTCCTACCTTACAAAGAGCGCTGCGATTTCATCTACTCCAAAATCAAGCCCGGTTACGCCAGAATTCGTGAATCGATAACTGGCGAATCGGCCGGGCAGAAGACGCAGCCGTAAACATGGCCCACCAAAGAGAGTTCACGTGCAGGTCTTGACGCGACTGTTCGTCAAGCTCGTGTTGTTCGCGATTTGTTGCCGCTCTATCTTTGCTCAGACTGCTGCGCCGGCTGAGCCGATCCGCATCAAAGTTGTTGTCGTCACTATGTTCGAGCGCGGCGAAGATACCGGCGATACTCCCGGCGAATTTCAGCTCTGGGTGGAGCGCGAGCATCTCGATCAGATTCTTCCGTTGCCCGCCGGCTATCACCATGTGCGTCTGAACAAAGACGGAGTCCTCGGCATGGTGACCGGAGTCGGAACCGCCAAGGCGGCCGCTTCCGTTATGGCGCTGGGCCTCGATCCGCGCTTCGACTTCTCGAAGGCGTATTGGATTGTCGCCGGCATTGGCGGCGGCGATCCGGCGGATGTATCGGCAGGATCGGCCGTGTGGGCGGATCATGTCGTCGATGGTGATCTCGGCGTTTGAAATCGATGCGCGTCAGATCCCTGCGAGTTGGCCGACGGGCTACGTCCCGTTGCGGAAGGGCACACCCTACGAGCAACCGGCCAAGGATGATTACGGAGAAATGTACACGCTCAATCCCGGTCTGGTTAGCTGGGCATTCCACCTCACGCAGAATGTGTCGTTGGCGGACTCCGACGCCTTGCGCAAGTCGCGCGCGCGCTTTGCGGGATTTCCCAACGCGCTGAAGCCGCCGTTCGTGACACGAGGCGATGACATGTCGGCGAGCACATTCTGGCATGGTTCGAAGATGGATGAGTGGGCCAATGCCTGGACTCGCTACTACACGGCCGGAAAAGGAAACTACATGGTTGCCGCCATGGAAGATTCCGGCACCATGCAGGCTCTCACCTTCCTCAGCGAGGCTGGGCGGGTTGACCTGCAGCGCGTGCTGGTGCTGCGCACCGTGAGCAACTACGACCGCGAAGCGCCGGGCGTGCCGGCGACAGAGAGTCTGCAGGAAATGGTTTCTGGAAACTACTCGGCGTATATGCCCGCCCTCGAAGCGGCCGAAATCGTCGGAGATAAAGTGGTACGGGATCTTGTGGAGCATTGGGCCGAACGGGAATCGATCGTCCCTCACGCACCGTAATCACTACGGTGGTCTTAACTGGATAACGCGGCAAGCGTTTCTGCCAGCACCAGCGTCCCTCGAACAATATCTTCTGGAGCGGCGTATTCATCAGGGCGGTGGCTGTATCCGTTGCGGCAGGGGATGAATAGCATGGCGACCGGAGCGATGCGCGCGATGAAGAGCGAATCGTGATAAGCGCGGCTGACCATGGGCATGAAGCTCAACTCATGCTTGCGGCAAGACTGAGAAAGCGCTTCGATGATTGCGGGAGAGCAGTCCGCGGGTGCGTCTGCGTTCAGCAGCGTGTTCTCGATCAACGCCCGCCGCTTGTCTGCAATCGAATGGCTCGTGGTCTCGATCGAGCGCATGACCATGTCACGCCGGGCAAGGTCGGTGTCGCGGACATCGACGCTCAGGCGAACCTGCATCGGAATGCTATTGACCGCGCCAGGAAACACCTCGCAGATGCCGACGGTTGCAACGGTGTCGATGGCTCCGCTGGTGAGCGCCGCGGTCTCAATCGCCAGAATCAGTTCGGCGGCCGCGCAGAGAGCGTCGATGCGGTCGGGCATGAGAACAGCGCCGGCATGTCCGCCGGAGCCTTCAATCAGTATGCCGAGACTGGCCGGTGCGGCGATATTCGTAACAATGCCGAGAGGAATTTGCTGGCGCTCTAACAGCGGTCCCTGCTCGATGTGCAATTCTACGAACGCCTCGTAATAATCAGCCGGCAACTTTACTTGTTCGAGTTCGCCTCCGAAGCCAGCCTCGCGGCGGACTTCATCGAGCGCGGCGCCGTCTTTATCTGCCAGCTTTCGCGCCGCGTCTGCAGAAAGAGTTCCCGATAGCAGCCTGCTTCCCAGGCATCCGATGCCAAAGCGGGTCGGCTCTTCGGCAGTGAAAATCAGCAACTCGATCGAATGCTTCGGACGAAATCCGCTGCGCTGCAATGCTCGAATCGCTTCCAAACCTCCCAGCACGCCCACCACGCCGTCGTATTTCCCAGCGTTCGGAATGGCGTCGATGTGCGAGCCGGTGCCGACCACCTTCGCGGATGGATCCAATCCAGCCCAGCGCGCGAAAGTATTTCCCACGGCATCCTCGCGGACAGCAAGCCCGGCTTCCAGGCATCGCTCTTTCATCCATGCGCGCGCTTGAAGATCGGAATCGGTGAAAACGATTCGAGTCACGACCGGGGGCTGGGCTGCGGAAATCGCAGCCAGCGCTTCAATTTCAGAAAGCATTCGATCGCCGTCGATTGCGAGACTCATGCGCGTCAGCCCGCCAGGGGATGGCGGTTCCAGTCCTTGTAGATGAGGTATTTTGCCGCCGACTTGCCGATCGCCCCAAACCACTGCGGACACCACGGCCCCATCCAGATGAAGTCTCCGGCGGTCACGGGATACCACGAATCGCCCAGCCGGTAAATTCCACCGCCCTCAAGCATGATGAGTCCGTGCTCCATCACATGCATCTCGACCATGCTCAGCGCGGCTCCGGGCTGGTAGACCATCGTGTTCACTGCAAAATCGTAGCTCATTTCGTCAGGGAGCAAACACTTGACCTGCAGGCTGGGATCGTCGCCGAGCGGATGAGACGAGACAGCGTCTTCGCTCGAGACGATCGCGTGCGGAGGCTTGACCGAATCGAGCGTCTGATAGTGTTTCTCGAAGACAGCCGCGCGACTCGCTTTCGCCGCCACTGCCCGATGATGCAAACCTTGCGGAAGATACGCATAACCGCGAGGACCAAGGCCACTCGACTTGCCGTCGACTTCAACCCGCACTTCACCATCGATCACAAAAATAAAGCGCTGCGCCGGTGTGTTCCCTAACTCTCCGCCCGCTTCGAACTCAGCCGAGTACTGCGTGAACTTCGCGCCCAGAGCCGGACTGACGTGGACGATCGCACTGCACGCTTTCATCCCCGGTAGGGCGGTGCGCACAAACGTATCTGGAGTCAACAGTAGATGATTCGGTTGTTGCGAGCTTCGGGTGCGGCCAAGATTATGCACGGTTTTTCCTTTTGTAAAATTCGGGAGAAGAAGCCAGTTGGTCGAGAAGATGCAAGCCGCAGACGAGCGCCTTCTCAACGTCATCCTGCAAGACGGACTCCGCCGGATCGTGGCTGATTCCGCCCGGCGTCCTCAGAAAAATCATTGCGCTCGGAACTTTCTCTGCCAGGATCATGGCATCGTGACCCGCGCCACTCACCATCCGATGCGACATGCATCCCGTCTTGACGATCGCCTGTTCGATCTCGCCAATGAGAAATAGATCCATCGCCACTGCGCGCTGGCTTAATATCCTACTATCCTTCACAGACAATCCACGGCGAGCCGCGATTTCTCGGGCTTGATGAATGAGATTGTCTACGGCGCGAGTGCGAATGTCGTCAGAGCTGTGACGAACGTCAAGGGTAAGTGTCGCCTGGCCAGCGATTACATTGGTCGCTCCGGGCTTCGCGTCTATCTTGCCGACTGTTGCTACTAATCCCGGAACTTCCTGCGCCTTACGTTCAGCCGCGCCGATCCACTCTGCCGCGCCCGCAATTGCATCGCGCCGAAGATGCATGGGCGTTGTGCCCGCGTGGTTCGCGTGGCCCAGGAATGTGAATTCCAGCCGGCTCTGTCCGGCAATGGCTTCAACCGCTGCCAGAGGCAGATTCAGTTTCTCCAGGACCGGCCCCTGCTCGATATGGAATTCAAGGTAACCGATAGCATCGTTTTTCAATGCGGCCTGAGAAACCTCTGCTGGATTCAGCCCAAACTCTTCGATCGCCTTTTGCACGGAGATGCCCCGCTTGTCGAGAGCGCCGAGAAGTTCCTGGTCCAGCCTGCCGACCAGAGCCCGGCTGCCGATAAATGGAGCGGCGAAGCGTACTCCTTCCTCCTCGGAAAAGCCAATCACCTCGATTGCAAAGGGAAGCCTGCGCCCATGTAATTCCTCGAGCAACGCGACAGCAAGCACAACTCCGAGTATGCCGTCATAAGCTCCTGCATTCGGAACGGTATCGAGGTGTGAACCGATCAGAAGGCGCAGGGCGTTCGGTTGTGCTGCGGGATACACAGCGCGGAAATTTCCGGCAGCGTCTATTCGGACCTGAGCGCCCAGCGGCTCTATCCATTTTGCAAGTTCTTGATGGCATGCATGCATGGGCGGCGACAAGAAGGTGCGACGCGTGCTGCCTGAGTCTTCCGAAAATGATGCCAGCCGCTGGCACCGGCCGATGATTTCCTCCGCGCGCGTTGTGAGTTCTGTATTTTGCACTGATTTCCAGTTCGGATGACAAGAACCCGCCGCAGCGAAATCAGGCCTCCCGTATAACCTTCGCCGCGGCCCAGCCCACCAGAACAAGAACGACGAGAACTTCCCAAGCGTACGTGTTCCCATAGGTCGCGACCGGGAAGTGATTGCTGATCATGATAAAGACAACGGGAACGGCCATGAAAGTATTGTGTTTGGATCGCAGCTTGGCCTGAGCGCTGAGCGCCGCGTCGAACGTCTCTCCGGCGGCCGCCGCTGCGATCATTCTGCGCTGAGAAGGAAGAATTCGGAACCAGACGTTGGCCGCCATGATGCTTCCGAACACCGCGCCGACGTGGATATACGCCGCGCGCCCGCTGAATATGTGGGTCAGCCCCCAAGCCAGCAGTGTAATCACCACTAGAGAAAATACCGCGAACGCCGCTTCCGACTGGCCAAGCGGCGACCGCAGGGCCAGATCATATACGACCCATCCGCCGGCCAGAACGGCCAGCCCAATGACGATCCCGCGCGCCTGGGAGATCTGTGCGATATCAGGATCAATGAGTCCACTGCTTGAGTAATAGACTAGGAACAGCAGCACCATTCCGCTGATCCATGTCATCAGCGCTTCCCAGCGGAACCAGCGAACCTGCTCAGGCGCGACCTTCAGAGACTTCTGCCGGTCGACCGTGTAGAAGCCGCCGCTGTGAACCATCCATATCGACGGACTCGTCCCGGTCGCTGCAGGTTTCTTGGCGAGCTTGTTGAATTGCCCGTCCAGCCACGTGAAATAGTAGGTTTGGCCGACCCACATGATGGCAGCAAACACGTGGAACCATCGCACCAGCAGGTTCAGCCATTCGCGGATTGACGAGATCACCTGGTCCACTCCCCCAAACGTCTACTCCCTTAAAGTCCATTTCATCGAACGAATCGTTACCGCTCAGGTTCCGCGGTAGGTTGTATATCCATTCGGGCTCAGCAGCAGCGGAATGTGAAAATGCGACTCGCCCGCCTGCACCTGGAACGTAATTTCTACCACTGGATACAGCGCGGCCATTTTCTGCAACGCGAAGTAGTTGCCGGTGTCAAAGGTGAGCCGATAGACTCCCGCGGCGAGTTCGCCTTCGGCGAGCAATTGAGGACATCGTCCTTCGTGATCGGTGAGCGCAGAGGCCAGCAACAGCCAGTCTCCGGTGCCGTCCTGTTTCTCCAGACGCACCGGCACATCTATGGCAGGCTTGCCGCGAACCAGGTCTAGAACGTGGGTCGAGATGCGTTTCATCCCTGTTTGATCCCCTGAAGCCATTTTCTCAGCCGGACTTCCGTGATCTGCCGCTGCTGCTCGGCTGCTTCGTGCAGTTCCGTTTCTTCGTCATTCGTCATGCGCCGTTGAAGAATCGCCAGAATCTCCGACCCAGACTTATCGGTGGCGCGGACAATGAAGATGCGATTGAAGCGCCGCTCATATTCCCGGTTCGCCTCCGCCAGTGCATTCCTTAAAGCCACGTCGGCGTCTGTCAGGTTGCGCTGCTCTTGCTCCGACCAGGCAACGGATTGATTCGTCGGGGGTCCAGACGCAGGCGACTCTCCGATTCGCGGATGACTCTCAAACGCTTCCATCCAATCGGATCGCGGCAGAGCGCGCCACACTTCGTTCGCAGCAACCAGTATTTCACCTTCGTCGGCGAGCGGTCTTCGGGCCACCAGAGCCCGCGCCCACGCCTTCGATCCGCAGCAGGGCAGAATCTCGCTCACGGCATCGTCGGCCGGAAGCAGATGCCATTGGCCCAGAACGTTCTCGACTCGATCGCGCGGTGCGCCACTCTGATCAGAATTCAGACGATGCAAGAACTCAGCCACCAGATTGCCGGCGACCGCTGCGCGATATCTGGAGGTCGATCGAATATCGTCAATGGGATGGATCTCAGCCATTGCAATGCTCCTCGCCTGAGCCAACGTTGAGGAATCAATCCGCTTCCCGATCACCGCTTGCTCTGTTTTCCGCAGGCGGATGGGCACAGGCGCAACGCTCCCGAGCGCGATGCGCACATCTTCCACCACGCCATTCCCCATGCGTCCCAAAGCGGCGATGCAAACTTTGGAAATCGCCTGCGCATTCCGAGCTCCGACCTTGCGCGCATGGCTCAAATATCCTGAGTATCGGCGCGCCAAGCATACCGATTGAATCAGTTCGTCAGGCGCCAGCAGAGTTTTCTTGTATCCGGTGTGAAAGTCAACGTAAGGCAGCCGGCGCTCGCCCCGCACGGAGACCAGAAGTACTTCCGCTTCATAAACGAGAAGTGCGGGCAGTGAATCCGCCGCCGGTGACGCGTTCACAATGTTGCCCCCGATCGTTCCCCGATTCTGATTAGCGATTCCTCCCGTCCATCGCGCAGCGCTTGACCAGGAGCGGAAATTCGCGTTCAACCAGTTCGTGCCGGCGTAGGTCGGAGTAAGTGCATCCTGCCCCGAGCCGAATCTCGCTGTCCGTGACCTCGATACGCCGCAGCTCAGGAAGGTTCCAAATGCTGACCAGCTTTCGCGCCGCCAGCTTGCCGGCAGCGTATTGCACCATCACGTCCGTGCCCCCTGCGATGGGAAGCCACGCGCCCGGCTCCCTGGCCAGCAGCGAGACAATCGCCTGCAGGCTGCCCGGCGCCAGCATTTCGTAGTCGGACGGATTCGATCTCATGCGGTCTTCCTCGAACTCAAGCGCTCAAACTCATACGCTCGATCTGCGGCGCGCCGCTTCCGCCACGGCCTCCACAATCTGGGCGTAGCCAGTGCAGCGGCAGAGATTGCCGGAGAGTCCTTCGCGGATTTCATCCATCGTAGGTTGAGGCTTCGCGTTTAATAAATGGACGGCCGCGAGAATCATACCCGGCGTGCAAATGCCACACTGCGCGCCCCCAAATTCCAGAAAAGCCCCTTGCATGACGTGCAGCGTGTCTCCCGATGCGAGCCCTTCGATCGTGACAATGCTTGTGCCTGCGGCCTGAAGAACGGGCACAAGGCAGCTATTTACCAGTACGCCATCCATCAACACCGAGCACGAACCGCACTCGCCTTCTCCGCAACCTTCCTTCGCGCCGGTCAATCCAAGTTCGAGCCGCAGCACGTCGAGCAGGCGTTCCATCGGGTAAGCGCTTATGTTTTTTGACTCACCATTGACGGCTAATGAAATCTCAAGCTTGCCGTGGCTGGGGCGGAAGTCGGTCATCGGCCTCCGTTTGTTGCGCCAACCGGCGACGACGCAGCGAGCCCATTCATGATGTCTTCCGGGAGCAGAGGAACGGCATTGAAATGAACGCCGAGCGCGTCCTCGACCGCATTCACGATCGCGGGGGCTGGACCGTCCATCGGAAGTTCACCGATGCCCTTCGCACCGTACGCGCCATGAATGTTCCCCAATTCTTCAAAGAAAACGCGGATGGGCGGCAGGTCGCTCGACGTGGGCATGATGTAATTGGTCATCTGCCCGTTCTGCATGCGCCCGTTCTGCCAAACCACCTTCTCGTAAAGGCTGAATCCGATTCCCTGGGCAACTCCACCGATGATTTGCCCGCGCGCCAGAAGCGGGTGCAGAACTTTGCCAACTTCCTGCAGCGCGACGAAGTCGTCCACCGATACGCTATACGTTGTCAGGTCAACTGTGACTTCTGCGACGTAAACTGCCCAGGCAAAAGCAGCGTAGGCTTCTCCTCGATACGCCTGATCGTCCCAGAAAATGCCGCTGGGTGCTTCGTAACGCGACCAGGAACGGAACTGCCCGTGCGCCGCAACGTGTTGTTGGCAAGCGGCGCGAAATTCGTCCGCGGAATAGCCCTCGCGCAGCAGGCCCGAGGAAATTAGAGTCTGCGCAATTCCCATGGCCGCGGACTGCACCAATTTCCCCACCACCATCACAGTGCGGGATGCCACCGTGGGCCCGCTGTTGGGCACTTCGAGCGTGTCCGGCTGCGCCATGCTCACATTTTCGTAGGGCAGGTGGAGAGCCTCGGCCGCAATCTGGCTCAGGACAGTTTTCGTTCCCTGGCCAAATTCGGTGCTCGACACCAGCACGCGAACACTGCCGTCGGCACAACCTTCCACTCCGACTACGGAACTCAGATAACGCTCGCCCGATCCGGTAAATCCGGCGCCGTGCAAGAAGGCTGCGATGCCCATACCTTTTCTGAAAGCGCCGAGCGGATTTTGCTTCGCGAAATTTCGTTTCTTGGCGTGATAATCGGAAACTTCCAATGCGCGATCGAGCAGGCCCCCAAGATCGATCGGCTCGCGCACCACTTGTTCGGTCGTAGTAGCCTGCCCGGGCTGCAGAAAATTACGCCGGCGAACCTCTACCGGAGAAAGACTGAAGGTTTGCGCAATGCGATCCATGTGCCGCTCCATGGCAAACAGGCTTTGCGGCGCTCCAAAGCCGCGGAACGCTCCATGCGGCGGCGCATTCGTGGCGACCGCTTTGGCGCGGATGCGAACACTGGGCCAGTAATAAGGCCCGCCCGCGTGAATGACTCCGCGAGAAAGCACGACCGACGACAAGGTCGCGTACGCTCCACCGTCAATCGTGAAGTCGATCTCTCCGCCGAGAATCTTCCCATCGTGGCTGACGGCGGTCCGGTGACGAGTGCGCGAGGGATGCCGCTTCGTCGTCGCCACCATATCTTCCATGCGGTCATAAATAATCTTCACCGGCCTTCCGGCCTTGATCGCCAGCAGTGTGGCATGTGCGGCGATCATCGACGGATATTCCTCCTTGCCGCCGAACGCGCCTCCGGTCTCCATCTGCACCACTCGAACTTTCTCCGCCGGCAAGTTGCAAAGCGCCATCAGAGCCTTGTGAATGTAATAAGGACACTGCAGCGAGCCCCAGACCGTGATCCCCTGCGCCGCGTCAAAGGCGGCGATCATCCCGTTATTTTCGATGTAAAGCTGCTCCTGCGCGCCCGTCGAATACTCGCCTTCCACAATGTAGTCGGCCTTCTCCCAAATGCCCTCGAGATTGCCTTTTTCGATCAAGTAGGTCTTGAAGATATTGTCTTCGCCCCAAATGATTTCGGAGCGGCGTTCACTCTCTTCGATCGTGAAGATCGCAGGCAGAGGTTCGTATTCGATCGAGATCGCGGCCACGGCTTGCGGGAGAACATGGCGGTCGGGGTGAGCCAGCAAGAGGATCGGCTCTTCGGGATGGTTCACAACTTCACTCGCCAGGCAAGGCTGATCGTCGCCGATCAGGGCGATACAATTTCTGCCGGGAATATCTTTCGCAGACACGACCACGAATTCATCCCATGCGACGCCCGGACCAAAGCTGATGTTCGTGATTCGCCCGCGCGGAATCTGGCTGCGAACCGTTGCTCCGAAGAGCATGTTCGGCAGAACCATATCGTCGACGTACTTCGACTCTCCGGTGACCTTGTCGCGCCCTTCCTTGCGCGGGACCGACTTGCCGACGATGCGCTCCGTGTTCATGGCTTAATGTGTAAAGAGTGTTGCAAAACCATATTCGACGCGGGCGGCATGCGTCACCTGCGGATGGGATAGTGTATGACAGACTGGGTCGAATTGGCTGGAAGTCTTGCGGCGCACGATAGAAAAAGGTTATAGGGTCGATTGGCGACGCCTATTCGCAGGGTATTCCCGTCCTAGAGCCTCACCCGGAAACTGTCCTGCGGCGAACACAGGATTCCCGCGCAGATAAGTGGCCTTCACGATTCCACGCAGCGTTTCTCCCAAATAAGGCGAGACTGCATGCCGATAATACAATTTGTCTTTCGTCACAATGAATTCGCGGTCGGGATCAAACACAACGAAATCCGCGTAATAGCCGGCAGCTATATTGCCCTTGTGCGTCCCGCATCCGGCAAGTTGAGCCGGCCCTGCCGCCATCCACCGTGCCAGATCGAGCAAAGTAAATCCACGTCTACTGGCTTCAGTCCACACGAGCGGCAACGCGACCGAAAGGCTTGCAATACCACCCCAGGCAGTGCGGAAATTGCCCTCCGCAAGCCTCTTCATTGCCGGAGGACACGGCGAATGGTCGGTGACGACCATGTCGATTATTCCGTCTCTGAGTCCCTGCCACAATTCCTCGCAGTTCTTGCGGCTTCGAATGGGCGGGGCACACTTGCGCAAAGTCGCCCCATCCGCGATCGTTTCGGCCGACAGATGCAGGTAATGGGGGCACGTCTCCACCGTGACGGCAAGTCCGGCGGCGCGCGCGGCGCAGAGTTCGGGCAGCGCCTGGCTCGTCGACAAATGGACGATGTGCAGGCGAAAGCTGTATTCGCGGCAGAGTTCGAGCATCAACCGGATCGCAGCCTGTTCCGCCTCGTCTGGCCGCGACCGCAGGTAAGTTGAATAGCGGCTCCAATCGGCGTTGGCAAGAGCCTCGGTGGCGCGATCAATTGGGCCGGGAAGTTCCGCGTGCACCAGCAGCGGCAACCCTGACCGGGCCACGTGTGGCAGCGCCGAGCGTAACTGCTGCTCCGTAACCATTGTGAATCCGTCAATTCCAGGATTGACAAGAAAGCATTTGAAACCTGGCACGCCGGCAGCTGCGAGAGCTTCGATGTCGGCCTCGTTATCGTGAACCACTCCGCCCCAGGCCGCCCAATCGACGCGGCATTTGCCCTGCGCGGCCACACGCTTGGCCTCGAGCGCGGCCACCGTGGTGGTCGCTGGAAGACAGTTCAGTGGCATGTCGACGAGCATCGTGTAACCGCCTGCCGCCGCGGCCCGAGTCGCAGTTTCAAAACCTTCCCATTCCGCGCGCCCAGGATCGTTGATATGTACGTGCGAATCGACGAGGCCCGGAAGTATTGCTGCATCGCCGAAGTCATGAAGTTCGTAGCGATCGGATACCTGATCCGGAGAAACGACAGCCCGGATCCGCTCTCCTTCGACAAGGATAGCGCCCGGGCGAACTCCTTCGGGAGTCACCACGCGGCGAGCGACGAACGCTTGCAACTCCAAAATGTCAGCTCCTCGGTTGCGATTTCATGCGGCGAAAACAGCATTTTACGAAATTCCGCGTCCGGCTTATACTCGCTTCTCAGCCAAGCGGCTGCGAAAGAGTCCATGTCGACTGATTTTGCGGGTTCGCGGGTTGCTGGCGCCGGCGACCCCTTGACCATTGCGCATCGGTAGAGTCAACACATGGACAACCCTTTCATGGCTCGCGCCATTCAGCTCTCGATTGACAACGTCCGCTCCGGACGCGGCGGCCCCTTCGGCGCGGTTGTGGTGAAAAACGGTGCCATTGTTGCCGAAGCCGCCAATCAGGTCACATCAACTAATGATCCTACCGCGCACGCGGAAGTGGTTGCCATCCGCGAAGCCTGCAAGAAGCTCGGTGTTTTCGATCTGGAAGGCTGCGAAATTTACACCTCCTGCGAGCCTTGCCCCATGTGCCTGGGAGCAATCTACTGGGCTCGCCTGTCTCGCGTTTACTTTGGCAACGCCGACGCCGATGCCTCCAGGATCGGGTTCGACGATTCCCTGATCTATCGTGAAATCGCCCAACCGCATTCGCAGCGCAAGATTCCGATGATTCAGATGATGCGGGAAGAAGCGTTGGCGGCGTTTCGTGCCTGGGAAAACAAGCCCAACAAAATCGAATACTAAGCCGCTTCGCTACCGCAAAGTCGTACTCATGGAGGACGATTGATCGACAGCTATTTCAAACTCACCGAGAACCAGACCTCCGTGAAGCAGGAGATGCTGGGCGGCCTGACCACCTTCGTCACGATGGCCTACATCATCGTCGTGAATCCTCAGATTCTCGCTCAGGCCGGAATGCCCCCGGAAGGAGTGGTTTTCGCAACGTGCGCCTCGGCCGCGGTGGCGACGCTGGTGATGGGCCTCTATGCGAACTATCCCATCGCGCTGGCGCCGGGAATGTCTTTGAATGCCTACTTTACTTATTCGGTTTGCATCGCCATGCATGTTCCCTGGCGCACCGCGCTGGCGGTGGTTTTTTGTTCAGGTGTTCTTTTCCTGTTTCTTACCGTAACCCGCGTTCGCGAGCAGATCGTCAACGGCATGCCCGACTGCCTGAAGCATTCCACCGCGGCCGGAATCGGCATGTTCATCGCATTCGTTGGACTGCGCAACGCAAAGCTGGTAGTGGCCAATTCAGCCACGTATGTGGGCCTGGGCAGCTTCGCTGACAAAGAAGTGCAGACTGCCTGCTTCGGCCTGGTGCTCACGCTGATACTGATGTCGCGGAAACTTCACGGCGCGATTCTGGTTGGAATTTTTGGCACGACTTTAGTCGGAATGCTCCGCGGCATTACGAAATGGCCCACCGCAATCTTTTCGATGCCGCACCCTTCATCTACATTTCTGCAGCTGGACTTTCGCGGTGCGACCCATCTCGGCCTGCTCGAAATCCTGTTTGCATTCTTGTTTGTGGATCTCTTCGACAACATCGGCACGCTCGTGGGAGTGTGCGAACAGGGCGGCTTCGTTAAGGACGGCAAGATCCCGCGCGTGGGCCGCATCCTGGTTGCGGACGGCGTCGGCACCGTCTTCGGCGCATTGACCGGAACTTCCACGGTCACCAGTTACATCGAAAGCGCTGCCGGAGTTGCCGCCGGGGCCCGCACCGGACTGAGCAATGTCGCGGTCGCGGCGCTCTTTATGCTGGCCACTTTCTGTTCGCCTCTGGCCACTGCGATCCCAGCCTTCGCTACTGCCCCAGCTCTGATTCTGGTTGGCGTCTTGATGACGCAATCCATCGCACAAATTGACTGGAAGGATTTTAGTGAAGCTGTCCCGGCATTCATTACTATGCTGGCCACGCCTCTCACTTTCAGCATCGCAACCGGCCTCAGCCTCGGTTTGATTTCTTACACCGTCGTGAAAATTGCCTCCGGAAAGCTTCGTGAAATCAACGCGCTCATTTGGATTCTCACCATCCTGTTCATTCTGCGCTACGTTTATCTGGCCGCAGCTTAGCGAGTGCCGGCTGGAGTGGCTTTCTCAGGCCGGATCAGCAGCGCCAACCTGGGGAAAAGAAAAAGACCGGCAGCGTCATCGATGACGTTCACCTGGCATGTGTAAGACCCCGGCTTCAGTGAGTTCAGCGGCAGTTCAAGTTGGAAGATTCCGGCTTTGCGGTCGCGGGCGTTCAGTTCCGTTAACTCGACAAGCGAACTCTCGAACACTTTGGTTGTTCCCCGGAAAAACGCAACATTCGAAAGCAGGTGAATGCCGGGCTTGGTCGCTGCGGGAGTGCCGGGAGCACCGGCTCGCGCCGGGTCATAAACTTCGTAGTACAGCCGCAAATGCTGTCCCGCGGAGAAGACGTGCGTCACGTTAGGAATAATTTCCGATCCGTCGCGAACGAGCGGGTTTAGCGTCGGTCCTTTCTTGGCTGGCTCAAGTTGACTGGCCAGTACAATCGAACTCATCTTCAGAGGCTGTGACTTGAGATCAGGCACGGCCAGGTCGGTTTCGAACGAGCCCATCCGTCCAGTTTCATTTTCCCTCACCACAAATTTCAGGTGAAACTTGCCGGGAGGCAGGCTGAGTCCGGTGTCATACTGCACATTCTTCTTCTGGACTTCTGACGCAGTATCCACGGCAAGTTTGACCGTGTCGCGAATCTGAGTGACGGCGTGGTGTTGGCCGTCAGTTACGACTCCAATGACGTCGAGCGTTGCCTTGTCGCGATCGCTGCTGCGCGTGAAAGGAATCTCCGATCCCGGCACGACCAGCGAAATCGGGATGTAAAACTTGTTGGCCTCCAGGCGGAAATAGGCGGCGCTCAAGTACAGAGGCAGGTCGGTCGTAGGCAGTTCCGAAGCAAGTTCCTCCTGCAGTTGAAGCTCCTTGTCTTCCTTGGTGGAATGTTTGTAATCTGCCGGCGCGTAGTATCCGCGACGGAAATCAATCTTCACGCCGGGGACATTAACCTTCACGGAAATGCGGCGGTAGCGGCCGTCCCTGGCGGGATTGGTGCTGCGGTAGCCGACGAGATAGTAAGTCGAAGTATCCTGCTGCACCCCCTTGAACACCTGGCCGAAATCGTTGGAATCGAGAAAGGCGCGCCCGCCGGTATCGCTGGCCAGCGTGACCAGGGTTTCTTGCGTGGCGAAGTTGGCATTCAGCGCGCTGATTGTTGCTTGTCCGGAATATGCGGAAGTGCCGCGCAGGCTGGCGTTCTGCGCCTCTCCGCCGGCGACCAGCGCCTGCAGGCCGCGCAGGTCCATGGTGTAGATCGCCAGGTTCGCCCTCACGGCTGCGTTGGTGGCTGCCCGCAGTTCTGATTGATTTTCGATTCCAGTGCGGTCCATGCCGCTGGAGAAATAAATCAGCGACTTCTTCTGGTCGAGGTGTGAAAGTTTTTCCGCCACCGAACGCAGAGCTTCGAGCCGCCGGTCAGTATTGAAAATGTTGTATTCCGTATCGTCTGCCGTGAAAGACTGCCCGGTATCAGGCGTGCCTTCGGTCGTGCCCGCGGTCCCTTCCTCGAAGCCCTGGCCGCTGCCCGTGCCGAAAGCCTGCAGCTGCTTTTTGAGTAGGTCGTGATCGGCGGTGAAATCCTGGTTGACGAGCAGCGCGCTTCCCAGAGAGACAATAGAAACCATATCCGCCGGGGCCATCTGCGTGTCGACATAGTGCTCGGCGGAGGTAATGGCGCGATCGATCTCGTCCGGCTCCATGGCGGAAAGATCGAAGAACAGAACTATCAGACGGCGATCCTTAAACTGATTCCCCGCTCCGGCAGCGCTGGGTGCCGCCTCAGCGGAGTTGGCGGGTTGCGGCAGTGGGCTGGACAAAGGTTTCGCCTGCGCCACATTTTGATTTGCCACGGCATCGATGTCCTCCACGTCGAACGAGACAACTTTCTGCGGCTTGTTGTCTTCGAGGATCGTGAAGTCTCCCGGCTTGAGGCCGCGGACGAAATTTCCATTCTTGTCCCGGACGGTAACATTCACCAGCACCAGATCGGTCTGCACACGAAATGTGTAATCCGCCGGTTGCTGTTGCGCGGGCAGGGAAGAACACAAGAGGGCGAACTGCAGCAACGTCGCCACAATCCGGCCAGCCCATCGGCTCGGAATCGAAATCATGGTCATTCCTCCCCTCAAAAGCGGAACCGGGCGGTCATCGTAATTTGCCGCATAGCGCCAACCGCCGTCACCCGGCCGAAGGTCGGCGAAGTCACCGACGTATCAATCGACGAGTAATTCGGTAGGTTGAAAACATTGGTGGCCTGCGCGCGAAGTTCCAGCACACGCGATTCGTTCAGCGGGATGACCTTGGTCAACGCCATATCGAATACGTGGGTCGGAGGGCCGATGATGCTGTTGCGGCGCGCGTTGCCATATTGACAGGTGGAGGACGTACTTTCAAAAGCTGCGGTATTGAACCACTCTGCAATCGAGGGATGCGATAGGTGAATCGATTGCCCCGAAACCAGGTCCGGTCGCAGTGTGCCACTGGTGCCACCATTAACCTCGCAAGCGCTATTTACAAATCGAGGAGTGAAGGGAAGTCCAGTTGCGATGGTCCAGTCTCCGCTCCATTGCCAATCCCCTAAGAGGGCCCGCATCGGAGTATTCGCGGTGAGCCAACGTTTGTCGTGGCCGAACGGCAGTTCCCATAAATAATCCGCGGTGAATCTTTGAGCCTGGTTGAAGCTGGAGAGCCCGCGTTCCGCGGAAAGATCAAAGGGATTCTGGGCCACGCTGTTTGCGCCGCTGCCCGCCGAAGCACCTGCGCCCCCGCCTGCGGCGCCGGTTCCACCGGCTCCCAGGCCACCGCCGCCTGATCCTGAAGTGGCTCCTCCTCCGATGGAGGATGCGTCATCGATCGATTTAGAAAACGTATAGAGTCCTCCGATGGAAAACCCATTCGCCAAGCGCTTGCGCAAGCGCACCGATCCCGCGTTGGCCTCTAAGTCGCCGACGGAATTTTCAAAAGTGAATGCCTGCGCGTTCGGAATCCGAATCTGAATGCCCGACGCCGTGATCGTCCGGTTGGGAGCTTCCAGAATATCGAGATTGGTGCCCTTGGTTCCCGTGTAGTCGATGTTGAACAACAACGTTGGACGCAGTTGCTGCTGGATATCCAGGTTGCGGATCTGCACATAACCGAATCGATAATTTGGATTCACCGCGTAGCTATTCGTGGTCAGATTGACGGAAGGCGTCGGAAAGCCGCTGGCCAGCGTCAGGTCTCCGGGCGCGGTCTGAATGTTGGTCTCGGCGGTTGAGAACGGAGGCTGGAAAGCCAGTTGCTGCGCGATGGTTTGATAAGCGCCCGGTGTTGTAGTTGATTCCATATCCGCCGCGCACCACAGTCTTGGAGAACGGTTTCCAGGCGAATCCGACACGAGGCGCGAACCCCTTGCGGTCGGGACGCACCAGGCTGGTGGGCACGCTACCGCTATAGGGGCCGGGTTGTCCGGGCACGATCACTGCGACTTCGGGCGTGCCCAGCGCGGGATTCAGCACTCCCGGCGAGAGATCAAGATTTGCGATCAGATTGTTTTCTTCCGTCAGCGGCGAGACATATTCATAACGAGCGCCGAGGTTCAGCGTGAGATTTCCGCGAAGTTTCCATTCGTCCTGTAAATACAAATCCCAATAGTTGCCGTGGAAGTGATAGTTATCCTGCCCGAACTGCACGGCCGTCGTCTGCGGAAAGCCGAGCAGAAAATCGGCAAAGTCGTATCCCGTCCCCGGCATTGGCGTGGCAGGCTGGCCGGGCGCGCCTGGAATCAGTTCTGATGTGTTGTAGCCACTGAAGGTGAACGACCCGCGCGCGTTGCTGCTGGTCTCGGTGTTGAGTTGAACGCGCCGGAAGTCGCCACCCCAGCGCCAGGAGTGCTTCCCATGCGTCCAGACGACGTTATCGGAAAAGGTGTAGGTCTGGTTTCGCAGCAGTTGGGGCTTGATGTCCGAGAGGCTGTTGAAGTTCATGAATGAAAGGCTGGGCAATCCCCAATCAAACGGATTGGTCGAAACTCCGGTGATTCCCAGTCCACTGTCGATGTCCTCGTTGAACGCGTAGAGATTCTGCGTTCGTGTCCGGCTGCGATTGAAATCGAAGCGGACCGTGTTGGTCAGCTTGCCGATGCTCTTTACCCAGCCCAGAGGCACGTCAAAACTGCGAACGTTGGTGCTGCCGCCCACGCTGGGAAACGGATTCGTAATGTTGGCGTCCGATCCATGGTAGTGAAAGCCAAACGTCAGATTGTTGCGCGGCCCCCCCCGACCACCGCCCCGCCGTCCGCCGGCGGGCGCGGCGCCCAGAGTGTGATTGATGCGCACATTCAGGTCGTCGCTGTCGCTGGTGGTGGAAGCCACGTAATGAAAATTCTGGAAATCTCCCGGCAAATTCGGCATCGGGAGATATTGCAGCAATCCGGTCGCCACCGGACTGATCTGCGGGATCGTATTGTTCAGGAAAGGCGTGTTGGTCGCGGGATCAAAAATCTCGACTGGGGCTCCTCCCGCTGCACATGATCGGTAACAAGCCTGCGAAAAGTTTCCTTCCCGCTCCAGCAGCGTGGGCACGGTGGAAAACTGGTCAAACGGATTCTCCCCGCGCTTGCCGTTGTAATTGACAAAGAAAAAAGTCTTGGTGCCGCCGTGATAAATCTTGGGAATGCTCAGCGGCCCGCCAATAGAAGCGCCGAAGCTGTCCTGCAAATATCCCGGCTTGCTCGCCGGTTCGCCGGCGAGTGCGTAAGGCGAGGCATTGAGCGCCGAATCGCCAATGCCGTAGTAAACCGATCCGTGTGGATGATTGATGTCAAAACCGCGACGTCCGGTGATGGTCATGGCCCGTCCCCCGCCACCGCCGCCAAAGCCTCCTCCGCCGCCAAATCCGCCCCCGGCACCGAACCCTCCTCCATTTTGCCGAGCGTCACTGATGCGTTGCTGGAGTTCGTCTCCGCTCATTGCGTTGAGGGAATTGGAACTGTTCCCGGAAACCGCGATCGACTCCGTGGCACTGTTCGGATCAATCCCCGGAACCGGCATGCCCGAAGGCACGACATCGCTGATCGCATTCCCGCCAGCATCCTGACTGGCCGCGCCTTGTAGTGCGGAAAGACTCTGAAATCCGCGCTGAGCCACAGCCGGTCCACCCGGCCTTCGAGGCTGAACGGTAGCCTCGTGCGTGCGCGATTGCAGCGTCAATTCGAAGTTCGCCTGCACGTTCAAGTGGTCGGTGTCGACGACCACCTCGTGCGAGCTGTTGGCGAACGCGATCATCTGCACTCGCACCGTGTAGGAGCCATACGACGGAACTGCCGCGGAATAGCTGCCGTCGACGTCGCTCCAAGTGACAATTCTCTGATCGGACGATGCCTCAGAGATCGAAACCGAAGCTCCCGGAATCGGCAGGTTCCCGGACTTCACGATGCCGTGAATCGTTCCGACCGCCGCTTGCGTCGGTTGAGGTTGCGCGGGCTCATTCTGCGCGTGTAGGCAATCGAGGGCGAGAAATAGCGTCAAGCCCAGAAGCAGAATGAAAACCATCCTGCTCGATGCGATCATGAACCGTGGGATCATTTAGAGTCTCGGCGCTTTTCCCTTGGATGCGATGATGATAGTCGGATCGCGCTGAAGCCACGGTAAAGTTTTGTCTGTTCCTGAGAGACGGAGGCTTCGTCTGCACCGAGGTAAAGTTTCGTAAAATTAGCGGTTTCCGCAGAACTCCAAGGCCATAATGTGGTTTATACCAACAGACCCAAATTCACAGGAGAAGACATCATGCTCAAATATAGTTTGCTCACGCTCATGCTGGCTGGCGCGGTTTGCGCCGCAGCGCCTTTGGCTGTCGCGCAAGACAGCAGCAGTACCCCGCCGCAGTCCGCTCCGTCGGCTGCGCCGCCGGAACACGGGCATGGCGGCCATTTCGATCCTGCCCACAGGACGGAAAGGCTGACGAAAGAACTGAAGCTCACTTCCGATCAGCAGCCCAAAGTGCTCGATATTTTGAAGTCGCAACAGTCGAAAATGCAGGACCTGCGATCTGATTCCTCACTCTCACAAAACGATCGCCGATCCAAGATGATGGATATCCGCAAGGCGTCCGACGACCAGATCCGGGCGCTTCTGGATGCCAACCAACAAAAGAAGTGGGACGAAATCCAAAGCAGGCGCGGACAGTGGCAGGGACATCACCAGGATGGACAGGGCGAGAGCGCCCCTCCCCCCCAACAATAACCTGAGGCGATTCTTGACGATTCCGCTCTCGACTGAAGGACAGCGAGAGCGGTTCGCCAGAAATCATTGCCCGGCCCCTTGCCCGCCATCCGTTTCTTGAAATGTCCCCTTCCCATGTTGCCAGCCTCCGGGACGCGCCCGCTATGCCGCAGGTTTCTAGTCCAACCGAGGAATTCGGGATAGAATCTTGGCCGAGCCCGGAGGCTGGCCATGAGGGACAAAGATTGCGAAATCTTCAAGAATGTAGCCCGCGAAAAAAACGTCTGGCTGCTCGCGCGGCTGACAAATCCTAAGTCGCTCAAATGGGCCGATGAAAAACTTCGCGGCAACGACAACTACATTCCCAAGCCGATCTCGTGCAAGGCCAAGACCGCCAACCATGATACCGACGTCCGCTATCAGATTGCCGGTCTGGTGGCCGATCCCTACCACCACTGCGACAAGTTCGACAGACCCGACGAGGCCATGAAGTATTGGGACGAATTCTCCACGGCCCATCTGGCGCAAGATTACGAGCAGACTGGGGAGGGCAGGGACGGTTACTCGGTCGACATCAGTCCAGATTCCGAGCACTATTTTTGCGCAGAGCGTAACGGCAAATACATTCACGCCGACTATGATCTTCTCGACATCATCGACTCCGAAAATCCCCGGGTCAACGAGATCATCGAGAGTTTCCTCGATGGCGCTCACCATAACTACAATCCGCGTTTTCCGGAAATCCAGCGGGTGCTGAACACGAGGATGGACACTCCGATGGTGCAACACGGAGGCGAGGCGCAGTTCACATATCTATCGGAGCAACCGATCCACGTATTCTTCCCCAGAGTTGGGCCCAATGGCGAGGATTACAGCCAGTGTGATCCCATCATCTGGCTTAATAAACTTACGGCCCTGCGCTGGTACCAGGACTGGTTCGGCGGGCGGCAAGCTGCCAGGCCTTCCCCGGCGGATGCGCCGCGCCGGCAATATGCCACGCCCGCGCAAGTGATTCCGGTGGACTTCAACAAGAGGCAGCGGCTTTAGCTGACAACTTTCGCTGACAACGAAGCGATGAGCTTCGATCAGGCGCGCGCTTTATCGATCATTTCCTCCCAGATCCCCTTCGATCGAAGAATAAGTTCAACCGTCTCGCGGACGGCGCCGTGTCCTGCCAGGGCTTTGGTCGTGTAGTGCGCCGCATCTTTTGTCTCCGGTACGGCGTCGCCCACTGAGACCGCCAGGCCAGCGCGGCGCATGATGGGAATATCCGGCAGGTCGTCGCCAATATAGGCGACTGCAGAATCCGGCACGCCCGCCTTTCGCAGGATCTCTTCATACGCCTGCATTTTCACCGGTTGTTTCATATAGATGAATTCCATTCTCATTTCATGGGCGCGGCGCAGCAGTGCCGCACTTTCGCGGCCTGTAATGCAGCCCGTGCGCAACCCTGCAGTTTGCGCCAACGTGAGTCCCTGGCCATCGTGCGCGTCAAATGTTTTGATTTCGAGGGCGGAGCCGTCGGCTTGCGACAGCAGGGTTACACCGCCGTCCGTCATGGTGCCGTCCACATCCATGAGCAGCACTTTGATCTGCGCGGCACGCTTCTTCAGTGTGGGCGAGATTTTGCGAGAACGGATCAAGGAAGCCTCCAGAAAGACGTTACGACAGTCTAAGGCAAAAGAGTCACGCTGCGCCGTACTCCCTCCCGCAAATTATTTTGCATACCTGTGACGGGTTGGAAGCATCTTTCAGAAAGGAGGAATCGTAATCATGAGCGCAGTTTCAGCCCCAGAGGTAACCGCTGTCACAACCTGGAACATCGATCCCGTTCACTCTACCGCCCAGTTCAAGGTCAAGCACATGATGATCTCGAACGTGAAGGGCGAGTTTACGACCATCACCGGCAAACTGGAACTGAACGGCTCCGACATCAACAAATCGCGAGTCGAGGCATCCATCGATGCGGCGTCCATCAACACCCGCGAGGCGCAGCGCGACGCGCACCTGAAGAGCGCTGATTTCCTGGATGTAGAGAAGTTTCCCGCGCTGACTTTTAAGTCATCAAGCATTTCGAAAATCAGCGTGGACGAGATTGCGGTGGAGGGCGATCTTTCGATCCACGGCGCCACTCGTAAGGTAGTCTTCGAGGTCGAGGGGCCAAGCGCTCCCATCAAGGATCCGTGGGGCAACACCCGCATCGGCATCTCTGCCAAGACGACGATCAAGCGCAAGGATTTCGGCTTAACCTGGAACGCGGCTCTTGAAACGGGTGGCATCATGGTTGGCGAAGAAGTCCACATCACGCTGGACGTTGAATTCGTACGAGCGTAATTGAGTTTGAGATGCAGGTCTCCGGAATTTAGCCGGCCCTGCCTCTAACTATGGGCCGCCCTCCGGGGCGGCTTTAGTTTTTGCGGCGTGCAGGCTGCCGGTGCTAGACTGCGCAAATGGCTACCAAAAAGAAAAACAAGAAAAAGGCGACGAGATCGAAGAAAATTGCCAGCAAGAAACCGAAGGCCGCGAATAAGCGGCCAACTGCCAAGATATCGGCCAAGAACAAGAAGAAGACCGTCCCAAAGAAAGCTGCGGCGAAGAAAAAGATCGTGAAGCAGGCCCCCAGCGCGAAGGCAACGGGGGTAGTCGTCAAGGAAACCCCGAAGAAACGGCCGGCGCGGAGTGCGCGGGCATTTTCGCGCGATACCACCGAACCGCTCCCGGGCTCGGGCGATCTACAAGGCTTGTCTAACGTCGAAAGTGCGGATTCGGAGAGCGTTGACGAATTGCTCGAGGAAGGCAACGCGTTCGAGGCGGGCGTGGTGGAGGGCATCGAAGACGCAGGAGACCGTGAAGGCAGGGAAGTGCGCACCCGCGAGGTGCCTGAAGACGACGTTCCCGGCGAATACCTGGATGAAGATTAACCAGGGCTGCAATCCTGAAATCGTTACCTGATCCTAACAGAAGCCCATCCTGCAGAATACGAATGTCTGACTCGAATCGAGCTCCATCTGTCGTGAGCAATTTGCCCGCGCGCGATCTGAACATTCCCGGCGGGCTCGATCTGCGCACCTACCAGGGACTAAAGAACGGCATTCATCGTTACCTGCTGGACAAGATTGATCTCAAGAAAATTTTCACGCCCGACGACCAAACCCGACCGCAAGTGTTTGCTCTCATACAGGAGGTCGTGTCCCGCCTCAACGTGCCCTTGAGCGGCCCGGAGAAAGAGCGTCTGGCCATTGAAATCCTGGAGGAAGTGTTTCGCCTGGGCCCCTTGGAGCCGCTGATGCAAGACCCCACCATCAGCGACATTCTGATCAATGGAGCCAAAGAAGTTTATATCGAGCGGGCCGGCGTGCTGGAAGAAACCAAAGTGATCTTCAAGGACGATGCACATCTCATGCGCATCATCCAAAAAATAGTTGCGGCCGTCGGACGCCGCATCGATGAATCATCGCCGATGGTAGACGCTCGTCTCGCCGACGGATCTCGAGTGAACGTGATCCTTCCTCCCTTGGCGATTGACGGACCTCATCTTTCAATCCGGCGGTTTGGACACATCCCGGTTACCGAGGATGACCTTCTAGCCAATCAGACTTTAACCGCGCCCATGCTGGGGCTGCTTAAGCTCGCGGTCGCCGCCCGCCTGAACGTCGTGATTTCTGGCGGAACGGGTGCTGGAAAAACCAGCTTGCTGAATGTGCTCTCCGGCTACATTTCCGCGAAGGAACGCATCGTCACCATCGAAGACTCGGCCGAATTGCAATTGAAGCAACGACACGTTGTCCGGTTGGAATGTCGGCCCGTCGATGCTGACGGCAAGGGAGCAGTTCAAGCCCGGCAACTCGTGATCAACAGCCTGCGCATGCGCCCCAACCGGATCATTATCGGGGAAGTGCGGGGCGAAGAAGCACTCGACATGCTGCAAGCCATGAACACGGGGCACGACGGATCGCTCACCACGGTTCACGCCAACACTCCCCGGGACGCGCTCTCTCGCATGGAGACGATGGCCATGATGGCGAACCTGAACATCGCCGAACGAGCGATTCGAAAACAGATTACGTCGGCAATTAGCCTTGTCCTTCAAGTAGCCCGCTTCAGCGATGGAACCCGGCGCGTTACCCATATCACGGAAGTGACCGGCATGGAAGCGGATGTGATCTCGCTCCAGGATCTGTTTGTATTCGAGAGGCAAGGAGTTTCTGCCGAGGGCCGAATCGTGGGAGTTTTCACGGCCACCGGCGTCAGGCCAAAGTTCGCCGAACGACTCAAAGCCGCAGGCCTCGACCTGCCCGCCAACATGTTTGATCAACCCGGCAACCGCCGGAAGTGACGGTTTCAGGGCAACCCACCCCGAAAGAAGCGGAACTTTTGCCGTTGAAACGACAGCTCGCTCTTCGGCGTTATGACAGCCGCCGGTCGAGACGGTACCCAGGCGCAAATCATTAAGTGTCTGAATTAGAATACATCCATTGAGCTCGAGCCACAGTCCTACTCAGGAGGATGATACGGACGACCGATCTGGACGAAGTGCTCGTTAGCTTCGAGCCTACTTTCGAGATCCGTGACGCCACCGTCCGTGACGTTTTGATTTCAACTCTCAGGTGCTCCAGGTGCTTCCGCTTGCTGGCCCCGGCTGCAACGTTTTTCATCCTGCTCGTGGGAGCAAGCCGCGGGCAAAGTACGACACTGATCAGTCTCGATCAGGCTATCGATCTGGCCTTGGCGCACAACCATTCCATAAAAGCCACCCGAACTCTGATTCTGCAGAATCAGGCCCAGGAGATTACAGCGAATCTCCGTCCCAATCCGACTCTTGGGGCTGACACCCAGTTCGTCCCTTTCTTCAGTCCGCAGGATTTTTCCGGCGACAATTTGAACCAGACCCAGCAGTTCGATATTGGCATCGGGTACCTGTTCGAACGCGGTCACAAACGGCAGCGACGTTTGCAAGCGGCTCGTGATCAAACCGCTGTCACCCGAGCCCAGGTCACCGACGCCGAACGGGCTCTGGCTTTCAACGTGGGCCAGCAGTTCGTCAGCGTTTTACTGGCGGAATCCACTCTTCAGTTTGCCCTTCAGGATCTGAAAAGCTTTCAGCAGACCGTTGATATTGGTCAGGCACAACTCAAGGCGGGGTCCATCAGTGAGGGCGATTATCTTAAAATCAAGCTCCAGCTTCTGCAGTTCCAGACCGACGTGTCCGCCGCCCGTCTGGCGAGGGTACAGGCTCTGGTGGGCCTGCGTGAGTTCCTGGGTTACGACGCAGTGCCGGCGGACTATGACGTGATTGGCGATCTGCAATACGAGCCGCTCCGGGTGAAAATGGAAGACCTGCAGATGAAGGCATTGCGCGAGCGCCCCGACTACCGGGCGGCCGAACTCGGGGTAACCGCGGCACAAAGCCAAATCTTGCTGGCCAAAGCGAACGCCAAGGTCGACGTGAATGGCACCTACGACTTTACCCATGTTTCCGGCGAGAACACGGCGTCGCTCTTTGTGAATTTTGAGCTGCCCTTCTTTAATCGGAATCAAGGAGAAATCGCGCGCACTGGATACGCGCTCACCCAGGCACAGGAGCAGCAGCAAGCCGCCAGCGACGCCGTTCTCTCCGATGTTGCCAATGCCTACGAGGCTGTGAGGAGCAATGACGAAGTGGTGCAACTTTATACGTCGGGATATCTTCATCAGGCGCAGGATTCGCGTGACATCAGCGAGTATGCGTACCGCCACGGCGCCACCAGCTTGTTGGATTTTCTCGACGCCGAGCGCAGTTACCGGGCGGTCGAGCTCGCCTATCGCCAGGCTCTGGCCTCTTATATGACCGCCCTGGAGCAGGTGAAGGAAGCGGTGGGAACGAGGAACCTGCCATGAATATCCGCGAAAGTTGGCCGCGGTTGGTTGTACCCGCCGCCCTGTCAGCGATCATGGCGGTGTTTGCGGGTTGCGGAAGAGCAGGAGAACAGGCCAGCAAGATGACCTCGTTCTCGAGCTCGGAATCCAATTCCAAAGCTGAATTGTTCACCTTGCCCGCTGACCAGATGTCTCACATCCAGATCGTGAACGTCGAGCAGGGCCCGTTGCCGCGCATGCTCCGCCTGACCGGCGCGGTTGAGTACAACGACTTCAAAACCACACCGGTGATCACGCAGGTGGGTGGGCCGGTCAGCCGCGTCGTGGTGGTTCAGGGTGAGCACGTTCGCGCTGGCCAGGCATTGCTTTACATCGCCAGCCCGGACTACTCTCTGCTGCGATCGGCGTATATTAAGGCCCGCGACGCGTTTCAACTGGCCGACAAATTCTACGTCCGTGCGCAAGACCTTTATGCGCATCGTGCCATTGCCCAGGCTGACCTCGAGCAGGCCCAATCCAACAAAAACCAGGCGCAGGCGGACTTCGAGTCCAGTGCGGACGCCATTCGTGTGCTCGGCATCGCAGACCCGGAAACGATTGTCACCAAGCCTTCTTCCCCGGAGATCCCACTCTACTCGCCGGTGGCGGGAGAGGTGGTGGACCGGCTGTGCTCGGCCGGTCAACTGCTGGCGCGCCGGCGCCACACAATGCTTCACGCTATCAGACATGAGTTCAGTGTGGATTCTCATCAACATCTACCAGAACGATGTGGCCTATGTGCACGTCGGCGACCCGGTGACGATTAAGAACGAATCGTACCCTGAGGTGGTGCGGGGCAAGATCGAATATATTTCTCCCGCGCTTGACCCTAACACGCGCACCCTGCAGGCCCGCATTGAGGCCCCTAATCCGGGTGAGCGCCTGAAGAAGGAAATGTACGTCACCGCAGAGGTCCAGGCCGGCGTGGTTTCGAAAGCACTGTTCGTTCCCCACTCGTCCGTGCTGCGTGACGACCAAAACATGCCCTACGTCTATCTCCAAATCGGGGAGAGGCAGTTTGCCCGGCGCGACGTCACGCTCGGCGAAAGCCAGGGCGGGAAAACGCAGATCCTCACAGGGCTGCAAGCCAACGATCGCGTAGTTGGCGACGGCAGCCTTTTTCTACAATTCCAGAATTCGCTCCAGCACTGACGCACGGCACCGGGATGATTCATCACATCGTTCAATTCGCTCTTCGCCAGCGCTTCCTGGTCCTCATGCTGGCAGTGCTCGTGGTCGTGGCCGGCGTGCTCTCGTTTCAGCAGATGCCCGTCGACGCTTACCCGGACCTTTCACCTCCGCTGGTCGAAGTCATCACACAATGGCCGGGCCACGCCGCCGAGGAGGTCGAGCGATTGGTCACGCTGCCCGTCGAACTGCAGATGAATGGCGTGCCCCATATGGTGTTCATGCGCTCCATCTCGCTCTATGGCTTGTCCGACGTCATCATGACTTTCGAAGACAGCACGGACAATTACTTCGCGCGGCAAGTCGTGTTCGAACGTCTCTCCACCGCGAACCTGCCTCCCGGAGTGACCGGCAGTCTGGCGCCCTTGTCGAGCCCGTCCAATCTTGTTTATCGGTACGTGATCGAGAGTCCCGACCGCACTCCGCAAGAGCTCAAGACCTACGAGGACTGGGTAATCGAGCGGGCCTACAAGTCCGTGCCCGGCGTGGCTGACGATTCCGGCTTTGGCGGCACCGTGATGCAATACCAGGTTCTGCTCGATCCGGCCAAGATTTACAGCTACCACATTCCGTTGCCGCAAGTGCTCAATGCCCTGGCCGCCAATAACGCCAACGCCGGCGGCGGCTTTTACTCGCAGGGTTCGCAATTCTTCTACGTGCGCGGACTTGGACTGGTCACCAAGACTGAAGACATCGGCGACATCGTCGTGGGCAACAACAACGGCGTACCGGTGCACATTCGCGACATCGGTGAGGTCACCATCGGGCATGCTCCTCGCCTGGGAGAATTCGGTTTCCAGAACGATGACGACAAGGTCGAGGGCGTCATCCTCATGCTCACCGGCGAGCAGACGCAGAACGTTCTCAAGCGAGTGGAGGAGAAGACTAAGGAGATCAACCGCGATCTCCTGCCGCACGATGTAAAGGTCCGGCCCTACTATGATCGCAGCGATCTGGTGCAGGTCACCATCGAGACGGTGGAACATAACATGCTGCTGGGGATGGGCCTGGTCTTGATCGTCCTGATCTTCTTTCTCGTCAGCCTGCGCGCGGCGATCATTGTTGCTCTCACCATTCCGTTGAGCCTGCTCTTTTCTTTCATCTTCCTGCACACGCGCGGCATCCCGGCGAATCTGCTTTCTATCGGGGCCATCGATTTCGGAATCATCATCGACGGCACGGTCGTCATGATGGAGAACATTTATCGCGAGCTGGCCGCGCGCCACGGGCAGGAATACAAACTTCACGAAGTCATCATCGCGGCGGCCCGCGACGTCGACCGCCCCATTTTTTATTCCATTGCCGTCATTCTCGCCGGGTACATTCCCATCTACGCGCTCAGCGGCCCGTCCGGCAAGCTCTTCCACCCCATGGCGGAAACCATGTCCTGGGCGTTGCTGGGCTCGCTGATCTTCACCCTTACCCTGGTTCCAGTGCTTGCCTCCTACTGGTTCACCCATGGTGTGAAGGAAAGGGCCAACCGCGCCTACGAATGGTTGAAGGAAGAGTACGCTTCGGAACTTCGCTGGTGCCTGAACCGCCCCACTCTTACGATGATCGTGGCCACTGTGATTTTTGGCCTTTCGCTTCTTCTGATTCCTTTCATCGGCGGGGAATTCATGCCCCACCTGGACGAAGGAGCCCTGTGGGTTCGCGCGACCATGCCTTACACCATTTCTTTTGAGGAGGCAGCCAAATTTGCCCCGCAGATCCGCAAGATCCTGATGGCCTATCCTATGGTCACCGAGGTCGGCTCCGAGCTGGCCCGCCCCGACGACGGCACCGATCCCACGGGATTTTTCAACTGCGAGTTTTACGTCGGGCTCAAACCTTATAAGGACGCAGCATGGAAGCGGGGGCCGATCCGCAACAAGGCCGATCTGACCAAAGATATTCAGAAAAAAGTCGAATCGTATCCCGGAGTGATTTTCAACTACACGCAGCCCGCCGAAGATGCCGTGGATGAGGCGCTCACGGGCTTGAAAAGTGCGCTCGCCGTGAAAATCTTCGGCCCCGATCTGCAGGTACTCGAAGACAAGGCGGTCGAGATCAAGCGCGTGCTGCAGCAGGTTCCCGGGTTCACGGAACTCACCGTGGTGCGCGAACTAGGGCAGCCCAGCGTGCAGATCGATGTGAACCGCGAAAAGATCGCGCGTTATGGCATCAATGTCTCCGATGTCGAGGGGGTGATCCAGGCGGCTGTAGGCGGCCAGGCCGCCACCCAAGTAATCCAGGGCGAGCAGCTGTTCGACCTGGTCGTGCGCATGAAGCCGGAATACCGGTCGAGCGAGCACGCGATCGGCAATTTGCTCGTGCCCACGCCTTCCGGTCAGCAGATTCCAATTTCCGAGCTGGCCACCATTCGGCAGGGCAACGGCGCCTCGTTCATTTATCGCGAGAATAATTCCCGCTACATCGGAGTCCAATTCAGCATCGAGGAGCGAGACCTGGCCCGAGCCGGGACGTAGTCGCCTTTCTCAGAAGAGTACGGCGTGATGGCATTGAGGTAGCCGAGCTAGACGTTCGCTATATTAGCTCCGTATACCCGAATGGCGCAGTGCCTATAGCGGCTATTGTGGACCAATTTCGCGCACAAGGCCTAACTGTGAGATTCACCAATGTCGCTTCCGGATCATACTTTGACCATTCGCGTGTGCGAAATCCGTTGCTGGCGACAGAAAGTAATCTAAGGGAACCTGGTTCAAGACTAGACGTTGTATGGGCTTACACGGAGGAGATGGCTGTTCAACTAC
>CAVWLI010000047.1:0-87798 GCA_963755795.1 uncultured Acidobacteriota bacterium | reverse complement strand
TGGTCGAACTTTTCTGCCGGCACACGAATACTGAGCGAGGCGCTGGTCGCGTCCGCGCCGCCATTAACATTTGAGGTTACGAGGAATCCTCCTGCTCCTTTCGTGATCTGTATGATTTTCTCAGCAGTTTCGGCCGGAGCTTTAACGATGAGGCCAAGGGACTCCGTCCGGATTAAAGCTTATGGTCCTCCGACGAGCTCTCCTCCCCATCGTTGCGTCCTCCTGAAAATGTCATGAGAGCGGCGGGTGCGACGACGGCACGGTCCACGGGAACGCCTCCGACAATGCCTTTTTGAAGGTAGGCTTCGGATCTGAGGTGCGGAAGAATTGAGGTTTGTCGCCAAAGCGATATTGGCTCCCAAACCACACTGCCGCTGACGGCGGCAAGGCCGGTCGCCTTCTCCGAGGCAATGCCTCGCGCCTGGTCACGGGGTTGAATGACTCCCAGGTAGAGTGCGATTACTCCGGCCGTAATAAGCCAGCCTGTTTTCAGAGCCGTTCTGCTCTTGGTGTAGAACACTCCCCAGCGGATGACCATTAGGCCTCCTATATACAGGAATAGACACGGGCGGCGATGTCGTTGTTCCCGCAGGACTCTTGATGGCCGGGTTGTGAGCGCTATGCCCTAATTTCGCCAGTTGGTAAAAATGTTCGCCCACGAACCATCCGTGCCAGCAGCGAGGAGCTACTGCTTTTCGGTTGGGGTCGTACTCTTGGTAGAAGCGCGAAAACCAGAAAATTCATCGGAGCGGTAGAGTGTGCAGCGATTAGTCTCCGGGCGGCCAGGAAAACCCGAGCACATCAAGAGCAGCGAAACATCTTTTTTTGTCTCCACCGTGTCTGATCCCTTATGTCCGGGCTCGAACAGCCACTTTGACAACTGGCTGGATATGTCATTGCTCATTCGCTTACTGGGCGGATAATCCACCGAGACATTCGCTACTGTTCCATCCCGACGAACTGTGATCGATGCATGTACCTGCTGCATCGAAGGCGGCCCCGCCTTGTCCGGGACTATTCCCTCGACGTGGCACTCCACACAACCATCCGCAAAATACTCATTGTGGGCATTGAGGTGGATCATTCCGTCGGGTGGTTCAGGTCGGTCAGCGGGTTTGTCGGTAACGGTGGCGCGTCCGCATTTCAGAGTGCTGTCACTAACCGTGCATCCCATGCTCTCGGCAATTGCCCACTTCTTGCCCAGCGAGCCGTCCTGCGGGAGGGCCCAAAACTGTTCGCGTTCACCATAAAGGACCTCTACTGCACCGTCCCACATATAACATCCCTGAGAATTGCACGAGTCGAATTCCTTCGGCCCCGCGACCCCATGCGTCCAGGTCTCACCGTCTTTAGAATGAAGTGTTAGAGGCACGCCATAACCACCACCTTTTTCACGATGGACTAACTCGTGGCCGAATGCCCAATACTCAGCTTGATGAACAAAAACCATCCGAGGCAGTGCTCGGTTAGTGGCATCATTTTGCGGCCGCACGACCTTCCACGACTTTCCGGCGTCTTTTGTAACTAAAAAGGCATCCTCGACTTCGGGCTGGCGTCGGAGCATGAGGAAATGAGAGCTGTCGAGTGCCGCGATGGAGAGTGTTTGACCGAATGGTCGCAGTTCCTCCGAATTAACGGCAGCTATGTCTTCCCAGTGTTCGCCCCCATCATGAGTGATTTTGACAGTTCCCTCAATGGGGACCGCTTGGTCAGACGATGAAACTCTAGAACTAGGCTGTCCTTCGCCAATGACAGCTATGCCATTGACAGCGTCCGCGAACGAGAAGGCGCGGACAGCACCGCGCGACGTGGCTCTTCCAGGTTTGACCGCCGTCATCGGTAGAGAGCAGAAGGCCGCCTGTGCCCGCAGCGTGGCCAACCTTCTCATTGACAAAAGAAATGTCCAACAACACTTCGCCGTCGGGGTTTTGATGTTTTGTTTCCCATGTTGCCCCGCCATCCTTGGAGCTTAGGATCATCTCGTCCACTCCGCATACCCAGATTGTTGCTCCCTGCGCTGTAATGCTCACGGGGCGAAAAGGCGAGGCAACAAGATTCCAATTGTTGGCGACGGAAGGGGGCTGATTCCCCGCGAAACACGGAACACAAAGCCAGAAGAGAGTAGATACGCATAGCAAGTGGAATGGCAATCTCATTTTTGCTCCACTTGTTTCTTTTGGCGCTGGTCTATGAATGCTACCAATGACTACCATTCCTTGGCTACAAGCCGAACGGAAGGGTCAGTTTGCGAAAAGCGCCATTTCACCAACTACCGAAAAAGAAAGCACGGCAGCAGCTTAAAAGCCCAAATCACGGCGAGGAGAGTCAAAACATCAAGGATTTTTCTTCTTCATTTTCCCCTCCCACCGCCGCAGGAGTCTGGGAAAGACTACAACCACTGGACATAACCAGCTATCACAAAAAGAAACCACGTAGCCGTCATTTCGGCTCCACTGGATGCAGGCAGTGCGAGGCCGATGAGTCCGGCTTCCCGCACCACTTTTGTTCGTCTTTTTCCTTTTCTTTGTGTACAGTTTTGCGTATGCGTTGGCAATCGTGGATCCCGGTGTTTGCAGCGATGACGGTATGGCCAGCACTCGGTCATGCCGAAAACCTATCCAAAGAAGTCAAGAAGGCCGTTGAGCGTAGCACGCTCGACCAGTCCGGAACAAAGGCATTCCATCTGAGAGCGACAGTGGCACCAAGCTTTGAGCGAGATAAGGAATCTGGCCGCACGGGCGAGGTTGAAATCTGGTGGGCATCCCCGACTCAATGGAAGAGGGAGGTGCGATCACCGGAGTTTCATCAGATCGAAATCGTGGATGGCGCTCACGACTGGCAGAAGAATGAGGGCGACTATTTTCCGGAATGGTTAGAAGAAACGGCTGTCGAACTCATCAAGCCGGTGCCGCCGCTCGACCAGGTTCTCGAACATGCAAAGGCGGCGGAAGTAAGACGAATCGGGCCCATGACCAACCTGAACTGGACCACTCCTAGCGGGACTGCAGAAATCCACAATATTTTGCGATCCTGGGTTGCTTTGCAGAACAGCACAGGGCTGCTGCTTTATGCAGGCGGTTTGGGATGGGGTGGCGAGTTTAAGGACTATGCGGATTTTCACGGGAGAATGGTCGCTCGGACAGTAAACGTGGGAACACCTCAGGTGACGGCCAAGATAACAACGCTTGAAGACCTAGGAGAAATTCCGGCGGGATTCTTCGATACGGCGGCAAAGGGCGGCGACACACCATTGCAGACAGTGTTGATGGACGAAGTATCGCTACGGAAGAATTTATTGCCGATGGAACCCGTGTCGTGGCCGCCACTTCAGGACGGGCCCCTCGAAGGAAATGTGACAACTCAAGTAATCGTTGATCGTGAGGGAAAGGTAAGGGACATCGGGACGCTGGTTTCCGAGAACTCGGGTGTAAATGACGCGGGAAGGCGCGCGGTATTGGCCTTGCGGTTTAAGCCGTTCCTTGTGGATGGGATACCTGTTCAAGTGATGTCCCAGCTGACGGTCCCGTTTAAGACCGTGCGGCCCTCAGGAACAGAAACTTTTGACAGTGCCCGGACGTACTTCGAGCACGGGAGGCACGTAGGTTTTCCAGCGTTTGGAAGCGGTACTGCTTACGTACTTCGCGCGGAGTTCGAAGCGAAAGGCCGAGACGGCGCCGTCGCCAAAGGACAGTACGAAGACACTTGGCTGAGCGATTCGCAATGGCGTCGCGAGGTGTGGTTCGGGAAGAGCCGGTATGTGCGGTCGAGGAACGGGGACAAGGCTTACCAGTCTGCAGACGGTGACGGTGCGGGATTGCTTCGGCTTGTCATGAAGATAATGGAACCAATTCCCGCAGTTGATACATTTGTGGAGTCAGATTGGAGGATCAGACGCGACACAGTCAACGGCGTTCGCACAGTGCGAGTGCTCGCTGGATACGAAAGCCCGGAGGGGAAGCTAGATCCGGAGCAAGCGCGTGGTTATTGGTTCGACGACACTGGGTTGTTAGTCAAGACGTACTTCGATGGAATTGAGACGCAGCGGTTAGAGTTCGAAGACTTTGCAGGGGTCAAGACAGCCCGTCACATCGACGTTTTAAAAGACGGGAAGCTCGCAATTAGAATCCACGTCACAGATGTGACGCCGGCTGGAACGATACCGGCGAAGACTTTCGAAGTGAAAGGCCACGAATGGACACGAGCGTTTACAGCCGAAGTTAGATAGTGGCAGCTCCCATGAAACCCCAACCCTGAGCGCCTGCTCGTAGTCGGTGAAAAATTGCCATCACCCTCCCTGGCGGCGTCATAAGCGAGACGCCGATTAATTCCGTACGACTCAATCAATCAGTTGTCCAGAGCGGCTTGAGTGAGCCCGAAAGGTGTGCCATAAGTGTGCCGTGCGCTTCGATCCCATGTGCGCTAAAGCGCTTCTTTTCAATACCAGAGCCGATTGCTTCCGTGCGGGCTTGATTGTCGGTAAGTTATTGAATCGCAACGGCCGTAAGACGCGGAAGACCCTATCAGACTCGCCTACTCTTAATCAGTAGGTTGTAGGTTCGATTCCTACCGCGCTCACCATCCGACCTCTCTCGGCGCGGAGGCTTGCGGACCCTAACCGGCTCGGCTGGCGTAAACGTTCATTTTTCTGTGGACTTTGTTTTCGTGACCTGCTCGTACCAGAGTCGGTGGTGGGTTCTGGCCCAGGCGGTGGAGACCTCTCCGCGAATGATTGAGGTAAAACCGCCGCGGATCATAGCCGTGCCCATGTAGACGTGAATGATGAAGCCGCCGATTGTCGCCATGGCCGCGGTCACATGAACTGTGATCGCAAGATAACGCAGCCAGCTCATGCTCGATGGAATGGACTCGACAAACCACAATCCGAGGCCTGAAATCAGCAACAGAATCACACCATAGAACATGAGCCAGAAGAATATTTTCTGTCCGTAGTTGAAGCGGCCCTCGGGGGGGAGATTGTCGTCATCGTTCTCGATGTAATGCTTCACCTCTTTCTTCCAGCGTCGGTCGGCGTCGGTGGCAAGCATGTCGCTGCGCCACATCTTGTACATCCAGAACATGGAAAGCGTGAAAGCCACGCCGAACCAGGGATGCCAGAAGCGTGCTGTCGGGCCGCCGCCTACCAGCACGGCCAGCCAGAACAAGTACGGCGACCAGAAGGCCAGGCCGGTGATGAGGCAGTAGATGTAGAACAGCGCGCCGAGCCAGTGATGAACGCGCTCGACCAGCGTGTAGCGGAGGATGCGTTCTCCGGGTTCGCCCGTGGTTCGTGGTGAGGAGACGACGTGGGAACTCACGGCTTCCCTCCGTTCTGATGCGGCTCGTGCACTTCCTTCGGTCCATACCGGAAATAGTGCAGCGTGACCCCGAGGACGCCGAAGAGCATGGCGAGATTGCCAATCCACTTCGCCGGACCCTTCCAGAACTTCACGATCCACGGAATGTGGGGATCTTTGGGCAAGCCGCCGTAGGCCTCGGGGTTAGTGACATCGTGCAGCACATAGATGACGCCGGTTCCGCCCACGCCCGCAGGATCGTAGACTCCCGCTTTCTCGATGCCGTAATTCTGACGCAGCTGCAGGGCTCGCGTCTCCGCCAACTCCTTCATGTCGTCTTTGCTTCCGAAGTGGAGACATCCCGTCGGGCAGGATTTGATGCACGCTGGTTCCAGTCCCACGCTCACGCGGTCGACGCAGAGCGTGCACTTGAACATCTTCTTGGTCGCAGGATTGAATTTGGGGATATCGAACGGGCATCCGCTCACGCAGTAACCGCAGCCAATGCAATTCTGCTGCTGAAAATCGACGATGCCGTTGGTGTATTGCACGATGGCGCCGTCGGCGGGACAAGCCTTCAGGCATCCGGGATCGGAGCAGTGCATGCACTGATCTTTGCGCATGAGCAGCGTGATGCTACCGTCTTCGCGCTCGTGCTCATTGAACTTGATCAGGTTCCAGTAGTTCCATGTCGTTTCGGGCATGGTCTGGTAACTATTGTCGAAGACTGTGTCAGTGAAGGTGTATCCGTTCCACTCGAGGCAGGCGACTTCGCAGGCCTTGCAGCCGATGCAGGTGGTCGTGTCGATCAGCTTGCAGACCTGGTAGTCGCGTTCCACATCTTCGCCGGGAGCGGGTCCGGCGTGGCCGGAAATTCTGCGGATTGCTAACGT
Source organism: uncultured Acidobacteriota bacterium (assembly GCA_963755795.1). Lineage (GTDB taxonomy): Bacteria > Acidobacteriota > Terriglobia > Terriglobales > Acidobacteriaceae > Sulfotelmatobacter. The sequence goes on along the minus strand of CAVWLI010000047.1, from coordinate 81,611 downwards.
TGCCTGGCTCATAAGAATATTTGGTAATTGAGTAATTTGGTAATTGTGTAATTGAAACTCCACGCGCCCGGCTTTCAAATTACTCAATTACCAAATTTCCCAATTACTCAATTCTTTCTTCACGCTTTTTCCAGCTTAACCAAAAAGCCCTTGAATTCGGGCGTGTATGCGTTTGGATCTACCACGGTCGGCGTCAAGCGATTCAGGATGGTCCGCGCGTCCTTGCCCGCGTCTTCCTGAATTCCGCGATAGCCCTGGTGGATCGGAATGCCAATCTGATAAATCGTTTTGCCGTCGATCGTCATCGGCTTAATGCGTTTGGTCACAAACGCCTTCGCAACGTAGTTGCTACGCGCGCTAGTGACTCTTACTTTGTCGTTGCCCTTAATCCCTAACTCCGCGGCCAGCTCGACCGGAATTTCGACGAACGGTTCGGGAATCAGTTGCACGTTCATCTGGTTGTTCTTGGTCCAGTAGTGGTAGTGCTCGGTGAGCCGGTAGGTGGTGCAGATGACTTTGAATTCATCGCCGGGGACTGCGTACTTGTCTGCCGCAGTCTTCATCTTTTTGACTACGGGATTGTTCTGCTGGCCGGGATGCAGAGCGTTTTGCACCGGACTCTCGATCGGCTCGTAGTGCTCGGGAAAAGGACCGTCGGCGAAAGCGCCCAAAGGGGCGAAGATGCGGCCAATTCCTTCAGGATTCATAATGAAGGGCCCCATGTGATCTTTCGGGTTGGAATCGGGTTTGAAGTCCGGCACGTCATTGCCCGCCCAGAGCTGTGTGGATTCGTTCCACCACACTTGCTTCCGCGTAGGATCGTACGGCTTTCCGGTCGGATCACATGAAGCTCGGTTGTAGAGAATCCGCCGGTTGGCCGGCCATGACCACGCCCAGTTCTGGAAGACGCCCTGGCCGGAAGGATCTTCGGTGCCGCGCCGCTGGGTTTGATTTCCGGCTTCGGTCCAGCATCCGGAATAAATCCAATTCCCGCATGAGGTTGTGCCATCGTCTTTCAGCCAGGCGAACCCGGGCAATTGCTGGCCGCGCTTGATGGTGATCTGCGTCTTCGGATCTGTAATGTCTGCGAGCGCCTTGCCGTTCAACTCCTTGGTCAGTTCGCCAAGCGCGGGATGCTGCGGATCCGTATAACCCCACGTCAGCTTCAGGATCGGGTCGGGGAATTTGCCGCCTTCCGTCTTGTAAAGGTCGCGCACGCGGAGAAAGATTTGCGCGATGATGTCCTGATCCAGTCGGCACTCGCCGGGAGGGGGCACGGCGGCGTTTTTCCATTGCAGCATGCGCGCCGAGTTGGTCATCGATCCGTCTTTTTCGGCGAAGCCCGCGCATGCCAGGCGATAGACCGTGGTGTTGATGGTCTTCATTTCCTCCGGCGTGATTCCCGGGGACTTCCAGAATTCGCTGGTCTCGTCGGGATAAATCTCGCCAACCACCAGCCAGTCGGCCTTCTTGAGGGCATCGATATTTTTCTGCGAGTCGGGTCCGATGGCTACGCCGTTCATGCCGAAGGCGAGCATCCCTTTTACTGTTCCGCGATACATGTTGTCCCAGATCTGCGTCCAGGAATAGTTGCGATCGACTTTCGGCATGTACTGGAAGGCGAAGTCGTTTTCTTTTGTGGCCACGTCGCCGTACAGCGCTTTCAAAAACGACACGGCGAACTTCGGCGTGTTCGACCAGTAGTTGAACGATTCCCATGGCGCGGGCTTGGAAGAAGTGGGCGTGATTCGTTTCAAATACGCGGCCAGGTCCACGTCGGTCGGATTCGGCACCTTCAGATAGCCGGGCCAGATGTCGAAGATCCCGCCCATGTCGGTCGCGCCCTGGATGTTGGAGTGGCCACGCAGCGCGTTGACTCCGCCTCCGGCACGTCCGACGTTGCCGAGCAACAACTGCAACATGGCGGCCGTCCGGATAATCTGCGTGCCGAAACTGTGCTGCGTCCAGCCGACCGCGTACATGATGGTCGCGACTTTTGTCATGTCGCCATCTTTGCGGATGGAAGTAAACAGATCGGCAGCCTTCAGGAACTGATCTTTCGGGATTCCGGTTATGCGCTCCACCATTTCCGGCGTATAGCGCGAATATTGCTGCTTCAGTAACTGAAAGACGCACCGCGGATGCTGCAAGGTCAGGTCATACGCGACCTTCGGCGGCAGCGCGGGCAGCGGCTTCGCTGATCCCACGGGCGGTGCGCTTCCAGCTACTACCGGAGCAGCTGCTGCAGCATGTGCCGGAGACGCGCCACCGGTGTCGTTGCCTTCCTGGTACGTCCACGAGGATCGATCGTAAGTTTGGGAGCCAGCGTCGAAACCCGAATAGAGACCGTCCTCCGGCAGCTTGAAACCTTCCTTCACAATGAAGGCGGCATTGGTGTAGTTGACGAGATATTCTTTCGCGACGCGATTATTTTCGAGCGCGTAGTGAATCATGCCGCCGAGAAAGGCAATGTCCGCCCCGGCGCGGATCTGCACGAACAGGTCGGAGACCGCAGCGGTTCGCGTGAAGCGCGGGTCGACCACGATCAGCTTCGCGTTACGAGTACGCTTGGCCTCAATCGCCCATTTGAAGCCACAAGGATGATTCTCGGCGGGATTTCCGCCCATGACCAACATCATGTCGGCGTTCTTGATGTCGGTCCAGCCATTCGTCATGGCCCCGCGTCCAAATGTTGGTCCCAAACTTGAGACCGTGGGTCCGTGTCAAACCCTGGCCTGGTTTTCCAGGTAGGTTAGTCCGAGGGCTCGCATGGTTTTGACGACGAGGTAATTGAATTCGTTGGTGTCGGTGCAGCCACCGATGAACGCCATGCTTTCGCATCGGTTCACGGTGCGTTGCAGCGAGTCTTTCTCAATGAACGTGTCATCGCGCGTCTTCTTCACCCAGTGCGCGATTTCGTCGATGGCCAGCGACCAGGCAATGTCGTCCCAGTGATCGGAACCGGGCCGCCGCACTTGCGGCTTCAGCAGTCGCCGCGGATTAAGAATGTCCTGCTCGAGCGAAGCACCTTTCGGACACAGCGTGCCGCGATTGATCGGATGGTCTGGGTCGCCCTCGACGTGGATGACCTGCGGCGTCACGTTCTTGGCCTTGTCGCCAATCGTATAAATGAGGACGCCACAGCTTACGGCGCAATATGGGCAGGTCGATCGCGTCTCGGTCGCGCGCGCGATCTTGAGTTCTTTGAGTTGGGCTACCGCGGGCGTTAGATCGAAACCCAGAAGAGAGACGCCCGCTCCGCCAACGAGCGCACCTTTGAGGAAGGTTCTACGGGAGAGTTCCATTGCGCATCCTCCGACTCTTTCGAATCATCCACCGGACGGACTGCACCCCAGATTCAAAAAACTATAGTCCCCGTTGCCGCTCACAGTCAACGGGGATTCTGTGCATATTGATGATGAAAGTCCCGCCACCGAGGTTGCATGCATTTGGATCGAGGCCTGATAATCGCCCGGTGGCGAATACTCCCTGGCAGCAGCGCATCCGGCGCGCCGAGCGACTCGCCGCGCAACATCCGTTCGCCGCCGAGTTCCTCGCTTTCTACATCCACTTGGCTCGATTCCAACAGGACGTCTACCAGGGTCTAGGGCGCTCGGGTATAAAAGAGAATTCCGTTTCTCCGTTGCAGCCGAACTGGGATGAACTCCTGGCCACTTTCCCATCATTCCTTGCCGTTGTCGAAAGTAAAGGTCCGGCAAGACTGGCCCAAGTCGCCCGTGATCTAGGTAACTCGTCGTCCGATTCCTGGGGCGAACTGTTCACGCATTGCTGGGCCAACATCGAAGAGCCGACGGAGCCTCAGGAATTTCTCGTGCTGGCTTTTCTTCAGCCGTGCGCTGAATTCCTCCGCGACCGCGCCCGCTTGCAATCGGAAGGCTACACTCTTTCGCTGTGTCCCTTCTGCAACCGCAAACCTGCGCTCGGCGTTCTGCGGCCGCAGGGCGACGGCGGGCGTCGTAGCCTGCTATGTGGCTTCTGTCTGGCGGAGTGGGAGTTCCGCCGCCTGGTTTGCGCCGGATGCGGTCAGGAAGATCACGCCAAGCTGCCGGTTTACACCGCCGAAGAGCTGCCTTACATCCGCGTCGAGTGCTGCGACGCCTGCCACACTTACATGAAGACGATCGACCTCACCAAGAACGGCCTCGCCGAACCCCTCGTCGACGAACTGGCCTCCGTCCCGCTCAACCTTTGGGCGCAAGAGCACGGATACGCCAAGCTCCATCCTAACTTGCTCGGGATGTGAGCCGGCTTCCCGGAAACGATAGTTCAGGAAACGGATGGGGACGTGTGCATCGCGCTTACGCCGGCAGCGGATTCCTCGCCTGGGCCGCGATCATGGGCAACTCCACCCGGAAAGTGGCGCCTTGGCCGGGACGGCTTTCGACGCTGACTGAGCCTCGGTGCTGCATGACGATCCATTGCGCGATGGCCAGCCCAAGACCCGCACCGCCTTGCGCGCGGCTTCGAGCCTGATCGACGCGGTAGAAGCGTTCGAAAATCTTGCTCTGGTCTTCTTCGGCGATTCCTTCTCCTGAGTCCTGTACCGAGATAACGGCGTTTTCGCCCTGCAGTTCGAGCCGCAATTGTACCGAGCCCGGTGACGCCGTGTACTTAAACGCGTTGTCGAGCAGAATGTCGAGGAGACGGCGCAACAGAGTTTCATCACCCGTGACAAAAATCTCTGATGTGTCCAGACGCGATGAAAATTGCAGATTGCGTATGGTGGCCACCTGCTGCCAGCCGGCAACAACGCTCACCAGTGTTTGCCGTAAATCTACGGGTTCCAGATGCAGGGTTTCGCGGCCCGAGTCGGCGCGGGCCATTGATAGCAATTGTTCAATCAGCGCGGTCGTGCGTTCCGCCTCCAGCAAAATGTGACGCAGCGACTCCTTGTACTCGGCCTCTCCGCGCGACCGGCGCAGCGCGAGCTCAGCCTCAGTGCGGATGAGGGATATGGGCGTCCGCAACTCGTGCGAGGCATCGGCGGTAAATTGCGTGATCCGCAGAAATGCGGATTCAATCCGGTCGAGCATTTCGTTCAACGTGTCAGACAGACGCTGCAGTTCATCCCCAGTTGCCAATTTCTGCAGCCGGCTGTTGAGATTCGTTCCGCTGACGGCGCGCGCAGTTTGCACCAGCGCATCCACAGGAGACAACGCCCGCCGGCTCAGCCAGTAGCCTCCGCCTGCGGCGGCCAGCAGTAACAGAGGCGCGAACATCAGCAAGTACGAGCGAAACTGAGACAGCGTTTCCACAGCATCGGCGGCCGGAACGCCCATCTCCACAGTGTAGACGTGACCATTGATCTGGTTGAGCTTGGTAAAGATAAAGCGGAAGGGCCGGCCCTCGAGCTTGCGCCTCTTCGTGAGGGGCCGCGTGATCTGGTCCGGTGGCAAAAGCGCTGACTGGTGCGCATCCAGAAACGGGGAGCGGTAAATCAGATCGCCCTCGACATACACTTCAAGATAATCGCCGGAGTGCTCAATGCCATAACTCTCGGCTACTTCCTCGTGGAGTTTGGCGACCGAAGCGGTTGCTTTCTGCGCCTGCAAGAAATGTTTCAGATCGTCGACCTGATTCTCCAGGTCGTCATCCACCATGTCGTAAAGATTGTGCCGCAGGATCAACCACATGCCCACGCCGAACACGACCTGGGCCAGGGCGAAGATGGCCAGGTACCACAGCGTGAGACGCACGCCGATAGAAAGTCTTCGCACGACGGTCTTCTCAGCCATTTTTCTCACGGTTGCCGTTCCGTACGAATCATGTATCCCACTCCGCGCACCGTATGGATCAGCTTGAGCCGGCCGGGAGGATCGATCTTGTTGCGCAACAAGCGCATAAAGGCATCAAGCGTGTTCTCTTCGATGTCGCGGTCAAAACCCCAGACCGATTCGATGAGCGATCGCCGCGACACCACCTTGCCGGCGCGGTACATAAGGCGTTCCAGCAGATTATATTCCGTGCGCGTCAGCGCGATCCGTTCTTCGCCGCGCAGAACTTCGCGGCTGGCCGGATCGAGCACCAGGTCGGCCACCCGCAGGTTGATATCCTGAGCGACCAGCGCGCGGCGTTTCACCGCGCGCAGCCGCGCTAATAATTCGTCGAACGAAAACGGCTTGGTCAGATAATCGTCAGCACCCAGGTCGAGGCCTTTGACAATGTCAGGCACGGAGTCGCGGGCCGTCAGCATCAGGATTGGCGTTGGGACTTTTTCCGCGCGCAGTCGCTTCGCCATTTCGTAGCCGCTGAGCTTGGGCATCATGATGTCGAGAATGATCACGTCGAACTCGTAGGACCTCGCCAACGCCAGGCCCTCGACGCCGTCCGACGCGCAAGTCGCCATGTGGCCCTCCTCGGTCAGCCCCTTGCGGAGTAGGTCGGCCATGCGCGCTTCGTCTTCTACGATCAGCAACTTCATGGGAACTCAAATCAGTTAAGGGAGATCCGGTGTTGTGCTCGTCAACGCCTACCGCGAAGTTTAGACCGAAAGCGCGAGGCTTATGCAGAATAATTCTTACAACCTGAAAAAATATTAATCCTTCTTTCATCACTCCGTCACAGGGGCTACCTAGGATTGGCAGTCATCCCATCAAGTGAAGTTTTTGGGGAAGGCCTAGGCCCCGCGGGAACCTGCTTTCTCCTAGAAAACGTGGCTCTCCAGCCAGCGACCTCTAGTTCCAAGGAGCTGCTTTCATGAAACGCAATCATACTTCCATTATCGTAACGTTCTTTTGCAGATTCGCACTTACTCTAGTGCCCGCCGCGCTGCTTTTCCTGACGGGAACGCCGGCAGCGTACTGCCAGGTAGATCGCGCCGAACTGGAAGGCACGGTCAGTGATACTTCGGGGAGCGTTATTGTTGGCGCCGCGGTGAAGATCGTCGCGGACGACACGGGCTTGAGCGCAGAACAGCCGACAAGCCCCAAGGGCTATTACCGCTTCCCAGGCTTGGCGGTAGGCAGCTACACGGTGACGGTCAACAAGGTTGGGTTCAAGACGAAAGTGGTGAAGGACGTTGTCCTGCTGATCGGACAGACCCACACTTTAGACGTGACGCTGGCAGTCGGAACAATCAACGAACAAGTCGAAGTCAGGGCAACCAATGCGCCGGCGGACCGTACTTCCGCCGAGGCCGGCACGGTCATCGGCGCGGTACAGATCGCCAACCTCCCTAGCAACGGACGCGACTGGTCCAGCTTCACCCTCCTCGCGCCCTTCGCCCAGGACGACGGCGGCGGCGATCAACGGACGATTCGTTTTGCCGGGCGCGCCCGCGACGACAACAACTTCTCCATTGATGGAGTGGATGCGGGCGGTATTCAGGAACAAGCTCAGAAATCGCAGACCCGGCTGCAGATTTCCCAGGACGCAATCGAGGAATACCGCGTCAACAGCGCTCTCTACGACGCCGAATACGGCACGCAGTCAGGTGGCCAGATCGACGTCGAGACCAAACACGGGACGAACGACTACCATGGCACGGTCTTCACGTATTTTAGAAACTCGGTTTTTGACGCTCGCAATTTCAATGACTATGACATCAATGGCAATCCTGCCATTCCCCCCTTTCGCCTGGGACAGTACGGGTTGACCTTGGGCGGGCCGATCATCAAGAAGAAGACTTTCTTTTTCATCAGCTACGAAGGGCTGCGCCAGTTCCAGTCGATCACGAACCAATTCACGGTGCCGGCGGGCGTTGGCCTTGCGAATCCAACCAGTCCGACCGATCCAACGATGGGACAGTTTCTCGATGTTCCCTTTCAGCAGGCCGTCTTGAGCCAGTCTCCGCAAATGTGCCCGATCATGCAGGCGTATCCTTGGCGGGCCTCGGTTGCCGCCGCGGGGCCAGTCAATGGCTGTTCCGCCGCGCTTTGTCTATCCGGACACGGCTTTCACGTATCTTGGGACTGGTGATCCGAGCACAAATCCCAGCTACAATGCCGACGCTGACACCCTCACAGCTCCCCAGCCCACGATTGTCCATGAGGATACGTGGCTAGTCCGCATTGACCACCAAATCAACGAGAAGACCTTGCTTTACGGGCGTGCCCAGCGCGACATCAGCCTGGTAGACGGGCCCAACGGCGGCGCCCTCCCCGGCGACAAGGTTCAGGTCATCAACCACCCAGCGAACTACCTGGTGGCGCTGCAGCACACTTTTACGCCCACCATCTTCAATGAAGTGAAGGGCTACATCAACCGGTCGCCCTTTCACAATCCGCAAGTCGAGCATCCTCACGTTTGCGGTAAGCACGCCCAAATTTTGTGGGGCTGAACGACAATACGGCCGACATCGAAATCGGCTCGACCTTCGGGGTGTTGACAACCTGACCTGGACCGCGGCCGGCATGCCTTCAAAACGGGCATGGAGTATCGCCGAGTGAGGCTCAATCAAGGGCAGACGGCCGACAATGTCCTTAGCTTCGACAGCGACCCGGACGTAGTAGACGCCAATCTCACCGGCGGAATCCATTTCATTGCCCCATGGTGCTGCCATGGGCTGCGGCGCAACTTCTTCATGCCGTACTTCCAGGATGAATGGAAAGTTACTCCGACCCTCACTTTGACTGCGGGGTTGCGTTGGGACTACTACGGAGTTGCTCATGAGGCAACTAACCGGACCACAGTCTTCGATCTAAACGTGTTTCATGGTGTTTGCCTGGGATCAGGCTCGATTCAACGTAGCGCCGAGTCCCGGCCCGATCAATACTGCGCCGTGCCCCAAGAACCCGGCGCTCTACAACCCGAATTACAGAAACTTCGATCCCAGAGTCGCCATGGCATGGGCGCCAAGTGCGCTACAAGGAAAGACCGTGTTTCGCGCCGGTTTTGGCATTTATCACGGCGCGGCGCAGAACGACGATTTAAACGCCGGACTGGAAAGCGACACGTTTCGCGTGGACGTGCTTCCTCCCGTCGGCGGGGTCAATGCCGGGCAACTGCCCCTGGAGCCCGCGTATGAGCAAACGGTACCCGACCTCTCCAATATTCCTACGGGAACAAACCCGACGAAGGTTGGAAACCAATTCCGCGCCCTGCAGCGGGAGGGCCGCCGTGACCTTTACTCGGAAACCTGGGGATTGACGGTGGAACACCAACTTCCCGCGAATTTCACGGCCTCGGCTCAGTATCTGGGCAGCCGTGGCGTGCGGTTGTTCTCGCGCGGCGCAGTCAACCTCTGCACCGAGCCGATCACGTTAAACATCGTCGACGGCGATTGCGTCCGCACGCTTGACGCTTATTTTCCTGCGGGGAATCCCTTCCATTCCACCGACTACAAGAGTGACGTCGGATCGAGCACGTACAACGCTCTTGGGCTATCGATCGAGCGCCGTTTCAGCCAGGGGTTGGAGTTCCAAGGACGTTACACCTGGTCGCATTCCATCAACGATGGCTCGGTCGGCGGAGGCGAATCAAATGGGCCGGAAAACGTCAATTGCCTGCCCTGCGACAAAGGCCCAAGCATTTTTGACGTGCGCAACAATGTCGCCGCCAATCTGGTGTACGAGCTTCCCTTTGGCCCGGGAAATCGTTTCTCAACAGTTCCGGAGTCATGGGCAAGATCGTTGGGAGGGTGGGAGATGAGCAGCGTCGGTCTCTGGCACACAGGGCACCCGCTGACGGTTGCGATGGATCTGCAGAGTAACCCTATTCAGTTCGGGCCGTTCACGGGCCAGGCTCCCACTTTCCTGCTTCCCGATGGCAACGATCAGACCAGCCAACGGCCGGACCTTATCCCCGGTGTGCCGCTGCTCCTGCCGCATCCAGCTCCCCTGACGCCTGCTTCGCCGGGTTCGCCTATGATCAACGCGGCCGCGTTCGCACCTCCGCCCACGAACGCCAATGGAAACTTTACCCGATATGGGGATGCGCCAAATGGGGTGTTTCGTGCGGTGAACAGCTGGCAGATTGATCTTGCGCTCACGAAGGAAACGAAGCTCACCGAACGCGTGGCGATGGAATTCGCGGTGCAGGCGTTCAACATCTTCAACCACACTCAGCTGGCGGATCCAGGGGATTTGACTCTTTACTACAATCCCCCTGCCGGCCCTGGGCAGCTAGGCACGCTCACGCCGAAGGCCGACTTTGGCATAGTCAGCACGTTTGTGAACTACAACATCAACAACGACAACGCAGCCTCGCCCAATACGGGGACAGGCCTGCCGCGGCAGCTTCAGTTCATGGTTCGCGTGAAGTTCTGAGGAATTGCGGGAGGTAGACGATTTTCGCGCCTTCAGGCAAATTTCAGGCACGTGGTCTAAGGTCCCAGTCGAGGAGAAATCAATGCTAAAGCGTGCCTTCTGTCTGGGAGCAGTTTTGATTCTGAGTTGTGTGCTTTACGCCGCCCCGGCTCCGACCGGTGGATACTCCGTCATCAAGAAGATTCCCATCGCTGGCACCGGCAGTTGGGATTACCTCGCGGTTGATGAAGCGGCTCGCCGGTTGTATGTTTCGCACGGGACGCAGGTCGAAGTGGTCGATATCGACTCAGGCAAGGTTGTCGGGAACATTCCTAATACCAAGGGCGTGCACGGAATCGCCATCGCTCCCGAGTTCGGGCGCGGGTTCGTCAGCGACGGCCAGGCCAACACTGTCACGATTTTTGACCTGAAGACGCTAAAGCCGATCGCCGATGTTCCTGCCGGGCAGAAGCCCGACGCGATCATCTACGATCCGGCAACGTCGCGCGTCTTTGCCTTCAACGGCGGGAGCAACAGCGCTACCGCCATTGATGCCGCCAGCGGAAAAGTCGCGGGCACGGTCGATCTGCAGGGCGGACCAGAATTTGCCGCGGCCGATGGCAACGGTTTCGTCTATAACAACCTCGAAGACGAGAGCCTGGTTCTGAAGATTAACTCGCGCGAACTTAAGGTCGAGCAGCGCTGGCCCACCGCTCCTTGTTCTTCCCCCAGCAGCATGGCCATGGACCGCGCCAACCGCCGTCTGTTCATCGGCTGCCGAAGCAAGGTCATGGCCGTGCTGAATGCGGATACCGGAAAAGTGATCACCGCGCTGCCGATTGGAGACCATGTTGACGCCACCGCTTTCGATGCGGAGACCAAGCTGATTTTCAACTCCAACGGCGAGGGCACAATCACTGTCATCCATGAGGATGGTCCCGATAAGTATTCGTTCGTCGAGACGGTGAAGACCGCCCGCCGGGCCAAGACCATGGCGATCGATCCGAAAACTCACCGTCTTTTCCTCTCCACCGCGGAAAATGGACAATTCGAAGTCCTAGTCGTGGGACAATAGGAGTTAATGCCGAAGACGGGGCCCTCCTCCATGAGTTCGAAACGCACGCCTTTCGCGCAAGCAGTGGTTGTGTTTTTCACGGCCGTGACCCTGCTTGCGTTGAGCTGCTGCAGCAAGAAGTCCAGCGCACAAACTTCGGCGACTGATTTGCAACTCGACGTGACGATTCCATTTCGCTTCGTGGCTTACGGGGACACGCGCTTCCACGATCCCAAGGACACGGAGGCGGCGAATCCGGCGGTACGGGTCGCGTTGGTGCAGGCCATTGCCGACGCCAACCCGGCATTCATCTGCTTCACGGGCGACATCGTTTACAACGGCTACGACACGAACGATTGGAAAGTTTGGGACAGCGAGACCAGTGTCTGGCGCGACAAGAAAATCCCGGTCTACCCCGCGCTGGGCAACCACGACCTGCACGGAGACGAAAAAGTCGCGCTGGGCAACTACTTTCAGCGCTTCCCTGATTTGAAGAACAGCCGCTACTACTCCCTGCGCGCGGCCAACACGCTGATTCTGGTACTCGACAGTTCGCAGGATGAAGTCTCGGGTGCGCAGGGCCAGTGGCTGGCCGACAAACTCGATCATGTTCCCGCGGACGTGGATTTCGTGTTTGTCATGGACCACCACCCGCCCTATACCAGTTCCTCCGACATGAAGCCGTTTGGCGGCGGCCACTCCGCGCGCAAGACTGAGCAAGCGCTGGCGAAAATGCTGGAGGAGCGCCAGGCGCACGCTCGTTTCCGGATGATCATGTTTTCCGGACACGTCCACAACTACGAGCGCCACGAGCATGGCGGCGTCACCTACTTCGTTTCGGGCGGGGGTGGGGCCCACGCGTATCCGATCGGACGGGCTCCGGGCGACCCTTTCCAAAGCAAAGAGATCAATTATCACTACTTGATGGTCGAGGTCGACCATCAGGAATTAAAGATAACGATGAACCGCCTAGACTTGAGGGGCGGCAAGCCGGTCTGGACGCAGCCCGACTCGGTCAGGATTACGGTTCCAATGGCAGCGGCCGCGCAGGCAGCCGGCCGCTAGGGCCGCCGAATCGGCAGGCTCGATCACCGACCCGGCTAGCGGCTCAGCACGGACTCACAGCCACCATCCCATCAGAATGTCGGCGCGCTCATTAGCCAGACAACCCGCCATGCCGTCTTTCCATATTTTCTGGTAATGAGCGATGGTCCCGTGATTGGTGTCTTTGTCGTAGCGGTGCTGGATCAGGCCGGCGCGCGTGGTGAAGTGCAGGTGGAAGGCGTCGCGGAGCGCCGCCCGCAGAGCCGCGAGAGTCGGCGCGCGCATCCGCGTCAATTCCCGCGCCAGAGCGCGCGCTGTGATGAACCCGACATCATAGTGCAACTGCTCGTGCGACAGCAGTCCGTCAGTTTGCAGCACATCGGCGAATACTTGAGCGTTGGGAGAAATGGTAATCACGTTGGGATCGGCAAGGGCAAACTCATGGCCGATTTTGCGCGGTGCCAGGTCGGGGAAATCGAAGTCGAATCGCGTGAAAGCATCGACCAGAGTCCCGTCGGCAGGATCCAGGATGCGATCGGGAGTTACGTCAAAATCGTCCCAGCTCAAATCTTCCGGGCTGATCACCGCCGTGATTGCCATGCACTTTCCCTCGGCGCTGGTTTCATCGCGAACCCAGAGCGGCAGCGATTCTACCGCCGTCTTTTTGTAGAGGCAACCAGAATCAACCGCGAGGCCGCAGAACGCGACCTCAAGGTTCACTGGATTTTCAGACCGGGTTGGCGAGTGCTTCGCACAGTTCTCTGACCTGCGCTTCGAGTACCCCGCAGCGCTCGTATTCGCGGCCTTCGAGCGATCCCACCGAAACTCGCGAGTTGCGGTGCAACATGGGGCTGGGGAGGGAACTGCGCAATCCCACGTGGATTTCTGTTACACCGGTCGAATCAACCAGATTGCGTGCATTCCCGGGTTTGATGCCGCCGCCGGACATAATCACGATTCGGCCTTGCGCCTCTTTCATATTCGCCCGCTTCACAAGTCGCGCGATCGTCTCTCGTCCCTCCAGGCAAGTCGACTCGCCGCCGGAGGTGAGCACCCGGTCGAAGCCCGCGACGCAGATGTCGTCCAGCGCACGAAGCAGGTCGGAGGTCATGTCGAACGCGCGATGGAACGTGACGCTGAGCGGCCGTGCTTCGTTCACTAACTGGCGAGTGCGGGCGACCTCAACATTACCATGCACGTCGAGGATCCCGAAGACAACCCCGTTCGCTCCCAGGCGCTTGGCGAGCGCGATGTCGCGCCGCATGATTTCGAACTCGTCCGCGTCGTAGCAGAAGTCGCCGCCGCGCGGTCGAATCATGACGTGCAGAGCGGTTGAAACCGACGCCCGCGTCATTTCGATGAATCCGGCGCTGGGAGTGATTCCACCCTCAACCAGGCTGGCGCAGAGTTCCAGACGTGCCGCTCCGCCTGCCTCCGCCGCCATGGCGGACGCGACCGAATCGACGCAGACCTCAACCAGAACTTTGGCAGCGTTGCCAACCATGCGACCTCAGCCGTTGTCTTCAATCATGAACGCCCTTTGAATATACAAGTCCCGCAGCATGACGGATCAAGTGGAACCAAGTGTGACAGGGCTCGGATATAATCGAAAAATCCCCTCTTCTATGCGAACTTGGCTTTGCCTGTGGATGTGTTTGTTGATGGGCGCGATGGCGCCCGCCCAAACCACGCACCCCAAGCCGGAACCAGGGCAGGTTCGGACGTTGGCGCGGCCGGCCCAATCCCTTCCAACCCAGCTTTCTCAGGCTCCTGTGCCGCAGTTTGAAGACGTCGCCCAGCAGGCGGGTCTGACCGTTCCGCACATTTCATCGCCCGACAAGAAATACATTATCGAGTCGATGAGCGGCGGTGTGGGCCTGATCGACTGCGATAACGACGGCAAGCTCGACATTATTACCGTCAACGGTTCGACGGTGGAGCGCTATCGCCAGGGCGGAGGCGACCCGTTGATCACGCTCTATCATCAGGATGCGGATTCTACGGCCGATCACCCGAAGTTTACCGACATCACCAAAGCCGCGGGCCTTACGCACAAAGGCTGGGGCATGGGCGTCGCCGTGGCGGATTACGACAATGACGGGCTGCAGGATATTTACGTTACCGGCTACGGAGGCAACGCGCTCTATCACAATCTGGGTAACTGCAAATTCGAGGATGTGACTGAGAAGGCTGGCGTCGCTGGCGGCGGATTCAGCACCGGCGCGGCCTGGGCCGATTACGATCGCGACGGGCACGTCGATCTTTTTGTGTCGCGTTATGTGCATGTCGACATCGACAAACTGCCGGAGTTCGGCAACGATCCACATTTTTGCCGATTTAAGGGTGTGCTGGTGCAGTGCGGCCCATGGGGCCTGCCCGGCGAATCGGATTTGCTGTTTCACAACAAGGGCGACGGAACATTTGAGGAAGTTTCCAAAAAAGCCGGCGTCGACGATCCGCATCATTATTACGGTCTGGGCGCGACCTGGGGAGACTACGATAACGACGGTTGGCCCGATCTTTATGTGGCCAACGATGCCGGGCCGAATTTTCTCTACCACAACAAACACGATGGCACTTTCGAAGACGTCGGGTTGCTGAGTGGCGTCGCTTTGAGCGGCGACGGCTTGCAGCAAGGCTCGATGGGCGTGACCTGGGGCGACTACTTGCACGAAGGCCGCCTGTCGATGCTGGTCACGAATTTCTTCGAGCAGGGTTCGACTCTCTATCACAACCTGGGCAAAGACAGTTTTGCGGATGCGAGCCTGCGCGCCAAAATCATGAAGCCGACGTATCCCCTGGTGAGCTGGGGAACTTCATTTTTTGATATGGACAATGACGGGTGGCTCGATATTTTCATCGCCAGCGGCCACGTTTATCCGCAGGTAGATAACGTTGCCGGGGGGACGCAGTACCGGCAACCGCTGGTGCTGTTTCGCAATCATCGCGATGGAACGTTTGATGATGTGTCGTCGACGCTGCAGAAGCTTCCGCTGCAATCGAGGCGGGGCGTGGCTTCTGGCGACATCTTCAATGACGGCAATGTCGACATGGTCATTCTCAACGTGGGCGAGCCGCCGTCGCTGCTATTGAATCGTAATGCGAGTTCGAATCATCGCGTGCTGTTCAAGCTCGTGGGAATGAAGAGTAACAAGGCGGCGATTGGCGCGCGCGTCACGGTGAAAGCGGGGGGTCTGGTGCAGATGGACGAGGTGCGCGGCGGCGCGAGTTATCTTTCGCAGAATGACTTGCGTCTGCATTTTGGTCTGGGTGCCAACGACAAGATGAGTGAAGTCAGCATTCGCTGGCCCAATGGCGAGAGTGAGACGCTGCACGACCTGGCGGCCGATTTTATTTATACGATCGTCGAGGGTGCAGGAATCCAGCAGAAAGTGGCGCTGCCTGCCTTGCAACGGTGAAATGAGTTTTCAGTTTCCGGTGGGTCAGTGAGCGTAATCGAGATTTTGCAACAGTTATTTCTGACCTAGGGCACGCTACACCCGCAAGGAACTTACATGGGCTTGTAGTATTTGACTCTGCGCTTCTTCAATTCCGCCTCCAGTTCGTCATCCCCGACGTGGAACTCGCTAATCCTTATCTCTTTCACTTTGCCGTTTCCGTAGACGATGGCCTGGCGGTCGTCCATTCGGGACACATACTCGATTTCTGAATACGGAATTGAGCGGGTTGGCCTCCAAATATGCTTTGCCGTTAGCCTCGTGCCGTCCAGCACGATGGTGGTTGGCCAAATCCACAACGAGAAGGCCGCCCATGCCAATCCGGCTGACGTGGTCGTCCATCGAGCGTCTTGTCGCCAACCGCCGATTACGATGCAGCAAGCGAGCACGAGACTGACGAGACATAACAATACCAACCCTGACGCAGGAAATATCACAAGGCCGGGTTTGCGTTTGGCTTTCGCAGTCTCGGCTTGGAGGAACATCCATCGCAGGATGACGGGTGTCAAGAATAGAGAGAGCCAATAAGGTTGGAATGTCATAAATAGACGACGAACCTGCTTTCGGCTCTTGACTCTTACAAAGTCTACTTCAAGACAAACCCGCCGAGAACAACTAGCACTCACTGAGAATCGACGGGCTCTACGCGATCCCCAGTTGTTTCTGGATTTGCTCCAGCGGAACCCCCTTGGTCTCAGGAACCATGGTCTTCACCCAAATCAATTGCAGAACCATCATGCCGGCAAAGAACGAGAAAATGTAACCCGGAGGAAATGCCGCGAACACCTTGGGGGCGAGGGTGGTCAGGGTGGCGGCGAAAATCCAGTGAGTGAAACTGCCGAGAGTCTGGCCTTCCGCGCGCTGGCGGTTGGGGAAAATTTCTGAGATGAAGACCCAGATGACTGCGCCCTGCCCGACGGCATGGGCCGCGATGAAAGCAAAGATGCAGGCGGGCACGATGGAGTAGTGCTGCGTCATGAAAGCCGCCGCGGCCAGTCCGAGCGAGAGGATGTAACCGACTGAGCCGATATAAAGCAGCGTGCGGCGCCCGAGACGGTCAATCAGCCAGAGACCAACGAACGTGAAGATGAAGTTGGTGACGCCGATGCCGATGGATTGCAGCAGGGCGGCTTTGGTTCCGAGGTGCGCCAGTTCGAAAATTCGAGGAGCGAAGTACAGAATCACGTTTATGCCGGACATCTGATTGAAGAAGGCGATCAGGATGGCGAGCAGGATCGGTTTGCGCAGGCTCTTCATGGTCAACCAACTCTGGTTTATCCATTGTGCTGCACGCCTGCTCCACGGTAAACGATTCGTCGAGGAAGGGTCCGACGATGCCTTCTCTGAAGATGCCGCTATGATTTCGTCCGCCTGGGCTGCGATTTCGGCTTTCGAGGCTTCGGGTTCAATTCGTTGCAGCACTTGCAATCCGGCCTCGCGGTCGCCCTTGCGGCTGAGCAGCCAGCGCGGGCTTTCGGGAAGGCCGAAGCAGAACACAGCGTAGAGCATCGAGGGAAACGCCGCCACGCCCAACATCCAGCGCCAGGCGTTTTCTCCGATGCCGGCGAGCAGCGCGTTCGAAACGAACGCAATCAGAATGCCGAAAACAATATTGAACTGGAACATGCCGGCTAATCGCCCGCGGTGTGCGGGTGGTGCGATCTCCGAGATGTACATGGGAGCAACCACGGTGGAGATGCCGATGCCGAGCCCTCCGATGACGCGGGCTGCAATGAAAGTGGCGACGTTGGGCGCTAATGCCGAACCGACCGCGCCGACAAAATAAAGAATACCGATCCAAAGCAGCGTGGCTTTGCGCCCGAAGCGATCCGCCGGCCAGCCGCCAACCAGGGAACCGACGACCGTGCCGTATAAAGCTGAAGCCATCGCAAGGCCGTGCAGTCCGGGACTGAGACCCCAGAACGCTTGAATGGTTTTCTCGGCCCCGGAAATGACGACCGTATCGAAGCCGAAAAGAAATCCTGCGAGTGCAGAAGTCAGCGACCAGAAGAAGATGCGACCATTCATAAAAGAGAGCGATCCAGGGTCGATATCGGTAGAATCGAGAACAGCAGGATTCCGAACAGCCTTAGTTGCTGGTCAGCGGGAAACCTCTCTCGCGCCAGTCGCAGATGCCGCCGTCCATAGAAATCACGTTCGTGTAGCCCATCTTTTGCAGATTGTCGGCGGCCAGAGCTGAGCGAAAGCCGCCGCCGCAATATAGGATCATTTCGGTGTTAAGTTCCGGCACGCGCGCTTCAATGTCGCGCTCGATAATGCCTCGTCCCAGATGAATCGCCCCCGGAAGATGGTCCTTGGCAAACTCGCTTTCCTCGCGCACGTCGACCAGCAGGAATTTGTCGCCGCGATCCATCCTGGCTTTGACCGCGTCGACGTTGGTTTCGCGCACGCGGGTTTTGGCGTCATCGACAATTTTCAGAAAACGAGGAGGATGCTGATGGGCCATGAGAAACTCCTGGGTCATTCGACGATGCTTAATTGACGATGCTTAATTAACGATGAACATCCTACCAAGTGCTGCTCGAATATGCATACCCAGACCTTATCCCTTAAACCCTAACTTCGGCCTGATTCTGAGGTCCGGAGTCCGAGAGCCGCTTTCCAGGAACTTCGATTAGCATAAACGCGTGCCACGAGAAGATGGATCTCGCAAGGTCGGACTGGCTCGCGCGCTGTCGAAGCTGGGATACTGCTCGCGCTCGCAGGCGGCACAATTGATTTCTGCCGGGCGTGTGGGCTTGAACGGCGGAGTACAGCGTGATCCCGAGACGCCAGTCCGACTGGAGCAGGACCGCATCGTGGTCGACGGCCACACAGTTGATCGGCAGAAAAAGATTTATCTCATGATGAATAAGCCACGGGGTGTGGTGACGACTGCGTCCGACGAGAAAGGCCGCGACACGGTATACGCTGTGCTGCAAAGAGCGAGCGATCCGCTGCCCTGGGTCTTTCCGGTTGGCCGGTTGGATAAGGCGAGTGAAGGATTGCTGCTGCTGACCAACGATTCGGAGTGGGGCGCGCGCATCGCCGCACCTGAGACGCATTTAGAGAAGACCTACCGTGTGCAGATCGACAAAGTCATGGACGAGAAATTCGTACGGGCGATCATCGGCGGAGTGCCGGTAGACGGCGGAGAAGTTCTCCGCGCGGTGAAAGCTCGCCTGCTTCGCGCGGGAGAGAAGAACTGCTGGCTGGAGATCGTGCTGGATGAAGGCAAGAATCGCCAGATTCGCCGCATGCTGGAGGCGCTTGAAGTCGAGGTACTCCGGTTGATCCGAGTGGCCGTTGGACCGCTGCGGTTGGGCGATCTGCCGAAAGGCGCTTTTCGAACGCTGACGAAAGAAGAAAAGCGAATGCTCGATCGCGCCATGCGAGCAAAGACTTCATGAGCGAACTGACCTTCCTTTCGGCCGCCAGCATGGCGCAGCAGATCCGCGAGAAGAAGATCTCTCCCGTCGATCTGGCTGAGGCTCATCTCGCGAAGATCGCCAGGCTCAACCCGAATGTGAACGCGTTCGTGCATGTCGACTCCGATCGTGTCCGGAGCGAAGCTCGCGGGGCTGAAACAGCCGTGATGAGCGGCGAAACGCTCGGCACGCTGCATGGCGTTCCCATTAGCATAAAAAGTTCGCTGGAGGTGGCGGGGCTACGATGTGAATCGGGCACACGCCTGCGTGCTGCACACGTTGCGACCGAAGATGCGCCGCTGGTTGCGCGACTGCGCCAGGCGGGAGCAATCATTCTCGGAGTCACCAACACGCCGGAACTGCTGATGGCATGGGAGACGGACAATCTTCTGTACGGCCGCACCAACAACCCGTGGGATCTGGAACGAACCGCGGGCGGCTCCAGCGGCGGCGAGGCGGCGGCGATCGCGGCTGGGATGTCGGCGGGGGGCGTCGGCAGTGACGGCGGTGGATCGATTCGAGTGCCCGCACATTTCAGCGGCATTTGCGGACTCAAACCGACTCCAGGGCGCGTTCCCGCGACTGGGCATTTTCCACCGTCGGGCGGGCCGTTCGCGCTGATTGGTGTCGTCGGTCCCATGGCCCGCACCGTGGGCGATGTGAAGGCGCTGTTTGAAATCATGCAAGGTCCGGACGATGACGACGCTTGCGCTGCGCCGGTGCCGCTGCGCTGGCCGACCGAGGACGAAACTAAGCAGCTAAGAGTGGGATATTTCGAAGACGACGGCCGCACGCCGGTCACTTCCGAAACTCGCGCAGCTGTGAGAACCGCTGCGAAAGCCCTGCGGGACGCTGGATTTCAGGTCGAGCCGTTCCGTCCGGAAGGTTTGGAAGAAGCGCGCGTGCTGTGGAGGAAATTCTTCGTTACCGCCGGAGGAATGCTGATTCGGCCTATGTTTCATGGACGTGAGCGCGAGCTGAGCCCAGTGCTGCAGCAGTTCCTCGAGTGGTCCGCGGCTGAGCCCCTGCTGACGGGCGAGACGCTGCTCGAAGCATGGATTGGCCGCGATGTGCTGCGGGCTAGATTCCTGAAGCAAATGAGAAAGTATCCCATTCTGCTGTGCCCAGTGGCCGCGATTCCTGCATTTCGCCACGGCGAGCGTAGTTGGACGATTGAAGACAAAATCGTCGACTACCTTGATGCCTGGAGCTATACAGAATGGTTCAATCTGCTGGGCAATCCGGCGGCTGTGGTTCCCGTCAGCCATTCTGCCGAGGGTTTGCCGATCGGCGTGCAGATCGTCGGACAGCCTTGGGAAGAAGAACAGGTGCTGATGGTCGCGGCAGCGCTTGAAGGGGAATGCGGCGCCTGGCAAATCCCGCCCATCCGCTAGCTTTCACCTCTAGTATTTTTTGATTATTCCGCCCATAGGCTTCTCTGTGTATTTTTATCCGCACGCGATTTCAGCCACTGTGGAGCTGATCTCGTTCCTTAACTTTCAAATGTCACTATCTATGCGGGGAAGTCCTACACCGGAGGGATTCATCGGCCGGACGCTGGTTTGGCTGGTAGTGTTTCTCTTCGTGTCGGCTGCTTATCTCTACACGTTTCCGCAGCCCAACATTCCTTATGCGGGCGTGGTGCTGATGCATGCGCTGGCGGGGGTCGTGGTCGCGGTTCTGCTGGCTCCCGCTTTCGTTCGCCTGATGCGCACGGGAGGTTTCTCGTCGCGCGCGGGCTGGGTGCTCATCGCGGTTGGCGCCGTGTTGGGACTGATCCTGATCAAGACCGGCACGCCGCGGGCTGAATGGAATAAGCTTTACGCCCACATCATTATTTCATTGGCGGGTGTTGGCCTGCTCGTCGCAAGTTGGCTGGGCCGGCGTGGTTCGTCCGAGCCCGCACCGCTCGTTTCGAGGGCGGCCGCGTCCGCAGTGCGAGCGGCGATTTGTCTGGCTTTCTTGGCCGGCATCGGCTATGGAGCGCGCTACATTCGCGATACCTGGCAAACGCGCAACCGCATCCAGAATCCGGCCATGCCGCCCGACAATATGAATGGCGAAGGCGACGGACCCGAAGGCCCGTTTTTCCCCAGTTCCGCGCAGGTTTACGGAAACCAGAAAATTCCCAGTAAGTTCTTCATGGAATCCGATTCCTGCAAGCGGTGTCACGAAGATATCTACAACCAGTGGTCGAGCTCGGCGCATCATTTTTCTTCGTTCAATAATCAGTGGTACCGCAAGTCGATCGAATACATGCAGGACACCATCGGCACCAAGCCGTCGAAGTGGTGCGGCGGATGCCATGATCCCGCAGTGCTTTACAGCGGACTGATGGACACACCGATCAAGCAGATCGTGCATCGCCCGGAATCGCAGGCTGGGTTGGGCTGCATGATGTGCCACTCCATCGCGAAGGTGAAGAGCACGATGGGGCAGGCCGATTTCTATCTGGAATATCCCGAATTGCACGAGCTGGCGGCGACGAAGAATCCGGTGATGCGAGCACTGCACGATTTTGTGATCCGGCTGAATCCCGAGCCGCACCGGCGCGTGTTCCTTAAACCTTTCATGCGGACGCAGACCGCGGAATTCTGCTCCACGTGCCACAAGGTGCATCTCGACGTGCCGGTCAACGACTACCGCTGGATCCGCGGCTTCAACGAATACGACAACTGGCAGGCCAGCGGAGTTTCCGGGCAGGGAGCGCGTTCGTTCTATTATCCGCCCAAACCGCAGCAGTGCGCCGATTGCCACATGCCTCCGGAAGCTTCGAAGGATGCGGGAAACATCAACGGCTTCGTGCACTCGCATCGTTTCCCTGCGGCGAACACCGCGGTGCCAACCGCAAATGAAGACGCGGCGCAGTTGAAACTCACGGAGAATTTCCTGAAGAGTGGCGCGGTGACAGTCGATATTTTCGCCGTATCTCCAGCCCAGGCTCCGCTCGCGGCGGGCGCGGCCACGCAGTCGGAGTTGGCAACCACGTTTGCCGTTGGCGAAGAAGCTGAAACTAAAATGCCAGCCGAGGCCGCCGGAGAAGCGGTTCCGGTAACAGCGCCGTTGAACCTGGTGCAGCCGGCGCTGCGCCGCGGAGACACGGTCCGCGTGGATGTGGTGGTGCGCACGAAAAAAGTCGGCCACTTTTTCCCCGGCGGCACCGTCGACGCCTTCGACACGTGGCTCGAACTGAAGGGCACTGACGACAAGGGCCAAACCATTTTCTGGAGCGGCATGGTCGAGGACAACGGACATGGTCCGGTGGAAAAGGGAGCTCACTTCTACCGTTCCCTGCAAATTGACGCTCACGGCAACCCCATCGACAAGCGCAATGCCTGGGCCACGCGCTCGGTCGTCTATGTCCGGCTGATCCCGCCGGGAGCGGCCGACACGGTGCACTACCGCATGCTAGTGCCGGAAAGTGCGGGCAGCAAGATCACGCTGCACGCCCGCCTGTGCTACCGGAAATTCACGTGGTACGAGACGCACGAAGCGTTTGCCGGCCAGCCCGACCCGGCCGCTCCGAATGCCGTCGCGCCGGATTATGATGACCGTCCGACGGTATTTACCGCATCTTTGAGCGGAGTTTCGGCGAAGGAAGAAAAAATTCCCGACTTGCCGGTGGTGGCCCTCGCCGAGAACGAAGTCACGCTTCCCGTGGTCGCCCACAACGCACCGGCGGCTGCGCCGAAAACGATTGTTCGAAAAGACGAGTGGCAGCGCTGGAACGATTATGGGATCGGACTATTTCTGCAAGGAGATTTGAAAGGTGCGGCTGCGGCTTTCGAGAAAATAACTGAAGCCGACCCGAAGAACCCCGATGGTTGGGTGAACCTCGGCCGCTGTGCCGTGCAGGAAGGCGATATGGAGCGAGCCCGTACCGTGCTGGAGAGGGCACTGGCCCTGTCTCCGAACCTGGCCCGTGCGAATTTCTTCTATGCCAAGGTTCTTCGCGCTGATGGAAATTATGACGGTGCGGCGCAGCGCCTGAGCATGGTGTTGAGCCAGTATCCGCGCGACCGTGTCGCGCTCAACGATTTAGGACGGATCTTCTTTCTGCAGCGCAGATATCAGGATGCGGTGAAAACTCTGCAATCCGTGCTGGCGATTGATCCAGAAGATTTGCAGGCGCACTATAACCTGATGCTCTGTTACAACGGCCTGGGCCAGGAAAAACTAGCTAAGGAGCATCAGGTACTCTACATGCGCTTCAAGGCTGACGAGTCGTCGCAGGCCATCACCGGGCCTTATCGCCGGCTTCATCCCGAGGACAATAACGAGCGTCAAGCGATCCATGAACATGTTTCGGTACCGTTGCCATTGCTGGGCAATACACCGAAGGCGAAGGTCGTGGCGAAGACCGCTGCTCACCACGAGACTGCCGCCGTGCCATCCGCCGGAGCATCCAGATAATGCGCATCCCCGCAATTCAATTCACAACAGAGTCACGGAGGCACAAAGTAAGCCATCGGGTTGCTGCTTCGAGATTTCCCTGTGTTTCTGTAAGTCTGTGGTTGATGATTCTCTTATTTGCGCCCGCGAGCCACGCTCAACAGATTCACTTTCGCGACGTCACCGCGCAGGCGGGCATCCACTTCACCCACAACAACGGCGCCTTCGGAAAGAAGTGGCTACCCGAAACTATGGGCCCTGGCTGCGCCTTCATTGACTACGACAATGATGGATACCCCGACGTCATTCTGATCAACGGGGAAGATTTTCCTGGACATCCCCATGGCGGAGCCACGACCCTCAAGCTCTACCACAACAATCGCAATGGCACGTTCACCGATGTCACGCGCCAGGCTGGCTTGGCGATTCCAATGTTTGGGCTGGGCGTAGCCGTCGGCGACTACGACAACGATGGCTTCGACGATATTTTCGTGAGCGCCCTCGGACAGAGCCATCTCTTTCACAACAACGGCAACGGCACATTTACCGACGTCACCAAGGCCGCTGGAATGTGGGGGCCGAGCGAGTTCTCGACCAGCGCCGCCTGGGTTGACTACGATCGCGACGGCAAACTCGATCTCGTCGTTGCCAACTATGTGCGGTGGAGCGAGCAGACCGATCTCTACTGCACGCTCGACGGCGCGCACAAATCGTATTGCACGCCGGAATCGTACAAGGGCACGTCGGTGCGGCTGTGGCACAACCTTGGCGGCGGCAAGTTCGAAGACGCCACGCAGAAGGCTGGACTGGGCGATCCGACGTCGAAGAGTCTGGGCGTCGCCGTCCTCGACTATAACGGCGATGGCTGGCCCGACATCGTTATCGCCAACGACACGCAGCCCAACAAACTTTATCTCAACAAAAAAAATGGCACGTTCGAGGAGCGGGGCGTGACTGCCGGCATTGGCTTCAGCGAGGATGGCATTGCGCGCGCTGGCATGGGCGTCGACGCGGCCGATTACGATCGCAGCGGTCATGCCAGCCTTGTCATCAGCAACTTCGCCAACCAGATGGTTTCGCTCTATCACAACGAGGGCAACGGGCTGTTCGTTGACGAAGCGCCACAGTCGGAAGTCGGGCGCGCCACGCTGGTCACGCTGGGATTCGGGTGCTTCTTTTTCGATTACGACAACGATGGCTGGCCGGATATGTTTGTCGCTGACGGCCACATCGAAAATGAGATTGAGCGGGTGCAGAAACGAGTGAGCTATGCCGAGCCTCCGCATCTGTTTCGCAATCTCGGCGGCGGCAAATTCACTGAAGTCACGGCGCAGATGGGCGCCGCTTTTGCCGCGCCGAAAGTGGCGCGGGCCGCGGCGTACGGCGACATCGATAATGACGGCTTTCTCGACGTTTTACTCACTACCAACGCCGGGCCGGCGTACTTGTTCCACAACGAAGGCGGGACGAATCATAGCCTGCGGTTTAAACTCGAGGGCACGAAGTCGAACCGCGACGGCATCGGCACCGTCGTCCGCGTAAGCGCTGGTGGGATAGATGCTGGCGGGGTGAGTGATAAGGACAAGCAGTGGAAGATGCTGCGTTCCGGATCGAGCTACCTGGCGCAGAGCGAACTGGTGCTGACCTTTGGCTTGGGTGCGTTCACTAAGGCCGACAGCGTTGAGATTGAGTGGCCGAGCGGGCAGGTCGACAAACTTTCGAACGTTGACGCGGGCCAGACCATCACCGTGCAGGAAGGCAAGGGAATCGTCAGCGCTCGCCCCTACGCAGCGTCGCACGGATACACGAAGTAAGCTGAGTAATCTAAGAAGCGGACGGAATCCTCTGTGTTCCTCCGGTCCCTCTGTGGTTAAATCTTGAGCGAGATGAATCTCCGAATTTCTGCTGCCCTGATCGCCACGCTGCTCGCTGCCATTGGACTATTCACTTCTGACTCGAAACCGAATCCCGTTGAGGCTGCTCGGCTGAACAACCTCGGCGTGGCGTACATGAACCAGCAACTTTTCGAAAAGGGATTGAATTTGTTTCAGCAAGCTGCAGAAGCCGATCCCAAGCTGGCGATCGCGCGGCTGAATGTGGGCATTGCGTATCTGAACTTGCAGAAAATTGATGAGGCCAAGGCCGCGTTGGAAGACGCTCTCAAGCAGGATCCGAAAAGTCCGAACGCGTGGTACGGCCTTGGAATGCTGGCCAAGAACACCGGCGACGCGCAGGCGGCGATCGATGCGTTCAAACACGTCATCGAGATCGATGCGGGCGACGCCGACACCTGGTATTTTCTGGGCTCGTCGTACGTGCAGGCCAGGCAGTTTCCTCAAGCCATTGATGCTTTTCAGCACGCGCTGCAACTGAACCCGCTTCACGCTTCGGCGGAATTCGGATTGTCGCGGGCGTACCAGCAATCTGCCGACGTTGACCACGCCCGCGAGCATCTGAAGAAATTCCAGTACATCACGCAGAACAAAATCGGCGCGCCCATGAGCCTGGCCTATGGCGAGCAGGGCCGGTACTCGCGCGCGGTGGAGTCGCCGTTGGCGGTGATGAAAGCTCCGGCACAAATCAAGGTGCGGTTTGTGGATGTAACGAAGGAGGCGGGGTTAGCGACAACAACCTCGGCTGCCCAATCCCCGTTGGAAATTTCGGGGACGGTTCCCAACTTGTTTGGCTTTGGTGCTTGCTTTCTCGACTATGACGGTGACGGTCGAATGGACGTCTTCGTAGGAGATCGCGGGAAGGAGGGCGGTCTCGCGCTATATCACAACTTAGGAAATGGTAGGTTCGAGGATGTCACGCGTAAGGCTGGACTCGATCCTGCGCTTCATGCGACCAGTTGCACGGCCGGCGATTACGACAACGACGGCTTCGCCGACTTGGTTATTGGACTGGACGGACAAGTTCTTCTTGAGCACAACGAGAAGAATGGAACATTCAAGGATGCAACCGTGGCCTCCGGCATCCGGAGTGATGGACTGGTCGTGGGTCTTACATTCGTAGACTACGACCACGATGGCGATCTGGATCTCTATGTCACTTGCTTTAGCTGGAACCATCAACTTGACATTGAAGGCATCACGTTTTTCACGAAGAACACTGGTAGCCACATAATGTGGCGAAATAATGGCAATGGCACGTTCACGGACGTGACAGACTCAACTGGTCTTTCTGACCCTCACTCCGCTGTTGGAGCCGTGGGCACTGATTACAACAACGACCGCGCCGTTGACATCGTTGTCGCTGGTGGGAAAGCGCCGACGCTTTTTGAGAATCCAAGAGAAGGGAAGTTTAACCCGCGGCGCCCGTGGTCGGCTTCCATGCCAACCCTTACTTTCGGCGTAGCGGTCCTAGACTTCGATCACGATGACTGGATGGACCTCGCCTTCACCCATGCTGGAGCGCCTCCCGTCACTCTATGGCACAACAACCACGGGAAGTTTGAGCCCGTCTCCCTCCCCATCCCGGGGTGGGTGCAAGCGTGGGGCGTTGCCGCCTTCGACTACGACAACGACGGCTGGGTTGATCTCGTCGCTGTTGGTGAAACGAAAGAGGGCAAGGGCGAAATTAAACTCTTCCGCAATCTCGGGCCTGACGGATTCAAAGACGTCACTGCCGATGTTGGCCTCGACAAGATTCATCTCGAAAGCCCTCGCGCCATCATCACCGGCGACTACGACGGCGACGGCGCGACTGATCTGCTCATCACGCAGAATCACGGGCCGGCCGTGTTGCTGCGCAATGAAGGCGGCAATCAGAATCACTGGCTGCGGCTCTCGCTCAAGGGCCTGCAATGACAATAAATCCGCGATCGGCACGAAGGTCGAAGTTTTTTCGGGCGGCAACCGGCAGAAGTTTGAGATTGCGGGATCCAACGGCTATCTGGGACAGAATTCTACCGACATCGTGGTTGGCCTCGGCGACTCGAAGGAAGCCGACATCGTGCGCATGACTGTGGCCGACGGGCGTGCTGCAGGATGAGATCCACGTTGCCGGCGACAAGCAGCAAAATTTCCTTGAAATCGATCGCCGCGGCAGTTCGTGTCCCACGTTGTTTGTGTGGAATGGCGAGCGCTACGAATTTGTCGCGGACATGCTGGGCGCGGGCGTGGTGGGCCACTGGGTTGGGCCCGGCCAGCGCGACGTTCCACGACCGGTGGAGTACATCAAGATTCCGCGCGAGGCGATTCGGGAAAAAGAGAGTCCCCGGTTAATCGGGGCTTGTCATCCTGAGCGAAGCGAAGGACCTATGTACTCTCCCGCCAGTTGCATGGATCCTTCGCCGCTAAAACCCGCGGCTCGGGATGACAAAGGGATGGGAGGCCCGCAGAAGACGCTCAGCTTCCGCTTCATGGAGCCGCTCGAAGAGGCTGTCTACCTTGACCAAGCGCGGCTGATGGTGATCGATCATCCGGCGGATACTGACGTTTATCCCAACGAATATTTCGCGTCGAATCCGCCGTATCCGCCGTTCAAAGTTGTTGTCAGCCGCGACGCGCGTCCCCCGGCCGGGGCGTGGGATGAGCACGGGCACGACATTCTGCCGGATTTGCTCGCGCATCGTTATTTCGGTGATTTTGCGCTGACGCAGTTTCAGGGATTTGCAAAGCCGCATAGTCTGACGCTTGATCTGGGTGAGGCATACCGTGGCGGGCCGCTCTGGCTGCTGCTGCATGGCGAGGTCGAATACTTTTCGGCGAACAGCATGTATGCCGCGTCGCAAGCCGGAATTCAAGCCATCTCGCCGTATGTGGAAGCACTCGGCGCGAATGGGAAGTGGAAGCGCGTGATCGACGACATGGGATTTCCGGCTGGCGGGCCGCGGACGATGACGGCCGATCTTACGGGCAAACTGCCGCCGGGCTCGCGGAAGATTCGCATCACCACCAATCTGCAGGTTTATTGGGACAGCATTCTGATCGACCGCGCGAACCAATCCGGTGCGAGCGAGATCTCCTTCGACAAGCTCAGGGCAGGCTCTCGCCCCGCTGGAAAAAACGCGGGGCTTCGGGATGACGCCAATCGCGAGGGAGTTCGTCTGACGCCGGTTCCGCTGGTGCGGGCCGATCTCGAATTCCACGGATATCCATTCAAGATTGAGGGCACGCCTCCGGGCAACGTGCAATACGTCTATGAGAAAGTGAGCGCGACCGGGCCGTACACGCGCCCGTCGGGAACCTACACGCGCTACGGAGATGTGTTGCCGCTGCTGACTGCGACCGACGACAAGTTGGCAGTGTTCGGCTCGGGCGACGAAGTTCGGCTCGACTTTGATCCATCGCATCTGCCGGCTCTGCCCAAGGGCTGGGTGCGCGATTATTTCTTTGCCGCCAACGGTTACGAAAAAGATATGGATTTTTATGCAGCCGAAGGGAACTACGTGGCGCCGCTGCCATTCCTCAGTATGGGAGAGTATCCGTATTCGCCGAAGAAATCGTTCCCGCTCGACGATGCGCATCTGAATTATTTGCTGGAGTACAACACGCGTCACATGTCAGGCAACGAGCAACGCGGATACTGGGTCGACTACGGCGAGAGTCGGTAGAGAGCGATGGCAACGACTCTCTATCGCCCGGTCGGCATGGAGGAATTGGCGCTGATCTGGGATTCCGGCTGCCGCGAGTTTCCACAGCGATTGCCGGACCAGCCTATCTTCTATCCGGTTACGTCTGCAACATACGCAACGCAGATTGCGCGCGACTGGAACACGAAATCGTCGGTCTCCGCTGGGTTCGTCACTTCTTTCCGCGTGGGGGAGGAATATCTATCCAAATACGAACGCCACGTCGTGGGTTCGGCGGTGCACGAGGAGTACTGGATTCCTGCCGAACACTTGCCCGCCTTCAATCAGGCGATCCGCGGCCTGATTGATGTGGAAACCGCATACTTTGGACCGTCATTCAACGGCTTCGTGCCCGACAAATGCGGATTCGCGGGAAAGAACGTGGAAGAACAATTCGTTATCCTGGCTCGCAATTGGGACGACGCCCGGATGGACTTTGTCCTGGAAGTCTCGGTGAATCGAAAGGCGGTTTACCTGAACTGCCTGTTCTGGGCGAAGCACGATTTCGCAAAGTTCGGAATCATCCCGAAAGTCAAGCGCGCTGTCCTGGCGGGAGTGACGGAGGTGTGGAAGCATAGCCAGATTCAGCCAAGTCTTCCAGCCGAGTTCTCAAGGGCTATGTTGGCAGAGTGAATGGGTATGCGTACGGAAACGTTTTAATATTGACAATTTGAGCCCTGCATAATTCAATAGCCGCACTCATGGAAAATACTTCCGCGTCTTCCTCCGCGCCCCGGCTCCGCCGCACGCTGACGCTTTGGGACCTCATCCTTTACGGCATCATCGTGATTCAGCCTACGGCGCCCATGCCGGCGTACGGAGTTTTCAGCAACGCCGGCCAGGGCCACGTGGTTACCTCGATTCTGATTGCCATGATTGCCATGGTGTTCACGGCCATGAGTTACGGGCGCATGGCGCGGGTGTATCCCAGCGCGGGTTCGGCTTACACCTATGTGGGGCGTGAACTGCATCCGTCGCTCGGCTACGTCACCGGCTGGAGCATGACCATGGATTACATTCTGAATCCATTGATCTGCACCATCTGGTGCGCCAAGGCGATGGCCGATCTGCTGAGCGGGACGCGGTATCAGCTTCCCTATCCCGGGCTGCTGTGGCCGTTGATTTTTGCCGGACTATTTACCGCGCTGAACCTGCGCGGTGTGCAGACTTCGGCGCGCATCAACAAAACTCTCTGCGCGATCATGGGCGCGGTTATCCTGGCGTTCTTCTGGTATACGATCCGTTACATCTTCCATCTGCCGCAATATCCCGAGGCATATTTTCTGCGGCCGTTCTACAATCCGCAAACTTTCACCATCAACCGCGTCTTTCATGGGACGTCGGTGGCCGTGCTTACTTATATTGGATTTGACGGCATTTCGACGCTGTCGGAAGAAGTGGAAAATCCCAAGCGCAACATTTTTCTTGCGACCGTTCTGGTCTGCGTGATTACCGGATTCCTGGCGTCGGCGGAAGTTTACGGAGCGCAATTGCTGAGCCTGCAGCGTTTCGGGAGGGACTTCGGGGTGTTCTCGCAATTTGGGGATGAGAACGTTTTTAGCCACGTCGCGGGGATTGCTGGCGGCGTGCTCATGACCAAGGCCATCAGCGTGACGCTGCTGATCGCCACCGTCGGTTCCGGCATGGGCTCGCAACTGGGCGCCGCCCGGCTGCTCTACGGCATGGGGCGCAGCGACGCCATTCCCAAGAAATTCTTTGGCGCGATTCATCCCAAGACTCGAATTCCGGCTAACAACGTTCTCTTCGTGGGAGTGATCGCTCTGATTGGCGCTTTCCTCATCAACTATGACAATGG
This sequence comes from uncultured Acidobacteriota bacterium, assembly GCA_963755795.1. Taxonomy (GTDB): domain Bacteria; phylum Acidobacteriota; class Terriglobia; order Terriglobales; family Acidobacteriaceae; genus Sulfotelmatobacter. The sequence continues at coordinate 50,639 of CAVWLI010000047.1, read as the reverse complement.
AGCGGAACTGCTGAATTTCGGGGCGCTCATTGCATTCATGGGCGTCAATCTGGCCGCGCTGACTCACTACTATATCCGTGGCGCAGACCGGACTTTGGGGCAATTAATCCCGCCGGTGCTGGGCTTCTTCATTTGCCTGTTCATCTGGATTCACCTGTCGAACCTGGCGCTGATCGCGGGTTCCATCTGGATGGCCGCCGGGATCGCTTATGGGGCATGGAAGACGCGGGGCTTCCAGGAGAGTCTGGTGAATTTCGACGTGCCGCCCGAAGAATGAAATGGGCTGCGGATTTGACGATCGGGTGATTGGGTAATTTGAAGGCATACGCCTTTCGCAGATCTGCCGCTTTTGGAGGAGTGATGTTAGGTTCGATCGATATTGTTGCTTTTGTGCCGACCACCGATGCCGCGAAGGCGCGGACCTTCTACGAAGGTGTGCTGGGGCTCGGCTTTGTTAAGGATGACGGTTTCGCGATGGTGCTGGATGCGAACGGAATCATGATCCGGGTCGCGAAAGTGGGGAAGGATTTTATTCCGGCAACGTTCACGGTCCTCGGCTGGCAGGTTTCCGACATTGAAAACGTAGTCCGTAGCCTGCAGGCGAAAGGTGTTCAGTTCGAGATCTTTGGATTCTTCAAGCAGGACGGCCTCGGAATCTGGACTGCGCCGACTGGCGACAAAGTGGCGTGGTTCAAAGACCCCGACGGAAATGTTTTATCGGTCTCGCAACACGTGTGAAGGCGTGCCCCGAATGGCCATGCGAGAATAGCCGGGTGTTTCCAACGCCGGTAACTGTCGGCCTATTGGTCGGCGGTCCCTCCGGGACCAACCATCAACTGGCATTTATTCCACGTTCCAGCCGCTGACCTCGACCGACGGCTTGGCCGCGCCCAATTCGCTGGCGCGGTAGGTCGCACTCACTTCTCGCTTCTCGCCTGGCATCAGTGAAATGTAGTTGTCTTCCCAGACCACGGGTAGAATCTCTTCTCCCTTGACGCCCTTGTCGACTTTCAGGCGTACGAAGAAGGCGAGGCTCTTGCTCGGGTTTTGCAGAATGACGTGAGTGATTTCTTCTTCGCCTTTGTGTTCGCTGCGGTCGGTGATTTTCAGTTTCACTTTCGGCAGTTGCGACAGCGCGGTGTAGTCCGCATAGGAAGCGGTCGGTGTCATCCACCAGTTGGTTTTCGCCCAGTCGAGCGTTTCCGGTTTGGTCGAGAGCCAGTAGAAATTCGAGCCGACAAGTTTGCCGGCGGAGTCATCCACACGCAGAGCGACAAAATACGTCGGGCTGAGGCCGGCGATATCCGGTAGCGTGAAAAGTTTCGCGGTGCTGTCGGCGGGGGCGTCGACCATATTCGATTGCGTGAACTTCTCGGTCATGTCGAGGTTGTAAATTTTGGTCGTCAGCTTCAATCCCTTGGCGTCTACGTACTGGCTGCTGACCAACCAGATGGAGTGATCGTCGTAGCCGTAGATGGGATGCAGGGCTTCCATGGCGCGCTTGGCGCCGAAATAGCCGCCGCCGGGACGCAGATAATAGTCGTAGAGATGCCAGATCATGGAAGGCCATGCGTTGTTGAGCATCCACTGAATCACGCCGGTCGCTTCGTATTTGTTGCGGCTGTACGCCTCATACATGGCGCGCACGCCTTCGTAAGTCTGCATCTGCGACTTGGTGGCGAAGTCGTTCACGTTGTCAGACTTGCCGTAACGGTTGGCGAGGGCTTCGCTGAACACGCCGATAGTCTTGAACTCGCCACCGCCCGCGTGGTAGTTCCACGTATCGTCGATCGGCCACATGTGGTCTTTGCCCACCATAGCGCGAATACTTTCGACTGGCGGGACGGCTGGTCCCATGCTGGTTTCAGTGTTGAAGCCATAAGCGCCGCCGCAGCCTCCGGGATTGCACTGCTTACGGCCGGGTTGGCCGGTGGGAGTGTCGACCTCCCAATAGCTCGGAGCTATATATTCGTAGGGTCCGGTCATCTTGACGCCGCTGTCGCCAGTCACGCTGGTCTTCCTTCCAGTAGCGGAGGACACAACAGGATTGGGCCACAACAAATCTTTCTCGACGTCGAGGTACATCTGTTCCACGTCCGGCGGAGGAGGGTTGTCGCTACCGTTCAGCCACATGACGAGGCTGGGATGGCTGCGCAGGCGGTAGATTTGGTCGCGCAACGACTGTTTGGCGATTTCAAAATCCTTGGGCTGCCAGCGCGGCCAGCGCTCCCAGAAATCGCAGCAGCACCATCCGGCCATCACCAGGATGCCTTGATGATCGGCAAGGTCGAAGAACTCTTGCGTTTCGAGTTTGCCTTCGAGGCGGACGGTGTTTAACCCCATGTCGCGGACGTAGCGGAATTCGTCGTGCAGGCGCTGCGAATTTTCGCGCATCATCAGGTCGGGCGTCCAGCCGCCGCCGCGAATCAGAATATTCTTGCCATTAACGTGGAATTCGCGCCCACCCACCGAGTTGATGTCAGACGTCACTTCGCGAATGCCGAACTCACTGGCCGAACGGTCGCTGACCGCTCCCTTGGTTTCGAACTCCATGGTGAGTGGATATAGATTCGGTTTGCCCATTTGTGCCGGCCACCACAGGCGCGGGTTCGCAAAAACGAGTTGCTGAAATTTGTCGGGAGTGAAGGTCACGTCCTTCGACTCGTTGGGCGCGAGTTCGACCTCCTGCTCAAACTTCACAGCATCGATCTGGCCCTTGAGTGTGCCCTTGACCGGCTGATTCGTGCCGTTCTTCACTTGCGCGGTAACGGTGAGCTGCGCGCTATCGTTGGCGGGCGAATTTAGTTTCGACACGACCGTTGCGTAGCGCAGCGCCACCGGGCCGCTGTGAGTAAGATAGACCTCGCGCCACAATCCCATGTTCTTGTCGGGAGGCGCCGGATTCCAGTCGACGAAGGTGATGGCTAGATCGTGGTCAGTGGGCGCGTACGCCTGCACCGCAAGGACGTTCTCAGCGCCCGGCTTGGCGGCGTCGGTCACATTGAATTCGTAGGTGCGCCACGCTCCGGCCACGTCGTCGGACTTGGCGATCTGCTTTCCGTTGAGCCAGATGTTGGCGCTGTAATTGATCCCGTTGAACTTCAGCCAGACCGTCTTGCCCTTGTAGGACGCCGGCACGACAAATTGCTTGCGGTACCACCACGAGACGGTATAAGGGCTGTCGGGCGCCATCGGGATGTTAGAAAAGTTTGCGCCGATGGGATAGTTCATGCCCGGAAAGTCGCGCAGATTCATGCCGAACAGAGGGTCAGGGAAAGTCTTGTCCTTCACTAGCGCGGCCACCACGGTGGTGGGCACGGTCGCCGTATGCCAGCCCTTGGGAACGAATTTCGGCGTGGAGATGACTTCTCCCTTGGCTTCCACCTTGGCGGAAGTCTGCAAAGACCAGCCTTCGCGCAGCGTCACTCGCCCTTCGCTGGCGTGGAGCAAGGTTTCGGTCTTGCCTTGCACTTTCGTTGGTGGCGCCGGCTGTGTTTTCTCTTGGGCGAAGAGTGATGAGGCCAGAAAAAATTGAGCTAGAAGAACGAGAGTGACCGCCAGCCGCTTACCTGAGTTCATGATGCTCCTGTGAAATTCCTTGCCGTAAGTGCATTGAAATATGTCGGGCCGCGAAACAGGTTCGCAAAAATGCCCCCAGAATGGATAACACTTATATTAATTCGTTTCAATAGCGGAGTTTTGCGGAGTGCCGGCCCAGTGACGTTTCGTGGAGGGGCGGACGCGCTCGTCCGTCCGGGCGGTGGCACGGTCTCGCGGGACGAATGAGTGATGCTCCCCCCACGAGGTGTCCGGGGTTCCATTTTCGGTGGTTGGACCCGGCTGGTTTATAATTGAGAATTCGTCTTTGTACTCTGGAGTGATAAGAACATGATTCGATTTCTGCAGACCCAGGGAGCAACTAAGAAGATCATTCTCAGCGGCATCCTTCTCGTGATTTGCGCCGCCATGGTAATCACATTTATTCCAGGCGGCCTGACCTCAGAACTGTCGGGCACGCCCGGCCAAGGCATCGTCGCGAAGGTGGATGGCGGGGACATTAGCCCCGAGGAAGTCCGGCAGACCGCGCGGCAAATGGCGCAGCAGGACGCGCAGCGCTATGGCGAGATGGCGGCGAAGATCATGCCGTTTCTCATCCAGCAAGAGACCACGCGCGCGGTCGACCAGTTGATCAACCGCCAGGCCCTGCTCAGCCAAGCTAAGCACATGGGATTTCGGGTGACGCCGGCGGAAGTAAAGGATGAACTGCAACACGGGCGCTATGCGGCAACTTTTTTCCCTGGCGGCAACTTCATCGGCGAGACCGAATACGAAGACATGCTGATGCGGGGAGCAGACCTGACTCCCGCCAAGTTTGAAGAGGCCGTAGCTGACGATATTCTGATTACCAAGCTGCAGGCATTCATTTCCGGCAGCGCCAGCGTGAGTGAATCTGAGATTCACGCGGAGTTCCTGAAGGAGAATTCCAAGGTCAAGTTCGATTACGCAATTTTGAAGCAAGACGACTTGCGCAAGGGCCTGCACCCGACAGACGCAGAGCTCCAGGCCTTTTATGAGAGTCACAAGAGGAGCTACGCTAACTCGGTTCCGGAAAAGCGCAAGGTCAAGTACGCGATCATCGAAACCAGCAAGGCGGAAGCCGGTGTTCAGGTAACGGCCGACGACCTGCGAACCTACTACGATCAACACCGCGACCAGTACCGCGTGCCCGAGCAAGTGAAGGTCAGCCATATCTGGATCAAGATGCCGCTGCCGGGCGCGGACGGCAAGATTGACGACAAGGCCGTCGCCCAGGCTCAGCATCGGGCCGACGATTTGCTCAAGCAGTTGAAGGGCGGAGCCAAGTTCGAAGATGTGGCCAAGAAGTACTCGGAAGATCCGGGCAGCTCCAACGTTGGCGGTTCGCTCGGTTGGATCGGAAAAGGCCAGATGACCGCAGAGTTTGAAAAGGCCGCGTTTTCCCTCCCCAAAGGGCAGATCAGCGACGTCGTTAAAACTCTGGACGGCTTCCACATTATTCGGGTCGACGACAAGCAGGAAGCGCACGTGAAGTCGCTCGATGAGGTCAAGGCGCAGATTGAACCGATCGTGAAACATCAGAAGGGACAAGATCTCGCGCAAAAGGAGGCGGACGCGCTCTTGAATGACGCCAAGGCACAAACTTTGGACGCTGCCGCAGCCAAGCAAGGAGTCCCAGTGATCAACTCGGACTTCTTCTCCCGCAAAGATATGCTACCCGGGCTGGGGCCGGCGTCGCAGTTTATGGATGCGGTGTTCAGCGCGACGGAAAAGTCGCCGCCTGATGAGGCTCCGGCGTCACAAGGCATCGTCGTGTTCCAGTTGCTGGCGGTGAAGCCGGCCGCGACGCCGACGTTCGAAGAGATCCACAGCCGGGTTGAAGAGGAATTCAAGAACGAACGTTCCTCGACTTTACTGACGCAGAAAATCCAGGAACTGTCGGATCGCGCCAAGGCCGAGCACGATCTGAAGCGCGCCGCGAAAGAACTGGGCGCGACCATGAAGACCAGCGACTTTGTTCTGCCAGACGGGCAGGTTCCCGACGTGGGTTCCATGTCGGGTCAGGCGTCGGTAGCCTTCAACATGAAGCCAGGTGAGATCAGCGGTCCCATCGACAACGGTCCTACCGCGGTGGTGCTGGAAGTGGTCGAGAGCCAGCAGCCCACCGAGGCGGACTATGCCGCGAAGCGCGATCAAATCAGGGATCAGATGCTGCTGCAGAAACAGCAGGAACGCTTCGGCCTTTTTGTAGCCGGTCTGATCGACGAGATGACGAAATCTGGAAAGATCAAGAAAAACCTGGACGAGATTAAGGCGCTAACCAAAAACGGCAGCGAGCAGGGAATGTAGCGGCGGTACCATGTCTTTTCCGCGCGCCGCAGGCATCCTGTTGCATCCCACGTCGCTGCCTTCGCGCGGCGGAGTCGGCGATTTTGGGCCTGCCGCGTATCAGTTCGTAGATTTTCTTGCCTCTGCCCGCCAGGGTCTGTGGCAGGTTCTGCCGCTGGGGCCGCTCGGCTATGGCAACTCGCCTTATTCGTCGACTTCTGCCTTCGCGGGAAATCCGTTGTTGATCAGTCTCGAACGACTCGCAGAACATGGCTGGGTCGACTTGTCAAAAGTTGAACCGGTTTCCGGATCGGCTGCCGGTTCCGGCTACGTGGAATACGAGCAGGTTTTCGCGCAGAAGATGCCGTTGTTGTTTGAGGCAGCCCGAACCTTCGTGCACGCGGCCGCGGGCGACGCGTTGCGGCGCTTCGAAAAATTCTGCGCAGACAATGCCTGGTGGCTGGACGATTTCGTCCTTTTCGACGCTCTCCGCGCCCGCGAGAAACTGGAAAGCTGGAACTGGTGGCCGCCGGACCTTGCTCGTCGGGAGCCGGCTGCCTTGGCAAAGGCCCGTGAAGAACTGGCGGCCGACATCCGGATTCGAAGCGCGCTGCAGTTCGCCTTTTACGAGCAATGGCGGGCGTTGCGACGCTACTGTTCCGAACGCGCGATCCGCATCGTAGGCGATATCGCGATCTTCATGAACTACGACAGCGCCGACGTTTGGACGCACCAGGAACTATACCGACTGAAAGAGAATCTGGAGCCCGAGGTCGTTGCCGGAGTGCCCCCGGATTTTTTCAGCAAAACCGGACAGCGCTGGGGAAATCCGCTGTACCGCTGGGATGTGATGAAGGAGCGCGGCTATCGGTGGTGGATTCAGCGGCTGCGCTGGGCCACGCAAAACTGCGACTATATCCGCCTCGATCACTTCCGGGGATTCGACCAGTTCTGGGAGATTCCCGCGAGCGATGCGACGGCCGTGAACGGCCGCTGGGTGGACGGTCCGCGCGACGACCTGTTTCTGAAACTGCGCGAGGCTCTCGGCGGCCTGCCGTTTTTCGCTGAGGACCTGGGCTACATTACTCCGGAGGTGCATGCGCTGCGCGACAGGCTGCAGATTCCCGGAATGTCGGTTTTGCAATTCGGTTTCGGCGACGAGGGTGCGCACATCTATCTGCCGCATCGCGCCGAGGGCAAAGTCATCTACACCGGCACTCACGACAACGATACGGTGGAAGGCTGGTGGCGCTCCGGCGCGGCAGAACACGAACGCCGCAACGCCGAGTCTTACCTCGGGCGCTGCGAGGATGGCATCCATTGGGCGTTCATCCGCGCGGCGCAATGTTCTCCGGCGAGCTTGAGCATCATTCCTCTGCAGGACGTGCTTGGCCTGGGCAGCGAGGCCCGCATGAACACTCCCAGCCTGCATGGCGGCAACTGGCGCTGGCGATTCGACTCAGGCGCAACTCAAGAGTGAACTGGCTGCGAAGCTGGCTCTTCTTGCCGAAGTCACCGATCGTGTTCCTCAGCCGTTCGCGCCGCTGCCGCATGAGCCCTTTGCCGCGTGACCGGGTCGCACTCGCGCCGCTCTGAATTGTGAACCGCATGTTAAAGAGACCGCCCTTTGCGCTTCTGAGGAGATCGTGTATAGAGAGTAGGGGAGTTTGAGCGTGAGCGAGGCGAGCGCAAATCCGGGCGTCAATCCGGTAATCAAATCGGACGTCAAGCCGGAAATCAAGCTGAACAATGACGCGATCATCGAAGCCGTGGGCGTGGAGAAGTCCTACCCGCAGGCGGATGGCACGCGGATTCAGGTTGTCGGACTGACCAATCTCGCCATCGAGCCAGGAAAGATCGTTGCCTTGCTCGGCCCTTCGGGCTGCGGCAAATCGACGCTGTTACGTATCCTGACGGGACTCTCGGAACCGACGTCGGGGACGCTCCTGTGGCACGGCAAGCCGCTCGACGGCCAGATGCCGAACGTGGCTATCGTTTTTCAGAGCTTCGCGCTCTTCCCCTGGCTTACGGTGCTCGAGAACGTCGAAGCGCCGCTCGAAGCCAAGGGTGTGCCCGCGGTCGAGCGCCACAAACGGGCTTTGCGCACGCTCGATACGGTGGGTCTGGACGGATTCGAAACCGCGTACCCCAAAGAACTTTCCGGCGGTATGAAGCAGCGCGTGGGTTTCGCGCGGGCGCTGGTCGTGGAACCGGAAGTCTTGTTCATGGACGAACCGTTCTCGGCGCTCGACGTTCTTGACCGCGGAGAACCTGCGCGGTGAATTGCTGGAGCTCTGGCTCAACAAAAAAATGCCGGCCAGCGCGATTTTCATTGTGACCCACAACATTGAAGAGGCCGTGATGCTCGCCGACCGGGTGATGGTGCTGGGAAGAAATCCGGCGCGCATTCGTTCGGATTTCAATATCCGGCTGAAGCATCCGCGCGACCGCAAGTCAGCCCGCTTTGTCGAACTCGTGGACTACATCTATAAAGTCATGACCGAACCGGACATCGAACACGCCTTGCCCGACGCCGAAACCACCGCGGAAATCATTCTGCCCAAGGGCGGCCTTACCAAGGGCGCCCTGAAAGACGCGCTGAAGAAGCAGGAAGCGCCCCTCCGCACCTCGAAGTACCAGATGCTGCCCCATGCGCGGGTCGGCGGCGTCGCGGGTCTGGTGGAATTGCTGCATGATCGCGGCGGCCGCGAAGACTTATTTCGTTTATCCGAAGAATTGGTCATGGACGTTGAAGATCTCCTGCCGATTCTTGAGGCTTGTGTGCTGCTGGGGTTCGCGACGCTGAAAGAGGGTGACGTGCAGATTACGCCGCAGGGAGTGATTTTTGCCGATGCCGATATTCAGCAGCGCAAGGTTTTGTTCCGGCAGGCGGTGCTCGAGCATGTGACGATCCTGAAACAAATTGACAGCGTACTGAAACGGAAATCGGATCACTCCATCGCAGATGAGTTTTTTCACGACATTCTCGACGAGCATTTTTCGGAAGATGAGGTGCAGCGCCAGTTCGAGACTGCAATGAACTGGGGCCGCTACGCCGAGATATTCGATTACGACCGTGAGCGCGGACGACTGATTCAAACCGAAGCGCCAACGGGCCGTCAACGCCGTCGCCCGCAATCGAAACTCAGAGCCCGGTTTCTACGCCGAAACCCTGAAGAAGAGTTTCCTGATCTGCGCCACGGTTCCGATTAAATCACGATTCCGATTAAATAAAGATGAAGAAATCAGCCAGCCTGCGAGGATTTTCGGCCTATCGAATCTGGACACAACTGCCCAGCATCGAGATCTCCTACCTGCCGGATCTTGTCATGTTCGGGGCGGGCATCGCCTTGTTCTACGGCGTGCTGGTGGTCGGGCGCACGTGGCTCGGCCCCTTTACACCAGAAGTAGAAATCTCGCGCAGCCCCTGGGCGTTAGTTGCCTATGCGGGATACTCCTTGTTGCGCATCACCATCGCATACGTGTTGAGCTTGGCCTTTACGCTGGTGTACGGGTACGTAGCGGCGTACAACCCGCGGGCAGAGCGGTTCATGATTCCGCTGCTCGACGTGCTGCAGTCGATCCCCGTCCTCAGTTTTCTCCCCGGAGTAATGCTGGCAATGGTGGCGCTGTTTCCAGGAAGGCAACTCGGCGTGGAAGCGGGCGCGATTTTGCTGATCTTCACCGGGCAGGTGTGGAACATGGCCTTCAGCTTTTACGCTTCGCTGAAGAGCATTCCGAAGGAAATGCGCGAGGCAGCCAGGATTTATCACTTCAGCTGGTGGCAGCGTTTTATTGAGATGGAGTTGCCCTTTGCCGCAATCGGGCTGGTGTGGAACTCGATGATGTCGGTGGCTGGCGGCTGGTTTTTTCTGATGGCTTGTGAAATGTTCGTGCTGGGTTCGCGAGACTTCCGGCTGCCCGGGTTGGGGTCATATCTGCAGACTGCGGCCAGCGCCGGCGATACGCGCTCGATTCTCTACGGCGTCGGCACCATGATCGCGGTCATCGTGCTGCTTGACCAGTTCATCTGGCGTCCGGTGATTGCATGGGCGGAAAAATTCAAGGTCGAGCAAGTCGAGAGCACTGACGCGCCGCGCTCGTGGGTGCTCGACCTGTTTCGACATTCGCGTGGCCTGGAGCAGATTCGCAAGAAGACGGTGCGCCCGCTCACCGAGCGCCTGATGCTTCACTTCTCACGCGAGCGGGGCGCCGATAAGGTCGAACCGCGCAGCGCCTGGAAGATTTGGCTGACTCGCGTTCTGGCCGTGATTGCGCTGGCCGCCATCAGTTATGGAGTGGTTCGCGTAGTAATGATTTTAACTGGGCTGCAGAAAGCAGAGGTGCACGAGGCCGTCCTCGGCCTGGGTGCGACCTTCCTGCGCGTCAATTTCACGCTGCTGCTGGGCGCATTGTGGACGATTCCGGCCGGCGTGGCCATTGGCTTCAATCCGCGACTGGCGCGGATTGCGCAACCGCTGGCGCAGATCGCCGCTTCAGTTCCCGCGACCGCGCTCTTTCCCGTGGTGCTTCTGTTGCTGATTCGCGTGGGCGGCGGACTGGGGATCGGCTCGATCGTTTTGCTCCTGCTGGGAACGCAGTGGTACATCCTGTTCAACGTGATCGCAGGCGCGATCGCCATCCCCACGGATTTGAAGGAGTGCTGCTCCGTTTTTCGCCTGCAAGGCATTCAGCGCTGGAAGAAGCTGATCCTGCCGGGAATTTTTCCCTACCTCGTCACCGGCATGGTAACGGCTTCCGGCGGGGCATGGAACGCCAGCATTGTCGCGGAATATTTTCACTTCAAGGGCCAGATCTACACCACCGTCGGGCTGGGGGCGACCATTTCCCAGGCCACAGACGCGGGCAATTTCGATCTACTGCTGGCCGCCACGATGATGATGGCGGCGACCGTGGTCACCATCAATCGGCTGGTGTGGCGCAGACTCTACGCGCTCGCCGAAACGCGATACCGGCTTGAAACCTGATCGGAGACTCGCGATTTTGCGTGGTTACTTGAGGTTACTTTCCCGCTTCCTGATAGCCATTATTTCATCAGCTTTTAACGTGTGCTTCATGTGGCTGCAATGGGTTTGCGATATTCCTGTTGAATGCCATCAGACCATTTGCATGCGGAACCGACGCAGGGGGAAGTATTGTCGCACGTGGCTGAGTTTCCGGGACTGGCCGGAAAATTCGCTCCTGTCGGCAAGGTGAGAGATTTGTACCGCCGAGTGCAACACTCGCCCGAAGGATTTCGCCTTGAAACCCTGCTCTCCGAAATGCGGATCGGTTTGAGTGTGGGCCGGGCGGATCAGGCGCGAATTCCTGCGAGCGGCCCGGTCGTGGTTGTCGCCAATCATCCCTATGGCGTTTTAGATGGCGCAATTCTCACCGTGCTGCTCACGCGTGTGCGCCCTGACGTGAAGGTCCTGACCAACTTCCTGTTGTCGGACGTGCCGGAGTTGCAGAAGCATTGCATTTTTGTGGATCCCTTCCAGACCGACCGGTCTCTGGAGTCGAACCGGCGTAGCCTGCGCGAGGCCTTCGCGTGGTTGCAAAAAGGTGGCATGCTCGCCATATTTCCAGGGGGTGAAGTTTCGCAGTGGCAGATGCCCGCGGCTCGGATTATTGACCCGGAGTGGAACGACACGGCCGTGCGGCTGATTCGCAAGACGAGCGCCGCGGCTCTGCCCGTATATCTCTGCGGTCACAACGGCGTCGGATTTCAGCTGATGGGCATGATTCATCCCAAGCTGCGCTCGGCATTTTTGTTGCAGGAATTTCTCAACCAGACAGGCAAGACGGTGGAAGTCCGCGTGGGCAGCGGGATTCCAGCCGACGCTGTCGAGGCCATCGCAGACGATCACGAAGCGACGGAGTACTTGCGCTGGCGAACATATTTGCTGGGGCGCCGCACCAAACAGGAAGCGTCGCGGCCCACAGCTCTGCGGTCGAAGTTCGTCTTCAAGATTCAGGAACCGGTGGCGCCTCCGGTTGCGTCCGACGTGCTGGCGAAGGAGTTGGAGACTCTGCCGGAAGACCGGCGTCTGGCCGAGAACGCCGATTTTGCCGTATACCTTGCAACGGCGAGTGAGATGCCGCAACTGCTGCGGGAAGTCGGCCGCTTGCGTGAGCTGACTTTCCGCAGAGCCGGCGAAGGTACGGGCAAGAGCCGTGATCTCGATTCGTTTGACGACTACTACTCGCACATATTGTTGTGGCATAAAACCAGGCAGGAATTAGTGGGCGCTTACCGCGTCGGCAACACGGCTGAGATTCTCACCGAGCATGGAATCGGCGGACTTTACACCAGCACCCTGTTTCGGTATGACGAAAAAATATTTCAGAAGTTGGGACCGGCGCTGGAACTGGGGCGTTCGTTCGTAAGGCCGGAATACCAGCGGCAATATGCTCCGTTGCTGCTGCTGTGGAAGGGAATCGCCCGCATGGTGGCGAGGCGGCCGGAAGTTCCAGTGCTGTTTGGCGCGGTCAGCATCAGCAACGACTACAGCTCGGCGTCGCGGGAAATGATTTACCGGTTTTTCGAAGCGCACATGCAAGAGGACGAGCTTGCGGGATTGATCGAACCCCGCCGGCCGTTTCGCCCGGGTATGGTGCGCCGGTGGGATTGCCGCGGAATGCTCCATGCCCTGCGTGACCTCGATGAACTCTCCCAGCCCATCACTGACGTTGAGGCGGACGGCAAGGGCCTGCCGATTCTGTTGCGCCAGTATGCCAAGATTGGCGGCAAACTGCTCGGCTTTAACGTAGACCGAAAGTTTTCCAATGTTCTTGACGGTCTGGTGGTCGTCGACCTGCGACAGACAGAGCCGTCGGTGCTGGAGCGTTACATGGGGCGGGAGGACGCAACTCGATTCCGGCAAGTGCACGCGGCCTTGGCCGTTCGCTGAGCCGCATGGCTTATAGAGGCCGGGTTGCAGCCGCGGGCAGCTGGCATACTTGGGCAGCGTCTTTCAGTGCTTCTTCCAGGAGTTGTCCCACAAGCGCCAGTTCTTCCTGATTCATCAATTCCTGCATGCGCTCAAACAGTTGGCGTTCTTCCTTGCGAATGTGGTTTGACATACGCTGCCCGAAAGCACACAACTCTGCTGCAGACATGGTACGCCCTTCGGCCTGCGCAAAACTCTCGCGCAGTACAGCGTGATCAGCCAATAGTTCCTCTACCAGAGGAATCAACTCGGCGCACTTGCGCGCGGCCGGGAACAGCACGAGCTCTTCGGCCGCGAAGTGAACGCGGATTTCACTTTGAAAGATCTGCTCGATTTCCGTTTGCCACCCGGCCAGATCGGCATCGCCGATGGGCATCGCGCGATCGATGCGAACGCACAGCGCCAGGGCGTGCTGGTGTTGGCGAGAGAGCGGAACAAGATTTCTGTCGCGCAGCATGTCGAATGTGTGGCCCTACGAGTTGGCTCCCGCCAGCCCGGGCACGGAAGGTTCTGCCTCAGCCTGCCCCGGCTCTACGGCGGGGCGAACGGTCAGCCAATCAGTGCGAACCCGCTGCCATTCCTGGATCAGCATTCCATTGGCCTCAAAGAAACTGCGAATGCGGTACCGCTCCCAGCCCGCAATCTCTTCGAGAATTGGCGCCAGCACCGCCAGGGCGCTGCTGCTGAGCACGGTCCGCTTCGCGATTTGCGAAACGTCGGGCGACTCCGAGACGGCGATGGTCAGTCCGTCGCGCGAATTGATGTGCAGCATGACATGAATATCGGAGCTGCCATCGCCGGTGTAGATCACGTGATCCGGGCCCGAGACCTGCTGCATGAGCAGATGATTCAGAACCGCAACTTTGCCGTATCCCGCGGTGGCGCGCACAATCGTATCGATCTCGCCCGTAGGCTTGTACCGAAACTCTGTGCCGAAAATGTGATCGGGCGGAACAATATCTTCCAGCGCCGAGAGAATCACCTCGACCGGAGCCGCCGATAGAACATAGAAATCGAACTGGTGCCCGTCGATGCCGGCGTCCAGCAGTTGGTAAAGCAGTTTGATATCGCCCTTGAGTCGAATGCGCTTGCCCACTTCGCGCAGATGCTCCTTCCGCACCTTAGCCTTGAATTCAGGATCGTGCAGCAATAAGTAGGCGAGCTCCGCGCCCTGCTGCACCAGGTTGATCTTGGCCATTCCCTTGGCCTTGCGCTCGAACTCCTCGGTGGGAATGCCGACCAGCTCCGCAAGCACGTAGCCGGAGTCGTTGAAGGTCAGCGTCTGATCGAAGTCGCTGGCGAAAATGTAACGCTTCAGAAGTTTATCTGCCATAGCCATTCGATTCGCGCGAGAGTGCAACGCGCCATAAAAAGAATTGATTGCGATTATATGCTTGCTTGGTTAACTCGTTGTGAGGAAAGACGAAGGCTATGCCATCATGAAGCGACGTAACCTATCAGGTGGTTGGAGGTCTTCCGAATGGAAGGCGCAGCGATCATAAAACGAATTAACCCCATGCTGGCGACAGACAACATGGAAGAAACCATTCTTTTTTACCAGACTATTCTGGGATTCAAGCCAATCATGAAATCGCCTGGATACGCGATCGTGGAGCGCGACGGCGTAACCATCCACCTCCAAAAAGCGGCAGACGAGGAGACGATGAAGTGTATGCGCGAGCACACCGAGATCTACATTGAGGTTTCCGGCATCCACGCTTTGTGGGAACACGTGAAGACCTTCAAGAACCGCTACCGAATCAGAGATTTGTTTGAACGGGAATACGGCATGACCGAGTTCCACATCGCCGATCCCCACGGCTGCCTGGTGTTTGTTGGGGAGCCCACGCCCAAGCGAGGCTGACGCCAGGTGACTCAAACCCGATCCGTTGCTGGGAAGCGCTGCCTTTACTAAATCCGCACGCGCGTCCAGAATAGAAGGTTCGGCACCGGAACAAGCAGACCGGAGCTAGAAAAAGAGGAGATCTCATGGCAGTAGTCACAGGTGAACTGATCCGAGCGATGAACTACGTGGAAGACATCACGGCTACATTGCGACGGATTTGCATTTACATTCCCGGCATGGGCACGGACGAGCGCAAGCGGCTGGCGGAGTCTTTACGCACGGCCGGCAGCGCCATCGACGCCGCCGTCGCGGATTTGGAAAAGGCGGAGAAGTAAGTGATCTGGGCCCTATGAGTGAGGTCCGATGCGTGAGGTGAAGACGATCGCCGTAATCGGCGCCGGCATCATGGGGCGCGGCATTGCGCATGCTGCGGCGCTGGGCGGGTATCGCACTATTCTCGAAGACCTGCTGCCCGGGGCTCTGCGCAAGGCAGAGACTGAAATTCGCGCCAATCTCGACAAGGCTGTGGAACTGGGCAAGGTGACCGCGCCTGCCGCCGATTCGGCGTTCAAGCGGCTGGAGTATGCCGGTTCGGTCGAAGAAGCCGCCCGCGACGCCGATCTCATTATTGAAGCAGTCCCCGAAGAGATGGAATCGAAGATCGAGATCTTCACGCTCCTCGACAAAATCTGCCGGCCCGCGACCATGCTGGCTTCGAATACGTCGTCTCTCAGCGTGACCGAGATTGCCAGCGTGACCTATCGCGCGAAAAAATGCGTAGGCATGCACTTCTTCAATCCCGTACACAAGATGAAGTTGCTGGAAGTAGTGCGAGCTCTCGAAACCGACGATGAGACGCTGGCCACGGCTCTCGAAGTGGGCAAGCGCATGGGCAAGGAAGTCGTCGTGATCAAGGAATCGCCCGGCTTCATCACCAGCCGCATCAATGCCATGATCGGCAATGAGGCGTTCCACATGCTGCAGGAGGGCATCGCATCCGCGGCCGACATCGACAAGGCGCTCAAACTCGGCCTAAACCATCCCATGGGGCCGTTCGAGTTGGTGGACTTGGTCGGGCTCGACACGCGGCTGAATATTTTGGAGTACCTGCACAAATCTCTTGGCGAGAAATATCGCCCGGCGCCTCTGTTGGTGCAGTACGTAAAGGCCGGACGGCTGGGCCGCAAATCGGGGCGCGGAGTGTACGAGTACCCGGAATCCGCGGCGAAATCTTGACGTGCTGCCGCCAGAAGAGGAATCCTAACGGTTACAGCCGAAGCTGAGGCCGGCAAGCGCTGCGCTTTTTTCCGCTGCTACTCCCTTGCTCGCTACCAATACGTGAAAACTCTCCCCCATCCCCGCGGGAGTGACGAGATGTTTCAGTTGCAGCGCGACCTTAGCGCGCTCCTGCGGCACTCGGCAATCTTCAAAAGCGTCGGCAAACTCGTTCACCTCGCCAATGCCTAACAAAAACTGAGATTGCGTTAGCAGCTTTCGCACCTGCGTGCCCTGTTTTTCCGCGGCAGCCGCCAGCGCGGTAAAGTTCACATCCGCGGTGATGTCCTGCTCACCCGGAGCCTCGTACGGGTTGTCGCTGACCGAGTGTTGGCGAATCGCCTTCACGGTTCCGTGATGGCGCCCGGCAAGTTGCTCCTCTCGCGTGTAACCATAATCGACCACGACCACGAATCCACGGGCGACGCTGGCTGCGGCACTCATATGCACTTGCGCCTGCAGCGAAACTTCGACGCGTTCCTGTTCCCGGGGCTCGGGATGGACCGAGTAACGATCGAGGAATTCAAGTTCCTCAGGCGAGGCCTTCGCCCATGTCTCCACGAAACGCCCGTCACGTGCGTCGATCCGGAGCGATCCCTCAGCGCTGAGAATCTCGACCGGCAGGGCGTCGAAAAATTCATTGGCGAAAACGATGGCTGGGGCGATGGTCGTCCCGATGTCCGCAGCGTTGTCATCAGCAATCGACAGCAGCGCCCTCCCAGATTCGAGATGACGACTCAGCGTAGTCTCGATGCGCTGGCGCAGAGCGGGTGACCGTTCGTCCAGCATGTAGCGAACGGCATGAAAGAAATCGGGAAATTTCTTTTCCGACCAGTCCAGCACGTCCTGCGCGAACAAGCCGCGGCCGGGACCAAGTTCCTTCACTGCAATACGCGCGGGTGATCCTAGAACGCGCCACATCTCGTCGAACTGCCGCGCCAGCAGTCGTCCGAAGACGGCGTGCACGTCGCTCGATGTATAGAAGTCTCCGGCCTTGCCGAACTGCGCGGCGTTGCGCGAGTAGTAGCCGAGTTCGGGATCGTAAAGACACATCTCCATGTAGCGCGAGAAGGGAAGCGGACCACGTTCGCGAATCTCCCGCTCGATTTTTTCGCGCAGCGCGCTCACAGTCCATTCCGTTGGCGGTCGTCTCTTTGGCGGTCGGCGCGATCCTGCGGTGTGCGGATGAACATTTCGACGAAATAATCGTGCAGGGCGTCGTACAGCTGGCGTTGAAAGCTCCACTCAAACTGGGGGTCGTCGAGATCCCGCGGATGCATATCGAAGTAGTAAGTGTGCACGGGAGTGGACTCATCCTTGAACTGGATGATGATTTCAACCCCTTCACCCTTGGCGCGCGCGGAAAAATTCAGCAAAGGGTGCTCATAGAGCCGAAGCTGTGCCAACACGCGCTCTAAGCGAATATGGGTGAGTTCGGGCACCGCAAGATTGTAAAGCATCGCCAATCGCGCTTCCTCGTGGCCCTTAGAAACGCTTTCATCCCGCGGATTGCCCTTTAGAAAAAAGACAAAGCAAGTTACAATTGCGCCACTTTTCAACCTCTACGCTGCGTGAGTTCTGTAGAGGTGGTCCGCCCGAGGAGCGGGGAATCTCCTCAGACTTGGGGAAAAAATCAATGGCCAGTGTCGTCGCGCCCGTCCGGCGCACTCGTTCTCAATCCAAACTTGTGTTCTTTCTGATCTTCGGTTTGCTGACGCTATTCGTCACTTACATGAAGAACGCCCGCGTCTTCGATCCCACATCTGAGATCGCGCAGCATTTCGCGCCGATAAAATGGTATCTTCTGCCGCACGCATTCTTCGGCAGCCTCGCGATGCTGTTGGGAGTGTTCCAGTTTTCTAACCGCCTGCGCGCGCGATATCTCAAGACCCACCGCACCTTGGGCTACATCTATGTGTTTAGCGTATTCGTCGCGGGTCCTCTGGCCATTCCGATGACGATGAGAGCCGGTCCGTCGCTGGTTGCGGCCTCGAGCGTGCAATCGTTTGGATGGATGTTAACCACGGCGATCGCCCTCTATTGCGTGCGCCACGGCAACATCGCCCAGCACCGGCGCTGGATGATTCGCAGCTATCCCTTCGCCATGGTATTCACTGTAGCGCGGATGATCATCCCGCTTCCGCCTGTTCAGAGGCTCGGCGCGGCGGGAGTCGATACGGTCGTGTGGACGGTAATCGCCATGGCTGCCATCCTCCCGAATATTCTCCTCGATTGGCGAGCGATCGCCGCGCAACCGGCTTCCAAGGCAGTAGCCGCTGATTGATCGCTGGAAATATGGATCGCGTCCGGAAACACAAACGCTGCGGAGCCTTGACCCAAAAATCACCAGCAGCATCCGCATGAATATGCCCCCACGCCTCCGGGGAGGAGCGTGGGGGCACCCGGGTAACGTTCAGGCGAGGGGTCTCAATCCCGCCCAACCATCTGATCAGAGATACGCAGCCGGGTTCGGTAAAGTTCCCCGCTGGCATGTTTACTTAGACCCCGGTAAGTGGAAAAAGGTTAGCCGATCAAGCGATTTCCGTATTCTGCCGCGGCCGGCCCGGGATGAAGTTTCAGCGCAACTTGGCCGATACATAAAGAGTAGGTCGCCGGGCAGGATTTGCGCGGAGGTTTGAGTTGTCCGAAAAAGATGCATCACGAATGTCTGAGGAACATGTTCTGAGCGCCGGGGCGAAGATCGGCCTGAGCCGGGGTCGGCAGCTCAGCCGATCTGCCGACTGTGTGGTCGACGCTCAGCGCCAACTGGTCACCGTGAAATTCGGAAAGAAGCTGACGTTCGGAGACATCGAGCGATACGCGAAGCTCTTGCAGATGAATCCCTCGTTCCAGCCATGCTATTCGGAGATTGTGGACTTGACCGGTGTCGAAGAACTCGATCTGCAGGCCGAGGAGTTCCTGAACTTAGCGGACAAGATCGACCCCTTCGCGCTTGACGCCAAGCGTGCATTTGTGGTGCGAAGCTCCGTACAAAGTCATGCAGCCCGCATGCACAAGGCCTTGCGCACTCACAGGAACATTCAGATTTTCCATTCCGCCGATGAGGCGGAGGCTTGGATCGCTTCGTAGCCTGCGGCTGTACCGCGCCCGCCTCGGCCAACGACAGTTCTTACGGATAGGAATACGCGAGGTTATCGAACCTCAGGCTGTCGCCCGCCTTCAACTCGACCAGAACTTGTGAAGAAGGATCTTTCCATCTCGTTCGTATGCGACGCAATTCTCCTGCCCGTAAGGTCGAGGCTACAGCAGGAGCGCTTCCGGAGCGGATTGTAATGGTTGCCTCAGAAGAGCCCCCGTTGTATGCGTCGATCCCGACGAAAACGCGAGGCGATGGGAACGCGAACCGCAGTTGCTCCAACTCTCGATTTGCAGGAATCAGGTTGAACGTTCCAAATTTTCCCTCCGGAACCCCGATCTTCCACTCGCCTCCCGGCCAGTCAATTACTCCGGAAGGATACGGGCACGCAAGTTCGGTTCCGGCCGCGAGGTGAGGATCGTCGAACGTGACGTAAAGCGGAGGAGCAGCCCCGCCCTTGCCCTGAATGTCGACGTCGCGCGCGCCCTCGTGACGGATGCGCAGCACGCGCGTCGATTCATCAAAAGTGAAACCCGCTTCATCGAGAACCTGCAGCCGGCGCAACGGCCGCCCGTTGGCCATCACCGAATCCGGGACGAAATTGAGCCGCAGCACATCCGACGACTCAGAGTCGAACGTGGAATAAGTTACCGAACCTTTGCCGTAACTGATCTTCGTGACCACCGACGAGGAGCCCACCAGGTGCGATTCATCGGCGGGCGCCCACTCCGGCACGGCCCAGAACGCATCCATCAGCCGCCGTGGACCGTCGGCGAACTCGTCAGTAAACCACCACTGGTTCTGGCCCCAGGGCGCGTGCGCCTTGCCGGGCAGGCCTTGAAAATAAGTGACCCAGTTGTACGATCGAAAAGCAGCCTCGCGATAATCAGCATCTCCCGTCTTGGCGTAGAAAAGCGCCTCGACCGCCGCCAGCCGCGCCGTGTGGCTGTCGCAACATTGATTGGGCAGGTTGCAGCAGAACTGCGTGCCGTCGCCCTGCTCCGTCGTCACCGTGGCGCCATGCACAATATATTTCGGCCACTTCGGAGTGGTTTTTACCCACGCGATCAGCTGCTGCGCATGTTGCTTCCATTGCGGATCTTTTTCCGGATGCAGCAACACGTAGCGCGCGAACTCCAGCGGGATCACCTGGTTCATGTTTTCCATCCTGGGCGGAACGTCTTCGAAGTACCCGACCCACACGTTGTTGGTCAGCGGATAGGTTTGAAACCACTGCCAGGCGTTCTCCCGCGTGCGGTTGTAGTCCGCGACGCTGCCCTGCTGCAGCCGGATGAGTTCGTCGAACAGCATGATGGGTTCGATCACGTTGGCGGAATAGGGGCCCATCGTTTTCTCGCCCCGTGTGCTGCCGTCTTTCGCATAGCATCGCACCGGCCACGGCGAGTGCGTCTCATCCCCCTGCTTGTAATTCTTGACCAGCGCGTCGGCGCACAGAATGGCCGCCCGCAAATACTTCGTGTTCCCCGTCATTTCATACAGCCGCAGATAGGCGTACCCGTCTTCGCCCACTACGTGAGGTTCGACGTAGTCCTTCCCGTGCGAACTCCAGCCGCTGTAGTGACGAGCCCCGGGATCGGCCGACGGATACGGCACCTGAGCCCACGCATAGTCCGCGGGCGTGCGGCCATTCTCCAGTTCGTAGTCGACGAAGTCCTCGAGGAAAGTGAGAGTCCGCGCATCCCCGGTATATGGGTAGAGGCGCTCGATAAAACCCTGCAGCATGGCCCGAAGATATCCCGTTGAGTTGACCCAGTTCAGGTCGGGGATTAACTCATAAGTTGTGCGGTCGAAGTCAAAGCAGCAGTGGAAATAATGCAGCCGCTGCCGGTTGTACTGATCCCAGAGGATGGTCCACTGCGTAAGCACATGCGACGAGTAGGAATAGCCGATGTTGTCGGGCATGGGCCAGGGCAGAAGTTTCCCCTGCGCGTCCAGCGCAACCGGCCGCCCAGCAATGTCGGACGCATCGACGACGGAGGTGACGGCGAATTTTTCCTGGGCGGAGGATTGCATCGCGATCAGCAAGGCAAGGCAGAAGCTCAACGCAGATTTCTTCATGGGAGTTCGGGGATGAGGATATCGCAAAAATACTGCGAGCGCCTCCGGGGGGTAAAGACAGTCGTTGAAAAGTTCGTTCGGTCCTGAAACTGAGCTGGCAGGAGGTCAATGCGTGCTATTGCGATGTTTCAACAACTATCGCTGATTAACTGGAAGAGGCTGGTTGAACAGGTCGGAGGCGATGTGGTCGCCTAACTCCCAAGGCTTGTACGAATCGAGGTTTGACAATACGACGATGCAGACCCGATCATTTGGATAACGTTGGAGGCTGCTGGAAAATCCTTTAACGCCTCCTCCGTGGTAGTAGAGCAACTTTCCAAACTTAAGCCGGGAAATCACGACTCCATAGCCATAATGCTGTCCTTGACGCGTAGCCTGAGGGTATTCAGTGAACATCTGTTTCAGTGAGTCAGCCGATAGCAGTTTCCCGTTCTCGATGAGTGCTTCGTTCCAGCGGTATAGATCCTCAACCGTGGAATAGATCCCACCCGCAGAGAATGGAACACTCATGTCGATGAAGTCTGCGTTTGCGATGTGGCCGTCGGTGATTTCATACCCCGAAGCCCTCTCTTTGAGGACGTCCTTTGCTCTATCGTACCCCGAGTTCCTCATCCCCAGCGGCCCAAAAATGTTGGCCTGAAGAAAGTTTGCATAGGATTGCCCCGAGATCTTTTCCACGATCGTGCCCAGCAGGATGTAGCCTGTGTTGGAGTAGTTCCAGTTCGTGCCGGGCTCGAAGTCCAACGGCTGGTCTGTGAAAAGCCCAATTAACTGCTGCGGAGTCGCTCCGGTGCGGTCTATTCTGTCGTTTTCCGAGCTGTTGGTGGAGTTCGGGATTCCCGATGTATGGGTAAGCAGTTGATGGATGGTAATCGCTTGCCACGCCGCCGGTAGATCGGGCATGTATCGTGAGATCGAGTCGTGTACGTTCAGGCGGCCGCGTTCTTGCAGGAGCAAAATGCAGGCAGCGGTAAACTGCTTGCTGAGGGACGCAATTCTGAACTTCGTTTGGATGGTGTTACTGGCGCTCCATTCTTCATCGCCCAAGCCGTACGCATTCTCGAAGACAATTTTTCCATCGATTCCAACCAGAACGGCTCCCCGAAAAAAGCGAGTAGCGGTTTCCGAGCGAATGTATACGTCTTCTCTCTCGAACAATTTCGTTCTATCTAACTGGCCGAAAGTGCTCGCCGCAGAGAGGACGCCGCAGAAAATCAGCACTCGGAGTGCAATACCGGAGAGGCGTATGTGGAAGGCCATCTCGAAATTATCGTCGTTCTCAACGTCCATGGCAAAAAAGTGCTAACTGTTGAAATCAGCCATTGCGCTCATTGACATTGCCGGGGACGTCGCGGTAGGTTTCGGGTCCTAGTTCGCGGCTTTTTCTTTCGGCCGCTCGTACGCCTTCTGCAGATATTTGCGGGCTTCTTCGAGAGCGCCGAAGGTGTTGTCGTTGGTTTGGGTGGCCTGGCGGTATTCGTTGATGGCGCGTTCGCGCTGGCCGGTGATGTCGAAAATCTTACCCAGCTGGATGCGGCTCCAGACTTCGGTCCAGCGCGGCTCGCCGTCCCCGTCAATCGACGACCGGTAGGCGTTGGCCGAAGACTGATAGTTCCGCTGAAAAAAGAAAACCTCGGCGATGCGGTAATGGGCCAGGGAACTGTTCTTGTTTAGGTCGAGCGCTTTATTGAACTCCACCAGCGCGCCCGAAAGATCTCCCTGTTGCTGCAGCGCCTGACCGCGCAGAATGGAAGCGCGCAACCGCACATCAGTGGAATTGGTCAGCACGTGATGGTCGGGATCGAGAGAAATGCGGCGCGGACGGCCGAAAGTTTCAACCGAGAACGGTGAAGTCGTGCCCACGACTTCGATGCGCTGGTTCTCGGTTTTTCCGTCGGTATCGATGCGCAGGTCCACGGGCATGCGGAACAGGTCGAGATCCTGCGAGATTTCGCCGGTCACGCGGAACCCCGGAGTCTTGTCTTGATTGGGCGCCGTGGCAGCCGCGCCGCCCAGCCGGTAGGTCGTGTACTTCACCTTGAACTCGGGCGCTCCGGTGGAGTCGAGCCATTGCGAGAAGAACCAGGTGAGCTGCTGGCCGTAGTTTTTCTCGGCGATGGTCTTGAAGTCGTCCGTGCTCGCCGATTTTCCGGCAAATTCCGTGGCAAACTCGCGCATCGTCTTGTTGTACTTGTCCTCGCCCAGCACCCAGCGCAGCATGTGCAGGATCATCGCGCCTTTGTCGGTGGCCAGCGATTGAAACTCCGTCGAGAAAATGTCGAGCTTGCTGGCGCTCGAAAGCGGCACCGTGTCATAGGCCAGCGCGCCGACCGACATATCTTTCACGGCTTCTTCCAGGCCCGCGGCCCCGGCGGCGCTCTCCACATACATCGCTTCTGAATAGCGCGAGAAGCCGTCGCTCAGCCACCAATCGTCCTTGCTCGCCGGACTCACCGAAACGCCCCACCACTGGTGGGCAATCGCGTCGGCCAGCAGGCGGTAGTTGGTTTTCTCGGTGATGGAAGGCCCTGCCAATCCCGCGATTTCCGGCGCCCAGGCGTAAGGCAGAGTATCGCCCGGCAATTCCACCACGTTCAGCTTCTGCGATGGCGGCAGTCCGTACAGCGTGATGAAATAAGTGAACTCCTGCACCGCGGTCGTGGTGTACTCCGGCGCCAGGCCCTCGTGCGTGGGCTTGAAGAAAACGTGCAGGTCCATGCCGGCTTCGTCGCTCTTGTACTCCTGAAAAACTCCGGCCACGATGGTCCCGGGAAAACTGGGCTTGGTTGAAACGAACGTGTAAGTCTTAGTGGGCAGAACGCTGGCGTTGGGTTTGTTCGAAGCCGGAGTTTCAGTGACCGTCGCTTGCCCGCTGCCGATGACGAACATGTGCGCCGGCACGGTCACGCTGATCGTCGAAGTAAAGCGATCGATGCCAAAGCCGCTCACCGGAAACCAGCGTCCCGAATAAAATAAATAGCTGGTGTCATCTCCGATGTAAGCCAGCTTCAGCCCCGGAACCGGGCTGTTGTCGCCCGATTCCAGCTGTCCTTCATATTCGAAAGTCAGGGTCGTGGATGCGTCTTTCGCCAGGCCCGCTGGCAGCGGCACGCGCACGGTCGAATCCTGCGTGACCCGTTCGGCCGACAGTGGCTGCCCTTTTTCGTCGGTCACCTTGGTGACGCGCAGGTCATTGTGCAGTTCAAAGACGGCGACCGCGAGATCCTGCATGGCCGTGAATTTGACTTTGGCGCGAGCCGTGATCTGATGGAGATGCGGCTCCAGGTGAGCCTCAATCTGGTAGTCGTCCACGCGCAGGCGTGCTTTTTCCGCTGCCCAGGATGAAGATGGCATCGAGAGCAGGACTGCGATCGAAAGAGTCAGGGAACTAGCAAGAACGCCCAGAGCGCGCCGCGGGTGAATCCACATTCAGGAGACTCTCCAGGAAATGATAACCCATTTCCTATGATGAAGATTCTCACGCAAAAGATGCTGGGAGCACAAGGTTTAGAAGCAGTATGTCAGGATTTTGTCATCTGGAGTTTTTCTTGTCATTCCAAACTGACCGGTCAACCAGCTTTTGTCCATCCCTCACAGGCTTGTCATTCCGAAGGAGCGTGAGCGACGGAGGAACCTGCTTCTCGCCAGCGCCGGCCAATAGCGGGTTCCTCGTCGCTGTCGCTCCCCGGAGTGACAAGCCGGGACCGTCGCGGAGTCTAGCTCTTAGGAATAAGCTCCAGGATGATCTCGGCCGCCCGGTCTGCCGGGTGCTGTGCGTCTCCGGAACCGGCCTGTGGAGCCCGCAGCCGCGCCTTAACCCGACCCAGACCGTCCAACATTCGCTGGCGAGCAGGGCCGTCGGGAAGGATCTCCTTCAGTCGAGCGACTACGTTTTCAGCGGTGAAATCGTGCTGCACCAACTCAGGGACGACTGCCTCTTCGGCAATCAGGTTGACCATGGCGAATCTTGGCACTTTCACCCGCGGCTTGCCCAGCACGTAGGTCAGCGGCGAGACGCGGTAGACCATCACGAACGGCATGTTCATCATGGCGGCCTCGACGGTGGCCGTGCCGCTGGCCACGATCCCGGCGCGGGAGTGAAACAGCGCGGGCAGGGCGTCGGGAACTAAGGTCACTTTCTGCCGACCGATCAGACTGAGCAGGAAACTGCGGTCGAGCGTGGGCGCGACCGGGAGGAGATATTCGTACCGATCGCCCAGCAACGCCGCCGACTCCAGAATCGTCGGCAGGTTCATGCGCACTTCCTTGATCCGGCTGCCGGGCATAAGCGTGATCCAAGGCTTGGACGAGTCCAACTGAAGCTGCGCTGCGTAGTCATCGCGCTCGATGGCCGGTCGTGGCAACTCGGCCAGGGGATGGCCCACGAAGGTCGCGTCCACCCCGCGCTCGCGATAAAACTTCTCTTCGAAAGGAAAAATCACCAAAGCCTTGTCGATGTAGTCGCGCAACAGCCGCACGCGCCCCTGCCGCCATGCCCAGAACTGCGGCGCAACGTAATACACCGTAGGAATGCCGCGCCGCTTCATCTGTCGCGCCACGCGCCAGTTGAACGCCGGCGAGTCGATAACGATGGCAAGATCGGGCTTGCGCCGGTCGGCCTCGGCAATCAAATGTCGGTAACGCCGGAAGATTTTCGGCAGATGGCTGAGAATCTCAGTGATGCCGACGACGGCCAGATCCTTCGCGTCGACGACGGTGTCGCACCCGGCAGCCCGCATGCGGTCCCCGCCCACGCCGAAGAATTCAAGCGGAGGTTGTGGGGGGACGGACGCCTCGTCCGCACGAGCAGAGCGCGGCTCAGCGAGGTCCGTGCCGCTGCCAGCGCCCGCAGAGCTTCGCCCTGCTGGACGGACGAGGGCGTCCGTTCCCCCATGAGCATCTTGTGAAGTTGCCGCCCGCCGCAGGGCCTCAATCAGCTCCGCCCCATACATTTCCCCCGAAGCTTCGCCCGCTGAGATCAGGATTCGCAAGACAGCATTGTAAGTGAGGGACTGTGTCGCGAGGGGCTCTGCTGCCCCGTGGTCCTGCTAGTCGTCCCCGCGGGCGCTGATTTCCGGCTGCTGGAATCCTTCCGCATTCGCGGGCAAGGGCGCCCGCGCCACATTCAACTCCTGATCCTTGTACTGCAGCTGATATAGCTTGAAGTAAATCCCGCGCTGCGCCAGCAGTTCCTGATGCGTCCCCATTTCGCGCACCTGGCCCTTATGCATGACGATGATCTTGTCGGCGCGCTGCACCGTCGAAAGCCGGTGGGCGATGATCAGCGAGGTGCGGCCTTCGACCATGCGGCCGAGCGCGTCGCGCACTTTGAATTCGGTTTCGGTGTCGACGCTCGAGGTGGCCTCGTCGAGAATCAGAATCTTCGGCTCATGCGCCAGAGCGCGCGCGAAGGAGATGAGCTGCTTCTGCCCCGTCGATAGCGTCGATCCGCGCTCGCGCACTTCTTCGTTAAACCCCTTGGGCAGGCCGCGGACGAAATCGCCGAGATTCACATCTTCCGCGGCCTTGGCGACGTGCTCGTCCTGAATGCGCTCGGTGCCCAGGCGGATGTTTCCGCCAATCGTTCCGGTAAACAGGAATGGGTCCTGCAGTACGACGCCGAATCGGCTGCGCAGGTCGGCGAGATCCATTTCTTTCACGTCGACGCCGTCGATGCGCACCGCGCCCTTCTGCACATCGTAAAAACGCATCAGCAGGGAAATGAGCGTGGTCTTCCCGGCGCCGGTGTGGCCGACAACGGCGACGGTTTCTCCGGGATCGATAGCAAAGGTCACGTCGCGTAGGACCCAGTCAGGAGTGGGCTCCATATCTTCGGTTTCCCGGTACGCGAACCAGACGTGGTCAAACTCGATGCGGCCGGGGCCTTCCGGTTTCTTCGTCACGGCCGGCGAAACGATGTCGACCGGGGTGTCCAGCAGCTTGAAAATGCGTTCGCTGGCCGCCATCGCGGACTGCAGAGTGTTGTACTTCTCGCTGAAGTCCATGATGGGCCGGAAGAAACGCAGCGCGTATTGCGTGAACGCGATCAGCACACCCAGCGAAGCCGCTGTCGCGACTACGTTGCTGCTGGCTACGACCCTGCGCATCACATCCTGGCCGCCGAACCAGATGACGCAGGCAATCGCGACCGCCGAAAGAAAGTCAACCGCGGGATAATAAAGGGCATAGGCCAGGATCGCGTCTTTGTACGCGTCCATGTGGCTGCGGTTGATTTCCGAGAAACGGTTGTAAGCCTTGCGCTCGCGGTTGAAAAGCTGCAGCACGACCATGCCGCTGACGTGCTCCTGCAAATAAGAGTTGATGCGGGCAATGGCGGTGCGAATGCGCCGGTAAGAATCGCGCACCTTATCGCGAAAAATCTTCGTCGCAACCACGAATGAACGGCAGCACCGCGAACGTGATCAGCGCCAGCTTCCAGTTCATCCACAGCATGATGCCCACAATTCCGACCAGCACGAACACGTCCTCGAAAATGGACACCGACGCCCGAAGTGAACATCTCGTTCAAAGCGTCGACGTCGGTGGTGACGCGCGTGACCAGCCGGCCGACCGGATTCTTGTCGTAGAAAGCGACATGCATGCGCTGCAGGTGGCGGAAAATCTGGCTGCGCAGGTCGAACATCACTTTCTGCCCGGTCCACTGCATGAAGTAGGTCTGCAGGAACTCGAACACGAAGGTGAGCATCAACAGGCTGAAATAAATTGCAGAAATCTGCGCGATCCCGTGCAGCGGCCTGCGGGCTGAGCCAATTCCACAATACCGAGTCCGTACCCTTCACCGGCGCCAGGTAGCGGTCCACCGCGACCTTCACCAGATAAGGCCCCAGCACGTCGCAGAACGACTTGAGGATAATCGAGCAATGGCAATCGTCACCTGCCAGCGGTACGGACGCAGGTAGGTGAGCAGCCGCCGCATCAGCCGGCTGTCATACGCTTTGCCTAATATTTCTTCTTCCTGGGCCATGCTTCTCTGGATTGGTCTTGAAGACAGCGGCCGACGTGCGCTCAGCGCTGCCCTCAACAGGGTACCTCAAATAGATGGCCGGGCGCGAAGTCGGCGAGGATGGAAAAGCGTTCTGCAGGGTGGGATAATCAGAAGCGTGGCTCTGGGGATCTACATTTCGGTGCCGTTCTGCCGCACCAAGTGCAGCTACTGCAACTTCGCGTCCGACGTGTTTTCGCGCGCCGTTTTTGAGCGCTATGTCGATCGCGTCTGCGCCGACATTGCCGAGTGCACCGCAGATCGCCGAGGAGATGGGCGGGCGGATCGAGCACGAGGTGGACTCGATCTATCTCGGCGGCGGCACGCCTACCGTGCTCGACGGCCGGGCAACTGCAGCGGATCTTCGACGCGGTTCGATCACAGTTTCAGGTGCGGCCCGACGCCGAAATTACAGTCGAGTGTGCGCCCGGCACGCTTGCGCCGGACGTGCTCGAAGCACTGCTGCGCTGCGGCGTGAATCGCGTCAGCCTAGGCGTGCAGTCGTTCGTTGATGCCGAAGCCGCCGCCGTCGGGCGATTGCACAAGCGATGCCACCGTGCTGGACGACATTGCCCGCCTGCGCGCGGCCGGGATTACGAATCATCAATATCGATCTGATCGCCGGGCTCCCGCACCAGACCGCAGAATCCTGGCAGGACTCGCTCGACGAACACTCGCGACCGGCGTTCCACACGTGAGCGTCTACATGCTCGAAGTGGACGAAGACTCGCGGCTGGGGCGCGAGGTGATGGCCGGCGGAACGCGCTATCATGCGCATTTTGTTCCCGATGAAGACGCCACTGCGGATTTCTATCTCGCGGCCTGCGAACAACTGGAAGCGGCCGGCATCGCGCAATACGAAATTTCCAATTTTGCGCAGCGCGGGCGCGGAGTCGCGCCACAATCTCAAATACTGGACGCGGCAGCCGTATCTGGGCTTCGGCGTCGACGCGCATTCCATGCTGATTTCGCGTCGACGCCGGAAGCTGCGGCGGTGCGTTTCGCAACCCCGGATGTGCTGGAAAAATACGTTGCGGGATCGCCCGTGCAGGGCACAGCCGTCTCGCGCGCGGCCGCTCTTGAAGAGTCTTTCTTTCTGGGTCTGCGCCTGAACCGAGGTGTGGACGTGAGAAAGATTGCAGCGACCTTCGGTCAGCAACCTCTCGATGATTTGTCGCCAGCCATCGCAGAATTAGTCGCCGATGGACTGCTGCAGCGCGACAGCGATTTCATTCGGCTCACCACGCGCGGACGACTGCTCTCCAACGAAGTCTTTCAAGCTTTCCTGGCCAAAGCCGGCGCATCCAGCAGGGGTGAAAAAAGTCCCGCTGCTGCATTTCCCAAACCATCCGGTCGGTTGGGCGTCGAAGTGGAATCGCCAGAATCGCCAGTGTTCATGCGGTTCCTGTCGACTTTCCATTTCCCATCCGCTGGTAACTTCTACCTCTCCCGGCGCTATGTTCTAATCACAATCTGAGCCCTTGAAGCTCTTTTATCCGCGGCGGCCTGATCGCACCGCCTGGTGTGCTGGAGGAACTTTTGGATTTCCAACTGAACGAAGAGCAGCTGCAGTTGAAAAAAAGCGTTCGCGAATTTGCCGAGCGCGAGATCAAACCCAACGTCATGAAGTGGGACGAGGCTGGCGAATTTCCGCTTGCGACCATCAAGGAACTGGGCAAGCTCGGGTTGCTGGGCATGATTTTTCCCGCCGAATACGGCGGCGCGGGCATGGGCTACGTGGAGTACGTCACTGCGATCGAGGAACTCTCGCGCGTCGACGGTTCGGTCGGAATCATCGTGGCGGCGCACACCTCGCTCTGTTCGAACCACATTTTTCTCGCCGGCAACGAAGCGCAGAAAAAGAAATACGTCAGCAAACTGGCGACCGGAGAATTCATCGGCGCGTGGGGATTGACCGAGCCCTCGTCGGGATCGGACGCCGGCAGCGCGCGCATGACCGCCGTGCGCCGGGGAAACCACTGGGTGCTGAATGGCACCAAAACTTTCTGCACCAACGGTCACTACGCCGACGTGTCGGTGGTGCTAGCCGTAACCGATCGCGCCGCGCACACCCATGGAATCTCCGCCTTCGTCGTGGAGAAAGACACGAAGGGATTTCGTCCCGGCAAAAAAGAAAACAAGCTGGGACTGCGCGCGAGCGACACGGCCGAGTTGATCTTCGAAGATTGCGTGATCCCGGCGGAAAATCTGCTGGGCGGCGAAGGCCAGGGATTTCCCGACGCCATGCGCGTGCTCGATGGCGGCCGCATCTCGATTGCCGCGTTATCGCTGGGCATGGCCGAGGGCGCGTACGAAGCGGCCTTAAAGTATTCAAAACAGCGCAAGCAGTTCGGCAAAGCGATCAGCGACTTCCAGGCCATCCAGTGGAAACTGGCTGACATGGCTACTGAAATCGACGCCGCTATGCTGCTCACCATGCGCGCCGCCTCCATGAAAGACGTGGGCATGAAGACGACGCAGGAATCTTCCATGGCGAAACTCTATGCCAGCGAAGTGGCCGTGCGCTGCGCCAATGAAGGTGTGCAGATTCACGGCGGCTACGGCTTCATCAAGGATTATCCCGCCGAGAAGTTTTACCGCGACGTGAAACTCTGCACCATCGGCGAAGGCACCAGCGAGATTCAACGGCTGGTGATCGCGCGCCAGTTGCTGAAGGATTAGCTAACCCCGCCGTAAGTGCCAGTCCTGCTTTACACTGGTCGCTTGGACAACGCTCGTTTGGATAACTCCCGTCTTCATCACGACATCCCGTCCTGGATCGAGTCGCTGCGCTCCGGAGATGTGCGGACTCTGGCGCGAGCCATTTCCGTAGTCGAGAATCGAGCGCCAGGATGGTCCGACCTGCTGAAGGCGTTGTTTCCGCACAGCGGGCGGGCGCGCGTGATCGGGCTGACGGGCGCGCCTGGGGCAGGCAAGAGCACGCTGGTCGATCAACTGGCGCGGTCGTATCGCAAGCAGAACCGGAGCGTTGGCATCATCGCCGTCGACCCGACCAGCCCTTACACCGGCGGCGCGATTCTGGGCGACCGCATCCGCATGCAGGAACATTTTGCCGACCCGGGAATTTATATTCGCAGCATGGCGACGCGCGGATCGCTGGGCGGCCTGGCGCGCACCACGGCCGACGTCACGACCGTGCTTGACGCCTCGGGTCGCGACGTCATCCTGATTGAAACCGTCGGCGTCGGGCAGGATGAAGTCGATATCGTGCGCCTGGCCGACATCACGGTCGTGATTCTGGTTCCCGGCATGGGCGACGATGTGCAGACGATCAAAGCGGGCATCATGGAGATCGCCGACATCTTCGTGATCAACAAGAGCGATCGCGAAGGCGCAGAGCGGGTGGAGCGCGAGATTCGCGCGCTGCAGTCGCTGGCCCTGCGCCATGATGGATGGACGCCTCCGATCGTGAAAACCGTGGCCAGCTGACGGCACCGGAGTGAGCGATCTGGCGGCGGCGATCGCCGGCTACGAAGAGTATCTGCAGAAAGAAAACCTGGCGCTGAAGAAAAGTGTGCAAAACTGGCAGGAGCGGCTGGTAGAAATGCTGCGCGACGCTATGCTCGAGAAAGCGCGGGCGCAGCTGGGCGATGGAAATCTGACGCGGCTGGCAGCGGAAGTCGCCGAACACAAACGCGATCCGTATACGCTGGTGGAGGAGATCGCGGCGAGGGCACGTAACACGTAACCCCGGACGCATTCGTCCGGGCAGGTTTTGAAGTTGAGTTTTTGAAATCGAGAAGGCGGACGAATGCGTCCGCCGCCACGTGAGCAGACTCCATGGCCAAGATCGATCATCTCGGCATCGCGGTGAAGTCGCTGGCGGCGGCCAAGGCGATTTACGAAAAGCTCGGCCTCAGCGTTTCGCCCGAAGAAACCGTCGAGCAGGAACAAGTGCGCCTGGTGATGGTTCCCGTCGGCGAGAGCCGGCTGGAATTGCTCGAGGCGACCTCGGAGAATTCGACGATCGCAAAATTTATCGCCAAGCGCGGCGAAGGCCTGCACCATGTCTGCCTGAAAGTGCCGGACCTGCCTGCAGCGGTCGAGCGGCTCAAAAAAGACGGCGTGCGCCTGGTGTCAGAAGAAATCAAAATCGGCGCGGGTGGGCACCAGTATGTGTTCGTGCATCCCTCGAGCACGGGCGGCGTGCTGCTGGAACTGGTGCAGGAATAACGATAACCAGAGTCGCCGCGGATTCACGCGGGACGAAGAGCGATTCAAGGTAAAGCGATTCAAAACAAAAATAGGAACGGCATGCTTCTTCTCGTCACCGACACTTCCGGCAAAGACGGCACCGTCTGCTCTCGCCGCGTGCGGGAGAGCACGATCTGCGCGGATGCTGAGGTCATCGAAGTCGCGCCGCTGGCAGGCGGCACATTCTCGGCGCAACTGGTGCCGCAGATCGCGGCGCTGCTGGCCAGAGCATGGCCGCACCAAAGCCGATATCGCTGCTTTCATCGTCGTCTCCGGCCCGGGATCGTTTACCGGTCTGCGCGTAGGGCTGGCTGCAATCAAGGCGCTGGCGGAGATTCTGCACAAGCCGATTGTGCCGGTTTCTTTGCTGGAACTGGTAGCCACGGCCAGTCATGTCCAGGGCAAGATTGTCGGCGGCCATGGATGGCGGCCGCAGCGAGGTTTTTTTCGGAGCATACGAACTGGTCGGCGAATCAGTCCGCGTACTGCGCGAGGAACTGGTGTCGCGGTCGGAGTTCTTATCGCTGGCGCGAGAGTCGTCCGTCGCTACTCCGGATTTGGCGCTGGCTGCTGCCGCGCGGGACGCATGGTCTCTCAGTGTCTACCGGTCGAGCGCCCCACCGTTGAGATGATCGCCCGCTTCGGATGGAAAAAACTGCAGGCCGGCGAAACGGTTTCGCCCGAAGGCTTGGAAGCGAACTACCTGCGCCGCTCCGACGCCGAGACTGTTTGTGAAAAGCAGCTCTTAGCTTTTGGCTCTTAGCTTCTAGCTAAATCTTAACGGACCCCTTTGATCCGCCGCGCCACTCCCGCTGACGTTCCCTCCATCATGCACCTGGAGCGCAGATGTGCCGCTGCGGCGCACTGGACGGAACAGCAATATCGCCAAACCTTCGACAGCGGAGGAGCAGAACGGCTTGTCCTGATCGCCGAGACGCTCTCCGATTCTGTGCCCGGTCGAGCGACGATCCCCGGCTCAGGCTCGAATATTCTCGGCTTCGTCGTGGCCCGGCATCTCGCCCCCGAATGGGAGTTGGAAAACATTGTCGTCGCGCCCCCGGCACGCCGGCAGGGGCTTGGAAAGCAGCTTCTGCAAGCCCTGCTGGCGACCGCCCGCGAAACAAACAGCAAGTCTGTGTTTCTTGAGGTTCGCGAGTCGAACGCTGCGGCGCGAAGTCTTTATGAAAAAACGGGTTTCGAGCAGACCGGCAGTCGGAAGGCGTATTACAAAGATCCTGCGGAAGACGCCGTCCTGTACAGGCTGAGTCTGGAGTAAACTGTTTCTCATACTGAGACTGCACCACTTTTTGGCATTGAACCCACTTTTGCCCTGTGCTAGCCTCAGCTCATATCCCGGTTGGAGGTCTGCTGGATGCTGACTTCGAGAGACCAACTTCTGACCAATCATGAGGAATTCCGCAGATTGGCTCAGGAGCATACGCAGTATTCGAAACGCCTCGATTCACTCACCCAAAAACGTTATCTCAGCGAAGACGAAAAGCTGGAAGAGGTTCGTCTGAAAAAGCTGAAACTGCGCTTGAAAGATCAGATGGAGTCCATTGAGCGCGAGTACCGGCAGCAGTACGGCGTTAACGTAGCGTAAAATTCTGGCCAACCTCCACGCGGCGTCGCCGCCAAGGGAGTAGCTTACCTTCCACCAGGCGCGATGAGGCGCCCTCCATCTCACTGAACTGAGCTCCTCTTTTCCCCGGCCCCCGATCACGAACTGAGCTGGGCGAGAGGAGCAGCACCGCCGAAGCAAGCGCGATTCGCCCTAAACCGGCCGACCCGCCAAATCGTCCTGACTCCGTCACCGTGCTCTATAATAAAAAACTCTCATGGTTCGGGATGGCTACTTCTACGCACTACCTCTGATCGCCGCCGCGGTCCTGCTCGGCTGGCTGACTAATCCCGCTTGGGCGATTATCCCCTGCCTGCTGGCCTTTTTCTTTTTGTGGTTCTTTCGTGATCCGGAGCGGGCCATCCCGCAGGATGCGGGTGCAGTGGTGTCTCCCGGCGACGGCAAAGTCACCGACGTTTCGCCAATCACCGTGGGCGATGAGAAGCTTACGCGGTTCAGCATTTTCCTCAGCGTGTTCAATGTGCATGTGAACCGCTCACCCATCGCGGGCGTGATTCGCGAAGTGCGCTACCAGCGCGGCCAATATCTGAACGCCATGAACAAAACTTCCGCCGAATTGAACGAGCAGAATATCGTCACCATGGAAAGTGACGGCGACGGCCAGACGGTGGTTTTCAAGCAGATTGCCGGGCTGCTGGCGCGCCGCATAGTGTTCAACCATAAGGTTGGCGACCGCCTGGGGCGTGGCCAGCGCGTGGGCCTCATCAAGTTTGGGTCGCGCGTCGATGTTCTGCTCGATGCCTCGGCCAGGGTCAACGTGAAGGTGGGCGACCGCGTGAAAGGCGGCGCCAGCGTGCTGGCCTACCTGCAGCCCCAGGCCCAGAGCCAGCTGGCGTCGGCGGGAAGCGCCGCTGCAAGCGAGAGAGCACGCTGATGGATTCATCCGCTCCAAAACACCGAGGCCGGCACAGCAAGGGGATGTACATTCTCCCGTCGCTATTTACCACGGCCAACATGGCGCTGGGCTACTACGCCATTCTCGAGGTCATGCACGCCACGGTCGCTGACTACTGGCACCTCGACAATTCGGCCAAGGCGATCGGGTTCGCCGTGCTGTTCGATGGGCTCGACGGCCGCATTGCGCGTATGACGGGAACCACCAGCGATTTCGGCAAGGAACTGGATTCCTTGGCCGATGCCATCACCTTTGGCGTGGCTCCTGCCCTGTTGGCCTGGACCTGGGGATTTCACCTGATGCCAGCGGTCCTGCTGACGGACTGGCACATCAAGATGACGCAGTTGGGCGCGATTGCCAGCTTCCTCTTTCTGATCGCCGGAGTCAGCCGCCTGGCCCGGTTCAACATCACGAGCAATCCGCAGCCCTCCAATCCGGGCCGCCCGGGCAAGAAATATTTTGTCGGCTTGCCCATTCCGGCGGGCGCGGGCGTGATCGCAGCCGTGGTTCACTTTTCGGGTGGCGATCCCATCATCTCGTGGTATACGGCCCTGACCTGGTTCGCCATGGTGATCACGGTCGGCTATCTCATGGTAAGTACGTGGCGCTTTTATAGCTTTAAAGACATCGATTTTCGTTCGCGGCACCCGTTCCGGCTGATCGTTC
This sequence comes from uncultured Acidobacteriota bacterium, assembly GCA_963755795.1. GTDB lineage: Bacteria > Acidobacteriota > Terriglobia > Terriglobales > Acidobacteriaceae > Sulfotelmatobacter. The sequence goes on along the minus strand of CAVWLI010000047.1, from coordinate 15,103 downwards.
TGATGGCCGCGCTTTTTGCCTTGATCTTTGTTTTCCACCGCAAGGTTCTTTTCGCCATCGCGCTGCTCTATATGGTCTCGGGGATTTTCTGGCGGGTGCAATGGATCTTCCGTCGCCGAGCCGATCCCCCACGGCCGCCCTATAAGGAGGCTCCGCAGGCGTAATGAACGACTCTGTCAAGACAGCGCCTGCGCCGCATCCCACCGTTGCCCGCGGCAATCTGTACCGCGCAGCCATTGTGGGTGCGGGCTCGCTCAAGGGCAAGGAAGTCGCCGACATGCTGAGCGAACGAAATTTCCCGGCCGTCGATGTCCGCCTACTCGACGACGACGAGGCCATGGGCCGGCTCGAGGCCATGGGAGACGAGATCAGCTTTATCCAGAGGGTGCGCGCCGAGCAGTTTGAGCATGTGGACTTTACGTTTTTTGCCTCGGATGAGGAGTGCACGCGTAGCAACTGGAAAGACGCCCGCGACGCCGGCAGCGTCATTATCGATCTCTCGGGGGCGTTGGAAAATGAACATGGGGCCAGTGTGCGGTCGCTGTGGATCGAGCGTGAACGCGCCCGGATCCCCGCCCCTGAACTGCAGCCGGGCCCCTGTGTGGCAGCGCATCCGGCCGCGGTGACCCTGGCTCTGCTGCTCTTGCGGGCCCAGAAGGCGGGCGCCGTGCGGCGCGCCGTTGCAACAATTTTCGAACCGGCTTCACAACACGGCCAGCGCGGCATGGACGAGCTTCACCAGCAGACCGTGAATTTGCTTTCATTCCAGCCGCTGCCCAAAGATGTTTACGATGCCCAGGTCGCCTTTAACATGATCGCGCGCTACGGGCAGAAGTCCCAGCCTGCGCTTGATTCCGTCGAGGCACGGATCGCGAGGCATTATCAGAAGATTGCCGGAGACTCCGCTCCCCAGCCTTCGCTCCTGTTGCTGCAGGCTCCCATATTCCACGGCTACGGTCTGGCTGTCTTTCTCGAGATGGAGAGCGTCGTCGACGTGCCGGCGCTGTCCTTGGCCATGGCCGGAGATCATGTGACCATCCCTGGCGCGGAAGAGGATCCTGCCAGCAACGTGAGTGCCGCCGGACAGGCGGATGTCCAACTCGAACTGAAGCTCGATCCCCTGCAGCACAATGGCGTCTGGTTGTGGGCGGCCGTGGATAATCTGCGCATCTCGGCTCTGACCGCGGTGGAAATCGCGGAGAGCATGACCGCTTCGCGTCCCACCGGGAAGATTCAGTGATGGGCGACCGTTTGCTGGCGCTGACGCTGACGGTCTTTTGCGCGTTGAGCACCGGATGCGGCTACCACACCGCGGGTCATTCCGTGCAGCTTCCGGACACGGTCAAGACCATCGCTGTGCCCGCTTTCAAGAACGAGACCCTCACCTATCGCATCGAGCAAATGCTGACTGCTGCGGTGGTGCGCGAGTTCACCACCCGCACTCGCTACCGCATCGTCAATGATGCGAGCGAAGACGCCGACGCCACCTTGCGCGGCACCGTGCTCTCTACCACGGCTTCTCCGCTCACCTACGACACCGCGACCGGCCGTGCGGCGAGTGTTCTCGTGGTGGTCAGCATGAAGGTCGTGCTCACCGACCGCAACGGCAAAGTGCTGTACCAGAATCCCGCATATCTTTTTCGCGAGCAATACGAAGTCTCGCAGGATCTAAGCAGCTTTTTCGAGGAAGATTCCCCCGCCTTCCGTCGGCTCTCGCAGGACTTCGCGCGCACGCTGGTAGCCAACGTTCTGGAGGGATTCTAGAATAGGGTTCTAGAATAACGAGGGGTTCTAGGATGACGAGGGTTTCTGGAATGAACAGGGGCTCTGGAGCATGAGGAGAATTGTTCTGCTTCTGGCGCTGTGTGCCACCGTGTTCGGCTCGGGTTGTACCAGCGGATCGCGCCCGCCGCATGTCGGCACTTCGGCCCGCGACTTTACCCTGCAAGACTCCGATCGAAGAGTGACGTTGAATCAGTTTCGCGGCCAGGTGCTGGTTTTGAATTTTTGGGCCACCTGGTGTCCTCCATGCCAGGAAGAGCTTCCGTCGTTGATCGCCATGCAGGATCGCACGCGGGCCAAGGGAGTGGTTGTGCTCGGCGTCAGCATCGATGTCGATCCCGATGCCTACCACCGGTTTCTCAAAGTGCGCAACGTCAACTTTCTGACGGTGCGCGATCCGGAACAGAAAGTCGCGACTATGTATGGCACTTCGGGCTGGCCCGAAACCTACGTCATTGACCGCGAGGGCGTGATGCGCCGCAAGTTCATCGGCCCCGTCGACTGGACCTCGCCCGAAGTGATGGATTTTCTGACCAAGTTGTAGGTCCATGTTTAAGCGCAAGCAAATTTGGGGCGTCATCCTGAACGGAGCCGTTCTTCAGGCGGAGCCAAGAGCCTGCCCTGAGCGAAGTCGAAGGGATCTCCCGCAGAACGATACTGGCCGAATCGAATTCGCGATGTTACAGTCAAAAACAATGACCCGCTTCACAATGAAGGCCACGACGAGGGAAATTTAATGCGGGCCTTCGCCCAGGCCGAACGCTTTGTCAGCGAACTGGAATCGCGCAAGCTGCGCGCGGTCTATGTTTTCGTCGGCGACGAAGCTTTTTTCCGCAAGCGCTTTCGCGATGCCATCCTCGAACACCTGGTCCCGCTCGACCTGCGCGACTTCAGCTTCTTCGAGTTCGATCTCGCCGAGAACGATCTGGCCGAAGTTCTCGACCGCGCTCGCACTCCCTCGCTGATGGCTCCGTTTCAGGTTTTCTTCGTGCGCGGCGTTAAAAATCTGTTTGGCCGCGGTTCGAACGAAGACAAACTCGCCGCCATTGAGGACTACTGCAAAAACCCGAATCCCGATGCGCTTATCGTCTTCGTCGCCGACCACATCAGCATTCCCGCCGACGTCCGCCGCATGGAGATGCAGGATAAAGAACGCTACCAGCGCATCCGCGAAACCATGGGCCAGTACTGCGGCATCGTCGAACTGGCGCGCGTGGAAGAGGGAGAAGCCGTCCGCTGGATTTCCGACTACTGCGCCAGCCGCAGCGTGAAAATTGACGCCGACGGCGCCCGCGAGCTGGTCGACGCTCTCGGCGGCGACATGATGATGATCTCCAACGAACTCGAGAAGCTGATTCTCTACGTCGGCGAAAAAAGGCGCGTCACTCTCGGCGACGTCGAAACCATGGTGCTGGCCGCCAAGCAGCGGTCACTCTATGAACTGACTGACGCGATCTCCGCCAAAGAGCGCGTGCGTGCCCTGGAAATTCTCGACGCGATTCTGCTCTCCGGCGAAGGCGAAGAGGCCGCCATCGGTCACATCTACATGCTGGCCAAAACCTTCCGTCAGATGCTGGTGATTCTCGAGCGCAACGTCCGCGACCAGCGCATGCTGTGGGCCGCGCTGTGGCAGGGCTTCCGCGTTCCTCCGTTCGCCGCCGACGACATCATCCGCCAGGCCCGCCGCTACAAAAACCGCCGCGAACTGACGCGCGCCATTCGCCTGGTCGCGAAGGCCGACCTCGCCCTCCGCTCCAATCCCGTCAGCAAGCGCATGGTTCTCGAACGCTTGGTCATGGACCTGACCACCGAGCCTAAGCTCGAAACCCCTGGCTGGATGCAGGAACAGCTTCCGGTGTGAGGAACGCAGTTCTGTGCTATTAGCGATCAGCCGTCCGCCCTCACCTTGAATCCCAAAAACAAAAGGACACACGCCGCGAAGCGTCTGCCCTTGATTTTTCTGAAAAGCTGATAGCTGGCGGCTGAGAGCTTACTTCATCGCCGTGACGCGCTTGCCCAGCCGGGATTTGTAGCGCGAAGCGGTATTCTCGTGCAGCGTCCCCTTCTGAATGGCCTTGTCGAGGGCCGAAACCGTCTTGCGGTAGGACTGTTCGGCGGCCGCCTTGTCACCTTTTTCAATAGTCTCGCGCAGGTCGCGCAACTGGGTGCGCAGGGTAGAAGTGTTGGCGCGGTTGCGCACGGTGCGGCGTTCGGTTTGGCGCGCACGTTTCAGCGCCGAAAGATGATTTGCCATAGCTGGATCGTTACCTTCGTGTGTTAGAGAGATATTCGGGGTGGGTCCGAAACTTCTATTATAGGGGAGCAATCCCGACCGGTCAAACTCTGCGGTTTGAGGGTTCGTCGAAGAATTCGAGAGTGCGACGAAGACGAGGTTTGTATCAGGGCATGCCTTCAGGCATGCCGCTCCACAGGGAGCCGAGGGCTGGCTTTAGCCGCTGCACGAGTGCGGCGAAACCCAGCGGCTAAAGCCGATCACATCTCGGTCTGTTAAACGGCATCGCTGAAGCGATGCCCTGATACGATTCCTCTCCAGACTTCGCGATACGCAATGCTTGGCGGTTCCAAAGATGACAGACGGACTCGATCGCCTCAAAGTACTCATCAACTCGTCGACGCCCATCATCGTGATGGAAACGTCGGAGGAAACGCACGCCGTCAACCTGGTGCGCGCGGCCTGCACTGAACTCAACATGGCAGCCTTTGAGTGGACCATCGCCGACGGCCTCTTACGCTCCGGGACCAACACTCCGCCGGAGACCTCGAAAATACCGCTGCAGGCCCGCATCGATCAGAACGCGATGCTAGCTCAGGCCGGACGCGCCTATACCCAGATGCGAACCGCACTCAGTCCAGGAGCACGAGAAGCGGATCGATTGGCCCAGGCAATGTCTGCATACCAGGGAGCCGACGGCGCCGCGGTGGCTACCGGCACAGCCATCTATAACACGCGCGAGCCGGCGCAGGCCCTCGCCAACATGGAGTCGATGACCATCGAAGCCGTCTTCATTCTGAAAGATTTTCATCGTCACATGGACGACCCGGTCGTGGTGCGCCGCCTGCGCGACGTGGGCCAGAAATTCGCCACCAACCGGCGCACGGTCATCATCACCGCACCCGAAATCGCCGTGCCCGCAGAACTGGCCACGCTCGTGGAATATTTCGATCTGCCGCTGCCCGATCGGAAGCGCCTGCAGGAAATCATTCATGACACGTTTACGCGTCTCTCGAAAACGTATTTGCTGAAGATGCAACTCGACCCCGCCGGGGTGGACGCCATGTCGGCCAACCTGCGCGGCCTGACCGAAGAAGAGGCCGATCGCGCCATCTCGCAGGCTCTGGTCACGCGCTATGCGCTGTGTCCGGAGAGCGTCACCGATGTGCTCGACGCCAAGAAGCAACTGCTTCGCCATTCCGGCATGCTCGAATTCGTCGAGGCCCAGGACAATCTCGCGGCGGTCGGCGGACTCGAAAACTTGAAGCACTGGCTAGGCCAGCGCCGCGGCGCCTGGGAAGATTCGGCCCGCGAATTTGGCCTGGAACCGCCGCGCGGCATGATCATTCTCGGAGTGCAAGGGTGCGGCAAGTCGCTGTGCGCCCGCGCCGTTGCCGGTGAGTGGAAGCTACCGCTGGTAAAGTTCGACACGTCTGCGGTCTACGACAAGTACATCGGCGAGACCGAAAAGCGCATCCGCAAAGTTTTTCAGGTCGCCGAGGGCCTCGCCCCCTGTGTGCTCTGGATCGATGAACTGGAAAAAGTATTCGCCGGCAGCGGCCCCGATTCCGCATCGGCGGATGCAGGCGTTTCGTCGCGCCTGCTGGCTTCGTTTCTGTCGTGGATGCAGGATCGCAAGGCTGCCGTGTTCGTGGCCGCGACCTGCAACAACGTGACCGTGCTGCCGCCCGAATTAATTCGCAAAGGCCGGTTCGATGAATTATTCTTCGTCGACCTGCCCAACCAGGCCGAGCGTAAGCAGATTTTTTCGATTCAACTCGCGAAACGCAAACGCAATCCCGCGGAATTCGATCTGGAGAAAGTCGCCGCAGCCGCTAACGGATACTCCGGTGCTGAGATCGACGCCGCCGTCCAGGGCGGACTCTACGCTGCGTATTCCGAGAAGAAGCCGCTCTCCACGCAGTCGCTTCTGGACGCGCTCGCGCAGACAGTCCCGCTCTCCACCACCCGTGCCGAAGAAATTCAAACCTTGCGCCAGTGGGCCCGCACCAGGGCCGTACCCGCGACTGCCCAGGACGACAGTTCTGCCACTAGGTGATCGGGCCAGAGTCTTCGCGATCATGAACGGCCTTGAAGTGCTGATCGAATGCCCGTTGTAGCTGCTTCGTGTACTCTTCCTGGTTCGGTCGATGGCTCGTCGACGTCCCCCGGAACTGCCACTCCGGGCACGCCGCGCATTCGATTTCTACCGGAATCTCCCCCAGCCACTTGGTGACACGCAACGACGGTTTCTTCATCCTGACAGTTTCCCACAGGCGTCAATTTAGCTCCCATTGACTCCCACTCCGCCGCGGGGTACGCTCTACTGAATGGTAGTGACTTGCCTTCTGGGCATGCGCATTTCGGGTGGTCCCGTCTCCAAGCGAAACCCTGCTTTGCCTCAGCGGTCAATTAGGCGCAGGTGTCTCTCAACTGTCTCGCGACTGTAGTCGGAGTCAGAGATTCGGACCAACATAATCATCAACCCAAGCATGAACCCAGAGGCATGAACGCACGCATGAAGAAAAGCATCGGGGTCAGCCCCAACATAGAGACGCTGTTCGGCACGCGCGACGAGAATGTGCGCCTGCTCGAAGACGGCCTGAACATCACCATCAATCTGCGCTCGAACGCCATCGAACTGGAGGGTGCGGCGAAGGACGTAGCTCGCGCTGAACAGGTTTTCACCGACTACGAAACTCTGCAGCGCTCCGGCCACACCTTCAACAACGGCGACCTCAACAGCATGCTGCGCGTGCTCACGTCCGACCCGAGTTCGACGCTGCGCGGATTGGCCGATGCCGGCCGCCAGCGTTCGTTCGGACGCCGCACCGTGCAGCCCAAGAGCAGCAACCAGCGCCGCTACCTCGAAGCCATCGAGAAGCACGACATGGTCTTTGGCATCGGCCCGGCCGGCACCGGCAAAACTTATCTCGCCGTGGCGATGGCGATTTCCGCGCTGCTGGCCAAACGCGTGAACCGCATCATCCTGGCGCGCCCTGCCGTGGAAGCCGGTGAGCGGTTGGGTTTTCTGCCCGGCACATTGCAGGACAAAATCGATCCCTACCTGCGTCCGCTGTACGACGCGCTGTACGACATGATCGATCCCGAAAAAGTCGATCGTTACCTCGAGAAGAACGTCATCGAGATTGCGCCCATCGCCTTCATGCGGGGCCGCACCCTGAATGATTCATTCGTCATTCTCGACGAGGCTCAAAACACCACCTCGGAACAGATGAAGATGTTCGTCACCCGCCTCGGCTTCAACTCGAAAGCCGTGATTACCGGTGACATCACGCAGATCGACTTGCCCAACGCGCGCCGCAGCGGCCTCGTCGAAGCGATGGAAGTGCTGAAAAATGTGAACGGCCTAGCCTTCACACACTTCGATGAAACCGACGTGGTGCGCCATCATCTGGTGCAGCGCATCGTTCGCGCCTACGACGAGCATAAGACGCGCGTCGCCGAGCAGCAGATGCTTTTGCTGGCTGAGCCCAGAGGTAGTGGAATGAGGCGTGGGGAAGTGACGGGCTCCGCCGAAAAAAAGACCGCACCCGCTGCGCATGAGGCGGCCGCAAGTGAAGCGGCTCCCAACGACGCTGCCTCGAATAAGGAAAGTTCGCCCTCAGCCGAAGCTCGGGGATAAGGTCGTAGACTTCACGTGGGAGGGCCGCGACTTGGCCCTCCTGTTTGCTTTTGCGCTGCGCCACCAGGTCACCTCTGGCATCGAGTGCGGTCGGAGAAGAGTCGAGAGGCCACAAAGAACGACTTGGTCATTCTGCAAAAGAAAGTCGCGGGGTTGAACGAAGGCACGCTAGACCGCTTTGTGTTGCGGGCGCGAAAGGCAGTGGGCCTCCGCGCGCCAGTCAATGTGCTCGTCACCAGCAGTGCCGCGGTGCGCTCAGCTGAACCGCCAGTTTCGCGACCAGAACAAAGCCACCGACGTTCTGTCGTTTCCGCACGCTTCCCCTGCGAGGCGCGGCGAACGGCAAAAGCTGGCGGGCGACATCGCCATCTCCGCCGACATTGCCCGCGAAAATTCCCTTCGCCTCGGACATCCCGTTGCCCAGGAAATCAAGATTCTGGCGCTGCACGGAATTCTTCATCTGGCGGGCTTTGACCACGAGCGCGATAATGGTGAAATGGCGCGCAAAGAAGCCACGTTGCGGCGGGCGCTCGGCCTGCCCTGCCTTGATCGAACGAGTAAGTGACGGACAGAGCGAACGAGGATCTGAACGTCACGAACTGCGAAGCGCGGCAGCCGGAGATCGGCATGAACCTTCGCCGTCCCCATCGCGCTTTTTCTGCTGCTGGGACTGCTGACTCTGGTCTCCTATGTCGATCGCGTCTATCAGGAGGCCGGGAAGTTCCTCTCGCGAGAATTTCAGGACAACATCGACTTCTTCGAGCAGAACATCGAGCCGGAACTGGAGGCCCCCGAGTCAGCCGCTCCCGTGCTTCGCTGTCCATGGCCGTGCTGACGCAGTTGACCATGGCGGCGATTGCCATGCTGATCGGCTTCCTGGTTTTCAGCGATCAGGCCTGGAGCATCTACGAAATTCTGCAGGCGATTATCAGCCTGATCCTCATCGTCATCCTGTTCAACCGCTTCCTGCCATTCGTGTTTTTCTCGCGCACCAAGGGCGAATGGCTGGTTCACTGGACGCTGTTTCTAAAAATCCTTATTTATCTCGTTCTGCCGGTGACGATCGTGCTGGGCTTCATGAAATCAGTGGCTTCCCTGACCAAACAAAACACCGGCGAACAGCCAGAGACTTCAGCCGAGGCAGTGGACGCCCTGATTGAAGCCGGACAGGAAGAGGGCATTATTCAGGAGGGCGACCGCGACCTGATTCAGTCGGTGGTCGAATTCAGCGGCAAGACGGTTCGCGAAGCTATGAAGCCGCGTCCGCAGATTTTTGCCGCTGCAGTGGATACAACGGTCGAGCGCTTCATCGAAATGCTGCGCATCAAACACTACTCGCGGGTGCCGGTCTATGAGGGCAGCATCCACAACATCAAGGGCATCGTCTACGCCCAGGACGTGCTGCAGGTGCCCGACAGCGAAGCGCACGTGCGCAAGCTCGACACCATCATGCGGCGAGAGGTTTATTTCGTCCCCGAGAGCAAGCTGGGAAGCGACCTGATGCGCGAGATGCAGAAGCAGAATATCCGCATGGCGATTGTCGTCGACGAGTACGGAGGCGTAGCCGGACTGGTCACTATCGAAGATCTGGTGGAAGAAATTGTCGGCGAGATCCGCGACGACCACGACAAGCCGGAGATCGTCCGCGAAGGCGACCGTTCTTTCATCGTGGCCGGCGGCATGGACGTCGACCGCCTCGACGAACTATTCGGCAGCAAGCCGGAAGGCAGAGAGTCGGCCACCATCGCCGGCCTGGTCAGCGAACTCGCTGGACGCATACCACGCAAAGGCGAGGTCGTGGAAGAAGATGGCCTGCGCTTTGAAGTCCTGGAATCCACCGACCGCAAAGTGGAGCGTGTAAGAATCACTTCTGTACAACCGCAGCAGTTGAAACTGATATAAGCAGCGTCTAGCTTCTAGCTTCTAGCAACCCCCTTCTGTTTAGGTTCGCTGCGCCTGAATCGGAAATACCCTAAGATGGAGTAGCGCGCCTTATCGATCGCTCCAAGCTAGAAGCTAGTAGCTAGAAGCTGATTTCCTATGCCATTCCGCTCCGGTTTCGTCTGCATCCTCGGCCGCCCCAACGCGGGGAAGTCCACGCTGCTCAACGCGCTTGTCGGCGAGAAGCTGGCGATCATTTCGCCTAAGCCGCAGACCACGCGCAACCGCATTCAGGGCGTCGTCCACGTTCCCAACCGAAAACAAAAGAACAAAGGCAACGACGGTGGGCAGATCGTGCTGGTCGACACTCCCGGGGTTCACAAGCCCGATAGTTCTCTCGGCCGCAAGATGATGGTCGAGGTGCGCGAAGCACTGGAGGGCTGCGACCTCGTGCTCGTGATCATGGACGTCACCCGCAAGTTTGATCCCCGCGATCAGTTTGCACTCGACCTGCTGCGGCGGCCCAAGACGAAGGCATTCCTCATTCTGAATAAGGTCGACCTGATTCGCGAAAAGTCGAAGCTGCTGCCGCTCATCGAGCAATACCGCAAGCTCTATGACTTCGCCGAAGTGATTCCGATATCGGCGCTCAAGCGCAAGGGCCTCGACGCACTTCTTGACATGGTGATCGCGGCTCTTCCGGCCGGCCCGGCGTATTTTCCCGAAGATCAGATCACCGACCAACCCGCGCGCTTCATGGCCGCGGAAATTATCCGCGAACAAGTTCTGCTGAATACCAGCGAGGAAATCCCTTACGCAACCACGGTGATCGTCGACAACTTCGAAGAAGGAGCGCGACTCACCCGCATCGCCGCCACCATCTACTGCGAGCGCGAAGGGCAAAAGGGAATTCTGGTGGGCAAGGGCGGCCAGATGTTGAAAAAGATCGGCACGTCGGCCCGCTTGCAGATCGAGCGCATGCTGGGAACAAAGGTCTTTCTCGAACTCTACGTGAAAGCAGAACCAGGATGGCGCGATTCGCGCCGCTTTGTCGAAGAACTCGACTGGCGCCGTCAACTGGAGCATCGCATGCTGGAGCATGGAACACCGGAGCCGCGGTCAGAGCCGTCTCGCCCCTCGACGGGCACGACCGCCGCCGGCGATCGTAACCAAACAGAGGATTGACGTTGTGTTATGGTAGCGAACGCTTGAAATAAGGCGGCCATTGCCCGATTTGCGCCTTGCCGCTAGAATCGCAATAGTGGATGTTCGCTACTTATAACGACCGGCGAATAACGACCGGCGATCTGTCGAGTGGACCAGGGAACGAACGAGCCAACCATGGAATCTGGGGCTTCTTCCGAGGCGCAACTTCCGGAGCACGACTTCGATCCAGAAAAACTGAACCTGCGCGTGCGAGTCACGCTCGCGGCGGACCGCCGCTCCGTGGACCCCGTGGTCACGCAGATCATGGACTCCGTCCGCGAGATGAAATGCGTCGACGGCAAGGAAGACGCCATCGAACTGGCCCTGCAGGAAGCGCTGGCCAATGCCGTGGTTCACGGAGCCAAGGAAGATCCCAGCAAAGTCGTGGAGTGCCTGGTGGCTTGCGACGAGCAGCGCGGCATCCTTATCATCGTACGCGATCCCGGCCCAGGCTTCGATCCTCAGGCCATTCCCAGTTGCACCGTCGGCGAGAACCTCTACTCCAATCACGGCCGTGGAATCTTCCTCATCAATCAACTGATGGATGAAGTGAAGTTCCACAAGAACGGCACCGAAATTCACATGGTCAAGCGATAGCTTTCCGTCACATGGCGCTCCGAGCGGTGCGCGAAGTCTAATTCATTGCTTGCCAATGGTACCCTTGCAGCATGCCTGGCGATCCTCAGTCACGACCTCTCAAGTCAGTTCGATCCCGCGCCGCGGTTGTCTTGGCTCTCATCGTTGGACTGTTCCTCGGTGTTGTCTGCGTCGGCTCGATTGCCTGGCTAATGCTCTCGCGTGATTCAGGACGAGCTCTGTTGAGCCACATGTGGTCGGCCGTGACCGGCAGAACCCTCACCATCGATGTGAGCCAGCCCACCGTGGTCGATCGCATTCAGCGGCTACAGCGGCTGGAGACCGTGATCTATACCATGGATAAGATCGTCTCCGGCGCCAAAGAAAATCCCGTCTTGCCGAATTTTCTGGCGGGAGATCGGCTGCTGATGTTAGTCCACGGCGAGGTTGTCGCGGGAATCGATTTCGCGAACTTAAAGCCCGGCGACGTCAAAGTGGATGGCAAACAGATACGCCTCCGCCTTCCTCCGCCCCAGATTTTCAGCACTCGCATCGACAGCGCCAAGACCCGCGTATATTCCAGGCAGACGGGACTTCTGGTCCCCACCGATCCGGATCTCGAAACGCAAGTCCGCCAGGAGGCCGAACGTCAGCTGCAAGAGGCCGCCATGGCCGACGGCATTCTGCGAAATGCCCAGCAGAACGCAGCTTCCACGATCACCAGCCTGTTGCAGGGTCTGGGATTCGAGAAGATTGAGTTCGAGTGACAGCATTCCCGCGTGTTATCTGCCCTAGCTCACCAGGAATTCTCAATGCGTGAAATGGCCTGGTAACAACAGCTATGAGTCCCCACCCGGCGAAATGAGACCTCAGTGATCTTGCGCTAGGACCACACTGATGTTGATCATTAGCTATGAAGACAAGAGTCAGTCTCATAGCAGCAACGCTCATCGGCTTGGTGCTCTGCGGCCAGTTGTGGGCACAGGTAACGCCTGCTCCGTCTGGCCCTGAAACTCAGTCGAGTACGGATGCCATTATCGACGAACTCGTATCGACACCAAACTTTGGAGTCGTTTACATCGCTGACGGTGCAGGAGACGGCACGGTGCTAAACGGAAGCCCCGCAGTGGCGGTCAAAAAAATAGTCAACCTGCGCGAGAAAGCGATTCCCCTCCTGATTCGACACCTTAATGACACGCGGACGACTTCGGCGCGCTATAAGGGTGGGAACCACTGGGCAAATCCGGTTGCAGTTCCGGTGGGCTATCTGTGCCTCGACATTCTTAGCCAAATCGTCGGCGACAACAGTACCTTGTTCGTTGAGGGCCACAGAGACTGCGACTCCGACGGGATGGGGGCGTGCATTCAACCGAAATACTACTTCGATCCTGACGCCTATTCCGTGGGCCAAGGGGATCATCTTCTACCCAGCAAAAAGGTTCTTAATGTTAAGCGCAATTGGGAGTCTGCACGCCAGATTGGACTTCTGAAGTTTAGTTTTCCTTCGTGGCTAGACAGGTTCAAATCGGCCTATTCCATGAACGATTGACTCGCGGCGAGCCTCTCGGGCTGCTCAATTGGCGTAACATCGCGATTACACCAATAACCGTTCCAAAAGAGCCCTGTCCCCAGCCTTACTATTACTCCTTCGCCGTGATTCCCAGGGTCTTCATCTTCCGGTAAAGATGGCTGCGCTCCAGGCCCAGCACCTCGGCGGTTCGGCTAACGTTGCCATGGTTCTGGTCGAGCGTCTTCAGGATGTAGTCGCGCTCGTAGGCATCGCGAGCCTGGTGCAGCGTGGAGAACTCAGCTCTTGGGCGCGCGCCGGCTGGCATCGCGGTAAACCAGCGGCGGCAAATGTTTGCTCTCGAAGCGCGTGGTCGTGGGATTCATGATCACGATGCGCTCGATCACGTTGCGCAATTCGCGCACGTTGCCCGGCCAGGAGTAGCGCATTAGCACTTCGATGGCGTCGTCGGTAATCTCCCGCGGCCGGCGTCCGTAAGTCGCCGCCAGTTCCTTCAGAAAATGCCGCGTAAACAGCGGAATATCTTCCTTCCGTTCGCGCAGCGGCGGCACAAAAAACGGAATCACATTGAGCCGGTAGAAAAGATCTTCGCGGAAGTTGCCCCGCGAAATTTCTTCCTCCAGATCTTTGTTGGTCGAAGCAATTACCCGCACGTCGACGGTAATGGTCTCGTCGCCGCCCACCGGCGTAAAGCGCTGCTCCTCGAGCGTGCGCAGTACTTTCGACTGCGTCTTCAAGCTCATGTCGCCGACTTCATCGAGAAACAGCGTTCCGCCGTGAGCCCGCTGAAACTTGCCTTCCTTGTCGGCGGCCGCTCCGGGAAACGATCCTTTGCAATGTCCAAACAATTCACTCTCGATCAGATCTTCGGGAATCGCGGCGCAGTTGACCTCGACAAAAGTTTCGTCCTTGCGCAGGCTCTGTCCGTGGATGGCATGAGCCACGAGTTCCTTTCCCGTGCCGGATTCGCCATAAATCAAAACGCGGCCGTTGGTCGGAGCCATCAACCCAATCTGCTGCCGCAGAGCTTTCATCGGAATGCTGTCGCCCACGATGATGCTCTTGCCCTGCAGTTGCTTCTTCAGGTCAACGTTCTCCCGCTGCAGTTTCTTGGACTCGATGGCGTTCTTCACCAGAATCAGCGTCTTTTCGAGTGAGAGCGGTTTCTCCAGAAAGTCGTAGGCGCCCAGCTTGGTCGCGCGCACTGCCGTCTCGATGGTTCCGTGACCGGAGATCATGATGACTTCGGGGGGATTCTCCAGTTCGCGAATTCTCTCCAGAGTCTCCAGGCCGTCGACGCCCGGCAGCCACACATCGAGCAACACCACGTCAAATGCGGTTTTACGCAGCAGGTTGAGGCAGGACTCGCTGCTCCCCACGGCCGAGACCGAGTAGCCTTCATCCTGCAGAATGCCGGCGAGCGAATCGCGAATTCCAGCCTCGTCGTCAACGATGAGAATGTTGTGCATGCTACGCGGTCGCCGCTGCCGGCGTGGGTTCGAGCACAACAGGAAGCTCTACGATAAAGCGCGTGCCCACGGGACGATTTTCTTCTACCCGAATCGAGCCGTGGTGATCTTCGACAATCCGGCTAACGATCGCCAGGCCGAGGCCGGTGCCGCGCTTCTTCGTCGAAAAATACGGCAGAAAGAGTTTTTCTTTCAGCTCCCGAGTCACGCCGTGTCCGGTATCGGCAACAGCGATCTCGATAGCGTCGCGGCTCGCCACCAGCGCCGTCGAAATTTGAATCTCGCGCACCACCGAGCCCTGCGAGGCCTCGGCCGCGTTATCCACCAGATTGGCCACGGCGCGCTTGATGGCCTCGCTGTCGGCCATGACCCGAGGCAGGTCGGAGGCCAGCGAAGTGTGCACTCCAATTCCATCCAGCCGCCCGTTAAACATGGAGAGCGCATTCTCGATCACGGCGTTAATGTCGGCCGGTTGCGGCTTCGCCACGGGAAAGCGGGCAAGAGTGGAGAACTCGTCCACCAAGCGGCGCACCGTTTCGACGGCCCCGGCGATAGTCTCTGCGCACGAGCGCACCACCTCGAGCGATGCCGGATCATCCGGCGTGGCCCGGTCCAGATGCCGTTGAATGCGCTCCGCCGACAACGCAATCGGCGTGAGCGGATTCTTGATTTCATGTGCCACGCGGCGCGCGACTTCCCGCCACGCCGCCTGCTTCTGCGCTTTCAGCAGGTCCGACAGATCTTCGAACACCACCACGTACCCAGAACGCTCCGCCTGATGC
>CAVWLI010000046.1:0-5369 GCA_963755795.1 uncultured Acidobacteriota bacterium | reverse complement strand
CGGTCCAAGGGCCGAGGGCGACAGCCTCGCGGGAAACAGAGTCGTATTGCCCGGCGCCGCAGCGGGCAAAGTTGCGGTCCTCATCTTCGGCTTTACCAAGGCTTCAAAGGTCCCTACCGGAGCCTGGGCCACCAGGATTCGGGCGGATTTCGGAACCCGCTCAAGCTTCGAAATCTACCAACTTCCGGTCTTGGAAGACGTCCCGCGGTTCATTCGCGGCATGGTAATTTCCGGGATACGGAAAGGCGTGCCAGAAAACCAGCGCGATCACTTCGTCCCCATCCTGCAAGGCGAGGCCGACCTCAAAAAACTGGTGAGCTACCGGGAACCGGATGATGCCTACCTGATCATTCTTGACCGCGCAGGCAACATCGCCCAGCAAGTCCATGGCGCAGCCAACGACGCCAATTACGCGCTGGTCAAATCAGCAATCGAATCGTTATTGAACTCGAAACGCTGAACCAAAAACGTTGAATCAGAAATGAATCGGTGTGCAAGGTCCCACAGCTACAGTTCCAACACTTGGTGGTCGTGGCAATCGGTCTGGAGGGCATCGTACACCTGCTGCAAAAACTCGCGCCCGTAGCGCGCCAGGAAGTAGACCCCGCCCACGCTGCGCTCCTGCAATCCCTTGTCAGGATAGAGCGCCTGGCTCAGATTTTCGGCGTGACGGCTGACCAGTTCACTCTTCTGCGCTTCCGCGCGCGCGGCCTGCGATTGCAAACGTTCCAGTTGGTATTCCACTTTCGAGCGAGCGGTTTCCGCGGCGTCGACCAGCGTGCGGTCGAGCGTCACCAGCTTTTCTTTGATCTCCGACAGGTGCGCATCCATCGACTTTCTTACCGCCTCGAACGCAGCCTGCAGATCCGCGGGCAGTCCTCGCTCCGCCAGTTGACGCCGCAACGCTTCCGCACCGGCAAACACGTCGGCCACAGTGATTCCGTGCCGCTCGATCAGCCGCTGCATCTTTGCTTCAACGATGGTCGCGGAGAAGCGCGGAACAATCGGCGTCACCCTCCCCAGAAGCGCTTCGTACACCGCCCCCGCCTGCGCGAAATAAGCCGTCTCGGCCGCCCCTCCGGTGTAGGCGAGCGTCGGCAACAGATAATCCTCCACGACAGGCCGCAGCAGAACGTTGGGACTGAATTGTTCCGGACTCGCCGCAATGCGGGCGAGCAGTTCGGCTCGCGAAAGCTTCTCCACCGCCGCCTCATCGCTGCCAATAATAAACTCTGCGCCGCTCCCCTCCCCGCCACGATGATGATGAATCGGAGTGCGCGCCCCGTTCTGCAGAGTGAATAGCAATACCGAAGAAGAAGTAACCTTCACCTGCTGGTGATACCCCGCCGCTTCCACAGCCGCGCCCCGCTTCAGCACCGCAGCGGCCAATTCATCGGCCCGCTCGACAGCCGCCCGATACATGGGCTCGGCCACGCGATCGATTTCCGCATCGGACGCATCCAGCAGAATCACTCCCCACTCGGCAAACACCCGCGCATAAAATCGCGCAAACGCCGTCCCCATCGATTCGCCCGGACGATACGACTCGCGCAAGACCTGCGACGCCTCCGATTCGCCGAGCAACTGCGCAGCCTGATCGACCAGAGGAAGAATCTCTTCGCCCAGTCGCACCGCACTCACCGGCGCTCCCGGAACATCATGGCTCGTAGTGGTCAGCACCTGCAGCACGCCGTCCGGGCCAGGAATCGAAACGTGGTTCACCTCGGCCAGATCATGGTCATAAGTCGCCAGCCAGAAAACCGGCACCGCGTCCACGCCCGCCGCAGTCGCCTGCTCCGCAAGCTTCACCGCGGTGAGCGCCTTATAGATGCAGAACATCGGCCCGCCGAACAGCCCCACCTGCTGCCCGGTAACAACCGCGGCCGCGCCCTTGCGCAAGCGCTCAAGATTGGCCAGCGTTTTCGCCGATGCGCCCCATGCCTTGTTCTGCCGCTCAAGAATCGCCGCTACCCGTTCGCGACGCGAGGAATCGTAAGAAATCTTTGCCGCCTCGTCTTTCAACCATTCCTGAAAATAAGGAGGCCTGGGATAGAACGCCTGAACGGCGGGCTGGTATGCGAGAAAATCGGCGAAAAGGCGTGTGGTATGCGGGATTTGCGAAAATGGCAGGCAGTGCGACTTCACTAAAAGTTCTCCTGACAACACTGCTGGCTCGTCTGTCGGATGGTCAATGATTGGACGTTTGAGATCATTTCAGGTCAACATCTCGAGATTACGAACTCAACAACATCTGGAAACAACGTTAACATTGTTGAGCTGAACCTGCGAACCGCGCGCCGTACTAGAGATGCCTGAAAAAGCTCCAAGATGCAAGATAATGATCGACTTTGCTTGTAGAACTTCGCATATTCGTAGCGCTACCCACATAAAGAGGAAGCCATGAGTGCCGGGCCGTTAAGCATCGTTTCACCAGTCACCCTGCAAGGTACCGTAGTCCGTCTCGAACCCCTTCGCCACCAACACGCCGAACTCTTCTGGGATGTCGCAAAGACCGATCTCGAAGATATCTTCCGCTGGATTCCCTACTCCATGAAAACTTCCGAAGATTTTCGCAAGCTAGTCGCCAAGGCATTTGAAGAGCAGCAGCGCGGCGAATCCGTCGTATTCGCCACCGTCGAGCAGAGTTCCGGCCGCGCCATCGGCAGCACCCGCTTCATGAATATCGACCGCATCAACCGCCGGGCCGAAATCGGTTCCACCTGGATCGCGCCCGCCTGGCAACGCACCGCCGTCAACACCGAAGCCAAATACCTGATGCTGCGTCACGCCTTCGAAGTGTGGAAGTGTATGCGAGTGGAATTGAAAACCGACGCGCTCAATCAAAAATCACGCAACGCAATCCTCCGCATCGGCGCAAAAGAAGAAGGCACTCTCCGCCGCCACCTGCTCACCCACACCGGCCGAGTCCGCGACACCGTCTACTTCAGCATTCTCGATGACGAGTGGCCCGCGGCCAAAGCCAAACTCGAAGCCCGAATCTCAGCCTCGCATCCCTAGTTGTGAGACAAGAGTGTAAGACGCGATTGTGAGAACGCCCCCAACCCGTTATCATGCCAGCGACCGGGAGGAACGACATGGACGTCATCACCTACGCGATCGCACTAATCATCGGCATCTTCGTGCTCGGGACCATCCTGAGCGGTTTCTTCCAGGTGCATACCGCTGAAGCCGTGGTGGTGCAGCGCATGGGCAAGTTCCAGCGCGTGGCCGGAGCGGGCATCAACTTCAAGCTGCCCTGGCTCGATCAGATCGCCGCCCGCATCGATCTCCGTGTCCAGCAGCTCGCGCTCGATGTCGAAACCAAAACCAAAGACAACGTCTTCGTCAAGATTCCCGTGTCGGTGCAGTATCACGTGATTCCCGACCACGTCTACGAAGCCTTCTACAAACTGGCCAACCCGCGCCAGCAAATTTCCTCCTACGTCTTCAACGTGATCCTGGGCCACGTCCCCAAGATGAATCTCGACGACGCCTTCCTCCAGCAATCCGACATCGCCGTCGCCATCAAGCAAGGTCTCGACGACGTGATGCGGACCTACGGCTACGCCATCGACCAGGCCCTGGTCACCGACATCCAACCCGACGACAAAGTAAAAGCCGCCATGAACGAAATCAACGCCGCCCAACGCGAGCAAGTCGCAGCCACAGCCCGCGGCGAAGCCGAAAAAATCCTGAAAGTAAAACAAGCCGAGGCCGAAGCCGAAAGCAAAGCCCTCCAGGGCCAGGGCATCGCCAACCAGCGCAAAGCCATCATCGAAGGCCTGAAAGATTCCGTCGAAGCCTTCTCCAAAGCCGTCGAAGGCTCAACTCCCCGCGACGTAATGATGCTGGTCCTGGTCACCCAGTATCTCGACACCATGAAAGAAATCGGCACCAACGACCGCAGCAACACCATCCTGATGTCCCACTCCCCCGGCGCCGTCACCGACCTCTACCGCCAAATGCAAGACGCAGTCATGATCGGAGTCAAAGCAGCGAATCCCGGCCAATAATGAGGAGGAGGGTGGCCCATTCAAGCCGTACTTTGGCTTGAGTGGGGAAGTTCGACTGCCAGACAAAGTCTCCCCGCAGCCCGCTCGCGCCTTCGTGCCGTCCACTCCGACTCGATCTCAACCCGTCCGACGAAGCCAGTCGCGTGGTGCCGAAAACTACTCCACTCCCAGTCCTCCGGACGCTCGCACAACCCGGCCTTCACCGGATTGCGGTGAATGTAGCGCAGCTTCTCCACAAATTGCGCATAATCTCGAACATTGAAATCGTAGTATCGCTTCTGCCAGAAATGCTCTGCGTCGCCAATCAACCGCCGCGACACTCCCTGCTTCAGCGACTTCAATGCATCCCCGAGCAAGGGAGGCTCACTCAAGAAGGGTGGCCCATTCAAGCCGCCCTTTGGCTTGAGTGGGACATTCCGATCGCCAGACGCAACCTCTTGTGGTTCACCAACCAGCAGATGAACATGCTCCGGCATAACCACATACCCGTAAACCCGAAGCCCGAAACGACGCCGAACCCGCTCCAAGGCCAACTCAAAGATTCGCCGGCTCTCGTCGCTGACAAGCAAACGACGACGGTGATAACAGCAGAAAGTAACGAAATGACTTTGCCCGCTATGCTGAAAACGCGTAAGTCCCCACGGCATTAGGACAATCTAGTTCGTTCGCCAGCCGCAAGTCTGTGACGAATGAACATCCCCACTCAAGCCAAACCCAGGCTTGAATGGGCCACCCCTCCAATCCCTCAAAGATTTGCTCGATCCGGCGATAGGAGGAGGGTGGCCCATTCAAGCCGTCCTTTGGCTTGAGTGGGGCAGTCCGATCGCTGTCCGTCGCCGCTTATGATCCGCCTAGCAGCAGCGTGAATATGCCCAAGCCGCACCTTGGCTTGAGTGGGCCACCTGCCCGCTGCACTACGGAGGAGAGGTAGAATAGTATTGTTAGTGAAAGGAAAGCCAGAATGTCGACTCAACACATCATGCTTGCGTCCCTTTGCATAACCCTCCTGACAGCGCTTGCAGGTTGGCTCTCCGCCTGGAACGCACTCCGACAAGCCCGCCTAAACGAGGCGAAGCTGAAGAGTGATTTACGCGACAAGATCGTAGGAGTCTGCGGCCGGGTCACAGATTTCTACTGGGCCCTGCTGGCCTGGGACGGATCGGAATCAACAAAATCCGCACAAGCCAATTTCATCAGAGCCATTGGGGAATCGCGCTTTTTGTTCGCCAACGATCCGGGGGTTCGCGAGATGCTGTTGGAGATGAACGCGAGGTCGTTCAAAGTTATCGGGCTGAAGGAGCATGGCCACGAACTGGTGCACTGCCCCGAGGAGTATTTGAGGATGTACGCCCATTC
>CAVWLI010000045.1:0-140465 GCA_963755795.1 uncultured Acidobacteriota bacterium | reverse complement strand
CGAAAAAACCGCAGGCGCCTGCGAGCCCAGCGCAGTCTCGGTCATCGCGTTAGAGTGAGTGTTCATCGAGCTGCTCCTTGGTCCGGGGCTGCGCCCCGATTGTTCATGACCGCAACAAACAAATCCGCGATGCTGGGCGTGTGCACCTCACCGAACGCGGAAAGTTGCTGGCGGTCGAGTTTCTGATGATCGAGTTTCTGATTCGCGCCGCGCTCCGGCCCCGGATCGCGCGCCAGATCAAACAACAGAATGCTGCGTCCGAGCGCCGGCCGCTCATGCATGGGCCGGAGTGCCCGGGCGGCCACGGCCTGCTCGGGATTGACCATCACTTCCACATAACGCGACTCGAAGTCTTCCATGCTGCAGTTGAATACGATTCGCCCGCGGTCGATGAACATCACGTCGGTAAGCACATTCTGGATCTCCTCCACCTGATGCGTGGTCACGACAATCGTGCGGCTGCGATCGTAGTAGTCGTTCAGCAGCGAATCGTAAAACTGCTTGCGATAGAGAATGTCGAGACCCAGCGTAGGCTCGTCCAGCACCAGCAATCGCGCATCAATGGCCATGACCAGCGCGAGGTGCAGCTGGGCCACCATCCCCTTCGATAATTGCCTCACCTTGCTGTCGCGCCGGATGGTGGTCTTCGCGAGAAAACTCTCCGCCTTGACGCGATCGAAGCGCGGGTGCACTCCGGCAACGTAGTCGAGCGCCTGCGAAACCTTGATCCACCTCGGCAGCACGGCGACATCCGCAATGAAGCACACATCGCGCATGAGCTGATCGCGCTCAGTCCACGGATCGCGCCCCAGCACGCGCAGCTCTCCCTGATACGAGGTAAGCCCGAGGATCGCGTCGAGTGCGGTGGTCTTACCGGCGCCGTTCGGGCCGATGAGCCCAAGGATGCGGCCCTCTTCAATTCGCAAATCGACGCCGTCCAGCGCGATGGTTGTGCCGAAGGCCTTGCGCAGGCCGCGAGCTTCAATGACCGTCATGGCTTCTCTTTCTCCTCCGCGGGATTCGACGACACGGCACTCGAGGCCGCATCCGTCGGGGAAGCAGTGCTGGGCGAAGCAACGCTCGGCGAAGCTTGCTCGCTTGCTGCCTCGTTCAGCAGTTCTTCCGCCTTCAGGCCAAGCCTCTGAATGGTGGCGTGGACCCGCGGCCACTCTTCCGCAAGAAATTTCTGGCGTTCGCCCCGCAGCAGCAAACCGCGCGCCCCCGCATTGATGAACATACCGCGACCTCTTCTGCTCTCGACCAGTTGCTCGTCGACCAGCTCTTGATAGCCCTTCAGAACCGTGAGGTGATTCAGCCGATATTCAGCCGCCACGCTCCGCACCGAGGGCAGCGGATCGCCTTCCTTGAGCACGCCGTCCAGAATCATGGCAACGACGCGGTCGCGCAGCTGTCGGTAAATCGGCTGACTGTCGTTCCACTCACGATCCATCATGTGTCCCAGATGCTCCAGTTAGTTCCCCGGCCAGATAGCCCCGAGAAGATGCGAGTGATCGCCTGCGTCGATTCGACGATCGCTTCAAGACGATCACTCCATCTCCGCGCGGATGCCTCACCATACATGGCCGCGAGCGCCACGTCACTTGCTGCGCTGCAGTTCGATGTGCGCGTGCATTGGCTTGTCGCCGGGTTGCATGTACGTCCAGTCCTCGCTGTGATGGTTCGCGTCGATCTCGGTGAAGACGGCATGGTGCATGTGTCCGTACTGCGTGCTGCCCGCCACATCGAGAAATTCGAATTCCACCGTCTTTCCGTCGGGCGAAATCTTGCCCGTCATGCGAGGCCGATTTCCGGCGTCGCAATAATGGGTGAGCATCAGCCGATCTCCGTCCAGGTAAAGCATTGTGATCGGATCGTCGGGTCTTCCCGCGCCCGTCATCTCATGCATGATTGCGTTTCCCATGGACGTCACGCGCAGCGTGGCGTGCACCTGCTTGCCATCCATCTCGGGACTCGGCGGTTGCGTGGTTACAGTGCCTTCCCACGAACCCGCGAGAGTTTTCAGTTTGTCGAAAGATTTTTGCGCGTCCGACGGTTGCGCGCCGGACTTCGGTTCGTCCATCTGGGCTAGAGCCAGAGTGGTAAGTGACAACAGAGCAGCAACCAACATCCAGCGAAGGGATTTCATATTTCATTCTCCTCAAAGCTTGTTTAATCGAAACTTGTTTCCTTGGTTCTCGTTCAGGGTCCCGGGTTTTTCGCTCGCCGCAAGGCTGGAGGGCGAACTGCCGAATTCATAGTGATATAGTTAACTATATCACTATACAAATGCAAGCTTTTTCTTTGAGTCGGCCCCGATGGGCGTTGCGCCAAAATTAGCTATCTCTATTAAAAACAGTTATTTGAAGACGAAAAATGTTCAAAGAAGTTCTGCAATCGCGGATCGTTTCGGACGGGATAGGTACTTCGCGGGAGGGAATTGCGAACAGGGCAAGCAGATTCGCTTGCCCGGTTTACAGCTTGAAACGCAACTGTTAGTTTTCGGTGGGCTCCACTTTCACCTTCGGAGCAGGCAGCGCTTTCCCGGCCTTCGTCGGGGATTCTGGCGGCTTTGGCCCCACCGGCGGCCTTGGCGGCTGCGAACTGGCCTTGCGAATCTCGATGCCATCGTGCTCGTTGTTGAGCACGATGTGCGACGCAGCGTTGCCCACGCTGCCGCTGGCCTTGGCTTCGTGCTCGTCGTTGTTCACTTTCAGTTCGGAAAAGTCCGACTGAATCTCGCCGTCGTGGGTGCGCGCATCCAGCCGGAATCCGGCCTTGTCGGGCAGGCTAAGCTGCAAATCGCCGTTGCGGTTGTCGATCTGTATGTTGCCCAGCGTGCGCATTCCTACTTCGACGGCCCCGTTATCATCCTGCAGGCGCACATCGCCAGAAACATCGTCGAGCGTGATGTTCTTGTCGCGGGTGGTCAGGTGCAGCGGGCCCGTAATCTGTTCGGCGTGGAGTTCGCCGGAGTCGAGGTCGAGATCGCCCTCGATGCGCGAAAACTCCATGTCGGTGCGGGTGGACTTGAAGGTCACCGTCTTGGCAATGCGCGAAAGCTTCACGCTTTCCTGAAAGTCTCCGTCGAGCTGCGCCCCGCCTTTTATGTCGGCCAGCGAGACTTCGTCGACCCGACCTTCCACATGCACATCCCCGTTGATCTGCTCGATTTTTACCGAGCCTTTTTCCTGGCTGACCTTCACGTTGCCGTTCACGTCTTCCACGTTCGTATCGGAGTGCTGGGCTGAGATGTCGACATTGCCGTCGCGCCCTGCCAGGGTCACATCGCCGCGGCGCGAACTGATGGTGACCGCCGCTTTGCGTGGCACGGAAACGTCGAGATCCACCTGGACTGCGTGATCTCCCGCGGCTTCGGCCCGGGCATCGAGCGTAACCTGTCCTCCAGTGGCGGTAATCGTGGGTTTGGTTTTGCTGTTGTAGTCGTCCGCGTCACTCTGACTATCGGCCCCTATACGCTTGCGTACGACAACGGTGATCTTGTTGTCGTTGGAGGAGTGCACGCTGACCGCGCCATGAGTGTCGATGATCTTCAGGCTGGCCCCCGCAGGGAAGGCTTGATCGAGATTATCGTTATAGCTGTAGCTCTGTCCGAAAATATTGGAGAAGTCGCCGTTATCGTCGACGTTGAACTGGTCGCGCAGTCCGGACCAGTTCACGCGTTCCAGTTGGTTCGCCACCAGACCGAAAACCACGATCATCACCACCAGGAACACTCCGCCCGCGCCGATCCCCGCGGCGCGCGTGCCCTCGCGGTGGGCGCGCTGGTGCTCGATCAGTTTGATCACACCCCAGAAAATCAGCAGCACCGGCCAGTAGTTGGCAAACAGGTGCCACATTCGAACCCGCGACAAAACCCCCATGGTGCCGAGCAAGCAGACCGTGCCAAACACGATCAGAACGAAGGGCCCGGCCAGCGAGCGATGCGGCCTCGGCGGCAGGGGAGGAAGCGGCGAAAACGACGGTGGCGTGCCTGGATTCGGAACACCGGGATTCGGAACGCCAGGATTTGGAACACCAGGATTCGGAGTGAACGGGCTAGACATTTTTCACCTCGCCGGAAGAGGCCGCCGGGTCAGGGTTCTGGGGCGCCTGCGGCGGCGCCACATTCACTGCACCCGCCTGCGGACTCGCCTGCGGAAACCCTTGCGGGTATCCCGTTGGAATTCCTGTCGACATGCCCGGAGGCAGCGGGCCGAAGTGCCCTTCCGCCGAAGCGTTGCTCTGCATCAGCTTGACCACTCCGATCACCAGCAGGATGGCGGGCCAGGTCTTGTGAAATTCCATTCGTCCCGTGCTGTCGAGCAGGAAGAGCACGCCGAGCGTAACCAGAATCGCCGGCCCCATGAGTTTGCGGGTGCGGCACCGTTCACAGCGACACACAGTGCTACTGCCGCCGATCAATCCCCAGTGCTTGGCGAACAGCCAGACACCGAAAAAGATCAGGGAAAGCGACACGACAAGGCCCATTCCAACCTCAAAGAGCCCAGCCGTGTGCAAGAGGAAGAGCACACCCAGGCCGATCAGAACGGCGGCGCCGGTTGGAACCTTCGTAGTTTCAAGTTTCTCGCCGGTGCCAAACAGTTGCCCCAGACCGAACGGGTCGGGTGGTGGTTCCCCCATCTGGATAGCCCGCGCGCTGCGCGCCGAGTCAATGATCTGGTACACGTAGAAGAACCCCATCAGGATGCCCAGCACCATGTGGACGTACCAGGGCACATCGGAGCTCTGGCCCACGATCAGCAGCACCATGATGACCAGATGCGACAATCCTTTGGCGTACTGGCCGGTATAGACCGCGCCCACGCCGATGGGAAAGAATCCGGCGAGAATTCCGGCGACCGCGGGATTCGGCCCGGAAGCCGGTCCGGGTGGAACCTTGACCCCAAGGCCCTGATCCATAAACTGCTGATATCCGGTGGGCGGCGCTTGCGGCGCTGGCGGCATTTGCACGGGAACGTACGGTCCCACCGGTGGGGCGCCTTCCATGCGCGCGGCCAGGCAGGCCTCGCAATAGATCACGCCGCGTACATCGCGGGTGCACTGGTTACAGAGTGGCTTGCCGCATGTGCGGCAGAAGGCCACTGCGGCGGTATCGCCGTGTGTATTGCAGTTCATACCAACCTCCTGTCAGTGGTCACCGACACTACAGGCAGATCGTTGCTTTGCAGAGCGTCGCTTTGCAGATCGTTACCTTGCCGACCGTCGTCTTGCAGAGCTTGGACAGACGGACCCAGAGGAGCGCTGGCCAGAATGATCTGATTTTCAGTCTGGCTGTAGTTGCGCTCCTGCTTCTGCTCGGGCTGTTGTGTTGTGTCGTTCTTGTTATCTTTCTTGGCCGGGGCGGGTTCAGCGGGCGCGACGTTGCGCTTGACTTGGCGCGCCAAAGCCTCGAGCTCGTAAACCACCCGCACGTTCTCGTAGTAGTGCACCACCCGCGATTGCGTGCTGAAGTACGTGCGGGAGCACACGCGCCGGATCGTGGATGGCCGCAGGCTGATCTGGCTCAGGTCCGCGGGTTTCACGCCCGCGACCGTCAGGCCCACCGACAGCGCAAAGAACGCCATGCCAAACGACAAGGCAAAGCGCGGCTGGCGGACGATCCCCCAAACCGGCTCGAACAGCCAATCCGAGAGAGTGGCCTGCGTCCGTTCCCACCAGGAAACTTGCGGCTGGGGAGAACGCGCCGTCACTCGCAGGCGCTGGGTGTCAACGCCCGTTGTGGATGCCAGGATGTTCGTAACCAGGCTGGCTGGAGGCTCCACCTCCGTGAGACCCTTCAGCCAGTTGCGGCCCGCTTCAGCTTCAGCGAGCAGCGGCCCGCACGTCCGGCATACCCGGGCGTGGTCCTGGAAGCGGCCGAGCCCGGCCCCGCTCAGCACGCCATCAATGGCGTCCGTGAGCAGGTGCTCGAACTCGTTGCACTGCATTCCGTTACTGGTCAGGTCTGGCATCACATCACCTGCCTATAGGTACGTTGCAACAGGCGCGCAAGTTCCGCCCGCCCTCTATTTATTCGCGATTTCACGGTGCCCTCCGGAACCCTCAAAACAGTAGCGATTTCACGGTAGTCCATATCCTGTAAGTCCCTTAGAATCACTGCTTCCCGCAGCTCAGGAGAAAGCTTGCCCAGGGCCGCGTGCACGGTCTCGCCGACCTCCCGGCTGCGTACATGGGCGTCGGGGGGAGCGGATTGGTCAGGAATTTGCTCGCTGAGCGGCTGCGCGTCCTCATGATCCGACGCCGTCGTGTCCATCGAGTCGGTCATCCGGTCCTGCTTCGTCTTGCGGAAATGGTCGACCAGCAGGTTGCGCGTGATGGTCGTGACCCAGGTCACGAACGCTCCCTTGGTGTGATCGTAGCTGGGAAGTGTCCGGTACATCTTGATGAAGACTTCCTGGGTAAGGTCCTGCGCGTCGTCGCTCGACCCGGCAAAGCGGTAGCAGATGTTGTATATCCGGCGGTTATAGGTCTGCACGATTTCCTCCCAGGCGGTGGAATCGCCGGCGATACATCGCCGCACCAGCATCGCGACCACCTGTACGTCTTCCACTCGCTCTCCCCGGAAACCTGCTAAAACCCCTGAGACGTGTTACTCGACTACTGGCCCCGATTACTTACACGATTACTAACGAGCCAAGCTTGGCCAATCCAACCACTGAGACTCTCTCCAAGCCGCTCACTAGGGAACCTCTGAGCAACCTTCAATTTTGAAGGCGGCGGGAATTCCAGAGGTGTCCCGGCCGCGAATTCTCCTCGGTGGCTTGCGACCTTACCGGAACCCGCTGTTCACGAGGCTGGCAGAGACACTACGCCCTCGCCACTGCCAGCCGTCTGCGGTGCAGGTACAGGTTCACCAGCGCGAAGCTGGCGCACAGCCGATGATGGTTCTTCTCAATCCCGCGGTATCGCACCTTCTCGAAACCGAAGATGCGCTTCAGTATCCGGAACGGATGTTCCACCTTCGCTCGCACTCTGGCCTTCACCCGGTTCTTCGCCTTTTCTAACTCGTCCACAAAGTTCTTGTATCTCGTTCTCCGGCTGGTCATATCTTGCGCGTGCGGCGCCGCCGCCCGGATCGCTTCGCCCTGCCCCTGATATCCCCCGTCGCCCCACACCTTGCGCTCTTCGCCGTGCAACAGGTCCGGCAGCATGTGCTTGTCCGCCACCGATGCCGCCGACGTGCACACCGAATGCACATGGCCATGTTTGGAGTCCACTCCGATGTGCGCCTTCATCCCGAAGTACCACTGTTTGCCCTTGCGCGTCTGATGCATCTCCGGGTCGCGCTCACCGCTCCGGTTCTTGGTCGACGAAGGGGCATGAATAATCGTCGCGTCCACAATCGTGCCGGTGGTGATGCGGACGCCGCGCCTTTCCAGATACTGATTCACCGCCTCCAGCATCGCCGGGCCCAACTTGTGTTTCTCCAGCAGGTGACGGAACTGCAGAATCGTGCTCTCGTCCGGCACCGGCGCCCGCCCCAGATCGATGCCCACAAAGTGCCGCAGCACCGGCGATTCATACAGCGCATCCTCCGCCCCCGGATCGCTCAGGTTGAACCACTGCTGCACCAAGTAGACCCGCAACATGAGGCTCAGACCCATGGGAGGCCGCCCGTTCTCCCCCTTCGGATAGTGCGGCTCCACCAGCGCCTGTAACTCGGCCCACGGAACAATCTGTTCCATCTCTTCGAGAAACAGCTGTCGCTTGGTCTTCCGCCCGTACTTCTCAAACCCCGTTTGCGCCGCCAGAGTTTGCTGTCCCATCCGCCTTTTCACCTCGACTTACACACTACCCGCTTCCCCTGTGGATAATTACGGTACGTGATTGTGGCTCTTGAAGTTCGCCGATTAAGCGCTAGCCGCGGCCGTTCAACGCAGCGAAGACGGAATTGTAGCAGCGAGACGCACGCGAGAAGAGCAACGTTCCCACGCTTACCGGATCATCTTGAACGGTCTGTGGCTTGCCTTCCGAAAGGCGTCATCCTGAGCGCAGCCGCTTTTCAGGCGGAGCGAAGGATCTCCCGCTCCACAAGCCACGCGATTGGCCAAAAACGGTCCTTAACACCCCTTTAACACTCCCCTGCTAGCATGGAATTGGATCGAATGCCTTCACTGGAGGTGTTTATGATTCCTCTCAATTCCTCATCCGCGATGTCCGGCGGACTCACCTGGAAAAAAACTTCCTGCTGCCGTACCTACGAACTCAAACTCAACGACCAACGAGTCGGCACGCTCGACCGTCCCAGGTTCTGGTCATCGGACTTCGTCGCCGAAACGCAGAGTGGGAGCTGGACATTCCGCAAGACCGGATTTCTGGGCAATGGCGCCGAGGTCCTTGATTCCTCAAAACGGGATTCGACCTCGAAACAGGATTCGCCCTCGCAACCGCCGATCGCCACCTTCAAATCCGAATGGGGTGGCGGCAACACGCTAACCTTCACCGACGGCCAAAGCTTCCATCTGCAAAGCAAAGGCTGGTGGCGTCCAGTATGGAGCGTGATTGGCGAAAGCGGTCAGCCCGTGCTCGTTCTGGACGTCCGCGACAAAACGGTGGACGTGCCGACGCCCGGCGCTGTGCCCGACAGCCGGTTGTCGCTGCTCATCATGTTCACCTGGTATCGCGTGCTGAAGGCCGAAGAAGACGCTTCAGCCGCCGCCATGGTAGCCGCCGTTTCGTAGCGGCGCCGAAGGCCAAACGCCCCGTGTATCGGGAAGAAAACGCGCCGCCTCCGCTGACGTGGGCGCCTGCCGAGGTGGAAGAGGGACGTCTATGAGGCGACAAGAGCTGCGTCGGCTGAGGCGGAAGAGGGACGTCGGCTGGAGGTGGAAGAGCGGCGCTTCAGCGCCGCGTCAGGATTCTGCTTAGAGCGGGCTTCAGCCCCTGTGTGAACTCGCCCGCGACTTCATCCCCGCCGAAGCCGCACATTCCCGCAGCTTCTCTTTGCGCGCACTACTCGCTGGTGAAGTAGTCCACCGTCACCGGATTTTCGAACAGCGAATAATCCCGCGTGACCACGGTGATGCCGCTCTCGGTGACGAAATAACGCTGGCGGTCGGCCTCGGCGTCGTAGCCGATGGTCGTGCCTTCGGGAATGTGCACGTCGCGGTCGAGAATCGCCTTGCGAATGCGGCAGCGCCGGCCCACGCTGACGTGCGAAAACAAAATGCAGTCCTCGACTTCGGAGTAGGAGTTCACGCGCACATCCGGCGAGAGTACAGAATTCTTCACGCTGCCCCCCGAGACGATGCAGCCGTTCGAAACGATAGAATCGAGCGCCGTCCCGGTCCGTCCCGCTTCGGCAAAAACAAATTTCGCCGGCGGGTACTGCCGCTGGTGCGTGCGAATCGGCCACTCTTCGTCATACAAATTGAAAATCGGCGAGACCGAAACGATATCCATGTTGGCTTCGTAATAAGCCTCAAGCGTGCCCACGTCGCGCCAGTAGAGCGCTTCTTTCTTGTTTTCGTCGACGAAGTCGTAAGCGAACACGCGGTAGTCGTCGACCATCTTGGGCAAAATATCTTTGCCAAAGTCGTGGCTGGACTGCGCGTTCTCGGCATCCTTCAGCAGCACCGGAATCAGCACGTCGGCATTGAACAGATAAATGCCCATCGACGCCGCAACCTTCTCCGGATTCAGCGGCGAACGCAGCGCTGTAACTTTCGGCTTTTCCTCGAAGCCATTAATGCGGCCGTCCTTGTCGACGTCCACCACTCCGAAGCGCGAAGTTTCCTCGGGATCAATATGAATAATCGCCAGCGTAATGTCCGCCGCTGAGTCCTGGTGCTGCTTCATCATCTTGCCGTAATCCATCTTGTAAATATGGTCGCCGGAAAGAATCAGCACATGCTTCGGCTGCTCGGAGCCGATGGAATAAATGTTCTGGTAAACCGCGTCGGCTGTCCCTTGGTACCACTGGTCGCTCACCCGCTTCATGGGCGGCAACACTTCCACGAACTCGCCCACTTCGCGCCCCAGAATGTTCCAGCCCTCACGGATATGCCGGTTCAACGACAGCGCCTTGTACTGCGTGAGGATGTAGACCCGCCGCAGATCAGAGTTCAGGCAATTGGAAAGTGTGATGTCAATGATGCGGTAGATGCCGCCGAAAGTAACTGCGGGCTTGGCCCGGTCGCGAGTCAGTGGATAGAGCCGCTCGCCGGCGCCGCCTGCCAATAGAACCCCGAGAGTATCTTTCATGACTCCCCTCAGATTCCGACTCTATCGTATCCGTGAAACCGGAATCTTTGTTCTCCGCCCGGCAGAAGAGAAAAGAAAACAGTAGATGGTAGCACAGCGGACGAGTCCATAAGGTGGGCGTCAGCAGCGCGCAAAGGGCGATGTGAAGGCGGGGAGAGAAACGCTTGAAGCCAAGGGTCGTATCAGGGTATGCCTTCAGGCATACCGCTACAGCATGCAGCACCGAGCCGGCTTTAGCCGCTGTCGGTTTTCGCCGCCGGCGATATCTTGGCTTGGGATGCTTATAATGCGTGGGATGAATCGCGACATCACGCGGCGAGATTTTTTAAATGGAGCGCTGGCCGGCTCCGGTGCCGTATTGCTCACCTCGGCCCTGCCCCGGCAATTGCTGGCGCAGACCGCGCCGACAAGTCCGGCTGACGACGACTTCACCGGCTACGGCGGCGTCGGCGACTACGCCAACTCCAACGGCAACACGCTCGCGGTTCTCACCGCCGGCCACCAGATTCGCGACGGAGTGTTCGAGAACCTCCCTGCGAGCGCGATCGATATCGGAGAAACCTACGATTGCGTCATCGTGGGCGGCGGCATCAGCGGCCTGGCCGGGGCGCTGATTTTTCAACGCAAGGCTGGGCCGGGCAAAACTTGCCTCGTCCTCGACAATCATCCCATCTTCGGCGGAGAGGCCAAACGCAACGAATTTCTGGTCGACGGTCACCGCCTGATCGGCCATCAAGGTTCGGCACTTTTTTGGCCTCCTTTCCCTCACAGCTTTATCGGCCGCTTCTACGACTCGATCGGCCTGAAGGCGCCGCGCCTGGAATATCAGAAGTGGGCCGGCCCCGCGCCGGAGATACCGCTTGCGCGCACCCCCTATCTTGGGTCAGAGCCCTACGGCCTCTACTTTGGCGCGAAGTTCAGCGAGCCGCAGGGAGTCTGGCTGACTGATCCCTGGAACAAAGACAAGAAATTAGAAGGCGCGCCGATTTCCGCAAAAGCCCGCGAGGAGTTGTTGAGGTCTCAGTCGCCGGACCCGTCCGCGCCAAAGCCGCAGTACCGCGGCGACGCCATCTCGCGCCGCCTCGACACCATCACACTCGAAGACCACTTGATGGAAAAGTACGCCATCAGCCGCGAAACCGTCCGCACTTTTCTTTCCGACGAAGGCGGAGGCTACGGTCTTGGCCCCGATGCACTTTCCGGTTATACCGGATATGCCTTTGATGAGCTCGGGCCCGATTCCCGACGACGGCACAGAAATGTTCCCTGACGGCAATAGCGGCATCGCGCGCCTCATCACCAAGACTCTGATTCCGGAATCGATTGCCGGGTCACCTTCGCTCGAAGATGTTTGTCGTAAGAATATAAATTTTGCCGCCCTCGATCGCCCGGGTGCCGCGTCCCGCATTCGCCTGGATTCGACCGCCGTGTGGGTAAAGCACGATGGCGATCCGGCCAAATCAGAATCCGTGACCATCGCCTACACTCGCGGCGGAAAAACCTATCGTGTGAAAGCGCGTTCCGTGGTGATGGCGGGTGGAAGCTGGACCACCAGGAATATTGTTCGCGACCTTCCGCAAGATCGCAAAGAAGCTTACGCGCAGTTCCATCGCTCGCCTTGCATGGTGGCCAACGTCGCGGTTCGCAACTGGAGATTTCTCTACAAGATGGGGATTGCCGGCTGCCAGTGGTTTGAAGGCCTGGGAAGTTACATGCAGGTCCGCAAGCTGGCCCTTTGCGGAGCGGATTCGCCAACCATCGGTCCCGATTCGCCCGTCGTGCTGACTGTCAAAGTTTTGTACACCTACCCAGGCAAAACCGCCGAGCAGCAGGGACACATGGGTCGCGCAGAAATGATTTCGACTCCGTTTCGCGGGTACGAACGGCAGATTCGTCAGCAGTTTACAGACATGTTCGCGCGCTCAGGTTTCGATGCCGCCCGCGACATCGCCGGCATTATCCTGAACCGCTGGGGGCACGCCTACGCCAGCCCCGCGCCAGGATTCTACTTCGGCAAAGACGGCAAGCCCGCGCCCGGAGACGTTCTGCGGGCAGCCCCATTTGGCCGGATCGCGTTCGCGAACACCGACCTTTCCGGCACGCCCGATCACAAATCCTCGATTCTAGAGGCCGATCGCGCCGTCGAACAGCTGCTGGATTTGGTGTTGGTTGATTGAAGGGTTGGCAGAGTAACCAACGATCGGTGCGTCATCCTGAGCGCAGCCGCTCTTCAGGTGGAGCGAAGAGCCTGCCCTGAGCGCAGTCGAAGGGATCTCCGCCATATCAAACGCCGGCGGTCTAGCTGTCTTTGTCGCGCTTGTCTTCTTCCACCTTGTCTTTGCCCGGCCGTTCTTTCTCCTGCCGGTCTTTCTCATGCTTCTCTTCATCGATCTTGATGCGCAGCGACTTCAGGAATTTCAAGTCCTGGTCATTGATCTTGAATTCAGGATTTGTCGACAAGGTGGTCACCAGCGAGGTCTTGTCGTTCGACTTTTCTCCCTGCTTGCTCACGCCAATCGTGGCTTCCAGCACCAGAAAAATATCGTATCCACCTTCTTTGATGCGGGAGACAACTTCAGAGATCTGCTCGGAGTCAGAAAGAGATTCGTTGATGGCTTCGCCGAGCTCTTTCATCAGTTGCTTGAGTTGTTGATCCACTTGTGTCCCCCTGCTAAAAATCAACTTATCACGATCCCGCGTCAGGCGCGAATGGCGTGCACTTCCAAATATTCACCTTCCACGGCGGTGGTGCCGTCGGTCGCCGTGTTGTTCTCCGTCCACAGCGATTCCAATTGCGCGGCCAGGGCGGTCTGCCCGGCCGCGTCCAGCCTCGAAAATGCCATCTGTGTCGGGCCCAGATAGCGGCGAAAAAAAGCGACCATCTCCTTCGGCGGGAACGGATACGCCATCACCACTTTCCGTCGCGTGCACGTCAGTTGCGCGCAGCCGTGTCCCAGCCGCTGCTTGACCACGGATTCGTCTCCCCAAAGCACGGGAAGCGGAACCCCGGGGGGAGGCGGCACCATCCTGGCCGTGACCTGGTTTGACTTCGCGATGAAACCCTGCGAAGTCCAGTTCGCCATCGCAATCATCCCACCCGGCCTGCAGACGCGAAGGAATTCTTCCGCGACGCGCTCCGGCCGGGGAGCGAACATCGCTCCGAACATGCTGACCACAACGTCGAACGAGCGGTCGGGATAGGGAAGTCCTTCCGCATCGCCCTCGTCAAAGCGCAGGTCGAGATGTTCGGCAGCAGCCCGTTTTCGCGCCTGCTCCAGCAAGTTGGCGGCGATATCCACCCCGGTGACTTTGGCTCCCGCCCGGGCTGCGGGAATGGCGCTGTTGCCGGTGCCGCAAGCCACATCCAAAACGCGAATGTCCGGCTGCAGACCAAGGCGGGTAACAAAAGCCTCCTCCTCGCCGGAAATGAAGGGTGCAATCTGGCCGAAATCGCCTGCCATCCAGGCCGCCTTCATCCCAGATTTCAGCTGCGCCAGATCGGGTGCGGCGGTTTGCATAAGGTCTCGTCTCTTAGATGCCAAAGCCTCGGGAACGGTGCGTGCTGCTGCCTTGCGCCGCATCCGCACAGGTTGCGTCATTGTAGCTCTCGAGGCTGCTAAAATCGAGGCCGTGAGCAAAGTTTCTACGTTCCAAAAGTTAGGAGTGGCGGCGAGAGTTGCCGGGAACTATGCCGGGCAGCAAGCAGGCCGCAACCGCATGTTCAACGCGGTGATGACAGGGGTTCGCACGACTTTGCGATCTTTCACGCGCGCGGCCCACCAGTTATGGCTGGAAGTCACGGGGGTTATTTTCCTCATCATGGCCCTCAGTTTTGCCGGCGCGACGGTGAAGGAGTACGGGAAATATCATGCCGGAGGAGTGGGGCCCAGTCGTCTGGCGGTTGCAATTTGCTGCGCGCTGACGTTTGCCTGGTTCGGTTTGAGCTCGTTCTGGCGAGCGCGCAGGAAAAGCCAGCGCCCGTGAGTTAGGGTTCTTAGCTTGCTTTGTCATCCTGAGCGGCGTTCTTTGCCGCGAAGGACCTATGCACTCCCAGCTGGTTGCATAGGTGGTTCGGCCTGCACCACTCGGGGCCTCAGGATGACAAGTGTCGAGGGAATTCTTCCAGTGAAGTTTGGTTGAAGATTCTAATGACGGAAAAGCTGAAAACCCGCCGCGTTACTGCAACAGAAGTTGAAACCTCCTCTCACATACCGGTAAATCCCCTCTACACTCCCGCCGATCTCAAAGGCTCCGACTACGAAAGCGAAGTCGGCTATCCCGGCGAATATCCCTTCACCCGCGGCGTGCAGGCCACGATGTACCGGGGCCGCCTCTGGACCATGCGCCAGTACGCCGGCATGGGCGACGCCGAGGAATCGAACAAGCGCTACAAATATCTGCTGGCCAACGGCACGACTGGGCTTTCGGTCGCATTCGATCTGCCCACGCAGATTGGGATGGATTCCGATCATCCCCTGGCCGCGGGCGAAGTCGGCAAAGTTGGCGTCGCCATCGATTCCATCGAAGACATGCAGCGCCTTTTCGACGGCATCGACCTGACGAAGATTTCTACGTCGATGACCATCAATGCCACGGCGTCGATTCTCCTCGCCCTGTACGTGGCCGTCGCGCGCCGCCAGGGAAAAGCACGGGAGCCGACATTCGCAAACTTTCCGGCACGGTGCAGAACGATGTGCTGAAGGAATACATCGCGCGCGGCACCTACATTTATCCGCCGCAGCAGGCCATGCGCATCATCACCGACATGTTTGCCTGGGCCAACGATAAAGACAACGTGCCCGAGTGGAACACAATCTCGATTTCGGGCTACCACATGCGCGAGGCCGGATCCACCGCCGTGCAGGAAGTGGCTTTCACGCTGGGAAACGGCATGGCCTACGTAGAAGCCGCGATCAAAGCCGGATTAGACGTGGACCAGTTCGCCCCGCGGCTGTCTTTCTTCTTCAACGCCCACAATAATTTTCTGGAAGAAGTCGCCAAGTTCCGCGCCGCGCGCAGAATGTGGGCGCGCATCATGCGCGAGCATTTCAAGGCCAGAAATCCCAAGTCGTGGATGCTCCGCTTCCACACTCAAACCGCCGGTTCAACGCTGACCGCGCAGCAACCAGAAAACAATATCGTCCGCACCGCGATTCAGGCCATGGCCGCGGTGCTCGGGGGAACGCAGTCCCTCCACACCAATTCCTACGACGAAGCCCTCGCACTGCCCACCGAGCAAGCAGCCCGCATCGCCCTCCGCACGCAGCAAATTGTTGCCTACGAATCCGGCGCTCCGCAGACCATCGATCCTTTGGCCGGATCGTATTACGTCGAGTCACTAACCAACGAAATCGAAAAGCGCGCCGCCGAATATTTAGGCAAGATCGAAGTTCTCGGCGGAATGCTCAAAGCCATCGAGCGCGGCTACGTGCAGCAGGAAATCCAAAACGCCGCGTATGAATACCAGCAGAAAGTCGACAACGACGAAGCCATCGTAGTCGGCGTGAACCGCTTCGAAGTAGAAGAAGAAAAGCCCATCCCGATCCAGCGCATCGATCCCGCGCTCGAACCAAAGCAAATCGAGCGCGTCCGCGCCCTGCGCGCCAAACGCGACCCCGGCCCATGGAAGTCAGCGTTAGCAGGCGTGGAAGACGCCGCCCGTTCGGGCGCAAACCTCATGCCCCGCATCCTCACCGCAGTAGAAGCCTCGGCAACCGTAGGAGAAATTTCCGACGCCATGCGCCGCGTCTTTGGAGAATACAAAGAAGCAGTGGTGATCTAGATGACATCCGCGCTCAGGAAGGCTTTCCAAATTACAGGTCGACTAATAGTTGCCGCGGCGGCCATCCTTGCCTTGATGTTAGCGCTCGCAATTGGGCGTGCCGTGATTCAATACCCGGGACGATCCGGCATTCAGATGATTTTAAGAGGTTCGATAACCGCTGGAGTCTTTATTGTGATGGCCTTCCTGCTGATTTCATATCTCGCCCGAAAGTTAGGGTGGAGAAGGAACAGTTAGGGAATCCTGGAAATCAGATTGCTGCGGAATCGAAGCGCGCACGGGTATGTCCGTGCCGTCCCTGCGCCGGTTCGGCTCGCATTTCCGCCACAACACCCTCCAGATGAGCCAACGTTTCTTGCACCGTCAGCGAATACATCTCGCGACCGCCGCCTTCGCCTGATTCGAGAGCGCTCTTCAGATAATGCCCCGCAATCTCAACGGCCAGCGAATCTGTAATGATCGTCCCCGTGCGCTTCTTATATTCCACCCACGCCGGATGCGGCAGCGCGACCCAAACCCTCCGCCCATCCACCAGAAATTTGATGTCCACCGCGTCGGCATGACGCGTGGCAATGGCGACAATCATCGCCTGATACACGCAATGCACCGGCTTCTTAGTCCAGCGATCGGTGGCCGTAAAATCCGCAAACATGCATAAAACTATAGCACGTGCGTGGAGCGGACACTCCCTTCGGCTCCGCTCCACACAATCCGTTCAGGTAACATGAACTTGTGCCAACCCGGGCCCCAAACAAAACTCACCTCACCGTTCTTCGCGCGCAACATCTCAGCGCTCTACCCTGGCTGCTGCACGGATTTTCCACGCGCCCCGGAGGATCATCACGCGCCTACGGCAAGCAAGACCTGAACCTTGGCTTCACCTCCGACGATTCCCGCGCCGCCGTCGAACGCAACCGCGCAGCCTTTCTCCGCGAGATCGGAACACGTGGAGACGGACGCATTCGTCCGTCAGCCCGATCCAAATCCGCGCCGTCCTGGCGGCTGGTCACCCTGCGCCAGATCCACTCCGACCTAATCCACTGCGTCAATTCCGTGCCTGAAGAGCAGCTCACTGGCGATGGCCTGATCACCGCAACCCCCGGCCTGCTTCTCGCGATCCAGACCGCCGACTGCCTGCCCGTGATTCTCGTCGACGCGACGCGTCACGCCGTCGGAGTGTTCCATGCTGGCTGGCGCGGCACGGTCAAGCGCATTGTCGAAAAAGGAGTAGGCGAGATGCAGCGCTGTTTCGGCAGCCGTCCTCGCGAGCTGAAGGCAGCGATCGGCCCCGGAATTCGCAGCTGCTGCTATGAAGTCGGAGAAGATGTTCGCATCAAATTCGAATCACAGTTCGCCTACGGGGCCAGCCTGTTTCACGAGGTGAAGGAGTCTGACCCAGTGCGCGAAAAATACCCGCTGCTATTCTTGACGGCCCGCGCCCCCGGCCACAGCGATTTGCCCAAGAAAATATTTCTCGACCTGGTCGAAGCCAACCGCCGGCAACTGCTGGACGCGGGCGTGCCCAGGAAAAATATCGAGGCATCCCCTCTCTGCACTAACTGTCACCCGGAGATTTTATTTTCCTACCGAGCCGAACGCGGCAAGACGGGCCGCCTGATGGCAGTCGCCGGCATTCGCGAACGGGCCGGTACAAAGGGCTGAGCTCTGGGAATTGCTTCGTAGTCGCGCAATTTTGCGAACAGTGATCCGTATCAGGGCATGGCTTTAGCGATGCCGGAAAGAGCGCCAGAATGTGACGGCTTTAGCCGCTGAGGCTGGGCTCGACAGCGGCTAAAGCCTGTTGTGAACCTTGTAGCAGTGTGGCATGCCTGAAGGCATGCCCTGATACAAACTTCTTCTCAAACTGAACCCTAAACCGAATAGCTTCGGCTCTTGTCGATCTGCCGGGCCCGTGCTCTTACGCCCCCGCGCCCACTTCGGCGATGCACTCTTCCAGCACATCCACCGCGACGTCGGCCTCTTCCTTCGTAACCACCAGCGCCGGGCAAATCCGAACCGAGCTCGGCCCGCACCCCAGAAACAGCACGCCGCGCTCGAAAGCCTTCTCAACAATGCGGTCGCGCTCCGTATTGCCGTATTCCTTGGTGGTCTTGTCTCGAACAATGTCGACGCCAATCATCAATCCGCGGCCGCGCACATCGCCCACCAGCTTCAGTTTCTTCGGCCAGTCGGCCATGCGCTGCAGCATGTGACCGCCCACCGTCGCCGAGTTCTCGAGCAAATGTTCTTTCTCGATTACATCGAGAGTGGCCAGCGCCGCCGCAATGCAAACCGGATTGCCACCAAAAGTGGAAGCATGCGAACCCGGAACCCAATCCATGATTTCCGCCCGCGTCATGGTAATGCCGAGCGGCATGCCAGACGCAATGCCTTTCGCCATGCAAACCATGTCGGGCTCAACCCCGGTGTGCTCCACCGCGAACCACTTACCCGTACGCCCAATCCCGCTCTGCACTTCGTCCACCACCAGCATGATGCCGTGACGATCGCAGATGCGCCGCAGTTCCTGCATGAAAATCTTCGGAGCCACCACGTAGCCGCCTTCGCCCTGCACCGGCTCGACGAAAATCGCCGCCACTTCTTCCGGCGCCAGTGTGGTCTTAAATAATTTTTCTTCGATGAAGCGCGCGCAGCCGAGGGCAAAATTTTCGGCGTCTTGATCCTGCGCGCCGCCCACGCAACCGCGATACACGTCGGGATAACGCACGTGCGTCACGCCCGGCACCAGCGGAGAAAAGCGTCGCCGCTGCTGCGGCTTCGAGGCCGTCAGCGACAGCGCGCCCATCGTGCGCCCGTGAAACGCTCCAAAGAACGCGATCACGTTCTGCCGCTTGGTGTGGTAGCGCGCCAGCTTGAGCGCGCACTCGATCGCCTCCGCTCCCGAGTTGCCGTAATAAATTCGATGCGGGCCGGGCATGGGCGCAATCTTCGACAGCCGCGCCGCGAGATCGACCATGCTCTCGTAATAAAAATCGGTCCCCGACATGTGAATCAGCTCGCCCGCCTGCTTCTGAATCGCGGCCACCACATGAGGATGGCAATGTCCGGTCGAAGTCACGGCAATGCCGGCAGAAAAATCAAAAAACTCGTTGCCGTCAACATCCGTCACAACAATGCCTCGCCCGCTCTTCGCCACGAGCGGATAGGAACGTGTGTAAGACGGCGAAATATATTTCTCGTCACCCTCGAGCACGCGCCGAGCGTTAGGCCCAGGCAGGGCGGTCTTGATCTTCGGTCCGATCGTGGTCATGGTGTTTGCAATCATGATATTCCTCCGTAAGGTAGCGGCCAGTACGTTTCGAAAACCGGCTTCGCAATTGGTTTGGTCAGGCAGAGCTTCCGCTGCGCCACGATTGGGGAAGGGCACGACTTTAGTCGTGCCGCTAAAGCGTCTTCATTTTGGGCTTTAGCCCCTGAGGAGGAAAGGAAAGATTAGTCGCTACCGAACAGGCTAGGCCGCAATCGCGAAGGCAGATTTGCCCGATACCGCCGCGGACACACCAAACA
Organism: uncultured Acidobacteriota bacterium; assembly: GCA_963755795.1. Lineage (GTDB taxonomy): Bacteria > Acidobacteriota > Terriglobia > Terriglobales > Acidobacteriaceae > Sulfotelmatobacter. The sequence goes on along the minus strand of CAVWLI010000045.1, from coordinate 120,931 downwards.
GTGCAGCCAGCACTCGGCCCGAGACGCATAAGCTCGAGGTGCGTAGGGAAGTCGCGAGTTGGCCATGGCCGAATTGGAATTGTTGCGCAGCATCGCAAACCCTCGACATCACTGATCGATTATAGCCGGAAGGGGTGAGCGACGTAACCCCCTCTTTGGTAACGAAGAGACGCTGCCCGCACTTGTCGTTCATGCAGGATAGTCCAAAATAGTTGGGGACAGCCCCCACCGCTGCCCCTCGAGCGCAGTTCGGCTCTTGGCGAACAGCTGGGCGGCGTTCTCAACTGCCGTTATTGGACATTCTCGAACTCGTCCGAGCTTGTTCCCGAAGGTCGCTCACCACGGGAAAGGTACTTGTAGCCGAGTCCAACCGTGAAGCTCGGAATTCCGAGAGTGGATGCCAATCCTCCATGTCGCCAGATTTCGAACAACACCATCGGCAACCTCATCAGAATCCAGACCAGAGGCAGTAATCCCACGACCCCGAACTCACGCGCCAGGCTCCACGCGCTGCCACTCAAAATCTGCTCGGAATTGTAAACCGTAACCCACTCGCCCTCACGTGCCAGGCCCATCCACAAGACATCATCATCGTGATTCAATACCGCCAACGCCGAACAGTGAAATTGCGATGACAGATCGGTGGCCAGGGTTTCAAGGTCACGGACATCCTGCTCTTCGCACAAACGGTCGTAAATCGTCGTGAATCCCTGAAAGGTCGGAGAAATGAAGCAAGGGCGGCCTTGCTCACGCATATACTCGACGACTGACTGTCGCTTATCCGTTCGCAACGTCACGTTCGTATAGAAATTGCCCATAATCTCGACCCTACAGAATCCGATTTGAGCGCCTATCCGAGAGCTTTTCAAGATAACGAACGTTATGGGATCGCACTCGCTACTGGCGTGTTCTCTGAAGTTTGGTCGAGCCCGCGACTTCGCGCCGTCGATCAGAGAAGCGGAACGTCGTCGCTCCAGCATCCTTTGACTTCCACCCGTCCGCGCCCTAACATGGCTTGACCCAACGGCGGCCACTGTGCTCGAACAAACCATCTCTCACTACCGCATCGTCGAAAAGCTCGGCGGCGGAGGCATGGGCGTGGTCTACAAAGCCGAAGACACGCGCCTCGGCCGCTTCGTCGCCCTCAAGTTCCTCCCCGAAGATCTCGCGCAAGACCGCCAGGCGCTCGAACGTTTTCGCCGCGAAGCCAAAGCCGCGTCCGCCCTCAATCACCCCAACATCTGCACCATTTACGACATCGGCGAGGAAGACAACCGCACCTTCCTCGTCATGGAGTTCCTCGACGGCGCCACGCTCAAGCATCTCATCGGCAACCGCGCCATGGAACTCGAAACCATTCTCTCCCTCGGCATCGAAATCGCCGACGCCCTCGACGCGGCCCACGCCGGCGGCATTGTTCACCGCGACATCAAGCCCGCCAATATTTTCGTCACCAAGCGCGGCCACGCCAAGATTCTCGACTTCGGTCTCGCTAAAGTGAAGGCCGGCCCTGCAGTTCCAGGAGAAGTCCCTGATATCACCGCGCCAACATCGGTCGTAGTGGAAGACCATCTCACCAGCCCCGGCTCGACTCTCGGCACCGTCGCCTACATGTCGCCAGAGCAGGCCAAGGGCAAGGAACTCGATCCCCGCACCGACTTGTTTTCTTTCGGCGTGGTGCTCTACGAAATGGCGACCGGAACCTTGCCATTTCGCGGCGAAACTTCAGCGCTCATCTTTCAATCCATTCTCGATCGCGCTCCGGTCTCCCCGATCCGCCTCAATCCCGATCTGCCGCCGAAGCTCGAAGACATCATTAACAAGTCGCTCGAAAAAGACCGAAACCTCCGCTACCAAAGTGCGGCCGACATCCGCGCCGACCTGCAGCGCCTGAAGCGCGATACCGATAGCGGCCGCGCCGTTGCCCACAGTTCCGGCTCCGTGCCCGCCGTCGCCGACTCCGGTGCGTCGGCAGTGGCAGCACCTTCCGCGCGACCTTCCGCTTCATCGCACACCGCGCCCGCGTCATCCCCCACTAGTTTGACCCCAGCCGCGTCTTCAGCTGCCGTACCGGCAGTTGCCGTGACCGCCATCTCCGCACCAAAGAAATTATGGAAGATTCTTATTCCCATAGCGATCGTGCTGGCGCTCGTCATCGCAGGCATCCTCTACCTGCGTTCCCGCCAGTCCGCCAAGCTCACCGAGAAAGACAGCGTCCTGCTCGCCGACTTCGTCAACACCACCGGCGACGCAGTTTTTGACGGCACCCTGAAGCAGGCACTAGCCGTTCAACTCGAACAGTCGCCATACCTGAACATCGTGCCGGAGTCGAAAATCCGCGAAGCCCTGCGCTTCATGGGCAAGCCTCCTGACGAACGCCTGACCAACCAGATCGCCCGCGAAATCTGCCAGCGCCAGGGCATCAAAGCCATGCTGACCGGCACCATCGCCAGCCTGGGCAATCACTACGTAGTCACGCTGACGGCCGCGAACGGGTCGACCGGAGATACGCTGGCCACCGAGCAAGTCGAAGTCGAGAACAAGGAACAGGTTCTGAAATCGCTCGACAAAGCCGCCTCCGACCTGCGGCAGAAAATGGGAGAGTCCCTGGCCTCAGTGCAGCAGTTCGCCAAGCCCCTGGATCAGGCGACCACTTCCTCGCTGGAAGCGCTCCAGGCCTTCAGCCAGGGCAACGAAGAGCATCAAAAAATGAACGAGGATGCGGCCATTCCTTACCTGAAGAAGGCGGTGGAACTCGATCCGAATTTCGCCATGGCGTGGGCGACGCTGGGGGTCACTTCCAACAATATGGGCCGCTCTGCCGAGGGGGCTCAAGCCGTCCGCAAGGCTTATGATCTGCGCGATCGCACCAGTGAGCGGGAAAAGCTCTACATTCAGGCGCACTACGATACCGAAGTCATCATCGATCCAGACAAAGCCTTGCAGGTTTACGCCGAATGGCGCCAAACCTATCCGCGCGATACCGTCGCCTACGACAATGCGGCGTTAGCCTACTCCGAACTGGGCCAGCCGGAAAAAGCGCTGGATCTGGCCAGCCAGGCCGTCCGCATCAATCCGCATGATGCCTACGCCTACGACAACATGGCCGAGGCTTACGAGGCCCTCAACCGATTTGATGAGGCCAAGAGCATCGCCGAACAAGCTATGGCCGAAAAATCGGATGGAATCGCGGTTCACTTCGTGCTTACCGATCTCGCCTACGTGCGCGGCGACCGCGCCGCCTATGAGCATGAACTGGAGTTAGGAAAGGGCACATCCACTGAGCCCTTCCTGCTCCTCTTCAATGCCGCCTGGCAGGGCGCCGAAGGCAAGATCAAAGCTGCTCACGATCTCTGGCAGCGCGCCGACCAGGTCAGCACCAACGCGGGAGCCAAAGACCTGGCCGCCGATTTTCTCGCGCTCGAAGGCTACACCGATGCCCTGTATGGCTATCCTGCCGACGCCCGCCAGAAACTTTCGCAGGTGCTGGCGCTTTCGAATGATTCGGACGCCCGCGCCCTTGCCGCCACAGCTTTCGCGATGATTGGTGACGTACAGAAATCACAGGCTATCGCCGCCAGCGTTGAACATGAGTTCCCGGAGAACCACTTCATCCAGACGGTTTCGATTCCGGAAGCCAAAGCCGCTCAACTGCTCGACAAAAACCAACTCTCTGAGGCGCTCAAGACACTGGAGACAGCTCGCCCCCATGAATTGGGAACCGGACCCCGTGGCGGAGGGGTTACTCCGATTTTTCTGCGCGGCCTGATTTACCTCAAAATGCGCGACGGCGTCAAAGCCGCCGCCGAGTTTCAACGCATCCTCGATCACCAGGGCGCAGCCGGGTTTTCCCCGGAATATCCCTTAGCGCGCCTGAATCTCGCCCGCGCCTACGTCGTTCAAGGGGATAACGCAAAAGCCAGAACCGCCTATCAAGATTTCTTTGCTGCCTGGAAAGACGCCGACCCGGACGTCCCAATTCTCAAAACCGCCAAAGCAGAGTACGAAAAACTAAACTAACCGCAGCTTTTGTCTTTGAAACTACCACGTCCAAGGCTGCCCCACGCTTCGCGCTTTTCGAAGCGTGGGAACCACGGACGCTGGAGGCATGGGCTGGCGTCATTGCAGAGATAGACCCGAAGTAAGGCAGCCCCATATCTATTCCCTAAAAGTCGGAACCCGGCCCGCCCGGCGTCCCACACTCCTTCCACAGTTTCTCCCAATTCCAGATACCCGAAGTCACCGCAATCGGCAACGGAAACCCAAGCTGATGCGCCAGCATGCACACCTGCCCGCGATGGTGGGCTTCGTGAGCCACCATGTAGCACAGCATTTCCGCGCCCACCGCCCACGGCCGCGCCCAACCATCGCGGAGAAATGTTTCGATCCGGCCCTTCCCGCCCAGGGCTTCCGCGAGCATCTCCGCGCAGCGGGCGGCGCTCTCCGCCAATCCTGCGCGAGCCTGCTGTGGCGTGCAATGCGCGCGGTCGAGCTGCGCCGGAACCTTCAAGTGCGGAGCCGTCAGCCGCACCCATTTTGCGCGTACATTGTGCATATGAGTAAAGATCGCCGCGATGTTTCGAACGTTGCCGCGGGCCTTGCCGGATGATTTTGCCGCCGCCGGATTAGCCATTAGCAGGTTGGCCGTCCACGCGGACGGGTCCAGATGTTCGATCAGCATCTGGTTCATCCGATCATTGGCGGTAAAAATCCGCACCGCGGCTCGCCCGAGTTGTGTATCAACTTTGGACTGCGTGTGAACTTTGGCTTGACGCGATTTGCTTGAACGAATCTGGACTCGACGAACTTTAGATCGAGGCGTGGTCACGGCTTCTGCTCCCCAGATAATCATACGTCCGAGCCGGGTGCTCAGGCCCCCAACTTTAGAATCCACCTCTTCCCGCACTCGTCTGATATCTTTTAGCTTTCCCCTGTCTCTCACGCCCATGCAATCTGCTCAGCGCCCGCGCCGGTGGATGGTGATTCTTGCCTTCGGACTCGTCTATCTGTTCTGGAGCTCGACCTATCTCGCCATCGACGTCGCCGTGCAAACCATCCCTCCGGCGCTGATGTGCGGCGTGCGTTTCTCGATTGCCGGGTTGGTCATGCTCGCTGTCTGCGCCATGACCGGACGTAGAATTTTCTATTCCCCAAAGCAGATCGCGCTTGCAGCGGTCGTGGGCTTGCTGCTGCTCATGGGCGGCAACCTCACGCTCTCCTACGCCGAGCGTTCGGTATCGTCGGGCCTGGCCGCGCTCATCATCGCCATCACGCCGCTGTGGTTTCTGGTGCTCGATACCTTATTGCTGGGCGACCATCACATCTCCGGCCGCGGCAAAGCCGGCCTCTTCTTGGGAATTCTCGGCCTGTTCATCCTGGTCTGGCCGCAATTGCGAGCCGGCCGCATGGGTCATCGCGAATTCACCGCCTCGCTCAGCCTGATTGGCGGATCATTCTCCTGGGCCCTCGGATCAGTCCTATCAAAACGCTGGCAGTCCGGCATGGACGTCTTCAGCTCCACCGCCTGGCAAGTCACCGCCGCCGGCGCCGGCAACTTTATTTTCGCGCTCCTCGTCGGCGACCAATCCCGCGTCGTCTGGACCGCCCGCGGCGTGAGCGCCATCACTTATCTTGTGGTCTGCGGCTCCTGGATCGGTTATACCGCCTACATCTACCTCCTGAAGCATGTCCCGACCTCGAAGGTCTCAACCTACGCGTACGTCAATCCCGTGGCGGCCGTGTTTCTGGGCTGGCTGATTCTGCACGAACGCGTCGACCGCTTCATCCTCGCCGGCAGCGCGATCGTTGTGCTCTCCGTCATCCTCGTGACCAGCGCGAAGGTAAAAGAAAAGACGGTCGCAGGAGAACTGCCCGCAGTTGAAGCGGCGGGAGACTGACGCCGGACCTCAGACCTGAGGCCCTCTGACGTCTGAGGTCCGACGTCTGAGGTCCGAGGTCGCTACTTTTCTTCCTCCTCCGCATCCTCCACCAAATCCACCACATGCCCGCGGATAGCAAACGTCTGCCGCGCCTGACCCGCCGGCTCAAAGCTCACCCGCACCGGCCCCCGCTCCCACGTCGGTGCCGGACAAGCTGAGTCAGGAGCCGCATCGTCCGCCATTCCAGAACCCGACACTTCCTTCTTCAACACTGGCTTCCGTCGGCTAAGCTGCGCCACCATCGCAAAAGTCTTCTTCCCGTCGTCGGCCACTCCGCAATACGCGACGTAGTCGCGGTACCAACTGGCCGCGGAATAATACGCATCGAACTCCGGCAGATTGATCGCCGACACGCGCCCCGTCAGCCGGTCGACCAGCAGCCAGCCTCCGCGTTGCCATTGCCAGCGCGCGGCGGAATCTTGGGGAAGGCTGTCGTTCACACGAAATGCCCGCCGCACCACAAACAGCCGCTCGGTCACTTCGTGCGGTGCGCCCAGCACATACTCCTTGACTCGCCCATCTACGATCAGCGCGCGGATCTTTATCGTCAGCGGCTTGTCCTCGGCACCGAAACCTGCGAACCATTGCACCGGTGTCGATTTCCCGAATGCGATCAAGTGAACTTTCCCGGCCGCGCCCGCCGCAGCCGTCCCCAGCATCGCCCAGATAAACCCGAGAACCATCGCAGTTCGTGCCATGAGCCGAGATTAGGCATCCGGCGTGCTGCAATGCAAGACTTACGGTCACACCCGCGAAATACGAGGTACGAAAGACGTACCGAAATGGGAATAGCCGCGTCCCTCAGACCGTGTTACCGTCTTCAAAAAGCTGGCCCTTGCCCGGCGGAAACTGGAGAATGGCGGTAGAATCGAGAGGGCTAGAATAACGATTTGCCATGAGCGTCTCTCCTCCCTCTCGAACTCCGGCCCCGCCGGATGCGCGGACAACTTCAAAGGGGGAAGCCGCCTCTTATCTAAGTATGGGTGATCTTTTACCAAGACGTCGCGCGCCGCGAATCCTGGTCGTCGACGACCAGCCCGGCATTGCCGGCCTGATGAGCCAGCTGCTCACCATGCGCGGCTACGACGTGACCACCGCCTCCAACGCCGAACAGGCCGAGGCCGAGGTCCGCCGTCAACTTCCCGACCTGATCCTCTCCGACGTGATGATGCCCGGCAAATCCGGCTACGATTTCTGCCGCGGCCTGAAAGAAAATCCGGCCACGCGCCTGATTCCCTTTGTCCTCATCACCGGACTCAGCGACAGCACCGACAAAGTTCGCGGCATCGAAGCCGGCGCCGACGACTTCCTCAACAAACCGGTTCTCGCCGAGGAACTCATCGCCCGCGTGAAGTCTCTGCTCCGCCTGAAAGAGTTCACCGACGAACTCGAAACCGCCGACAGCGTCCTGTGCACCCTGGGCCTGATCGTCGAAGGCCGCGACCCTTACACCGAGGGCCACTGCGAGCGCCTGTCGATTCGCGCTGCCGAACTCGGACGTCATCTCGGCATGGACGAAGATTCCATTATCGCCCTGAAGCGCGGTGGCTATCTCCACGACCTCGGCAAGATTGCCGTGCCTGACGAAATCCTGAAAAAAGGCAGTGACCTCACTCCCGCGGAGTGGCTGGTCATGAAGATGCATCCCATCACCGGCGAAAATATCTGCCGCCCCTTGCGTTCTCTCCGTCTGGTGCTGCCCATAATCCGCCACCATCACGAACATTCCGACGGTTCCGGTTATCCCGACGGCCTGACCGCGTCAGAGATTCCGGTCCTGCCGAGAGTTCTGCAAGTCGTCGACGTCTACGACGCGCTCCGCACCGCCCGCTCCTACAAACCCGCGCTCTCCCACGAACAAACCGCCCAAACCATGCGCGAAGAAGCCGCTCGCGGCCTCTGGGACGCAGAATTAGTCGCCGAATATTTCTCCATGCTCGAGCAGAAACGCCAAGTCGCCTAAGGCTCGTACCAGCAAATGTCGGGATCGCATCGGCCATCGCATCAACGATGTGACGGTTCGTATCAGGGCATCGCTTCAGCGATGCCGTCAATGCCACAACAAAATCGTACGGCTTCAGCCGCCCACTGCCAGTTCTTAGCGGTTTGGAGGTTGTCGAGTGCGTTGTCAGCAGCCTTGTCGGAAAGCTTGTCACCACTTGTCGGAAGCCCCGTCACGAGCTTTGTCGGAAGCCTGTCACGAGCTTTCGGCGGCGCTTTTGGGTGGCGCAGCGCTTTCAGCGCTGCGATAAACTGCCCTTCACGATGAGGGCTTCAGCCCCTGGGGTAACTCTGCGCCAACTCTGATTTCCGAAACCGGCAACGCACAAAGTACAATGCACAAGGCCGATCCCCCGTCATCCAAGGGACAATCTCGCCCCGTCGCAACTGAGAACTGAGAACCGCCTTTGGACCCCGCCTACAGCATCGTGATTCCCGCCTACAACGAGAGCGCCCGCCTGGGCGCGACGCTCGAGAAGGTGCTGGCCTACGTGCGCGCCCAAGGATGGAACGCGGAAGTTATCGTCGTCAATGACGGATCACGCGACAACACGGCCGAGATTGTCAGATCATTCGCGGCCAAGGACCCGGGGCTGCGCCTCGTCGAAAATCCCGGCAACCGCGGCAAAGGATACAGCGTCCGCAACGGCATGCTGCACGCCCGCGGCCTGGTCGTGCTGTTTAGCGACGCCGACCTCTCCTCGCCGATCGAAGAAGCTCCGAAGCTTTTTGCAGCGCTCGAAAACGGCGCGGACATCGCCATTGGTTCCCGCTGGCTGCGCGCTGAAACTCAAACCCAGCGTCAGCCCTTGCACCGCCAACTTTTCGGCCGCATGTTCAACCTCGCCCTGCGCCTCACCCTCGGCCTGCATTTCGCGGACACGCAGTGCGGATTCAAAGCCTTCAAACAGCCCGCGGTGCGGGCCATCTTCCCGCTGCAAAAAATCGAGCGCTGGGGATTCGATCCCGAAATTCTTTTCCTGGCGCGTAAGTTCAAATTCAAAGTGCAGGAAGTCGCCGTCGTCTGGGCACACCGCGAAGGCACCAGCATCAATCCGCTGGTCGACGGCTCGCGCATGGTCATGGAGATGCTGCACGTCCGCTGGAACAATCTGACCGGAAAGTACGACGCAGATGCCGCGCCCAGCGTGAAGCCCGCGCCCAGCGACCCCGGACCGCAAGCCTGAGCCAACTCCAACACATTGTCATCCTGAGCGAAGTTTTCGTCCGCGCTTAGCGGACGAACACGCAGTCGAAGGATCCCTACAATCCGCTCGCGGCGAGGGGTTCCAGAGGTCCTTCGCTCCGCTCAGGACGACAAGAGTGATTGAACTGGGAAAGGTATTGACCGGCCGGCGGCCCAGACTTTTGATTTCGTTGACACCAGCAACACCGAGGGTGCCCCATCCTAGCCGCGCCTTTTGCAGCTAGAGCCTGCCCTGAGCGAAGTCGAAGGGGTGGGAACCACGAACTCCTGCACATCGGGGTAAACGCCCCAAACTCACTCCCGCTCGGCCACCGCCTCCACCACCCGCCGCCCCATCTCCGTCGTAGAAATCGCCGCATGCGTCTTCCCCGCCAGATCCGCCGTCCGCGCACCCTGCGCCAGCACAACCGAAACCGCCTTCTCCACACACGCCGCTTCCGTCTCCAACTGAAACGAATGCCGCAGCAACATCGCCGCCGACAAAATCGCGCCCAGCGGATTGGCAGTCCCTTTGCCCGCAATGTCCGGAGCCGACCCATGCACCGGCTCATACAGCCCAACCGGGCCGCCAATGCTCGCCGAAGCCAGCAATCCCAACGATCCCACCACTCCGCCCGCCTGATCCGAAAGAATGTCGCCAAACATGTTTTCCGTGAGCAGCACATCAAAATCCGCAGGCCGCTGCACCAGCAGCATCGCCGCCGAATCGACATACTGGTGGCCCAGCTTCACCTCCGGATAATCTTTGCCCACACGCGTCACCACTTCGCGCCACAGCCGCGAGCACTCCAGCACGTTAGCTTTGTCGACTGACAGCACCTTGCGCCGCCGCTTCATCGCCAGCTCAAACGCCACGCGCGCAATGCGCTCAATTTCAGTTTCCCCATACTTCATGGTGTTGACCGCGACGCGCGATCCCGGCTCACCCTCGATCGACCTGCGGCTGCCCAAAATAAACTCCGCCCAGCAATTCGCGCACGATCAGGATGTCGGTGCCGCGTACAATTTCCGCGCGCAGCGGAGAACAATCCTCCAGCGCCGAAAAAAATACCGCCGGCCGCAAATTCGCATACGCGCCCAGCTCGCGCCGTATGCGCAATAATCCCGCCTCAGGCCGCAGATGACCGGGATTATGATCGAACGCCGGACTGCCCACCGCGCCCAGCAGCACGGCCCCGGAAGCCAGGCAGGCCTTCACCGTGTCCGCAGGCAGAGGATCGTTCGTCGCAGTCAGCGCCGCTCCGCCGATGAGCTTGGTTTGAAGTTGAAGTTGATGGCCGAACCCGTCGGCCACTGCCTGCAGCACCAGCACAGCCTGCTCGGTAACTTCGGGCCCAATGCCGTCGCCAGGGAGAATCGTCAGTTTCAGGAGCATGGGAAGGATTGTGGAATTGAGAAATTTAGTAATTTGGAAATTGAAAACAACCCTAAAGATTGAGTAATTGGGAAATTTAGTAATTGAGAAATTTAAAGCCTGCCGATTCTATCGTGAGAGCGGGAGGCACGCCGCCAGAAGGATCTTGCTCTTCCAATCACTCAATTACCAAATTACCCAATCCCCCTACACTCCCCAAAGATAGTCTTCCTGCTGCGTCTGTTCGTGGTGGGAATCGGTGCTACCCGGCAAGGGAACTCCAAACGCATTGGTCTGCGGCCCCACGGGAAACGGTTTCGCAGGCTCCTGCACAGGTTCCGCCTGAGGCGCATTCACGACCGCCGCTTGCTGCGGAACAATCTTCTCAATCAGCGGCGTCGCCGAGCCGGAGGGCTTATGCGTGTCGCGAATCAGTTCCAGAAGATGATGATCTTCCACATTCTTGATCTTGTCGGCCAAACGAACGAAGCGCCGGTAAATGTCGTCCAGCGCGCGCCGGTCGAACTGGTAGCCCAGTTGTTCGCACCGGATGCCCAGCGCGTGGCGTCCGGAGTGCTTGCCCAGCACCAGCTTCGAATCGGGCACGCCCACCGACTGCGGCGTCATGATCTCGTAAGTCAGCGGATTTTTCAGCACGCCGTCCTGATGAATGCCCGCCTCGTGCGCGAACGCATTGCGCCCGGTGATCGCCTTGTTCGGCTGCACGGGCACGCCCGTGATCTCGCTCAACATCTGGCTGGCGGGGAAAATCTGCTCGCCGACCACACCGGTTTCATACGCGAAGCGGTCGGGCCGCACCCGCATCGCCATCACAATTTCTTCCAGCGACGCATTGCCCGCGCGCTCTCCGATGCCGTTGATCGTGCACTCGACCTGCCGCGCTCCCGCGGCCACCGCGGCCAGCGCGTTCGCCACCGCCATCCCCAGATCGTTGTGGCAGTGCGCCGAAATGGTTACGTTCTCGATCCCCTTCACGCGCTGCCGGATGGTCGTGATCAGATCCCCGAACTCCGAGGGCACGGTATAGCCGACCGTGTCCGGAATATTCAGCGTGGTCGCCCCCGCTTCGACCACCGCGTCCAGCACGCGACACAGAAAATCAGGTTCGGTCCGAGTCGCATCCTCGGGAGAAAACTCCACGTCGTCGCACAGTGACTTGGCGAAGCGAATCGATTCCCGCGCCTGCTCCACACACTGGTCGCGCGTGATGCGCAGCTTGTATTGCAAATGAATGTCGGAAGTCGCCAGAAACACATGAATGCGCGGACGCGCCGCATCCTTGCAGAGCTTCCCACGCGCGCTCAATGTCGGGCCGGCAGGCCCGAGCCAAGCCCGCAATAATCGGACGCCGCACCGCCGCCGCGATCGCCTTCACCGATTCGAAGTCGCCATCCGACGCAATGGGAAACCCGGCCTCGATCACGTCCACGCCCAGGCGGTCGAGCTGGTGAGCCAGCCGCAGCTTTTCCGGCCGGTTCATGCTGCAGCCCGGCGACTGCTCGCCATCGCGAAGCGTGGTATCGAAAATCGTGATGCGGGCTCGCTCTGCGCTCATGATCTCCTCAAGAAACGGATCTCCCTCAACCGAACTGACCTTCCATCGTAACGGCCCGCGCCCATAGAAGCAAAACTTATAATTCTTCAGTAATCATTAGCCATAGTTGTATAATAAGTTTTACTAATAGATTATTAAAATCTTATTAAAAGGAAGCCTGGCTCGTGGAGCTTTCCCAACTCGAAGTCTTTCTCGCCGTGGCCCGCGAACACCGCTTCTCCCGCGCCGCCGAAAAACTCTACCGCACCCAGTCGGCGGTCAGCCAGACCATCCGCAAACTCGAAGACGAACTCGGCGAAGCCCTCTTCGACCGCTCTTCGCGCGAAGGCGTGCTCACCGACGCCGGAAAAGTTCTGCTCGAATACGCCGAAAAGCTGATCAACCTGCGCACCGAAGCCGCCGAATCCCTCACCGAGCTTCGCGAACTGCAAAAAGGCAAGCTGGTCATCGCGGCCAACGAATTCACCGTGCTTTATCTCCTGCCGCTGTTGGCCGAGTTTCGCCGCCTGCATCCCATGATCCGCATCACGGTCGAACGCGCCCTGGGCAGCCACATTCCCGATGACGTCCTGCGCTACAACGCCGAGTTCGGCGTGCTGTCCTATGAGCCGCAGGAGGCCAGCCTGCATTCGGTGGTCGTGTATCTGGATGAGCTCGTGTTCGTTGTTCCTCCCAAACATCCCCTCGCGTCCGCGCCCCGGGTCAGCATCCGGCAACTGGGCGCCGAGTCATTCGTCGCTCACATCGTCTCGTCGCCCTACCGTGAGAAGGTCATCCAACTATTCAAAACGCACAAAACCCCGCTGCACATGGACCTGGAACTGCCCACGCTGCAAGCTATCAAACAGTTCGTCGCCATGGGCAATGGAGTCGCGCTGATCCCCGAGATCAGCGTCGAAACCGAAATCGCGCGCGGAGAACTGGTGCGGATCCCGGTGAAGGAATTACAGTTGAAACGAAAGCTGCGCCTGATCTACCGCAAAGACGCGAACCTGTCGCACGCCGCCCGGGCATTTCTGAAGGTGGCCGAAGCCGTATCCACGGAGCGCAAAGGCCGCTACCGCTTCCAGCGCGAAAATTAGTCCTCGCGGCGCTTTCGCTCTAACTACGCCCTCAGCCCGGCCTCAACCGAAAAACAAAAAGGAGCAAGGCGAACCCTTGCTCCTTGTGACGCACGTTAAGAGTTCCGCGCTGACGCTCAGCAGTCGGCGCAGACCTGCTCTTCGCCGACTTCCTCTTCGCGAATCGACTCCAGCGCCGCATCCACTGTGGGATAGATTTCCAGCACCGAGTCCAGATTCGTCAGCGAGAGCAGCTCGCTGACCAGTGGACTCGCCCCGGCACACTTCAGGTTTCCGTTCCGGCCTTGGGACCAGGTTTGCAGCAGGGCCAGTTCGCCAATCCCAGCGCTGTCAATGGAAGTCACACCGCTCAGGTCGAGCACCAGCTTTTTCGCCTGCTGCAGGACTTCGCCGACCACCCGTGCCAATACCGCCGCTTCGTCGCGATAGACGATGCGGCCCTGGCAGTGCACAATAAAGACGTCGCCGCGATTGCGTGTTTCCAGACTGAGTTTCAACTTCAACTCCTTATGTGGTTCGCAAGCAGCCGCCACTTGCGCCTGCGGCCTCATTTGCCAATTCGTGTCCTTTTTTTGCATGCTAGTAGATAGACGCAGGAGCGATGGTTTTGGAACCGTGAAAATCTGGTAAATTTTCACCACCGTGCCCCGCCCACAAGGCCGGCACGTCCGGGACAAATTTTGCCAGCCGGGACATCTTGGGCATCCGGTACACTGCATCTAACAGATTTCGTTGATTAGATTGGACTTTTTGCCGGCGCAACCGCCGGGGAGGAATAATTCGTGTCGAAGACTGCTGCCGCGGTGCTGGCGTTTGCTGGTTTCCTGTTGTTCTCGATTCCGATGTCGGCACAATTCAACAAGCTTCTTCCCAACGGCAACGTTTACGGCGGCGTCTCCTACGGCCAGCTCACCGATGTCATCAACACCCAGAGTTATCGCGGGTTTGAGGGATCGTTTGAGGACTTTCCCTTTGCCCGCTTCCCCCACCTCGGACTCGTGGGCGATGGCAGCGGTTACTATCGCAGGGGCACGGATAAAATCACGCAATATGTCTTGGTTGGAGGCCCGCGCCTGTCGATGAACTTCGGAAAATGGCGCCCCTTCATCCACGGGATGGCCGGCATCCGGCACGTCAACTCCGGGGGCTTCATCTACAACCCGTTCACCCTCGACTTCGGCGGCGGCGCCGACTACAAACTTCCCTTCAGAAATTTTTCCTGGCGCGTGCAGGGTGATTACCTCCACAGTCACTACGCCAGCGCCAGCCAGGACGACTACCACGCCTCGACCGGAATCGTCTGGCGCTTCTGAACTTGTCCTGCTGGGTACTCTCTTCGTTAATCCCTTGGCCGATATTTGAATCTAAGATCGCAATAGGAAGATCGCTGCAGGAAGATCGACGTGGGAAGATCGCGTCAGGAACCTTCTTGTTCTTCTCGGGTTCATGGTCGCCAGGGAAGGGGAGAGTCCGTAATGCTCAAAGCCGTGTGGGTCGTGATTCTGTTATTCCTTTGCGCGGGATTCGCCAACGCGCAAGTGCCCGCATCGGGCAACATATTTTTCGGATATTCCTTTGAGAATGCCAGTTCGACCGCCCTCGACGATCTGACTCGTCCCAACTTCCATGGCTGGGACGGTTCGCTCGAAGGGAAACTGGCGCCCTTTATCGGGCTGGTGACCGACATCAGCGGACACTACGGCACTCAGACCTTCACTGTGGCGACGCCCGGGGGCGGAGCGGTCAACGCGAGTGTGACCGGCCACCAGTATGAAGTCCTGTTCGGTCCCCGAGTCTCTGTGCCCGTGGGCAAGATCACACCATTTGGGGAGTTCTTCGTGGGCGTCGCGCACATCAGTTCGAACGGGTTCTCCCCCACCAATACCTCGTGGGCCACCGCGCTCGGTGGAGGCATCGATTACCGCTTGGTTCGCCTCGTCGCCGTGCGCGTCGAAGGCGACTACGTCCGCACCAACTTTTTCAGCACGTCCCAGAACGATATACGCATCTCAACCGGAATCGTGTTCCGTTTCTGAAGCCGCTGCACAACTCTCTACCGGCTCGCAGCATCATTAGCCAGGAAGAGAGGAGGAGTCTGATGACCCGGATTACCTCGATCCTTTTTGCTCTATTCCTTTTCGCCGCCCCGGCGGTTGCACAAATCCCAGCTTCCGGCAACGTTTTCTTCGGCTACTCCTACTACAACACGAATTTCTCCGGCGTCGGCCGCGCCAATCTCAACGGATGGGAAGGTTCCGTCGAGGCGAAAATCTTCCCCGGCGTGGGCATTGTAGGCGATTTCAGCGGCCACTACGGTTCCCAGAACTACGTCAATCCCTCCAATACCTGCGGGGTTGGCGCCTCTTGCCCATCAGGGTACAACATCCACGCGTTTGACGGCATGTTCGGGCCGCGCTTCTCGGCGTCGTTCGGGAAGTTTCGTCCCTTCGCCGAATTCGAATTCGGATTCGGCCACGCCACCATCAACGGCACCACCTCCGATACGTCGTTTGCCACCGCCGCCGGCGGAGGCCTCGACTATCGCATCATTCGCCCCATCGCCTGGCGATTTCAGGGCGACTACGTCTCGACCCACCTGTTCAGCTTGTACCAGAACAACATTCGGCTTTCGACCGGCATCGTTGTACGCTTCTGAATCCGGCAGGTTTTTACCAGGCCGCAAGGAAAACAGGATTCAGCTGGTTGGCTGAATCCTGATTTTTGTGGCCGGCAAAACTTGTTTAAAGGAAAGAGGCCAGAACTAGGCGCGCGGTGCGCTATCCGCCCAGTATTTGTGGTCGCGCAGAAAGTATTTCTCGTTCCAGAAATTCATCGCAGTCCACAGGAACAGCCAGCCCACCCGCAGGTGCCCCATCTTCTGGAACCGCCGGTTCGTGGTGTACACCCCGCCGCGCACGATCGAGAAGCGCATGCGTTCCACCTGGTTGCTCAGGCAGTAGTCTTCCGCGAACAAAATCTGCTCGTTAAATCCGCCCAGCTCCCAGAATTTTTTCCGTTCGAAGAACATAAACATTCCAGTCGCAAACGGACGATGCAGCCACGACAGGTACTGAAAGAAATCGTTGCCAGTATAGAAGAGCTTGTCGATCCAGCTGCCCTGATTGCATAAAATGTTCGTGGTCACGCAGTGCAGTTGCTTGCTCTGTGCCCGCTCCACGCAGCGCCGGATCAGCGACCGGTCGGCGAGTTCAATATCCGCATCCAGAAACAGCAGGTAAGGAGTGTCCGCCTGCGCCGCGCCCTGGTTCCGTCCGACCGACGGCATCCCGCCGCGAATCACGCTCACGTTCAGCCGGTCGCGGAAACTCATCACGATCTCCGGAGTTCCGTCCGTCGAGTTCGCGTCAGCGACCAACACTCTCGTACTCGACATCTTCGAGTAGTCCTGATTCGTCAGCGAAGTCAACAAGCGTGGAATCAGCTTCGCCTCGTTCTTCGCCGGAATCACGATCGTCAGTTCGTTCGTGGTCATGCTCGTGGTAGTCATGAATTTCTACCCCCTGTTCATCAATGGTTAAGTAGGTCAGCCGGGAATCGACCCACCCGCCCGAGTTGTAGTACTGAACCCCATCCTTCTCCACGTGAAGCGCTTCATGCGTATGCCCGCAGAAAATTCGGTCTGCCCTGTGATGCCGCGCGTAACTCAGCGCACCCGCCGCCACTTTCGGCGACATGCGCAGCCAGCGTGTGTTCAGCCGGTCAATCAGCCGCGCAATCGGCTTGCTCTTGAAATCCAGCTTCTGCAACAGCAGGTACAACGACGTCCCAAACTGGCTCAGCCGGATCCGGTCCACCTGAAACCCATCGAACTGGTGACCATGAATCGCAATGTGCCGCAGCCCGCGGTACTCCCAGCTGTAATGCTGGTACACGCGAATCCCCACCAGGTGCGACATGATGTCCGTCAACCCGTGGTCGTGATTGCCTTCCACCCACACCACTTCAATATTGCGCTTGGGATTGGATAGCTTTCGGATATACCCGAGAAACTTCCAGTGTTCCTTGGTGAGGCGGGCAAAGTTGAGATCGGCAAAAATGTCGCCCAGCAGAATCAGCCGCTCGAAGCGATTCTCTTTCAGCACCCGCGTAGCCTCGCGGGCACGGCTGGTCTCTGCACCCAGGTGCAGGTCGGAAAGGATCAGCGTGTTGTACACGTGCGGATCCATATCCTTACTTCTAGCAGCGGAATGTTACGGGTTGATGAAAGGTGCATCAATATTGGTGCATGGGTAACTATCGAAGTAACCGCCGAAAAGGGTTCATTCTCCCGACGCAAAGTCGGCATTACCGTGGAAGAGCGGCCCTTCAGGGCCGCGGAAAGCTCCTGAATTCAGACGGGCTTTAGCCCCTGGGGGCGGCTCTCTGACCTTTTGGACCCCCTGCATCAGGTACCAGCGTAATGTTGACGCCGCCTATATAGGGTTCCTATACTCCAAATATAGGAATCCTATACTGCGATTTCGAATACGATATGACCAAACGCATTCGCTCCAAAATCGCCCGCGGCAGCGGCGAACTCGCAATCCTGTCCATCCTCGCCGAGCAACAGCTCTACGGTTTCGAAATCGCCAAACAGATTGGCGAGCGTACCAGTGGCGCCCTGAAATTCACCCTGGCCTCGCTCTATCCCCTGCTCTACGACATGGAGAAACGCGGCTGGGTCGAAGGCCGCTGGCAAGCCAACCACGCCGGCCGCGACCGCCGCTATTACCGCCTGACTACCGCCGGCCGCCGCCAACTCGCCCCCTTGCGCCAGGAATGGCGCACATTTTTCCAGGCCCTCGATACCCTCGCAGGAGTCGGCCATGCCTGATTGGAGAAAGCTGGTTCAGGAACATCTTGAGCCGCACCAGGCTCCGGCGCATCGCGAAGAAGTTGTCGCGGAGTTAGCCGCTCACCTCGAAGAAACTTACGAGGCCCTGCGCTTGCAAGGCCTGACAGAGGCAGCCGCGGTTGTACTTACGTTGCAAGAAGTCGAAGACTGGCACGTTCTAGCGCAGAAGATCCACCGCGCAAAATCCCAGGAGGGTCCTATGAACACCCGCACTAAGACTCTTTGGCTGCCCGCGACGGCGAACTTACTGGCCGCCATGTTGCTGTTGATGCTCATGCAGAAGATGGGGACGCAGCCTCGTCTCGTTTGGGTCCATGCCGCCGGCGGACAGTTCGCCATGGCGTTCTATCTTCCGTGGCTTATGACGCTTCCGCTTTTTGGAGGCGCCGGAGCGTACCTGGCGCGGCGCGCCCGAGGCAACACACTGGCGTGCCTGGCGGCCGGGCTCGCACCCGGACTGACCTTGATCGGCCTTTTTGCCCTGATCGCTCCTTGGGGCCTAATGGTCGACGGGTTGTCACTCTATCGGCTGGTAATCATTGCGGCTGGACTGCTTACATGGGGCGTGCTGCCCGGGCTTGCCCTGCTGATTGGCGCACTGCCATTCCTCCACCACCCTCCAGTGTCCGGGGCGTAGCGGGGCACCCCCTAGAGACCACCGCGCGGGAAGCGCCCGCCCTCAGCCGCGCCACGGAAGTACCGGGAAAGTGCCGCAAGAGTGCCTTGAGAACACCGTGAGAATATCGTGGAAGAGCGGCGCTTCATCACCGCGTAAAGCGGCAACCCAGGCGGGCTTTAGCCCCCGCTCACTGCGCCGGAGGCACATACTCCTTCGGCTTGGCCGAGCCTTCCCCGAAGAAAAACTGCTCCATTTGCTTCACGATGACTTCCTGATCCTCGCGCCGCGCCGGATTCAGCCGGTACTCGTTCAGCAGCATCTTGCAATGCTCCACCCACATCCGCCACGCTTCCTGCGACACGTTGTCATACACCTTCTGTCCCAGATCGTTGTCGAACGGCGGCTCTTCCAGCCCCGGCATGTCTCTTCTTCAACTTCACGCAAAAAACATTGTGCGCCATAACTTCCCTCGAGCGAAATGAATTGAAGAGCAAGTCGACTGCTCAAAGGATTATCTTACACGCAGAGCGGAGGTCGCGTTTGCGGCGAAACGGCCGCCGATATTCACTTCGAGCATCGATCGGAATGGTTTAGGACCAACGATAACGCGCTTTTCCAACCGCCAGGGCACGCTCACTCCGAGTAGCCTTCGTCCCCATCGTCATCTTCCTCGTCGCCGTCGGGTTCCTCTTCGTCCTCCTCTTCTTCATCATCGGGCTCTTCCCGAAGAAGGACTGAGGCGGTCATTGCGCGATAAGCAGGTCCTGAGCCAGAGTTTGCTAGGTGCGTTTCATCCATAATCAATGGTACGCCCTGTGCTCCCCGGCAGGGCAAAGTGCCATGGGCTCGTCAGCTGCTATAATGGTTATCGGGGCGGGTACGTTTTCTCCTCTTTCAGGTCCTCTGACCTAAGCCAGTCCATCTGAAGTTCTCTCATCTTAGGCTTTTCAGCGAATGCCTCAGCCGATTTGTGTGCAGGACTCGCCAAGAAGGGTCGCTTTTATGAACGCAGCCAATATTTCTGTCGGTCTGCTGATCGTGCTCTTCGCATTTCTAGCCCTCTGGATGCGTAAGCTGAAACCACAGATTGCTGGGATGGGATCACAAAGAATGTGCCCGTCTTGCGGTTTGATTACCTCTCGACTAAAAACAAGTTGCTTGGAGTGCGGCAAGCCCTTCACAGCGGTGGTGTACTCGATTTCAAAAAAATGAACCGCCGTATTGTTCAAATTATCCTGGAGTTTTTTTTCCCAAGGACATAAGACATGAGCAACATCAAATTCGTGGTGAGAGTGAACCGTGGCGGCACTCGCGCCCCGGCATATGTGCAGCGAGTTGACCCCGGTCCCATCCAGATGACGACCAACCGTAAGCTGGCACTCGTCATGGGCAAATTCACGGCCGAGGACGCGATCAAATCCCTGGGAAACTCCAGGTGCATCCCGGAGTTGGAGTCCGTACGGGTTAGTGCCCAGCATTCGGCCTGAGGATGGTTAGCGATGCTCGCCAAATACGCGAATCCATCCGATTCTGCGCGTTTCTTCATCTCGCAGATCGCTCGTTTCACGCGCAAACGCGAAGCTGTTGCCGCAGATGTTCACCACGCCGTACACGATTGGCATGGCTAAGTTTCTGATGGTGGGCCCACCAGGATTTGAACCTGGAACCAACAGATTATGAGTCTGCTGCTCTAACCGTTGAGCTATGGGCCCGCGAAACTCAATCTAGCATATTCATCCAGAGAAGAGGGGCCCAGAGAACAGGAGTCAGAGAACAGGGGACCAGACCGTAGAGAATTTCGCCTTCGACCTGACCGCCGGCCCCTACTCCTCCGTCCCGAACCGTTTAATATCATCGGCCGCGTCCGCGATCACGACCGGCTCTTTCCCTTGCACCAGTTCCCGCACCTTCTCCACCACATCCGGATTCGCCAGGGTCGTGATGTCCCCCGTATTCATCCGGTTCGAGATGGAAGCGAGCACACGCCGCATCAGTTTTCCCGAACGCGTCTTCGGCATGTCCGGCACAATGTGGATGTGCCTCGGCCGGGCAATCTTGCCAATCATGGTTTCGATCGCCTTGTTGACCTTGTCGATGATCTCCTGACTCGGCGCCAGTCCGGGCTGCAGTGCGATGTAAACTTCCGGCACGCGCCCCTTGATCTCGTCAACCACCGGCACCACCGCCGCTTCCGCCACTTCCGAAACCGTCAGGCACGCCGACTCGATTTCCTTGGTGCCCAGCCGGTGGCCGGCCACGTTGATCACGTCGTCCACGCGTCCCAGAATGCGGAAATATCCGTCCACCGATTCCACCGCTCCATCCGCCGCGAAATACGGCCAATCGCGCCAGTTCTTGCTATTCGGGTCCTTGCAATACTTCCGGTAATACTGGTTGACGAAGCGCTCGCGATCTCCCCAGATCGTCTGCATAATCCCCGGCCACGGATTGCGAATACAAATATTTCCCGCCTTGCCCGATCCCGCCGCAACAATCTCTCCCATCTCGTCGCGAATCTCCGGAAAAATTCCCGGCATCCCCGGCCCCGCGCTCCCAGGCTTCATCGGATCCAGTGCCGGTTTCGTGCTGCATAGAAACCCACCATTTTCCGTCTGCCACCAGGTATCGACGATCACCGCCTCGCGTTTGCCGACAGTCTCGTAATACCAGCGCCACACCTCCGGCTCAATCGGTTCTCCCACGGTAGTCATGTGTTTGAAGTGGTAGTTGTACTTCGTCGGCTCATCGTGACCAGCCTTGCGCAGCATGCGAATCGCCGTCGGCGACGTATGAAAAATATTCACTCCCAGCCGCTCCGCAATCCGCCACACTCGGCCCGCATCCGGAAAAGTCGGTACGCCTTCATAGATCACGCTGGTCGCCGCCAACGCCAGCGGCCCATACACAATATACGAATGCCCCGTAATCCATCCAATGTCAGCCATGCACCAGTACACATCCTCAGGATGAATATCCTGGATGTACTTGGAAGTCCCCGCCACATAAGCGAGGTAACCGCCGGTGCGGTGCTGGCATCCCTTGGGCTTGCCCGTGCTCCCGCTGGTGTACATCAGAAATAATGGCGCTTCCGCATCCATCGCAATCGGCGCCACAATTTCGCCCGAGTAGTTCGGAAGCACTTCGTCCACGAAAAAGTCGCGCCCCTTCACGAATGGCGAAGCCGAAACATTCTTGCCGGGATGCCGCCTCCACACCAGCACTTTGCTAACCGTGTGTCCTTCTTTGCTGGCTACTTCGAGCGCAATGTCAGCACCGGCTTTGTGATCGAGCATTTTTCCATTGCGGTAATACCCGTCCATCGTAATCAGCACGGTGCTGCCGGAGTCGGCAACGCGCGTGCCGCAAGCCTCGCCGCTGAACCCTCCAAACACCACCGAGTGAATCACTCCCAGCCGCGCGCAAGCCAGCATCGTCACCGGCAACTCCGGAACCATCGGCATGTGGATCGTGACTCGATCTCCCGCCTTCAGTCCGCAAAAATCCCGCAGCAGCGCGGCAAATTCATTTACCCGCACATAGAGTTCGCGATACGTCACCGATACCGGCGCATCGCCTTCCGGCTCCGGAACAAAAATCAACGCCGCCTTGTTCTGGTGCTTCGCCAAGTGCCGGTCCACGCAGTTGTACGACGCGTTCAGCTTGCCGCCCGCAAACCACTTCCAGAACGGCGGATCGCTGGTGTCGAGCGTCGTGTGCCAGTACTGATTCCAGCTCAGTAGGTCGGCATATTCCCGGAAGCATTCCGGAAAATTCTCCTCGCTGAAGCGGTTGACCACATCAGGATCCGTCAGATTTGCCTGGCCCACAAACTTCGCCGAAGGATAGTAATATTCCTCCTCGCGCCAATGCACCGCGATCTGCGCCTCGCTGGTCTCCACCACTTTCTGCTTCTCACGAATCTCCGCCATAATCAGTTACCCCTCGTATGGATTAAGTCTACGCTGCATGATTGGCACTGTTCCTCCACGCGCGACCCAATTGCGGCGATGCAAGCGGAAAAATGGCGCTGCCTGGAAAAGAAAGTACCCGCACCTTCCTTATTAGTGCGCCGCCGTCGCCTTTTCCGCCCCCAGTCCCGTGTTCGAACGCACCAGCAATTCGTTGAACTTTTCCTGCGAACTCGGTTCGTGGCTCACAAGCGTTCCGATGATCGCTCCCAGGAATCCCAAAGGAATGCTCAGAATTCCTGGATTCTCCAGCGGAAAGATAGCCTTCGCCTGGAAGATGTGCCGCGCCGTTCCTACCACGGTCGGCGGATCAATCGCCATCAAGCTCGGGCTGATCAAAATCAGTCCAATCGAAGCCAGCAATCCCACCGCAAGTCCCGCGACCGCTCCCGCGGTATTGAATCGCCGCCAGAAAATTGACAGCACAATCACCGGCAGATTCGCCGATGCCGCCACCGCAAACGCCAGCGCCACCAGGAACGCAACATTCGCCGTCGGCCCCAGCACAATCGCAATCGCGATCGCCACCGCGCCCACCACGAACGCCGAAATCCGCGCTACCAGCACCTCTTCGCCAGGCTTGCGTTCCACTCCGTTGTGGATCACATTAGTCCAGAAATCATGCGAGAACGAAGTCGTCGCGCTGATCGTCAACCCCGCTACCACCGCCAGAATCGTAGCAAACGCAATCGCCGAAATAAATGCGAAGAACACACTACCCGCCAGCGCATTGGCCAGCAGCGGCGCGCTCATGTTCGTGCCGCCATGCGTCTTAATGAAGTCCGGGCCCACAATCGTTGCCGCTCCGAATCCCAGGAATGTCGTCATGATGTAAAAGCCGCCGATCAGCACCATCGCCCACACCACGCTATGCCGCGCCGTCTTGGCATCCGGCACCGTATAAAACCGTACCAGAATGTGCGGCAGACCCGCGGTTCCAAAGATCAGCGCCAGCCCCAGCGAAATCAAATCCAGCGGCCCATACGGCGGTTTAAAGCGCAGTCCGGGCTGCAGAAAATCTTTCACCACCACCGCCCCCTTCGCATCGTGATACGTCACCTGCGAGATCGCTGCGAAAAATTCTCTCAGGCTGAAGTGGAAGTGCGCCATCACCAGAATGCTCAGCAGGAACGTACCCGCCATCAGCAGCACGGCTTTCACAATCTGCACCCACGTGGTCGCCAGCATGCCGCCGAACACCACGTAGACGATCATCAGGATGCCCACCCCGATCACCGCCTGGTTGTAGGTGACCATGCCGCCCAGCAGCAGTTTCACCAGCGCTCCCGCGCCCACCATCTGCGCGATCATGTAAAACGTGCTCACCGTCAGCGTGCTCAGCGACGCCATGCCCCGCACCGGCCGCGGCTTCAGCCGGTACGCCAGCACGTCGGCCATGGTGTACTTGCCCGCGTTCCGCAACGGTTCCGCGATCACCAGCAACACAGTCAGGTACGCCACCAGCCAGCCCACCGAAAACAGAAATCCGTCATATCCCTGAAACGCGATGATGCCCGCGATCCCCAAAAACGAGGCCGCGCTCATGTAGTCGCCGGCCACCGCGATCCCGTTCTGCCAGCCCTTGATCTGCCGGCTCGCCGCGAAGTACGCATTCGCTCCGGTCGAGCGTCTCGATGCCCAGTATGTAATGCCCAGAGTGATGGCGATGAACACCAGAAACATGATCAGTGGAATATTCGACATGGCTTATTGGCCTCCCTGCGCGTCTCTGGCTTTATCGAGCTCGGCCTTGTCGAGAATATCTTTGGCCAGCCGGTCAAAGTTGTTGGCGGCCTTCACGTACAGCCCCGCGATGATCCACGCGACAAAAAATTGCGATAGCGCAAACAAGTACGCCAGATTGACGTAACCTACTTTGGTGGACATAAACTGGGGCGCGTATCCTACC
Source organism: uncultured Acidobacteriota bacterium (assembly GCA_963755795.1). Lineage (GTDB taxonomy): Bacteria > Acidobacteriota > Terriglobia > Terriglobales > Acidobacteriaceae > Sulfotelmatobacter. The sequence goes on along the minus strand of CAVWLI010000045.1, from coordinate 96,421 downwards.
AGCACCGGCAGAGCAAAATAGTACACGACGAAAAAAATGAATGCCGGCACGATGAACATCCTCTTCGTCGCCATCAAATCCTGAAACGGCCGGCCGTTGGCAATCTCATCCCAGGTCGACTTCGATGTTTGATACTGCTTCGGCTCAGCGACCTCTGGCTTCCTCGGTGCTTCTCCCATAGCGCTCCTTATTCGGATGAGTTCATCTTCCAGCGGCCCAGGTTTGCGGCTACATTGTGCTTGAGGCCTGCCCGTTCCGCAACCAGGTTGTGCGTCCTGGAATTTACACGGGGACTCAACGGCGACGTGTCCGATGGAAGGCCGGGAACCTCACGTAGGGAGGGGCGCATTCGTCCGTCCGCCAGGGACGAAGCTGAGCGCACCGAGTCCGAACATAAGAAGAAGCGGCGCCCCATCCTGACGTCGCGCCTTTTACGGGCGTCAGAGCCTGCCCTGAGCGCAGCCGAAGGGGTGGGATTTGGACGTTCAACGCAAAGCTTTTTTGCGTCGTTCAGTAGCGGAGGAATCTGCAAACCAAAAACAAAAAGGCGTCCCGTCAGGGACGCCTGAAGTCCGACCCGCACTGAAAAGCGCTACGCGCCCGCGCCCTTCTGCATCTTCCCCAACTTTGCCAGATCCGCCAGCGACGGCACCGACTCCGGTTCCGTCAACTTCCGCTCCGGCAGCTGAGCTCCGCCCTTGAACGCCTCGACCAGCATCTCGATCGCGAGGTCCGTGTTCGCACGAATATAAATCGTCGCCGCCAGCGTGCCATTGCGCACCCACGCCTGTCCGGTCTTCGGCATCCCGTCGCAGCCCGTGATCGGAATCTTCATCCACCGCGCCCGCTCATTCTCTGGGATTTCGCTGAACGCCTTCCTTGCGCCCATCGCCATGCTGTCGTCCTGCGCGCCCACCAGGTCCACGTGGCTTCCCTGTGAAGTACTCAGGCGCAGCCACGAACTCACCGTCTTATGCGAACTCTCTTCCGTCCAGTTCGCCCGCATCGTCTTCACTTGAATGTTGGCCGGCTTGGTCTTCAGCATCCCGGCCGTCCGCTCTTTCGCCGCCGAACTGTTCGCTGGTCCTTCGATGTACAGAATCGACCCGCCATTCGGCAACAGCGCTCCGAATTGCTGTCCCTGAATCTTGCCCACTTCTTCATGATCGGAACTGATGGCAAACACCGGAACCTTAAACACTCGCCGCAACTCCAGGATGTAATCCACTTCATGATTCAGCACAACCCATCCGATCCCGGCCGCGGCCGCCGCCCGCGCCACCTGCGGAAATGCGGTTCCGCCCGCCGGTTCGAATATGATCGCACTCGGGCCGCGAATCCGCCGGAGTCTGCACGTACTGCAAAAGTTGCTGGCTCTGCGCCAGAGCATCATTATTGGCGTGGATGATCTTCACGTCGACGCCCAGCCGCCGCGCAGCCTTCTCCGCAACAGCTGCCTGCTCCTGTTGGTAGTCGTTGTCGTCGTTGGTGAGGGACACCAGAAAGCTAAGTCGTTTCATCGAATGGAGCCCATATCCGGATCATAAGACTCCTCTCTCGATCCCAAAAGTGACCAGAGTAACCGCAGGAAAGGGAGCGAGACGGAAAATGTCGAAAAGAGGAAAGAGAATAGAGAATAGAAAAGCTGAGAGAATCAAGACAGGCCACTTAGAAGAGAACGTTTAAGAGAGGTGTAACGTCCAGCGCGTCACGCGCCCGCCGCTGCGCTTTTTGCCGTTTCACCCAGAAACGATTTCAGATTCGTGTCCAGACTTTCCCGGCTGGTGTCAGACAGTTCGACGAAGCGAAACGGCTGCATCCATCCCTGCGTCGCCCACATCGGAAACAGCATCTGCGCCTTGTCGCGAATGGTCGCTCCGCGCAGGTGAAAAATCAATTCGACTTCCAGCTTCTCGTCGAGCGGCTTTTCCAGATGAATCACTCCACCCGAGATCGAGAGCTGATGGATCGCCGCTCTCACCAGCCGTTTGTTCGGCAACCGCACCAGCACCAGCACCGAGCCCCGCAGCTTCACCCGAAACGGGCGCTCGCTCACTTTATTTTCATTGCCTGACCCAATCGGCACCGTCGAATTGACCTGTTCAGACATATCCTTACTCAGAGTATGGCAGCGTGTAAGAAATTGACGAGTTACGAAAGAACAAGACCGACTCGTTTTGCCCTCATGATGTGCGACCGATACGCGACGCAGCTTGCTGCGTCTTGCCAGCCGCCGGCACCGCGTTTCAGACATAGCGACGATCCTACTTGCGCCCAGGACGCGCTTCGTCACCATCCGCAACCAGATTGTACGGCCAGACTTTCTTGTTCACCGTAACCGTCGGAGCGCTCGCCGCAGCTGCTTTGCCAGCAGGCCCGGTCACAGGCCCAGTCACAGGATAGTTCAGCGCCGCGAGATTCCAATCGTCCGGAGGATTCGTAATCCCCCAAACATTTCCGTGCGTATAAAGCGAAGCTCCGATCAGAAACTGTTTGCCGTCGTTGCCCAGCGGAGTACAGTTCACCACCCGCGCGGTCACGCTGCCTCCACCCGGAAGATTGCTCAACAGAATGGGCGTTTCCGGCTGCAGCGCCTGCGAAGTCTGAAACCCGCAGCCCTGCGCGCTCACAATCAGCGCCATACACTTCTCGGCAAACGGCCGCATCCGGTCGAGACTGATTACGCTGACCGGAATCTGCACCCGGATTCGCGTGCTGCGTCGCGCTGCCGCATTCTGTGTAAGAACTTCCATCTCAGAGCCCACCTGCAATCGTAACTTCACGCAGAACCGTGAACACCGGGGCAAAACGTCCGCACGGTGTATTAGATGTCCTTTATATTGTGACAGACCTGCACAACAGTTCCATGATGACCGAGGTAACTCGAAAAGTTGCACCACCGACGAGACCGGCCAGATTAGAGTCTGGCCGACCACAGCTCATCCGGTGACGCCCAGGCTCCGATCACAACCGAGCCGATTAAAGCTCGTCCGATCACAACCCGCCCGACTACAACCGGGCATTCAGCCGCGCCCGCCGGATCCCCGCTCGCAATCCCGCCGCCACAGCCTTTTCATAGCCATGTTGTTTCATCGCTTCCATGGTGGCGGCCGCAATTCCGCCCGGAGTGGCCGCTTCGTGCAGCAGTTCCGCAAGCGCCTGCCCGCTCTCCCGCCAATAAAGAATCGCCTCCTCCAATGCGTGCGCCCCCGCCGTGAGCGCCATCTTCCGATCGAGCCCCGCGGCCTCGGCCGCCGCAGCCAGTGTCGCTAACGCGTGATACCCGTGACTCGGCGTGTACGTGGAACAGAAGGCGTCAAACCGGCTCTCCGGAATCTCCAGCACCGGCCCCACCAGTTCGAAAAATTCCCGCACGCGCCTGCGATCAGCGGGCGAAACGCCACGATCGTAAGCGACCGCCGTCAACCCATGTCCAATCCGGCACACCGGACTCGGCATCGCCCGCGCCCACCGCACACCCGCACTAGCCGTCCCACGCCCCAGCCCCGCCCGCAACTTCTTCAGCGGAATCCCCGCCGCCAAGCTGACGCACAACTCCGGCGTCCTCACCCCGGAAGCCGCAACTTCCTCCAGCAACCCCGCCACCGACCCCGGCCGCACCGCAACAATCAACATCTCCGCCCGCAGCGCCTCGGCTCGCCGCAGCGCCGACTTCAAATCCCGCGCCACCTCCACCCCGAACTCGCGCCGCAGCGCCCGCATTTTTCCCAGATTCCGATCATGCACCACGATCGCACGCCGATCCCCCGCCAACCGCAACCCCGCGATCAGCGCCGCCGTAATCCGTCCCCCGCCCAGAAACACCGTAGCTTTCACATTGCCTCAGCCATGCAGCCTCAGCGCCTAAAGGCGCGATCGAGTGAACCTCTTACGGTGCGGCTGAAAGCCGCACTCTTTCACAACTCTTCTAACGGTACAGCTGAGGCGCGCGCTTTCAAAACTCGCGCGTGTCATGCTGAGCGTAGCCAGGAGGACGGCAAAGCCGTCCTCCTGACGAAGTCGAAGCATCCCTACATCGTCACAACTGCCAAAGGAGCCCGCCCAACGGATGCTCGACGCCCGCACAACCGCGGCCGGCACAACCGCGGCCGGCACAACCGTGGAAGAGCGGCCCTTTAGGGCCGCGTAAGCGCCCAATAAATGAAGGGGCTTTAGCCCCCAAACCCCGTCACCGGCTGGCCAACCCCCCCGCCGTCTCCCCGCCATCCATCGTATAAACCTGCCCCGTCGCAAACGCCGCATCGTCCGACGCCAGATACGCAAACAGCCCCGCAATCTCCTCCGGCGCAGCATGCCGCCCGAGCGGAATCTTCGCATTCACTTCCGCCAGCATCGCATCCGTATACTCCGCCCGCTGCATCGGCGTCAGCACGTATCCCGGAGCCACCGCGCACACCCGCACCCGCGGCGCCAGTTCCAGCGCCATCGACCGCGTCAGCTCAATCACTCCCGCCTTGGTCGCGTTATAGTCCGCGTAATACGGATATCCCATCACCCCATTGGTCGACGCCGTCTGCAAAATCACTCCCGAGTAACTCTCCCACATATGCCGCGCCGCCGTCTGCGCCACATAAAATACGCCCGTCAAATTCACCGCAATCACCCGCTCCCACTCCTCCGGCGTAATATCCAGAAACCTGTGCCGGATGCTGATCCCCGCATTGTTCACCACCACATCCACCCCATCCATCAGCCGGACCGCCTCCGCAAACGCCGCCTCCACCTGCATCAGATCAGTCACGTCCGCAATAATTGCCTCAGAGATTCCGCCGTCGCCGACCGCGCGCAACTCATGCTTGATCCGCGCACACCCCGCCGCATCGCGATCCAGCACGCAGACCCGCGATCCTTCCTCTAAAAACCGCTTCGCAGTGGCGGCCCCAATCCCGCTGGCCCCGCCCGTAATCAAAACCCGCTTCCCCTTAAGCCCCCGCATAAAGTCTCCCTCGCTAAGACTTTATCCTGTCTTGTCATCCTGAGCGAGGATTGGTCTTTGCGCGGTGAGCGCAAAGACCAACCGCAGTCGAAGGACCCCTGCACCTTCAACGGTGCCCAAGTCCCTCAAGGAGTTCCCGTTTTTTCATTCGTCCCCTTCCCCCCCTTTGCATTCCCCCACTCCCCCGGTGTACAAAGGACGCGCAGGGAGGGGGTCCCGCGGCCAACGCCGCAGGACCCTTTTCCATTGCGGGTGGCCCGTCTCACGAAGGCGAACAAACAGCGAATATGATACTCTTGCTGAGAACCACACAAGTCAGGTTCGGGTTCGCATCTGAGGAAGACTGTAGAATGGACGTCTGAGCATGGCGACTAAAACAAAGATCGAATGGACGGATGCAACCTGGAACCCGGTTCGGGGCTGCACGAAGATTAGTCCCGGCTGCAAACACTGCTACGCGGAGACCTTCGCCGAGCGATTTCGCGGAGTGAAGGGGCACCCCTACGAGCGGGGATTTGACTTGAGGCTCGTCCCCGAAAAACTTTTCGAGCCATTCTCGTGGACCACGCCCAGCATGGTATTCGTGAACTCGATGAGTGACCTTTTCCACGAAGCAGTTCCGGACGAATATATTGAACGAGTCACTCGCGTCATGATGGAGGCGGACTGGCACACCTACCAGGTACTGACTAAGCGCTCCGAGAGACTACTCCAGATGCTGAATGGTATCCTCAAATTTGCAACCGAAACACGTCACATTTGGTGGGGAGTAAGTGTCGAGGACATCAAGCACGGTAAGCCACGAATCGAACATATCCGCGAGGCGTCTGCCAGAATTAAGTTCTTGTCGGTTGAGCCGTTACTGGAAGATTTGGAGTTTGTGAATCTTTCTGGTATTGATTGGGTGATCGTCGGAGGAGAGAGCGGCCCGGGAGCACGCCCAATGAAAGAGGAATGGGTCCGCCACTTACTTAGAAGTTGTCGCCAGTACCAAGTTCCATTCTTCTTTAAACAATGGGGAGGAGTACAGAAAAAGAAAGCCGGACGGGAGCTCGAAGGTCAAACCTACGATGAATTTCCTTTTACGGCGGGGGAGACAATTCCAGATCGGGTAGTGCGGCGGCAGCTTGCCTCGGACTTGGAGGCGCAATTCAAAGCACATGAAACCCAAAAAATCGTCTGCAGACACACAAGCGGCGGACCAACTCGTTCAGCCTTTATTTCCCGATCTTCCACCTAACAGCAAAGCGAAGACTCGCCGCTACGGTCGAATCCGCCAATCCATCTGGTCCGAGCATAAAGCCAAGTTCATCCAGCAATATCTTCGAATCTTCGTCCAAATCACCAGACACGGCGCATACATAGACGGCTTTGCCGGCCCCCAGAATGAGGGTCAGGCAGACGCGTGGACGGCAGACTTAGTCCTAAAGAGCGAACCTAAATGGCTCCGCCACTTCTTTCTCTGTGAGAAGAGCACAAGGGGCCTGGCGGCATTGCGAAAGCTGAAGAAGTCGCAGCCTGAGCCGCACGACAGAAAGGGACGTAAGCTCTATCGCAATATTGAAATCTGGGCCGGCGATTTCAATAAGAACGTGATTGAGATCCTGAAGGGCGGCAAGATCACGCAAAAAGAAGCGGCGTTCTGCTTACTTGACCAGCGCATGTTCGAGTGCCATTGGGACACGGTGAAGAAACTAGCGGCTTACAAAGCTCCACCGAACAGAAAGATCGAGATTCTGTATTTCCTTGGCGTGGGATGGCTGCATAGGTCACTGTCAGGAATCCGACATACAGATAAGATGGACAAGTGGTGGGGACGCAAGGACTGGCAGCAACTAAGGGGAATGAAGCACATCGAAATCGCCAATCTCGTGCGCGATAGGTTCGAGAAAGAACTACGGTATGGATTCGCCGCAGCGTATCCCATTTACGACAAGGAGCAAGGCAATAGAGTTATGTACTACATGATTCACGCATCGGATCACGACGAAGCGCCGATGCTCATGGTGAGGGCACACCACAAAGCTGTGAGATCCTTACCGAAGGAAACTCAAGAACTTATCATTTTCCCTCCAAGCGCAGGCTGAGCCGACTGGGAAACGAAGCCGAACGCCGACCCTATTCGGGCATCGACATCGACCCAACCTTTTTCCACAGCCCACACTTGTCCATCCAACCTTGACTGAGAAATCTCCACAGCCCAAACTGGGCCATGCTCAAAAGCCCTTCCAGCGCGGCCCACCCCTCCTCCAGCCCAGAACGCCCCACGCAATCCCCAACTCCAAACTCCCCCATCCTAAAACCGAACCCAGGAGAATCCACCACCGCCTTCTCCGCCCGCCTAAGTGCCTATGTTCGCAATATTTTACTTACAAGTCCTGAGTTTCCAAGATTATACGCGGACGTCGTCCTATCCTCCGCCCCCAACTCCAATGCAGCCAAGATCTTAGCTCCTCACTACAAAAAAATAGTGGAGCGCACCAACGCCAACATCGAGAGCGCAAATCTAGACAAAACCAAAAGGGAAACCATGTCAAACGTCAAAATCTGTACCCACATCAAAGTCACCGGAGTCCGTTGCGGCTCCCCCGCTCTTCGCGGAGAACAATTTTGCTATTTCCACCAGCGCATGCTCCGCACCGTCAAAGGACCACCCGCGACGCGCGTCCATCGCGCCGCCCTCCTCGAAGACGAGGAATCCATCCAGGCCTCCCTCATGGAAGTCGTGAACGCCCTGCTCCGCGGCAGCATCGAAGTCAAGCGCGCCGAACTCATCCTCCGCGCCCTCAACACCGCCGTCCGCAACATCCGCCGTGTCAACTTCAGTCGCGTCAGCCGCATGATCACGCAGCTCCCCGACTATCCCGCCGTCCCCGACCTCGAAGTGGAAGAAGCCGCCCGCGCCGAAGCCGCCCGCCAATCCACCCGCGCCGAAATAGCCCGAGTCCGCGCCGCCCATCTGCAACCCGCGAGCGTAGCAACACCCGTCGTCGCTCCAGAACGCGTAGGGACGGACGCATTCGTCCGTCCCGGCGGCCCAGAATTACCGGGCCGCAGCGACCCGTCCACGAAGAAAAAAGCCGCCATCGATCCGACTCGACCCAAGCCCCCAGTGTCCGACAAAAGTGCACAGGTCCTTCCCTCGCGCAAACACCGCGCTCCTTCAGGATGACAAATCAAAATCCCCATCCTAGCCGCAAAAAACGCGGCTAGGATGGGGCACCCAACAAAACGGGTCTTCAATTCCCCAATTACCAAATTTCCCAATTTCCCAATTACTCAATCGCTAGATGGGTTTGCCGCGGAAGAAGTAGACCAGTTCGATGATTAAGATGACGACCACCATCAGTTCGAGGACGAAGGCGCGGGACTGGTTGAATTGCTCGACCATGAAGCGGTAGAGGTCTTCGGCGGTCTGCAGCTTTTCTTTGACCAGGTCTTTGTAGTCGGGGACGCCGACTTTGGCGGCGCACAGTTTGTAGAGGCGCGCGGAGAACATGTCGCTGAGGAACTTGATGGCGTTGTCGGCGCGCTCGGTGAGTTCGTTCACGTCGAGCAGGACGGTGTGCAGTTTGGCGGCGGCGCGCGCCGTCCGCCAGCGCGACCAGAGTCCGGTGCCGCCGGCGTCGAGGAAGTCGTAGACGTTTTCCAGTTCTTTCGTGAGGAGTTCGTCATAGTGGCGGAACTCGAGCAGCTGCGAGTTGGCGTACTGCAGCAGCTGGATGGCGGTCTCGGCGCCGGCGTCGGTGTCGTAGATGAAGGCGGCGTTCCATCCGATGACGGCGAGGTCGTTGGGATAGTAGGAAATGCGGGACTGCAGAATCTCCTGGCGCTCGCCTTCGGAGAGCATGGACATTTCGCCGCGGACGACCTGGGCGATGTGATCTCCTTGCGCGGCGAGCAGGTCGTTGGCTGAGGGCGCGCTGTCGTCGCCGGGCTTGGTGTCGCCGGTCTTCGTATCGGCGAGTCTGGTTTCGGCGAGCTTGATTTCGCGAAGATGGAAGATGAAGTAGTCCTCTTGCAGCCACTCGGCGGTATAGGGCTTTGACGAGGGCCGGCGCGGCGCGCTCGAGCTTCTGCTTGACGACGCGCGAGGCTAGATTTTCGAAGTTGGTGTCGGAAGTCCAGCGGCAGGAGAGCTGGACCAGCTTGTCCCAGTCGCCGGAAAACGGGCAGCTCGAAGACCAGGCTGACGACGCCGTAGTCGTAGTACTTGATCTGACCTTCGAGGCGCTCGCCGCTTTCGAGGATCAGCGGCTCGAGCGCTCTCTTCGACCGGAGGACGCTGGTAGCGGACGTATCCCGGAGCCTGATGCTTGAAGCTGGCTTCAGCGGTGCGGGCTCCGAAGATCTTGCGGAGCTCGTCGAGGCGAATCTCTTCGCAGACGTCGAACTGGATCAGAACCAGGACCGAGCCGCGCAACGGCGCGGGAGCCGACGATGACTGGGCGGACGCGGCTTCGTCGGCGATCAGGTTGCTGACCATCGTGGTTGTGAGTTCGCGATCCATACGGCGCTTGTGACTTTGGGGCTAGAGGTTGCCCTCGGCGCGGGAAGTTGCGCCGCAGGAGACTCTTAATATTGTCCCAGAAAGCTGGGGATTGGGCTAGAGCCGGACAGTGCAGTTGCGCGGGAGATCCCATTCGGCGCGCTTCGCTTGCTCAGGGCAGGCTCTTCCCTTCGCCTGAAGAACGGCTCCGCTCAGGATGACGCAACCGGCGTAAGTGGCTGATAAGTCAGCGGTTGCGGGTGAATTGCCAGACGAGCACGGCGCCTGCGGCTAGGGCTCCCAGGCCGAGTCCGGCGCGCTGCATGGAGCGGCGGACTTCGGACTCGTGCTGGGTTACCAGGGCGGATTCTGGGTACGGGCCAACAGCAGGTTCCTCCACTGCGCCCTCGCTTGCGCTCCGGCTTCGGTCGGAATGACAAGGTGTTGCGGCGGGAGGCTCGAGCGCCATTTGCAGGACTTCGGCCAGGTGGAGGGCTTGGCGGTTGGTGCCTTGGGCGATCTGTTCGCGGCAGCTGAAGCCGTCGGCGATGATTAGCCAGTCGGCGGGGGCCTGGCGGACGGCGGGGAGGAGTTCGAGTTCGCCGATGGCTTGGGAGATGTCGTACTTGTCGTGTTCGAAGCCGAAGGAGCCGGCCATGCCGCAGCATCCGGGGGCGGGAGATTGGAAGTCGATGCCGATGCGGTGGAGGAGGGATTCTTCGGCGGTCATCTTCATGATGGATTTGTGGTGGCAGTGGCCGTGGAGCAGGGCTTTGCGGTTGAGTTGGGGCAGCGGGGCGTTGGGTGTGATTCAGTTCTCGTTCGAGGAATTCGCTGAGCAGGAACGTTTGTTTGCTGAGGGCCTGGGCGCGGTGGTCGTGCGGGAAGAAGTTGAGGAGTTCGTCGCGGAAGACGGCGACGCAGCTGGGCTCGAGGCCGATGATGGGGATTCCGGCTTCGATCTCGGGTTGGAGTTCGTCGAGGATGTTCGAGGAGCAGGGATTGGGCGCGGTCGAGCATGCCGAAATCGTAGAGGGGGCGGCCGCAGCAGAGATTGGCTTGTGGGATTCGGACCTGATAACCGGCGGCTTCGAGGACTTCGACGGCGGCGCGGGCGGTGGCGGGGTGGAAGTAGTTGTTGAAGGTGTCGGGCCAGAGGAGAACGCGAGGTGCCTCAGGGGCTAAAGCCCCGATTTTTTCTGGGCGCTCACGCGGCCCTGAAGGGCCGCTCTTCCACGGTTGCGCTGTCGTCCCGGGTGAGGCCATGGAGGCTTGATGTGTATCGCGGGGCGGACGAATGCGTCCGCCGCTACGCGAGTTTTCATGCGTGCGGTGGAACCAGGATTTGAAGGTTTCGGGGGCGAAGGCTGGGATGGTGCGCTGGGACGGGATGCCGGCGAGCAGCTTTGCGACGTCGCGAAGGAAGGGGAGTTGCGTCGTGAGATTCACGAGGCCGGGAGCGTTCGATGCGGCGCGGGCCCAGAGGTCGATGTTGCCGAAGGCGTAGGCGCTGCGGGGGCGGATGCGGCCTTCATAATAATGAGAGAGGAATTCGGCTTTGTAGGTGGCGACGTCGACGCCGACGGGGCAATCGCTTTTGCATCCTTTGCAGGCCAGGCAGAGGTCGAGGGATTCTTTCACTTCTTCGCTGCGCCAGCCGTCGCGAATGATCGCATCTTCTCTTGGTTGGCCCAGTTCGCTTGACCTTGCGTCATTTCCCAGAGCAGGTGAGCGCGGCCGCGGGTGCAGTGTTCTTCTTCGCGCGTGACGCGGTAGCTGGGGCACATCACTCCGCCTTCTTCGCGGCGGCACTTGCCGACGCCTACGCAGCGCAGGGTTGCGGCGGCCAGGCTGCCGTGATCGTCGGGAAATTGGAAATTTGTTCGCGGTTCCCAGGGGGCATAGTCGCGGCCGAGGCGGAGATTGGCGTCGAGCTTGTTGGGCGTGCTCTCGGGCAAACCGATGAGCTTGCCGGGATTCATTTTCCAGTCGGGATCCCAGGCGGATTTGAAGTCGCGGAAGGCTTGCATTAATTCTTCGCCGAACATTTTGGGGAGGAGTTCGGCGCGGGCTTGCCCATCGCCGTGTTCGCCGGAGAGGGAACCGCCGTAGCTGACCACGAGATCGGCCGCTTCCTCGACGAACTTGCGGAACTTGGCGATGCCTCCTTTCGATTGCAAGTCGAAGTTGAGGCGGGTGTGGACGCAGGCGTGGCCGAAGTGGCCGTAGAGTGAGCCTTTGTATTTGAACGCCGACATCATCTTGCGCAGGTCGCGAAGATAGCCGCCAAGTTTTTCGGGAGCGACGGCGGCGTCTTCCCATCCTTCCCAGTTGAGCGGCTCGCCGGGAACGTGCGAGGTGACGCCGAGACTGGCTTCGCGAATTTCCCAGATGCGCTTGGCTTGCGGCCCGGAGTAGAGGCGCGTGTTGGGTGGGCTGGCGCTGTGGTTGAGGGCTGTGACGAGGTGGTGCGCTTGCGATTCGGCTTCTTGAATTGTCTGGCCGCCGAACTCGACCATGAGCCAGCCGCCGCCTTCGGGGAGCAGGGCGAGGCCTTCGGGATTGATGCCTTTGGCGCGGGTGTAATAGACGAGGAGATCGTCGAAGCCTTCGAGGCCGATGGGGTTGTGCTGCCATGATTTCGGGGATGTGGTCGGCGCACTGAAAAATGTCGGGATAGGCTACGACCAGGAGAACGCGCTGCGGAGGGCTTTCGACCAGGCGGCAGGTGGCTTCGAGGACTGTGGCGCAGGTTCCTTCGGAACCGACCAGGGCGCGGGCGATGTGGAAGCCGTTTTCGGGGAGGAGGTAGTTGAGGTTGTAGCCGGAGACGCGGCGGGGGATTGGGGGGAATTTTTGGCGGATTTGATCGCCGTAGGTTTCGGCGATTTGTTTTAGGGCGGAGTGGATTTGGTTTGCGCGGAGTGCGCTGCGGCCTGATACTTCTGGGCCGCCTGGACGGACGAGGGCGTCCGTCGCCACACGGGCTGTGGCGGCCGCCATACGCTTGGATAACATTCTGGCCGACTTGCAGTCGCGCGCCGTCGTAGGTGACAAGTTCTAGCGCTTCGATGTTGTCGTCGGTTTTGCCGGCCATTACGGAGTGGACGCCGCAGGAATTGTTGCCGATCATGCCGCCGATGGTGCAGCGGTCGTGAGTGGCGGGATCGGGGGCGAAGGTGAGGTGATGTTTTTCGGCAGCGTTGCGGAGATGGTCGAGGACGACTCCGGGCTGCACGCGGGCGATGCGGCGGGCGGGATCGATCTCGAGGATTTTCGCCATGTACTTGGAAAAATCCAGAACGACGGCGACGTTGCAGCATTGTCCGGCGAGCGAGGTGCCGCCGCCGCGGCAGAGCAAGGGCGCGCCGAATTCGCGGCACGTGGAGATTGCGGCGAGAACGTCATCCTTGTCGCGAGGGAGAACGACGCCGATCGGGACCTGGCGGTAGTTGGACGCGTCGGTCGAGTAGAGGGCGCGACTGCCGGAATCGAAACGGACTTCTCCACGCATCCTGGAGCGGAGGGCTTCGGCGAGAACGTCGGAGGAGGGAGCGATGTTGTCAGGCATGGGGCCGCGTAGTTTTGCGGGAGAGTAACGGGCGAGTATATCGCAGATCAGGGGTTGTGCTTGCGGGCTCTCGGGAGTGGGTAGTGTCTGAAATGTGCGTTGGTGGAAAACTCTAGGCCGTTGCGCCGATCCCAGCCAATCGGTATCGTTAAGGTATGGCATCGAACCGCGCCGAACTCGCCGCCTTGAAAAACATGATCGCTGAAGCCGATCAGATTCTCGCCACTACGCCAGAACTGCCAGAGAACCGCACTGCCCGATGCCGCGAACTGCTCACGTCCGCTTTGGCCCTGACGGACGATCTCATTAAGCAAGCCAAGATGCCAGCGGCGAAGGTCCTAGGGCGCAAGGGCGGCTCCGTCATTGCCAAGCGCGGCTCCGACTACTTCCGGCAGTTGGCTGCACGGCGCAAGACGCACGGTGGGGGCAGACCACGCAAGGAATCTGACTAACTCCGCTGTACAATTGGTCTCTTAAAACGAAAAGCCCAGCGCGATGGCTGGGGCTTTGCGATGAGACCTAGACAAGCTCATCCTATCCCGCATCGCGCACAGGCGCAAGTGTGCGATGAACATTCCATGCCCTGATAAGCCTCCGAACGATCCCTACGTTTGGGAGCTAATCGAAGTCGACCTACACCAGATTGACAAAAGTTGGTGGACGATACTTTCAGCGATGGCCGTTCCTGTAGCCTTGGCATCCTTAAAGGGGAATTCTGGGCCACCCCCGCCAAAACAGCCGATCCAATTGCAGATGTATCTACACGACTACGCATTGGAATTGTTCAATGAAGAATTCAAACACTATCCGAACGAGTCGGTCTGTTTGCCTTATTGGGCGCAGAAATTGGCAGAGCGCGTAGAGGCACGAATTGGTCAGAGAATCGCAGAAATCGAAACTCCCAGCCTTCCTAGCTGGATAAGCATGAGGCTCAGTTATCACGCTGCCCATTCAGAAATGAGCGAAGTGATACACGAGTGCCTTGAGGCAGTGATTAAGGAAAAGTTGAGCCCATCGCAGCAACGCCAGGAATCGGCCCAGACTGAAGTACTACCGACTGTTGAATCCAAAAGGGAGGCTACTGCCGTTCCAGCGCCCTCGGAGATGGAGCGCCGCAAGACGCTTCTAGAGGACTACAAAGCGGCGACGGGCGTGACCTCTGATTATCAAATTTACAACGCCCAGAACTCCGGGATACACAGCCCAGAGTTCTACAAATGGAAAAAGGGCGACCTATCCCGTCATTCAAGAACAGCCAGCAAATTCGAGCATTTCTTGCGAGAGAAGAAACCGCCGATCCCACGACCCTAGTACGAGAATTCCTAGCACATAGAAGAATTTCTAGCCCGTAGAATCTGCCCATTAGACCCAGCTTCTAGCACATAGAATGTGCAATGTTCTGTGTGCTAGAACATTCGTTTTGTCCCACTTGACATCCTTCCATAGCGTCCGGCGATGATCTCGCCATGCCGACATAGATCACAATTCGCGGACCACCATTAGAAAGGGCAAGGGGAGCAGTGTTTGGCTGCTCCCCTTCGTGTCTTATCGGCTTGCGGACGTGGCGAAACTAGCAAACGCGGCGGCCTCTAAAGCCGCTATCCGGCAAGGGTTTGCGGGTGCAAATCCCGCCGTCCGCACCAGAAAATTCTAGCATGGGACCGGAGAATAATCCGAGTAGATTTTTCTCCGCTCCCTCATATTTCGGCCATTTTCAATGCTTTGCGCTTGACAAACAACGAGCGCACGCTGTACATTAAACCCATGCTGAACGAGACAAAAGCCGCTAAAACAATGACTTGCGAGGCTTGCAACGCAGTTTGCCAACGCTATGGCAAACATCGCAATGGCTTAGTCCGTTTCCGCTGCCCTAAGTGCGGTAAGACCTACACTGAATCCCATGAGCGGACTTTGGGAACGATGTACGTTCCCCAAGATCGCGCCGTTCTCGCCCTGCAATTGCTTCTTGAAGGAAACTCGATTCGGAGCACCGAGCGCATTACGCAGCTAGATCGAAACACAATCATGCGGCTTTTGGTTCGTGCCGGGGATCGCTGCCAATCGCTCATGGATGACCAGATGCGGAACCTTAGCCTCAAGCATCTCCAGATCGACGAAATTTGGACCTTCGTCCAGAAGAAAAACCGTCACGTTCGCAAAGGCGATTCCCCGGAAATCGGCGATGCATGGGTCTATGTCGCAATCGACGCGGACACGAAACTGATTCCCGCGTTCCACGTTGGCAAGCGCCACATCGAAGATACGCGGACATTCCTGTGGGATTTGTACGGTCGCATCGAAGGCCGCACCCAGATCACCACTGATGGACTTAATCACTACCGGGAAAGCATTCCTGATACGTTCGGTGCAGACGTAGACTTTGCGCAGCTTGTGAAATTGTTCGGGGACTTCGGACAAGGCCCCGATGCGAGGTACTCCCCAGCAAAGATCACGGAGGTCATCTCCAAGGTCCGCTCCGGCGATCCTGACCCTGACCACATCTCGACTAGTTTTGTAGAGCGCCAGAATCTCACGATGCGTATGGCGATCCGTCGATTCACGCGGCTGACGAATGCTTTCAGTAAAAAGTTGTTGAACCTGAAAGCCGCTGTCGCGCTGCATTTCGCCTACTACAACTTCTGCCGCGTGCATTCTAGCTTGCGCGTAACCCCCGCAATGCAAGCGGGGATAACCGATCACATCTGGACGATTGCCGAACTGTTCTCCTAAGCACATAATTCGCTTTGACATAGGAGAACGTTGATGATTAACGAACAGGGATTGCGCGACGTAGTTGTGATGCTTTTCGAGAAAGCGAAACACGATCAAGTGTATTTCGAGAACCTTGGGAACGAGATCGCTGCTTTACGGGATGCATTGGAGGAATTGAGCGGCGGGAAGTTTTTGCCGATCTTGAAGAAACACCGAACTCGTATGCGGGAAGTAAACGCTGGAGCGCGAGACGTTGGTTTTGCAGGATACGATCGAATAATTCAGCAAGTGAAGTCCGGTGAGTTGTTTTAGGTTTCTTCTGTCTTGCCGTAGAGACTTTTGTTGCTTGCACGGAGCACACTCCCGTACTACCATTGGATTGTGCTCCTAAGTGGTCTTAGCAAACAGCCCGATTCCAGTCGGGCCGTTTTACTTTTTGCCTGATTTTATCGCCATTGTACGCCGTATGCGGTTAAACCGTAGGGAGATTCTTGGATGAATAGAACACGCGAAAACGCGTTTACCAGTCCACGACATTTTTTGGTGCTTTGGCAGACGCGGGAGGCCGACCAATGGGAAGGCGAGAATCCCAATGGCAGCAACGGCACACACATGAAGGGACTCGTTCCTGGCGATACCATCTTTATAGCCGCCTGTGATAATCGGGAACTGTATCTGCTTGGGGCGCTTAGAGTCTCCAAAACGGGCAAGCATTCCGCTGGCGATTGGAAAGGCTCATATTTCGCGGAAGGCCGAAGTTTGGCTGGCCGGTTTCAATTCCTTGCGCTTGGCGCTGTCAAATGGAGGCTCCGTTTTGAACGTAGCGTATCAACGCGACTAGCAAGATCGAAATCGCTCCTGTGGCAAGTCCGAAGCCGTCGGCAATTATCGCAGGAATCGGCAAGTCTGCTTCTGACAGTTCTCAAACGTCAGCAAAACATGGCTTCTAAACTCGACCTCATATTCAAAGCGGAAACGCGGCGTCTCGTGAGCTCCGTTTCTAAGATCGAACGTGACCATCGTGTGCGAAGGGCCGCGCTGAGACGAGGCAAGTACAGATGCTCAGTGTGCGGTCTAGAACCAAAAGAAAAGTTTGGAGCATGGGCAAGGGAGTGTTTAGAGGTGCATCATCTTCGGCCTTTGGCACAACACATCAAACGTGGGCCTACACTTCTGAGCGACGTGATCCTTGTCTGTCCGACGTGCCATCGCGCACTGCACTTGTTCCCGAGTGGGCCGTCCGCTTGGCGGCGACTCCGCCACATATGCAGCGGCAATTAGGCAAACGCGAGCCGAGAAACGCAAATGCTAGCGACCAACGCACATTTCAGACACTACCCGGGAGTGGGCTGTTTTTTCGACCGGCCACTGCCGGCTTCCGGGTTTTGGCAAGAGCAGAATCAAAGTCCCCACTTCTCGCGCAAAGACCGCGCGAGAAATGGGGCACCCGGCCCACGGCACGGGCTGGGCTTTCTTAGTTCGCCTTCTTGCTTACGTTGGCGATCACGAGTTTTGTGGTGTCGCCATTCGCCTGGGCGGTGATGGTGATCATGTTCTGCTGGTCGCCGGACATGATGGTGCAATGATTCTGATCGGACGTGGTCATGGTGGAAGAGGGAAATTTGGTTTTGTAGAAGTCACAGACTTTGTCGACGGAATCGCTGCTCTCGAAAGTGGCGGTGACGGTGTGCATGCTTCCGAACGACATGGAAGCGGTGCCGTTTTTTGTCGCGACAGCGCCGGGATAGATTTCGACACCAAGGTCTTTGGCGGTCTGCGCGGGGTCTTTGTTGGTTTCCATCGAGCCGAAAGGAGTTTCGACTTTAACGTTATCGCCGTTCTGGGACACGTGGGCGCTCTTGGCGATGCGATGAATAACGATGCCGCACGTGACCATGCCGAGAAGGGCGATGCCGACGATGACGGCGAGGATGATGAGGATGATTTTGAGGGCGCTGCTGCCGCCCTTGGATGGCGGGGGGGCCATCGGGGCGGTGGTGGTTATGCCGGGAGTCGATGGTCCGGCGGGGATGGCCGCGCCGCACTTGTTGCAGAATTTTGTTCCATCCGTCACGGTTGCGCCGCAGGAATTACAGAACGCCATAGGTCACCTCGTGGACAACGATGATTCAGTTCGACGCGCGAGTATACCGCAGATCCCATAGCGACTAAAGCCGCAATCCAGTTTCGGGCGATGACGGCGCGGCTGAGCCGCGCCCATTTCAAATCCGCGTGGTCGGCCGTGGAGAGTATGAGAGGAATGAGGATTGTGGAGCGCGAGGGGAACAGCGGGTTCCTCCGCTAGGCTTCCCATTCCCTTCAGGAATGGGAGGCTTCGGTCGGAATGACAACGTTTACCGGGATGACAACAGGAACGGTTTCGAAATCGGGGGCTGCGCTAGCTCCAGAGGCGGGTGCCGTAGTCGGCCATGGAGAGAACTAACAGAAGAAAGAGGAAGAATATGGTGGAGATGACGACGAGTTTGAGCAGCTTTTCGTGGGCGCCTTTGAGGTGCATAAAGAAGAGGGCGACGAGGAGGGCTTTGGTGGTCGCGATGATGAGGGCGACGGCGGCGTTGAAAACTCCGAGGTCGATTTTTGCGACTTCGTACGTGAGGAAGGTCCCCATGAGAAGTGCGATCCAGACGCCGAAGTAGGTTGGCAGAGGAGATGATTTTGAGTGATCAGACATGGAAGGCCTCGGATTTGGGCGGTGTGCCGACGGTTCTGATGAACGGGAGATCCTTCGCTACGCCGGAAGAACGGCTCCGCTCAGGATGACAACGGATTAAATCTCTTGTGAACTTCAAGCTCATAAACCTTTACCGGTGCCGGTCGATCAAGTAGAGCAAGGGGAACAGGTAAATCCACACGATGTCGACGAAGTGCCAATAGAGGCCGCCGATTTCGAGTGGGGTGTGATATTCGGGGGTGAATCGGTACTTCCAGGCCATCCAGAAGAGCCAGGCAAAAATGCCCAGCCCGATGATCATATGCAGGGCGTGCAGCCCAGTCATGATGAAGTAAAGGGCAAAGAAAATCTGGGCGTGCTGCGGGTTGGCGTATTGATCAGGATGACCGGGGATCGGCACGTGATCGAAGCTGAAGGATGCGCCGGGAACGTGATGCTCTTCGAACTTGTCTTTATATTCGATCCCTTTGATGCCGAGGAAGGCGCATCCGAAGACCATGGTAAGCGCGAGCATGGCGAGCAGAAGTCCGCGACGCGAAGTTTGCGCGGCCCAGATGGCGAGCACGACGGTCAAACTGCTGCAGATGAGGACGGCAGTGTTGGTGCCGCCGAGAGCAGCGTTGATGGAGGTGCTGGCGGCAGCGAAATCTCCGAAGTACCACCCACGGTAGATCAGGTAGGCGCAGAACAGGCCGCCGAAGAACATGACCTCGGTGGCGAGGAAAATCCACATGCCGAGGCTGGCGGAGTCGCGCTGCTGTTGCTCGGTGGCGAAGTGGTGCAGGAGCGCGGGGTTGGGTTCGCCGTGAGCTTCAGCGGGGACGGCAGCTAGTTGGCTATCCGACACTGGGCGCCTCCTCGTTGGGGTGAGCGTCGAGTTCCGCGTAGTTGTATGCCTCCCAGGTGACAACGGGTTCTTGCTCAAAATTAAAGGTCGTGGGCGGCGATTGGGTTTGCCACTCCAGGCCGGCGGCGTTCCACGGATTGTCGGGAGCGGGTTTGCCGTAACGCATCGACCACAGGAAGTAGATCATGGGCAGCAGATAGCCGATGCCGAGGACCGTGGCGCCAGCGGTGGAGAGAACGTTGAGCACCTGGAACTCCGGCGGATACTGGTAGTAGCGGCGCGGCATGCCGATGTAGCCGAGAATGAATTGTGGGAAGAACGTCAGGTTGAAGCCGATGAAAACGATCAAGGCGGCGAGGCGAGCCCAGCCCTCGGGATAGAGTTTGCCGGAAATTTTTGGCCACCAGAAATGCATGCCGCCGAGATAACCCATGAGAGCGCCGCCGACCATGATGTAGTGGAAGTGGGCGATGACGAAATAAGTATCGTGGACGTGCATGTCGATGCCGAGGCAGGCGAGGAAGAGGCCGGTCAATCCGCCGATGGTGAACAGGCCGAGAAAGCCGAAGGCATAGAGCATGGGCGCGTCGTAGCGGATGGAGCCTTTGTAGAGAGTGGCGGTCCAGTTGAAGACCTTGATGGCGGAAGGCACGGCCACGGCATAGCTGAGTATCGAGAATACGAGGGCGGCGTAGACGGAAATTCCGGCGACGAACATGTGGTGCGCCCAGACCAGGAATCCGAAGACGGCGATGGAGATGGACGAGAGCGCGACGAAGCTGTAGCCGAAGATGCGCTTGCGCGAGAAGCAGGCGATGATTTCGGTGACGACGCCCATGGAGGGCAGAATCATGATGTAGACGGCGGGATGCGAATAGAACCAGAACAGGTGCTGGAAAAGCAGAGGATCGCCGCCGAGTTTGGGATCGAAGATGCCGAGGTGCAGAGCGCGTTCGGCGACGACCAGCACGAGAGTGATGGCGATGACGGGGGTGCCAAGAATCTGGATAATGCTGGTGGCGTAGTGGGCCCAGATGAATAGCGGCAGGCGCGACCATGTCATTCCGGGCGCGCGCATGCGATGGATGGTGACGATGAAGTTCAGGCCGGTGAGGATGGAAGAGAATCCGGCGACGAAGATTGCGAGTCCGGCTTCGATGACTTTGGTGTTGCTGAAGGCGGTGCTGAAGGGGACGTAGAAGGTCCAGCCGGTGTCGACGCCGCCGGTGAGCATGCAGTGCAGCATCATGATGCCGCCGATGACGTAGAGATACCAGCTCAGCAGGTTGATGCGCGGGAAGGCGAGATCTTTCGCGCCGATCATCATGGGGACGAGGAAGTTGCCGAGCACGGCGGGGATCGAGGGGATGAGGAAGAAGAAGACCATCACCATGCCGTGCATGGTGAAAAGTTTGTTGTAGGTGTCGGCCTGGACGAGGTCGCCGGCGGGGGTGAGCAGTTCGAGGCGGATGAGCAGGGCGAAGAAGCCGCCGATGAAAAAGAAGAATGTAATCGAGAGCAGGTAGAGGAGCGAGATGCGTTTGTGGTCGGTGGTGAGCAGCCACGAGCCGATGCCGTAGTGCTTGTTCAGATAATTCTCGCGCTCCATCGGTTGAACGGCCGGTTGAGCGGCGGGTTGAGGAGTTGCGGTAGGCATTACGGGTTCACCTGACTTCCTGCAGCTTGGGTCTGATCCTGGCTCTGACTTGGCGGCGCGGTGGCTGCGGCGGTCTTGACGCCTGCGGCGGTTCCCGGTTGCGCCAGCGATTTCACGTAGGCGACCAGCGCGTTGACTTGTTCCTCACTTACTAAGCCCTGAAACGTGGGCATGATGGGCTGGAATCCTTTGACCCGTTTGTCGCCCGGAGTCAGGATGCACTCGCGGATGTAATTCTCATCCGCGGTCACGACGCGGCCATCCTCGAGTTGTACGGGCCTGCCGAAAACTCCGTGCAGGTTCGGACCGCGGCCCTGGGCGTCACTGCGATGGCAGGTGGAGCAACCGAGTTCGGCGAAGATTTTTTCTCCCGTGGCGGAGAGCGGTCCGGTGGTGCCGCCGCTCATCCAGGCTTCGTACTGCGCGGGCTCCTGGACGATGATGGAGCCGATCATGCTGGAGTGGAGCGTGCCGCAATATTGAGTGCAGAAAAGATGATAGGTGCCGGGCTTGGTGGCGCGGAACCACGCGACTGTGTAGCGGCCGGGCAGCACATCCTGCTTCATGCGGAACGCGGGGACGAAGAAACTGTGGATGACGTCCTGCGAAGTCATGATCAGCTTGACGTCGCGGCCGACGGGGACGTGCAGTTCGTTGATTTCGCGCTGGCCTTCGGCGTGTTCGAGTTTCCACATCCACTGTTTCGCGACGACGTAAACTTCGGTTGAGTCGCGCGGAGGAGTGCGACTCTTGAAGTAGACGGCAGCTCCCCAGGCGAAGATGACCATGAAGACGACGAAGGGGATGAACGACCAGGTCAGTTCGAGCGGGATGGAACCTTCGATCTGCTCGGCCGGAACGCCCTTCTGACGGCGGTAGCGGGCGGCGAAGTAGACGACCGTGGTGAAAATCAGTGCCGTCATCAGTCCTGAAACGATGAGCAGGAAGATGAACAGGGCATCGACGTTGGCCGCCGCGGCGGAGGCCCGTTCAGGCCATAATGGAAAATTATCGAACATAGTTCATTAAATCAGTTTCGTTCAAATCAATTTCGTTTGAATTGGTTTCGTCTGAATCGGTCTTGACTGCCCCGAAATTCTGCGCCTCGCGGCTTTGTCCAGCCGCCACAAAATGAAGAGCAGGCTGCCGAGAAGCAAAATTGTGAGTGCCCCGCCCACGCGCAACATGTTGCTAACGACGGCGCCATATTTTCCGGTGGCGGGATCGTAGTGATAGCAGTAGAGCAGCACTTGATCGACGGCGTTGCCGATTTTTTCCTGCGAGGCCTCGACTAGTCCCAGGCGCAGATCCTTTGGCGGATAATCGACGCCGTAGAAGTAGCGCGAAATGTGGCCTTGCGGGGTCAGGACCATAATGGCGGTGGCGTGGGCGTACTGCTTGCTCTTGGGATCGTACTGATATTGGAAGCCGACGGCCTTGGTGAGAGCGTTGATCGACTCGGCGGGTCCGGTGAGGAAATGCCAGCCGGATGCGGCGCCCGAGCGGCCGTAGCGTTTTAGAAAATCCTGTTTCTTGGCGGCGGCGATGGCCGGGGTTTCTTGCGGATTGAAGCTGACGGTGACCACGTCGAATTCGTCGCCGACGTTGAACTTGATCATCTTCATTGCGCCGGTGAGTCCGGCGAGGGCTTCTCCGCAGAGCATGGTGCAGTTGTAGTAGACGAGGTTGAGGATGAGCGGCTTTTTGCCGAAGTAGTCTCCGAGTTTGATGGTGCGGCCGGCATCGTCGACGAAGGTGAGATCGGGAGGGACTTGGGCGTCGAGATGCTGCTCGATGCCGACGTTCTGTAAATAGGGCGGGCGAACGTTGGCGGGTGGGGACATGATGCCTTTGGTCATGCCTTGTGACCAAGCGGTCGAGGCTAGCAGGATGAGTGAGAGCAAGATGGCGCGGGGGCGCAGCGCGTTTCTTAATCCGCGCGAGATCCCTTCGCCATCCTGCTCAGGGCAGGCTCCTCGCTTCGCCTGAAGAACGGCTCCGCTTGGGACGACGCATCTGTTGAATTGAGAGCGCTGGTTTGCGGACGTCGAATTGTGATTCTGACGGTTCACTTCCTGGGTCCCTTCTTCTTTTCTGGCTGCTTCTTTTCCGGCTGCAGCGACTCGGATGCTGGCCCCGTAGTAGAACCGGCTTGCTGGCGCGTGGGAAGGCCGCGCTGTGCGATCAGGTCCATGGCCCGGTCGATGGGGATGCGAACGGTGCCGGCGTTTTTGTCGATCCAGTCGTAGGTGCTGAGAGTTTCTTCTTCGTTGAGGCGAATTCTGTTCAGCTGGCCGCGTTCGTCCTCTTCGAGCTTAGGATTGGGGAAGGCGCTCTGAGGATAATCCTTTGGGATGTGGCGCGTGTCCGTAGGAGTGTTGGTGACCAGGGGATTGACTGGGGACTGGTCAGCCTCAGAGCGTTTGTCGAGATAGTGGTACAAACCGTCGACGATGAAGTAGACGAGCAATCCAGCGACGGCCAGCCCGAGGAGGAAATAGAGAACTCCAGCGGCGCCGATGTCCTGACGTTCATAGCCACCGTTGCCGGTGGAGTTCGCGGGATGGATTTCGTCTGGCATATTTTCAGTTCTTAGTTCTTAGTTCTCGGTTCTCAGTTTCTTTAACTCTCAGCTCTTTGCTTGTGGCTTCCAACTTATGTACCTCCGTGATGATGGGCTGGTTCCAGAACTTCCTCGGCTGAGGGATCGTAGGCGGGCAGCAGCGGCAGTCCGCCCAGGTTGTAGAAAAAATAGGACAACCAGATCCCGCCGAGGGCGATGGGTACGATCACGTCGGCAAGGGTTACGGTGAAAGTCTTTGAAAAATTTGGCTCGATAATCCAAAACATATCCACATAGCGCATCAGCAGGACCCAGGCGGCCAGCCAGACCAGCTTGCGGATGTTGCGCTTGAAGGGGCGGGACAGCAAAATTCCGAAGGGGATGGCGAAGAGGAAGATCACGATGAACAGGCCGACGTATCCCCAGCCGCCGTTCAAGCGGCGGATATAGTAGGTGATTTCGGCGGGCAGGTTTCCGGCCCAGATGATGAGCCACTGCGAGTAGTTGAAGTAGGCCCAGACCATGATGAAGGCCAGCATCCACTTGCCGTGGTCGTGGACGAAGTCGGGCTTCAGCATGGTGGACATGGGCTTGTAGTCGAAGAGGATGCGTTCGATGATGACCGCGAAGCACATGGCGGCCAGGACCTGGCCAATGAGAACGACGAGGCCGAAGATGGTGGAAATCCAGCTGGGGTCGAGTGACATGACCCAGTCGATGGCGGCGAAGGAGACGGTGAATCCGTAGAGGATGAGACCGGGGCCGGCGACGGTCTTGAAGCGATCAGTGTTGTCGGGGGCGCCGGGATTGTCGGTTTGCTTCGACCATTTCGAGAGCAGGTAAGAAAGAAGATTCCAGATGGCGAAATAAAAAATTGTGCGGTAGATGAAGCCGTTAGTAGTGAGATAGGTTTTGGTGATGTCGACGAGGTGGTCGTGGAGATGCTTATCTTTGACGTTGTCGAGTGGCTGGGCCCAGATATAGAGCTTGTGGATGCCGAGGATGATTGGGATGAACAGGGCCGCCAGCAGAGGCAGAGTGCGCATGGCCGCGCCCTGGATGCGGCGAATGACTACGCCCCATCCACCGCCGGTGAGGTGACGGATCATGATGATGGCCATGGAGCCGAGGGCCAGGCCTAACACCAGCATGAAGCTGAGCAGGTAGGCGCGATAAAACTCGTCGGGGTTCTTGAACGCGAGGATGACAGCAACGATGGCGAAGACGACGCCGACGATCAACGACCGCTGCGCCAGGGTTTTCACCACTGGCGGGGGCGTGAGATCGAGCCGGGTTGCGGGCGCCGCGGTCATTTCGGTTCTTCCTTCTCGGGCTGTTCGGGCTTCTCGGGTTGTTCGTGTTTCTCGGCTTCGGATGTCGAACGGGCCTCAGGTACAAGCACGGGCAGAGTTGCGCCCGATCCGGGATCGCGGAATTTCGGCGGTGCGGACGGAATAGTTTGTCCTTCGGGGACGTCGGCTTTAGTTGCGTTCTGGCTTAGCTGCAGGGCGCGGACGTAGGCCACGATGTCCCAGCGATCCTGGGGCGGAATTTGCGAGGCGTAGTCGGGCATGATGCCGAAACCTTCGGTGATGACATCGAAGAAATATCCGACGGGGGCTTTCTGCAAGCGGACGATGTGGAACGACGGAGGCTTGCGGGCGAATCCGCGGGACGGGACGAAGCCGTTGCCGTCTCCGATACGGGAGTGGCAGGGGGCGCAGAAAATGTTGAAGCGCTCGCGGCCGCGCTCGAGAATTTCTTTGGTAACGGGGAAGGGCATTAGGTCGCCAGGATTGTTGCCGATTTTGCCGGTGTAGAAATAGGTGTCTTCGTGGAGTTGGCCGCGGGCTACGGTGCCTTCGACGGGCGGGCGTTCGGAGCGCTGGTCGGTGTAGAAATCGCTGCGCGAGAGGGGATTCTGGCGGGGCTGGACGTGCATGTCGAGGCGGCAGGCGGAGGTGAGTGCGATCGCGGTGATCGCGGCGAAAACCATTAGCCACCTAGGAAACGAGGGTGCACTAAGGGAAACCCGTTGCGCAGACGTTCGTGGAATCCCACTCTTGCGCACAGAACGCGCAAGAATGGGGCACCCGGCCTTCTCGTATTGACGGAGAATGCTCATTTTAGCTGGGCACCTCCGAGATTGAGCGCGGGGTTAGGGCTTCGAGGAATTTGCGGGTGGCGGTGGGATCGTACTTCTTGTCGGTGGAGAACACGATCAGGAAGAAACGATCTTTCGACGCTGACGAGAAGCGCGGGACGTTGAATACCGGGTGGTAGGGCATGGGCAGGCCGTTGAGAGCGAGCATGCCAAAGACGGCCGAGATGCCGGCGAACAGGATCGTCATTTCGAACGTGATGACGATGAAGGCGGGCCAGGAATGATAGGGCTTGCCGCCGATGTTGAGCGGGTAGTCGACGGCGTCCATCCAGTACTGCATGAGGTAGCCGGTCAGGCCGCCGATGATGCCGCCGATGAGAACGACCAGGGGAACTTCGTCGTGGTGGAATCCGATTTCTTCGGCCAGGCCTTCGATGGGGAACGGGCTGTAGGCGTCGATCTTGATGTAGCCGGCCTGGTGGGTGGCGTGGGCGGCGTCGACCAGGGCTTGGGCTGAGTCGAACTCGGCCATGATGCCGTAGATGGGATCGCGCTTCATATTGTGAACCTCGACCCCGCGTCAAGATGGTCGAGCCGTCCCTCAGCGGCTAAAGCCGCGTCCATTGTCGAACTAAACGGCACGACTGAAGTCGTGCCCTTCCCGAGTTTGCTTGTGGCGAGTTCTTGGGTAGCTGCCGGACGGACGAATGCGTCCGTCGCAACATGATTGGTGAAGATGCGCGGCATCATTCCTTCACCTCCGCTTCGGGGAGGAGCGTGCGCATCTCGAAGATCGAAATTGCGGGGAGGATGCGAAGGAACAGGAACATTAGCATCAGGAACATGCCGATGGTGCCGATGTAGGTCATCCAGTCCCAGCGCGTGGGGTAGTACATGCCCCAGGAGGAGGTAAGGAAATCGCGACTCAGGCTGACCACCACGATGATGAAGCGCTCGAGCCACATGCCGACCAGGATTACGCCGGAGATGATGAACAGGGCGACGGGGCTGGTGCGCAGCTTTTTGATCCAGAGCGTCTGCGGAATAAAAATATTGCAGATCAGCAGCATGTAGTAAGGAATGGCGTAGGGGCCGTGCAGGCGGTTCCAGAGGGTGAAGGCGTCGTAGCGGTCGCCGCTGTACCATCCCATGAAGGCTTCGATACCGTAGCCGTAGGCGACGATGAGGCCGGTGGCGAGCATTACTTTGGCGGAGTTCTGCAGGTGGCGCTCGGTAATGAAATCTTCGAGGCCGTAGATTTTGCGGATGGGGATGGCCAGCATCAGCACCATGGCGAAGCCGGAGTAGATGGCGCCGGCGACGAAATACGGGGGGAAGATGGTGGTGTGCCATCCCGGGACGATGCCGATGGCGAAGTCAAAGCTGACGACGGTGTGGACGGAGAGAACCAGCGGCGTGGCCAGGCCGGCGAGCAGGAGATACATGGTTTCGTAGCGATGCCAGTGGCGAGCCGATCCGCGCCAACCCATGCAGAGCATGCCGTAGATAATTTTGAGCGCCTTGTGGTCGGTGCGGTCGCGCAAGGTCGCGAGATCGGGGATGAGGCCAACGAACCAGAACATGGCCGAAATCGTGGCGTAGGTGGAAACGGCGAACACGTCCCACATGAGCGGGCTGCGGAATTGCGGCCAGACGCCCATGGTGTTGGGATAGGGAAAGAGCCAGTAGGCGAGCCAGGGGCGGCCGACGTGAATGGCGGGAAAAATTCCGGCGCAGGCCACGGCGAACAGCGTCATAGCCTCGGCGAAGCGGTTGATGGAATTGCGCCAGCTTTGGCGCAGTAATAAGAGGATGGCGGAGATGAGGGTGCCGGCGTGGCCGATGCCGATCCACCATACGAAGTTGACGATGGCGAAACCCCAGCCGATGGGAATGGTGTCGCCCCAGATACCGATGCCTTTCAGGAACAGGTAGCCGATGGCGAACAGCATCATCTGGGTTAGAAGAAAGAAAACACCGAAGCCGATGAACCAGCCGTTGGAGGCGGGACGGGTGAGGACGATGGCGCTGATTTTTTCCGTGACCGTGCCGAAGGTGTGGCCGGGTTCGATTACGGGAGCGCGATCGAGTTCGGTGGCCGATTTGTATTGCTCTGGCATGCGTTCTTAAGCTCTCAGCTGTCAGCTATCAGCTTTCAGCTTTCAGCTTTTATCCCTTGGTCTCCAGCTCCGGGTTTGGGTTTCTTACTTCTGCTAAATATGTTGTCCGCGGGCGCGTGTTCAGTTCACCTAAGAGGCTGTAGTTTCTGGACTGCGCTTTTAGCTTTGACACTTTGCTGTTGGGGTCGTTGATGTTGCCGAAGACGATGGCACCTGCGGGACAGGATTGCTGGCAGGCAGTTTGCAGTTCGTCGCCGATCAGGATTTTCTTTCCTTCGCGCACGGATGCGGTTTCCGCGTCGATGCGTTTCTCGTTGATGCGCTGGACGCAGTAGGTGCATTTTTCCATGACGCCGCGGCTGCGCACGCTGACGTCGGGATTGCGCATCATCTTATATTGTGGCGTGTCCCAGTCCTGGAAGAGCAGGAAGTTGAAGCGGCGCACTTTGTAGGGGCAGTTGTTGGAGCAGTAGCGCGTGCCTACGCAGCGGTTGTAGACCATGTCGTTCAGGCCTTCGGTCGAGTGGTTGGTGGCGCCGACGGGGCAGACGACTTCGCAGGGGGCGTTTTCGCACTGCATGCAAGGAACGGGCTGGAAGAATGCTTTCGGGTTGTCGGCGTCCCCTTGGTAATAGGCGTCGACGCGAATCCAGTGCATGTGGCGTCCGATCGCGCATTGCTCTTTGCCGACGACGGCGATGTTGTTCTCCGACTGGCAGGCGATGATGCAGTTGTTGCAGCCTACGCAGGAGTTCAGGTCGATGGTCATGCCCCAGGCGTAGTCTTCTTTGTCGTAGGGGTAGGGCGCGTAGAGTGTGAGGTCTTTCGGGGTCTCGTCTTCTTTCGCGAAGTTGGGCTCTTTGCGGTATTCCTCGAGCGTGGTTTCGCGGACCAGGGGGCGATGATCGCCGTTCGGCGTGTCCATCGACTGGTAGCCTTGCGTGGAGGCGAGTCCGTACTTGTCTCCGGTTTTTCTTATGGTGAGCCCGGACGCGATCCATGGGTTGGTGGTGGTGCGGAGGGCGTAGGCGTTGAAACCTTGGGCAGTTCCCACACGGCCGGCGCGGGTGCGTCCGTAGCCTAGGGTGATGGTGACGGAGTTGTCGGGGTGGCCGGCTTGAATCCAGACTGGGCCGGTGATTTTTTTGCCGTTTAGTTCGAGTTCGACCACGTCTTCGGTTGCGATGTTGAGGCGCTGCGCCATCTTGGGGCCGATTTGGATGGCGTTGTCCCAGGTGAGCTTCGACATCGGCTTGGGGAGTTCCTGCAGCCAGCCGTTGTTGGAGAATTGTCCGTCGTAGATGGTGGGGTCGCGGCGGATGTTGAGCTCGATGGCGTTGGGGTCGGCCCAGCCAGCCGAAGTCTCCGCGAGCTTGGCCTTCAGTTTCTCTTGAAGGAAATGCGGTGCCTTCGATCCAGCCATCATGCAGCGACTTGCGCCAGAACTGCTCGAAGTCAGCATCGGTGTGCTGCTTTTGCCAGTAGGCGCGGACAAGATCGTATCCCGTTGCGTCGGACTGGCCAGAGAGCAGAGCGACGAATTCCAGCGGGCTCTTGCCGTTGTAGAGCGGCGCAATCAGCGGCTGGATGATGCTGACGGTGCCATCGTAGGCGCGAGCATCGCCCCAGGCTTCGAGTTCATGCGTTGCATTCACGTGCCACTGGCAGAGTTCGGCGGTTTCGTTCTGATAGAGGCCGTAGTGAACGCGCAGTGGAATCTTGCCGCTCTTTAGCGCGTCGGCGAAGTTCAGGTCGGCGGGGGCGTCGTAGGCTGGGTTGCCGCCGAGGATCATCAGCAGATCGACTTTGCCGCCGTTCATGTCGGCGACGAGTTCTTTGATCGATTCGGTCTGATTGATCGGATTCGCATCGACTGGATCGGAGTAGAAGACGGTCTTGCCGACGTTGCCGAGCATCAGCATTGATCGCAGTGCGCGAGGGCGTGGACTGCTGGCAGGCTGGTGGTCGCCGACTACGACTACGCATCGCACCGGTCGCACTCGCGCAGTTCGCTGAGCAATGGCATTAGCTTGCCAACGTTGTCGTTTCCATTTCATCCGGAAGCCTCTGGGATGCTCGAGTACCCGCTGGCTGAGACATCAGCCAGCAAGTAGCTAAGCGCATCCGCCAGCTCGAATCGGGATCCGATGATCCGCCTTCGCGCCCGTTGAACTCGGCGTGCTCTCGATTACGTACAGGCGATTCATGTTGCCGCTGTCGGGATTGCGGCGGTTGGCGAAGTCGCGGATGTATCTGGTGTTGCCGGGGAATCCGGCGTAGAGGAAGTCGGCGTCGAGGGAGACGATGACGTCGGCTTTCGAGAAGTCGTAGCGGGTCTCGACGGGCTGTCCGAAGGCTAGCTTCGCGCCTTCGAGGACGTTGTCGCGATTGATGGGCTCGTAGACGTGCCACTTGGCCTGCGGATAAATCTTTAGGAAATTGCGCAGCTGGTCGGCGAGCGTGGGCGAAGAAATTGTCGGCGTGAGAATGCGGATGCCTGCGCCCTGCAGGGCTTTCTGCGCGCTGAGCGGGCCGCGGATCGCGCCGAGGAATGACTGCCAGGAGCGGACGTCGCCCATCGACATGACGGTCTGGGAGCGGTCGGGATCGTAGAGGCCGAGGATGGAGGCTTGCGCAAAAATGTCGGTGCCGCCGAGCGAGGCGGGGTGCAGGTCGTTTCCCTCAACCTTTGTGGGACGGCCGAGATGGCTTTCGACCAGGAGCGGGCTGGCGTATCCGCCGAGCGTGGAGGCGGTGGCGTAATACATGGGGCGGCCGGGGATGACGTCTTCGGGCTGGCGCACGTAGGGGACGATGGGCTCGAGCGGGAGGCGGACGCATCCGGTTCAGTTGTTATGCCGGCCAGGCCGAGCGAGGCGCCCATGACTTTGAGGAATCCGCGGCGGGAGACGGAGTCGAGCCATTCGGAGGCGCCTTTGGGGAATTCGCGGTGCAGGGCGGATTGGAAGGCTTCGGAGCCGGCGAGCTCTTCGAGGGAGCGCCAGTATTCGGGACCGGTCTTTTCTGTTCGGGTTGGGCGGCGTCGTGGGCGGCGACTGGCGTTGATGCGGTCGCGGACGTCGTTTAGGTCCAGCTTCTTTTCGCGCCGGGGCACACGTCTTCACGCTTCTTGATCTGCACCAGCCCGCTGTCGATTTTTTCGTCGTTCTTCATTGTCTAAAGCTTGTCATCCTGAGCGAAGCGAGAGTTCGCGAAGCGAAGTCGCGCGCAGTCGAAGGACCCCATACCTTGCGAACCTGGCAATGTCGCGTCGGGGAGTTTCCTTCCGGCGGCACGGGGAGAATGCCTTGCATCCGCGGCTAAGACAGCCGATGCAAGACTCGGGGTCCTTCGACTCCATGTTTGCTTCGCTTCGCGAACCAAACATTCCGCTCAGGATGACAGGATTGTGGGTCATATATTCCATCGCATTATCTATGACAGGTGCTGCAGTTCGTAATGTCTTTCACGCTGCGCACGTTGTACTTTTTTAACAGGGCGGTGCCCAGGTCGGCTTGGTCGGTGTAGCTGTGGCCGTCGACGACCACTGGGTTTGCACTTGTTGGTTGCTGGTAGCGCATGTTGAATACCTGGCTGCGCGGGCGCAGATTTTTTTCCGGGGCGCGGTGGCAGCTCAGGCACCACTCCATCTGCAAACTTTCCTGCTGGTACATCAGCGGCATCTGGTCGACGGGGCCGTGGCAGGTGTTGCAGCCGACTCCTTTATTGATATGAATGCTGTGATTGAAATAGACGAAGTCGGGGAGTTGGTTGACGCGGGTCCACTGCAGCGATTCGCCGGATTTGTAGCTGGCGCGGACGGGCTCGAGGAGCTTGGCGTTGGTCCAGATCTGCGAGTGGCAGTTCATGCACGTCTTGGTCGGCGGAATGCCGGCGAAGCTCGAGGTCTCGACCGAAGTGTGGCAGTAGCGGCAGTCGATGCCGAGTCCGGTGACGTGGTGCTGGTGGCTGAAGGGGACGGGCTGCGGCTTGCGGACTCCGGCGTAGGTGACGTAGGGAGAACGCTGGATTTCCATGGCCATCCAGCCCAGGGCAGCGAGGACAAAGACCGCGCCAAAGATGGTGGCGCGGGACAGAGTATTCGTACTGCGATGAAAAATCTGCGACATTCCCTTATGAGATCGTGCTTAAGAGACCCGGCGGATCGTTTTTCGCTCGATCGTCCGCTGTTGAATAATGATTCGGTTCGGCGAATAGAAAACCACCCACTGGTTTTCTGAGTTGGCTATGAAACCCGAAATTATAAATACTTCAGCGGAGTTTGTCGCGTCTTTTTGAGTTTCGCGGAAGAAAAAAATTCGATTGGAATGTTTTGGGAAGCGTCTGAGTTTTTTGGCAGCGGAATCGTGTCGTTGGGATCGGTGTGCGGGAGATCCCTCCCTTCGCCTGAAGAACGGCTCCGGTCGGGATGACGCCACGCGCGATGATGGTGCAGGCAGTGATGCGTCTAGCGGAGATTCATGACCATCAATTTTGGTTCGGTCATTTCTTCGATGGCGTAGCGCAGGCCTTCGCGGCCGAGGCCGGAATCTTTGACGCCGCCGTAGGGCATTTGATCGATGCGGAAGGAGGGGACGTCGCCGGCGATCACGGCGCCGACTTCGAGTTCTTCGTAGGCCTGGAAAAGTAATTTGGCGTCGCGAGTGAAGACGCCGGCCTGCATGCCGTAGGCAGAGTGATTGACCTTGCGGAGGGCGTCGTCGAAATCTTTGTAGGGCTCGACGGTGACGACGGGGCCGAAAATTTCCTGGCAGTTCACTTTCATCTCAGGCTTCGTGCCAGTCAGGACTGTGGGTTCGACGACGAGATTGTGGCGTGCGCCGCCGCAGAGCAGGCGGGCGCCGGCGCGGACGGCTTCGTCGATCCAGTTGACGGTGCGGATGGCGTCGCTTTCGCGGATGAGGGGACCGACGTCGGTGGACTCGTCGAGTGGGTCGCCGGTTTTCAGTTTCTTCACGCCTTCGACGAAGAGGTCGGTGAATTTTCCGTAGACGGAGTGTTCGACCAGAATGCGCTGCACGGAAATGCAGGTCTGGCCGGCGTAGCCGAAGCCTCCGGTGACGCAGCGCTCGGCGGCGTAGTCGAGATCGGCGTCGCTGTGGACGATGACGGCGGCGTTGCCGCCGAGTTCGAGGACGACTTTCTTTTTTCCGGCGCGGCGTTTGATGTCCCAGCCGACGGGGACGCTGCCGGTGAAGCTGATGAGCTTGATGCGGTCGTCGGTGACCAGAAGGCCGGCGTCTTCGTTGGAGAGCGGGAGGACGTTGAGGCCGCCGTCGGGCCAGCCGGCCTGTTGCACGCATTCGGCGAGAAGCAGCGAGCAGAGCGGGGTTTGGGGCGCGGGCTTCAACACCATGGAGCAGCCGGCGGCGATGGCGGGAGCGACTTTGTGGGCGACGAGGTTGAGGGGAAAATTAAACGGCGTGATGCCGGCGATGGGGCCGAGCGGGAAGCGGCGGACGATGCCCCAGCGTCCGGCGGTGAATTCCTGCCAGTCGAGGGGGAGAAATTCGCCATAGATGCGGGTGCTTTCTTCGGCGGCGACATTGAAAGTGAAGATGGCGCGCTCGACTTCGGTTCGGGCGGCTTTGATGGGCTTGCCCGCCTCCTGGGCAAGAGTGCGCGCAAATTCTTCTTTGCGCTCGGTCATGGAAGCGGAGATGCGACGGAGGACGCGCTGGCGCTCGAAGGCGGGTAGGCGGCGAGTGGTGCCGAAAGCCTTGACGGCGGCGGCGATGGCGGCTTCGGCATGCTCGCGGCGGCCCTGGACTACGCGGGCGATCAGGCTGCCGTCGTAGGGAGCGCGAATCTCGACGACGTCGCCGTCCTCCTGCCACCGGCCGTCTACGAAGAAACCGTGGGTCGCAACGGGCGCGATCGCAATTTCTGCCATGATTTTTCTCCGGGCCGGCTGACTGCTTTAACGATTATAGGACTTTTAGATGAACGGGATGCGGGGTAGGTTTGGAAATAAATCTCAGCTACAAAAACGAATTCTTAACCGCAGAGGACGCGGGGGAACAGGGGCTGAAGCCCACACGGATTCCGACAACATTACGCGGCCCTGAAGGGCCGCTCTTCCAGGGTCACGCACGCATTTTGGTTTTTCCGCGCGGCCGTTAACCGATTCCCATTTACAGAATCGTTCTCAGACTCCTCGAATCGGACGATCAGTCTGGCTTTACAATTGGCCTCGGGCTGACGGTGACTGATTTGATTACGATTTCCGAGTTGGGTGGGCGCTTGCGGCGGCGGGAGGTTTCTCCCGTGGAGGTTACGCGGGAGTGCCTGGAGCGCATCGAGAGGCTGAACCCTGCGCTCAATGCGTTCATTACTGTTATGGCTGAATCTGCACTGGCGGAGGCGCGAAGGGCGGAAGCTGAGATTTTGCGCGGGGAGTGGCGCGGGGCGCTGCATGGGGTTCCGGTGGCGTTAAAGGATCTGATCGATATGGCGGGTGTTCGTACGACGGCAGCGAGCGCGCTATCTAACGATCGCGTTGCGGATCACGATGCGGAAGTTGTTCGGCGGTTGCGGCACTCCGGGGCGGTCATTGTCGGAAAGAATAATCTGCATGAGTTTGCTTATGGCGGGAGTTCGCTGGTCAGCCATTTTGGCGACGTGCACAATCCGTGGGAGGTTGGGCGCATTGCGGGCGGGTCGTCGGGAGGGTCGGCGGCGGCGGTGGCTGCGGGCATGGTTTATGCGGCGATTGGGACTGACACGGCGGGGTCGATTCGCGAACCGGCGGCGCTGTGCGGCTGCGTGGGGCTGAAGCCGACGTATGGACGGGTGTCGAGCCGGGGAGTGATTCCGCTGTCGACGTCGCTCGATCATGTGGGACCTCTGGCCGCGACGGTGGAGGATGCGGCTATCGTGCTGCAGGCGATTGCGGGATACGATGCGGCCGATATTACTTCCGCGGATGCTCCGGTGGCGGATTATGTTTCTGCGCTGCGGAAGGAGGCGAAGGGAATGCGCGTGGGCGTGGTGCGAGGATATTTCTTTGACGATCTTGATGCGGAAGTCGCCTCGGCGATGGAGCACGCGTTGCGCGAATTGCGGAGTCTCGGGACGGAGTTAAGAGACGTGCGGCTTGGCGAGAATGCTGTGCCGACTGATCGCACGGTGCAGGCGGCCGAGTCGTATGCGTTTCATGCGGAGAACGTTGCGAAGAGTCCTGAGTTTTATCAGGCAGAGACGGTGCGGCGGATCCGAAGCGGTGAGGGGATTACGGCTGCGGAGTACATCCAGCGGCGGCGTGAGTTGGAGGAGGCGCGGCGAAACATTGGCGCGGTGTTTGCTGATGTGGATGTGATCGTGACGCCGACTACGCCGATGCAGCGCCAGCGATTGCGGAATTGAAGGCGGATCCGGATGCGCTGCGTCCGGCGGAATTGAAGCTGTTGCGCAATACGCGGCCGTTCAATGTGTGGGGATTGCCGGCGATCTCAGTGCCTTGCGGATTTACGCAGAGTGGATTGCCGATTGGAATGCAGATCGCGGGGCCGCATTGGCGGGAGGATTTGGTGTTGCGGTTAGCACATGCTTATGAGCAGGCGACGGCGTGGCATAAGAGGCGGTGGGAATAACTGTTAGGCTTGAAATGCGTGGCCAGGATGCCCGGCGTTCTCTTTTTGCTGCGCGTGGCGTGAATCTCCGAGTAGGATTCGACAGATGGAGTGAACACGAGGCTACCGAGAGTTCACAATTCCCTACTGCCGCCCTTCTTTCAACACCGCCTGGCAGTTACTTGATGCCGTCAGGATTTCGTCAAAGGCCCTGTCCTTGCGCAAGTCCTTCAGTAGGGGATCATCCAGCAACGCCGAGTACGCGCAATAATTCTGCTGCACTGCGGCCTTCAGCAAGCGCAGCGCGGGCTCCTTCTGTCCGCAATAGGCCATCAGTTCCCCCAAGTGATACCACGCCTCGGGATCCGGCTCCATCATCACCGAGGCTTCGTTTTCGTGCACAATCTTGGCTAGGTCTGCGGGCCGGTGCTCGGCCGTGCACGCCGCCATCAACTCGCGGTGGTACGTCGATGCCTTCCCTACACTCTTCGCCGCTTCACGCGCCTGGGCAACATTGCCCTCCGCCAGATACACATAAGGAGTCACCCACGCGGCCCACTCCGACCCTGGATCCATGTGTACGAAAGTCCCTTGCCACGTCGGTCTTGCCCATCTCCAGAAACGACCATGCGCACGAGCGGAAAGCGAAATTCCCGGGATCGAGTTGCCGCGCCATCTTGCACTCCTGCATCGACTGTAACAGCATCCCCGCATAGCGCAGCACGTAGCTGAGCGCGAAGTGCGCGTCGGCACTTTCCGGGCGCCGCCGCGACAAGATCCATGGCCGCGTCATAGGCGCGCCCCAGATCCCCGCGTTCCACACGGTTTGTAATCAGATTGCTCGCCGCCATCATGCGATTGGGGTCAAGCGCCAAGGCCCGCTCATAGGCAGTCTGCGACCGCTGAAACATCGCTTCGCCGCCCCCACCGAACGTCGAGTCGAAATAGTAACGCTGCCCCAAAGCCTCCCACGCCGGTGCGTAGTTCGGATCGAGCCCCACCGCCCACTCCAGCATTTTGATTCCTTCCTTGTTCGGCGCTGCATCATGGGGCACCGCGATACTGCGCAAATAGAAGTCATATGCCTGCTGGTTCTTGGGCTGCGACGATGCCGATTCCACCGCATCGCGTGCGCTTCCCAGAATCGGGAGCAGTCCGTGCTGCACCTGCGCGGTCAGCTGCTCTTGCAGTCCAATCAGATCGTCTGCCTTCGCGGTAACCCTAGCCTGCCACAGCAATCGGTCCGTCGATGCGTCGATCGCTTCCAGCGTTACGGTCATCTGATCGCCCTGCTTCATGAAATGGCCTTGCAGGAGCCGCCCCACTCGCAGTTCCTCGCCCACTTTTTTGGGATCGAAGTCCGGCGATACATACTTGCGCGTCGCTGACGATGGCCGCACTTCGAGCGACCGCGAATAGGTCAACACACTCGAGATTTCGTCGGCCAACGCGAAGCGCAGATAGTCGCTATCGAAATCGCCGTTCATGTTCTGCAGCGGCAGAACCGCGATCGCAATCCGGTTTGCGGAATCCACGGGGGAAACGGTGGAATCGTAAGAGCGCCAGAGGAAGAGGACCATTAGGATCGTCACGACAAGACCGAGAATCCCGGCAGCGCGCCACACCATCCGCCCTTTGCGTGAAACCGAGACGGGCTCGGGCAAGACTGCAGTTTTGCGGGAATCCGTGTCGCGCTTCAGCCGCTGCAGGTCGGCTCGCATCTCCGCCGCACTCTGGTAGCGCAGGTTGCGGTCTTTCTCCAGAGCCTTGTTGACGATATCCTCCAGCTTGGGCGGCAGGTCGGGATTCAGCCGCACCGGAGGTACGGGAACACGGTTCAAAATCGAATCGAAGATGGTTGCCGTGCTGTCGCCGCGAAAGGGCAACTGGGCGGTGGCCATCTCATAGAGGACAGCTCCAAAGGAGAACAGATCGGTGCGGGCATCCAGATCCTTGGCACGCGCCTGCTCCGGCGACATATAGGCAACCGTGCCCAGCATAGAACCGGGGCTAGTCAGGTGCGCTTCGTCGATCAACTCCGTCACCGTTCTGGCCGATGCAATCTGGCTCGGGGAACCGGGTGCGGGCACCATTTTGGCCAGGCCGAAATCAAGAACCTTGGCGTGGCCGCGGTCGGTGACAAAGATGTTGGCAGGCTTGATGTCGCGATGCACGATGCCCTTGGAGTGGGCGGCGTCGAGGGCATCGGCAATCTCAACTGCAAGCGGTAACAGCGTTTCAATCTCAAGCGGACGCCCGGCAATAAGGTGCTTCAGGGTCTCACCGTCCAGAAACTCCATAGCGATGAATGCCTGACCGTCCTGTTCGCCAATGTCGTGAATCGTGCAAATGTTGGGGTGGTTCAGGGCAGAGGCGGCTTGGGCCTCGCGTTGAAAACGAGCGAGCGCCTGCGAGTCACGAGCAATATTTTCGGGCAGGAATTTGAGGGCGACGAAGCGGTGCAATCGCGTGTCCTCGGCCTTGTAGACGACACCCATCCCGCCGCCGCCGAGCTTTTCGACGATGCGGTAGTGCGAGATAGTTTGGCCGATCATTGGCGCGAATCTTACGTCCGAGAGGACGACGAGTCAATCAAAGTGATGCTGCTGGCTGTCCTTAGTCCACCGTCCTCACGTCGTCCGGCAGGGCCAGCACGAATTCGCATTTGCCGGTGGCGATGGCGCAGGAGAGCGTGCCGCGGCGGAAGACCTTTACCGGCGTGTCGTCGGGGAAGGTGAGATGGTAGTCGGCGGTGCGGAGGGCGTCGGTGAAGGACTTTAGCTTTTCGTCTCCGCTGACGAACTTGACCGAGTCGACTTTCGCGGGCGCGCCCCCGCCGCCACTCAGCAGAATGAAGAAATCGGCGTTGCTGGTCATCGTGGCCTTGCCGAGGTCGATGGTGCTGAGATGCTGGAGTTCTTCTTTGTAGTGGGCGATGGCGGCGTCGGCCTTGGCGTCGCCTCCGGCTAGCGAGGCCAGACGGCCACGGGTCTCGGGCGTGGGGCGGAGTCCATTCATGGCGAGCGCGTAGGTGCGGAGGGCGCGGTCTTTGTCTCCACGTTTCTGGTAGATCTGGCCGAGGTGGTCGCCGACTTCGCCGTGGTGACCGAGTTCCCAGGCGGCGGCGACATATTTCTGCGCCTTGTCGAGATTGCCTTCCGCGAAATGGACCCAGCCCAGCGTGTCCCAGTAGGCGACGAGCGACGAAACCAGGCCCAGGTCTTTGATGGCGAGGCGGTCGAGCGAGACGTTGCGCAGCGCGGCAGCGGTGGCTGAGACCGCAGATTCGGCGTACTGCTGGGCGCGGTCGAGATGAGAATCTTTCAGCGAGAGTTGGTAGGCGATGTTGTTCCATACCAGCGGCGTGGCAGAGAGTTCGAGGGCGTGATCGAAAGTGGCCAGCGCCTTGTCGTCCTGGCCAAGATTCAGGTAGGCATCGCCAAGGCTCACCTGCAACTCGGCGGCGGGTTCGGCGGAGCCATCGGGGGTTCTGTCAGGAGTGACTGCAGCTGCCTTTTCTAGTTCTGCGGCGGCCAGATCATATTTGTGCCACTCGGCATACATTTGCCCCAGGTTGGCGAGGGCGAACTTGTCGAGCGGATTGTTTTCCAGTTGTTTGCTGAAGGCTTTGACCGCGTCGTCGTATTTGCGGTCGTTCCAATAGACGCGGCCGAGGTTGTTGTAGGCGAACTGGTCGTAGCGATTGACTTCAAGCTGCTTCTGGAAGGCGGCGATAGCCTGATCGTTCTCGCGCATCGCGAAATAAATCAGGCCGAGATTGTTCCAGGCGATTTTGCTTTTGGGGTCAACTTCCGTCGCGCGCTTCAGAAGCACGAGAGCCACGGGCAGGTTGCCGCTGTCGGCCGCAGCGCGGGCGCTGTCGACGAGATCGTCGGCCTTCATGTCTGGCGGAGGAACCGGGGCCCCGGCTTCGGAGCTTTCGATGGACAACTGCTGGGCGAGGTCGGCGCCCACGGCGCGGCGGAAGGACTCGTAATCCTCGGCGCGGGCCACGGGGAGTTCGTCCTGACGGAGGGTCAGCTTGCGGCCGGCGGTGAAGACGCCGCCGTCAATCTTGTACGTGGCTTCGTACTCTGCGTAGTCGCGTTTCAGCGAGAAGGCGAGAGGGGCGTGGGCTTTGTATTTGGCGGGTAAGTCGAGCTTGATGTTGTAGGAGTACTCCGCTTTGGGGCCGAGCTTAAGCGGGTCGGAGTCGGCATCGTGTCGTCGGTATCGACGTCGGGGAGATTGAATTGCACCAGCGGCAAAATAATTTCAGACTTCTTTTTCGACCAGTCGAGGAAGTTCACTTTCGAGACGTCATAGGAAAGCGTGAAGGGCTCGCGGGTTGCCGCAGGATCGCTGACTTTGAGGTTGGTGACGTCGCCGCCCAGGCTGGCGTTAATGTTTTCGACGACGCGCTGCCAGTTGGCTTCGGGCACGCGGCGGAAAACAGAACGCAGCAGCAGCTCTTCGTCGCCGCGGAACTGGTAGTGCACGTGGGCTTCGAGTTTGCCGATGTCGTCGATCTTTCCCGTGATCTGAGAGATTTCGGAATCGGGCATGGGCGTGTCGGCGGGCGTCATTTCGAGATGCGGCGCGATGGTCGACGGCGGATTGACGGGAGGAATCACGAGCGCCTGCTTGTGGCGTAAGGTGTAGGCCAGCAGGCGAAAGGGAGCGACCTCGGCGGTCGTATCCATCCAGATTTCTTCCTTCTTGTCTCCCGTACTCATGGGCAGCATGGTGATGACGTGATCGAATTGCGACGGCGAGGGAACGTCGGGGTCGAGCTTGCGGCTGGAATTGATGAGGACGGAATCGGCGTGCAGACCTTCGGCCTCGAGCAACGAAGCCAGCAGGGTGTGCTTGTCTTTGCAGTCGCCGTACTGGTCGTGCAGCACGTCGGAAGCGGCGTGCGGCTGGTAGCGGCCGACTCCGAGCGACAGGCTGACGTAGCGGAAGTTTTTCGCGACGAAATCGTAAAGCGCCTCGGTTTTTTCGAGGTCGGTGTTCAGGCCCTTGGTCAGTTCTTGCGCTTTGGCGCGAACGTCGGGCGTGGGAGCGCGGCGGTCTTTCTCGAGGTCGGCATACCAGCGGCCGATCTGCTCCCAGGTTTCGAAGGTTGTCATCTGAACATCGGGGCGGTCGTCTTCGGGACGGTGTTTCTGTTTCTTCTTGTCTTTGTCTTTATCGTTCGCGGAATCGTCTTCGCGCGCGAGATGGGAACTCGACCAGTGATACACGCGGCGGCCGTTGGCTTCGGTGATCGTAGGATCCATTCCGGGCTTGCACTTCAATTTCAGGGAGCGGCCTGCGGGCACATCGACATCGAGGGTTTCGTCGAGATTGATGTTGGTCTTGTCGAATTCGTATTCGGTCCAAAATTGCCCGGCGGCCAGCGGGGTGTGGATCACCGTGACCATGTCGTATTCCAGCACGTCGCCGGGACGCAGGCCGGGGACCGTGATGTGCTTCTGGCGGTAATCGGTGTAGACGGGGGCCTCGCGCTCGACGGGAGCGCTCAGGTCCTGCACGGCATCGTCGCCGGCCTTGACCACGGTGCCATCCTGCTTTGCAGCACGCGCACGTAGGGAATTTCGACGCGCTCGTTGGCGGAGTTGTAGCCCTCCTGCAATTGTCCCCACTGCTGCACGCCGGCTTCGCTTTGCACGCGAATGCGGGCGGTGACCTCTTTGCGGCCGGTGCCATCGGCCTCAAAGCGGTAGCGCGAGTGCATCTGCTCGATGACGAAGGACTCTTGCGAATAGTCGGGACCCTTGGCTTCGATCTTGACCGAGTCCGCAGCTTTTTCTGCAGCCGCAGCTGGCGTGGTGCCGGGCTTGGGCGATTGGGTGGGTGCGGTTGAAAGCTTGCTCTGAGGAGTAGAACCCGGCGCGGCTGGGCTGGGTTGCTGAGAACTTGCGACGGCGGTCAGCAGGCACGAAAACAGAATAGTGAGGCAACGATTGCGCATAGATTTTTAGGAGAACTTAGTCATTATCCCATGCAGAGGCGTGTGTGCGCGGGCGTGGGAGAAAAGCAATTTGAGAAAAAAGCAAGAGGGGGTGGAAACTTTACGAATCGAGGACGAGCAAAATGGGCGTAAGAGCGGGTGATCGAATGCATTGAAATTTTGAAATTATCATATTATGATAATAAATTATCATATTGATACGGTGATCCCGGTCACATTTTTGTGCCGCGGGGGCGCGAATCCGGGTTAAAATCCGCTCATATATTCTTGCTTCGCCATGACGCGAGGCAGGCGTGACGCATAACGTACTTGCGCCACGATCTTTCCGTCGGAGGTTTTTGCATGGAAGATCGGGCCCCTGTCGTCTCTTCTACGAATACCGAGCAGTCCTCTGCTACTACCACTTCGATCCGGCAACATGAAGGCCGTGGAGCGTGGGTTCTCACCGCCTACGGAATTTCCGGCCTGGCGTTGTTCGGGGTTCTGGCATACTTTTTCTCGGACTTCATCTCTCATTAGTCCGGGCCCAGGTTGTCGAACGGGCGTGCGCGCTCGCGGCATGTGGGGGGAGTGTACCCAACGCTTCGTCAGGAATGGTTCGCGAATCCCGCGATGCCTTTGTGGTTTCTGGCGCCTTCCTTTGAACGTGCTACAATGAGCGGCCTTAGCTGATAACTTCGGACATCCGGCACCGACCCCACGTACGGAACAGCGAAACGCACGGAAGAAATCTGTGGCCAAGACTCCCTCACCCAGCCCGACGCCGATTACCTACGCCGACGCCGGTGTGGACATCAGTCGCGCCAACCGCACCAAGCAGCGCATCAAGTACCTGGCGCACAAGACTTTTACGCGGGGCGTTCTGAGCGAGATAGGCGGCTTTGGCGGGCTGTTTGCGGTGGATAAAACGAAGTATACCGACCCGGTGCTGGTGTCGAGCGTCGACGGCGTAGGCACCAAGTTGAAGATTGCGTTTGAGATGGACCTGCACTCGACCGTGGGCGCCGACCTGGTGAACCACTGCGTGAATGACATTGCGGTGCAGGGCGCGGCGCCGCTGTTTTTTATGGACTACCTGGCTACGGGCACGCTCGATCCGTCGATCGCGGAAAAAGTTGTGGAAGGCATTGCCGACGCCTGCAAGCACAACGGCTGCGCGCTGATTGGCGGCGAGACGGCCGAGATGCCGGGGTTTTATCCGGATGGCGAATACGATCTGGCCGGCTTTATTGTGGGCGTGGTGGAGCGCGAAAAAATCATCACCGGGAAAGATGTGCAGATCGGTGACATTATTCTGGGGCTGCCGTC
Organism: uncultured Acidobacteriota bacterium; assembly: GCA_963755795.1. Taxonomy (GTDB): domain Bacteria; phylum Acidobacteriota; class Terriglobia; order Terriglobales; family Acidobacteriaceae; genus Sulfotelmatobacter. The sequence goes on along the minus strand of CAVWLI010000045.1, from coordinate 53,832 downwards.
GAACGGGCTGCATACGAATGGGTATTCGCTGGCGCGGAAACTGCTGTTTGAAGTGGCGCATTACTCGGCCGACACTTACGTGAATGAGGTTAAGAACAAAGTTGGCAACGAACTGATGCGGACGCATAAGAGCTACTGGCCGGCGCTGCGAAAGTTGATTGACGGCCAATGCGTTGTGGCGCTGGCGCACATTACGGGCGGGGGCATTACGGAGAATCTGCCGCGGGTGCTGCCGCGTGGTACGGCCGCGGTGATTGAGATGGGCACGTGGCCGGTGCTGCCGATTTTTGAACATCTGCAGCAGTTGGGGAACGTGCCGCAGGACGAGATGCTGCGTACCTTCAACATGGGCCTGGGATGCTGCTGGTGGTGCCGTCGGCGAAATTCAAGAAGGCGCAGTCGGTGCTGGAGCGGGTGGGCGAGAAGGCTTACACGATTGGGCGCATCGTGAAGGGCGAGCGTAAGGTGACGTACAGCTAGTGGAGTGCTTTCACCACGGAGGCACGGAGACACAGAGGAAATCTTTCCTTGATTCATTGACTACCGGCTGACATTCTGCGTTTTCAGTTTCGCAAGCACTCAATGCTCTTCGAAACTTCGTTTTCCGTTTTTCTCCGTGACTCTGTGTCTCCGTGGTGAATTATGATGCTGGCCTGAGATGAAATCACTGGGCATACTTCTTTCCGGACGCGGGTCGAATTTTGTTGCTATCGCGGACAGCATTGATGCGGGGCGGATTCGTAACGCGCGGATTGCCGTGGTTATTTCGAACAGGGCCGATGCGCCGGGGATCGCAACTGCCCGCGAGCGTGGGCTGAAGGCGCTGGTGATTCCTTCCAAGGGCAAGGCGCGCGAGGAGCACGACCGCGAAGTTGTTACCGCCTTGCAACAGTATGGAGTTGAACTGGTTTGTCTCGCGGGATACATGCGGTTGCTGTCGCCGTGGTTTGTGCAGCAGTTTCAGCGGAGGATTCTGAATATTCATCCGTCGCTGCTGCCGGCGTTTCCGGGCCTGGAGGCGCAGGAGCAGGCGTTTGCTTACGGGGTGAAAGTCTCCGGGTGCACGGTGCATTTCGTGGATGAAGAACTCGACCACGGGGCGATCATCGTGCAGAAAACTGTGCCGGTGCTCGATGGCGACGATGAGCACACACTGGCGGAACGCATTTTGGAGCAGGAACATGTCGCTTACACGGAAGCGATCAATGTCGTGCTAGGCGGTCAATTCAGAGTTGCGGGCCGACGACTGGTTTCACGCTAGAAATCAGTGCGCGTCTTGGCGTAATCCGTCCTCGCTATAATCAGAAAGCATGCCGAACTTCGCACCGGTCGACGAACAGCTTACTTACATCAAGAAGGGCACCGCGGAAATCATTCGCGAGGCCGACTTGCGCGCCAAGCTGGAGAAGTCGCGCGCCACTGGAAAACCTCTGCGGGTGAAGCTGGGGATGGACCCGACTGCTCCTGATTTGCATCTGGGGCATACTGTCGTGCTGCGCAAGCTGAAACATTTTCAGGATCTGGGTCACACGGCAATTTTTCTGATCGGCGATTTCACCGGAATGATTGGCGATCCGACGGGACGGTCGGCGACGCGGCCTCCGCTGAGCCGCGAGCAGGTGGAGCAGAATGCGGAGACGTATAAGGCGCAGGTGTTCAAGATTCTTGATCCGGAAAAGACTGTGATTGATTTCAACCGGCGCTGGATGGGCGCGTTCACGCCCGACGATTTCGTGCGGCTGATGTCGAAGTACACGGTGTCGCAGTTGCTGGAGCGCGAGGAGTTCCACAAACGGTTTCAGGAAGAGAAGCCGATCTCGGTGCACGAACTGCTGTATTCGCTGGTGCAGGGATATGACTCGGTGGCGCTTGAGGCCGATGTGGAGCTCGGGGGGACGGACCAGAAATTTAATTTGCTGGTCGGGCGCGAACTGCAGCGGGCCTACGGGCAGGAATCGCAGGTGGCGCTGACTACGCCGATTCTGGAGGGATGGAAGCGTGGCGAAGAAAAGATGTCAAAGTCGCTCGACAATGCGATCGGGATTCACGAGGCGCCATCTGAGATGTACGGAAAGATCATGCGCATCGACGACGATAAGATGTGGTCCTACTACGTGCTTCTCACTGATTTGGGGATGGTCGAGATTCAGGCGAGGAAGGGCGACGTAATAAATCGTGGGATCAATCCCATGGAGTACAAGAAGGAGTTGGCACAAATGATCGTGACTGACTTCCATTCGGCCGAGGCCGCGGCGAAGGCCGGCGAGGATTGGGCGCGGCAGTTTCAGAAAGGTAGCATTCCAGATCACATACCGGAAGTGGCAATTGAAGTCACTCAAAATGGCGTAAGACTCGATAAGCTTCTTTTCCGCGTCGACTTGGCTGAGTCCGTCAGTGATGCAGTGAGGAAGCTGAAGCAGAAGGCTGTAAAAGTGAACGGCGAACTCCGGACGGATCCAGTCACAGTGATTGACCTTAGCCAGCCCGTCACGTTACAGGTTGGGAGAAAAATCAGGAAGGTTCGTGCAAGCCTGATCATGGGAGTGGTTCCAAAGCAATGACCGCACGGCTCGCCTGCGAGTTCCTTGGGGGCTACTGACCTGAAATCGAAATTCGTGGCACCGCTGTTCGTCCTGGCGCTGGCCTTTTCTGGCATCTCTTCAGCGCAGGTTTCATCCAGCCAGATCGACGCGGTCGTCGCATTGCTAAAATCCGGCAGTGCTCCCGGCGCTGCTGTGCTCGTCGTCCACAACGGCAAGGCCGTGTTTCGGCGGGGATATGGGGTTGCTGATCTGCGGACGCTTACTCCCATCGATGCTCGAACGAATTTTCGGTTGGCGTCGTTTACCAAGCAGTTCACGGCGGCGTGCATTATGCTGCTGGCGCGCGATGGCAAGCTGCATTATGACGATCACCTCACTGACTTTTTTCCTGAATTTCCGGCTTACGGGAAGGCCATTACCGTTCGCAATCTGCTCAACCATACTTCTGGGCTACCGGATTATGAAGAGCTGCTGATGAAGCAGTATTCGGAAACGGCGACGGAGAAAATTCCGCAGATTCACGACGCGGGCGTGCTGAAATTGCTCGAGCAGCAGAGCATCGGAGTATTTGCGCCGGGGTCGCGGTGGGAGTACAGCAACTCGGGCTACGCGGTGCTGGCGATGATTGTGGAGAAAGCTTCGGGGAAAAGCTTTGGGCAATTTCTGCAGGAAAGAATTTTCACGCCTCTTGCAGATGAAGAACACGGTCGCTTACGAAAAGGGCAAGAACGAAGTGGCGCACCGGGCGTATGGCCATACTAGAGAGAAAGACGGGTGGCGGCAGACGGATCAGAGTCCGACGTCGGCGGTGCTGGGCGATGGCGGGATTTATTCTTCGCTCGACGACCTGGAGAAATGGGACGGCGCGCTGCGCGAGCATACGCTGCTCGGCGCGGCGGAAATGGAGCCGGCGCTGACTCCGGTGCAGCCGAGCGGTGGGGCGGCGAAGTTTGCCGACGGCCCGAGCGTGAGCTACGGCTTCGGATGGTTTCTCAGACCCTTACCGGGGGCACAGGCGCATGTCGCACGATGGGGAGACGATCGGGTTCCGGACTACGATCCAGCGGTTTCCCGAGGATCAGTTGACGATCATCGTGCTGGCTAACCGGGTGGATGTGAATCCCGAGGAACTGGCACTGAAGGTTGCTGACTTGTATCTGGGAGCCAAGCAATAGAAGCCTATGCATTCCCGTCCGCGGTATTAGCGGCGTCGGCAGGCGTAGGGTTCCTCGCCCGGCTGTCGCCGCGCTCAGAATGACATCAGGCTGCAATGAGTATGACCTCGGGCTGAAATAATCTTGAAATTGAGACACTACGGCTGCTCATCATGGACTGCTCATCATGGGCTGCTCATCATAGCCTGACCATGCGGCCCTGATTCTGCTACTCTCTCCCCGCACATGCGCGCGGCTGTCATTCTCGGGTTGGGATGTTCTCTGAAAGAGCTGAAGCCGTTTCAGGGTGAGCCCAACATTGCGTGGCGCATGGGTATGCCGGGCTCGGGCGACGAAGCCGATGTGATTTTGATTTTCGGGGGCGACGGGACGGTTCACCGGCATCTGGGACAGTTGGTGCGGATTGGCCTGCCGGTGCTGGTGGTGCCGGCGGGGAGTGGGAATGATTTTGCGCGGGCGCTGGGACTGCGGCGGGTGCGCGATTCGGTGGCGGCTTGGCGGAAATTCTGCGGTGGGGCGAGCCATGTTCGACCTGATGACGTTCGAGCCGAGAATGTGCGTACCATTGATTTGGGATTGATTACTCCGCTCGCGGGCGCGGGCGAGGCGCCCGCTCCACACGGCTCTCGGTACTTCTGCTGCGTGGCGGGCGTCGGGCTTGACGGGGAAGTGTCGCGGCGCGCGAACCGCTTGCCGCGCTGGCTACGCGGGCACGGAGGGTATGTGGTGAGCCTGGTCCCGACGATTTTTTCGTTTGCCCCGGTGCGGGTGAGGATTCTGGCGGCTGCCGAGAACAGCCAATCAGACAACGGTGGAAAAGAACGGTGGACCGCGCGCAGCGATCGGCCTACGATCCTGGCGGCTTTCGCGAATACTCCTGTGTACGGTGGCGGGATGAAGATTGCGCCTCGGGCGAAGATGGATGACGGGCTGCTTGATGTTTGCGTTGTGGGCGCGGTCGATCCGTTCAAGCTGTTTTGCATGTTCCCGACGGTTTATGGAGGACGGCATTTGAGCATTTCGGAGGTTGAGTATTTTCAGGCGGGACGGGTGCGGGTTGAGACGGAGCCGCCGCTGGATGTTTATGCAGATGGGGAATATGTTTGCCGCACGCCGGTTGAGGTGGCGGTGCAGCGCACTGCGCTCAAGATAGTGACGCTGTAGCTGTGAGAGGGGGATGTTCGTATCAGGGCGTGCCTTCAGCACGCCGCACCTTTAGCACGCCACACCTTCAGGCGGCGCGCGCCCGGCCTTCGCTGCTGCGGGCTGTCGACGGGCAAGCCAGCCGCGGCTAAAGCCGCTCCAGTTTCCACGCGCTGTATCGGCATCGCTGAAGCGATGCCCTGATCCGGATCGTTCTGCTCAAACCGGCTTCTCAGAATAGGTCTCCGCAGGCTGCGTCCCCTCACGCTGCGGCAGGTCGTTCTCAGTCCTCGCGAAGTGCTAAACTTTGTTCATGTCTGACGGACGATCGCGCACACTGCTCTGGGTATTGATTGGCGGAGGGGCTTTTTTCCTCTTTGTGCTGGCCGTATTTGCTCTCGTTTATATGACGCTGCACGCGGGCGGGGGGGATGCTGGGCTTACCAGCTTCGGTGATCGGATTGGCGTGGTCGATCTGGACGGCGTGATTCTTTCGCCGCAGCCGGTGGTGGGGCAGCTGAAGAAGTTTGGCGACGACTCGTCGATCAAGGCCATCATCATTCATGTGAATTCTCCGGGCGGCGGGGTGGCGGCGTCGGAGGAGATTTATCGCGAGGTCAAACGCATTCGCACCGAGAAGAAGAAGCGGGTTGTGGTGTCGATTGAAACCGTGGGCGCCAGCGGGGCGTATTACGTGGCCTCGGCCTCCGACAAGATTTATGCCGACTCGGGCAGCATCGTGGGATCGATTGGCGTGATTGCGGAGTGGATGAACTACGGCGATCTGTTGAAGTGGGCCAAGTTGAAAAATGTCGTGCTCAAGACAGGCGAATTCAAAGACACGGGAAACCCGACCCGCGACCTGACTCCGAATGAGCAGGCTTACATGCAGTCGCTGATCGACAACATGTTCGGACAATTCGTGCAGGCGGTGAGCGAAGGGCGCGGCATGAAGTTTGAAGACGTGAAGTCGATCGCCAACGGAAAGGTGTGGACCGGCCAGCAGGCCATGTCGATGAAGCTGATTGACGGAGTGGGCGACTTTGAGACGGCGGTGGCTGATACGGCGAAGTCGGTGGGGATTAAGGGCGAACCCACGCTGGTGCATCCAGACCGCGATCGTAAGACGCTGATGGATCTGCTGCTGGGGGATGTTTCGCAGTTCCTTCCTGGGCGGGAGAAGATGCTGGAGCAGCAGGTGGGATTTTATTATCTGTGGAAGTAGTCGTCGGTGCGCATGTCCTGGATGAACACTAATCGACCGGCGTATCTGCCCCGTAACTTGCATTAAACCCCTGAAATTTGAGAAGGTTATGGATGGTAGGCTGGCGGGATTCCGTTCGCCGCGAAGTGGGCCAACCGGAACGAAGAGGGTATATGACCAAAGCCGATCTGATTGACGAAGTCTCGCGTTTGGCCGAACTTACGCGGAAAGACAGTGAAGTGATCGTGGAGACGATTTTTGACAGCGTGGTGCGCTCGTTGCGCGCCGGCGATAAGATCGAGATCCGCGGCTTTGGCAGTTTTCGTACCCGGCAGCGCAAGCCGCGGGTCGGCCGCAATCCGAAGACGGGCGAACGTGTGGAAGTTCCGGCGAAGAAAATTCCGTTCTTCAAGCCCAGCAAGGAATTGAAAGATCTGGTGAATGTGAGCCCGGCTGCGGCACCTGCGGCCGCGGCAACTCCCGCCGCGCCAACTACTTCAACGCCTCCGACCGCGTAGGCGGATCGAGGTTCACGCCGCCAACACGATCGTTCGTGTTTCCCAGTCTGGGAAGCACTTGCGTTGATCTCTTCGGGCTGTGAGCCAGATCACAGTCATAAGTCGATTTTTTCCGCTATGGTGGAGTTTCGTCTTCGTCCGGTTTCTCTTTTCTCTTGTCTCTTATGCTCCCTGCAGCGTTCACGCGAGCGATCGTTGACAGCCTGGATTGGGTGCGGCAGCGCGTGCTGGCGGAGGACCCGCGGCCAAGGCATCAGCAGACTGGCACGTGCGGGGAAGAAGCGGCGTACTTCCATCTGCGGAAGCTGGGGTACACGATTGTGGCGCGAAACTTCCGCTCGCCGCGCTGCCGCGGGGAGATCGACCTGATTGGCTGGGATGCAGATGTTCTTTGTTTTATTGAAGTTAAGACGCGGACCTCGCGCGAGCTAAAGACTCCGGAAGCGGCGGTAGACCGGCATAAACGGCGCGAAGTAGTGCAAATGGCACGCGAGTACCTGCGGAGGGTCCCACCAACGTGCCAGTGGAGATTCGATATCGTGAGCGTATACTATGCCCATCTAACGTCTCGCCCAGAGATCGAAGTGTTCCGGAATGCTTCCCTGTCGGCGTAAAATATGAGGTTTGCGCAAACCCACTGAAAGGATTCAGTAATTGCCTGAACTTAGAAAAGATCCGATTGTTGGCCGCTGGGTGATTATTTCGACAGACCGGGCCAAGCGCCCCACCGACTTTGTCCGCGAGAATATGAAGATCAAGGGCGGGTTCTGTCCCTTCTGCTACGGAAATGAGAGCAAGACGCCGCCGGAGATCCAGGCGTACCGGCCGAACCAAAACGGTGGGCCGCCGCCGCAGCGCGATAGTCCGGGATGGACGGTACGCGTGGTGCCAAACAAGTTTCCAGCGCTGGGCATTGAGGGCAATCTGAACCGCCAGGCCGAGGGCATGTTCGACCGGATGAACGGCATTGGGGCTCACGAGGTTATCATTGAGACGCCGGACCACTCGGCCAGCCTCGCGACTCTGCCTTCGAAACGTATTGAGGATGTTCTGTGGACGTTTCGCGACCGCATTCTTGATTTGAAGAAGGATCGGCGGTTCAAGTACATTCTGATTTTTAAGAATCATGGCGAGGCGGCGGGAGCGTCGCTGGAGCACTCGCACTCGCAGCTGATTGCGCTGCCCATCCTGCCGATTAACGTGGTGCAGGAACTGGAAGGCGCGAAGCAGTATTTTCTGTACAAGGAGCGCTGCGTGTTCTGCGACATCATCCGGCAGGAGATGGATCCCGGCTCGCGGGTGGTGGCGGAGAACGAAAATTTTCTGACGCTCGCGCCTTATGCTCCGCGCTTTCCGTTCGAAACCTGGATTCTTCCTAAGCAACACGAATCGGCGTTTGAAAATTCTTCGTCGCACATGTTCGAAAATCTGGCTCGCTCGTTGAAAGACCTGCTTGGCAGGGCGGATCGCGTGCTCGACAATCCGCCGTACAACCTGGTGATTCACACCTCGCCGGCGCAGGACCCGACCAACGACCACTACCACTGGCACATCGAATTCATGCCCAAGCTGACCAAGACGGCGGGATTTGAATGGGGCACGGGTTTCTACATCAATCCCACGCCGCCGGAGGAAGCGGCGAAGTTTCTGCGCGAAGCGAATGTGGAGGAAGCGGCGCCGGCATCTGTCGGGTAAGTCTGCCGGGTAAGCCGGGACACGATGCTTCCGGATTTGACTTCAGTATTTCGATCTGAAAAATGGGCACGGCTTAAGCGCCGTGCCCTTCCCAGTTTTGCTGGAGAGAGAAAGGCCTCTGGGTTTTCGCGGGCCTTCGGTAGCGAGGATAGGCCCGTGCACGCCAGGCATTTGTCACGGAAATGTAAAAAACCTTCCAGAACTTGGACGGCGTCCATTGACGCCTCTTCGTTTCGATCACTACCATGAGCGGCGTCGAGGTTGATCATGAAACGCTGCCTGGTTGTGCTGCTCCTGGCGGGTTGGACATACGCCAATCCGACTCCGCCCGCTCTGCCTGCCTCCACGCTGATTGCGAATGTGCCGGGACGCACCACGGTGAGCCTCAACGGCGCTTGGCACGTCATCGTGGATCCGTTCGACAACGGCAAGTCGGGATTTTTTCGCGACGAAAAGCCGCACAGCAAGAGCGATCGCGTGGAGTACAGTTTCGACGCGTCGCCCATCCTGAATGTTCCTGGGGATTGGAACACACAACGCGAGCAGCTGATGTTCTATGAAGGGCCGGTGTGGTACCGGCGCGACTTCAATTATCACAAGCGTGCGAATGAGCGGGCCTTTGTTTACTTCGGAGCTGTCAATTATCAGGCTGTCGTTTATCTCAATGGAGAGAAGCTGGGAGCACACGAAGGCGGATTTACGGCGTTCAATTTTGAAGCGACTTCGATTCTGCGCGACGGCGAAAATGTTCTGATTGTCGAGGTGAACAATGTCCGCCGCGCCGACGGCGTTCCGGCGCTGAAGTTTGACTGGTGGAATTATGGCGGGATCACGCGAGATGTGAGGCTGGTCGAAGTGCCGGCGACGTTCATTCAAGATTACTGGGTGCAGCTGGCGCGGGGCTCGCAGAACGAAATTGCCGGATGGGTGCAGTTGAATGGGGCGCAATCGGCGCAGAGAATCAGATTGGAGATTCCGGAAGCCGGGGTTCACGAAACCCTCACGGGCGATGCCGAGGGCCGAGCGAGCTTTCACTTCCCGGCGAAGCTGGAGCTGTGGTCTCCGGAGCATCCCAAGCTTTACGAAGTTGTGCTCAGCAGCGGCAAAGATGTGATCCACGATCAGATCGGGTTTCGCACGATTGAGGTGCAGGGAGCGAGCATTCTGCTGAATGGGAAGCCCGTTTTCTTGCGCGGCATTTCGATGCACGAAGAAGCGCCGTTTCGGGAGGGGCGCGCTTTCAGTCCGGAGGATGCGCAGACTCTGCTGGGGTGGGTGAAGGAGTCTGGGATGCAACTTCGTGCGCTTCGCGCATTATCCGCACAACGAGAATGAGATTCGGCTGGCGGATCGCATGGGGTTGATGGTGTGGTCGGAGATTCCGGTTTATTGGGATATCGACTGGACGAATCCCGCGACCCTGGAGAATGCCGAGGCGCAACTGCGCGACGAAATTGCGCGCGATCATAACCGGGCCGCGGTGATTTTGTGGTCGGTGGCGAATGAGACTCCGGTGAAGCCGGAGCGGCTGGTCTTTTTGACGCAGCTTGTGAACGATGCGCGGGAGCTTGATTCCACGCGGCTGATTACTTCCGCATTGAATCACGCGGAGACCACGGGCATTGACGAGCGCACACTGAACGATCCGCTGGGAGACGTGCTCGATGTCATCGGGTTGAACGAGTATTTGGGCTGGTATGGCGGGCGTGTGGAAGATGCCGACAGGATGCAGTGGAAATCGAAATGGACCAAGCCGCTGATCGTCAGCGAATTTGGCGGCGGCGCGGTGTTTGGCCGGCACGGCGACGCGGATGAAATCTGGACCGAGGAATATCAGGACAATTTGTATCAGCATCAGCTGGGGATGGTCGAGCGCATGCCGAACTTGGCCGGGATGACGCCGTGGGTGCTGATGGATTTTCGATCGCCGCTGCGCATGTTGCCGGGGGTGCAGGACTATCACAATCGCAAGGGGTGATCTCGAATCGAGGGCAGAGGAAGCTGGCGTTTTATACGCTGCAGAGGTTTTATAGGAAGATGGCGGAGGCGGGAAAGTAGAGAGATTCGCAGCGGCTAAAGCCGCGCTCTCACTTTACGCTGGTGACGGCACGCCTGAAGGCGCCCTGATACGAAGCCTTCATACGAGTCTCTGATACGAATCAATGACACGAACCTCTGATACGAGTCTTCGATACGAACCTCTGATACGAAATCCTTCTCGCGACGCGGGTGAGGTTAAATCAGCCTTGGGTGCGGTCTTGGACTTCGTCGTTCCAGGCCATCTGGATGGCTTCCAGCTTGCCTTCGTTCGAGGCTTTGGGGTCGCCGGCGAAGTCGGGCAGTTCGGTGACGTAGCGGTGAAGGTCAGTGAAGCGAACGGCGAGCGGATCGAGTTCAGGATGAGTTTCAGACAGCAGGATGCCGATGCTTTCGGCGTCGTCCCAGGTCAGTTGCTTTGGCCATCCTCAGTGCTCCTCTTTATATGTAACTTCGGAAATTATGTAACCTCGGAAACTGGGTTCCTCGGAAACTCAGAGTTCGCTACTCTTAGTGTTCCTCGGAAACGTAGTTGCGATTCCAGGCGGGAATCTCGACGACGACTTTGCCGGGCTTGGTGATTTGGGCCTGGCAGCCGAGACGCGAGTTTAACTGGAGATCGGCGGCCATGTCCAACCGGTCGGCCTCGTCGTCGTCCATGGGAGAAAGATTTTCCGCGCCCTCTTTGACCCAGATGTGGCAGGTGGTGCAGGCGTTGTTGCCGCCGCAGGCGTGGTCGAGCGTAATGTGGTGGTTCAACGCCACATCGAGGATCGACTCTTCCTTGCCGTGATCTTCGTAGGGCAATTTGCCGTGCTCGAATTGCACGGTCTTGCCTTCGGGCAGGAAGGTGACCTGTACGTGTTTTCGACTCGGAGCCTGTTTTCGCCGGGGGCTTCTTCGGTCAATGTGCCGGCTCCTTGTGTTTTTTCTTCTGACATAATGTATCTCCAAATCTGCTGTCATCCTGAGTGAAGAGGATTTCTCGCGAAGCGGGAAATCTGCGTAATCGAAGGATCCCTTTAGTCGTCATTGCTCTCAACGCCGGTGGCGCCGATAAGGATCCTTCGACTCCGCACTCCGCTCAGGATGACAACACGATAGCTATTCAAATTCTGCTTTCGCCATGGGATGCGGGGCGGTTGGGCCTTCGCCCAAGTCGGTCTCGTCCATGTTTTTGCCTTTCAGCGCCGATGAAACGGCGGTGTCCATCATTAATTCGGCCAAGCGCATCGTGCCCTGGTTCAGGGCGTCGATGGCTTTGCGGATCGCCTGGTAATCGTCTTCGGCATTCACCGCTGCGAGAGACTTTTCCATTTTTGCGATCTGCTTTTTTTCGTCGGTGGTGAGCGCGCCCCAGGCCGCGCTCTTCTTGCCTTTTTCTAGGGCGGCAAGGATCGTCGCGGTTTCGGCGCGCGCTTCGATCAATTGGCGCTGGCGGAAGTCTTCTTCCGCGTTGTCGAAGGAGTCGAGGATCATGCCCTCGACCTGCTCGTCGGTCAGGCCGTAGCTGGGCTGGACTTGAATCTCGGCCTCTTTGCCGCTGCGCTGCTCGCGCGCGGAAACGTGGAGAATGCCGTTGGCGTCGATCAGGAATTTTACTTCCACGCGCGGAATGCCGGCGGCCATGGGGGGAATCCCTTTTAGATCGAAGCGCGCCAGCGAGCGGCAGTCTTTCGCGAGTTCGCGTTCGCCTTGCAACACGTGAATGGCGACGTTGGTCTGACCGTCGATCTGCGTCGTATAAAACTGCGTGGCCGACGCGGGGATGGTCGAGTTGCGCAGGATAATTTTGTCGGTGACTCCGCCGGCGACTTCGATGCCGAGCGAGAGTGGAGTCACGTCGAGCAGCAGCATGTTCTCGGTGGCTTCGGAGCCGCCGCCGAGAATGTTGGCTTGCACGGCCGCGCCCAGGGCGACGACTTCGTCGGGATTCAAGTCGGTGTGCGGCTCGCGGTGGAATAATTCTTTTACCAGCGCGCGGACTTTCGGGATGCGCGTGGACCCGCCGACGAGGACGACTTCGTCAATCTGCTCGGGCTTCAGGCTCGCATCTTTCATGGCCTGCTTGCAGGGGCCGACGGTGCGATCGATGACGGGCTGAATCAGTTGCTCATACTGCTCGCGCGTAATCTCGCGGCGGTAGTGCTGGCCGCCGGGGAGTTCGATGTCGAGTTTGATCGAGGGCTGCGAAGAGAGCGCGATCTTGGCTTCGATGACGGCTTTGCGGATTGCTTGCACGGCTTCGGCGTTGCGGCGCAGATCGAGATCCAGGTCGCCGCGAATGTCGTCGAGCGCGATGGTGATGAGCAGGTTGTCGATGTCGTCGCCGCCGAGATGCGTGTCGCCGTTGGTGGCGATGACTTCGAAGATTCCGTCGTGCAGCTTGAGGATGGAAATATCGAAGGTGCCGCCGCCGAGGTCGTAGACGGCGATGATGCCGTTCTGTTTTTTGTCGAGGCCGTAGGCGAGCGAAGCGGCGGTTGGTTCGTTGACCAGGCGCAGGACTTCGAGGCCGGCGATGCGGCCGGCGTCTTTTGTGGCCTGGCGCTGCGCGTCGTTGAAATAGGCGGGAACGGTGATGACCGCTTTCGTGACCGGGCTCGCCGAAAAAGCGTTCGGCGTTGCGCTTGAGCTGGCGAAGAATCAGCGCGGAAATTTCTGGAGGAGTGAAAGTCTTGTCGCCGAGCTTGATGCGCAGCACTTCGCCGGGCTGCATGTCTTCGGCCAGGCGGAAGGGGAAGAGTTTCAGTTCTTCCTGAATGTCTTCGACGCCGCGTCCCATCAGGCGTTTGATGGAGTAGACGGCGCGCTCCGGAGTTTCGATCAGAGAATTGCGGGCGGCGTTGCCGACGACGGGCTGATTGTTCGCGTCGAGTGCGACGACCGAGGGGAGCAGATTCAGGCCGTCGTCGCCGGGGATGACGACAGGGGTCTCCCCTTGCATGAAGGCCACCAGCGAGTTGGTGGTGCCGAGGTCGATGCCGACGATGCGATCCATAGACGATTGAGTAATTGTGTAATTTGGAAATTGAGTAAATGAAAACCTTCGGCTTCAAATTGCCCAATACTCAATTTCCCAATTACTAAATTTCCCAATTACTAAATTCCCTTCAATTCTCCAATGCGGCGTTCACATCGCGCAAAAGATTGCGGATGTAATTGCGGCGGTTCAGTACGTCCACCATTTTGCTGATTGCGTGTGCGCGCTCTTCCGATGAGGCATGGCTGCGATCAATCAGGCTGTCCCATGTATTCCAGTAGCTTTGCAGTTCCTTGACGAGCGCTTCGTGCTTGGCTTCGAGCGATAACTTCTGTTTGCTAATCTCGGCAAGCAGGGCAGGATCGTTGTCGCCCATCTTTTTGCTCATGCGCAGTTCTTCGAGTTGCATGTTGAGCTCGAAGACTTCTTCGAGCAAGTCGGGTGGGACGATTTGTTTTTTCATCTTGCCCGAGGCGCGGGCCTGCTCGGTGGCGCTTTTGGACTGCTCTTCCAGTTCCACGCCTTCCAGGTGCAGGAGATATTCGGTGCGCTTAATGGGATCGCGCAGGGTGCGGTAGGCGTCGTTGAGCAGGGAGCTTTGTTCTAGGCTCCACTCCTGTTCCTGGCTGCCGGCGCGGGCGTTTAGATCGGGATGAAGGCGGCGGCTGAGTTCGTAGAAAGTTTTTTCCAGGGCTGCCACATCGAGATTCAGTTTCGGCGGGAGACCGAAGAATGTGAAATAGTCGACGGGGACCGGGGGCTGCACCTTGCCGCAGGATTCGCAGAAGTGTGCGGCGCGCATGGATCCGCAGGACCAGCAGGAGTGCGTGTCCTGTGGCAGTGGCTTGGCGCCGATGGTGGTGAGTACGGATTCGGTTGTCAACTTCTAACTCCTCTTCTCACAGCGTGCACGGGGCGGAGTTACTCGCGCAGAATGTTTCGTGGCGCGGGCTGCGCGGACGGGTCGCCCGCGCCCACACAATCCAAAATCAGGCGGAGAACGAAGTGCCACAGCCGCATGATTTCGAGGCCTGGGGATTCACGAAGACGAAGCCCTGTTGCATCAGCGTTTCCTGATAGTCGAGGGTCATGCCGTGCAGATAGATGAACGACTTCGGATCGACGAAAACGCGGACGTCGGCGAACTGGAAGACGCGGTCGCGCTCGCGGGGCTGCGTGTCGAAGCGGATGTTGTAGCTCAGGCCGGAACAGCCTCCACCTTGCACGCCCAGGCGCAGGCCGCCCTGCTCGGGCGAAACGCCTTCCTTCGCCATGGCGATGCGCACCTTGGCCAGGGCTTTCTCGGTGACGAGGATGCCCTTGGCGGGGGCTTGTGCTGGCGTGTTTTCGGTTAGCGTTGTCATCGATCTTTATTCAGTCGATCTTTAATGCGTCCCTGAGCGGCTAAAGCCGACGAGATTCGGTCTTCTTTCGGCGCGGCTTAAGGCCGCGCCCTGTCAAGGCCGCGTCGGGGCTAAAGCCCCAATTGATTTCGTTCGACCTCTACGCGGCGCTGAAGCGCCGCTCTTCCACGGTATTCCCGGCCGCTGTTGCGCGGATGCTGATCCTCCGCGCCCTTGCGCTACTTTGCTTCGGCGGCGACGGGGACGGAGGCTTCTTGCTTTTTCTTCCAGTCGCCGATGGCGGCGCGGATCGCGTCTTCCGCCAGCACCGAACAATGGATCTTTACGGGAGGAAGCGAAAGCTCCTTCACGATGTCCATGTTCTTGATGGCGAGAGCTTGGTCGACCGTTTTGCCTTTGACCCACTCGGTGGCGAGCGAGGACGAGGCGATGGCGGAGCCGCAGCCGAAGGTCTTGAACTTGGCGTCTTCGATAACGTTGGTTTCGCGGTTGACCCTGATCTGCAGCTTCATGACGTCGCCGCACTCGGGCGCGCCGACCAGGCCGGTGCCTACGTCGGCGCTCTGCTTGTCCATGGAGCCGACGTTGCGGGGGTTGTTGTAGTGATCGATTACCTTGTCGCTGTATGACATTTGTTTTCTCCTAAACCTTGATTGCCTCAGGGGCTAAAGCCCCAACCAATTCCGGCTCTTTTCGGCACGGCTAAAGCCGTGCCCTTCCCAAAACCTTTGCCCTAATGCGCTTCGCCTGCCCACTTTACGTCTTTCAGGTTGATGCCTTCTTTTGCCATTTCGTAGAGCGGAGAAAGTTCGCGCAGGCGCTCGACGGTTTCGATGACGCGATCGGCTACGTAGTCGACTTCGGCTTCGGTGTTGAAGCGGCCGATGCCGAAACGGATCGAGCTGTGCGCCAGGTCGTCGCCGGTGCCGAGAGCCTTCAGTACATACGATGGCTCGAGCGTGGCCGAGGTGCAGGCCGAACCGCTCGATACCGCGATATCGTTGATGCCCATCAGGAGCGACTCGCCTTCGACGTAGGCGAAACTGATGTTCAGGTTGCCGGGGAGACGGTGTTCCCACGAGCCGTTGATGTAAGTTTCGTCGAGACGGTTCATGATGCGGTCGCGCAGGCGGTTGCGCAGGCCGGCCAGACGGCAGGATTCCTGCGGCATTTCTTCCTGAGCGATGGCGCAGGCCTTGCCCAGGCCGACGATTCCGGGGACGTTCAGCGTGCCGGAACGCATGCCGCGCTCGTGGCCGCCGCCATCGATGAGAGCGGAAAGCTGCACGCGCGGATTCTTGCGGCGCACGTACAACGCGCCGACGCCCTTGGGGCCATACATTTTGTGGGCCGAGATCGACATGACGTCGATGTTCTGCTTGTTCACGTCGATCGGAACTTTGCCGACGTACTGGGTCGCGTCGGTGTGGAAGATCACGCCGCGCTCGTGACAGAGCTTGCCGATTTCGGTGACGGGCTGCAGCACGCCGATTTCGTTGTTGGCGGCCATGATCGTGACCAGGATCGTCTTGTCGTCCATGGCGCGCTTCAGGTCGTCGAGATCGATCAGGCCGTCCTTCTGGACGGGCATGTAGGTGACGCGGTAGCCATACTTTTCCAGGCGCTTGCAGGTGTCGAGCACGGCCTTGTGCTCGGTGACCGCGGTGATGATGTGGTTGCCCTTCTCGCGGTACATTTCGGCGACGCCCTTGATGGCGAGGTTGTCGCTCTCGGTGGCGCCGGAGGTGAAAATGATTTCTTTGGTGGTCGCGCCGACCAGCTTGGCGATGCGCTCGCGCGCCGTTTCCACGCCTTCTTCGGCAGCCCATCCGAAGGAGTGATTGCGGCTGGCGGAGTTGCCGAACTTCTCGACGAAGTAGGGCAGCATTTCTTCCAGCACCCGCGGATCCATCTGGGTGGTGGCGTGGTTGTCCATGTAAATGGGCAGCTTCACGCCCTTGGCGTCGGGGTGGTGGGTCTGCGTAAGTGCCTGGGGGATCTTGACGTCCGTGCTCATTGATTGCGTCTCCTACTCAGTTAATCTCTTTGATGAATCTGTTGCCTTTTTCGCTTCAACCTACGCTTCAGCTGATCGTCACCAGTTCTGCCACCTTGGGAGCCTCGCTGCGAGCCTCTTCCGGCTCCTCCCGCATGTGCGAAATCTTGATGCGCTTCAACACGGCTTCAATGCTCTCGTTCACCTTGCGCAGCGGCTCGCGAATGTTGCAGCGATCGCTCTGGTCGCATTCTCCGCGCACCGTGATGCAGGACGTGATGAACAGCGGGCCATCGATGGCCTGAATCACCTCGAAAGCGGAAATCGTGTGCGCGGCGCGGGCCAGCGTGTATCCACCGTTGGTGCCGTGCTGCGACTGCAACAGTCCAGCCTTGACCAGTCGCTGCAGAATCTTCGCCAGAGCCTCGGGCGGAATGCCATAGGCATCGGCCACGTCCTTCGCGCTGCGCGAGCCCTCTGTGGAGTGCTCCGCGAGATGCTTCATCGCCATCAGCGCGTAGTCGGCTTTCTTGGTGAGCTTCAGCAACTGGTTTCCCTGTGTAAAACTCTTGCAGGCGGGGCCGGGATGAAGTCCGACCTTTTCTGTCGCAATTCGATTCTACGATAGTCGGTTGGCTCTGGCAAGCTTACGCAGGCAGATGCTGGAAAAGGGTCCTTAGCGGTAAGTATCAATGGCTGAACGGCTTATATTTGTGCGATGATTTTGGTCGGAATTTGAGACCGTTTCGATGCAGCCGCGGCTTTTGACTGTTCTCAAGGACCGATTACAAAATTGCGACAGGGAAACACAGAGGGCTTGACAACGCAGAAAGCCGGTCTAAAATACCGGGAATTCCGGCAAGAATTAAGCCTCCGCACTGTGTTTCTTGAGGAACCTCCCGGATTTATGACCCCAAAGTCGCCCGCTCCTCCCCCAGCCCCTGAAGTAAAGCCGCCGTGCAAGCATCCGCGCGTACAGATCGTAGGCCGGGATGAAGAATCGGAGTTCGTTGAGTGCAAGGAATGCGGCGAGATCTTCGAGTCCAGTGAATTCAAAGACATGAACATTGAAGAAGGCACTCAGGAAAGCGAGATCTGATCGTTTTCGTTTTCAGCATTTCTCGTTTTCGTGGGCGGCGGCGGGGTGACGAAGGTAATCGTGGCTCGTGGATTCGGCTTGTTTGGTCCGAAAACGCCCTGCTACTGTCGGAGCCGGGGGCGTGTGCAAACGCGGGCCTCCGTCTATTATGCCCATGGTCGCCCTAGTCGTCGACGACTCCATGTTGATCCGCTATACGGTGTGCCGCTTTCTGGAGCAACGCGGCTTCGCAGTCGAGTCTGCGACTAACGGAGCGGAGGCCCTCGAAGTGTTGGCTCGGGTACGACCTGCGGTGATCGTCACCGACATGCAGATGCCAAAAATGTCAGGAAGCGAATTGATCACGGCGCTGAAAGGCAAGCCGGAGACGGCTGAGATTCCCATTATTATTCTGGCAAACCGGGCCAGCGGATCCGACAAATCCGAGACGCGCGCGAATTTTCACATCTACAAAGACATCGACACCGAAGCGCAACTCGCCAGCACGCTGGATGCGTTGTTCGGGCAGTCGAGCCAGGGGCAGGCGGCCGGGAAGTAGGCTCGCTCAGCGTCTGTTCTCCACTTTTCTCAGCGTAGCAGCAGGCCGGGCTCGGCGGAAAAATCCATCGCAGCAAAATCTTTTAACAGAAATTTGGGGTAGGCGGCCGCGGCGATCATGGCCGCATTGTCGGTGGAAAGCGGGCGCGAGGGGAAGTAAACGGGCAGGCCCTGCTTTTCTCCCTCGCGTTCAAAGGTCTGCCGCAATTCGCTGTTGGCGGCAACTCCTCCTGTAACGAAAAGCGTAGCTACATCGTAGGCCCGTGCTGCTGCCAAAGTTTTTCCGACGAGATCGTCGACAATGGCGCGCTGGAACGATGAAACCAGGTCGAGTGTGAGTTGGTCGCAGTGGGCGAGGTAATCCTCGAGCTTGGGTTTGGCGATTTGTAATAACGCCTTGCGCCGTGCTTCCACTGCGGTGCGCATGTCGTGCGTCTCAACGTAGCGGAGGATTGCCGTCTTGATGCCGCTGTAGGAAAAGTCGAAGCGGGGGCGGTCGCTTTCAAGATGTTCTGGCGCGACTGCTTTGCCATCGTTGCGGCCGCGGCGATCGCGATGCTTGATCTGGGCGGGAGGAAACTTTATCGCCTTGGGATCGCCGTGCGGAGCGAGGAGATCGATGACCGGGCCGCCGGGATATCCCAGGCCGAGAAGCTTGGCGACTTTGTCGAAAGCTTCTCCGGCGGCGTCGTCGCGAGTGTGGCCGACGTTCTCGTAGGTCCAGGAGGAATCGTGTCGCGCGGCGAGATAGAGATGCGTGTGTCCGCCGGAGACGACCAGGGCGAGCACCGGAAATTGCAGTTCGTGGTTACTTTTCTGACGCTCCTGATTCTGTGACAAATCGAGTAGCACAGCGTGAATGTGTCCCTCGATGTGATTGACGGCAATCAGCGGCTTGTCGAGCGCGAAGGCCAGCGCCTTGGCGTAGCTGATGCCGACGAGCAATGCTCCGGCGAGGCCGGGGCCCTGCGTGACCGCGATCGCATCGACCGAGTCGTAAGTGCGATGAGCTTCCGCCAGCGCCTGGCGCACGACGGGCACGATGGCGCGCAGATGTTCGCGCGAGGCCAGTTCCGGCACGACTCCGCCGTAGGGTTGGTGCGTGGCGAACTGCGAGGCGACGACGTTGGAGATGACCTGCTCGCCCGAACGCACGACGGCCGCAGCGGTCTCGTCGCAGGAACTTTCGATACCGAGGATGAAGGCGCCGGGCATGTTCCTATATTATTCGAAGTCTTATGGCGGACTTGCTGCAACACGTGCGGGAGTCGGGATTTCCTTATCCGGACCGGCTGATTCTTTTGTTTGTGGGCGGTTCCGAACTGCACGGAGCCAAGATTGACGGCACGGACGACCTCGATATTTATGGCGTCTTCATCGAGCCGCCGGAAATGGTTCTTGGGCTGGAATCTATTCCGCATTTTGTGTGGTCCACGGCCGGCAACGACCGGCGCAACGGGCCGAGTGACGTCGACGTTACGCTCTACTCGCTGAAAAAATGGGCGGGGCTGGCGTGTAAAGGCAATCCGACAGCGCTGCACTTCCTGTTCGCTGAGAATGCTATCGCCAACAATGTCTGGATCGACATTTTGCGGAACCGGCGCGCCTTCCTCGCCCGAAACTTCGTGAAGCCGTTTCTGGGATTCGCCGACGACCAGCTCAAGCGCATGACTGGGAGCAAGGGGCGCGGCAAGAAGGGGCAACGGCCCGAGATCGAAGAGAGGTTCGGCTACGACGTGAAGGCGGCCATGCATACGCTGCGGCTGCTGTATGAATGCAAAGAATTGTTGTCGGATGGCAGGATTACGCTGCCTCGTCCTGAACGGGAGTTTCTGGTGCGGGTGCGCACGGGCAAGTATTCGATGGACAAGGTGGTCGCGATGGCGCAGAAGCTTTTTGCGGAATGCGAGGAAGCAGCCGGATCGTCCTCACTGCCGGAGCGAGTGGACCGGGTCGCGATCTCGCGAATCCTTACGGATTCCTATCGCAGAGCGTGGGACCCTGCGTAAAGAGTCTCGGCATTTGTCCGCGTTATTATGAGAGCGGATTTTTCGGAGATGATCGCCGTGTCGAAAAATTCTTCCACCTTGATTGTGCAGACTCTGCGCCAGCGGGGCTTTCAGGCTTATCTGGTGGGGGGATGCGTGCGCGATCTTTTGCTGGGGCGCGCACCGAAGGATTACGACGTGGCGACGAGTGCGACGCCGGAGCAGGTCATGGGGATTTTTCCCGAGACTTATGCTGTGGGCGCGCAGTTTGGGGTCGTGCTTGTTCCAGTGCCGGAAAGAGACGTTGCAAGCAACGTCCGTACGGAGAGTTCTTCGAAATCTGGCGCGGTTGAAGTGGCGACATTTCGAAGTGATCTTGGGTATTCCGACGGGCGGCATCCGGACGAGGTGCGTTTCAGTGGCGACCCGCGGGAAGATGTGGCGCGGCGCGACTTCACCATTAATGGCATGCTGCTCGATCCCGTCAGCGGTGAGGTGCTGGATTTTGTGGGGGGGCGCAAGGATATTGACGCCGGAATTATTCGAACCATCGGCGATCCTGAACGGCGCTTTGGCGAAGATAAGTTGCGGATGCTGCGCGCAGTGCGCTTTGCCGCGCGATTCGGATATACGATCGAGCCGTTGACGTTTGCGGCGATGCAGAAACTGGCTCCGCAGATTGAGGTCGTATCGCGCGAGCGGGTGCGGGATGAACTGACGCGCATGTTGACCGAGGGGCAGGCCCGGCGAGCATTTCTGCTGCTGGATGAGAGTGGCTTGCTGAGGCACGTTCTGCCGGAGATTTCGGCGATGAAGGGAGTGGAGCAACCGGCGGAATACCATCCCGAGGGTGACGTGTTTGTGCACACGCTGCTGCTGCTGGACAACCTGCCGCAGCCGTGTCCGCTGACGCTGGCGTGGGGAGCGCTCTTGCACGACGTCGGCAAGCCGCCGACATTCCGGGTGGCACCCGACCGCATTCGGTTCGATAGTCACGTGGAAGTTGGCGTGAAGATGGCGGAAGAAATCTGCCGGAGGCTGCGATTTTCGAACGACGAAACCGAACAGATACTGGCGCTGGTCGACAACCACATGCGCTTTGGACACGTGACGCGCATGAAGGAATCGACGCTGAAGAAATTTCTTCGTATGCCGGGGTTTGATGAGCATCTGGCTCTGCATCGGGCCGACTGCCTGGCCAGCCATCGCAATCTGAGTACGTACGAATTTGTACGAGAGAAGCGCGCGGAGATTCCGGTGGAGAAGATGCGGCCTGCGCCGTTGGTGACGGGTGAAGATCTGATCGCCGAGGGACGTGTGCCGGGGCCAAAGTTTCGCGAGATCCTGAGCGCGGTAGAGGATGCGCAGCTCGAAGGGCGGCTGACGGCGCGAGACGCAGCGCTCGAATTTGTGCGCCGGGAGTTTCCGGTGTGAACTGATCCTGCCAGGTTGCGAAGGCCGGAAGCCGGCGTGCGACGATGTTAAAATCGACACTTCTCTGGTAGGTTGCCGCCAGTGTTGAGACGAGGGCTTGCACTTGGAACAAGCGGGCGCGGGACTGGAAAAAATCGTTGCGAAGTCTCTACGGCTGGCGCCGCGGGCTGAAGCGCCGCTTATGGCTTGGCCGGTGGTGTGCGGGTCGGCCGTGGCCGAGCGCACTCGTGCCTTGAGTTTTGAGGACGGAGTGTTGCGCGTGGAAGTGGCTGGACTGGGATGGAAAGCCGAATTGCAGGCGCTGGCGCCCCGATATCTGGCGGTGATTAACCGGTATACGGCGGAGGCGGTTCGCAGAATTGAGTTCGTAGTGAGTCGCGCCGACGGTGCCGACAAGGGTCGCCGCTGAAGCCAGATTTCTTGTCGGTTTCCTATTCATGAAAGTTACGGAAAAAGATGTAGCGTACGTCGCGGAGTTGGCTCACCTGGAGCTGACCGAGGAAGAGCGTGCGGGAATGTTGCGCGACCTGAATTCCATTCTCGAATACGTTGACCGGCTCGGTGAACTCGACACTTCGATCGTACCGCCAATGGCGCAGGTTTCCGATCGTTATGGCGTGGATGATGCAAAGCAGGGAAGCGAGCGATTTGCTTACGCGAGCCGTGAAGATGTTCTCCGAGGGACTGCGGAAGTCATTGCCGCACGCCGAAGCGCTCGCGAACGCGCCGGATGCGGATGAGGATTTCTTTCGAGTGCCGAAAGTGATTGAACGATAAACCTCGCGGTAGCTTCGACGAACTCATGGACTTGAATTCACTCACGATTGACGGGGCCCGTAGCGCGGTGCAGGAGCGCAAGATGACGGCGCTTGCGCTGACCGAGGCGCACTACGCGCAATTCAGAAAGAAGACGGGCAGATCGGCGCGTTTCTGACGCTATCGAAGGAGCGGGCTCTGGAGCAGGCGGACCGGATGGACCGCATGGCGGCGGAGGGCAAGACGCTGCCGCCACTGGGCGGCGTGCCGGTCGGAATTAAAGATGTGATGAGCACGCGCGGCCTGCGCACGACGGCGGGGTCGAAGATTCTGGAAAACTACATCCCTCCGTATGACTGCACGGCTGTGGCGCGCATGGAAGCGGCGGGCGCGGTGGTGCTGGGCAAGATGAACTGCGATGAGTTTGCCATGGGCTCGTCGAATGAAAATTCCGCGTACGGTCCGGTGCGGAATCCCCGCGATCTGAACCGTGTGCCCGGAGGGTCTTCGGGAGGGTCGGCAGCAGCGGTCGCGGCGGATATGGCGGTGGTTGCGCTGGGATCTGACACGGGCGGGTCGATCCGGCAGCCGGCTTCGTTTTGCGGCGTGGTGGGGCTGATGCCGACTTATGGGCGCGTGTCGCGGTATGGGCTAATCGCGTTTGCGTCGTCGCTTGATCACATTGGACCGCTCGCGAAAACGGTGAAGGACGCGGCCCTTGTGCTGCGGACGATTGCCGGGCGGGATCCGATGGATTCGACGTCGGCTGATGTTCCGGTGCCCGACTATGTTGCTGAACTCGACAAGCCGGTGCGCGGAATGAAGCTCGGCGTGGCCAAGGAATATTTCGGCGAGGGTTTGGACGACGAAGTTCGGCAGACTGTAGAAGCGGCGATTGACAAGCTGAAGGGATTGGGCTGCGAGGTTGTTCCGGTTTCTTTGCCGCACACGCCGTACGCGATCCCGACGTATTACCTGATTGCGACGGCGGAGGCTTCGGCGAATCTGGCGCGCTTCGACGGTGTGCGTTATGGTCACCGCGCGCGCGGAGTGAAGACGCTGCAGGAAATGTACCGGCGCAGCCGCGACGAAGGGTTTGGAGCCGAAGTGAAGCGGCGGATCATGCTCGGCACGTATGCGCTGAGCGCGGGCTACTACGATGCGTATTATTTGAAGGCGCAGAAGGTGCGGACGCTGTTGACGCGCGATTTCGACGAGGCGTTCCGAAAGGTTGATGCGATTGTCACGCCGACTAGTCCCACGGCGGCGTTCCGGTTGGGGGAGAAGTCGAATGATCCGCTGGCTATGTACCTGGCCGACATTTATACCGTGACCGCGGATTTGGCGGGGATTCCAGGAATTTCTGTGCCGTGCGGTGAGACGCGGGAGAAGCTGCCGATTGGGCTGCAGATTTTAGGGAAGCACTTCGATGAGGGTACGATTCTGCGCGTGGCGCACGCGTACGAGCAGGCGGCGTAGAGAGTACCGCCTTCCACCTTCTGCCCGCGTCCAGCCTGTAGTTTGTCGTCCTAAGCGGCGTTCCTTGCCGCGAAGGATCTCTGCAGGTGGTTGAAGATTGCATAGGTCCTTCGCTTTCGCTCAGGATGACAAGGCTAAAGGTTTGGTGAGTTGGAATTTACTAGAGAGGTGTGAAGTACGATTCTCCGGCGCAGGAACGACACAAGACTTTTCCCTCGCGATGTACTTCTCTGCGGAAGTTGATTCCTTCGCCGCACTGCTCGCAGACCACGCGGTCACCTTTGTATCCGGGGAATTCTTCTGGCGGTAATTCAACTTTTACCCACTGGGTGGTGAAGAGGTCGTCGTCGGAGATTTCGCGGTAGGCCAGCATCTGCTGCTGGTTCTTGTCGGCGATTTCGGGATGCATCTGGCGAGCCAGAGCCTTCGACGATTCCTTGGCGGCGATGCGGATCGCCTTGCCGTTGTTTACGTCTACGAATGTGGCCGCAACTTTGCCCCAGTCGCGGAATTTCAGGGCACGCTTGCCGAGGCGGCATCCGGTGACGACGGCGACGGCGTCGGTGGCGCAGCGGTCGATTTCGACGAAGGTGACGAGGCGCTTTCGGTCTTTTCCATGCGGATCGTCGATGCCAAGTTTCTCCAGGCCGAGCATGGCGAGGCGGACGCCGAGGACTTGGCCGGCGCAGAGGTGTCCGTGGGCCTGTTCTGCTTCGCGGAGATATTCGTCGAGAGAATTCACGATAGCAGCTCTCAGCTATCAGCCGTCAGCCTTCAGCTTAACATCCCACGCTCCGGAGGATTCTGCGCGATTTGTACGTTATTTCCTGCGCCAGCGGATGCCGTCTTTGGTGATTTCAACCAGGATGCCGGCTTCGGCGAGTTCGCCGCGGATTGCATCGGAGGCTTTGAAGTCGCGGGCGGCGCGGGCGGCCTTCATCGCGGTGATTTTCACTTCTATGTTCGCATCTGAAAGTTGCGCAGATTGAATGGCTGCGCGCAACTCGTCGCTGACATCTTTTTCGCGACCTTCTGACACGGCCCACTCGAAGACGCGCTTCATCTTCGGGCCGTCGTCGTCATCGAGCACGGCGAAGATTTCGTCGAACTTGGTTAACGCTGCGAGCAACGGCGGGACGTCATCTTTTTTGATTCCGCCGGTGTCGGATGCGGCATTGGCCTGACGCACCATTTCGAAGATTGCGGCTTGCGCCTGCGCGGTGTTGAGGTCGTCGTCAAGGGCGGACTGCATGCGCTCGACGGTTTGGGTTGCGAGTGCCTGCATCTCAGAACTGGCTCCCGGCGAGAAATTACCCGCGGTCAGACGTAGGCGAAAATTCCGTAGGCGCTCGACGGAGACCGCGGCCTGCTTGAGGCCATCGAAAGTGAAATTTAATTGATTGCGGTAGGGAACGGAGGTGAGCAGGTAGCGGATTGACGAGGGCTTGTGGCCTTTTAGAACCAGATCGCGGAGGGTGAAGAAATTCCCCAGGCTCTTCGACATCTTCTCGCCTTCGACCAGCAGGAAGCGGGCATGAAACCAGAAATTCGCGAAGGTCTTGCCGGTCATGGATTCGGATTGCGCGATTTCGTTTTCGTGATGCGGGAAAATCAGGTCTTCTCCGCCGGCATGCAGGTCGAAGGTTTCTCCGAGTTCCTCCATCGACATGACGGAGCACTCGAGGTGCCAGCCGGGGCGGCCGGAACCGATCGCGGTGTCCCACGAGGCTTCGCCGGGTTTGGGGGCTTTCCAGAGGGCGAAATCGCGGGCGCTGTCTTTGTCGTATTCGTCGACGTCGACGCGCGCGCCGTCTAGCATGCCGCTGAAATCTCTTTTTGAGAGCTTGCCGTATTGCGGAAATTTGGCGATGCGGAAGTAATAAGAGCCGTCGTCGGTGCGGTAGGCGATTCCTTTCTCGACCAGTCCGGCGACGAAGGCGGCCATTTCTGGAATGTGCTCGGTGGCGCGAACCAGGGTCGGCTCTTCGATGCCGATCATCGCCGCGTCTTCGAGGAATGCCTTCTCATACTTTGCGGTGTATTGCTGGACGCTGACGCCGTCGCGGGCTGCGTTGCGGATGATTTTGTCGTCCACGTCGGTAATATTCATGACATGGCGGACGGCGTATCCACTCTGGCGGAAGACCCGGCGAAGAAGATCGACGGCGATGAAGGTGCGGAAGTTGCCGATGTGACCGTAGTCGTAGACGGTGGGGCCGCAGGCGTACATGCGGACTTCACGGTCGCGAAGGGAATGGAACTCCTCGATCCGCGAAGACATAGTATTAAAAAGACGAAGCGCCATAATGAGTTGGAGCAGCGGGAAACAAACTGAGCCTAAATGAACTACAGATTCTAGGGTCGGGGCGAGAGTGGGTCAAATCAGCTTTGGCAGGCTGCTGAAAAACTCCTCTGCGACGACGGTTTCCCTCAGCGGCTAAAGCCGCTACTGCTTTGCGATGACTTACGGCGCGGCTTGGAGCCGCGCCTTTCAAAGCTGACAGCGGCCAGAGTTCTTTCAGCAGCCGGTTAGAGAGCCGGGTCGCGAGCCGGGGGCAATAGATGCGTGTGCGCGCGCAGACGCTGCTGCACGAGGATGACGTAATGCAGCGCAGAGATGATGGTGAAGATAAAGGTGGCACGAAGGAAGACCGTCCGCGCGATCCAAACCCAGCGCAGCGGGCGAACCTCAAGCAGCAGCACGAAAAAAACGGCGCTGATCTGCGAGAAGGTGTTGGCTTTGCCAAAAATACTGGGGCGAAAGTTTCGCAGGCCGGCAATCGCGAACAGAACAGCGCTGGCGGCGAGAATCGAAATGTCGCGACTGAAGACCAGCACCGTGAATTTCCACGGGATCTTGTGCAGGATGGAGAGCACGAGAAACATGGTGCTGAGCAGAAGTTTGTCGGCAATCGGATCAAGATACTGGCCCAGCAGGGTCTGCTGATGGAGTTTGCGGGCGAGCAGGCCGTCGAGGCCATCGCTGAACCCCGCGATCACGAAGACGACGAGCGCCCAGAGATAGCGGCCTTCCACCAGATGAATCACGATGAAGGGAACGAAAACCATCCGCAGCAGGGTGAGTTGGTTGGGCGCAGTAAGAATTTGGGAGAGCTTCACGCACGCTCCTTGGAGGCATGCGATCCGGCGGAGTGAAGGTTGTTGGGCGTCTCTTGCGGAACTTCCTGTTGAAGATCGGGTTGTTGAGATACGCGAGGCGCGAGCGCGGTCGACGGTTCGAGCCCCGTCTTGGCAAAGAAGCGCTGTGTGAGAGAGGGCAAGCCGCCATCGGGCAGGTCGAGTTCGACGCGCTCGATGCGGTGCATGGGAAAAAATACGACCGCCGGAGTGAAGGGCTCGCCGTCACGCACCATCACCGTGAGATCCTCGAACGAGGCGAGTTCGGCGCCACTCAGGCTCAAGCCGTTGGGCGAAAGGGCAAGGATCATGCCCCAGAACTTTTCGCGCGGACTGCACAGGGTCGCGATGACCAGCGCGCCAGGTTGGAACGGTTCGCGCGCCGGGGCTGGCGCCGAACCGTTGTCTGGTAGGTGGCTTTCCACCCTAAGATTGTCGCCGGGAGAAGGCTGCATTGCAAATCCGCCGACAGTCGGGGCTGGCGGCGGGCCTGCAATCGGGTGTCGTGCACGGCAATTCAGGCGCGGGCTTGAATGTGATATTGTGCGGCTTTCGGGAACGCGGAACGGCTGACGATCTCGCAGGCCGATTGCCTTGGCGGACGCCCAATCTGCCAGACACGTCTTTGCTGGCTTGAGCGATTCGCGACGGGAGGCGCGACGATAATGGCCCCGGTTTTGTTGTGGCTTATTCTCGTCTTGTGCCTGCTGATCTCCGTGGTCAAGTATTTGATGGGGATCATCCTGCGATTTTCCTTCCCGAGCACGAAGGCGCGAAAAGACTACTCCTACGAACCGACCGTGAGCGTGCTGATGCCCTGCTACAACGAGGGCAAGACGGTTTACGAGACCATTGAGAGCATCAGCAAAAGCAATTATCCCAACGAAAAGTTTGAAGTGATCGCGCAGGACGACTGTTCTGCGGACGACAGCCATGAATGGATGCTTAAAGCGCAGCGCGACTTCACTAACATCCGCATCAGGATCCGGCGAAATGAGGTCAACAGCGGGAAGGCGCGCTCGGTTTGCAATGCGCTGCAGCACTCGACGGCGGAGGTCATCATCTCGATCGATTCGGATTGCATTTTTCATCCCGACGCAATTCGCGAACTGACGGCTTGTTTCGCGGAGCCGCGCATGGGGTCGGTGGGCGGGCGCGTGGGAGTCAGGAATCCGAACGACAGCGTGATCACGGCGATTCAGACGATCATCTATTACTCGGCGTTTCAGCTTTATAAGATTCCGGAGAATTGGACGCGGAGCGTCTGCTGCATCAGCGGATGCTTGTTTGCGATTCGGCGCACGCTGCTGCTTGAGATCGAACCGGCGATCCGGGCGCGGCACTGGTTCGGCATTCCCGTGAATCAGGGGGAAGACCGGTTTCTGACGCATCAGACGCTGCTGCGGGGCTACGGAACGTACATCAACAATGATGCGCTGTGCTGGACGACCGTGCCGAACACTCTGCCCGTCCTGTTCAAGCAGCAGCTGCGCTGGCGGCGCAGCATTGTGCGCGACTTCTTTTTCACGCTCAGAACTTTGCCGCAACATGTCTGGAAGCTGCACCCCAACACTGTGTTGACGCTGGTGCTGACTCCGCTGGGGGCGGTGATCGGATTTCTGGTCGTGGTCACGGCGCTTAGTTTGGATCCGTTGGCGTGGGCCGGACCTTTGCCGCTGGTTGCCGCTCTTGGAATTGGAGCTGTGCTGACCTGGATCATCAAAAAATATAGCGCGAAAGAAGCGGTCACCCATCCTTTGGCTTTTGCGGCTTATGTGGGGTGGTCGATGGTCAGCAGCCTTTTTCTAACGCCCCTGGCGCTGTGCACCATGGATTCGGCGGACTGGGGTACGAGAACCATCGAACCGACTTCAGCACAAACTCTGGAACGACGAGAGGTGCCCGTTGGGAACTCCAACAATTAGTACGTCAGCTGCGGAAGCGAAGGCGGCGCCGCCCGCGCCCGACAAGAAACGAGCGCCGGTGGGACAGTCGCTGCACTACAAGCTGGTGATTACTCTCTATCGCATTTTTGCCATCACCGTGTTGTATCTTGTGCTGGCGGGCATTCTTACCTATGCGTGGGTGATGGGCTTTTATGCGGTGAATAGTTCGTGGGCTGCTCCGGTGATTCTTTCGGCGGCGGATGAGAAGAGCCTCGACTTTCGCGACAAGCTGGTGATCAGCCAGCAGACTATCGAAGACTTGAAAGTAGATACGAAGAAATTGGACAGCGGGCTGGACGAGATGAAGAAACACCGCAGCGCGCTGCTGGAACTCGAGCCGGAATTGAAATCGGCCATCGCGCGCGAGAAAGTCCACGATCGCACAACTGGCCCAGCCCTAGCGACGCTCGATAAGCAGAAGCTGGCGGACAACGCCAAGACGCAAAAGGTGTTGGCGCAGCTTAAGGAAGTCGAAAGCAATATCAATAAGGACCTGGCCGCCGGGTTGATCACGCAAGGCGACGCAGCGACGCAACTGGCCGCGCTGAATCAGGCTCAGGGAGCCTATACCGACAATAAAATTGCTGAGATCCTGCTGACCGACAGCGTTCTCGACAAGACGACGACGGGCACCAACTCGCTGAACGTGCTGGTCAAGCAGGCGGAGCTGCGGTCGGAGGTTGCCCAGTTGGACATCGCCATCAATGTCGCGGAGAAACAGCTGCAGGAAGAAAACCGGCAGATCGACCGATTGCACCAAGCGATCCTTACGGCGAAGCAGAGCCCGTATTACCTGAACGCGTCTGGAGCACAGAGGTTGAACTTTGCTTTCGTTCCTTATGACAATCAGGCGAATGCGGTGGTCGGCGCGACGGTCTACGACTGCTACCTGAATATGATTCTTTGCCGCAAGGTCGGCACGGTGAAGCAGACATTCTCGGGCGAAGAGCAAGCCATCCATCCCATCTTCAAGACGCAGATTCGCGGGTTCCTGATCCAGATGAATCTGGACAACGCCGAGTCTGCGAAGTCGAAAACCGTGTTCCTGGGCAGTAAGCCTGTTTTGTTTTGAGGAGAGCTAAAAATGTTTCAGAATAGCTGGAAGTTTATGCTGGCGTGTGTCTTGTTCACGACAACGGCGATGACGACGGCGACGCCGGCGTTGGGGGTGGACGGGAACGATCAGATGGCCTACTGCTCATACCTGATGGAGCAGGCGCAGGCCCAGCGGGATCTACTGCGCTCACCGATGGCCCTGGCAGGATTGACTCAACCCGAGACGGGCTTGCCGACGCAGTTGGTCGCGGGCGCTTCCGTGGGCCTCTCCGAAATCAGAAAGGCCGGTCTGACTATGGACGCCGCGCGTAAAAACTGCGAGCTATATAAGGCGACGACCGGGGCGCAGCAGGATGTGCAATACGCATTGGCCAGCCTGGAGAAAGAAGCGTTGCGCAACCGGCTCGCACTGATTGACCAGGTATCGAAGTCCGTGGACGAATTGATGGAGAAGACGGCGAAGATGGTGGAGGCGCAGAATGCTACTCGCCTTATGTTGTTCACGCTGCAAACCACAAAGATCAAGCTGGATGCGGACCGGGCCGACACGGCGTCGAGGATTAGCGCTCTTTATGTTCCTCCGCTGAGCGACAAGCCGCTGAAGAATCTGGTCGCAGAAAAATTGAGCAGCGAAGCCAACGAGCAAAAGGCGCTGGACAAGTTGACCCGGCAGAATAATTGGGACGTGGCTCTTTCGGTCGGCGTCCATCAGCAGGTCAATCCGGTTGCCGGAAACACACAGCCGTATGGGGCGATATCAGTGAACTACAACTTCGCGAGCCGGGCCATCAACAAGCACCTTGACCGTGCCGTGGATGCTTACGACGAATGGAAAAAAGTGCAGGAGGGCGATATTGTGCGCACCATGGAGGTGCTGCACCAGCAGTTGTTGGACAATGTCTTGGTGCAGGAAGCTAAGCTCAAAACGCTGCAAGAGGAGAGCGGGCAGATCGATCAGAATCTTCAGTTGGTGGGCAATCCAGACACTTCGGCTGCGTTCGACTTTCACAATCAATTGACGGCGGCGGAGTTGCTTTTGCAGGTCGAGACTGGCGATGCCAGTTTCAGGGTTGAGCGGCTGCGTGAATACCTGGCAAAGAATTACTGACTCCTCACCTTTGACAAGGAAGTCCGGTATGCTTGGCGGACATGCAACCCGAGGCTGCCAGTCCGCTGATTGAATTTCGAGATGTCTCCTATCGAGTAGCAGGCACGCCAGTGCTTTCCGGATTCAACTTGCAGGTGCAGAATGGCGAGACGCTTGTGCTGCTGGGCCGCAGCGGGTCGGGTAAGACTACATCGCTCAAGCTGGTGAATCGCCTCCTGACGCCCACTTCCGGTGAAATCCGCGTGAAGGGAGTGTCTAATGCCGAAGGCGACGTCATTCGTCTGCGTCGCAGCATCGGATACGTCATCCAGGACGTCGGTCTGTTCCCGCATTTCACCGTTGAAAGAAACATTGGTCTGGTTCCTAAAATTGAAGGGTGGCCGGAGGGGCGAGTTCGGGCGCGCGTCTTCGAGTTAATGCAGATGGTGGGGCTTTCGGCAGACCTCGCGGGGCGTCGGCCGCATCAGCTCTCGGGCGGGCAGCGGCAGCGCGTGGGAGTGGCGCGAGCGCTGGCGGCGGATCCGGAAATATTGCTGATGGACGAGCCGTTTGGAGCGCTCGATCCGCTGACGCGCGACGAACTGCAACGGGAATTTATTTTGCTGCAGAAGCGGCTGCATAAGACCGTCGTTTTGGTGACGCACGATCTGCGGGAGGCCCTGCGGCTGGGATCGCGGATTGCGTTGATGGAGGCGGGGCGACTGGTGACCGTGGCTAAGCCCAAGGAATTTTTGGAGTCCGCCGATCCTTTGGCTGCGGCTTACGTTCGGGCTTTCGGCGACGGGCTAGAGTCGGCGGCAAATCGAGGCGCGTCATGAACGTCTTTCGGTTTATGTGGCAGAACCATGGGCAGGTTCTGGAACTCACGTTAGAACATCTCCGGCTGGTTGGTTTCTCTACGCTCTTTGCAATGTTAATCGGCATCCCGCTGGGAATTGCGATCGCTCACTGGCCACGATTTAACAAACCCGTGCTGGCCAGCGCTAACATTATTCAGACGATTCCGAGTCTCGCACTTTTCGGATTTCTGCTGCCCGTGCCCTGGCTGGGCGAACGGGCCGACCGGCTGGCGATTCTGGCGCTCACGCTCTATGCGCTGCTGCCCATTATCCGGAACACGTATACGGGAATCCGTGGAGTCGATGCGGCGGTAGTGGAAGCGGGGCGAGGCATGGGGCTGACGGAATCTCAACTCTTGTTGCAAGTCGAATTGCCGCTGGCTCTGAGTGTGATTCTTTCTGGAGTGCGCACGGCTGTTGTGATTTCAGTTGGGCTGGCGACCATAGCGGCGGCGATTGGCGCCGGAGGTCTGGGCGAGTTTATCTTTCGCGGATTGGCCATGGTGGATGATCGAGTCATATTGGCGGGGGCCATTCCGGCCGCACTTCTGGCGCTGGTGGCCGATTTTAGCGTGGGATGGCTGGAAAGGCGTCTGCAGCCGCGATGACGCTCCGTCGTAATCTTCGTGTTGCAGCTCTGGCCGCGGGGGCGTTGCTGCTGCCATCTTGTTCGTCGTCGCATCCAGATCGCATTGTGGTGGGTTCGAAGAATTTCACCGAGTCGTTTATTTTGGGGGAACTGATCGCGCAACAGATCGAGGCTCACACCCATCTGCAAGTGGATCGGCGTTTTTACTTAGCTGGAAGCTATATCTGTCAACAAGCGATTCTGGCGGGGCGAATCGATGTGTATCCGGAATACACTGGCACGGCGCTGACCGCAATTCTCAAAGAGAGCGCAAGCGGTCATACGAGCGAAGATAAGCAGGATGTTTACCGGCGAGTGAAGAACGAATATGAACGGCGCTTCGGGCTAACGCTTGCACCGGCCTTCGGCTTCAACGATACGTTTGCTATGGAGATTCGGGGCGAGGACGCGCGCCGCCTGAACATCAAGACGCTGTCGCAGGCGGCTGCGTTTGCACCGCAATGGCGAGCCGGATTCGGTTATGAGTTCATGGAGCGGCCGGATGGATATCGAGGTCTGGCCGCAGCGTACGGGCTGCGTTTTGCGGAGCAGCCGCGAATCATGGATTTAGGGCTGCTGGCGCGCGCGCTCAAGGATGACCAGATTGACCTGGCTGCCGGCAATACAACCGACGGGCTGATTCCGGCGTTGGATCTGGTTGTGCTGGAAGATGACCGACATTATTTTCCTCCGTATGAAGCGGTGCCGGTGATACGCCAGCAGACGCTGCAGCAGCATCCGGAGATTGCGCAAGCGCTGGCGGAACTGGCGGGAAAGATTTCTGACGAAGAGATGCAGCGGATGAATTACGCGGTTGATGGACAGCACCGGGACGCGAAGGAAGTGGTCCACGAGTTCCTGAAGAGCAAAGGACTCGTGCAGTGAGGCGACAGGGCGGACCTCAAATCAGCAGCGAACCCTGCAGCGTGAGTACTGCGCGGCCCTTCAGGATGACGCGGCTTCCGGCCGTTTCGCACCAGAGTTCGCCGCCGCGCTCCGATAATTGGCGAGCATGCAACTGTGACTTGCCGGCGCGGCCTGACCAGTAGGGCGCGAGAGCGCAGTGGGCCGAGCCCGTCACCGGATCTTCAGGCATGCCATAGCTTGGCTTAAAGTAGCGCGACACGAAGTCCGCGCGATCTCCGGGCGCGGTGACCGACACGACAAAGGGATGGAGCTGTTCGATGAGCGCGAAATCGGGTCGCAACGTCCGGATTGCGCTTTCGTCGTCGTACACGACAATGTATGTTTCGTTCACTTCGAGAACAGTGGATGGGCGTGGCCCAGGCGCGAGGGCGCGGATCAGGGCGTCTGGTGGGCTGACGCATGGCTTCGCGAACAAGGCGGGAAAATCCATGGAGAAGCTGTCCTGCTCCTTGCGAACCGCAAGAATTCCACTATGGCGAGTTTTGAATCGCACAGTGTGGAGTCCGGGCTCGAGTAAGGAAAGCAGCACGTAAGCCGATGCCAGCGTGGCATGGCCGCAGAGTTTTACCTCGCCCCGGGGCGTAAACCAACGCAGGTCATACTCGTCAGAATAATGGCCGTCACCATGGCCACGCCGGGACACGAAAAAGGCGGTCTCAGAAAGATTATTTTCTGCAGCGACCTTGCGCAACGTCTCGTCATCTAACCAGGAGTTAAGAGGACAGACCGCGGCCGGGTTGCCGGTGAACGGCTTGCTGGT
The DNA here is from genome assembly GCA_963755795.1 of uncultured Acidobacteriota bacterium. Taxonomy (GTDB): domain Bacteria; phylum Acidobacteriota; class Terriglobia; order Terriglobales; family Acidobacteriaceae; genus Sulfotelmatobacter. The sequence goes on along the minus strand of CAVWLI010000045.1, from coordinate 19,479 downwards.
AAATGCGTCAACGTGAAACAGCGGGATGGGCATTGCCCTGATTGTAATTGACTGGCTTGTATGTAGCTGGGGCTGCAGGGCGGCTTGCTAGCGTTTGTGGGGCGGTGATAATCTCTGAGACCTCGTCGTCTGGGGTGGGTCGCTGGTTGCGCGGCGTGCGCGCAACTCCCGCTAAAAAGGTACGCGAAGATGGATGCGCCCCACCTTCGCGGTCTGAGATAGATTTCCGCCGCTTTGTCTAAAACTTGTACTGCCAGGAGTGCCAATGCGCGCTGCTCAAGCGGATATCGCGGTTCAAGGAGAGAGCGCCCGCAGCCGGCTAGTGGAGCGCGTGGCCGATGCCCGGCGGCGGAGTGACGCGTTGTTTCAGATTGTGCAGGCTGACTCGATCTATGAACGTCCCATTCCAGAGCGGCATCGCATCATTTTTTATTTGGGGCATCTCGAGGCGTTTGACTGGAATCTGCTGCACGAACACGTTCTGGGGCTGAAGAGTTTTCAACCTGAATTTGACCGGCTGTTTGCGTTCGGCATTGACCCGGTGGGGGGTGGATTGCCCACAGATCAACCTTCGGACTGGCCCATGCTCGAGACTGTGCGGGATTATGTGGCCAGAATTCGAGCATCGCTCGACGAAAAGTTGGAGCACGGGCTGCTGGAGTTGCCAAATCAGGCCCGCGATGGGTTTCCGCTCGACGGTCTGCTCAACGTGGCGATTGAACACCGGCTGATGCATGTCGAGACCCTGGCCTACATGCTGCACCAGTTGGCGAGCAGCCGAAAGATTCCGCAAAGAGAGCCGCTCGATCTCGTCACTCCTCCCGTAGTGTCGCGCATGATTGAAATTCCGGATGGCTCGGCGACGCTCGGACTGTTGCGGGCGGGCGCGTCTTTTGGCTGGGACAACGAGTACGAGACTCACATGGTGCACGTGCCCGCGTTCGAGATCGATCAGCACGAAGTTACGAACCGGCAGTATCTCGACTTCGTGGCGGCGGGCGGGTATGAAACTCGCTCCTTCTGGAGCGACGATGACTGGAAGTGGAAGAACGGGCATGCGATTTCTCATCCGGTGTACTGGACGAAGGGGCGGGACAGATGGAGCTACCGCACCATGTTTGAAGAAATCCCGTTCGAAGAAGCTGAACTCCTGTTGAATTGGCCCGTCTATGTGAGTCATGCAGAGGCGACCGCGTATGCGCGATGGGCAGGGAAGTCGCTTCCCACGGAAGCACAGTGGCATCGCGCAGCCTACGGCACTTTGGACGGGGCCGAAAGAAAATATCCCTGGGGCAACCAGGAACCCGATGCGAAGTTCGGCAACTTTGATTTCAGCCACTGGAATCCCACGCCGGTGAATGCTTTTTCTGCGGGCCAGAGCGCCTTCGGCGTTCATGACATGCTGGGCAATGGATGGGAGTGGACGTCCAGTGTTTTCGAGCCATTTCCGGGATTCGAGCCGTTTCCGTTCTACCGGGGATACTCGGCGGATTTTTTTGATGGCAGACATTTTGTCATGAAGGGCGGTTCGGCACGCACGGCTGCGTGCATGTTGCGGCCAACCTTTCGGAACTGGTTTCAAGCGCATTACCAATACGCATATGCGGGATTTCGTTGCGTGAGTCATTGATTGAAAAAATCGAATCCAAGGAGCTTGCCAATGCTCGTTCATGCGATCCCTAACAATGCCACGTACGAGTTTGCCGCCGACGTTCGCGCGGGACTGATGCGGACAGGACAGAAGGAACTTCCCTCGAAGTATTTGTATGACACTGTCGGTTCTGCGCTGTTTGAAGTGATCAGCCACTTGCCGGAGTACGGGCTCACGCGGGCCGACGAGCGCTTGCTGCGGCGGCACGCGGATGAGATCGTCGACCGGCTTGGCGGGCCGGTTGCTGTGGCGGAACTGGGCAGCGGCAGCGGGAAAAAGACTCGCTGGCTGCTGGAAGCTTTTTGCCGACGCCAGCGCACTTCGTATTATCCAGTGGAGATATCGCGCTCGGCTCTGGTGATGTGCGAACGAGAGCTGAGCGACATTGACGCGATCAGCATTGTGGGTTTTGAACGCGAATATTTGGATGGGTTGCTGGAGGTTGCCGCGTACCGCAAGAGCGGCCAGCGCCTATTCGTGTTGTTTTTGGGCAGCACGATTGGCAATTTCGATCGCCCGGCTGGGGTGAAGTTCCTGGTCGAAGTCCGGCGCATCCTTGAGCCGGGAGACTCCTTGCTGCTGGGGACGGACCTGGAGAAAGCCAGCTCACAATTGCTGCAAGCCTACGACGACGAGCTGGGAGTGACGGCCGCGTTTAACCTGAACCTGCTGGCGCGCGTGAATCGCGAGCTCGATGCCGACTTTGACTTACGCCAGTTCGCGCATGTGGCGAAGATCAACCGCGAAACGCGGAGTGTCGAGATGCATTTGCGAGTCGAAGCGGCGGCAGAAAGTGAGCATTCCGGCGGCGGAAGTCGTGGTCGAGTTTCTCGAGGGTGAGACGATATGGACGGAGAGCAGCCACAAGTACTCGATGGAGGAGATTGTCGAGACAGCGGGCCACGCCGGCTTCCGCTGTGAAACGCAATGGATCGACGAGCAGTGGCCGTTTGCCGAGAACTTGCTGATTGCGGAGTGATGCGCGTGTTTCGGGACCGGGGTCCTTTAGGACGCTCCCGGCTTGCGCCACGCGTGCAGATTGATCGCGCTCATGACCAGGCAAAATACGTTGGCAGGAATGAAGCCCATTTGAGCCGTTTTGAATCCGATGACGCACACAACGACGCTATTTACGCCAGCCAACGCCCAGCCTTCCCAGCACCGCCGCCCCACTAGAATGGTGGACACGACAGTTAGCACGCAAGAAAGATAATCGAGCCGAAACACGGATGAAGACCTCCACAAATATCTTCGGCTAAGCATGCGGCTCTTGACTGTGATTGTGCCCTTTCGTTACATGACTTAGGTCACTACCCGAAATTGAGATATTTCCGGAGGAAACTGATGGCGACAAAATGCACACATTTGAAGGAGATCAAATTCACCGAGACGGAGACCGACGTCTGCGGGGAATGCGTAAAAATGGGCGACACCTGGGTGCACTTGCGCATGTGCCTCATTTGCGGGAACGTTGGCTGTTGCGACTCGTCGAAGAACAAGCATGCCACCAAACATTTCCGTAAAGCGAAGCACCCGCTGATGCGCTCTGTGGAGCCGGGGGAGGCGTGGATCTGGTGTTATGTGGACGAAATCGAGGCGGGCGAAATCGGGGCTTGACGGCAGTCGATGAGATTGCCGCAACCGAATGCGGTTTTCTGTATCTAATCGTTATTATTCCGGTGCCATTTGGCGGCTGCGACTTCGATCTGTAAAGTCCAGAGTGACGATTTTAGGGTGAACATTCCAGCGAGAGCCTGCTAGGGAGAATATGGCGAAGCCGATCCTGCTGACGGTCGATGACGATCCCGATGTCTTGCGGGCGATCGAACGCGATTTGCGTTCGCAGTACGGCGCCGAGTATCGCGTGGTGAGCAGCGATTCGCCGGAAGGGGCGCTGGGTCTGCTGAAAGCGCTGAAGCTTCGCAATGACGGCGTGGCGCTGTTTCTGGTGGATCAGCGCATGCCGCACATGGACGGCGTCACGTTCCTGCAGGAAGCGCGGCAGATTTTCCCTGACGCCAAGCGGACTCTGCTGACCGCTTATGCCGATACTAACGCGGCGATCAGCGCGATCAATCAGGCCAGCCTTGACTATTTTTTTATGAAGCCGTGGGACCCTCCCAGTGAGCACCTGTACCCGCAGTTGGACGATCTGCTAGACGATTGGCAAGCGTCGTACCGTCCGGCGTTTCAAGGGATTCGGGTCTTGGGCACGCGCTGGTCTCCGCGATGTTATGAACTGCGGGATTTTTTGGCGCGCAGTCACGTTCCCTATCAGTGGATCGATGTTGAGGGCTCGGCCAATGATCCGGAGACCAAGCGCCTGCTCGAAGCGCTAGGCCCGGATGCGGCTGACCTGCCGGTGGTCTTGTTTACGGACGGAACAAAGCTGCTCAACGGCGCGCCAGCCGAAGTGGCGCAGAAGGTGGGATTCCGGACCCACGCGGAGACCAGCTTTTACGATTTGGCCATTGTGGGTGGAGGGCCGGCGGGACTGGCGGCCGCGGTGTACGGAGCGTCCGAAGGATTGCATACGGTGATCGTGGAGCGGGAAGCTCCGGGCGGGCAGGCAGGAATGAGTTCGCGGATTGAGAACTATCTGGGATTTCCCAGCGGGCTTAGCGGGGGCGATCTTGCGCGGCGCGCCGTGGTGCAGGCGAAGCGGTTCGGAGTGGAAATTCTGGCGCCGCAGGAAGCGACCGCCGTGCGGACGGAGGGACCTTACCGCATCATCAAGTTGGCGGATGGCAACGAGATTTCCTGTCACGCGTTGATGATTGCGAGCGGAGTGCAGTGGCGACGACTGGAAGCTCCCGGGATTGACCAGTTCCAGGGTGCGGGCGTTTATTACGGCGGCGGCGCTACTGAAGCGCTGTCGTGCAAGGGAGAAATTGTCTACGTGGTGGGCGGTGCGAATTCTGCAGGCCAAGCCGCTATGAATTTTGCCAAGTACGCTGAGCGAGTGGTCATGCTGGTTCGGGGAGACTCGCTGGCCAGCACGATGTCGCAATATTTGATCGACCAGATTAAAGAGACCCCAAACATTCAGTTATGGACCCACGCCAGCGTGGCCGAGGTTCATGGCGACACGCATCTGGAGGAAATTTCGGTGCTGTGCTCGGACACTAGTAAAGTCGAGCGAGTTCCGGCGAATGCGATGTTTATTTTTATTGGGGCCCTGCCGCGAACCGACTGGCTGGCGGGTACGATCGAGCGCGACGAACGTGGATTTCTTCTGACCGGTCCGGATGCAATGGAGGGTGGACAGCATCCGAAAGGCTGGGCGATTGAGCGCGATCCTTTTCTTTTGGAAACGAGTGTGCCGGGAATTTTTGCGGTGGGCGATGTGCGGCATGGGTCGGTCAAACGCGTGGCCTCAGGAGTTGGCGAGGGTTCGGTCGCGGTGCAGTTCATCCATCAATATTTGAGCAAGGTATAAATGAGCGAAACGTCGGAGCTGCTGCGTCGCGTTCCAGTGTTTGAAGGGTTGCCGGAGGACCAGATCACGTGGTTTCTCAGTCAATCGGAAGAACTGCATCTCAAACCCGGCGACTTCTATACGCGGCAAGGCGACCCGGCCGACAGGATGTCCGTTGTGCTCGAGGGGGAACTGGAAGTACGCGGCGAGTTAAGCGGCGAAGCCATCGTGTTCCAGATGGAAGCGGGCGACGTCACCGGCAAACTTCCGTTTTCGAGGATGAAGACGTTCCCATTGAGCGGGCGCGCCATCACCGACAGCTTTATTTTGCGATTTCCCGCCTCGCAATTTCCAGAGCTGGTGCAGAAGATGCCGGAGCTTACCCAGCGGCTGGTGGGGCTGATGTCAGACCGGATCCGGGAGACGACTCGGTTGGAGCAGCAACGCGACCGGCTGGCCGGGCTGGGCAAACTCTCGGCGGGGCTGGCGCACGAGCTCAACAATCCCGCGTCGGCGGCGAAACGGGCTACCAGCCAGCTGCGCACCACGCTGAAGCGGGTGCGCGACGCCAGCCTGGAGCTGGGCCGGCGAGACCTGACCGCGGCACAGAAAGCAGAAATAGAAAAGTTGGAGGCATCGCTGGTGCAAACCGACGGGCCCCCGCTTGACGCGCTTGCGGCCAGCGACCTGGAGGATCAGCTTGACTCGCTGCTGCGCAGTCACGGTCAAAACGATTTGTGGCAGCTTGCGGCCGACCTGGCACGCAAGAATTTCAAGCCGGAGTTGCTGGAACAACTGTTCGCCGCGCTCGATGCGGATACGGCTCGGGCGGCGCTGTTGAGGATTTCGTCGTCGGTGGAGATCTTCGACTTATTGAATCAGATTGAAAGCAGCGCTACGCGAATCTCCGACCTGGTGAGTGCGATCAAGGAATACACGTTCATGGACCAGTCGCCGGTGCAGAACGTGGACATTGTAAAGACTCTTGAGACCACGCTGACCATCCTGAATCACAAGCTGAAGCATGGCGTTACCGTGCAGCGCGATTATCAGAAGATTCCGCTGCTGGTAAATTCGTTCGGGAGCGAACTGAATCAGGTCTGGACCAATCTCATCGACAACGCGATCGACGCGATGGGCGGAAATGGAGAGCTGCGCGTGCGGACCTATCGCGAGGACGATTGCGTGGTAGTGGAAATTGCCGACAATGGGCCCGGAATTTCGCCAGAGATTGAGCCCCACATTTTCGAACCGTTCTTCACGACTAAGGGCGTGGGTGAGGGAACCGGGCTCGGACTCGACACGGTGCAGCGCATCGTGAGAAAACATCGCGGCAATATTCAGGTTCGTTCCAAGCCAGGAGACACGCGATTTCAAGTGTGGCTGCCGCTGGCGAAAGGGCCAGGCTAGGGGAAATGGACGCATACCTGATCGACGGGACTTATGAATTGTTCCGGCATTTTTTTGCGGTGCCCGCGGCGAAAGATGTGAATGGTCAGGAGATTGGCGCGGTGCGCGGTGTGCTCGCGTCTGTGCTGTCCATGATCGAGCGGGATGCGACTTACCTCGGAGTTGCTGCCGACCATGTTGTCGAGTCGTTTCGCAACGGTTTATATCCCGACTACAAAACCAGCGAGGGCGTAGATCCGGCGCTGCTCTCGCAGTTCCCGATTCTCGAGGAAGCTCTGGAAGCGATGGGGGTAGTGGTGTGGCCCATGGTCGAGTTCGAGGCGGACGACGCGCTCGCCTCGGCCGCCGCGAAGGCCGCGCAGGATGACCGCGTCGGAAAAGTCTTCCTCTGCACGCCCGACAAAGATCTCAGTCAATGCGTAGTGGGTGCACGGGTGGTTCAGTTGGACCGCAGGCAGAACATCGTGCGCGATGAGGCCGGCGTGGTTGCTAAGTTTGGCGTGGGGCCGCAATCGATCCCGGACTATCTGGCGGTGGTTGGCGATACTGCCGATGGTTTTCCGGGCGTGAGTGGGTGGGGCGCGAAAGCTGCGGCTTCTGTCTTGTCTCATTACGCACATCTTGAAAGTATTCCGAAAGATTGGCGGGAATGGAATCCATCGATTCGTAGGGCCCGCGCGTTATCGGAATCGTTGTTCAGCGCGTGGGATGACGCTGTGCTGTTCCGCAGGCTGGCGACCTTGCGGGTCGATGCGCCCGTCTTCGATACGATCGAGGAGCTTCGCTGGCGAGGACCGCATCCAGCTTTTGCTGAATCCTGCCGCCGCATGAAGGCGCCTGATCTACAGCGCCGGGTTACGGCGGCGGCGAACAGATCGGCTACTTGAGCGGGCGGCTGCTCGCGGATGTCACCGCAGGCTTGCGAGACTGGCCACTCTGCTGAAGCAACTTGGCCACCAACGCAGTCCAGCCCGTCTGATGGCTCGCACCCAGGCCCTGACCCGTGTCGCCGTGAAAGTATTCGTAGAAGAGAATCAGATCGCTCCAGTTCGGATCGGTGTGAAATTTTGGCGCGCCTCCGTTGACGGGGCGGTTCCCTTGTTCGTCGCGCAGAAAGATTCCTGTCAAGCGGTGCGAGATTTGCGCGGCGACTTCGGAAAGCGTGAGCATTTTGCCGGAACGCGAAGGAAATTCCACTTTGAGGTCGTCGCCGAAATAGTGATGGAACTTTCTGCAGCGACTCAATCAACAAATAGTTCACCGGAAACCAGACCGGCCCGCGCCAGTTGGAATTGCCGCCGAACAGGCCGGTCGAGGACTCGCCGGGTTCGTAGTCCACGCGGTGCTCCTTGCCGTCGAAGGAAATCACGAACGGATGATCGCGGTGGTGGAGCGAGAGGGCGCGAATACCGTGGGGCGAGAGAAATTCCTGCTCGTCGAGCATGATCTGCAGCATGCGCTGAAGTTGCCCCGCGTCGACGATCGAGAGCAGTCGTCTTTCGCCCATTCCGCAGGTCCGCATGGAGGCGACATTCGCAGTGAGATCCGGACGATTATCGATGAACCACTCCATGCGGCGCTTGAAGCCGGGGAGTCGATCGAGTAGTCCGGGCTCCAATGTTTCGACCGCGAACAACGGGATCAACCCGACCATGGAGCGAATCTTGACCGGAAAACTGGTGCCGTCGGGAAACTTGATGACATCGTAGAAAAAGCCGTCTTCCCCGTTCCACAGCCCCATGCCATCATGGCCGAGATGGTTCATGGCGTAGGCGATGTAGATGAAATGCTCCCAGAATTTGCTGGCGACGTCTTCGTAGGCGGGATCTTGCGTAGCCAGTTCCATGGCGATGGCGAGCAAGTTCAGCGTGTACATAGCCATCCAACTGGTGCCGTCGGATTGCTCGATGTGTCCGCCGGTCGGAAGGGGATCGCTGCGGTTGAAGACTCCGATGTTGTCGAGACCGAGGAAGCCGCCCTGAAAAATGTTCATGCCCTCGGCATCTTTGCGGTTGACCCACCAGGTGAAATTCAACAGCAGTTTGTGGAACACGCGTACCAGAAACGCGCGGTCGCCGCGGCCATTGCGCTTTTTGTCGATCTTGTAGACGCGCCACGCCGCCCAGGCGTGTACTGGGGGATTCACATCTCCGAGAGCCCATTCGTAGGCAGGGAACTGGCCGTTGGGATGCATGTACCACTCACGAAGCAGGAGCACGAGTTGCTCCTTGGCAAAATCAGGATCGACCAGGGCCAGAGAAACGCAGTGAAACGCGAGATCCCACGCGGCATACCAGGGATACTCCCACTTGTCGGGCATTGAGATCACATCAGCGTTGTAAAGGTGAGGCCAATCATGGTTTCGGCCTCGGGTTCGCTCGGGCGGCGGCGGAGGATGGCCGGGGTCTCCCTGCAGCCACTGGTTTACAACGTAGTGATAGAACTGTTTCGACCACAACAGTCCGGCGAAGCCCTGGCGCATTACGTTCTTGGCATCGGGGGAAAGGTCGTGGGGGACAATCGTGGCGTAGAAATCGTCGGCTTCCTGTTTGCGGGTGGCAAAGAAGCCGTCGAAATTATTAAAAGCGGAGCGCGGCTGGCGCGCGAAGTCGACGTTGGTGAGCCGCAGCCGGACGCTCACAGTTTCTCCTGCGCCGATGTCCATCGCGTAATGAACCGCGGCCTTCGTGCCTGAGGATTCGGCGGAGACTGCTTGTTTTACGCCGTCGACGATACAGTTGTTTATGCCGTCTTTCTTGCCCCATCCGCTGTCGGGAGTGTTGAACAAGCGATGACGGTTGGTTTCGTTTTCGGTGAACAGAAGCTCGGCGGAACCCATCGTAGCACAGCCAGCGCTTGCCCAAGGCAGGATGTTTCAGTTCGATGGCGCCTGGAACTCGATGCAGGTTCGGGCGAGGCTCGGTGCTATTCCACGACCAGGTGTTGCGGAACCAAATGGTCGGGAGCAGGCGCAGACGCGCTGATTCCGGACCACGGTTCGCGACGGTGATCTTAATCAGGATGTCTTCGACGTCGGCTTTCGCGTACTCGACGAACACGTCGAAATAACGGTCGTCGGCGAAGACTCCGGTGTCCAGCAATTCGTATTCGGGATCGTTCTTGGTGCGGCGGCGATTCTCTTCCAGAAGTTGCTCATAGGGAAAAGCGGCCTGAGGATACTTGTACAAATACTTCATGTAAGAGTGCGTGGGCGTGCTGTCGAGGTAGAAGTAATATTCCTTCACATCCTCGCCATGATTGCCCTGGTTGCCGGTCAGGCCGAAGAGGCGTTCTTTGAGGAAGGGATCGCGCTCGTTCCACAGCGCTAGAGCAAAGCAGATCAGCTGACGACGGTCACAAATGCCGGCGAGGCCATCTTCATTCCAACGGTAGGCTCGCGAGCGGGCGTGATCGTGCGGAAAGTAATCCCAGGCGTTACCGTCGGGGCTGTAGTCTTCCCGGACCGTGCCCCAGGCCCGCTCGCTCAGGTAGGGGCCCCAGCGCTTCCAGTGGCGCTTGCGGTCGCGGGCTTCGGCGAGCCTGATCTCCTCGTTCGTCATACTCGTTCAATGGGGAAATGTGCTTTCGAGTTACTCGTCAGCGCCGAGAATCGTTGGTAAGCATATCGGAAGCTTCGACTCTTTGCTTGAGGAGATTCCCATCAGGTTGGGCGAGGTTACTGCAACGCTATTTTTCCTGAGCGCGGATGAGGACGACGTCGGATTCTCGGTGGCCGCGGACGACGGCGAGTTGTTTGCTGTCGAAGGAGTAGTCGAAGTCGCGGATAAACTCCGACTTGAAGTCGGTGAGTTGCTTTCCGGGCGAACCATCGAGATGCTGCAGCCAGAGATTATCGGTGTCGCCGGCACGCACGGTGTAGATAATCCCCGAGCCGTCGCGCGCGAACTCGATCCGGGCATTTTCGATATTCCCGGCGTACTCCGAGCGGGGCCGTTCGAAGTCCAGAAAGCGGGGCGGTTGGCCGGGATCGAGAGGCTGGAGCACCAGTTTCTCCTTGGGATCATTGGGGCGGGAAGTCACGAAAGCCGCTAGCTTGCCATCGGGAGAAATTGCGATGCGGCTGAAAACTGCGAATTCGGAAATCTGTTGCGGTGCTCCGCCTTCCATCCCAACCTTGTGCAGCTTGTTGTCTGCGTCCGAGTAAACCACGGCCTTGGCGTCGGGGGAACACACGGCCTCGTAGTCAAACTTACCGTTAGTAAGTTCCTTTGCATTTCCACCATCCGCATCGGCGCGCCAGAGATGAGCTTCGATCTTGGCTGTAGCGGCCATGAAAATGACGCGTCCGTCCGAGCACGCATGGGCGAAATCCGGGTGCGAGAACTGAGAAAACATTGGCGTCTTGGCGCCGGAGCCGGGGTTCAGGAGCGTGATGCCGCTGCCGGTCGCAGTGACGAGGAGTTGGCCATCGCGGGTCCAGGAGACCTCGTCGCTGGGCGATCCCTCGATCGTGAACTCTCGAGCCTGGGAGTTGCTGCCGTCGGAGACCACGTAGGGATTCTGGTGGGTCTGCCGCTCGATGGTAGCTACCGTGCGGCTATCGGCGGCCACGCTGAGATCGGTATAGGCGTTGGTGTCGCGCGTGACTGGAGACACCTTGCCCGCAGGAAAAGAAATAAAAACAATCTGCGGCTGGTTGGAGAAGGCGCGCGTGCCCAAAACCAGCAGCCCGCTGCCATCCGGCAACCAGACCGGCCGAGTGAAGTAGAGGTCGTTCGAGAACACGAATAAGTCGCGCTTACCGCTCTCCACGTCGAGCGCCGCCAGGGCGCTCAGTTGATCTCCCGGCTGGGAGACCGGAGTCACGATGGTCTTGCCGTCGGGCGACCAGGCCACGTCGGTCACGAGTTCGTGGAGGGGAGCGGTCGCGAGAGTTCTTTCCGCGCCTCCTTCCAGGGTCCGGATAATCACGCGGTATTCGCCGACTTTCGGATTATTGGCAAGGAGGTATACGAACTTCGTACCGTCCGGGGAGAAGCTGATACTGGAATCGATATCCGTCACCAGCTTCTGCGGAGTCCCGCCCAGAACTGGAGCGCGATACAAATACTTCAGCGCGCTGTTGCCGGCTTCGGAGCGAACGAAATACAGATAGTTGCCGTCCGGGGAAAAACGCACGCCCATGTATACGACCGGTCCCGGCGACACCACCTGGGTATTGCTGTTGGTCGGAACGTTGCGCAGCCACAGGCTCTGCTGGCCGTTGTCAGCCATCACGTGCAGCAGGTATTTGCCGTCGGGTGAAATTGCGACGAGAGTGGCCTTGCCGGTTTCGGTGACTTTGTTGACGGAAAAGTTTTGAAACGGGGCAGGCCGGGTGCGCGAGAGGAAGGCGTAGATTCCGTAAGCCGCGGCCAGGATCAGCAGGATCGCGACCAGGCTGGTGATGCCAAGTCCTAATTTGTGCTGCTTGGCGACGGTGACGACCGCGGAGCTGCCGCTAGCGTGCGTAGGCTGGACGGGGCCACTTGATTCCTGCGCGGCCGGGATGTGGCGGCTGGAATCCGTATCGCGCTTTAGCCGCTGCAAATCGGCGCGCATATCGGAGGCGTGCTGGTAGCGGAGGCCGCGATCTTTCTCGAGAGCCTTGTTGATAATGTCTTCCAGTTTGGCCGGCAGATCGGGATTCAGGCGGATGGCGGGAGCAGGAGCGCGGTTTAGAATTGCCTCGAAAACCGTGGCCGAGCTTTCTCCTCGGAAGGGGAGCATCCCGGTTGCCATTTCGTACAGAACGGCGCCGAACGAAAATAAATCGGTACGCGCGTCCAGTTCTTTGCCTTTGGCTTGCTCCGGCGACATGTAGGAGATCGTTCCTACGGCCGTGCCCGGGCTGGTCAGGAGTTGTTCGTCGATGGCGCGCGTCGCGGTGTTCGCCGAGCCTGCATCACTGGAACTGCCTGTGAGCGTGACTTTTGCCAGCCCGAAGTCCAGAATCTTGGCATGTCCGCGCTCGGTGACGAAAATATTGGCGGGCTTGATGTCGCGGTGAACTATACCTTTATCATGAGCGGCATCGAGGGCATCGGCGATTTCGATGGCCAACGAGAGGATCGCTTCGGTTTCCATGGGACGACCGGCGATGCGGTGCTTCAGGGTCACACCGTCGAGGAACTCCATGGCGATAAACGCCTTGCCGTCCTGCTCGCCGATATCGTGAATGGTGCAGATGTTGGGATGGTTCAGGGCCGAGGCCGCTTGTGCTTCACGCTGAAAGCGGGCCAGGGCTTGTGGATCGCGCGCGACTTCGTCGGGCAGGAATTTCAGAGCAACAAAACGGTGAAGGCGGGTGTCTTCGGCCTTGTAGACTACTCCCATGCCGCCGCCGCCGAGTTTTTCGACGATGCGGTAATGTGAGACGACTTTGTCGATCATTTATTAAGATTCGGCTATAAGATACGGCTGCGAGCCGGACCAGTTTATCGATGGGGCATCCGTGAGTCAATGAATGCGGGCTAGGGCGGGAGCATGTCGAGCGCAGATCGCTTGCTTCATGAAGGAACAACCTTGGAACCAATGACAGACGGCGGCCAGGCGCAGACGAAGGATATACTGCTGGCGCCGAGAGTAGGCTGTGCCGCGTTTCAGGGATTTTGCGAACTATACTTCCGCTATTATTCTCGACTTACGGTAGTGGGGAAGAACCACCTGCCGGCAGCGCCGTTCATCATCTGCAGCAATCATACGAGCCACGTTGATAGCGCGGTTCTGATGACGGCTTCCGGACGGCCGTTCTCTGAGTTCGCGCTGCTCGGCGCCAGTGATTATTTCTTTGATTCATGGAGAAGAAAATTTCTGGTCTCGCGATTTATGAATGTCATCCCGATCGATCGCCGGGCGCAACCGAAATCACTGCAGCGGTGCCTGGCGATGTGTGAGGAATTTCTGCAGCACGGAAATTTGATTCTCTATCCGGAAGGTACGCGGTCCACTGACGGGCAGATCCAGACCTTTAAGAAAGGTGCAGGGATGTTTGCAGTCGACCTGGGAGTGCCGATTGTGCCCGCGCTGGTCGAGGGCGCGCATCGCATCCTTCCCAAGGGAGAAGTCATGCCACGGCCGAAACCTGTGACCGTCCGCTTTGGTGAGCCTATTATGTTCGAATTGAATCCTGGCGATCCTCGGGGTGGGCGTGGCGTTCGAAGGGCTGCCGTGGAATTGCTGGAAGAGCGCATCCGCGGGCTGAAACCGAGTTTATCGCCGATTCACGCGGTGCAAACCTTGTAGAAGCGGGAGGGCGCTATGTACACGGCGAAGCACATGAAATGGTGGGGATGGGGAGATGAAAATGTAGGTTTCGACTCGAAAGCCCATCCTGGTTTGTGGCCCTACGCGAAAAAGGTGCTCGAGGCGGAGGAAGGCGACGATCTGCAACCGCCGGTGTCGATGGAAGCGGTTCAGTTGCACGACGCCATTCGTCATGACGGATTTCTGGCTGAGGTGCGCTTATGGATGCGCGCGGACCAGATCTGCGACAGCCGGTACGAGCGCTTGGTGCACGCGTACGGCAAGGGCCTGCGCGACCTTTTCCGGATGCGGCGAGGTATGGCCGAGGGCGCCCCTGATTTGGTGGTGTATCCGGAGAACGAGCACGATGTGCTCATGATCGTGCGAGCGGCGGCGCAGCACGATGTGGTAGTGATCCCGTTTGGCGGCGGGTCGAATATTGCCGGTTGTCTGGAGCGGACGGAAACACGGCGCATGGTGGTGTCGCTCGATATGCGCCGCATGCGACGAGTGCTGGCTGTCGATACAGAGTCATTCACGGCGCGCATCGAGGCCGGTGTCTTTGGTCCCGATCTGGAAGAGCAGTTGAGGAGCTATGACCTCACTCTCGGCCACTTTCCAGATTCCTTTCTACACTCCACGCTCGGGGGATGGATCGCGACTCGTTCGGCCGGAATGCAGAGCGATAAGTACGGCAAGATCGAAGATATGGTGATTGCGCTGCGAATGGTCACACCGGTGGGTGTGCTGGTGACGCGCGTCGTGCCCAAGTCCTCGAACGGGATCGACGTCAATCGTTTGTGCATTGGTAGCGAAGGAACTCTAGGAGTCATTACCGAAGCGACCATGCAGGTTCATCCGCGGGCAGAGGCGCACCGGACTCACGGCTACTTGTTCCTCGATTTCGAAGGCGGCATCCAGGCCATCCGGGAATGCGTCCGGAAAGAATGTGTGCCCTCGATGTTCCGCCTGAACGACGCCGGCAAGACGGCTTTATCGCTGGCGTTCAAACCGCCATCATCAGGGCTATCGCAGGCAGTAAGTAGAGTGATGAAGGGTTATCTGCGAATCAAAGGCTTTGATTTTATGAAGGCGTGCCTGATGCTCACCACCTTCGAGGGCAGCAATGCCGAGGTTGCTCGTCAGCACGCCCAAGTAAACGCCATTTACCGGCGCTTCGGCGGAGTCGATCTGGGCTCGAGTTCAGGCAAGTCGTTCGAGTCGACCAAGTACGATTTTCCGCACATCCGCGACTTCCTCATGGACCGCGGCATCACCTCCGATGTGAGCGAGACCTCGACCGTGTGGAGCAACCTTGTCCCTCTGTATCGCGAGACGACCACTGCCCTTAGCGCGGCGATCCAGGAGGGCGGCGCAAAACCCTGGGTGGGGTGCCATATCAGTCATACTTATCACTCCGGGGCCAGCCTCTATTTGACGTTTGCGTGCCGGCAGCAGCAGGGCCACGAGATGCAGCAGTATCTGCGAGCGAAAAGAGTGGTGCAGCAGTCGTTCATGGATCACGGGGCTACTTTGTCACACCACCACGCGGTTGGCACCGAACACCTGCCCTGGCTCACCGATGACATTTCGCCTGTGGGCGTGATGGCGGTGGCCGCAATCAAAGGAGGACTTGACCCTGGCAACGTGATGAACCCGGGGCGGCTGCGGCCTTCGGCCGCGCCTTTTGAGGAGTGGCTGAAAGGCGGCAGCGAGGTCCCGTGCCCGGTGTCGGTTCCGCGTTGACCGCCCGGTGGGGTCGTCCTCGGTACTTTCTAGGGCATTATCTCGGCTTCTGCCGGTGATCCGTGCGCGGAATCAGGACTGATCCAGACCTTTAGCTGGGCAGGTTCGGCGGCGAATTCGTTGCGGTCGTTCCAGATCGCAAAGGCTTCTGACTTTAATGCAAACTTCACTTTTTTTGTTTCGCCCGGAGCTATAGCGACCGTCTGGAATCCCTTCAGCATGCGGACTGGTTCGGCAACGCTGGTACCTCGGAGTTGAATGTAGAGTTGCACGACTTCTTCCGCCGAGCGTGATCCGGAATTGGTGACATCGGCCTCGGCGGTCATCGCGGACTGGCCTGATCCGGCGGCGATGCCTTTATTCAGCGCCGCCGCGCTCAAGCGTTGCGTGCTGATGTTCGTGGCTCCGTAATTGAAGGAGGTGTAAGAGCCGCCGTACCCAAAAGGAAATTGCGGAGTGTTCTGTTCGTCGATGTAACGCGATACGTATTTGCTGACGATGTCGGTAGGCGGACGAGTGAGGTCTACATCGCCGGCGGGACGCCCAGTGCTGAGATGGTTGTAATAAAGCGGTTCCTGCCCCACGCTGCGAGGCCAACTGACGACCAGCTTTCCGCTGGGATTTACTTCGCCGAAAAGGATGCGGGCCAAGGCGGGTCCTCCACCAATTCCCGGAAGCCACGCCGCGATAACGGCGGGCACATGTTCAAACGCCCAGGGCACGGTCAACGGCCGTCCGCTGAACAGAATCAGGACAACGGGCTTGCCGGTGTGAACTATAGCTTCCAGCAATTCCTGCTGTCTGCCGGGAAGTCCCAGGTGGGCGCGCGACGCCGCCTCGCCACTCATGTCAGGACTTTCCCCCAGACGTTAGAACGACAATGTCAGCTTTCTGAGCACCGGCGACGGCAGATGCAATTCCTTCGTCGGCGCCGTCAAGAATGCCAACTCCTTTGAAGCGGAACACATGACCTTCGCCAACTCGCTGCGCCAGCGCCGCCGGTAGCGAGACGCGCGGACCCGTTCCCCGCGGGACACCTGCCGGATAAGAAGAGTCGTCGCCCAGCGGTCCAATCACTGCGATGTTCAGGGATGCAGTTGCCAGCGGCAGCAAGGGTTTTCCGTCCGGCCCATTCGCATTCTTAAGCAACACAAACGATCGCTCGGCCGCGGTCTGGGCGAGCGCGATGCTGTCGGGATGGTAAAGCGCCTTAGGCGCGGCGTCTTCATCCACATAAGGATGATCGAACAGGCCGAGAGCCAATTTGACGCGAAGCACATGCCGAACCGCTTCGTCTAATTCGGCTGGTGTCGGCCTGGCCTGAGCTCACGATCTGTTGCAGGTGATCGTGGTAAAGGCTGCTCACCATGTCCATATCCACGCCGGCGAGAAAAGCTTTGCGCGTTGCGGTTGCGCCGTCGGCGGCGATGCCGTGCGGGATCAATTCGCCAACCGCGTTCCAGTCGCTGACCACGAGCCCGCGGAATCCCCACTCTTTTCTCAGAATTTGCTTCAGGGTAAATGGATTGGCCGTCGACGGCACTCCGTTCAAAGAATTGAATGCGCTCATCAGCGACACGGTCCCGGCTTCGATGGCCGCGTGAAATGGCGGCAAATAAAACTGACGCAAAGTGTGTTCAGAAATTTCAGTGCTGTTGTAATCGCGGCCGGCCTCGGCCGCGCCGTAGCCGACATAGTGCTTGGCACAAGCGGCGATGCTGTCAGGCGCATCCAAACGCATGCCTTGATATCCCCGTACGTAGGCAGCCGCCATAGCTGAGCCTAGAAACGGATCTTCCCCTGCGCCTTCTGCCATGCGGCCCCAGCGTGCATCCCGCGCGATGTCGACCATCGGCGAAAATGTCCAGCGGATGCCGTCGGCCGATGCCTCCATCGCTGCCACGCGTGACGCCTTCTCGACGATGGAAGGATCCCAGGTCGAGGCCAGACCCAGAGGAATCGGAAACTCGGTTTTGAATCCGTGGATGACGTCGAGCCCAAACAGAATCGGAATATGGAGGCGCGCCTTCTCCATCGCGATCTTCTGATACTTGTTAATTTCGTGGGGATCGACCACGTTGAACAGCGAGCCGATCTGCCCCCGCGCAATCATGTCGTCATAATCGGTTCTACCCGTTCCCGGTCCGGTGGGCTGCCCGGCGGAATACTGCACCAACTGTCCGACCTTCTCTTCCACCGTCATGCGGCCCAGGATGGATTCCACACGGGGGCTCGAGACTCGGGTCGTCAACGCCGCGCGCTGGGCCCGGCGACACTCGCATAGAGGATGTCGATGTCTGCGCGAACAGAGCGACGCTCAGGACTGCGCCTAGGACTACGCAGACGGAACCACGAGTGAGCGCGTGTACGATTATGTCCTCCTTGCTTGATCGAGTGACGCGATGCGACCAGCGAGTAGTCATGGCGTTAAGTGAAGAGGATGGCATTGGGGTACTACCTCCGTCGGGCCCGGGTTCCACTAGCTACTAAATCGGGTTAGTAGAGCGTTCTCGCAATGTATAGAAAACGTTTTTCGATGCAAAGTCAATAAGTATTGCGCGCGCGCCTTCCGCCGGATGCCACAACATGGTGCTTGCTACGCCGATTCGGTTTGTGCGAGACTGCGCAGCGTGACGGAAAAAAAGAAGGGCAAAGGCACTGGCAAAACGGTGCGCATGGGGCCCAAACCGGTGAGCCTGAAGGAACTGGCGGAGCACCTGGGACTTTCTCCGGCTACGGTGTCGCTGGTCATCAATCGATCTCCAGTCGCAGACACCATCCCCCAGGAAACCAAAGACCGGATTCTTGCAGCTGCCAGCAAGTACAAGTACCGTCCAAATTTTTTTGCGCGCTCGTTGCGCGCCCAGCGCAGTTTCACCATCGGAGTTATGGTTCCCGAGGTCAGCGACGGCTACTCGGCCTCAGTTATGAGCGGCGTGGAAGACCATCTTCTGCAGGAGGGATACTTCTACTTCGTGGTAAGTCATCGCCACCGCGCAGACCTGATCGATGAATATCCCAGACTTTTTCTGGAGCGATCGGTCGACGGCTTGATCGCGGTCGACACCCCGTGGAGTCTTTCGCTCTCGGTGCCCGTCGTGACGGTTTCGGGGCACAACCAGGTGAAGGGCGTAACTAATATCGTGCTGGACCACGTGCGCGCGGCGGAAGTTGCGCTGAAGCATCTTGCGCAGTTCGGGCATCGCAACATCGCGTTCATCAAGGGTCAGGAATTCAGCTCCGACACCGAAGTTCGCTGGGCCAACATTCAAAAGGCTGCCCGTCAGTTGGGCCTGCCGATTTCGACGGGCTTGATCTCCCAACTCAAAGGTGACTCTCCTTCTCCCGAACTCGGGTATGAGGCCGCGCGGAAACTGCTGGCGTCGCATCGGCCCTTCACAGCTTTGTTTGCCTTCAACGATATTTCGGCGATGGGCGCAATCCGCGCGCTTCGCGAGGCTAAGTTGCGGGTTCCGGACGACGTTTCCGTG
The DNA here is from genome assembly GCA_963755795.1 of uncultured Acidobacteriota bacterium. Lineage (GTDB taxonomy): Bacteria > Acidobacteriota > Terriglobia > Terriglobales > Acidobacteriaceae > Sulfotelmatobacter. The sequence goes on along the minus strand of CAVWLI010000045.1, from coordinate 518 downwards.
GTTGGCTTCGACGACATCCAGAGCGCCGCCTATCAGAATCCGGCGCTGACCACCGTGCGCCAGCCCCTGCGCGAAATGGGCAGGATTGCGGCCGAGACGTTGCTGCGCCGCATCCGGCATCCAGCAGCCGAAGTGCAGGGCGGAGAGATCATGGTCGAACCCAAACTGATGATCCGCGAAACCACTGGCCGCGCTGTGAACAGCCTTCGTCGTCCTGGTAGTAACTTGCCACGATAGATCTCCTCATCCCGTGATGTAACGCGCGATCCGGAAACGGCAGAATCCTCGCAACAAAATCGTTAAGGTGCTATTCCGGAAGAAGTCGCTGAAAACAATGCGCTTGACTACGGAAAATCGCCTGTGCTATAAGCGGACCGAGTGTTACTAAAACGCTTTTGTAGAGTTTTAGTAAACGTTGTACCAGCAAGTGCTGAGTTTTAAGTAACACAGGGGGCGTCATGAGTCGTTCCACTTCTTCCGCATTCCGAAGCGTTTCAGTGGTTGCCTTAGCAATACAT
>CAVWLI010000044.1:0-111501 GCA_963755795.1 uncultured Acidobacteriota bacterium | reverse complement strand
CCCTCTACTGGTTCAGTTGCGGCTTGGGAGACTCGATCATGCGAGCGCTGCCGGATTGCTTCGACAAGACTCTGTAGTGATAGTGCGCGAGTCGCGGAATGCGGCGCTTGTAGGCGAGGCCCTTGAGGTCGGCGAACCACTCCAATTCGCCGACGGTGATGCCCAGCCATTCCGCCAGAGCCCCGACGGATTCGATTTGCGGAACCGCCCACGTCCTCGCGACCGGCGCCGGTTGCATCTGCTGCGGCTCGGTGATCCAGCGCGCTACCGACAATTCGTCAAAATGCTTCGACCAAGCCCGCTGGAATGCTTCGTCGCGAACCAGGAACTCGATGACGTCGCGGCGACGCGGACGCGTCCGCGCGGCAAAAGTTTTGACGTAGCGTTTCGCGAGCGGCTTGAGCCAGTGCCATTTCCTGCCGAGGACTCGCTGGCAACGGTGCTCGATCTGATCGGGCGAGGGTTGCCCGGCGAGGAAAGACGCGGCAAGAACCCGCAAGAGAGAGGGATTTGGCATGGCGGATTACGACGGAATGCCCCAACGAGTCTGACCCTGCGTGAGCCTATCTGCGCGGTCGCGCAGCGGCGCTCACGCGACGAAATGCTGGTTATTCACGTTCCCCTGGGGTATCCCCAGAGAGGCTTAACCGAGCTCGAGAGCCCGATGCAAGCCAAGCTTGGGGCATTCCGTCGTCTGGGAAATTGTAGCAGCGTTCGCAGGCGCTGTAATGCGCCAGAAGTTAAGTGTGTTGTCAGTTTTTAACCTAGATCTGAGTAATTGTGTTCGAGCGCGGGGCGGTCCCATTTGGCGTTGATGGCGGCGGCTTCGTAGGTGCTTTGGCAGAAGGCGAGGACGGCGGCTTTGGGGTCGGGGGCTGAGCGCACGTCGTCGTAGGAGAGCAGGAATTCGTTTAGTTGTGAGCTATGAAATGCCGCTGCCGGCAGAACTTTGCTTTCCTTGAAGCCGGGAGGCTCGGGAGCGGCATAGGAATAGAACATCGGCGTGGCGACTTCGCCCGCGCCGGGCCACCAGCCCACGCTGGAAACTTCGTGCGAGTATGCTTCCTTGGTAACTTTGTCCGCGCCTGGACGTTCGGGCGCGCGGCGTCCTGAAAATCGCGTGACGGCGAAGTCGAAGCTGCCCCAGAAAAAATGTACCGGGCTGGATTTGCCGATGAACCGGCCGCGAAACTCCTTGAAGATGGGTCGAGCGTGGTGAGGATACGCCAGAAGCGGTGGGCGTACGCGGGATCGTAGGCGCAGTGCGTGACGTCCAGATCGAAGCGGATGGGATTCGGAACTTCGACGGGCATGGGCCAGATCTTTACGCGGATATTCAGCGAGCGCAGCAGCGTCCATGAACTCGCGATAAAATCCCGCGACGGTGCGATGGTAAAGTGACACGGTACGGTGTTGGCCGTCGCTGGTGGTCAATATCGCAGCTTGTGATCAATGAAATCGAAACTGATTTCGAAGACGCCGCCGGCGTAGGGAATCGGGGAAGTGGTGAGTCCGCTGGCGGTGACGTAGAGCGGCACTTCCCACCAGTGATTGACGTAGGGAGTGAGCGCCAGGCGGACTTTGCCGACGATTTGCGTCCACATGTGCAGCGTGGCGCGGGTATCGTTCCAGGCATGCAAGGGCAGGGCGGGCCACATTTGTTCGCGTTGATCGGATAGTTGATTCATGACGTTCGGCTCCCTTGCGTCTTGCGCAGGATGCTCATTTTACAGAAAGTTGCTCATTACGCTAAATAATCTGCGATGAAAGAATTGCGAATGCGGCGCGGAGTGCTTAGCTCGGATGGCGGGCGAGCCTCGGCACGCGAATCGATGAATGCGGCGAGAGTGCGGCGGCTTTCGCGCGACGAACTGCCGATCGAAACCGTGAAACTGGCGCGTTTTTTGATCGGCAAGACGCTCGTGCGCGAATTGCGGGGCTCGCGACTGGCTGGACGCATCGTCGAGACGGAAGCATATGTTGTGGGGGACGCGGCGGCGCACACTTTTCGCGGCAAGACGCCACGCAACGGTGTGTTATTCCTCGAGCGCGGCCACGCGTATGTATATTTCGTTTACGGCAATCATTTCATGCTGAATGTGTCGGGCGCGCGGGCGGGTGTCGGTGAAGGCGTGCTGCTGCGGGCTGTTGAACCTCTGGAAGGCCTCGAGCGCATGGAGCTGTATCGCGGCACAGAGCGCCTTCTCGATCTGGCGCGAGGCCCGGGGCGGCTTGCGGAAGCATTTCACGTGACGCACAAGCTCAATGGGATGGATTTGTGCGGCCCTGGCGACCTTTGGCTGGGGACGGCGGTCCGCGCGACGGGAAAAATTGGAGTGAGCGTGCGGATCGGAATCACCAAGGAGGCGCACCGGCCGTTGCGGTTCTTTGAACGCGGAAGCCCGTTCGTGAGCGGGCCGAAGCATTTGCACGGCGAGCGGGGCTTGCGGCGAAAGCGAAAGCGCTAGTTCGGCTGATCGGAGCGCGCGATTTTGCCCGCGATGATGTTCAGTCCCAATCGTTGGCCGCCTGCTGCTGTGCACGATTTCAGATCGAAGCTCGAATCCCGCCCGAAGTCCCACGGACCGTATGGCGTGATCGCCACGGCCGGCACAGGGGATACGAGCGTTGCGGCCGAATCCTTGCTATGCTGAAGCCAGAGCGCGCGCGGCCGTGCAATCCGTTCGACGGGACCGCGCATCTAATTGAAAATGCCGCGCCGATCGAAGTCGAATCTCGTTTCCAACGTATTCCAAGCGTCCATCCGCTCGGGATTTCGCCGCGCTTACCACGGCGTCCAGGTGGATCCGCGGAAGTACCTGCTGCAATTCCGCAAAGCGCACCGATTGCCGATTCAGACTTGGTCGGACATGTTCAACATCGAGGAATCGGTGGTGAATCGCCACGCGGAGCGCGTGATCCGGTCGTCCACGCGGACGGCGGCGCTCGAGGGCGCGGGCTTTGGGTTGGGTGGCATGTTGACGATCCTGCCGGACGCCGGGATTCTTTCCGCGATCACCGTGCGGATGCTGCAGAAGCTGAGCTTGATTTACGGTTTTGAATATCAGACGGAGGACGAAGTTACCGAACTGTGGCTCGCCGCTGCTAGCGCCGCGGGTTTGGATTTGGGCCGCGACTTTGTTGAAAAACAAGCGGTGGAGCGCATCGTTCCACGTATTATTGACCGCATCGCGGTGCGCGTCGGGTCCGAGGTGGCGGAAAAGTGGTCAGGAAGGCTGATTCCGCTGCTTAGTTCGGGATTTGGCGGTACGCTGAACTATTACTTTGTGCGCTCATGGGGACGCCGCGCGCAGAAACATTTCCTCGAGCGCCATCGCAACGTGCGCACACGCGGCTTGCCTGATTCGAAATTATTGAACCTGCCAGCGCGCACGCGACTGAGCACTGCGAATTGAGCGGGCCGGGCGTGTTTGAGAATGAGGTCCGCGGCGCTCTGCTGACTCGCCGTTCCTTCCTTGATCCGGCGACGGACAATTATCCTTTCACAAATCATGCAGCGGCGCGTCCGGACGACTGTGCCGGTGCCGTGGTCGAATACCTGCTGCGCGCGACTGATTTGCTGCAGCTTGTGGACCGCGACAGCCTGAGCGTATCGGTAGGTGCGGGCAACTGGATTTCGTGGAGCTTTCGGTTGCACCCGGCGACGATTGAACCCGCGACTACCATTTCGAAATTGTGGAATGGATCCGGCACACTTTCGTTTCGCCGCTGCCGGCCCAGGGTGGGGAAGTCGGCTTGGTTTCGGAGCGCGGGCGCCCCATCACTTCATTTCGCAGTTGTTGCTCGCACTTCTCGCGATAGGAAGGGGGCCTTCGTTCAAGGCCATGTGGATGCCGCGAACCCATGGTGCCATCCGCTGAAGCACCTCGCCGAAGACTATCTGCCGTCGCTGGGAATTGGCGGGCACCCTGGGCCTCGTAAAATGTTGCAATCGTTGCTCCGCCCGCGAAGGTGAACTGGACTGTTGGGAGCGATACGGAATCTGACGGGTATTCTCCGGTCACATTTTTCTCCAATATCTTTCGCGAAGCGAGCTCTGCTCGGGCTTGCTCGAATTGGTTCTCCGTGCCATCCTTTGGCAACTGAGCTAAGATTTTCTTGGGGGCGGGAATGCCGGTTTGCGAAGGTTGCGGAACGCGAACAGACGATATTCACATTCAAAGGCGCGCGGAACGCATCGAGCTGGCTGCCCGGCAGCGGCCCGCGGAAATCCGAGTTCTATTTCTTGACGCTGCTCCACCGGCGCGCGCAGAAGATTTTTTCTATCAGGCGGCCAAGGATCGCGCTGCACGCTCTGTTGCCGCACGCACCTATTTTGACGAGCTGGTGAAAGCGGCGGGTGTTGGTCCCGCAAGCAGCGCGCAAGAGGACGCGGCACTGGCCGATTTTCGGCGGCGCGGATTTTTTCTGAGCTATGCGGTGGAATGTCCGTTTGACGCCGAAGGTGAACTGCATGCCGCGCTGCGCCGCCTGGCGCCTACGGCGCTGAAGCGCGTGCAATATTCGCTGAAGCCGAATTACATCGTCCCGCTCGGCGACCCGACGAAGGAATTGATCCGGCTGTTCGGGCTGATCGGGTGGGGCGACCGGTTGGTATTAGATAAGACCGGACCCTTCATTGACCCCTACCTCGGTGACCCCAAGAAGCAAGCGACATTCGGCACGGGATTTGGCACTCGCATCGGCAAGGCGCTCGAAGCGCTGCCGTAAGCGCTCACCGCCGGCGAGGCGCGCGGCGAAGTCGTCCGACGAGTCGCTCTCTAATGACCATCCACGCGCAAGAGCATCCCGCTACTGGCTCGAATGTGCACGTTGCGCGCGTCGGTGGAAGAAAGAACGATGTGGCCCACGGGATTAGTGCGGCCAGCATGCGCGATGGCCACCTGCGAATATCCAAAAACGCCACAGGCGTCGGAGGAAAATAGCCAGAGAGCTTGCGGCTGGAGGCTGCCGTCAATCGCTCCGCGGCACGGCTCTCCTTCCGTCGCGCGCACGTTTACGAGCACGCCGCCGGGGACGGGTTGACCGACCACGGTGTCCCCGCGCGCGACGGGCCCGCCACCGCGATACACGACCTCGCCGCCGACTTGTACCGTTGTGTACGCGGTTTGCGGCGTGCCACGATCGCCGCCGTAGATGGAAAGCTGCGCATCATCAATTTCCAGCGGTGAAGCGAGGGCGCGAAGATCGGTGATGACGGGGAGCGTCGAATGGCCCAACCGAATCGCGTCAAACACAATCGAGACTTTCGCGTTTCCGCCGCGCGCCGCAGGCCAGACACTGACCACATGTCCCAGGACGCGTGCTCCACTCGGTATTTTGGCTCCTGGGCCGAGCGGAACATCCTGCATGATGTGAGCCGTGATCGGTTGTCCCGGCTTCGATTTGCGTGAGGACAAGGAAGTGCTCAAGCGGATCGGCAAAATCGTACCGGCAGGGATCGAAACCTGGGCAGGCATGGCGGGTGACGCAGGCAGGTTGGCGCACGCCACCGCTGTGAAGAGCAATACGAGCCGCGCTAAAATCGCTTTGACTGAACTGGGAATGTTCATGGCATCACGTCCCGTCAGACGATCGTTGCGTCGCGGCAGTGTTCGGACTGTTGCTCCGCGGCAAATGCTGCGCACGATTCGTTAGATGCGCCCAACGCGCGGCGCGATGAATTACTTCGGCGAATTACGTTGCTCGCGAACTGTGCTGTTCGCCAGACCCATGTTAGCGCCGACTTGGGTAAGCGTGCGCGAGAAGTGAGCGTCGGGAACCGAGGTCGAAAAGGTTTCGAGCGCAAGACGGCCGCCGGACAAGCAAATGAAAATCGAAACCGGGCTGCGCTTTCGCCGACTACGAGCCGTAGTACGAAAGTACCGTTGCCTTGCTTTGGGACAGTTGTAGAATGTCGCGCCATGGGGCCGAAGGTGGTGTGCGAAGAGCACGAAAGACTGCGCCACGAGGCTGTGGCGGCAGTGCTCGAGGCCAGGAGAATTCGCTGGAACAACGATCTTTCGTTCCATCAGGATTCGGAATTGAGCAGCGATCAACATCAGAAAATTGATGCGCTGCTGAAACACCTGCTGGTCGGCCACAATGGCAAACCTTGTCCCTGCGGCGACCGGCCCATCGTGAGGACTTTCGATTCAAGAGAATTGGCCCGTCCCAGCCAGCCGCGCGCGCTGCGCCTTCGCGACAACTCTTCACTGAAGTCCGCCTAGTCCCAAGTTCATCGCCCAGCCGTCGTACACTCGCGCAGGCACTGTGCAATCGCGCGCGCCGTTTTCGCTTTTGGGTTTATGCGGCTGGCACTGACAACGGCAGTTTCACACCGGGACCAGACCTGAATCCAGGATTTCTTGAGTTGCAGTTAGAAGTGGTGCCGAGGGCCAGAATCGGACTGGCTACGCCGGCCTTTTCAGGGCCGCGCTCTACCGGTGAGCTACCTCGGCACCGGTGGGTCGAATAATTCTACGGAAATTCGCGCGGTGTGACAAACGAAAACGGTCTTCGACAGAAGGTAATTCGAACGGAAATTGGGCCTTTCAGCGCAGCAGAATTAGGCTACCGCGCCGAATACCCTCGCTTGGAAGCGCTCGCGTGCGGATCTCGTTCCGCGAAGCAAACTCCCAGGAACAGCTACTTCACGGAGTCGTCGTACTCTTTCATCCAGTTTCTATTTTTCAAGACTTCGCGCGCCTTCGAGCCGTCGGCGGGGCCGACGATGCCGTCTTTCTCCATCAGGTCGATCAGGCGCGCGGCGCGGCCGTAGCCGATGCGCAGGCGGCGCTGCAAGGTCGAGGTGGACGCGCGGCCCATGTCGCAGACCACGCGAACGGCGTCCTGGTATAGCTCGTCGTCCACTTCGTCGCCGCCCTCGGCTCCTCCTGCTCCGCTCGCGCTGCCTTCGCTGGTGGCGTTTTCGTCTTTCGGAGGCTTCAGCATTTCTTCGTTGTAGATGGCTTGGGCTTGGTCGCGCCAGAAATCGCAGACGGCTTCGACTTCGCGCTCATTCACGTACGGGCCGTGGATGCGATGCAGGCGCGAAGAACCGGCCGGCAGATAGAGCATGTCGCCTTTGCCGAGCAGCGATTCCGAGCCGTTGGCGTCGAGAATGGTGCGCGAGTCCACTTTGCTGGCGACGCGGAAAGAAATGCGCGCGGGGAAATTGGCTTTGATCAGACCGGTGATCACGTCCACCGACGGCCGTTGCGTCGCAAGAATCAAATGAATGCCTACCGCGCGCGCCATTTGCGCCAGGCGCGTGATGGATTCCTCGACGCCGTTGGTGTCCACCATCATCAGGTCGGCCAATTCGTCGATGACGATCACCAGGTAGGGAAGCGGCTTGTGCTCATCTTCCTCGGCGCCGTCAAAGAGCGAAAGCGATTGGCCCTTCTCGAAGGTGCGATTGTACTGGTCGATGTTGCGCACGCCGCGCGCGGCCAGCAGCTTGAGGCGGCGCTCCATTTCGCGCGTGGCGTTGCGCATCACGTTGGCGGCGACTTTCGGATCGGTGACTACCGGCGTGAACAGGTGCGGAATATCCGCGTAAAGTCCCAGTTCGAGCTGCTTCGGATCGATCAGGACCAATTTCAATTCGTCCGGCGTGGATTTGAACAGCATGCCCATCAGCAGGGAATTGATGAAGACGCTCTTGCCCGTGCCGGTGGAGCCGGCGATGAGCAAGTGCGGCATTTGGGTCAGGTCGCCGGCGCGGATGCGGCCGATGAGGTCCTTGCCGAAAGGCAACGTGAGCTTGGAGGGCGAATGGCTGAATTCCGGCGATTCCACCACGTCGCGCAGAGCGATCGTTTCGCGATGCACGTTGGGAACTTCGATGCCGACCGTGGATTTGCCGGGAATGCGTTCGATCAGAATGGATTCGGCTTGCAGCGCGAGGCAGAGATCGTCGCCGAGGCCGGTGATGCGGCTGTATTTGATGCCGGCTTCGGGCTTGAATTCGAAGGTGGTGACCACCGGGCCGGGATTGATCTGCGTGATGTGCCCGCCGACGTCGAACTCCATGCACTTTTGTTCGATGGCGCGGGCGCGTTCTTTCAGTTCGGTCTCGTCCATCTTCTCGCCGCGCTCGGCGCTGCTGAGCAAGCGATGGCGGAGGCAGCTTGTAATTGGTCTTGCCAAGCGCAATCTTCGGCTCAGAACCTTTTTTCTTAGCGGGCGGCGGCGGTCGCCGGTTCGTTCTCGTGGAACTTGATTACCGCGGGACCGCCGCGGCGCGCTTCGACTTTCGAGTCTTTCTCGTCCTCCTCGTCGTCCTCATCCTCTTCGCGCGCCAGTTCTTTCGTGGAAACGCGCTGCTGCTGCACAGGGGGACGTCCGGCGATTTTTATCTCTTCGACGCGCTTGCGCAGGCGGTCCGATTCGCGGGCCTCGCGCCAATCTTTTGCGCGCGCGATCAACTGGCCGACGTAGCCGTCGCTGGCCATCGGCTTCTTCAGCCAATGCCCGGCGGTGCGGAAAGAAAAGCTGGTGGTGAGGAAGAGCGCGGTCAGTAACGTGACGATGGAAACCAGGTTCGCGCCGATCGGACCGAAAGCGGCGCGCAATCCCTCCGGCAGAATCGTGCCGAGCAGCCCGCCGGGCGGCAGGGCGCCGCGCACTTCCGGCATCACGTGAACCAGCACCAATTCCGAGGAAAGGGAAGCCAGCAGCATCGTAAAGCCGACGACTTTCGTGATGGGCGCTTCCAGCAACTGGCTGCGGAACCATCTCATCGCCACCAGGAACATCCCGATCGGAAAGAGGAACGCCGCGAAGCCGCAAAATTGGAAGAAGAGGTCGGCAAGGTGCGCGCCAACGGGCCCGATCCAGTTGCGCGCAGGCCCCGAGCCGGGCGGCGGCGCGGAAACGTTGAACGATGCGTCGTGCGGCGAATAGGAGAGCAGGCTGAGCGTGAGCAGTATCGCGAGGCTCAATCCAACGAACCCGATGAGCTCGTTGATGCGTTTGTTTTCGGTTGGCGTCAAAATGCGCAAGGCTATCTCCCCTTAAGCTCGCATCGCGCGAGCAATGGACTTTCGCGCGATGCGATGGAGCTACACGAAGTCCCGGCTGATCGGGACAAGGCTCGCCCTGGACTCGCTACGTGGCGTCCGTCAGGCTGAGCAGATACAAATAGGGGAAGGCCGCCGCGTAGAACCTGGGTCGCGCCGGCGCTATCGCGCGGAGCCCAGTGGGAGGAACGCGAGCAACGGAATGACTATACCAAAGGGCGTCGACGCAGACGGAATATTTTTGCGGGCGTGCTGGACAAACAACGGGCGAAAAGGCCTTAGTAACCCGCGTGGTAGAGAAAGGCAACGGCGACCGCCGCGACGAGGCAGTAGATGCCAAATAGATACCAGCGCCCCGTCTCGAGCCAACGGCTCAGCCATTTCAGCGCGACCAATCCGGCCAGAAATGCAAACAGCGCGCCGACCAGGCTGGGCATTAAATTCACGGCGAACATCCCCGCGTGCGGCATCTGGTGCAGCCGCCAGACTTCGCGGGCAATCGCGGGTGGTGTGAGAATTACCGCCAGCGCAAAACTGAAATCTTCGGCGCGGGCTTTCTGAACGCCTGCGAGCATGCCGGTCGAGATGGTCGCGCCAGAACGGGAAAATCCGCGGAAGGGCAGACATAATCCCTGTGCTGCACCGATCCAGAGCGCCTGTTTGTTGTTCACCTGGTCGGCGGTGGATTGCGCCGAGCGAGATCGTTGCTCCGTGAAGCCTGCTATCAAAATTAGGATCCCGCCAACCGCCAAAGCGATCCCAATCAGGTCGAGGCGCCCGAACAGTAGTTCTTCGACCCAAGCATGGGGCCTGCCCGGAAATGCAAATTTTTCAATTGCTTTGATTAACCCGTACCCAATGATCCCGGTTAGCGCGCTTGCCAAAATCAGCGCGATGACAAATTGTTTGAAATCGGCCGCATTCTGAAGGAAGGCGCGCCGCCAGCGTCCCCAGAAATAGACGATCACTGCGAACATCGTGCCAGTGTGAAGCATCACCAGGAGCAATGTGCTGGTCGGCGAGGTTGGGTCTATTCCCATCAACTTTTCGGCGACGATCACGTGCGCCGAACTGGAGACGGGCAGCAGTTCGGCCAGGCCCTGTACAATCGCGAGAAGAATTACGTGCAAGAACCACATCGTGGATACCCCGCTTTCAACGATAGGAGATGATCGCTACGAATCGCGACGCTGCTGCGTAGTACTCAACAAAAAGCAGATCCCTCGCTGCGCTCGGGATGACACGGCTTTAACTTTCTGCCGATCCCAAGGTTGCGATTGGCGCGCGGCACGTCAGAACAAAGCGGCCGTAAGTCGCGCTTCAATCGAGCTGCTTCACCATCGAAAAAGCATCGCGTCCGTTCGGATAATAGCCCTCGCGGATGCCGCGGCTACGATAGCCATGCTTTTTCCAGAAGGCAACCGCCGAATCGTTGTCGGTTGCCGTTTCGAGCGCTACTTCGCGGACACCGTTTGCAGCGAGACGGCGTTCGATCTCCGCGAGCAGGGCGGTGCCGACGTGCAGGCGCCGGAATTGCGGCAGTACGTCAATCGTCACGATGTAGCCGCGTTCGCCCTGCCGCGCGCTGATGCAAAATCCGGCGATTGTGCCGTCCACATCGGCGACCACGCATTCCGAGCCGCGAAAGCGCAGATAGGCGCGCAGCTCGCGCTTCGAGTAAGCGACTTCGTCTTCGTAGCAGAGCTGGTCAATTCCATGGAGGGTGTCGAAGTCCTCGGGCGTGTTGTTCCGGAGCGTGATGTTCACAGCCGCAGGTCTAGACTTCCAGGATCACCGGCAGAATCAGCGGGCGCTTGGCGGTTTGCTTGTTGAGGAAGCGTTTCAGGTCGGCGCGAACTTTTTCCTTGATGACGCTCCAGTCCGTCTTTTCTTCCTGCGTGGACTGCTCGATCGTGCGCAAGATTATCTCGCGCGCGGACGTGAGGATTTCGGCGCCATCTTCGGACGGCAAAAATCCCCGGGTGACGATCTCCGGCGGAGTTTCCATGCGGCCGGAATGCTTGTTGATGACCATGATGGCATGCCCACCCGCCGCGTGCGCGCGGTCGAACGCAAAGGCTCGTCCGAACGCCGCCGCGAATTCGTGCAGGACGTAACGTCCGGAGTCGCACCGGAAAAAGATAAAATCAAGCCTGACGAAAGCTATTTCGTCACCGGAGCTGGGGCTTAATCCGTCGTAGCATTTTTTTAATCGACACTCGCCGCGCGCGCAATGAACTTCCGTGGTGCTCGGACTCAACTCCGGCTGCTATTCTGCTAGCTTAGCTAATCTCCCTGAAGACGAGTTCTGCATATGGCAAAGTCAGCGATTGTAGTGGCGAGAAAAGTGGACTCGAAAATCTTCGTTCTTCGCGGTCAAAGAGTGATTCTCGACGCCGACCTCGCGGAACTCTACGGCGTACAAGTCCGGCACCTGAATCAGCAGGTTAAGCGCAACGCGAAACGATTTCCTCTCGCCTTTCGCTTTCAGCTCTCGCCGCACGAGTTGAAAATCTTGAGATCACAAAATGTGATCTCAAGTGAAGGCCACGGCGGCACCCGCTATCGCCCCTACGCCTTTACCGAACATGGCGCGATTATGGCGGCTACAGTGGTGAACTCCGAACGCGCCATCGAAATGAGCGTGTTCGTGGTTCTGGCTTTTGTGCGCATGCGCCGCGCCATCGCCGGAAACCGGCAGATCTTGACCAAGCTGGCGGAGCTGGAACGCCGTTTGGAGGCCCATGACTCCGATATTCTGGAATTGATGGAAGCCATTCGCGAACTTATGAGCCCCGCCGAGCCAACTCGCACGCGCATTGGCTTCGAGGCGCCGTCCGATCCAGGCAGCAAGGCGCAGAAAGATCGCAGCATGCAATTCCGGAAGAACAAGTAAGCCGCCGGCCTCGAGTTGATTCGGGTAACTCTTACTGAAGATCACTCGACCCATGGAATTCCCTAAAGGTTCCTCCTCCGCTGCCGATTCATCCCTTAGGAGACTAAAAAATGGTCAATCCAATCAGCCGTGTTCATGCCAACGACGTCCAATCGTCCTCGCCGCCGTCGGCAAAGCCTGAGCGTCCGGTCCACGCCCCGCAGAGTGCGAAGAGTGGAGAACTCTCGCATGACGATGTGACATTAAAGAGCGCCGGCCAGGCCGAGGCCGACACGCGGTAGGGTTGCTGTGGCGATGCATTAACTCTTGCTAATGCAACATTCATGCTTGCCCAGATTCGCTAACGTTTCTTCACGCAATGCCGATCCTACAATCCTATGATCAATCCAGTCAGCACCTCAAACGCCAGCACTGTCAACCAAGCCTTGCAACCGGCAGCTTCCAAGCCTCAACCTCAGCAGAGTACGACGCGACCGCAAGACACTGTTTCTCTAAAGAGCACCGGGGACGCGGACCACGACGGCGACAGCAAGTAACGCTGTTTTGTCCGGCTCCCAACCCATTAGAGGACGGGCGGGAAGCCCGTCCTCCATGTTGTTTTGCGTTGGTTTTTCTTCGTTGCGTTTGTTGCTGTGCAGCCCTAGTCTGCAAGAAGTTTGAATGCCGGAAAGTCTTTGGCCAGCGCAACGAATTGTTCTGCCGGCGCCCCGGCAACCACCGGAAAATAGCGTTGGACCTCGCGCTTGAAGTTATCAAGGTAGGCCTTCAGAATCAGCGGTTTTTCGGCGTCGGGAATCGGACTCAGGCGGAACTTCTGGCGCGTCCTTCCTTTTTTCAGCGTAATTTCTCCGGCAGCTTCGGCATTGCGCACCCACTGGGTTCGCCCGCGAGGAGCCACCAGATAACGCGTTCCCTCTAGTTCGAGCAGATCGATGGGTGTGGAGTAGAGCTTGCCGGATTTCCGTCCGCGGACTTGGAGCAGGTAGTTGTATGAGAAGCCGAGACCGAGGCCGACCAGAAATCCGTACACGCGGTTAAAGATCTTTTCGACACCGGTCGCTTCGCGGAAAACAGGCATACTGGAGTTCATCACCCAATTCTACGCGCGGCTAGCCCTGTTTCACGAAGCGCAGCGACGCGGAATTCATGCAGTAGCGAAGATGCGTTGGCTCAGGCCCGTCGTCGAAGACATGGCCGAGGTGGGCGTCGCATTCGGTGCAGGCGACGGCGGTGCGGGCCATACCAAGAGTTGTGTCGCGGATCTCGGTCACATTCTCGGCGGCGATCGGCGCCCAGAAGCTGGGCCATCCCGTGCCGGACTCAAACTTCGTCGCCGAATCGAAAAGCGCGTTGTCGCAGCAGATGCAGCGGTAAATGCCCTGGTCGTGCAGATTCCAGTATTTGCCGGAGAAGGCGATTTCGGTATCGGCGTGGCGCGTGATGTCGAATGCATTGCCCGACAGCTGCTTGCGCCATTCCTCTTCTCTCTTCACCACTTTCGCGATGCGAACCTGCTTCAGGCGCTGACCGGAATCAGAGAACAATACGACGGTGACTTCCTTGGGCTCAGACTCCGCGGCCGGAGCGGCTTCCAGGACCGTGGGCTTTTTCCATTGCCACAACGCCAGACCTCCAATGGCAGCCGCTGCGCTGGCCAGGAATGCGCGGCGGCGCAGGTTCGTGCCACCTTCCTGCACGGCCTCACGATCGAGATTGGAATCGAACATCGTTCTCTCCTTGACGATTACTTTGACGGCTATTTTCCCGTGTAAAGGTCGGGAAACTCCTGGCGCAGGTGCTCGACCTTGGGCGCATCGTTGAACAGGATGTAAGGCTGATTAGGATGCAGCGTGGCGTAGTTCTGGTGGTAGGCCTCAGCCGGGTAGAAAGCCTGCAGGGGCACAACCTTCGTAACGATCGGGTTCGGAAATACTCCGGCTTTGTCGAGTTGGGCGATGTAGGCATCGGCAATATGTTTCTGCTCGTCGTTGCTGTAAAAAATCGACGAGCGATATTGCGTGCCCTCGTCCGGGCCCTGCCGATTGAGTTGCGTGGGATCATGCGCTACCGAGAAAAAGACGCGCAGCAGTTCGCCGTAAGTGATCTGCGAAGGGTCGTAGACAATCTGCACTGACTCAGCGTGCCCGGTTTCACCGGTGCTGACAACTTCGTATTCGGCGGTTTTGGCCGAGCCTCCGGAGTAACCGGAGGTCGCGCTGATCACGCCCTTCACGTGCTGGAAGACTGCCTGGATTCCCCAGAAGCATCCGCCGGAAACGACCGCGGTCTGCTGGCCCGGAGCAACGTCGCGAGCAGCATCCTGCATGGGCGCGGGCACGGCGCCCGATGATCTCGGGCTGGCTTTGGCGCTGCAAGCGGTGACGCCGAGTAGCGCGGCAAAAAGAAATAGAGCCGAGCGAACGGAAGATTGCATTTTGTTTCCCCTGTGGAGTACGAAGCTTGTGGGCTGGCAGATTGGAGTGTCGAGCCGGATAAAAGTTTCAGGTTGGGGAGGGCGGCCGGCGGAGGGTGCCGCGCAGCCAGAGACGTCGCCAGCTACGTCTCCACGAGAGGAAGCCATATGGGCCGAATTTTACTTCTCACTTGCTTTTTCGCCTTCTGTTCGCCAATAATGGCGCTATGGCCATCACACGCAGGCAGCGGGAAGTGTATGACTTCATTTCGCGATTCGTGGCGGAGCACGGATATTCTCCGTCGTTTGAGGAGATTGGCAAAGGGCTGGAGCTGACTTCTCTAGCTACCGTGCACAAGCACGTCACCAACCTCGAGAAAAAGGGACTGCTCACGCGCGACTACAACCGCAGCCGCTCGATTGATCTGCTGCCTCCCAAGGGGAGGCTGAAGCAGGCGATGAGCGTGAATACTGGCCTGGTGCTGCCGCTGCTGGGGCGCATCGCGGCCGGGCAGCCGATCGAGGCCGTGCAGAATAACGAGACGATTTCGCTGGCCGATTTTGTGCGTTCGAAAGAAGTGTTTGTGCTCGAGGTGCGCGGCGACTCCATGCAAGACGAAGCCATTCTCAGCGGCGACTACGTGCTGGTAGAAAAGGCGCGCACGGCGCACAACGGCGACATCGTGGTCGCTCTCGTCGATCAGAGCGACGCGACGCTCAAACGCTTTTACCGCGAAGGCGACAACATTCGCCTGCAGCCTTCGAACGTGACCATGAAGCCGATCATCGTGCCGGCGGCGTCAGTGGATGTGCAGGGGCGGGTGATTGGGGTGCTGAGGAAGTACTAGCAGCTCTCAGCTATCAGCTCTCAGTTTTCGGTTTTCGGTTTTCAGTTTTCGGACTCCCTTACTTCAGTACAAGTGGAAGCTCACTTCGACGGCAATTTCTGTTCCGATCGGCTGCCCGTCTTTGGTGGCCGGTTTGAATTGCCACTCTTCGACGGCATGCACGGCTTGCGCGTCCAATCCACATCCCGTGGGACCTGTGATTTGTATGTTTGCGGTGCGGCCCTGGTCGTCAACCGTCAGGGTTAGAACAACTGTTCCTTGATACTTCATCAACCGTGCAGCGTCGTTAAATGGAGGGTTGGGATTGAAGATTGCGCGCGGCGGTTTCTGGCCGTTCTTGCCCCCGGCGAATGCGTTCGGGGGTTCGGCAGGGACGTCTGCCGCTAGCTGGGTTGGCGGCCCGAGTCCCGGAACCGCAAGAAACTCACGTGAGAAGTTGCATGCACTCGACAGCTTCGCATTCCCTGCCAGCCCGTCGTAAACGCACCGCTTCCAATAGGGAGGCACGGCATCAACCAGGCTATCCTTGCTCGTCAGGAAGATTTTCGAAAGAAGTGTATCGGGGGCGGCGTTGCGGTCTCCCATATTCGCCTCAATTTCGAGGGTGTAGCGCTTCTTGTCCTCCTTCACTGGGTTGCCCTTGCTGTCAGATTCATGGAGGACGGTGAAACCGGACCCAGGCAGCCATCCCATGCGCAGTCGAGTGGCGCGGATTTGCAGGCGATCCCGGATTATTTTTATGTCGTCTACCCTGACGACGCCGTCGACGGTCCAGTCACCGGATGCCACTTTCTTCGCCGGAGAACCATCGGGCGCGAACTGCAATGAGCTTCCCGTGTAGAAATTCCGCAGGACGAAGACTTTGTCTTTGTATTGGCCATGGAGATGGCGGTCAATGTCCTTCTCAGCTCGAGCGGGAAGCGACATGAGCGCGCTGGCGAGGCCGACGGCCGCCAGAAAGAACGGCACCACAAAGGAGCGGTCCCTCATGGCTCTGAATTGTATCGCCGGGGGATCAACATAAAAATGAAAAAGCCCGGGATATAATCCGGGCTTTAGTGACCGAACAAGGGCGCATCAGAGCTTGTGCGCCGAACCTATCCGATGTGCTTATTCAAAGCCTGGGCGATGGCGTCTTTCGGCTTGTAGCCGACGATTTGTTCGACAACCTGGCCTCCCTTGAACACTAGAAGCGTGGGGATGCCGGTGACTTTGTAGCGCATGGGGGTGGCGCTGTTGGAGTCGACGTCCATCTTGCCGATTTTGATTTTGCCCTGATACTCGGTGGCCAGTTCCTCGACGATGGGGGCGATAGCGCGGCAGGGGCCGCACCAGGTCGCCCAGAAGTCCACTAGGACGGGCTTGTCCGATTTCAAAACATCCTGGTCGAAGTTTGCATCGGTGACTTCGACGATTCCATTACCTGCCATTTTCTTTCTCCTCAGTTGTAAACGTTAACGCCGATCGGCGGCCTGCTCAGAGCAGCGCAGCCGGGCGCTGTGTATGAGTGCTTCCCGTGCGGGAGTCCAACTCATTATTTTAGCACCCCCATTCGATGCAGGCGCGGTGCTGAAAGTCGCAGCAAAAGGCAGGATGCCGCGATTGGCCCTGTCGGGCCGAAGTAGGGCCCTTTTCCTCTGCTATCGCAAGGTGCACGATACCGGATTCGTCGGCCGGTTTGGTAACATCGTTCGTCCCTGCCCGTACGCGGTGACACTTCTTTCCAAATGACTTCTCGCACCAGCGCCTTTGTGGCAGCCGCGGCAATCCTAGTGGTCGTTCGGATTGTCGTGTGGATGGCAAAGCGGCGCGGGAATGCCTTTTTCGCCGGGGATGCCGGGGGGCAACGGGAAGCGCCGGACTGGCATCCCTACCGGCTGTTGCTGGCCAGCTTTCTTACCCTGTTTGCGGAATTGGCGTTCATTCGATGGATCGCGGTAGAGGTGCGGATTTTCGCCTACTTCAAAAACCTGGCCCTTCTGCTGTGCTTTCTCGGATTCGGACTAGGATGCGCTCTGGTGAAACAGAAGTCCCGCTGGTTTCCCGCCCTTGAGGCGTTTCTGGGGCTGCTTCTGGTGATTCGAATTCCCTGGCAGGGTGGGCGTCTTCTTGAGGGCCTGTCGCAGAGCCTGGGGGGAGCCGGCGATGTCAGCATCTGGTCGACGCCGGCAGGCACGGACTGGGGCTATTTTCTGTCTGGCGCGTTGCTGGCAGCTTGTCTGTTTCTGCTGATCGTCTCCGTTTTTATTCCCCTCGGCCAAATCGTGAGCCGTCAGATGGATCGCGCCCCCAGTTCTCTGGGCGCCTACTCATGGGACTTGTTCGGCAGCGTCATCGGGGTAGCGGCATTCTTTCTCGTAAGCTGGTGGATGCTTCCACCTTCCGCATGGATGGGCATCGTTCTCGTCGGATTCGCGCTTCTGCAGACGAACCGAAGAGACGCCGCGTTGGTCGCAAGCTTGCTGCTGCCGCTGCTTTTGCTGCTGCACGAACCTGCCCAGCCGAATCAGGAAATCTTCTGGACGCCTTACCAGCAGATCCAGTACTTGCGCCGGCACACCGCGAACGGCGATGCCTGGGGTGGCGAGATGCTGGTGAATCACACTTTGTACCAGCGCGTGGTCGACTTGTCACCGCGATTTCTTGCGCGTCATCCCGAGTGGGGAAAGGATGTAGAAAACAACCCCTATAATCTGCCCTTCCGATTTGCTGTGCCTTCACCTAGTGTCCTGGTCGTCGGCTCAGGGACGGGCAACGACGTCGCTGCCGCGTTAAGAAACGGAAGCCGGACAGTCGATGCTGTAGAAATCGATCCAGCGATTCTCGACCTCGGGCGACGCGAGCATCCAGAGCACCCTTACGATTCGCCGCGAGTGAACGTCCACTTGGGAGATGCGCGGAGTTTTCTGAAACGCACCACCGAACACTATGATCTGATTTTGTTTGGTTTACTCGATTCCCACGCCCAGTTTTCCGATTACTCCAACATGAGGATCGACAATTTCGTCTACACGGAAGAAGCGTTCCGTGAGGCGGCCCGCCATCTTTCTCCGGACGGCATCATCTTCGTCAAATTCCAAGTGGATCGCCCCTGGCTTGGTGCGCGGCTGGTCGAGATGTTGCGCGCGACCCTGGGAAGTTCGCCGCTGGTATTCACCGCGAACGCCACCTACTCCCTGCCATCAACATGTTTCGTCGCGTCTGCCGGTCCGCGGGTGAATGAAGCCTTAGCGGCCGACCCGCGGCTGGCGGAATTCGTTGTCCAGAACCGCGGGCTCCTCGCAGACACCGTGCCCATCACGACCGATGACTGGCCTTATCTTTATCAACGCGATCACCGGATCCCTCGCACGTATTACTCCGTGAGCATGCTGGTTATTCTGATCGCGATGTTTCTGTACGCGCGGGTTCGACGCACCGACCACACCCACACGAGCTTTTCCCTGTTTTTTTTCGGCATGGGCGCCGGCTTTCTGCTGCTTGAAACTCAGATCATCAGCCGCCTGGCTTTGTTTTTCGGAACGATCTGGCAGGTCAACGGAATCGTGATCTCGGCGCTGCTCCTGGCTCTTCTGCTGGCGAATGCAATCGTCGAAAGAGCTGGATCGCTATCGAAGTTATGGATTTGGGCAGGGCTTGTGGCTTCACTGGCCTTCGCTTATTTGTTCCCGTTTGATCGAATCGCAGCCGCGCCCGCGATCGTCGGGACTATCGCCATCGGGATCTTCTCCATTCCCGTGCTGTTCGCCGGAATCCTGTTTTCCACTGAGTTTCGAAATATCGACTCGCCCAGCGCCGCACTCGGCGCAAATGTACTGGGCGCGGTTACGGGCGGGCTTCTGGAAAATCTTTCGCTGCTCTTCGGATTGCGCGCCTTGCTGCTGGTGGCCATCGTACTCTACTGCGTGGCCGGATTTGGATTGTGGCAGCGCAAGAGGCACGCGGTTTAGCGTGGCCCTGCGGTTGTGGAAAAAGAAAAAGCGCCCTCGACTTTTTCAAGTCCAGGACGCCTCGGCAGCCCTCCCCCAGAACTGCCAAACCACGAGATGGATATTAGAATCCCCCTCATTTGCTGTAAATGTCACTTCGGTAACTTAGTTAGCGCAAAGCTAAGTCGAGGGCTGACTGAAGTAACTTTGAAGGATTCTGGGGGCGCTCGCCTACTGCTGCTGCCAGGTTTGGCCGGCATCGGCGGTGGTCCAGACCTCCGCCGCAGAGGTTGAGAGCTTCCCATGCTGCGAGTCGGAAAATTCCAGGCTGAAGATGTCGTCGGTGAGCACCGTGCCAGAAGCAACCGGGACGATGCGGGTCCAGTGGTTGCCCGCGTCCGCCGAACGATAGAGCGCGCCGCCCGAACCACCCACCCACACATCGGAGCCGGCCACGGCAAGCGCGCGGAAAGTCAGCGATGCAGGAATCTTCCGAGTTTTCTCCGCGTCTTTCGCCTTCGCCAGAGAGGGTTCGGCGGCGACTGCGAGATTCGTAGCGGCGTACGGCGCCGGATTCGCATTGACGTCGACCGGAAGCCAGGTCTTGCCCTGATCGAAGGAGCGCTGCAGCCCGCCGGCGGGATTGAGCGACCAGAAAGTCCGCAAGCCGCCGGGCGCCAAAGTAACCATGTTCATGACGTTGCGGCCGTTCATGGGGATCTGAGCGTTTGCGCCCACCGTGGTAGGGCCACCGACGGACGCGGTCTCCGCTTGAACTTGCAAAGCCTGCGCGGAAACCTCCACGGTCTCTGAAACGCTCCCCGGGCTCAAACTCAAACTGTACATCTTAGGCTGATTGGCGTCGTAGTGGAGGTCCTTCACGGCCGTCGTGAAGCCCGGCGCCGCCGCTGCCACTCGATAGTTTCCCGTGGGCAGGCCGGCAATCAACCAAACCCCTTGGGAATTGGTGATCGTGGTGGTAGTCCCGCCCATTGTGGACGGAATGATCGTAACCCGCGCACTGGAAACCCCGGCTCCGGTGGGATCGACGACATAACCGCCGATCTGCCCGGGAGCAGGCAGCGGCAAGGGCTTGTCCCTTCTCACGCGCAGCTCATCTGCCGAGGGCTGCGGTGCAGGAGCATCATCCTGCAGCAGAGTGGTGTTCGTATTCTGAGCCAGCGTGGTGGGTTCAGCCGCTCCCGACGCCGCCCCGGCCTGATTTGCCGCGGTCTGACTAGCCGCCGGAACCTGCGGTTTCGCAGATTGCGCCGCGGCTTGCTGCTTCGCGAACGCTGTCGATGGCACCGGGGCCGCAGACTGGTTCTGTACCGTGCTTTGCTGCCACTGGTTCGCAACCACGGGGCCGCCAATGGTCCCGCCCGCAACGGCACCCCTAACAACGCTCCCATAGACGCCGCCGTGGAACTGCTGCGAGGGGGGAGGTGGTGGTGGAGCGACGCGAGGCGCGCTCTTTTTCGCAAGGACCGAGGCGCTCTCGTTATCGGCGTCCGCCGAGTCAGTCTCCGCAGAGTCGGCAACCGCCGGGGCCGCGGGCGCCTCAATCTTTTCACGCTTCTCGGCAGGCGGTGGAAGCTGTGGCGCGGCTGTGGCCAGCGGTTGATTTTTGGCCTCAGTGGCCGCAGCCTGTGGGGCAGACGCCTTGTTGGACGCAGATATGGTTCCCGGCTGGAAACGTGTCTGATATCGCAGGATCCCGACCGAGGCAATGATTACCACGCCCGCCGCCACGAAGCCCCAGCGCAGAGCGGGCCAGGTCAGCCATCCGCTCGGCGACGGCTTCATCGCGCTCTCGACCGGCTCCGCGTCGGGCAGAGCCAGGGCCACAATGTCGCGGCAGTCGCCGCAGCGAGCCAGGTGCTCGAGTACAACGTCTCGCTCGAGTGCGGGCAGCGAATGTTCGGCGAAGGCCGTCAGCGCGTCCGCGTCGGGATGATTGACGGCGGGCGTTGCGGCCCTCAGCCGATCACGCACGATTTTGGGGACATTTTGCATTTCAGCTTCCAACGATCAACCTAAGCTCCTTAGAACACAGACTTTTCCCACTATCCTTCACCCTCCGGGACCCTGGCCTCCACTCTCTTCTCAGAGAACGCGGCCGGAGACGAATCTTGCGCCAAACTGCGGCGAATATCCAACTGCAGGTCGCGGACGTCCACCTCCATGGCCTCCTCGGCCTGACGGCGCGACATGCCGCGCCGGCTCAGGGCAGTGACAATCTGTTTGCGCAAAGACTTGGCCAGTTTGTCGAGCTTGCGGCTGATGGTGGACTCGTGCACGCCCAGCATGCGCGCGATTTCCGCCAGAGTTCGGCCATCGAGATAATACGCGCTCAGAACCATGCGGTCTTCGCCGGAAAGAAAGGCGAGGGCCTCGTCGGTGGCCTGCCCCAGCCGCTGGTCGGCGGCGGGAACTGGCTCGGGATCGGGCGCGGCGAATTGAACGCCCTCCTCGGATTCCTCGTCGAGGCTTACCAGGCGTTTTGTGCGGCGGTAGCGATTGACGTATTCCTGCGCCAACACAGTTCGCAGCCAGCCTTCGAGCGATCCGCGGCCGGTATAGGAGGCGAGCTTCGACACGCGCTGGCCATCGCGGGTGCTGGTGCCGTAAAGATCGGCGTAGAGCGTGTCGGCCAATTCGCGGGCGGCGGAATCCTCGCGAGCGATGCGCAGGGCCGAAAGATAAAGCTTCTCCCGAAACCTGGTGAGAAAGATTTCCCAGGCGGAATTGACGCCTGCGGCGCAGGCTCGAGCGAGCGCGAGTTCGTCGACCCGCAGGCTCAGAAAAAACGTGCGGATTTCGGTCTCGGAGGTCGCGCCCGTGGCGTGTTTCGATCCCACTTCACAAAGAATTACGGCAAACGATTCGCGCGTGAGACCAATCTTCTCGCAGCTGCTCCTAGCGTGGAGATCCGCCAGCAGTTCGTTGACCACGGCTTGCACGGCGGAGTTTGGTTTGGTCGAGCTCATGTTTGGTCGAACAAGTTTGGTGGAGCAAGTTTGGTCGAGCAAATCTAGTCGCACCTGCCGCGACGGCCCTCGCTAACCCGCAGCCCGCGCCGCTTTGCACTCGTCGCACGGACAAATTTCCCGGAGAAACTTCCAGGAATACAGGCCGAGATCGTGGTTATCGTTCCAGGAAAACTTGATCGCGTATTTGCCGACGCCCTCCGCGGATACGGGCTTGGCGTTGGGCTTGAAAATCAGCAGAGCGCCGGGCGCTGCGGTAACGGGATCGCCTGGCCGCCGGCCAGCCTTGCCGCGCTCGTCCTCGCACATGGCGCACGGACACGCGTCGCGGAGATAGACAAAGTTGTAGTGCGAGACGTGGCCGTCGTTCCACTCAATATCGACGCCAGTGCCAGTCGTAAGATTCACCTTCACCGACTTAGGATCGGTGGCCGCCGAGGCGGCTTGGAGTGGCGACTGCATGGAACAAGTATCGCACGAGGCGGGTTGTTACCTATACTGGAATGGTCGCGGGGTGCTGTAAGTACCCAGATTTATTTGGCCGGAGGAAATCGGGCCTTGTCTTTTTTCGCGGTCCACGGCCGCCATTGCCGAATCCGGCCAAGTTCCTGTAAACTTTAAGTTTGCCCTACAAGTTCTGAATTCTTCGGGAGTCGTCATGGCACAACAATGTGATATTTGCGGCAAGAAGCCGCAAGCGGGAAACCGCATCAGCCACGCCCACAACGTCACCAAGCGGCGCTGGAACGTCAATCTGAAGCCGGTACACGCCCGCGTGGGCGCGGCCACCAAGCGTATGCGCGTCTGCACGTCCTGCCTGCGCAGCGGCAAAGTCGTCAAAGCGTAAAGCCTTCAACCACAGAGGACGCAGAGCTTCACTGAGGGGCTCATTCCTCAGTTTTCCCCTGTCCGTTCCGCGGTTGAACCTTATTTGATGGCCAGCAGCCGGATGTCGAAGATGAGCGTGGCATTGGGCGGGATGACGTTCTTGAAACCTGTGTCCCCGTAAGCCAACTCCGGTGGGATGCGCAGCTGCCGCTTGCCGCCGACCTTCATGCCGGCGACGCCTTCATCCCATCCCTTAATGACGTTGCCTTCACCCAGCGTAAATTCGTAGGGCGAATTCGCGTCGACCGAACTGTCGAACTTCTTGCCGGTGGTGAGCCATCCAGTGTAGTGCACCTTGACGTGGTCGCCAGCCTTGGCAATGGGCCCGAGGCCGAGTTTGATATCCCAGTACTGCAGGCCGGATTCGGTTTTGACCCCGTCTCCCGTGACCTTGGTGGGAGCGTTGGTGTTGGGACGACCCACCTGAACGGTCCTGTGCGTTGGCGTTTGCGCCCAGACGGCAAGGGCGGCTACGAAGACTGCGGCTAAGGCAACGATTCCATGCTTCGTCATCGATGCTCCTTAAGAAGACCAAAACGCGATGCGGTGTGCCGAGGATAACGGGGACACTCAAGCCCCGTATTCGGCGTTGTATGCCATTTTTCGACGCTGACGGTGTAGGTGTTGGCAATCATTCTCGATACTCAGACCGGTAGATGAACCACTCGGGCTCGATCGGGACCACATAAAGACCGCTGGCAACGCCCCCTTTTTCTTGAGGAAGTTTGGCGCTCTCTAAAGAGGTAACCACAGTCTGCGTCGATCCCACAGAAGAATCCAGCTTGTGATCCTTCGGATAGTAGAGCACGCCCATGTAGGAGTCATCACAGATCGCGCACCCGTCCCCCCAAAGTGCGAACTCCACTGAGCCATCCTCTCCGATGGTCACATTCTTGGCTCCAATCTTGCGAATCAGGTCCCGGTATTCAGGGACCAGCCGTCCGCGCGTTCCATCGATATCAACCTTACCATCGCTACCGACGTACCGGGCGGACTGATCCTTTCGAAGGAGCGCCACAAATCGAATGTAGTCCGCCTTGTTACTCTCGAATTGCTGGACCACTCGTTGCTGAGGAGGAAGATAGTAATGGGGCATAAGCCGCCACAAAAAGCCAAGCCCAACTACTAGAAGAGCCACAGCCGAAAGGCCGACGGAGAGTAAAACGTTACGTATCGTCTTCGACATTCAGACAACTCTGATTTCAAACAGTCGATTGGCAATTGATCCCTTTTGCGATTCTCCGACGGTGGAGGTTCCTGTTCGCAAGACTGCGAGATGCTCGGCGTCGGGCGTCCTCTGCGACGTTCATTTGTTCCACTATCCCAACGCAATTACGTCGATTTCCACCAGAACATCCTTCGGCAAGCGTGCGACCTCAACCGTCGAGCGCGCAGGTGGTGTGGTGCTGAAATACTTCCCATAGACAGCGTTCATGGCGGCAAAGTCGTCCATGTTCTTCAGGAAGACGGTCGAGCGCAAGACCTTGCCCAGCCCGCTGCCGGCGGCTTCCAGAATCTCCGACAGATTGCGCAGCACGCGATCGGTCTGCGCGGCAACATCTCCGCCGACGACCTGCTGCGTCGCAGGATCGATCGCAATCTGTCCAGAGGTGAAAATAAATCCGTTGGCCTTGATGGCCTGCGAGTACGGGCCGATGGCTTGCGGTGCGTCTTTGGTGGTGATGACTTCGCGCATAAAACAGCTCTCTGCTCTTGGTTGGCAGTCGTCGGTTCTCGGTAAGAAGCTCCCGACGCAGGATCAATCTATCACGTTGATCTGAGTGTTTTCACTGAGAAGTGGGGAGTGACAACTGAAAACCATTCTCAGATTTTCTGTAGCCGCTGTACCTCATGTACGCCGGGAATTTTTCGCAAGCCGGCAATAATCTGCTCGAGATGCTTCAGGTCGGCGATGTCGAGAACAACTTCGACGCTGGCCTGGCTGTTGGCAGTGTGCGCGGTGATGTTTCGAATGTTGCTCTTGGCGTCGCCGATCACTCCGGTAATGTTCTTCAACATGCCGAAACGGTCGTCGCAGAAAACCGTCAGTTTCACCGGATAAGCTGTCGGCGTGCTTTCATCGCGGGCCCATTCCACGTCGATGCGGCGCTCGGGTTCATACATCAGGTTCGTAACATTTGGACAGTGGATGGAGTGCACGGCCACGCCCTTGCCGCGCGTGATATAGCCGACAATGCTTTCTCCGCGAATGGGATTACAACATTGGGCACGGTAGACCAGCATATCGCCCTGCCCGCGGACGGTGATGGCGTTGTGGTCGCCGAAGACGCGGCGCACGACGCTGGCGATCGCACCCGGCTGCGAAGTCAGGCCTTCGGACTCGATGTCGCCGGCAATGGAGTGCGTCGCCCCGGCGGGCAGCAGCCGCGCCAGCACCTGCCGCGCGGAATATTTTCCGTAGCCGATGCCTGACATCAGATCGTCGGCTTTGCCCAGGCCGTAGCCGGACGCAACTTTCTGCAGGTCTTCGTCTTTAATTTCTTTCAGCGCGATGCGATACTTGCGCGCCTCTTTTTCGATCAGCTTGCGGCCGATTTCAATGGCGCGCTCGCGCTGGTGAACGTTGAGCCAGTGCTTGATTTTATTTCGCGAACGCGAAGACTTGACCAGACCCAGCCAGTCGCGGCTCGGCTTGTGGCCGGGCTGCGTAAGAATCTCGACGATGTCGCCGGAGTGCAGCTTGTGACGCAGCGGCACCATGCGACCGTTGACCTTGGCACCTACGCACGTGTGGCCAACCTCGGTGTGCACGCTGTAGGCGAAGTCGACCGGCGTAGCGTCGCGGGGCAGCACTACAACCTTGCCTTTCGGCGTAAAGGTGTAGACCTCTTCGGGATAAAGATCGACCTTCAGTGTAGAAAGGAATTCGTTGGGATCGCTGACGTCGCGCTGCCACTCGACCACTTGCCGCAGCCAGGCGAGTCGCTGCTCGTCCTGCGCCGAGACCGGGCCGTCTTTGTATTTCCAGTGCGCGGCGATGCCTTCTTCCGCCATCTTGTGCATCTCTTCGGTGCGGATCTGGATTTCAAACGGCGTGCCATCTTCCGTGATCACCGAAGTGTGCAGCGACTGGTAAAAATTCGGCCGAGGCATGGCAATGAAATCCTTGATGCGCCCTGGCACCGGCCGCCACAGGTTGTGAATGATGCCCAGCACCGCGTAACAATCCTGCAGCGAACGCGTAATCACCCGCATGGCGCACAAGTCGTAAACCTGGTCGACGGAGATGCGCTGGCGTTGCAATTTTTTGTGGATGCTGTAGAGACGCTTGATGCGGCTTTCCACGCGCGCCTGAATGCCTGCCTCTTTCAACTTGTCGCCGATGGTGATCTGCATCTTGGCGATGAAAGCCTCGCCTTGCTTGCGCCGGGCATTGACCGCTTTTTCCACCTGCTCGTAGCTCAGGGGATCGAGAAAGCGGAAGCCCAGGTCTTCCAGTTCGCCGCGAATCTTGCCCATGCCGAGGCGGTGTGCGATAGGGGCGTAGATCTCCAGCGTCTCTTCGGCGATTTTGTGCTGGCGGTCGGGCTGCAGGTGCTCGAGCGTGCGCATGTTGTGCAACCGGTCCGCGAGTTTGATGAGGATTACGCGGATGTCGTCGACCATGGCAAGCATCATCTTGCGCAGGTTTTCGGCTTGCTGCTCTTCGCGTGTGGCGAAATCAATTTTGCTGATCTTGGTAACGCCCTCGACGATGTGGGCGACCTGCTCGCCGAATTCCTTGCGGATGTCGACAATCGTGACCGAAGTGTCTTCGACCGAATCGTGCAGCAGGCCAGCGGCAACCGCGACCGGGTCCATTTTCATTTCGGCCAGCACGAGCGCAACTTCGAGCGGATGGACGAGGTAGGGCTCGCCGGAGGCGCGAGTCTGGCCTTCATGATGTTTCAGGGAGTAGTCGTAGGCTTTCTTGACGATGGTGAGATCGTCTTGCGGACGGTTCTCCTGCATCCTCTTCATCAAGTCGCGAAACTTGGTGAGGGTGAGGGCAGTGGTGGCAATCTGTTGGCGCAAGCTCGCCATGTTCGATTATAGCTCGCACTGCCCGAGTGGAGCGGGCGCTCGCGCCCGCGGCCCTTTGCCGACGGCAGTAAGATGCGGGTGCCAGTGACTCGCGTATTTTGCTTACGTGGGGATTTTGCAGCTCGCCCTTCCAGCAGTTCACCAGTTTCAAAGCTTTCAAATCGGTCTCAAGTTTGTTTGGATCCTTCGCGGGCTGATAGAGTGACACCGTGTCAGCCATGATTTCGCGAATTCTTGTTAGCGGCGTTTCCGGTCCCATCGGGACGGCGCTGCTACCATCCCTCAAGACGCGTGAATATGAAGTCATCCGACTGGTGCGTGGCGCGGCCGCGGGCGAGGACCAGATTCTCTGGGACCCGGGACAGCCGATTGCGCCTGAGGCAGTATCGGGTTTCGATGCGGTCATTCATCTCGCGGGCGAGAGCATTGTCGGGCGCTGGAGTGCGGAGAAAAAATTAAAGATTCGCGAAAGCCGCGTCGTGGGCACGAGCAATCTTGCGCAGGCGCTCGCGAAGGCAAAAAACAAGCCGCAAGTATTTGTCTGCAGTTCAGCAATCGGGCTCTACGGCGATCGCGGCGACGAAGTCTTGAACGAGGAAAGTGCGCCAGGCCAAGGTTTTCTGCCGGAGGTTTGCCGCGAGTGGGAAGCAGCCACGCAGCCGGCGGTGGACGCGGGCATTCGCACGGTCCAGATGCGCACGGGCGTGGTGCTCAGCCCCACCGGCGGCGCGCTCGGAAAGATGCTGACGCCGTTCAAGATGGGCGTGGGCGGCAAGATTGGAAACGGCCGGCAGTGGATGAGTTGGATCGACGTGCAGGACATGGTCGGAGCGATCCATCACATCCTGAACAGCGATCTGCTGCAGGGCCCGGTGAATCTGGTCGCGCCCAAGCCCGTGACGAATGCGGAATTCACCCAGACTCTGGCCAGCGTGCTCGCGCGCCCAGCGATTTTTCCCATGCCAGCCTTCATGGTGAAGCTGCTGTTCGGCGAGATGGGAAAAACTGTACTGCTGGGCAGCCAGCGTGTCGAACCGGCGCAACTGGTGGCCAGCGGATATCCGTTCCGCTTCAGCGATCTGCGCGCGTCGCTGGAAAATGCTCTGAAACGCTAGCGCTGCAAGTCACAATCACTTCAAATTCGTTGGAGCGATACCCGCCCGAACCGGCAATGCGCAAACCGCGCCTTCGGCGAAATTTTCTGCTTCGATTCCGAAGGCGTGATCGAAGCGGGCGCGGTAGTTTTCCCATGCAATCGCCGATGTAAGTTCGACGAGTTCCGCTTCGCTGAATTTCTCGCGAAGACGGGCAAACAAAGCGTCCGACACTTCGACTGGAGCCTGGGTCATGCCGTCGGCGTACTCGAGGACAAGCCTCTCGAGTTCAGAGAAGTTGAAATCCGTGCGGTAGTTATTGAGATTGGCGATTTGCCCGCTGGTGATGCCGCTCGCCCTGCCCACGGCAGAGCCGATATCGATTCAAAAAGGGCAGCCAACCAGCGTCGCCACGCGAAGCTCGGCAAGTCCCTTCAGCTTGTGATCGACAAGCTTGGCCCCCATCTGCGACTGCTCCATCTGGCAATATCCCCACAAAATCCTGGGATGATGCGCGGTCACCTGGATGGGCATGATGACCTTGCCGAGCCGACGCTGGGTCAGCGAGTAGACAATCCCGACAAATAGCCGGCCGATCAGACCGCCCTGATGGCTGGAAGCGCCCGGAATGCGGGCCATGGGACCTCCTTACGAATCTAATTCTTTTTCACTCTTAGCCGCAGCATTCATTTCGTCTTGCAGCTTTTGCAGGAGCTGGGCACGCTGCTCCGTGCTCAACTCGCGCTGCAGTTCTTCGAGCGCGAGTGCCACGATGTGGTAATGGTGCGCCCCGGCAAATTTGGGGTCTGCAGTAATGTTGAGCCAGAGCCGATGCATGAGCTCAACGTCCTGCGGGCGCATGCGGGGAGTGTGCGGGCCCAGGGAAAATTCGCGAATGGTGCCGTCGGGGGCGCACACTTCCAGAGTCAACCGCGGACGCGGTTCCGGCAGCCGCTCCCACGCGTCGCCGGTCAATTTGGCCTGCTCGTCGGCAGTGAGCTTATTCGAGAGCCCGCAGATCACGCGGCTGGAATCGAGCCGCTGCGCCGTCACCATGATCGCTTCGAACACATCGGTCGCGGGCACAACCAGCAACGAGATGGGCTTGCCTTCCTTTTCGGCCACGGCCACGGCCGCGGTGAAAAGCTCCTGCTCGTAGTGATCGAAAACCTGGCTGGCTTCAAGAACCGCGCTGCCGCTGAAACTGTGCTCGCGATGGTACAGCCGCGCACTCATCACCACCACGTCCTGCTTGCCGGTGTGGGTATGGCCGAGCACGTGCCGCAAGTAGTAGAGATTGCGCGGATCGCGAACGGCCACCAGGATGTTGCCCGGGCGCACTCCCATGGCGCCGCTGCCCAGTTCCTGGTTGCCGTACACGCGGAACTGGTCCAGTTGCTCGGGCTTCCCGTGGCGCTCTTTGGCCACATGATGCTCGGAGAAGGTAAAGATCGTAAAGAAGACCGCGCTAAAAATGATACCCGCAATCGTGGCTTGATACTTGGTAAACAAGTTCACGATCGCAGTAACGAAGAGCACCGCCGAAATCAGCGCCAGGCCGACGGGAATTTCGGTTTTTCCGATGTGCAGGTTGCCCGGCACTTTCCACTCCCGATTCCCTGGCTCGGTGAAGCGCAACACCAGCACGGCCAGCGACTTCATGGTGAAGCTCCAGATCACGCCGAAGGCGTACAGCGCGGCCAGCACATACACATTGCCCAGGCTTAGAAACACGGTCAGCAGCTGCATGCACACGATCAGGTTGATGATGCGGTAACTGGTGCCGTAGCGGTGATGCGGCTTCTGAAACCAGCCGGTCAGCACGCCATCTTCGGCTACGCGGTTCAGCACGCCATTCGCGCCCACGATGGAAGTATTCTGCGCTCCCGCTAGAATCAATACGCCCACCAGCACAACGAAACCGTGAAACAGGAGCTTCAGGCTGGTCGGCCCCACCAGGTACATGGCGATGCCGCCGATGAGGTTGGCAAAGTAATCCGGACGAACGTTGTCCGGAATAATCATCACCGCGAAGAACGAAACCAGCGAGGTGAACAGCAGGCTGTAGAGGAAAATCACCAGCCCGGTCTTCTCCAGGTTCTTCAGCTTCGGGTGTTCGATTTCGCGGTTGACCTGCGCCAGAGTTTCTTCGCCGCTCATGGCCAGCACAGAATGCCCGAAGCCGACGAACAGGATGATCCATGTAATGTGGGTGAACCAGGTTCCATTGAGCCAGCCCAGCGACTCTTTATTCAGTGGAACCACGCCCGGGTGCAGCGGACTGGGAGGCAACGGCATCGCCACCGGAGACCGCAAAACGGTAATCGTGCACCAGATGATCAGGATCACCACCATCACCGTGGTGATGGCCATGATCTGCAAGGCCTTCTGGCTCGATTCGTGGATGCCCTGCGTGTTCTTCCACCAGAAGTAGCCGATAATGATGAGAGCCAGCCCTGCCGCGAAGTGGTCGTCTGAGAAGTTCAGCGGACGGTTGTGGTCGATGACCAGAGCAATATCTTTGATGAATCCCGCCAGGTATTGTCCGGCCGAAACCGCGCTGATGGGCCCGGTGAGGACGTAGTCAAACAGCAGCGCCGAGACCGAAAACTTGGCGAGCGTACCGCCCATGGCCTCTTTGACCACGCGGTATACGCCGCCGCGCACGAACATGCTGCTGGATTCGATATACAGCGCCCGCACGGCATAGCTGAACAGCATGACCGCGAGGATGAACCAGGGAGCGCTCTTGCCGATGACTTTCTCGGCGTCGCCACCGGCGTAGTACGCGGACGAAGCCAAATCCGACAGCACGATTGCGGACGCGCGCCAGAACGAAATAAAAGTCAGCATCACCGTGGTGGCGACGAAGACCTTTACTACCGGTTTTGTACCTTCAGGGGCGGTGGCCATGCTTCAGATGGAGTGCGGAAACGGCAACGCAAGCTAAACCATTGAAGATAGCACAGCGGGGGCAGACCAGGAGTCCGTACTCGCGCGCTTCCGCTAAACGGACCGCGCGGCGGTTGTTACACTGGGCTTTTTCGGTGCGAGGTAGGTATGGGTGATCCGGTCGTGCCAGCAGAGTGCATCTTCGTCGAGAAAGACCCACGCGTATCCCATGCCCAGAGAGAGGCCGGAGAGGCAACCCGCCAGCGCGCGCCAGCGGCGCAGCGAGCGACTGGTCGAAGTGCCGTCGAAGCGGGTGAGTTCGAGGCCCGCGACCCGCAGTCCAGGAGTGCTCGCCGCATACACAATCAGCAGATACTGGTAAGCCCCCCAGAACAAGCAGGGGATGCCTGCCGCAAGTCCCAGCATCTGAAGCAGCGGCGGACGCACTGCAGTCACCTTCCAGAAAATGAAGGCGAACAAACACGACGCCGTCGCGATAATCAATCCATCGACCAGAGCCGCCAGGAGCCGCAAGCCGAGCGGTGCGCTTTGCAGCGGGATGTCGATGCCGAGCCGCTTTTCAACTTCCTCTTGCTCAACTGCTTCGATAGTAATTCCGCCCAGCGCCGGAGCCGGCGGCGCAACCTCGGGGACTTCCAGAATTCGCGGACGCTCACTCACGGGCTCGGCCAGTTGGTCGGGTGGTGGAGGCGGCGGTCCCCACGCAAATCGCGGAAACTCGATAATCTTCGCCCCGGCGGAATGCCCCGGGGCAGGTCGAGTGGAATTTCCGGCGGACGGGAACATCGGCGGCGGCGCGACTTCTGCTGCCGGCGCCTGTCGGCACTCAACATCTGTCTCCTCCGCAGCGTGAGGTCCCTGCCTCATTTCGTCGAGTGCCAACGCATGGTTCGACACTGACTCGAACGCCGGAACCGGCGTAGATCCGCTCGGGGCATTCGTGTGGATCGACCAGTCCAGCTCTTCAAATTGCAGGCGCAGAGACGGATAGCGCGGCGGACGCACCCTGCGGCGCGCGCGATAACGGCTCAGCCGGGCGGAAAGTTCGTCGCGCCAGGCAGGGGCATCCTGAGCCTGCACGCCCTGGGTCGGCACATCCTCGGTCTGCACACCCCGGACCCGGACACCCTTGACCGCATCGTTCGGGGCTGCTGCAACGGCCGCCCCAGACTCGGCCTTAGGATCACACTGCTTTAATGCAGCAGGAAGGGGCTCCGAGGGGCACCGGCAAACTTCTCCACACAGCGAACAATTCATGAAAGCCAGTCTTTATTTATTGAAATATTTTATTGAAATCATATCGAACTCGTGTCCGCAAAATCGCGCTAGTTCCCGCCGAACGTACAACCGGAAGGCAACCAATGGGAATCCTAGCCCTTTTCGCCACTTTGCCGTACGGCCACCGGCGTGCTAACTTCACGATGCCGCGATCAGAACGCAAAGAGGGCAGGTACGTCAGCGATGGACGATCTTCTTCCGTTGATTTTCTTCCGATGACTCTTCGCACTAGATTCCTTATCACGGCGCTGTTTCTTTGTCATCAGCTTCCCGCCGCTGCGCTAGTAACCAGCCAGTTGCTGTCAGAAAATTCCGGCCAATCTGGGGTTCCGTCCACCAATAAAATCGCGCAAAAGCAAAAAAATGCAGCCGTCCGCGGCAAGCACGCTTTGTGCCAGCAAGGCCGCCAACCAGGACTCCGACTCGACCACGATCTGCGCCCTGCAGCAGGAAAAAACTGGCGATGTCTACCAATTGCACGGCGACGCCGAAATTCACTATCGCACCTACGTCCTGCGGGCCGATGAAGTCACGTACAACTCCGACAGCGGCGAGGCCACGGCCTCCGGACACGTAACGCTGGACGGCGGTCCTAACGACGAACACATCAAGGCCACGCACGGAACTTATAATCTGACGGCAGAGGCCGGGCGCTTCTACGACGTCACCGCAACCACCGGACTCCGCGTTCGCGGCGATTTCGTGATGCTGACCTCGACCGCTCCATTTGCCTTCACCGGAAAAATCGTCGACAAAACCAGTTCCGACCACTACGTCGTTTATGATGGCACCATTACCACCTGCGAGCTTCCCCATCCCAAGTGGCAGTTCCACGCTCACAAAGTAGTTGTAGACGTGGGCGGCAACGCCCAGATTATTCACAGCACATTCTGGCTGCACGGGCTTCCGATTCTCTACTTTCCTTACGCGACTCATCCCGTGGACCGGGAAGCACGGGAAACTGGATTTCTGGTGCCTTCCGGAGGCCGGTCGTCCACCAACGGCAACGAGATCGGCGACGCCTTCTACTGGGTGATCAACCGCAGCATGGACGCAACTGTCGGAGCGGAATATTTCTCCAAGCGGGGGTGGTCGCAACGCGGAGAATTTCGGCTGCGTCCGGGCGATGCTTCCTACGTTGATCTAAGTTATTTCGGCGTGATTGACCGCGGCATCAGCCAGGGTTCCGGAGTGCCTCCGCTTCGCGAAGGCGGCCAGGAGGCGCGCCTCACCGCTGCGGATGAATTTTCCAGTTTCCGTGCCGTCTCCAATGTCGACTACCTGAGTTCGTTTCTGTTTCGGCTGGCGTTCAACGAAGTTTTCACCCAGGCCGTCAACTCGGAAGTAAAGTCGCAGGTTTTTCTCTCAAAGTCCGAAAACGGCTTCTCCTACGGCGGTATGATAGAGCGCTACCAGAATTTCTTTCAGACCACGGTCAACGGAGCTCTGTCGAACCCGCCGGCGTTTGATGACGTGCAGATCTGGCACACTCCCAGCGGCGACGCCTCCAGTGTGGACCGGCCGCTCGGGCGCACGCCATTTTTCTGGTCGTTCGATGCATCCTTGGCAGGCCTCCGGCGCAGCGAGCCCGGCTTTCACACCGGAGAACTGCTGGGACGCTTCGATTTCAACCCCGAGATTTCTCTGCCTTTGCACTTCGACGGCTGGTCCTTGCGCCCCGCCCTCACGCTCCACGAGACCTACTACACCGAGCGATTTGTGAGCGGACTCGCTGTCGACGATCCCACCAATCGCCAAGCCCTGGAAGCCTCAGTGGAGGTACGCCCGCCGGTTCTGGAGAGAATCTTCGAGAAGGAGTTTCTTGGGCGGAAGTGGAAGCATGTCATCGAGCCGCGGGCTGTCTACCGGTACGTGACGGGCGTGAACGATTTCGCCAACGTTCTTCACTTCGATGAGCGCGACATCCTAAGCAACACCCACGAAGTCGAATACGGATTCGTGAGCCGCCTCTATGCGAAAAGTCCGGCGTCGCAAGCTGAGGAATGCGAAAAGCCCATGACCGGCTTGGCCGTCGGAGCGGCGGCGCCGGAGCAGGTCGTCCCCTGGGGACGTGTCAACAACCTGGAGAATCTGCCCTGCCTGCAGCGCCCCCAGGTGCGCGAGGTTGCCACCTGGGAAGTCGCGCAAAAGTATTTCCTCGATCCCAACTTCAGCGGAGCGCTCGTGACCGGACAGCGCAACGTCTTTACCACCACCGAAGACCTGACCGGCATCGCGTTCGCCACCGAACCGCGGCATCTTTCTCCCATCGTGTCGCGCCTGCGGGCGGCCACCAGCAGCAATACCGACACGGAGTGGGACCTCGATTACGACTTTCAGTTGGGCCGCATCAACGCCAGCACGTTGCTGGTCAACTACAATCTGGGACCTTTCACTGTGGGCGGTGGCGATGCCTTTCTGCAGATTCCGCAGCCCGCAAGCTCTCCCTTCACCCAGAGTGAAGGAAAGTGCAGTTCCACTATTACGAGCCAGCCAACCTGCAAGTTCAACCAGTTCCGCGTGGCGCTGGGCTTTGGCGGGCTGACCCGCCGCGGTTTCAGCGCCGCCGCCAGCGTGGGCTTCGATTCGGAAACGCGGCAACTGCAGTTCGCCACGGCACAAACCACCTACAACTGGGATTGCTGCGGCGTCACGATGGAGTACCGGCGGTATTCCATCGCGAATGTGCGCAATGAAAATCTGTTCCGCTTCACCTTCACCCTGGCGAACATCGGCTCGTTCGGAAATCTCCGGCGCCAGGAGCGCCTTTACTAGCGTCTACCGGCTTTACTAGCGTCTACCTGCGGAGCCCGGTGCTGGTACCATAGTGGCCATGCAGTCCCCCGAACCCGCTATCGGCGACAAAGATTCTCAACTGCAAGCCCATCTCCGCCAACTCGGCCGGGTGCTGGTCGCCTATTCTGGTGGCGTGGATTCCGCATACCTCGCCTGGGCCGCTCACCGGGCTCTGGGAACCGGAATGCTGGCGGTGATCGCCGATTCTCCCAGCCTGGCGCGCACTCAGTTGAGCGACGCCACCGCCTTCGCCAGCGAGCAGGGGATTCCCCTTGAAGTCATCTCTACGTCAGAACTCGACCGCCCCGAATATATCCGCAACGACGGCCAACGCTGCTTTCAATGCAAAGACGAGCTTTTTGCGGTGATGGAAACCCTGCGCTCCGCACGCGGCTTCAACTCGATTGCCTACGGAGTAAACCTCGACGACCAGGGCGACTTCCGCCCCGGGCAACAAGCCGCCCAGCAGCACCACGTCGCCGCCCCGCTGTTGCAGGCTGGGCTCACCAAGCCGGAAATTCGCGAACTGGCGCGTCAAGCAGGCCTGCGCATCTGGGACAAGCCGGCATCGGCCTGCCTCTCCTCGCGCATCGAGTACGGCCGCCCGGTCACGCGCGAGGCGCTCGACGTGGTTGAGCGCGGAGAAGACGCGATTCGCGCCCTTGGCTTCCGGCAGTTCCGGGTACGCCATCACGGCGACATCGTCCGCATTGAGATTGCCCGCGAGGAACTGGGACGCGCGCTGAATCCTGCGATGGCAGCCCAGTTCACCACGATTTTCAGAGCCCTGGGCTTCAAGTTTGTCACCCTCGACCTGGAAGGGTTCCGCTCCGGCTCGATGAATTCGCTGCTGCCCGCCGAGCAACTTCGCCGCACCGGCTAGCAGCCGCCCCACGCGAACCGTTGCGGGCTGACTCGCATTCGCTGTGAGATAATCGAGAAGACGAAAAAGTGATGCTGAGGCGGTTCCTGGTGACTTCAATTCGACGTTCGCTGCTCCTCCTGCTTCTGGTTTGTCTGGGTTGTGTCGCCCAGTCCGTGCCTCCTGACATGGCGCACAAGATCGAGCGCCAGGTACGCGCTTTCTATAACATCCCGGTCGACGTAAAAGTAACTGTGGGCGCGGTCACCCCCAGCACCGATTGGCCGAGCTTTGACAGGGTGTCTGTCAGCATCGACGGCGGCGACGGCAAGCCCAAAGATTACGACTTTCTCTTGTCCAAAGACCGCGGCACAATGCTGCGCGTAACCAAGTTTGACTTAACCAAAGATCCGTTCACCGAACTGATGCGCAAAATCGACGTAAGCGGCCGGCCCTCCCGCGGTGCCAAATCCGCCAAGGTTGTGCTGGTGAATTTCGACGACTTCGAGTGCCCGTTCTGCTCCCGCATGCACCAAACGCTGTTTCCGGAAATTTTCAAGGAATACGGAGACCGGGTCACGTTCATTTATAAGGACGACCCGCTATCGGAGATTCATCCCTGGGCGATCCATGCCGCCGTTGACGCCAACTGTCTGGCGGCGCAAAGCGGCGATGCCTATTGGGATTTCGCCGACTACATTCACGCCAACAAGCAGGAGGTCGACTCCGAAAGGACC
Source organism: uncultured Acidobacteriota bacterium (assembly GCA_963755795.1). Classification (GTDB taxonomy): domain Bacteria; phylum Acidobacteriota; class Terriglobia; order Terriglobales; family Acidobacteriaceae; genus Sulfotelmatobacter. Next base: position 74,787 of record CAVWLI010000044.1, on the reverse strand, counting down.
CCAGGAGCCCGCTTCGCGGCCATCGACAAAATGACGCTGCTGCAAGGGCAGAAGCACAGCCTGGACGAAGCGAAGCTACAATCCTGCGTCAAGAATCAAAACGAAGATGCAGTCAGAGCATCCATGAAAGAAGCTGACGACCTTGGCATCAACGGAACGCCCGCTATTTTCATCAACGGACAGAAGCTCGACGGTGCGGTTCCGATCGGTGAGGTACGAGCCGCGCTGGACGCGGCTTTGAAAGACGCCGGAGAACCCGTGCCGCAGCACATTCCATCGTCCCCGGCGCCAGCATCCAAGTAACTTGGTGATGTGTGTGAACGACGGGCCGCTCCCCGGCCTGGATTTTTCGTTTGTAGGCGCGATGTGTGGAAACGGAGAACATTCTTGAAAACAAAATCATCCTTTACCCGGTTCGCCGCGGCGCTCTCAACCGCCGCACTACTGGCTGCCCTCGCCGCCTGTAATTCGCAGACCGGCGGCGACGTAATGGCTACGGTGGATGGCCAGAAAATTCTCCGCGCCGACGTGGACAAGTATTACGACAGCCAGGTCGCTTCCGCCCAGCAGGCGCCCACCGGCGAGCAGGCCACCGCGCTTCGTCTGAACATTTTGCACCAGATGATTGAGGACGAAATCACCATGCGGCGCGCCGAAAAGCTTGGCCTGCTGGCTACCGACGAAGAGGTCGACCGTAAGTATAACGAACTGAAATCCCCCTTCACTCAGGAGGAATTCGACAAGCGCCTCAAAGATAGCAAGCGGACTGTGGCCGACATTAAGCGCGATATCCGGCGCTCGATTACGCTCGACAAGGTCATGAACAAGGAAGTGTCGTCCAAGATCAACATCACCGACCAGGACATTACCGATTATTACAACGCCCACAAAGGCGAGTTCAACCTGATTGAACCGCAGTACCACCTGGCTCAGATCATGGTGACCCCAACGCCCAACCCGCAGGCCCATGACCAGAACGACAAGGCACAGAACGAAGGCGACGCGCGCAAGAAGATTCAGATGATCGCGAACCGCCTGGACAGCGGTGACGATTTTGCCACTCTGGCGATGAAATATTCCGAAGACCCCGAAACCTCCGGCAATGGCGGCGACCTCGGCACCGTCCCTGAGTCCGGCCTGAAGGGAGCGGACCCGGCCACGCGCGACATGGTGATGAAACTCAAGCCCGGCCAGTACAGTCCGATAATAACGGTGCTCACTCCAGCGAACAAGTTGATGGGATTCCGCATCGTAAAACTGGTATCGAAGGAACCTGCGGGCCAGCACGAGCTGGCCGATCCGCGAGTGCAGCAAGCCATCCGTTCGCAGCTTCACGATCGCCGCGAGCAATTGCTGAAAGCCGCTTATTATGAAGTTCTGCGCGACTCCGCCAAGGTCGAGAATTTCTACGCGAAGAAAGTGCTCGACAGCAACGGGATCGAAAAGTAGCGGAGTGCTTCGTGATCTTTAGACCTCCCTGGCGAAGTTACTCGACGATAGCCAGCACATCCCCCGCGTTCACGGCCGCGCCCTCGCCGACCATGATCTTCTGAATCGTTCCCTTCTTCGGCGATTTGATTTCGTTCTGCATCTTCATCGCCTCGACCACAACCACACCTGCACCCGCCTCAACCTCGTCTCCCCGGCTCACCAGCACGCGCACGATCTTGCCCGGCATCGGCGCGGTGAGTTTCTTCGGTCCATGATCATCCACGGCACGCGCGCGCCCCCGCAACGACCGTGGATCGCGGACTTCCGCGGCAAAGCGCGCGCTGCCCACCCAAAGATGCGTCTCGCCGGCGACGCGTTCGCACTTCACCTCGTAAGCCTCATTGCCGATGCGCAGGGAGAGCACATCCGGTCGCGCCAGCACGGCGTCGACTTCAACTTCGCGTCCATCGACCCGACACGACCAGCCACCCTCCGCCCGATCGAGATCGAGCTGGTAATGCTTGCCGTCAATGCTGATGTCGTAAGTCATCAGAGCCACTGAAGAGGGTGGGGATTTCGACTTCGTAGCAAAGAATTCGTTCGTATCCCCGGTGCTGCGGCTGGATCGAAGCTCATCGCATCGCCTCACGACGCGAGGCCGCCTTCCAACTCGACTCGGCCTTCGGCTGGCTAGTCGCGGAACCGATGGCTGCCGGCCGCTCGCCACTTCCTGCGCCAGACGCGCCCAGCACGGAAAATATGCCGGCGGCAATCACCGCAACTTCAACGGCCTTAGGATCGGTCGGGGCCTCGGTTCGATTCCGCTTCAACAGGCGATCCAGGAAGCCGGTATCCAGCCTGGCCGCGCGAAAATCCGGATCATTCAGAATGCGACGGAACAGTGAAATATTCGTTTTGATCCCGCCCACAAAATATTCGTTTAGCGCGCGGGTGAGCCGGCTGATGGCTTGCTCGCGGTCCGTGCCGTAGCCGATCAACTTAGCCAGCAGCGGGTCGTAATCCATCGGCACAGTCCAGCCTTCGTACATGCCGCTGTCGCGCCGAATCCCCGGCCCTGAAGGCAGCAGCAGCAGCGTGATCCTACCCGGACTCGGAAAATAATTGTTGTCAGGATCCTCGGCGTAGATGCGGCACTCGATGGCGTGCCCACGAATCAGCACTTGCTCCTGAGTGAACGGCAGCTTCTCTCCCGCCGCGATGCGAATCTGCAAGTGCACCAGGTCGAGTCCCGTAACTAACTCGGTCACCGGGTGCTCGACCTGCAACCGCGTGTTCATCTCCAGGAAATAAAAATTCTTCTGCTGGTCAACCAGGAATTCCACCGTGCCCGCATTTGTATATCTGGCGGCTTGGGCTACGCGCACCGCAACCTCGCCCATCCTGCGCCGCATGTCGGCGTCCACGATCGGCGACGGCGCTTCCTCAATCACCTTCTGATGCCGCCGCTGCAGCGAGCACTCGCGTTCGCCGAGATACACGGTGTTGCCGTGCTCGTCGGCCAGCACCTGCATTTCGATGTGGCGCGGATTGATGATCGCTTTCTCGATATAGACTTCGCTGTCGCCAAACGACCGCTCCGCCTCGCTGCGCGCGCCCTCGAGCGCCGACTTTAGTTCTTCCGGCACCTGCACCAGGCGCATTCCTTTGCCGCCGCCACCCGCGGCGGCTTTCAACATCACCGGATAGCCAAGGCGCGCCGCGACTTCTTCCGCCTGCTCGAACGAGTCCAGGCCGCGCGATGTACCCGGCACAAGCGGCACGCCCGCGCGTTCCATGGCCTGCCGCGCCTTCGTTTTCGAGCCCATGGCGTCCATGGCCGCGGCCGTCGGTCCAATGAACTTCACGCCCGCGTCGGAGCAGGCCCGAGCAAACTTCGCATTCTCGGAAAGAAAACCGTAGCCCGGATGGATGGCGTCTGCTCTGGATCGCGCCGCGACGTCAAGGATTTTCGGGATATTCAGGTAAGACTCGGATGCGGCCGCCGTCCCGATTGGATAAGCCTCGTCCGCCTTGCGAACATGCAGCGACGCGCGATCCACATCGGAGTAAACCGCGACCGCGGCAATTCCCATCTCGTGACAGGCGCGGATGACGCGGACCGCAATCTCGCCGCGGTTCGCGATGAGAATCTTCTTGAACATAGAATTGAACGCGCAAAGAATTGAACGCGCAAAACGTCCGCCGGGACTACAGCCGCTTAGCCTCCCAACCGGACTGCATATTCTACTGGAGGCACGGTTTGAGAGGTTAGATCTTATCCGCGACGCGCATCGAATGCCGCGAGACTTCCGAAAGCAGGAAGACAGCCAGGATGAACAATTCCGGCTCGATGACGTGCCGATACCTCGCGTTCACAAACACGAAGTAATAAGTGGTCGGGTAAGTCAGAGCCAGTCCCGCGAAAAGCCAAGCCCCGCGCCGCTTTTGGCGCAGCGCACGCCCCAGCCCCCAGATCGCGAGCACTGAGGTCGCAAGAAAGAGAGAACTGCGAAAATCCACCGGGGCCACACTGCCAGTTTCGCGTGGAACTCCGTTCCAGTAGTAGAAGAAGCGTTTCAGGCTGACCACGGCAAAACGGCCAGGATTCTCACGAATCCACTGCACAGCCAGGCGTTTGCAATCCGCGGAATATTCCAGTTCCCCCATGCGCTGAAATTTCTGGAACTCCAGTTTGTTCTGGCTGGGCTGCAGGTATGCCATCAGCATGCCGTCCGCACCCTTCCAGTTGCCCAATCGTAACTGCAACCCGAAATCATCGCGCAGAAAAACAAAGCGTCCGAACACTTCGTAATTGCGGATCAACCACGGCGAGAGCACGAGAAAAAAAACAGCCGACGACACCGCCACGCCGGCCAGCGACGGCAAGCCTCCCTTGAATCTTTGCCGCCAAATCCAGAGGCCACAGAACGGCAGAAAAGTGAGCATCGACGGATTCGCCAGCGCGCCCACGCCCCACAGCACCCCAAAGATTGCCCAGCCGCGAAGGCCCGGCCAGTCTTCCATCTCGAGTGCGATCAGAAAAATCAGGCTCAGGACGAGGGGTGTAAAAGTCGTGTCCCACAGCCAGTGAATCGACCAGTACCAGACGTAGGGCAGCAGCGCCCAAGTCCGCGCAGACCAAATCGCAACTCGCTCGCCGAATATTCGTTCCGCGATCAGATAAGCCGGAATGCAGGTGAGCACCGCGAGCAGGCTATTGATGGTCAGCAGCACCCAGGCCGACGCGTAGGTATAAACGCCAAAGAGTTTGAACACTCCGCCCATCAAATACGGATACAGCGGAGGCTCCCACGCGGTCGGCCCCGTGTTGCCTCCGTACGGATTGCTGAACCCCTCGCCCAGAGCAATGGAACGGGCAATGCGGCCCATCTCCCAGCCGAAACCGAAGTGATCGTCTGCGGCGCGCGTCTTGTACTGGCGAAGAATTCCGATCGCCGCAATCTGCAGCACAAACGAGATGAGCATCAGCCGCAGCAGGGACTTGCGGATTGCAGGGGACAAGCAAAATCTTCTCGTCGCGTTCGCACTGTCGGTCTTCACCGGACTTTCAACCATCCCGAGCTTTCTGCTGAACTTGGCACAGATGATGCCAGCGTCGACGATTCTGATCGAGGTGAACAGATCAGACTCGTTTGCATTTCCTAGGAAGGCGGCAACCGCTGGAAGCTTACCGCAAAAGGCGATCCGGGATGTGCCTCGGTTTGAGCCGGCTGCATCCATTGCGAAGGCCGCACGAAGCGATAGCGGATCAAAGTCCAGATTGCCAGCCAGCCATCGGAGTGGCGGATTTTCTTTCCCTCCACCGCCGAGCGCGGACGGTAAGAAATAGGAACCTCTTCAATTTTCTCGCCCATGCGGCACAACTTCGCGGTTACTTCCGGGCAGAACTCAAAGCGCTGACACGCCAACTGAATCCGCGCCACCGAAGAGCGGCGGAATACTTTATAGCAAGTGGCCTCGTCGTGAATGCCGGCGCCGTAAAGGAGATTTGTGAGGTGAGTGAGCAGCTTGGCGCCAAGGAAAAAACGTAAGCCGCGCTCCGGACGGTCCGGCCGCACGCCATAAACGACGTTCGCCTCGCCTGCTTCGAGCGGCCTCAGCAACCGCGGATAATCCTGCGGATCATATTCCAAGTCGGAGTCTTGAATCAGCACATACTCGCCCCGGGCATACGCCAGAGCCGTACGAATAGCCGCACCCTTACCGTGGTTCTTCTCGTGAAAGACGACCGTAACGTCGTCGATCGGAGGCAGCGCCCGCAATTTTTCGCGCGTGCCGTCGGTCGAGCCGTCATCGACGATTATGATTTCCTTTTTCACTGGCGAGGCCTGAATCGCCTGCAGCAGTTCGTTCAGGTGCGCCGCCTCGTTGTAAACCGGCACAATCACCGACACGTATCCCTTCCAGCGATCGTCGGTCGCCTGCGGGTCGTTGCGCGGTGCGGTTTCCACATAAGCCATTATCGAAGCTCTGGGCACGTCGGCTCGTTTCGAAAATACGCGCGAATGCGAGGATTTTCTAGCATAGTATCATCTGGACGAGAACCAACTCCTAAACGCCAGCATGCCGCTACCCCAAGCCGCAGCGGACCAGACACACCCTTCACCCTTCCCATCGGATCCTGCCCGCTGGGTTCGCCGCCTCACTCTTCTTCTGCTGATAGCGGCCAGCGCCGCGATTCGATTTCTGTTCCTCTCCCGCAAGCCCTTCTGGTTTGACGAGTGTTTCAGCGTGGAGGCCGCCCGCCTGGATTGGGCGAACTTCCTGCACCTGCTGTGGTGGCGCGAAGCCAACATGTCGCTCTACTACCTGCTGCTGCGAATCTGGCTGCATTTCGGACACACCGAGTTCTTCATCCGCAGCCTGTCGGTGCTGATTGCCGCAGCCACGCTGCCAGCAATTTATTGGCTGGCTCAGCTGCTTTATGACCGGCGGGTTGCTTTGATCGTGGCCGCTCTGTTCACGTTCAACGCCTACAGCGTTCGTTATTCTCAAGAGGCGCGCAGCTACGCTCTGCTCGTGCTGCTGGCGACGCTCTCGTCAGGATTCCTGATTGCCTGGGTGCGCGAGCCCGTACGTGAACCCGCTCGCCGCAGTCGGCTCGGCTATGTTCTCTTCAGCGTCCTGGCGGTGTACGCCCATTTTTTCGCGCTGCTGCTAGTTGCTGCTCAGGGGCTGGCTCTCCGCCGGTTCGGAAGCAGCGCACGCGGTCCAGATCAGTTGAAACCATCCGAAGCGCCGCTCGCGGCACAATTGCGGCGCGCCTGGATCACCATCGGACTAGCCGTCTCGCCTCTGGTAGTGTTTGTGGCCAAGACAGGCGCCGGGCCCATTCGCTGGATTCCCAGGCCCGGCCTGCGCGATGTGCTCGAGTTCTACGAGCACCTGGCGGGCGGCAGCAATTGGGCTCTGCTGATCGTCTGCGCGGCGGCCTGCACCGCCGCCTTACTCCCGGCCGGGAAACAACTCTGGGCGCGCTCTCAGTCCTGGGAAAGCTGGCGAATACACGTTCTGCTGGCGTGGTTATTCTTCCCGGTCGCGCTCACGGTCTTGCTGTCATTCGCCCGCCCGGTCTTTCTGGCCCGTTACATGATCTTCTGCCTGCCCGCACTCCTGATCCTGGTGGCTGCCGGACTGGCGCGGCTGCGCCCATCTTGGCTGCTCGCGGCTGCGCTCGCCGGAATCTTGCTGTTGGCCACGCAGGGAATTTTCTTTGTCTATGGCCACGACTTCGACAACGAACGCGACGCCTCCGTCGCCGCCGCTGCCTTTATTCTCGACCACGCCCAGCCGGAAGACGCCGTCATCTTCCACATTGCCGAAACCCGCGTTCCCTATGAATTTGTGCGCTCTCTCCGTACCGGAGAAAATTCCGCCAGCCCGAGCTTCGCGACGCAGATGGGCCCGCAGATTCTATTTCCTCAGCACGGAGCGGGTCTCGACTACCGCGACTTTACCGGCAAGCCCACAGCGGATTTCCTGCGCGCGGCCACGCCCAGCCATCCGCGGGTGTGGATCATGCTGATGAACAATGGCCCGGCAGGAAAACCCGATCCCACGACAGGGATGCTCACACAGATCCTTTCAGAATCGTTCCCCAAGATGACGCGCTGGCAATTCGCGAAAGTCGAGGTCCGCCTCTATAGCAAGCAGTAGGCAGGGCATGCACCCAGCCGGACCACGCCGCACTCCAGAAATGAAAGCGGAAATGAAAAAGCCTCCTTCGCTCATAAGCGAGGGAGGCTGAACTCACGCAACGGCATCCTCAGTTATTTAGAGTCCATGACAATTCCGCCGCCTTGGCCCTGCGCCGCTTTTTCAGCCTTCGCCTTTTTTACGCGCAGGGTTTCGTCGACCCAGTGGTCCGCAGTTTTCAGATCTTCCGCGCGCGCGGCAAGGTCATCGCATTCCACGTCGCCCTTTTCGCGGTACATCAGGTTCAGGTACGCCATGGCGTCATCGTAGTCCGGGCGAATCTGGATGGCCTTGTTGAGGCTCTCGATACCTTCCTGGATGGCGGGCGAATTCTTGGCCTTCAACTCGCTGCAGACCTTCATCTGATCCTTGTTCTTCGGATTCAGATTCTCTTCCGGCTTCATGCCCAGCTTCGCGCGCTCTTCCATGCGCGGCTGGTAGCAGGCGGTCCAGTCGATCACACCCACCGAGTAGTAAGGCTCAGGATCGTTCGGGTCCAAGTCCGACGCCATGCGGTAGAACTTTTTGGCATCTTCCCACTTCTTTTCGTTCAAGTACAGGTAGGCGATGCCCTTCGCCGCGTTCACCTTCTGATCGCGCGAGGGATTGGCGTCGATCACAGTTTGATATTCCTTGATAGCCTCGTCTGCCGTGCGCAGGTTATCCGGCGAGTCCACGCCGGGGATATATTGCGAAACGTACGCCGTGGCCAGGTACATGCGGGCATTGATCAGGGCCGGATCCAGTTGAACCGCTTGCTGAAAATGGTCGATGGCCTGCTCATAGTGGTTGTTCTTGTAAGATTCCACGCCCTTGTTGAGCTGGTCGCGCGCCCTTAGCTTGTTGCATCCCACGGAGGAGAAAATCGCCAGCGCTGCGGCTGCCAGCGTGATCACTTTCAGGTTCTTATTCATTGCGGTATAAGTCTCCCTCGACACAGCATCCTAGGCCCAGAGACATCGGTTTGACAAGTACGGCAAGTACGGCAGCTCAGGCCGCAGGCGCGCAGGGAAGCCCGCTTCCCTGCAGTGGGCCGACTACGAAAAAACGACTCCAAAAAACGCGCTCCGGGCTCGCCCGGCAGTACCGATGAGTTGCCCGCTCAGTTGCCCGCTTCGATCTTCGCAGTAATCAGACCGACTTTGTCCACACCGGCGGCGTGGGCAATATCAAGCACGTTGGCGACGTTTTGGAAGGGGACGGCGTCATCGCCCTTCACGAACATAACCTTTTCCGCGCGTTGCTTGTAAATATCGGTCAGACGCCCCTGCAGGTTGTCCCAGGTCGCATCTTCGTTGTTGATTTTCACGCCCGGCTCCGAACCCGCGCCACGGTCAATCAATTGCACCACGATGGTGCGGTCGGGAGTGGTGTTCTTCGGTGCGTTCGGCGGCGGCGGTTGGGGAACCAGCGCATCCAATCCTTTGGGGGTGACCGGCGAGATCACCATAAAGATGATCAGTAGCACTAGCAGAACGTCAATCAGCGGAGTGACGTTCATGTTTGCGTTTTGGCCTCCGCTCGAGCCGGCTGTCATTCCCATGGTCGTTCTCCTCTATGTTGCCTGACTACTGCCCGGGTGCAGCCGGGGCTGGCGTAGCGGTTGGAGCCGCGTGCCGCTGTTCGGTGAGCAAGCCAAGGTCATCTACTCCGCCGGCACGGACAGCATCCACAACCTGCACCACATTGCCAAAACGCGTCCGCATGTCCGCCTTCAGGTACACTCGCTTGTCGGGCTTGTTGGCGAGGCGATCTTTCACCTTTTCGGTCAGGTTGTCGACCTGAATCTGGTCGCTTCCGAGATACACCTTGCCATCCTTAGTGATGGAGACCAGCAGCGCATCTTCCTTGTCCGCATCCGGCATTTGCTCCGGGTTGTTGACCTTGGCGTAATCCACGCTGACACCTTTCTGCAGCATGGGCGTAACCACCATGAAGATGATCAGCAGGACCAGCATCACATCCACCATGGGCGTGACGTTGATGTCGGAGCTGACCTTCGCGCCTTCGTTTCGTTTCGCTAGTGCCATAGCTAGATATCTCCCGTACCGCCGCAATCCGGGCAAAGTCCCATGCTCAAGTTGGGAAAGTCCGGCGCTGGATTGCCAGCGCCGGACAAGCAACTCACTCACGAGACCGCTGGTGCCCATTTCTCGCGCGTCCTTATGCGCGAAAAGTGGGGAGCTTGCTTACCGGCGAACGTCGCCGCGCTTCTTCAGGAAGTAATCGATCAGTTCGCTCGACGAGTTGTCCATCTCCACGTCGAACGCTTCCACGCGCCCGGTCAGATAATTGAACATCATGACGGCCGGGATGGCGACGAGCAGCCCGATGGCCGTCGTAACCAGCGCTTCCGCGATACCGCCCGCGACTGCAGCCAATCCGGTGGCTTTCGAGTTGTTGATGCCGATGAACGCGTTCAGAATGCCCATCACCGTGCCGAACAGTCCGACGAACGGAGCCGTCGAGCCGATAGTGGCGAGGCCACCCAATCCGCGCTTCAGTTCAGCGTGGACGATGGCTTCGGTGCGTTCCAGAGCGCGCTTGGAGGCTTCAATGGTTTCGCCAGGGATTGCGCCCGGGGAATCCTGGTGAGCCTTGAATTCCATCAGGCCGGCGGTCACAACCTTGGCCAGGTGGCTCTTCTTGTTGCGCTCGGCAACCTTGATGGCTTCGTCAATGCGACCATCGCGCAGCGCGCCGGCGACGGCCGGGGCGAACGCACGCGACTGTTTGCGAGCCGCGCTATAGGCCATCCAGCGATCGATCATCACGCCGATCGACCACCCCGACATGATGAACAGAATGATGACTACGGTCCGGGCAACCCATCCCATTGCCTTCCACAAACCCAAGGGATCGGTCGCGATGGCGCCGCCGCCTTCCTGAACCATCCAGGTGGCTGCGACGTGAACGTGACTGAGAAGTGCTGCTGCTACGTGAGTTGCGAACATGAGTTGCTTTTCCCTCCTCGGAACTCTCTGCTTTACTTGGACACTGTGATGCGCTTTGTGGTGCCAACCGCTGGATAAGAATTTTCGGGTATACGCGCACGAACCCGGCTGGCCCTCCCTGATGCAAAAAGGGCTACGGCGGCCGGGCCGGGCTTCTCTCAAGCCCCTCCCGGCCACCGCAAATTAGGTGGGAAAGGGAGGGCCATGCACACCACTGCTGAAAAATCTAACCCGCGCCCTGCGAGGGAGTTTAGCCCCCAGCGAGCGTGAAGTTCACCTGCACCTGCGTGTCGACCTCAACCGGTTCTCCGTTCAGCAGGTACGGCTTGTACTTCCACTGCTTCACGGCTTCGATCGCGGCCGGCGCCAGCATCGGATGCCCGCTGATCAACTGCAGGTTCTCAATGCTGCCATCCTTGCTGATCTGCGCCTGCAGAATCACCGTGCCCTGAATTCGAGCCTGGCGCGCCAGCGGCGGATAGGCCGGGTTCACCTTGCGGATCAGAAGCCCGGACGACACACCCGAGGATACGCGCACGCGCTGCGGTGTGGCAATGTGCGGCGCCACGGTTGGAGTGGAGCTGAGCACGCTGCCAATCACTCCGCCCATCGATCCGCCCGGAATCCCGCCCGGAACGCCGCCCACCACGCCGGTTGCAGCCATGGCCGGTGGAGCCTCGTCTTCCTGGATCATCTTCACTTTTTGCGGAATCTTGGTGGGTGTGCGCAGTTCACCGTTGACGATATCGGTCTGAATCACCCTGACATGCTGCACGGCAGCGGCGGCTGGCGGTGGCGGCGGTGGCGGTGGCGGGGGGGCCACCAGAAGGAACATCATCTGTCCTTTGGGCAAGGCTTCCGTGAAAATCAGCGGGATCAGCACCATCACGCCGATAATCATGAACTCGATCATAAACGCGACCACTGACGTGCGGCCCCGTTTCGTCTTCAGCTTGCCGCCGGACTCGATCAGGCTATCTTCAAACATAGTGATTCTCCCCTAACGGCTTTCAGACCCCTAAAGAGCTTTAGACACCGACTGGCTCCTCTTTGCTCCCGGTTTCCCGGCTTCGTCCCAAGGGCGAGACCAGCCCCCTCGACGTTTCAAGCAAATCCTTCTAACTGCTTACAAAAGAAGGCCTACCGCTTACGAATGACCACCGATTACTTAACTGCTTTTACGCGGCATGCCGACCGGACGCTTGCCTTTTTCAATCCGCCAGTCCTGATAAGCCACCAGGATCGGCGCGGCGATCGCAATCGATGAGTACGTTCCGATCAAAATGCCAATGACCAGAGCGAGGCTGAATCCACGAAGCACTTCGCCGCCGAACAAGAAGAGAGCAAGTACGGTAAGGAAGGTTAGGCCCGCTGTCAAGATCGTTCTGCTCAGGGTCTGATTAATACTCCGGTTAACGATATCCGCCAGTTTCTCCCGCCGCATGAGTTTAATGTTTTCCCGGATGCGGTCAAATACCACGATCGTGTCGTTATTAGAGTAACCAATCAGGGTCAAAATGGCCGCGATCACGGTCAGGGATATCTCGAACCTCGGCGCCAGAAGCGAAAAAGCGCCTACGGTGATCAAAGTATCGTGAAACACCGTGACCACCGCAGCGATGCCGTAAATCCACTCAAACCGGAATCCCAGGTAAACCAGCATCCCAATCAGCGAATAAAGAGTGGCCAACCCTGCCTGTGTTCGCAACTGGCCGCCCACCTGGGGTCCGACGATCGCCACATTGCGTATCCCAAAATCGGAAAGGAAGAAGCCATCCGGCAGCACAGCTGCAACGGCAGGATCAACGCCGGCGGCACCTTTCAACTGATCAAGCGAGGTCAGCACCCCGCTCAGTTCTTTGTCGCGATAGTCCGCGATGGCTTGCGCCTGCGCCGTGTATTTCTGATCGGCATCTGTGCCCAGGTGCAGCGGGTCCTTGTCCATCAGGTAATTCTTGATTGTCAAAGAACTGGCGTTGTTCAGGTCTTGCTTGCCTGCTGGCGCATTGCTCTCCAGCGCCTGAATAATCTTCAGCTTCCCCTGATCCAGCGCCTGCTCGCTGGTTTCGCGCACATCGAGATCGATCAGAACCTCATTCAGCGACGGCTGGTCGTACGGCTGAATCTTCGGATCGTGCAAGCCTGCCCGGTCCATCGCCCTACGCACTGCCTGCAGGTCGGGAGTATGCGAGAACTTCACATACACCAGCGTTCCCCCACGGAAGTCCACGCCCCAAGGAATGTGGTGCCAGAACAACAAGGAAAACAGGCCCGCTACGCTGAAGACCAGCGAAAATGCGAGAAAATACCACTTTTTTCCCAGAAAATCTATGTTGGTATTGCGAAAGAACTCCACGGGTTTTTCTAGCCCCTTATCTATCTATGACTTAGCAAAGATTTGGTAATTGGGAAATTTGGTAATTGTGCAATTGAAGAGCAGTTCGCCGCCCCTACAAAATCGGGCCTCTGGGTCTTCAATTTCCCAATTACCAAATTCCCCAATTACTCAATTTCTAAATGCTGAGCGCTTCGCCGCGTTGCTTCCGGCTCAGCACCCAGTCGAAGATTACGCGCGACACGAACACCGCCGTAAACAGGTTCGCCAGCAAACCGAAAGTGAGCGTGGTGGCGAATCCTTTGACCGGGCCGGTGCCGAAGATGAACAAAATTGCAGCCGAAACGATCGTGGTAACGTGCGTATCCACAATCGTAATCCAGGCGTGACTAAAACCCTGATCCACGGCCGAGGGCGGCGTCTTGCCATTGCGCAATTCCTCGCGAATACGCTCGAAGATCAGCACATTGGAATCCACGCCCATGCCGACCGTCAGAATCACGCCGGCGATTCCAGGCAAGGTGAGAGCAACGTTCACCCCTGCAATCGTCGACCACCCCAGGAACCCAAGCAAAATAATCAGGTTCATGATCAGCGCCAGGTCTGCATTGATGCCCGCTCCGCGGTAATAAACCAGCATGAAAATCAGTACCGCGCCCATGCCAATCACGGTCGCCATCACGCCCGAGCGAATCGAATCCGCGCCCAGCGACGGTCCCACGGTTTCCTCATCCAGATACTTCATACTCGCAGGCAGAGCGCCGGATCGCAGGATCATCGAAAGATCCTTGGCCTGCTGCTCTGTCATTCGGCCGCCGCTGATCGAACCCTGGTCGCGGATCGGCTCCTTGATGTTCGCCACTTCCTGCACTTTGTTGTCGAGCACCACAGCCAGGCTGTCGCCGACGTGGGCAGAAGTAAAGCTGTAGAACCGCTGCCCACCTTCGCCGGTCAGCGAAAAGGTCACGCTGGGCTGGCCATTCTGATCGGTGCTGGGCTGCGCGTCGCGCAGATCCTTGCCGCTTACCGCCGAAACGCGCGACACCAGATACCACGCCTGCCCTTCGTCCGGCTCCCCGGGCATGCTGTGTCCCGGAAGAAGAATCGCATCCGCAGGCAGGACTCCGGCCTGTCTGCGCTTGCAGGGCCGCCTGCTCGCTCGGATACGGCCCGCCCAGAGACTGCTTGATCTCCAGCATGGCGGTGGACTGCATAGATGTCCTTCACGCGCCCGGAATCGTCCACGCCCGGCAGTTGCACCAGAATCTGGTAGTCCCCCAGCCCGTGCTCCTGAATCGTAGGCTCGCTGACGCCGAGAGCGTCAATGCGGTTGCGGATAGTCTCGATGGCCTGCGTGACCGCCTTGTTTTTCAGTTCAACCAGCGCCGGAGGCTTCATTGCCAGGTTCCACGAATTGTCGGGGCCACCGGTGATGTCGTACTCGGGAAGATGATCTTGCACGATGCTCAGCAGATCAGAGCGCGAGGCCGGCTGCACGCCTTTTATCACCACGTGGTCGGGATTGTTTTGCGGGTCGGACTGGGCAACATCGGAGTAATCAATCTTGCGGCTGCGCATCTGTTCTTTCAGAATCTCGATCGCGTTCTGCGCCACCACGTTCACCGCGTCATTGACCTGCACCTGCAAAATCAGGTGCGTTCCGCCCTTTAAATCGAGGCCCAGGTGGATGTGATCGGTCAAAGCGGTGAGCAGCCCGTGGCCGGAGAAGCTCTTCGGAATGCCAAAAATTCCGAACAGAAAAAACAGCATCGTCGCGATGATGAATCCGAGCTTATAGAGAAGATTCTTATTCATGATGAAAACAATTTCCCGTGCGCAATGGATCGCTTGCTACGTTGTTCTACTTCTTCGCGGTATCTTCTTCGGGCGTCGTCACAATCGCCACCGACGCCTTGGTGACTTCCACCCGCAAATTGTCGGGCGGCACGCGCAGATGAATCGCATCATCCTTCAAAGCCACTACCGTGCCTCGCAAACCTCCGCTGGTGGTGACCTTGTCGCCGGTCTTGAGCTGATCCAGCATGGCCTGCCATTTTTTCTGGCGGCGCTGCTGGGGCAAGATCAACAGAAAATAAAAAATGGCGATCATGGGAACAAACATGATCAGCAACGACATCCCACCACCACCCGATGCCTGCAATATGAGTACAGCCTGCATGTTCAAAATGTCTGCGCGGATGGAGTCCGCGAAAAACCGCCCGCGCCCACTTGCGCCACGGGAGCTGTTATTTCACCACGGGGTTTGGATCGACTTCGGCCGGGTTCTTTCTGTTTCAGGCTTGAATCCGGGGAGGCCATCCGTCGTGGTCATGGCTTCGGTCGTGACCAGACACTAGAAAGAAAACGGGACTCTTCCCCAAGTGAAATAGAATGCCGCACCCGCCGCATAGTGTCAAGGTAGAAACTCAGGTTGTGGATCGTATTCAAGACCTGCGCCAGCACTTCATTCGATGCATAAAGATGACGTAAATAGGCCCGCGAGTAGCGATGACACACCCGGCAGGCGCAATTTGGATCGAGCGGCCCCGCATCCTGGGCATAGCGCGCCTGCTTGATCGAGACTTTTCCCTCCGACGTAAACAGCAGCCCATGCCGCGCCGCCCGCGTCGGCAGCACGCAATCCATCATGTCCACGCCCAGGTTGGCATACTCGACAATTTCTTCCGGCGTGCCCACGCCCATCAGATAGCGCGGCTTGTCGGTCGGCAAGATGCTCCAGCGTGGACTCGACAATCTCGCGCGTGAGCTCGCGCGGCTCTCCCACGCTCAGCCCGCCAATGGCGTAGCCGGGAAACCCAATTTCAATGGTCCGCTCCGCTGATTCCTTCCTCAGCTCGCGGTCCATCCCTCCCTGCACGATGCCAAACAGAGACTGCGTAACAGGGACCAGGGGACAGGGTCAAGGGGCCAGTCGGAGCCGCGCGTTCTGCTGCTGATCCCTGGTCCCTAGCCACTAGCCCCTGCTTCCACGGAACTTCATTCTTATGCTCCTCAAAATATTTCTTGCTGCGCGCCGCCCAGCGCGCCGTCATCTCCATCGAAGCCCGCATGCGCGCCTGCATCCGCCGGATACTCCGTGCACTCATCGAACGCCATGATGATGTCGGCGCCCAGCCCGATCTGCGCCTCCATCGCGCTCTCCGGACTGAAAAAGTGCGACGAGCCATCCAGATGCGAGCGAAACGTCACGCCTTCTTCGCTGACCTTGCGCAGCTCGTTCAGGCTGAAAACCTGAAACCCTCCCGAGTCCGTCAGAATCGCCCGCCGCCACGCCATGAACCCATGCAGCCCGCCCAGCTTCCGCACGGTCTCGACGCCCGGCCGCAGGTAGAGGTGGTAGGTATTGCCGAGAATAATCTGCGCGCCCAGTTCTTCGAGAATGTCCTGGGAAATGCCCTTGACCGACGCCACCGTTCCCACCGGCATAAACACTGGAGTCTCAATGGCGGCATGCGGCGTCAGCAGCCGCCCGCCGCGCGCTTTGCCGCTCTTGGAATTAATTTCGAACGTGAGTGACATTCTTTTGGGATTGTAGCAACGCAGTAGTGGGGCGGAGCAGCGTCGCCCAACTCTGCCGAGTCGCGCGAAGACCTCCGGACGATGCGTCCGGGCCTACGAATCTCAAAATCGAGCATAGAATCTCTCCGCGAACATTCCCGGCCTCGACATCGCGAGCCTCCCCACGCTCACCGGCAACTTGAACCGCCGCGGCCCAGCGCTGCCAGGATTGAAATAAAGCACGCCGCCGCGCGTCTCCTGCTTCGGAACGTGGCTGTGCCCGGAGATCACGACCTTGAATCCTGCCGCCTCCGGCTTCAGATCGAGCTGCGCCAGATCGTGCAGCACGTAAATCGAAATGCCGCCGATCTCGACAACTTCAGTCTCGGGCAGCTTGCGCGCCCACGCGCCCTTGTCGACATTGCCGCGAATGGCGGTCACGGGCGCAATGGTCGCGAGCTCCTCAAGAATCTCCGCAGCCCCAACATCCCCGGCGTGAATGATGTGCTCCGACCCGCGCAGCGCCTCGATCGCCTCGGGCCGAAGCAAGCCGTGAGTATCGGAAATGACGCCGATCAGGATGGAAGTTCTCAGTTCTGGACTGGTACTGAGTCTGGATCTCTACTCATTCCCCTTCATTTTCTCCACAAACTTTCCGATGCTTACCACCGCCCGTCCCACCGTGCCGCGGCCAATCTCCTGCGCGTCATCGCGGGCCGTCACGCGCAAGGTATAGAAGCGCCCATCGAACGATTCGAGCTCGGCCTCGGCCTTGATGCGTGCGCCGATGCCGCTGGCGGCGCGATGTTCCATATGAATCGACGTTCCCACCGTGATCTCGTCGCCTTCGCAGTAAGGCTGCAGCGCGCGAAATGCCGCCGTCTCCATCAGCCGGATCATGTCCGGCGTCGAATACACCGGCGGCAATTCCGGATGGTGCGACGTCAGCGTGTGCTCGAACTCGACCGTCTCCTCCGCCTCGCCGCGCGTTCCGATGGGAATGTCTTTGGCCACAGTCGTTCCTCTCCAAAAAGCAAATGAGCCAATGATTCTACCGAATCATTGGCTCGAACGCAGTGCTCGCACTCGAACAATGCCGACGCCCAGCCTACGCCGATCGCCATGCCGTCCGCCGCGCCTCGATCCCGTCCAGCGCCTGCCACAGCATCGTGCGCCGCATTCTCGGCCGCGTCCAGAGCCGCTTCGGCGGTCTCGGGGTGGGCGGCAACCCGCTTTTCAAGCTGCTTGCGCCACACCTTCGAGTGATACACATCGGCGGTGGCATGCAGCGTGAAGTAGCCGCAAGTCTTGTCGTCGGCGCCGTACATCTCGCGCAGGCCACGCTCCTTTTCCTTCGCGATGCGCGGCACCTGCGACTCGTAGGTATAGAAAGCCGCCAGGGCCTCTTCCGGACGAGCCTTCGCTGGCCACCTGATGAAAGTGCTTAATGAGCTGCCGAATCTCCGGCACCGGACTATGCCACTCCAGATTGCGGCTCGATCCCATGCCTTCGGCAAAGTCGAGCCAAAGCTCGGAGTGCGGCACCGCATCGCGTCCCGGCCGCCCGTCGACGCCCTTCTCGTCGCACATGTTGGCCAGCACCGCCCGCCGCAATTCGCCTTCCTCCAGGCGCATCCCCAGCGCCGCCAGATACGAAGGAAACGCCTCGACGTGATGATAGTAGTCCTGCGCATACTCGCGCAGATCGTCGCGCGTCAACTGGCCCGCCGACCATGCCTTGTAAAACGGATGGCAGAGCAGATCATACTTGCCGATGCGCGCGTCCAGTTGCGCAAAGAATTCCGCAGTATTCATGTAGCCCCCTCCGGCGTTCAGTTCGGACAGCCCAATATACGGTCGCAAAGGCGCCGTCGGCAAGTGATGGAGATCACCATCTTGCCCCAAGTTGCTAGAATGAAAGAGGAAACACCGTCAAGGATTTTCGCGTATTTGCATTTGATCCCCATGGAGTTCACCGAACAATTCGACGTCGTCGTAGTCGGCGCCGGCCATGCCGGATGCGAAGCCGCGATGGCTTCGGCCCGCATGGGCCTGAAGACCGCCCTCTACACGCTCAACGTCGATCTGATCGCGCAGATGTCGTGCAATCCCGCTGTGGGCGGCATCGCCAAGGGACACCTCGTCCGCGAAGTCGACGCCCTCGGCGGCATCATGGGCGAAATCACCGACGCGGTCGGCATCCAGTTCCGCCTGCTGAATACTTCGCGCGGCCCGGCCGTCTGGTCGCCCCGCGCACAATGCGACAAGCAAGCCTATCGCCTGAAGATGCGCGAAGTGCTGGAGTCGCAGCCGAATCTGAAGATCAAGCAGGCGGAAGTCGCGGATCTGATCTTGGACGGGGCTCTCCGGCTCCCGGCTTTCAGCTATCCGGAGGACGACGCTCAGCCAGAAGAGTCCGGAAGCCGAGCGCCGGAAGCCGGAAGCCGTGTTCTTAGGCATTCGCCTGCGCGACGGCCGCACCGTCGGCGCGCCCGCCGTCATCATCACCACCGGAACTTTTCTCAACGGCCTCATCCACTGCGGCGAGCAGCAATATCCCGCCGGACGTTCCGGCGAGCCCAACGCGGTCCTGCTGGGCGAAGCCCTGAAGAAGCTCGGCCTGCGCGGATGCCGCCTCAAGACCGGCACTCCGCCGCGCCTCGACGGACGCACCATCGACTGGTCGCGCTTCCCGGCGCAGCCCGGCGACGTTGATCCCACGCCGTTCAGCTTTCGCACCAAGCGCGTCGCGCATCATGATTCGCAAGTCCCCTGCTACATCGCGTATACCACGGCCGAAACGCATCGCATCATCCGCGAAAACGTGCACCGCTCGCCCATGTACAGCGGCCAGATCCAGTCGATCGGACCGCGCTACTGCCCTTCGATCGAAGACAAGATCGTGAAATTTCCCGACAAGGAGACGCACCAGCTCTTCCTCGAACCCGAAGGCCTGAACACGCACGAAATTTACGTCAACGGCATGAGCACTTCCTTGCCGGTCGAAGTTCAGCTCGCGATTTTGAAGTCGATCCCCGGCCTCGAAAACGCCGAGATGCTGCGCCCCGGTTACGCCATCGAGTACGACTCCATCGATCCCACCGAACTCGAACGCACGCTCGAAACCCGCAAGATTGCCGGCTTGTTTCTCGGCGGCCAGATCAACGGCACCTCCGGCTACGAAGAAGCCGCGTGCCAGGGCTTGATGGCCGGCATCAACGCCGCGTTGCAGGTGAAGTGCGAGCCGCCGCTGATCCTGGACCGCACTGAGGCCTACACCGCAATCCTGATCGACGACCTGATTTCCAAAGGCACGAACGAGCCCTACCGCATGTTCACCTCGCGCGCCGAGTTCCGCCTGCACCTGCGCATCGACAACGCCGACCGCCGCCTGACCCCCCACGGCCGCCGCGTAGGCCTGATCACGGACGAAGCCTGGGCAGAATTTCAATCGAAGCAGGAACGCTTGACCGCGCTGAAGAAAAAACTGGAAGCCACGAAAATCACATCCGAGATGACGGCCCAAATGACGGCGGTCCAAAGATCAGAAGCAGCCACCCAAAAGGCCGCTCAAACAAATTCTTGTCATTCCGAACACTCGCAAAGCGAGGGTGAGGAACCTGCTGTCGCCAGCGGCGCCCCGACTGCCGACTTGTCCTCAGCGGTTGGCCAAACATTGGCCCAACTGCTCAAGCGCCCTGAAATCACAGTCGAGCGCTTGGTTCCTATTCTCCGCAACGTCTCGCCCGAGTTTTTTACTAGAGAAGAAATCCCGGGGAATCCGCGCCAATCCGTGGCCGGAATTTCTTCCCAACTGCGCAACGAACTCAAGTCCGTCGAAACCGAGATCAAATACGAAGGCTACCTGCTGCAGCAGCAGCGCGCCATGGAGCGCCTGAAGAAAGCCGAGCAGCACTCCATCCCCGACTGGTTCGACTATCACTCAGTCAGCGGACTCTCGCGCGAGATGCAGGAAAAACTCACCCACGTGCGCCCGCGCACCATCGGCCAGGCCTCGCGCATTCCCGGCGTAACCCCCGCCGCGGTTTCGCTGGTGAACGTCTTCATCGAAATCCAGGCCCGTCGCCGCGACCAGGCCGCCGCGATTTAGCACGATTTCTCCCTCACCATAACCTCGGAAACAGAAATCCCGTGCTCTGCCGGTATGACACATATTCTTCCCCAAGTTCCCTGGTGAGCAGCGCTTCCTCCCGCAGAGCCTTGTAGGAATGCGCCGCAAAAATGATCGCGACAGCGACAACTCCCCGCCACTCGCCAACCACCACCGCGGTTCCCATGGCCGCCAGAAGCATCCCCGTGTAAATCGGATGCCGCACCCACGCATACGGGCCGCTGCGAATCACCCGGTGTCCCTCTTTCAAAGTCACGCGCGCGCTCCAGTACTGGCCGATCGAGTACCGCGCCCAGATTGCAACCGATACGCCCATTGTCGTCAGAGCAATTCCGCTCCAGCCGATCCAATCTTTAACCGGCAGAAACCGCAGCCGCAGCGGCCCACGCGGCCAGTTCGAAAACAGCAGTTCAAACGCCAGCACCAGGGGAATGATCGTGGCCATCCGACTGGTCAACGGCTCGGCGGTCTTGGTCCGCTTCACTCGCAGCCAGCTGATCGCCCAGTACGCGGCGAAGACGTACCAAGGAATCAGGTCAATCTGCCACATGGTCAGAGGGATTTTCACGCTTTCACTTTAATCAAGAAAGCCCGCTCGAAGAAAGCCTTACAAGAGTGAAGTCCACGCGGGCGCTACAATGGCGAAAGCTTCTCTACCCGAATATGATTGCCCATCTCCGCGGAAAGCTGTTGGCCAAGCATCCCAACCAGGCCGTTGTCGAAACGGCCGGTGTCGGCTACGACGTCACCATCAGCGTGCCGACGTTCTCTGACCTGCCGGCGATCGGTGCCGAGGTCGCGCTGCATATTCACACCCACGTGCGCGAAGATCTGATCGCGCTCTACGGATTCCTCCGGCCCTCGGAAAAGCTGCTGTTCGAGAAGCTGATCACGGTCAGCGGCATTGGGCCGAAGCTGGCCATCACCATCCTGAGCGGCATGCCCGCCGACGAAATGGTTGGCGCAATTCGCGGCAACGACGTCGCCCGTCTCACCCGCATCCCCGGCATCGGCAAGAAGACCGCCGAACGCATGGTACTGGAGCTGCGCGACAAGCTGCCCGATGCCGGGCCGGCCTCAGACCCGGCAATTCCCACCATGAACCCCACCGAAGAAGACGTGCTCTCAGCTTTGTTGAACCTGGGATACCAGCGCGCCGCCGCGGAAAAAGCTGCCGCCGTAGCCATGAAGAATCGCGGCGGCGCATCATTCGACGCACTATTCCGTGAAAGCCTGGCGATGCTGTCGAAATGAGAACCGTCACGGTTTTCTCTGTGAACCTCAGCGTCCTTTGTGGTTTAAGCTTTTGACTTTCCTTTTTCACTTCCCAATGCAAAACGTACTGAAAATCAAGTTGAGGATGTCGTCCGTGGTAGTCGCACCCGTAATCGCATCCAGCGGCCGCAGCGCGTTGTAGAGATCCATCAGCAGCATCTCGTGCGGCACCTTCCCGGTCACGGCCGTTTTCGCCGCATCCAGAGCCACCAGCGAGTCCTGAATCAATCTCTGATGTCGAACGTTGGTCAGAAAACCGGATTCCCCCTGCGCCCCGCCTTCGCCGCCAATATGTCGCAAAATCCCCGCCCGAAGTTCGGCAATACCCTCGCCTGTAACAGCCGAAGTAAGAATGGGAATTCGGGTGCCCCATGTCTCGGCGTTTTTGCGAGACATGAGGTTTTTCCTCGCCATCAAGTCACTCTTGTTCTCGACCACGATCACCGGCCGGTTCTCCGCCAACCGCAACAACTCCGCATCTTCCGCGGTCTCGCCCAGCGACGCGTCGAGCACGACCAGCACCAGGTCCGCGTCGGCCAACGCTTCCATCGATTTGCGAATGCCGATCGACTCCGCTTCGTCGAGCGCCTCGCGAATGCCGGCGGTATCGACCAGCTTGACCGGGATCCCCCCGATCGCCACCGTCTCGCTGACCAGATCGCGCGTCGTCCCCGGAGTCGCCGTGACGATGGCGCGCTCCCGCTCGACCAGCCGGTTGAACAAGCTCGACTTGCCCACGTTCGGCCGGCCCACGATCGCCAGCGTCAATCCTTCGTGCACGATCTTGCCGTAGGCGAAATGTCGCGCTGAGCTGTTCGAGCGGGGCGCGCACGGCCGCGATGTGATCGAGAATCGTTGCATCCGGCATCACCGAAACATCGTCTTCCGCGAAATCAATCCCGGCCTCGAGCAGCCGCGATCAGCTCCACCAGCTTTTGCTTGATCGGCTGCAAGCGCCGCGACAGCGCGCCTTCCAGTTGCTGCGCCGCCACTTTCGCCTGATACAAAGTTTGCGAGTCGATCAGATCGCGCACCGCCTCCGCCTGCGTCAGATCGATGCGCCCGTTCAGAAACGCGCGCATGGTGAACTCTCCGGGCTCCGCCAGCCGCGCTCCTGCCGCACGCAAAGCTCCACAATATGCCGCAGCACGACCGGCGACCCATGCGCCGAAATCTCAATGATGTCGTCGGTGGTGTAAGAATGCGGCTTGGCGAAATAAGTGACGACCACTTCGTCGATGTCGCTCTGCGGAGGCGCTCCATGTGGAGCGGGCACTCCTGCCCGCTTCGCTGGGAGCGGAACAGGGGGCCTGGATTTGCGACGATCCGGCATCGAGTGAGTCGTTGCGGCCGTCGTTAAGCGGGCAAGAGTGCCCGCTCCACAGGGTCGAGATCTCGCCAAACACAGCCCGCCCCGGTTCCAGCTCATGCTTCAGCCGCAGCATCGGCGCCGCAATCTCAACCGCTCGCGGTCCCGGCCAACCGCACCACACCAATCCCGCCCGCGCCCCTGCGGCGTGGCGATCGCGACGATGGTGTCATCCAGGTTCATTCCGAGGTTCACGCGCCGATTGTAACGGGTACACTACGTCAAGTCATACCAAGTCACCCGCGATTACGGGTAGCTACCCAGTCTCAGGCTCGTTAGCGAGACACCTTGCCCTGGGCCTTTTGCGGCGAAGTGGGGATTTCACTAGCTCAACGAGCACTCAGGAGACATCTTGTCCGTAGCCGACGAACTGTTAAAAGCCAACGAGGATTTCGCGCGCAATTTCACGCTGGGAGATCTGGCCGTCCGCCCCAAGCGGCATGTCGCCGTGCTGGCCTGCATGGATTCCCGCATCCTGTTCGAGCACTGCCTGGGCCTGCATCCCGGCGACGCGCACATGATCCGCAACGCCGGCGGCATCGCCACCGATGACGCCCTGCGCTCGCTGATCGTCTCCCATCATCTGCTCGACACGCAGGAATTCATCATCATCAACCACACCGACTGCGGCCTGCTGAAAGTGCGCGAAGACGAACTGAAAGCGCGCCTGACCGAAAAGATGGGAACCGCCGCCGCCGAGCCCGCCCACTTCCACGCCTTCGACGATTTAGAAGCGAATGTCCGCCAGCAGATGCAGCGCGTGAAATCGCACCCGTGGATCCCGAATCATATTCCGGTGCGAGGATTCGTCTACGACGTGAAGACAGGAAGGCTGAAGGAAGTCGAAGGACGCTGACTGTGTGGCGTGGGCACTCTTGCCCGCGACTACCGAAAGTGAATCAGAGTTTATGAACATCCGACCGCTGATGATGACGGAGCGGAGTTCGTAAGTTGCCAAACTGGTCATCTCATGGTAAGACGCGGGCAGGAGCGCCTGCGTTACATCACTACCGCACCACTTTCTCAATCTCCCCCCGCAACTCCGCATACGGCACCGCGCCCGGATGGTACCAGGCCACTTTCCCAGCCCGATCCAGCAGCACCAGCGTCGGCGTGGTCGACGCACCGTAAACCTCGAAGTTGTATTTGCTCACTGGGACCGGCATGTCGAGGAGCCCGGAATAAAAATGCCGCCGCACTGCGTCGATGTATTGCAGTTCGTCGCTCGGCGAAGCATGCTCGAGTTGGGCGGTGTATCCGTAGAGACGTGTTGGCCCAATCACCTTCAGTCCCTTCTCGGAATACTCCGAGCGCAAGCTGCGCGATGATCGGCGCCTCTGCCTTGCAGTCGGCGCACCAGTGCGCCCAGAAAAACAACAGCACCGGCACACCGCGCCATTGGTCGGGAGCCGCCAGGGTCGCTCCCAAATACCGGTCGGCCTTCAGCGCCGGAGCCACCTTCCCCTGAAAAGAAAGCAGGTTCAGATTCTTCTGTAGCCGATCATGAATCGAAGTGTTCCCATACGTCCGCAGCGCAGCCTGCAACAGCGCAATCGCCTGCGTCCGTTGCCCGCGCGCGATCAGCACCTGCGACTGCACTTCCAGCGCGGCACCCAGCGCGAGTGGCAGGTGTGGTTCGGCATCGAGCGAGCGCTGTTTCAACAACTCCTGCGCCTGACTCTGCGTCTGCTTGGCATACGCCGCCGCCTGGTCGTACTGACGCTGATCCAGCGCGGCCCGCGCCATCCACGAAGTCGCTTCCAGATATTCCGCCGTGACCCCTTGCTGGTTGCGATAAGAATTCAGCGCCGCCTCAGCGCCGGAAAAATTGTTTTGCATCAGGGCGATGCGCACCTCGTCGACAATCCCCGCCCACGCCGAGGCCGTGAGCAAAACCGAAACCAGCAGAATCCGCAAGCGCATCATTCCCATGTTTCCATGATGAATCGTTTGCTCAAAGGTCGCAAGTCGAGGGAGCTTTTCCGCCTGACCGACGAACCATAAGACCCCGCCCATCAATTGTTTAGCCATAGCCCACAGCAAATATGTAGCTATTTTGGGGCATTTTCTTTACAATTTAGCTGCGTTTGACTTTAGAGCTCCTTCGCAGTACAAGCATCTCCGCTCAACCCAGCGAGTGACCTTCCTGCAAGAAGACCCGAAAAGTTTCAGCGCTACATCAACAACAAAGGAACAAGCACCATCATGGAAACAGGAACAGTGAAGTGGTTTAACGACGCCAAGGGCTACGGTTTCATCAGCCGCCAGAACGGCGAGGATGTCTTCGTGCATTTCTCCGCCATTCAGGCTAGTGGCTTCCGCAGCCTGCAGGAAGGTCAGCAAGTGCAGTTTGACGTGGTCAAAGGCCCCAAGGGCTGGCAAGCTGAGAACGTCAAGGGCGTCTAACACCGCTTTGCAAGCCACAATTCGCAATGAGGGCGGCCAGCAACGGCCGCCCTTAGTTTTTGTGTGTTTGAAATTCCCACCCGTCTCCTCAAAGTCTGCTCTCCGAAATGTCATTCCGAGCGCAGCAGGATTTGCCGCGAAGTGGCAAATCCTGCGAAGTCGAGGAACCCGCTTTTCGGCGACGCCAGCATTTAGCCGTCTTCGTAGAGCTTGACATCCATAGTACGTAGCGTTATAGTACGTAGCGTACTAACGGAATCGCCCCTCCTATGCATCACTTCCGACCCATGCCTCCGCAACTGATCGTCATCTTCCTATGCGGATTCTTCGCGGTCTCATCCGCACGAACCGCAATCACTCAGAACTCGACGGCCACGCAACCTCCCAGCCCGCTCGCCCGCCATTACACCGAAGGCGAGAAGCTGAGCTATCACATGAAGGGCGACAACGACGGCTGGACCTACGAAGTCCAGGCCAACGGCGTCGTGAAAAAAGATGCCAGCGGCCGCTTCGTCGAGGAGTACGGTTGGTCCGATTTCAAATCGAACGCACCCATGTCGCTGTCGCCGGCAAGCCTCAGCTTTCGCCAGACGCTGTCGCTCGATCCCGCGATTCAGCCCTCCATTCCCAATCTCAGCCAGGTCCAGCCTTTTCTCATTGGCCCCATCACCGACCTGCTCACCTTCTACAGCGACCTCTGGATCGCGATTGGGCAGAGTGACCTGAAACACACCGGCGACCACGCCTACGTCAAGTTCGGAGGCCCGGCCTCCTGGGCCGACGGCAACTATGTAATTCTCGGTGAAGACTCGATCGATTTCGATCTCACCCTCAAGGCACTCGACCCCGCCAGCCAGATCGCCACGCTGTTAGTGAAGCACGTGCCTCCGGCCCAACCGCAAGTAAAATTGCCCGCTCCGTGGATGCAAACTCCGGTGGCGGACACACCCAACAATTTCATCGACGTGAAAAAAAACGCCGCCGGAAAATACGTTGCCCAGGTGGGAAAGGAAACTTTCGACGTGGAAATCAAGATCAGCTTGAAGGATGGAAAAATTCTGTCTGCAACGCTGAACAACCTGGTCAAGACGCACAATCGCGAGTGTTCCGACGCCGCATTTCTCGATTGCGGCGAACCCTCCGACCACCAGATTCACCGCCAGATTGAAATCCAACTGGAGGTCCCCCCGAAATGAGCACACGGAAAACTCCAGCACTCGGTTACGCCCTGCTCGGCCTGCTGATGAAACCGTCCTCGGGGTATGACCTGCGCAAAATCTTCTCTTCCACATCAATGAAGACTTATAGCGGCAGCCCGGGCGCAATCTACCCCGCATTACAGCGGCTGCAAAAGCAAGGTCTGATCCGCGGCACGGTCGAGGACGGCTCGGGCCTGCGCCGCCGCCAGATTTTCCGCCTCACACCAAAGGGACTCGCCGAACTGAAGGCATGGATCGCCCTGCCCATCACCCGCGAAGATCTCTCGTCGGGACTGAAAACCGTTATGCTCCGCTTCGCTTTCAGTGAAATCGCCGTCGGAGCCGCCGCCCCGCTCGCAATCCTCAAGTCTCTCGAAACTGCACTTCAGCCCCACCTGCAGAATTTGCGCGAACAGTTGCAGGCCATGAACCCGGCGACGCCAACGTCCGGGCGACTCGCTCTCGAATACGGAATCCGTAGTTACGAATCCCTCTTCGACTGGACGCATTACGCCATCACCATCTACGAAAAACAAATGAAAGGAGAATTGTCGTGAAAATCTCAAACGCAATCTTGCGAATCCTGGCAGTTTTCGTTGCTCTATTCGTAGTTCAAGCTCTTGCCGGAGCCGTGGTCGCGCTCCTGCTCCCGTCAAAAGCGGTCATGCCTCCGCTTGCTCCGCATTTTATGCAGTGGATGCTAGTGAGCAATGCAATTACGGTAGCCGCGCTGTCGGTTCTCGCTCTTCGCACCGAGTGGCGGGGTTGGACTCTGGGAGCAGTTCTGGCCAGCATTCCGTTTGCGATCACTCTCATCGACGGCATCGAGGGCGTTTACTTCCTCCCGCACTCTCCCATCGACTGGACCAGCATCTTCGGCCAGTCGGCGCTGGCCGCCGTTCTTATGATTCCAGTGTGGATGCTCCTATTTGGCAGGCGGGCCGCCGTTACGCGAAATGTTCAGCAGGATCATTACCACCCCATCGCCGCAAAGTCTCGCGGCGAGCGAGCGTGGAAATTTGTGGTTTGCGACGTGGCGTATCTCCTGCTGTATTTCACCGCCGGCTCAATCATCTGGCCCTACATCAGCGACTTCTACGCCACCCAGACGCTGCCCCCGATGTCCATGATCCTCGCCCTCGAACTGCTGTTCCGCGGCCCGGCCTTCATCGTGCTCTGTCTCTTGCTGGTGCGAATGCTAGGTCTGCGCCGCCTGAGCGGCGCACTCGCCGCAGGAGTTGTATTCGCGCTGTTGAGCGGAGTCGCTCCGCTCCTCATCCCGAATCCGTATTTTCCAGACGTCGTGCGCTGGGCCCACTTCTGTGAAACGAGCAGCTCCAACTTCGTGTTCGCCGCACTCGTCGCCTGGCTCTGGGGACAGCCGAAACTCGTCCATGCCGAAGCGTTCGCGCACGCAGCATAGAAGCGCAGAGATTCTCTACCGCTGCATGTCGCGCATCAGCACGACGTCGGCGTCGGTGTGTCCCCGCACCAGCGCGAGTTGCTTACCGTCGAACGACCAGTGGAAGTCGAAGATTTGTTCGGCGGTGAAATCGGTAAGTTGGTGGCCCTTAGAGCCGTCAAGCGGCTGCAGCCAAAGATTGTCGATGCCGTTGTCGCGCGTAGGATAGACGACTCCCTTGCCATCGCGGGAAAAGTGCAGCAGCCCAAATCGCGGACGCTGGAACGGCAAGGTCTTCACCACTTTGCCCGCATCGGTCTCAACCACCTCGAGCATTTCTTTGTGCTCGCCGGAGTGTTGCAGCGTAGGAAAAGCGGCGAGAGTACCGTCGGGCGAAACGTCGAAGGAGTTGACGCTGGGCGATTCCGAAATGACTTGCGCGGGCCCGCCATCAATCGGAACTTTCGCCAGTTTCAGATTGCCCAGCTGCTGGATGAAGAACAGCCACTTGCCATCGTGCGAGCACACCGGGGAGATATCGAGTTTGCCGTCGGTGACTTGCTCGACTGTGCCGGTGGGATCCATGCGCCAGATATTTTGCACGCCGCTTTGAAACTTCACGAAGACAATGGAGCCGCCCTGGCCGCAGGCCCATGGCGCGCCGCTTAGCGACTGACCGGGAATAACAGCCTTGGCCCCGGTCGCCGGGTCAATGCGATTGAGCACGTTGTCCTGATCGGAGACCCATTGGTTATCGGGAGTCCAGGTAAAGTTGGTGTCGGCCTCGGCGGAAGTGACCTGTCGAGCCTGAGCTGCGGGCGATCCCGTGGGCATCACCTGCAAATTCCAACGGCCCTCGTTCTGCACCGTGGCAACAATGGTCCCGCTGCTGGCGACGCTGAGATCAGAGTAACTGCTGGTGTCGCGCGTGATCGGAGAATAAACGCCTTTGGGATAGGAAACGAAACCGATCTGCCTGCGAGCAAAATTGGAGCTTTGCTCGCTCGAGAGAACCAGCACGCCGCTTCCATCGGGAAGCCATGCTGGCTTGTCGACGATGCGCTCGTTGCGTCCGTAGAAGGGCTTGCGCTGGCCGCTGGCCGCGTCCACTGCTGAGAGGCGGATCAATCCACTCGCCACGTCGACCACTTGGCCAACGATGACCTTCCCGTCAGGCGACCAGGCGGGGCTGTTCAGCGCTTCGCTGACAGGGCCGCCGGCCAAGACCTTTTCCTCCCCGTTATCAACTGAGTGAATGATGAGCTGGTACTTGCCGGGATCGGGATTGTCCAGACGCACGAAGGCGAACCTTTTTCCATCCGGAGAAAAGGTGACGTTCGAATCCATGTCGCTGATGAGCTTCTCCGGGGATCCGCCCAAGAGCGGCGCCCGGTAGAGAAACTTGAGTTCAACATTGCCGGGGTCGCTGCGGCCAAAATAAAAATAGTTGCCGTCAGGTGAAAAGCGGAGAGCGTTGTAATACACGTCGGCGGGAGGCTCCACCTGCGTGTTGCTGTTGGTCGGAACATTGCGCAGCCAAAGGCTGGCCAGGCCGTTTTCGCGTACCAGATTGAGAACGTACTTGCCGTCGGGAGAAATGGCGGCAAAGACCGACTTGCCGCCCTCGGTGATTTTGGAGACAGTAAAATTTTGAAACGGAACAGGGCGGCTTCGATTGAGGAAGGCGTAGATTCCATAAGCGGCTGCGGCGATCACGACCAGAACGATGCCGGCCGTCACTCCTGTGCCGAGTTTGTTCCGCGCGGCAGCGACTACGGCGGAGCCGCTGGAAGCGCCCGGAGCGGATCGCACCCCGCCCGTGACAGACGCCGAGAGGGCGGGTGCGCTGGAGGCCGATTGAGCCGGCTTGCGTCCGGAGTCGCTGTCGCGCTTCAGCCGCTTCAAGTCACCGCGCAAGTCGGCGGCCGACTGGTAGCGCAAGTCCCGATCCTTTTCTAACAGCTTCTCAATCATCTCCTGCAGCTTCGGCGGCAGCGCCGCATTGAGTTGCAGGGGAGAGACTGGTTCCAACTCGAAGATGGCGTGAAACACTACCGCCGACGTCGCCCCGGAAAAAGGTTGCCGGCCTGTCGCCATCTGGTAGATCACCGTGCCCAGCGAGAACAGATCGCTGCGTGTGTCGAGTTCTTCACCCCGCGCCTGCTCCGGCGACATATACGCGATCGTGCCCACGGTCGAGCCTGGGCTGGTCAGGTTCGCCGCAGCCGGAGAGTCTTGCGTGGCCCCAATCGTCTGCATTTGAAGTTCGGGACGGGTCAGCTTGGCCAGACCGAAATCCAGCACTTTCACCTGACCGCGCGGCGTCAGAAAAATGTTTGCCGGCTTGATGTCGCGGTGAATAATCCCCTTGGCGTGCGCGGCGTCGAGTGCGTCCGCCAGCTGAATAGCGATGTCGAGCAATGCCCCTACCTGCATCGGGCCTGAGTAAAGCTTGTGATCAAGGTTCTGGCCCTCGAGCAACTCCATCGCGATGAACGACTGCGCGTCGGCGCCTTCGCCGGATTTCTCGACGGCGTAAATCGTGCAAATGTTGGGATGATTCAGTGCCGACGCCGCGCGCGCCTCCAGCAAGAATCGCTCGATCGCGTTGGCATCGCCCGCCAATTGCGGTGGCAGAAACTTCAGCGCCACCTTGCGCCCCAGGGTCAGATCTTCCGCTTCATACACCACCCCCATGCCGCCGCTGCCCAATTGGCCGGTGATGCGGTAATGCGAGATGGTCTGATTAATCATGTCTGGTTGATCTTAGGGGCGATGGCGGAAGCCGTCAACGAAGTCGCTGCCGCAACGGTTGGTCCTGCCGGAGTTCGGTCGAGCCAGCGCCCGGCCCCCGGATCAGTGCATTTTTGGTTTATCCTAGCTAGTTTGCCGTTCACGGTCAGAGGGGGCGCAAGTGAAACGATCTCAAGCAATCTTTCGTCTAGTCGCGTGCTTCGCAGCTTTTCTATCCGCAACCGCAGCCTGGACTCAGGTTCCCGAAAGTACTTATCAGGACTTGCATTGGCGGATGATCGGCCCGTTTCGCGGCGGGCGTACGCGCGCCGCCGCCGGCGTGCCGAGCCAGCCCAACGTGTTCTACGTGGCCCAAGTGAATGGCGGCGTCTGGAAAACGGACGACTACGGCCGCACCTGGAACCCGATCTTCGATGCCGAGCCTACACAGTCGATCGGCGCCATCGCCGTGGCCCCCTCCGACCCCAACATCATTTATGTAAGCAGCGGCGAGGGACTGCATCGCCCCGATCTCTCCGTCGGCAATGGCATTTATAAGTCGACCGACGCCGGCAAAACCTGGTCTCATCTCGGCCTCGCAGACGGACAACAAATCCCCGCGCTTGCCATCGATCCGCGCGCTCCCAACAAAGTTTTCGCCGCCGTCCTCGGCCATCCCTACGGGCCCAGCGACGAGCGCGGCATCTATCGTTCGACCGACGGCGGTCAAACCTGGCAGCGAGTTATTTCCAAAGACGAAAACACTGGCGGCTCTGACGTTGAGATTGATGCCTCGAATCCCGACGTGATTTATGCCTCGATGTGGGAAGCCCGCGAAGGCCCATGGGAAGACGGCAACGAATTCAACGGCACCGGCGGCGGCCTGTTCAAGTCGACCGACGGAGGCAGTACATGGCACGCGTTGACCAACGGCCTGCCGAAAGACCTGTCGCAGATTTATGTAGCGATCGCGCCCAGCGATCCTCGTCGCCTCTATGCCACTCTTGCCGCAGCCTCGGGAAAATTAAGCGTCTACCGTTCCGACGACGCCGGAGACTCGTGGTCGCAGATCACCAATGATCCTCGTCCTTCCGGCCGCATCGGCGGCGGCGATCTTCCCATCCCCAAGGTTGATCCGAAAAATCCTGACATCGTGATTGTGGTCAGCACGGTTACGATGCGCTCGACCGATGGCGGCAAAACCTGGTCCGGATTCCGCGGCGCGCCCGGCGGCGACGACTACCAGAATCTCTGGATCAATCCCAACAACGGCAACATTATTTTGATCGTCAGCGACCAGGGCGCGATCATCACCGTGAACGGCGGCGCCAGTTGGAGTTCCTGGTACAACCAGCCCACCGCGCAGCTCTACCACGCCATCGCCGACAATTCTTTTCCCTACCGCGTCTGCGCCGGACAGCAGGAAAGCGGCTCGGTCTGCACTTCCACTCGCGGCAACGACGGCGCCATCACTTTTCGCGACTGGCATCCGGTCGGCGTGATCGAGTATGGATACGTCGCTCCCGATCCGCTCGACCTCGACGTTGTCTATGGCGGCGGCCGCACCGAAGTATCTAAATTTCACTGGTCGACCGGCGAAGTGCAGAACATTACGCCCATTCCGGTGCGCGACCTCAAGTATCGTGCCGACCGCACCGAGCCGCTCATGTTCTCTCCGGTCGACCCGCACATCCTTTACTACGCCACGAATTTCCTGTTCAAGACCACGGACGGCGGCAACTCCTGGCAGACCATCAGCCCTGACCTCTCTCGCGAAAAGCCGGACATGCCCGCCAGCGTCGGCACCCTTTTCAACAAGGGAGTCGAGAAACAGCGCGGCGTCATCTACGCGCTCGCCCCGTCTTTCAAGACCGTGACCACGCTGTGGGCCGGAACCGACGACGGCCAACTCTGGGTCACCCGCGATTCTGGAAAGAATTGGACCAACATTACGCCCCGGGAACTCACGGCGTGGAGCAAGGTCACGCAGATTTCCGCTTCGCACTTCGACGAGCAGACCGCCTATGCCTCGGTCAGCCGCTTCCGCGTCAACGACATGCATCCTTACATTTATCGCACGCACGATGGCGGCAAGACCTGGAAGCTGATCACCGCCGGCCTGGCGGAATTCGGCCCCGTCGATACGGTGCGCGAAGATCCCGTCCGCAAGGGCCTGCTATTCGCGGGCACGGAAAACGCGGTGTGGGTTTCGTTCGACGACGGCGACCACTGGCAGTCGCTGCAACTGAACCTGCCGCATACATCCATGCGCGATCTCTGGATTCACGACGACGATCTGATCGTGGCCACGCACGGCCGGTCTTTCTGGATATTGGATGACATCGCGCCCCTGCGCGAGGCCTCGGCGGCGATGGCAGGCGCGGTTCATCTCTACGCCCCCGCGCCCGCCTACCGCATACAGCGCGACACCAACACTGACACGCCATTGCCGCCCGACGAGCCCGCAGCAGCCAATCCCCCCGATGGCGCCATTGTTGACTACTATCTGCCCGCAGCGTCATCGACGGTCACGCTCGAAATTCTGGATGCGAGGGGCAGCGTCGTTCGCCGCTACTCGAGCACCGACAAACCTGACATCACCGAAGAAGAATTGCAGAAGCAGCTGATCCCGCTGTATTGGGTCCGCCCGTTCCGGCAACTCTCGACCGCAGCCGGAATGCACCGCTGGGTCTGGGACCTGCACTATCCCGCACCAGTGGCAACGCGCCACGAATACCCGATCGCCGCAATTCCCCACGACACGCCTCGTTTGCCTCTGGGCCCGACCGTCGTGCCGGGAACATACACGGTCCGGCTGACGGTCGATGGAAAAATTTCGACCGCGCCGTTGACCATCAAGATGGACCCTCGCGTCAAAACTTCGGCCGCCGGCCTGCAGAAACAATTCCAGGCCGAGTCGCGCATGGCTTCGATCATGACCGAATCCGCACAAGCTCTCCTGCAAGGCGGCTCGATTCGCGCTCAATTGGAAAAATTGAGCGCGCAAGCAAGCGGCTCGACCAAAGACGCCCTAGAAGCGACCGGGAAAAAGCTCGCCGCTCTGCTCGGTGCGACCCCCGGATTTCTCGCTCCGCCGTCCCAAGAGAGCACGCTCACTCGCCTCAACGGCCAGGCCGGCACGCTGTACCAGCAGGTGTGGCAAGTCGATGCCGAACCAACTTCTTCTCAAATAGAAGCTTTATCGGCGGTTGAGAAAGACGGGGGCGACGTCTTGAAGCGCTGGACGGAATTCAAGAACACAGACTTGCCCGCGCTCAATCGCCAGCTGCGCGAATCCAAAGTCCCCGAAGTTCAGTTGGAGGCGAACATTCAGCAGGACGAACCACAAGTCGACGAAGAGTAGCGAGATCTGTAGCGGCCGACCGGCGCTTTCGATCTCGCTGGCGCGACCATCATACTGGCTGCCCTGTCTTTCGCGCACTTTGCGAAGGGCGGGCACTACTAAGCCGTACGCGCCGGCTGGAGCCGTTCGACGGCCTTCTGCAACTCCGCCGAGAATTGTTCCTCATCGGTCCCCGGCAGAAATCTCATCGGCTCGCCCATCCGCACCTGAATTCTCCACGGCGCCGTGAACCTGTGCCCGGACTGCTTCACCTCAAACAAGCCGTCGATCCGCATGGGCAGAACCGGCACGCCGAGGTTCTCCGCGAGCAGCCCAATCCCCGCGCGAAACGGATTCATCTTCCCATCCGCCGTGTGGCGACCCTCGGGAAAAACCAGCACGCTGTAGCCGCGGTCGACTGCCTCCCCGGCATAAGCAAAACTCCGGCGGAATCCAGCCTCGCGCGGCAGCGGGAATAAGTTCAGCAGCGAGACTCCTAAAATCCAAAGTATGCGGTCATAAATCCGCGCAAAAAATCCGCGGTTCGGACCGGGCGATCGCAGCGCTTCCAAGTCTTCTCCGCGTGTAGCCGTGGCCAGCCTATGACGAAAGCGTGCTGGAAGCGCCGTCAAAATAAATCCCAGGTCTGCGTCACTCACGTGATTCGAGACCACCAGCAGAGGTCCCTTTACGCCGCGCAAATGCTCGCGTCCTTCAATCCGCGGCCAGGCCATCAACACGATCGCCGGACGCAACAGCAGATAGTGTGCCAAAAACCGCAGCCAAGTAACCGGCCAGCCCAGAGTCCAACTGGGATAGTGAAACACCGCGCTCGCCACGGCATCTCCGCGCAGCATGCGTTCCAGGTCGCCCACCGTCTGCACCGCGCTGAACCGGGTCTCGCTCAGATCGACCTGATAGCGGTCTTCGAGTGTGGAGAGCAATTCCACCCGATCAAGCGAACTCAGCCCCAGATCAGAATCAAGACTGGCGTCGTCGCGCAGCGCTCCCACCGGCCGTCCTGTAACTCGCGCAATCAATTCCGCCAGCGGCCGGCTCGCGCCCTTTTCCGCACGATCGTGTTCCGTGCGATCCTGCAATAACTGCGCCTGCGCCACTTCCCGTATCACGTTGCGCCGCGGCTTCTGCGTGTTCGTCCGGGGAAAATCCTCCTGTGGCCACTCGATCCACATTCGCATTCGCTGGTAGTCGGCCAACGATTGATTCGCCCGCTGCACAACTTCTTTCAATCGGTCCTCTTGCGACGTCGCAGAGTTCCGCAGAATCACCACCGCGCACGGCTCCGCATTCCCGCCGCGCTCAATTCCCACCACCACGCAATCCTTCACTTCCGGTTGCCGCCGTAGCGCCGCCTCCAGATCCTCGGGATACACATTCGTCCCGCCCGGCGTTACGATCACTTCCTTCTTCCGCCCCTTGAAATAAAGATTCCCCGCCTCATCGAGCGCCCCAATGTCGCCGGTGCGATACCAACCCTGGTCGTCCGAAATGTGTTCGTCGGAAATGCGCGCATCCGAAACCGCCTGCGCACCGCGTCCGTCCCAATATCCCGAAGCCACGCCTCCGCCGCGCACCAGAATCTCGCCGTCTTCCGCCAGCTTCACCTCGCGGCCCGGCAGCACTTTGCCGATCGATCCCTTACCCAGCCGGAAGGGATGGTTCACGCTGATCAGCGACGTCGTTTCTGTCAGCCCATATCCCTGAATCGCGGCATAGCCGAGCCGGTCCCAAAACTCCTCGGTTTCGGGGTCGAGCGCGGCGCCGCCGGAAATGAACGCCCAGAACTTCCAGCCGAATTGGCGACGAATCGCGCGAAACGTCCACCACCGCCGCAGAAAATGCTGCCCCTTCGATGACTCAATCCGTCGGCGGAACGCTTCCATTTCTCCGCTATCTTCGAGATCCCGCTCAATCTTTTGCTTCAGCGACTGCAGCACTCGCGGCACGCTCACCAGCACTGACACGCGCTCACGCCGAATGGTGCTGATCACCTCCGACGGATTCAGTTCGTCGTGAAAAATCACAGTCCCGCCCAGCAGCGGCGGCAGAAACATTCCCAGAAATTGTCCAAACACATGGCTAAGCGGCAGCAGGTTCAGAAAACGCACCGGATGCACCGAGCGTTCGTACTTCAAGTAACGCCTTATCTCGAGTTCCAACGGGGCGATATTCGCCAGCACGTTCCCGTGCGTGATGACCACGCCCTTGGGCTCCGCGGTCGTGCCCGAGGTGAAAACAATCTGCAGGACGTCATCGCGCCCCAGCGCAGCCTTTGCCAGACCGACCGGACTCGCCGGTTGCGCCAGGCTCTCGAGGTTCACGGCCACCACCGAATGTCCTACAGCCGCGATTTCAAGCAGATGCCGCCGTGACCCCACCAGCAATTTCGCGGAGACTTGCTGAAACACCCGCATGGCGAAGTCTGCGGCAGCCACATCGTCCATAGGCACCACGATCACTCCGCAGAGAGCGCACCCAAAAAACGCCGCAACCCACTCGGCGCAGTTCTCTCCCCACAACATCACCCGCTCGCCCTTCGCAATCCCTCGCGCGTCCAGCTTGGCAGCAAAGCCCGCGGCCATGCCCATCACTTCGCCGTAAGTAAAAGATTCCGTGCGGTACCCGCGCCGCTGCCGGTAGGCGCGCTCTTCGCCGTGCGTGCGAAAATGTTCCGAGAAAAACTCTGCGATTGATTCGGCCATGTCTGGCAAATACCGGGAAGTTCTGAAGCAGCCCCTCCCCGAAACTCAAGTCTAGTGCAACCCTTCGCCGCAGGTGCCAGCGGCGGTACAGTTTTCAAACTGCACCACGCCGACGCCGCCCCACACGAAACCTTACGGCGCCAATGACCTCCGGCCTAAACTCACTCACCCGCCGCGGTACCCTCCCGCCTGATTCCCAACGTAACCCATTCGTACACTCCCTTTTGGTAACCCTTGGTAACCATGCGGTTCAGGAGGTCCAGACGTACAATTGGCCTTGTCCGGTCGGTCCATCTGCCGATATGTCAGATGACCCTTCGGCGCAGTACATGGGAGCAGCTTCCCCAAGCGCTCAGCGGGTTCTTAGCGAGAAGTCGAATTTGAACACACAGTATTTAAACAGCAAGATTTGAAAGACCAGGGTCTGGAGTTCGCACTCTATGGCATTGTTCGGGTTCAACAAACAAAAGGTTCTGGCCAGCGCGGAGAAGTATGTCCAGCAGGGCAAGCTGCAGAACGCCATCTCCGAGTACGAAAAGATCCTTAAGAATGATGCCAAGGATCTGACGGTCACCAATACCGTCGGCGACCTCTACTCCCGCCTCGGCGAGCCTGATAAAGCCACCGGATGTTTTAAGACTGTCGGCGATGCCTATGCCAGCCAGGGTTTCACGGTCAAGGCCATCGCGATGTACAAAAAGATCTGCAAGCTGCAGCCCTCGCTCGAGGGCCTGCTGAAGCTCGCAGAACTTTACAGCCAGCAGGGCCTCTTCAACGACGCGCGCGCCCAGTACCTGCAAGTCGCGGAAGAATTCCTGAAGA
This sequence comes from uncultured Acidobacteriota bacterium, assembly GCA_963755795.1. Classification (GTDB taxonomy): domain Bacteria; phylum Acidobacteriota; class Terriglobia; order Terriglobales; family Acidobacteriaceae; genus Sulfotelmatobacter. The sequence goes on along the minus strand of CAVWLI010000044.1, from coordinate 36,928 downwards.
ACGGCGAACTCGATAACTCGGTTCGCATCTTCCAGAAAATTCTCGAGATGGACCCGGAGAACAGCAACATGCGGGTCCGCCTAGCGGAAGTCTACATTCGCCTGGGCAAGAAATCGGACGCTTGGCAGATTTTCTCCGCCGCTGCGGAGAGCCTGCGCTCCAAGGGATCGCTCAGCGGCGCCGACGAAGTTCTGCAGCGCATGCTGACCCTCGATCCGGGCAACACCTACGCTCTGCTCATGCAGGGCAAGAACCTGCTCGAGTCCGGTGACGCCGCCGGAGCCGTTGCCACCCTGCAGAAAATAACTGACATCGACTCCAATCCCGAGGGTCTGCGCGATCTTCTCAAGGCTTACCTGCAGACTGGGCAACTCTCGGAGGCTGGAACCGTCGCCAACAAGCTGCTGACCGTGCACAACGATCTGCCGGCCATCGCCAGCTTCGCCGAAGCCCTCATGCAGGCGGGGCAGTATGAAACCGCCCTGCAGGTGTATGACGAGCACGCCGAGCGCCTGCTGGCCGAGAATTCCGACAAGGTACTCGACAGCCTGCACACCATCATCGGGCATGTACGCGACAATCCCGACTCCCTGCAGAAGCTGCTCGACCTGTTCCACAAGGCAGGAGAGAACACCCACGTCAGCGAAGTCATTGAACTGCTGGCCCACGCCAGCGTGCAGTCCGGCGATCTGCCCAAGGCCCGCGATCTTTATCAGAAGCTCGCGACCGTCGAACCGCAGAACACTCTGCACATGCAGAATTACCAGCAGGTGGTCAGCCAGCTGGGCGGCACCTCCGGCAGCAAGCTGATCACGCCGGAAGAAGCCGTAGTCCTGATCGACGATCTGGAAGCGACCGCGCCTTCGGTTCACCAGCACTATACTGACGAAATCGCGCTCGCGGTCCGCTCCGCCCTTACCGACGCGGAGCTTTTCATCTCTTACAACATGCCCGCCAAGGCCCTCGGTCCTCTGGTCGGAGCCTTGCCTCTAGCGGCCGACGATCTTCGCCTCAACCAGCGGCTGGCCGCTCTGCATACCCGAGCGGGCCGCTTCGCCGAGGCCGCCCTCTGCTGCCGCACCCTGCAGCGCGTCTATTCCGAAGCCGAATATCCTGAAGAAGCTTCGCGCTACGGGGAATTGGCCGAGCGCTATGAGGAGCGTTCTTCGGCTCCCGCGCCCGGCTTACCCACCGAAGAGGAACACATTTTTCTGGATGCGCCTGCGCCTCAGGGAGAAAGCGCCGTCGAAGAGTTTGCGGTCGACGAATCTCCCACGGAAGAAGTTGCCGTCGTCGAAGAGTCCGCTCCGGCGCAAACCTCCGTTAAGGCAGAGGCTTCGCCGTGGCCCACATCCGGCGAGTCTGCCGAAGAAATTGCAGTCGATGCCGAGGCTGAGTTTGCCGTCGTCGATGAGTCCGCGGCCTCAGCCGATGCAGCCGCGCCCGGTGAAATCGATCTTTCCTCGGAGTGGGATGACTCCATTACCGTGGAAGATGGCGATACTCCAGCAGCAAAAGAAGTTGAAGTCGAAAATGCCGTCGGTGATCATGACGTTCCCGACTCCGGCAAGGTTGCCGAGACCGTCGAAGAAATTCGCTTCTATCTGGCGCACAGCATGCCTGAGCAGGCAATGGCGGCCCTGGCCAAGCTCCAGACTCTGACCCCCGACCAGGGCAAGATTGCGCAGCTCCGCGCCGAAGTAGAAGCCGCCAGCGCCCAGCAGTCCGACGAGGACACCACGGTCGAACCCGTGGTCGAAGAACTGTCCGCTGATGATATTCCGACGATTGACGTCGCGGCCGATGAAATTTCCGTCGACGAAGCTCCTGCTGCAGCCGAAGAGCCTGCGGTCGAAGAACTGGAAGTCGTCGAACCCGCAGTCGTCGAAGCAGAGATCGCGGAACCCGAAATCGTGACGCCGAAGCCTGTCGCACCCAAGGTTGCCGCCACGAAGCCCGTCACGCCGAAGCCTGCCCAAGCCAAGCCTGCCGCACCCAAGGTTGTCGCACCCAAGCCCGTGGCACCCAAGGTCGTCGTGCCCGAGCCGCCGGCCGTCGAAGAGATTCCCGTCGTCGCCGAAACCTCGGTCGAGGCCGAGCCGGAACCAATGGTTCACGAGCCAGCGGCTCACGCACCCGTAGTTCATCAGGCCGTAGTTCATCCGCCCTTGATTCATCAGGCCGTGGTTCACGAGCCGGAGCCCGAAACCCAGCCCGGTATGCTGAAAGAATTCGTTTCCGATCTGGAAACTTCGTTGGGCGACAGCTTCCTGCCGGGAACCGTGACCAAACCGGCCGCCCCGGCAGCCGTGCGACCTGCCGCGGCCACGCCCGCTGCGCACGCCGAGCCCGCAGTCGCTGCCGCGACCACTGCCCCGGTTCTGGGCGAATTTGTTGCCGATATCGAAGCGTCCCTCGGGGAAGACTTCCTGAAAGCCGCGCCGGTCGCCGAGCCGTCCGCTGCTGTCGCAAAAACCCAGATCGCTCCGCCCATGGCCGCGAGCGCAGCCGCTTCGGCTTCACCCGCGCACGCATTGACTCCTGCGGCGCACAGTGCGCCGTCCCGCTCGCCTCCCAGGCCTGGCACGCGCCCGTCGAAGCTCCCCGGCCGCAGCCAACAATTCCTGCTGCTCACACGCCGGCCGCCGCTCCTCCCCCGCCTCCAGGCGCCGCCAAAGCTTCTCCGTTTGGTGAGGACGCCGGAGTCGACATCGCCGAAATGTTTGGCGAGCTCAAACACGATCTGGAAGCCGACGTCGCTTCCACCGACGAAGATCCCGAGACCCATTACAACCTCGGCATCGCTTTCCGCGAAATGGGTCTGCTCGACGAGGCCATTGGAGAGCTGCAAAAAGCCTGCCAGGCCTTCGATCACGGACATCCTTTCCCGCAGATCATGCAGACCTACACCTGGCTGGCGCAGTGCTTCCTCGACAAAGGCGTGCCCGAAGCCGCCGTCCGCTGGTATGACAAGGCGCTCACGGTTCCCACCATCGACGGCGAAACCCGCGTCGCCCTGCATTACGAACTGGCCGCGGCCTACGAAGTCGCCGGAGACAAGCCTTCCGCCCTCAAGCACTTCATGGACGTCTACGGCAGCAACATCGACTATCGCGACGTCGCCGAGCGCATTAAGGCCCTGAAGTCGTAGAATAGCCCGATGGCTTTTGTCCCCAACATTTCTTCCTCGGGGTCCAGTGCACGCCGCCGCGCAGTTGCTGCGGTCTTTTCGCGGCACCGGAGCCGCCCCGAATGAGCGACCCCACTCCTTTTTCCAGCGCTCCCGCAACCGCCCACCGAACCCGCGCCTCCGTCTGATTCGGGCAGAACGCTTCTCGGTCCTCCTCTCGAAGGCGAAATCCGTCCGGCGCACGGCCCCGTGCAGGTCTGGATGCACCGCATTTCCGTCTTTCTTTTCGTCTTGATCAGTGCGGTCGCGGGAGTGCTGCTCATCGTTCTCCCCTGGACCCCGGAGTGGACCGACAATTACCTGCTGATGTCGTTTCCCGCGCTCCGCGACGTAGTCGCCAACGGCTTTTTCCGCGGCCTCTGCAGCGGCCTGGGCCTGCTCGATATCTGGATCGGTTTCTGGGAGGCCCTGCACTACCACGAGCAACAATAAAGTCGAATGACGCTTTGACACCACGCTTTTACAGGACCCATTGACACCACGCTTTGACCGGACGCTTTGAAAGGGCGGGGCTTTAGCTCCTGCGCGCTGCTGGTATCCTGATAATCTGAGATTCGCACCCCGGATTGTTGAACGTGAACCAATTATGACTGACCATCTCAAATCCGCGCCGGTAGCCTACCAGAACGAAACTTTCATCGACAGCCCTGATGGCCGCATCCTCCGCATCCTGGCCGAATATCAGGAACCCCTGGCGCGATTCCGCCGCGAGCAGATTCAGGACACGGTCGTCTTCTTCGGCTCGGCCCGCTTTCAGGGACGCCAGGACGCCACCAACGCCCTCGCCGCGATCGAGGAGAATCACGCCGCCAAGCCCGTCGCCCAACTGGAAAAGGATCTGAAGCGCGCCCAGGCCGGGGTCGACATGGCCCGCTACTACGAAGATGCGCGCCGCCTCGCCTTCATGCTGACCAAGTGGTCCATCCAGATTCCCGCCCGCCGCCGCCGTTTCGTCGTCACCACCGGCGGAGGCCCCGGCATCATGGAAGCCGCCAACCTCGGCGCTCACGAAGCCGGAGGAAAAACCATTGGACTCAACATCCAGCTCCCCTTCGAGCAGAGCCCGAACCAGTACGTCACTCCAGCGCTGAACTTTCAGTTCCACTATTTCTTCATGCGCAAATTCTGGTTCGCCTATCTGGCCAAGGGCCTGGTCATTTTCCCCGGCGGGTTCGGCACCATGGACGAACTGTTCGAAATCCTCACCCTCGCCCAAACCGACAAGCTGGCCAAAAAAATCCTGGTCGTCATCTACGGCAGCGAATACTGGAACCGCATCCTCAACTTCCAGGCCTTCGTCGACGCCGGCACTATTTCTCCCGAAGACGTCAACCAGTTCAAGATCGTCGACACCCCCGAAGACGCTTTCGAGTACCTGCGCGACGGCCTCACCAAATACCACCTGGGCGGCACGCCCAAAAAAGAAGGCGAGGTCCTGCCGGAGATCGCGAAGACCAGGCCCTGACATGTGCCAATGTGCAACGTGTGGAAAACCACCGTGGAAGAGCGGCGCTTCAGCGCCGCGAAAGAAGTTCATAGAATGATTGGGGCTTTAGCCCCGGTTCGGCCCATATCGCTGATAGCTGAGAGCTGATGTCTGAAAGCTGCCTCCTCTACTACATCACCGACCGCACCGCCTTCCCCGGAGACGAACCCACCCGCCGTCGCCGCCTCCTCGAAAAAATCTCCGAAGCCGCCCGCGCCGGCGTCGACTACATCCAGCTCCGCGAAAAAGATCTCCTGACGCGCGAGCTCGGAATCGCTAGCCCGCGAAGCCGTGAACATCATCCGCGAATCCTCTCTGAGAACTAAGGACCAAGAGCTGAGAACTGCTCTTCTCATCAACTCCCGCACCGACGTCGCCCTGGCAGTCGAAGCCGACGGCGTCCACCTCCGCTCCGACGACATCACCCCACAAGAAGTCAGAGCAATGTGGAAAAAGTGTGGGGCAGGCGATTCGTGTGGGGCTGGCACTCCTGCCCGCCAACTCTCACCACAAGATCCGCTGATCGCAGTCTCCTGTCACTCCCCAGCAGAAGTAATCGCAGCCGCCACCCAAGCAGCAACCTTCGCCGTCTTCGCCCCGGTCTTCGAAAAGAAGGACATCCCAGGTGCGCAGCCCGCAGGCCTCACCGTGCTCCGCCAAGCCTGCCAAGAGAACGTCCCAGTTCTGGCCCTTGGCGGAATCACTTTAGAAAACGCTCGTTCCTGCCTGGCCGCCGGAGCCGCCGGCATCGCCGCCATCCGCCTCTTCCAGGAAAACGACATCGCGGAAATTGTGGAGCGCCTGCGCCAGAAACGCTGAGGGTGCCCCGAGCTAGTCGCGCTTTTTGCGGCTAGGGGACTTTGACTTTGTTTCTCCTATTCGGCAAATCGGCTCGCGTGAATCTTCTACCCCGTCCACTTCGCCCCAGTCTTCAAAACCTGCATCACCTTCGCCAGCCGCCGCTTCTTCGTCTCTTCCTGCTTCGCCCCCGAAATCGAATTCGCCATCTCTTTCTTATGCGTAAACGCCAGCTCATCCCATCGCGCCCGCGCTGTCTTGCTCTTCGCCAATTCTCGCTGAAGTTCCGGCGGAGCCTCCACCATACGTTCTTCCTCGTCGCGCTCCATCACCACGTCGACGACGTCTCCCGGGCGCCACGCCCGCACTGCGGCACAAAGTCTGGTTCACCGGCATCATGCGCGCCCCGCCGCACGGCATCAGCGACGAGCGAAACGCAAATCCGTTAATCGTCCCGCGGATCGGCACCCGCGCCCGCGTTCCAAAGTACTCGATCACATCCACCGGCGGCATAATCGCTGCCACCACTCCCGCCTCTCTGCCCAGGATCTTCGCCTGAAACCGCAACTTCTTCTCCGCCATCGCAACCCTCCAAATATCTGCGCTGATAAACTCTACCCCGGGAGAAAATGCTCGGCAACCTCGATGGCGCTCACACCACTGCAGTCCGGAATTCCTGCCCTCGCGCTGGAACCAACCCTGGTCTCAATCCCCGAAGGCTGGTTCCTCATGGGCTCCAACTCCGGCCAGGACTGCGAACGTCCCATCCATCGCGTCTCGATCGATGCCTTCCTACTCGCCGCCACGCAAGTCACCAACGCCGAATACGCGCGATTTCTCAGCGGCGACCGGCGCGGCTCCGCCACCATTTTGGCAAGATCCAAATTTCAACCATCCGCAGCAACCGGTAACCGCAGTCTCATGGCACGCGGCCGCCCGCTACTGCGAATGGCTGAGTTCGCAAACCGCACGAGCCTACCGCCTGCCCACCGAAGCCGAATGGGAACTCGCCGCCCGCGGCGGCCTGGATCAAAAACAATTTCCCTGGGGCGACGATCCCCCGCAATCCCTCCCCGACTACGCCACACGTTGGCAAACTGGCCCCGACCCCGTCGCCCGCTACGCCCCCAACGCTTTCGGCCTCTACGACATTTGCGACAACGTCCACGAGTGGTGCAGCGACTGGTACGATCCGAACTACTACGCCGCTTCTCCCGACCGCAACCCACGCGGCCCGGAACAAAGTCCGATGAAGCCGCTGCGCAAATCCTCCCGCGGCGGCTCCTGGCGCCACCACATCAAAGTCGCCCGCTGCTCCGCCCGCTCCAGCATCCCGCCAGACTTCCAATACGCCGACTACGGCTTCCGGGTCGCGTGCGATTGAGTAATTGTGTAATTTGGTAATTGAGTAATTGAACGATCTAGCGGACTGAGTGGTTTTCAATTACTCAATTACCAAATTCCCCAATTACTCCATTTTCCATGTTCAATACCGACCTTCTAAAATCCAAGCGCATCCTCATCACCGGCGGAGGCACCGGCCTCGGCAAAGGCATGGCCCAACGCTTCCTCGAACTCGGAGCCACGGTCCACATCTGCGGCCGCCGCGAAGAAGTCCTCGAGCAAACCGCCGCCGAACTCTCCCAAAAGACCCAGGGAACAATCCACGCCATCCCCTGCGACGTCCGCAACCTCGAAGCGGTCGAAGCCATGATCGATTCCATCTGGAGCGAAGCTCCCCTCGACATCCTGGTCAACAACGCCGCCGGAAACTTCATCGCCCGCACCGAAGAACTTTCTCCTGGCGCGTGGAACTCCGTCATCGGCATCGTTCTGATGGGCACCCTCAACTGCACCCTGGCCTGCGGACGCCGCTGGCTCGCCGACGAACATCCGGGCACCGTCCTCAGCATCTCCGCCACCTACGCGCCGGTAGGCTCCGCCTACGTCGTCCCCTCCGCCGTCTCCAAAGCCGGAGTCGAAGCCCTCACCCGCAGCCTCGCCGTCGAATGGGGCAACCGCGGCATTCGCATGAACGCCATCGCTCCCGGCCCCATCCCTACGCAAGGCGCATTCTCCCGCGTGCTGCCGCTTCCCGAACTCGAAACCCTTGCCCTCGATCGCAACCCGCTCCACCGCTTCGGCACGGTCGAAGAACTCGCCAACCTGGCGGCGTTCCTGGTGAGCGACGGCTCCGCCTACATCAACGGCGAAGTCATCCGCATGGACGGCGGCGAATTCCTGCAAGGCGCCGGAGAATTCAGCAATCTGGGAAGGGTTCTTACAGAAGAAGACTGGCAGGCAATCAAACCGCAGAAGAAAAAGTAGAATACTGCTGTCGTCCCTCCCACAATTTTGTCATTCCGACCAGAGCCGGAGCGCCAGCGACGGCGCAGTGGAGGAACCTGCTGTTAGGTCGCCATATCAGACCTGACGAAGCTCCCCCTACCGCTGATCCTTGCTCGGCATCACAATCGCCTTCAGCACCACGTTCACCAGGCTCAGCACAATCGCGCCGACGAACGCCGCCAGAAAACCGCGCACCTGAAACCCCGGCGACCAGAGCGCCGACGCCAGCTCCAGCATCAGCGCATTGATCACGAACCAGAACAGCCCGAGGGTCACCAGCGTCAAAGGAAAAGTAATAATCTTGAGCAGCGCCCCAAGCGTCGCGTTGATGAACCCTATGACCAGCGCCGCAATCAGCGCCGATACTGCACCCCGCACTGAAATGCCGATCCCCAGCTGAGCCACTAGCCACACCGCAATCGCGCTCAACACCCAATTCAAAAGCAGTCGCATCCTGATCTCCTAGTCAGACACACTATAGCCGCGAATTCCACGCCTTGTCATTCCGACTACGGCCGGAGCGAATACGTCGGCAAGGAAGGAATCCGCTGTTCGGCCTGTCCCCGGGTCACGCCCGGAAAATTCACCCCCCATTCTCCGCCCCGCTCGCCCCATACGGTACACTCATCAATTCGACTCCCAGGAGGATTTTCATGCCCGACCCCGCACTCAGCGGATCAGAATTCAAAAAGCAACTCCGCGCCGGACAGCCAAAGATGGGCCTGTTCCTCAACGCCCACAGCCCCACCGTCGCCGAGCAACTCGCGTTCAGCGGATACGACTGGCTCCTGGTCGACTCCCAGCACGGCCCCATGGGCTACGAAAAACTTTCCGCCATGCTAAGCGGCATCACCAACGGCGGAGCGAAATCTCTCGTCCGCGTCGGCGGATACGACGACCGCCCCGGCATCCAGCAATCTCTCGACATGGGCGCCGACGGCGTTCTCGTCCCCTACATCAACACCGCCGAAGAGGCGCGGGTTGCCAGTCAGTTGCATGAAGTATCCCACCGTCGGCACGCGCTCGGTTTATTTTCCGCAACGCAGCATGAACAAAGCCGGACTCCTCGGCTACGCCGGAACCTGGAACAACGAAGGCATCGTCGCGCTGCAAGTCGAAACCGCCTCCTGCATCGAGAACATCGCCGAAATCGCCGCCGTCCCCGGCGTTGACATCCTTTTCCTCGGCCAGAACGATCTCTGCATGTCGATGGGCCTCTACAACAAATACGAGTTCCCCCACATGTACACTTCGCCCGAACTCGACGCCGCCACGAAAAAGTTGATCGATAACGCCCGAAAGAATAACGTGATCCTCGGCCTATTCCTCTTCGGCACGAGCCGCGTAGGCGAATTCCTGAAAAAGGGATTCACCTTCATCAGCATCGGCAACGACCTGCACCACGTCCTTACCCAAGCCGGAGCCTACGTCGGAGACATGGAGAAAATAGCGCAGGAACAAGGCAAGCCCTGGAAGCGCCGTCCGACGGCACTGTTCTAGAGATGCTTACCACCCCTTGTCATTCCGAACCGAGCAGAGGGCTCGGTGAGGAACCTGCTGCCTGGCCTGCGTCCAAGGGTGCCCCATTTCTCGCGCGCCTTTTGCCCGAGAAGTGGGGATTCTGACTAAGATGCCTCAGTGTCCTCTATGGTTAAGTTCTTACTTCCGATCCCAATCTCGAAGCTTCGATTAAAATCACAACTCCGGACAAGTTCATGATCCTCACCGAAGTCGAAACCCGCGTCCTCGGCTCCCTGATCGAGAAAGACATCACCACGCCCGACTACTACCCGCTCTCGCTCAACGCCCTGGTCAACGCCTGCAACCAGAAAAACAATCGCGACCCGGTCATGACCCTCGACGAGTCCGCCGTCCGCGACGCCCTCGCCACGCTTGCAAGAAAAACGCCTAGCCGGTCCCGCCAGCGGCGCCGACAGCCGCGTCACCAAATTCGAACACCGCCTGCAGGAAGTCTTCAACTTCGATCGCCGCGAAATCGCCATCGTCTGCGTGCTCCTGCTCCGCGGACCGCAAACTCCCGGCGAACTCCGCAGCCGCACCGACCGCATGTACCACTTCGAAGCCCTCGACGACGTCGTCTCCACCCTCGACCGCCTGGCCCAGCGCGAGCCGCCCCTGGCCGCAATCCTCCCCCGCCAGCCCGGCACCAAAGAATCCCGCTACACGCACCTGTTCTCCGGCGAACCGCCGGCGCTTGACGTGGAGCGGGTGGATGTGGGGCGGACACTCTTGCCCGCCAACCCCGAGAGTCACACCGCTGCCGACCGTCTCTCTCAGTTAGAAGAAGAAGTTGCCCACCTGCGAGCCGAACTCTCCGAAGTCCAGCAGCAACTCGCCAACTTCCGCAAACAATTCGAGTGAAAATTCTGGCGGCCTCTCGAATGAGGGTCGGGATGACAGCTCGCATCAAAATTCGACCCAACGACGGAACTTTTCTCCCACCCCCGCCGTACAATTATCCAGAGAGAGAGAGGTCTCCCCATGTTCACTTTCCTGCTCTGGTGCATTCTCTTCGTTGTCTGCTGGCCCCTCGCGCTTCTGGCGCTGGTTGCCTATCCCTTCGTGTGGCTGCTCTTGCTCCCGTTCCGCATCGTCGGTGTCGCCGTCCACGGCGTGCTGGAACTCGTCTTCCTGGCGATCACCCTCCCGTTCCGCCTGCTAGCGGCCCCGTTCCGCATCTGATGCCGTTGTCATTCCGTGCGTGACGAAGAATATGAAAGCTGGGTGTGGAGTGATCTTGTCGAAGAGTGACTCTTGTGGAAGAGCGGCCCTTTAGGGCCGCGTTAAGCAATCAAGAATGAGAAGGGGCTTTAGCCCCGGCGCCCGTATCAAGGTCCTTCCTTAGCGTGCCAGTTCTGATGTAGCCTCAAAAGAGTTTTAGGAGGGTCCCCGCATGCGTCGCCGCGAATTCCTCGTTCGCTCCGCCTCCGGTCTAGGAGCCGCATGGCTCAGCTGCAAATCCATCCTCAACGCCCTCGCCGAGCAGACACTCGCCACAAAATTCTCCGCCTCCGACACCGTCACCTTAGGCAGCACCGGCATCAAAACCAGCCGCCTCGCCATGGGCACCGGCACTGTTGGCTCCGAGCATCACTCCCATCAGACAGCGCTCGGCGTGAAAGGCCTCTCCGATCTCCTGCTCAACGGCTACGACCACGGCCTGCGTTTCTTCGACGCCGCCGACTCCTACGGAAGCCATCCCCACGTAGCCGAAGCCCTCAAGCACGTGCAGCGCGACAAAGTCACTGTGCTCACGAAATCCTGGGCGCGCGACGCCGCCGGCATGCGTGCCGATCTCGACCGCTTCCGCCGCGAACTCGGCACCGAATATCTCGACGTCTGCCTGATGCACTGCGTCACCGAGGCCGACTGGACCGACCGCTTCCGCGGCGCCATGGACGCACTCTCCGAAGCCAAACAAAAAGGAATCATCCGCACCCACGGCTGTTCCTGCCACTCCATCGAAGCCCTGCGCGCCGCCGCCAAATCCCCCTGGGTCGAAATCGACTTGGCTCGCATCAACCCGGTCGGCGCCTACATGGACGCCGATCCCGCGACGGTCGTTGGAGTTCTAAAAGAAATGAAGACCGCCGGAAAAGCGGTCGTAGGCATGAAAATTCTAGGCCAAGGCAAGCTGCGAAACCGCCAAGACGAAGCAATAAAATATGCGTTATCGCTGAACCTGCTCGACGCCTTCACCATCGGCGCCGAAAGCAAACAGGAACAAGAGGACCTGATCCGCCGCATCGCCGCCGCGTAAGGTAGGACTGGACATGACAAAATCAAATCTTCTGCTTGCTTTTCTGTTCTGTGCGACGTTCAGAGCAGGCGGGCAGGCCATCGTCTCACCGCCGGATCGAGAAGTAGCCTTGACTGGCGAGATTAGAGAGATTCACGGCTACGGTCCTCCTGGATACGGAGAGGATAAGAAGAGGGACGCACCGATAACTTACTGGGTGCTTGAGCTGCCAAATCCCATCAATGTTCCGTGCACACCTGAGAAGCCCAAATGGGCCGACATTGACTGCCAGGCGACAAAGCGATTGAGGTTATTCTTCCCGGATCCGCCCACAGACGGCGGGCTTGAGCTCAAGGCTAAGGCGATGAAGGGACACAAGGTGATCGTTTCCGGTATCTTGCACAGGGCGCATACGGTCGGGGAAATGACGCCGATTTACATGAATGCGACGGAGCTTCAGTCTACACATCCGACACCAAAACCTTGAGGGGCTTTCGCTCCTAACTCTCCATCACCTTCAACTCCGGACTCACAATCAGCCGCGCCTCAGTCGCCCGCTGCACATCCTCCGCCGTCAACCCCGGAGCGATTTCCTCCAGCACCAGCCCATCCTTAGTCACACGAATGTACGCCATCTCCGTCGCAATCGTATCGACCACCCGCACTCCGGTCAGTGGCAACGTGCACTTCTTCAAAATCTTCGGCACCCCTTCGCGCGTCGTATGCTCCATCGCCACCACCACGCGCCGCGCGCCCGCCACCAGGTCCATCGCCCCGCCCATCCCCTTCACCATTTTTCCCGGGATCATCCAGTTCGCCAAGCTCCCTGTCTCGTCCACTTCCATCGCTCCCAGCACACTTAAATCAATATGCCCGCCACGAATCATGGCAAACGAATCCGCGCTCGAAAAATAAGAAGTCCCCGGCATCTCGCTCACCGTTTCCTTGCCCGCATTAATCAGGTCGGGATCCTCCGTCCCTTCCACCGGATACGGCCCAATCCCCAGCATCCCATTCTCCGACTGCAGCGTAACTTCCATCCCCGCAGGCACGTGATTCGCGATGAGCGTAGGCATGCCAATCCCGAGGTTCACATAAAATCCATCGCGCAACTCCCGCGCAATCCGCTTCACAATCCGCTCCCGCTTGTCGACATCCTTCCCCGGCTTATTCATATCCAAAAAGATAGCCCCCACGAACTTGTCATCCTGAGCGAGGATTTTGCTCCGGCGAGCCGGAGCAAAACCGCAGTCGAAGGATCCCTACGCTGCCAAGTATGCTTAGAATTTATCGCTTCCTTACCGATTCGGTTGTCCTCTTTGACGCGTTCCTTCTAACACTTCCTTGCCACCCTTGCACTCTCAGACCGATTTCTCGACCGGACAAGTCCCGGAGAAACGCTGGAGTAAGGTGCAACTCGAAACACTCGTCGCCTTCTTTCTCCTGTGGGTTCACCTTATGATTCAAAATGAGCTCCACTTCTCCGTTCCCGCCGGTAAAGTCCGCCAAAAAAGCAGCGTTTTTTCGGAGAAAACGAGAGATGCTTTTCAGGGCATGTTCGTAGTCAGAGGACTCCGTACCATCCAGTAGACGCCCATAGAAAAAGCTCCACTTCGCAAGAGTCTTACCGAGATTTTCGCCTACTGGCCAAGAGGCTTGGGGCTTTAACGAGAGTGTCTTTGAGATGCTCTCAGGACTATGCGTTGGGTGGCGAAGGACTATGTCGATACTGAATGAATCTTTCAATGTCTTCATCTAATTCAAACCACCTTCCGCACCGTCCTCCGCTCAATCCGCCGCTCATACGACTCCCCCTGAAAAATCCGTTTCACATAAATCGACGGCGTATGCACCGCATCCCCATCCAACTCCCCGACTTCCACGAGATGCTCCACCTCGGCAATCGTCACGCGAGCCGCCGTCGCCATCATGGGATTAAAATTCCGGGCTGTTTTTCGATATATCAAATTTCCTTCGCGATCGCCCTTCCACGCCTTCACAAACGCAAAGTCAGCCGTCAGTCCGCGCTCCATCACATAAGTACGCCCATCGAACTCCCGCGTCTCTTTGCCCTCGGCAACAATCGTCCCCACGCCGGTCGGCGTATAAAACGCCGGAATCCCCGCGCCCCCCGCGCGAATCCGCTCAGAAAACGTCCCCTGCGGCACCAGTTCGAGCCGGATCGTCCCCTTCAACACCATCTCTTCCAGCAACCGGTTCTCGCCCACATACGTTCCAATGTGATGCACGATCTGTCCCGCCGCCAGCAATAGCCCGTTCCCCACGCCGTCGATGCCAACATTGTTGCTGATGGTCCGCAGATTCTTCGTCCCTTTGCGAGCCAACGCGCGAATAAGGTTTTCCGGCATCCCGCACAGCCCGAACCCGCCGATCATAATCGTCGCGCCATCAAACACGTCGCGGATGGCCTCATCCGCATTGGCCACAACTTTATTCATAGCGTGAGAATTCTAAATCACTCGCTGAGTACTGAATGAAATGCTGAGTACCGAATGAAATCGGGTGCCCCATTCTAATCTCGCCGTCCCTTGGTGAGATTAGAATGGGGATTTTCTGCCTTCTTCTTTGGAGCTCTCTTCCGCAGCGCATGCGCCTGCTCAAACTCCGCAGACAGTTGCCGCGTCGCCAGATTCTCCCGGATATGCGCCAACCGCTGCTCCACTTTCCACAACGCTTTTTCCAGATTCGTCCTGTTGCTGATCGCAATATCCCGCCACATCGAATAGGGACTCGCCGAAATCCGCGTCATCTCCTGCAGCGCCCGTCCACCGGCCGCCAGCAGCGGAGCCTCATCGCCAAACTCCTCCACCAACGCCGCCGCCAGAGCCGTCGAAATCATCTGCGGAACATGGCTGATCCACGCGCACAACCGGTCATGCTCCTCCGCAGGCAGCATCGCAATGCGCGCCCCGATCGCATCGATCCATCCCGCAAACTCGGCGAACAACCCTTCATTCAAGTTCAACCCCGACAAATCCTGCCCCGGCAGCGGAGACAAAAACCACACCGCCCTATGAAACAAATCCGCATCCGCGTAATCGACCCCGCTCATCTCTTTCCCCGCCATCGGATGCCCCGCCAGAAACCGCTTCCCCGCACTTTTCCCAAACACTTTCACCGCCTGCTCGACCACCGCAGTCTTCGTGCTCCCCACGTCAGTCAGCAAAGTTTTCGCGGGAAGCACCGGCCCGAGGCGTTCGATCAGATCCACAATCGCCAGCACCGGAGTCGCCAGCACCACTACCTGGCTCCCCCGCACGGCGTCCCCTGGATTCGCGGTCCCATCATCGATCGCGCCCCGCGCCCGGGCCCGTTCCAGCGTTCCCTCGCGATCGCATCCCACAATCCGTCCGGCAAATTTCTTCTTGCGCAGCGCAAGCCCCAGCGACCCGCCAATCAGCCCGGTCCCAATAATCGTGATTTGCCGAATCGACATAAAAAGAATTGAGTAATTGGGTAATTTGGTAATTGGGTAATTTGAAAACAAAACACGCAGCGACTCTCAGTTACTCAATTACCAAATTTCCCGAATCTACCCAATCTTCTCTTCCCACCGCCGGCGCAATCATCCTCAACTCATCCATCAGCTTCGCGAACTGCTCCGGAAACAGCGACTGCGCTCCGTCCGACCACGCTTTGTTCGGATCGCAATGCACTTCAATCAGCAGCGCGTCCGCACCCGCCGCCACCGACGCCCGCGCCATCGGAGCCACCTTGTCGCGCCGCCCCGTGCCGTGCGACGGATCCGCCGTCATCGGCAGATGCGACAGCTTGTGAATGATCGGAATCGCAGAAATATCCATCGTGTTTCGCGTGTACGTCTCAAACGTCCGAATGCCGCGCTCGCACAGAATCACTTCGTAATTCCCGCCCGCCATAATGTATTCCGCCGACAGCAGCAACTCTTCCAGGGTGGCCGCGATTCCGCGCTTCAGCAGCACCGGCTTGCGCACTTTGCCCAATTCGCGCAGCAAATTAAAGTTCTGCATGTTGCGCGCCCCTACCTGCAGGATATCGACGTAAGGCAGCATCATCGGAATCTGCGAAATCTCCATCACCTCGCTGATCACGAGAAGGTTGAATTTCTCACCCGCCTCCCGCAACAATTTCAGCGCGTCCTCGCCATGTCCCTGAAACGAGTACGGAGAACTCCTCGGCTTAAATGCCCCGCCCCGCAGCACTTTCGCGCCCGCCTTCGCGACCGCCTCGGCCGTCGTCAGGATCTGCTCCCGCGTCTCCACCGAGCATGGCCCCGCCATCACCACAATTTCATTCCCACCAATCTCGATCCCGTTCGCCAGCTTGACGATCGTCCCCTCCGGACGAAAACTCCTCCCCGCCAATTTGTACGGCGAACTGATGCGATGGACTTCCTGCACCCCCGGCAGCAATTCCAGGTTGCGGATATCGAAATCAATCCCCGACCCGACCGCCCCCAGCACGGTCATCCGCGCCCCGGTCGAGCGGTGCACTTCAAACCCAATCTTCACCAGGTGCTCAATCACCTGCTGAATCAGCTGCTCATCCGCGCCTTCCTGCATCGCCACAATCATAAAACCCAGCTCCTAGCTCTTAGCTTCTAGCTTCTTGCCTTCGACTCCGCCCACCGTGGTTGTTATTCCGACTCTTCCCGAAGGGAAGGGGAGGAACCTGCTGTTCCCAACCATGAGCATTCACCGAAACAACTCGTCGAAATTCGGTCGGCAAATAGCTAGGAGCTAATGGCTAGAAGCTTTCAATCATTCACTTCCGAATCCAGTTCCGTTTCCGCCTCGGCCGGCTCGGCCTTGGTCACAATCTCTTCCTTCTGCACATTCCGCATCACATCAATGATGCGCTCATAAATCCGCACCAGATCGCGCCCCGGCAGCGGCCCCAGATTCGCCGCCTGCACGTTCGCGAAAACAATCCGCTCCCGGTCCGGCTCGTAAATTGGCAACGAAGTATCGCGCTTCAGCTTCCCAATCTCCACGGCAGCCCGAGCCCGCTCGCTGATCAACTCCACGAGCCGCCGGTCGAGCTCATCAATTTTCTTACGCCAATCTTCGATATCCATGGAAAGCCCTTGTGGACCGCGGCACTGAGTGCCCCATCCTAACGGCGCGTCTTCTGCGACGTTAGAGTGGGGATTTTGACTTCTGTTGTGCCAGAACTTCTCACCGCGCCGCGACCGACGACTCAAAGCTAACGGCTAACAGCTTCCTCACAAACTCTCCCACCGCCGCCGCCTCCCGCCCCCGATTCCGCTCGATCGTCTCCACAATCGCGCTGCCCACGACGACCGCATCGGCAAACTCACCCACTTCCGCAAACTGTTCCGCCGTAGAAATCCCGAATCCCAGCGCGACCGGCAACTTGGTCACGCGCCGCAACCGCTTCACCAATTTCCGCGCATCCTCCGCCAGTTGCTGCCGCGCTCCCGTTACTCCAGTCCGCGACACCGCGTACACAAATCCCCGCGAAGCCGCCGCAATCCGCTTCAACCGTTCATCCGGACTCGTCGGCGCCGCCAGAAACACCGGAGACAAGATCATGCCCCCGCATCGCCTGCAAATATTCTCCCGCCTCTTCCACCGGTAAATCGGTGACCAGCGCGCCATCCACGCCCGCCGCCCGCGCCACCTTGCAAAACTTCTCCATCCCCATCCGCAAAATCGGATTCAGATAAGAAAAGACGATGAGCCCAGTAGACTGCGCATGCTGCCGCACCTCCGCGGCCAGCGTCAGCACCTGCGCCAGCGACGTCCCATGCTTCAGCGCCCGCTCGCTCGCCCGCTGAATCACCGGCCCATCCGCCACCGGATCGCTGAACGGCACGCCCAACTCAATCACATCCGCGCCAGCCTCAATCGCCGCGAGCACAATCTCCCGCGTAGTCGCGAGATCCGGATCCCCGCAAGTCACATACACCACCAGCGCCGGCTTCTTGTGAAAAGTTAGAGGCATATCAGAGCATTTGTCATCCTGAGCGAAGTTGCTTCGCGATGCGGAGCAACACAGTCGAAGTGATCCTTCAAATACGCGCAATCGGCAATCGTGCAGGAATTCCAATCACGAATCCAGTTTCAGATTCTCCCGCATAATCCCAATATCCTTATCCCCGCGCCCGGAAATATTCACAATCACAATCTCCGATTTCTTCATGCGCGGCGCGCGCTTCACCACTTCGGCCACCGCATGCGCCGACTCCAGCGCCGGAATAATCCCCTCCGTCCGCGCCAGCAGAGTCGTCGCCGCCAGCGCCTCCGCATCCGAAGCCGGCACATACTCCGCCCGCCCCGCATCCCGCAAAGCCGCGTGCTCCGGCCCAATCGACGGATAATCCAGCCCCGCCGAAACCGAATGCGTCAACGCAATCTGCCCGCCCGAATCCTGCAGCACGTAAGAATACGTCCCCTGCAGCACTCCCGGCGATCCTCCGCGAAACCGCGCCGCATGATCGCCCAGCTTCTCGCCGCGCCCCCCAGCCTCCACTCCAATCAGACGGACTTTCTTGTCGTTCAGAAAATCGTAAAAAATCCCAATCGAATTCGATCCCCCACCCACGCACGCAATAATCGCCGCCGGCAACTTCCCCTCAGCCTTCAGAATCTGCGCCCGCGCCTCCCGTCCCAATCACGCGATGAAAATCCCGCACCATCGTCGGATACGGATGCGCCCCCAGCACGCTCCCCAGCAAATAATGCGTAGTCCGCACATTCGTGACCCAATCGCGCATCGCCTCGTTGATCGCATCCTTCAAGGTGCACGATCCCGACGACACTCCGCGCACCTCCGCCCCCAGCAGCCGCATGCGGAACACATTCAACTCCTGCCGCCGCATGTCCTCAGTGCCCATGTAGACGACGCACTCGAATCCCAGCAGCGCGCACACAGTCGCCGTCGCCACGCCATGCTGCCCCGCGCCAGTCTCGGCGATCACGCGATGCTTCCCCATCCGCTCCACCAGCAGCCCCTGCCCCAGGCAGTTATTAATCTTGTGCGCCCCGGTGTGCAGCAGATCTTCGCGCTTCAAATAAATCTTCGCCCCGCCCAATTTCTGCGTAAGCCGCCGCGCAAAAAACAGAGGCGTAGGCCGCCCCGCATAAGTCGTCAGCAACTCCGTGAGCCGCGCCTGAAATTTCTTGTCGCGTTTCGCCCGCTCATACTCGCGCTCCAATTCCTCGAGCGCCGCCATCAACGTCTCCGGCACATACCGCCCGCCATAAACCCCAAACCGCCCCGGCTCATTCGCGCGGGTAGAGCCATTGGGCGAAGAAGAGCCCCGAGGAGAATTAGCGACCACGAGGGTGCTCCGTTTCTAAACGTCGCGCCCTTTGCGCGGGTTTAGAAGTGGGGACTTTGACTTTCGGTAGTGCGCGGAACCGTAGCCATCCCTAACCCCCTTTCCGATCCATATCCCGCACCGCCCCCACAAACGCCCGCACCTTCTCCGGATCCTTCTTCCCCGGCCGCGCCTCGACCCCTGAAACCACATCCACTCCCCAAGGCTTCAGGATCTCAATCGCCTGAGCAACATTGTCAGCCTTTAAACCGCCCGCGATCACAATGGGATAACGCTGCTTCACGGCAAATACCCAGGATCTCGCATTTCGCCAATTAAAGATCCGTCCTGTCCCGCCCCGCTGCGCCGCTGTCCCTGAATCCAACATAATGGCCCTAAGATTATCTGGAAGGGCCCAGACCGATCGGACTGGAAGGGTGTTCTCTTCCCTCACGGTTGCCCGCTCCGCGGGTATGCAAAGAAATACCCTGACTCCGAGCGAATGCACCTCCGGTCTCTCGATACTCATCCCCGTGAAGTTGCACCGCCGTTAGCCCAACAGCGTCCGCAATTGTCGACAATCGTGAAGATGACTCGTTCACAAAGACTCCGATCTTCTCCACGCTCTCCGGCAACTTGGAACAGATCTCCCGCGCCGCCTCTACCGTCACGCACCGCGGACTGTTCTCATAAAACACGAACCCCACCGCATCCGCCCCCGCGTCGACCGCCACGAGCGCGTCCTCCAAATTCGTCATCCCGCAAATCTTCACCCAAGTCATAACGCAGTTGCCGAGGATCAGTTGTCACTCACCAGTAAATTACCCTGTCATCCTGAGCGAGGATTTTGCTTCGCGATCAGCGAAGCAAAACCGCAGTCGAAGGACCCCGTGCTCGCCTGTACTACCACTGGCCCGAACAAGAATTCTCTGAATCACGTCACTGCGCACTCGGTACGCGATACTCCCCGCTCGGCGCCCGCATCAACCCTCGCAACGCCTCTCCAGGCGACACCGCCCGCATCAGCGATTCCCCCACCAGAAACGCGTCATACCCCGCCGCCCGCAACCGCGCCACATCCTCCGCCGAATGAATCCCACTCTCCGCCACCTTCACCACTCCGGCAGGAAATTTCTCCGCCAAAGCAAACGCCGTCTCCAGATCCACCTTAAACGTCCGCAGATCGCGCGTGTTCACTCCAATCAAATCACATCCCGCATCCAGCGCCCGCTGCAACTCTTCGCCATCATGCACTTCACACAAAACATCCAACCCGCGACGGCGCGCCCCAGCCGCGAGCAAATTCAATTCCTCCGCATTCAGCGCCGCCACAATCAGCAACACCGCATCGGCCGAATTCGCCCGCGCCTCCAGCAACTGAAATTGGTCGATGATGAAGTCTTTCCGCAAACACGGAATCACACCCGCCGCCGAAGCTTCCCGCAAATTTCGAAGCGACCCCTGAAAGAATTCCTCATCGGTTAAAACCGAAAGCGCCGCCGCCCCCGCAGCTTCCAATTCCCGCGCCAACTCCCCCGGATGAAACTCTGCCCGAATCAACCCCTTCGACGGCGACGCCTTTTTCAACTCCGCAATCACCGCCACGCCGTCGCGACTCTTCGCTACGAGCGCCTGCCGAAACCCGCGCGGAACATGCCGTTCCGCGGCTTGCTCCAGGTCACGCAAATCAGCCCCGCGCCTGGACTCTGCCACCCGCGCCCGCGTAGCCGCAACGATCCGCTCAAGAATCGCAGCCATAAAGAATCTTTTGATTATAAGGGACACAAAGAAGCACCAGGGTGCCCCATGTCTCGCGTTCTTTGCGAGACGTGGGGATTTTGATTCCACGCAGCACTACTCCATCCCCAGCGACGCCTTCACCGACTTCCCATACTCCCGCGCCTTCTCCAGCACTGCCGGTTCATCGATCGTCAGCAACTTCCGCTCCCGCATGACGACTCGCCCGCCAATCACCACCGTCTCCACGTCGCTGCCCTTCAGCGAATACGCGATCTGCGCGTACACGTCATACATCGGCACCGCATTCGGCTCATCCAGGCTGACGAGAATCAGATCCGCCTTTTTCCCCACTTCCAGCGATCCAATCTCCTTCTCCATGTGCAGCGCCCGCGCTCCATCAATCGTCGCCATCTCCACCACGTCCTTCGCATTCAGCGCCCGCGGATCCATCTTCGAAATCTTCGCCAGCTTCGCCGCCAGGTCAATCTCCTCCATCAAATCCAGATCGTTATTACTTCCCGCCGGACCATCCGTCCCCAGCCCCACCGCAACCCCTGCGGCCCGCATCTCCGGCACCGGAGCCACTCCGCTCGCAATCATCATGTTGCTCGACGGATTATGCACGCACCCCACGTGCCGCTCCGCCAGGAGTTTCCGGTCGGCCTCGTCCACAAAAATGCAATGCGCCGCCACCAGTTCCGGCCCCAGCACGCCAATCTTTTCCAAATACTGCACCGGGGACATTCCGTTCGCCTTCTCGCTGTCCTCCCATTCCTTTTTCATCTCCGAAACATGCATCAGCAGCGGCGCGTGATATTTCGCCGCCAGCGCCGCCGCATCCTGAATCGTTTTCTTCGAGCAGGTGTAAATCGAATGCGGCGCCGGAGCCGCGTGGATCAGCGGATCCCCCTGCCACCGTTTCAGAAACTTCTCAGTATACGCAAGCATTTCCGCTTCGCTTTTATTATCCGGAGCCGGAAAATCGATGAACGTCTCGCCCAGCACCCCGCGCATGCCAGCCGCCTTCGTCTCCTCGGCCACCGCATCCTCGAAGTAATACATGTCGGCGAAGGTCGTCACGCCCGCCCGAATCTGCTCCGCCGCAGCCAGCCGCGTGCCCCAGCGTACGAACTCTTCATTCACATTCTTCGCTTCCGCCGGAAAAATGTATTTGTAAAGCCAGTCATGTAGCGTCACGTCATCATGCAGCCCGCGAAACAAAGTCATCGGAACATGCGTGTGCCCGTTGATGAATCCCGGCAACACCAGCTTTCCGCGTCCATCGATCACCTGCGCACTCATGTATCGACTCTCAATCTCCGCCCGCGGTCCCACCGCCACAATCGCGTCGCCCTTGATCGCGATGCTCCCGTCGCGAAGAATCTGCCGTGCCCCATCCATCGTCACCACAATCCCGCCGCGGACGATCAAATCTACATCCTGCTTCGCCTGTCCATAGAAAGGAAGAACCCAAAGGAGCGTGGTCGCAAGCAAGATCGCGCTCAAACACTTCGCATTTTTCATTGTTCCCTTTTTCCTCGAGGATTCTAATTTGCAAGAACGGGAAGGGCACGACTTCAAGTCGTGCCGTTGGCCCCCACAAATGAATCCGGCTTTAGCCGCTGAGGTAGACTGCACCTGACAAACATTTCTTCGTTCAACGCCTATATTTCTCTTCTTTCTGCGGTCGACAGCTCGGTGTCCGGCATGGGCTTACTGCGGAACACGCTGAAGTCTTTCACGTTGTTCAGCGCAAACGTCGGAACCCCCGCATCCCCGGCCGCCTTGATCCTACCGAACTCCGCCCCCTCCACATCCTCCAGCACGAACGCGGGTCGCGCCTCGGGGGTCGAATGTTCGACCTTGATCCCGTTCATTTCCACTCCTCGCGCGTGCCGGATAAAAAATCCGTGCGCCGGAGTCGTTCCAAACATGTTCGGCTCAGGATATTCTTTCTCATTCTCCGCCGGTCGCCGTTCCGCATCGTCCTTCGTCCCTCCGCCCACGTGAACAATCATGATGTCAGTCAACTTCACATCCTCGATCTTATGCCCCGGAATCCCCGCCAAAATCGAGCCAATCCGCGATCCCCCGGACGAATTACTCGCGCACAAACAAGTAATATTGCTCAAAATCACCCGCCGTAATACGCCCACCGCCGCGCCCGCCGGACCTCGCATCCGCGCACCCAGCCGCAGAAAAATCGGCGCTCCAATCACATCGCGCATCGTGAGATTCGTTACGCTCACGTCTTCAATCACCGCTCCGTCCACCGTCTCGATCGCCAGGCCGCTACACCCGTCAAAAATACAATTCGAGATCGCAATGTTCTTGAATCCTCCATTCGACTCAGTCCCAAACTTGATTCGCCCCGTGCGCGATACTTTTTCGCTTGCACCAAATCGCTTCCACGTCGCATCCAGCAGCGCTCCTTCTTCATAGCTTCCCGTCACCAGGCAATTGCTGATCGTGACCATCTCCGTGGCGCGCGCATACCCTAGCGCAAAAGAACTTTTCAGGCAGATGCCGTCATCCCACGGCGAATTCACGCTGCAATTCGCGATCGCGCACGTTCCGGCAGCAATCGATGTCCATGCCATCGCGATTCGTGTCGATCTTCACATTGTCGATAGTAAGGTTATCGACCCCAGTCGCGAGAATTCCAAAGTGCCCGCCATGCAAAATCGAAAAATCCCGCAGCAGCACGTTGCGGCAATTCTTCAAGCGCAATCGCTTTGTTCGCCGACGCCAGGCTGCTCCGCCTTGGGCCCCGCTCCCCACCCCCGGCTGAACCCCCTGCCCCAGATCAGCCCCGGTCCACAAATCGAAACGCCCTCCAGCCCTTCGCCCCAAATCAAGCTGTTATGCCAGTGATTGTGCCCGTAATCCTGATACTCCTCCCATGGTTCATTTGATTCCGCCAGATCGTAGCCGTGCGACGAATCCGAGGTTGCAGAAGTAGACGAATCCGCGGCAACAATCGTCGCACCCGCCTCGAGATAAATGGCCACCTTGCTCTTGAGCCGGATCGAGTAACACAAATAATTTCCCGCCCGAAAATAAACCGTCCCCCCGCCCGCCGCGGCCGCCGCTACGATCGCCCGGTTGACCGCAGGCGTATCAATCGTCTGGCCATCCCCCGCAGCTCCAAACGCTCGAACGTCATAAAACGCCGCAGCAGTGCTTCGGCCCCGGGTGCCCCATTTCTGCCGCGCCCTTTGCGGCAGAAGTGGGGATTTCCCCCACCAGCGCCAGCCCCGGAACCACCAGCCCCGCTCTCATCAAGAATCCTCGTCGTCCACCGTCGTCAATGCGCATGATCTCTCCCTAAGGCGGGTGCCCCACCCTTGTCGCGTTCTCTACGACAGCTGGGACTTTGACTTCTGATTTCTGAAGCCTGACCTTGTGGTGCCCGTCCTTAATTCCCCGCCACTCTCCTCAAATAAAACTTAAAGAAATCCTCCGCATTCGAATCCAGACAAACCTGCGCATTCGCCGCTCCCGGCTCCTCGCGCGTGAACCCTTTTTCATCCACGCGAATATGCATCCCCTGCACCGGACACAACTCCGGCCGCAACACAAACGCAACCGTCATGGGATCAAACAAGGTCGGCGTCTCCTGTCCCCACAGGTGATACAGCACCGTCAGCTGATCCGTAACCGCCGTCCCCTGGCTGAACAGAAACGCCCGCTTCACTTCATCCATTTTCAACTGCGTCGAATCCAGCGGCATCACATACAGCGGAACACCAGCCGCAAACAATTTCTGCGCCGATGCCACATCATTCAAAATATTCCACTCCGGCATTGGCGGCACCGGCGCCGTGTAGCCCAAATCCCCATACCCGCGCCGGATCGAGCCCCCCATCAGCACCACCCGCTTCAACTTTCGAAATGTCGCCGCATCCTTATCGATGGCCGCTCCCACATTCATCAGCGGACCAATCGCGACCAGTGTAATCTCCCCCGGATGCTTCCGAATCTGCTCCAGCAAGAATTCCACCGCATC
This sequence comes from uncultured Acidobacteriota bacterium, assembly GCA_963755795.1. Classification (GTDB taxonomy): domain Bacteria; phylum Acidobacteriota; class Terriglobia; order Terriglobales; family Acidobacteriaceae; genus Sulfotelmatobacter. The sequence goes on along the minus strand of CAVWLI010000044.1, from coordinate 12,311 downwards.
GCCGTGCGATGCTTTCGCAAAATGCCCAGCCTCCCCATACTTCCTCTGTGACATCGGATTCTTCGTCGCCGCCGCCTTCCCCGCCACCACCGGAATCTCCGCACGCCCTATTTCGCCCAGAAACCGGTCCACAATCTTCGCCCGCGCCTCAGTATCGCCAAACGTCGTGGTCACGCCCAGAATCTCCAGCTCCGGACTCTTCACCGCCAGCGCCAGTGCAAACGCGTCGTCGACGTCGTCGCCAATGTCCGTATCGATAATGATCTTCTCCGGAGCCGCTTGGCCCCAGGCCAACGCCCCAAGTAACAGCACAACCAATCCAGTCCATCTCAAACGACACCTCCCCGCTAGCCATTCTCAATCTGAGTTTGGTGCCCCATTCTAACGTCGCGCTTTCGCGACGTTAGAGTGGGGATTTTGACTCTACTTCACCGCCCATAAAACTCCGCCAAAATCTCAATTTCCCCAACAATATTCGCATTCAATTCCGCCAACGAATCTGCAGGAATCCAATATTCGCGATGTCCCGCGCTTCCGACGACATGCGGATCGTACTTGGCGAGAAACTCCGCTCGCACCTGAAATCGCAAAACATATCCCGCGAATCCCGAACGCTCATCCTTCGTATTCCAATCGCGCGCAATCTGCGTCGCATATTCCTCCGTCAGCACCGGATAGAAAATCGGCTGCTCCGGCAACCGCGGAGGAAATTCACGAAACTGAGTCGCTCGTATGAGCTCCATCTCAGCCTGTCCCACCGGCCGATACAGCGTTTTCAATTGGGCCGTCATAGATAAGAGATACTAGCTGAACTTCGGGCGGGTGCCCCACGTCTCGCCTTTGAGACGTGGGGATTCTGACCTCTTGTCCGAGGAAGAGTCCGTAAGCTCGCGACTGTCCGAGATCCTGTGCGTCCGCGTGTTTCCCCGCCCACGCCGTGTCCCGCGCCCCACGGGCCTTTTCAGCGACGCTCACCTTAACTCCCGCCAAATCAACGGGCCTTCCCTTGGCACTCGCCGTGCATTCCTCAAGTTGCCGCGAGTCGGCAGGAGGCAACCACAATGACCCGCATCAACGCAGTTCGCAACATCGCAGCAACCCGCAATTCCGTAGCCTGGGGTCCATAACCTCGGGCTCGACGACCTGGGGCAAGAACACCGGCGCGCTCATCTTCGCCGCCGTGCTGATCGTCTGCTCCGTAACCGTCGGCTGTTCCAGTGACAAAGACAAGCCGAAGCCCGTAACTACAACAACCAGATTCCCGCGCCGCCCACGCCGAGCGCGATGACGCCCATGCCGGCGCCCGTTCTACAAGCTGCGGCCAAGCCCGCTGCGAAGAAAGTCGTGCACAAGAAACCCGCAACCGTGAATTACGCCGACAAGACCTACGGCGTGACCTTCGAATATCCGCGCCGCTACGCCATTGAAACCGGCGACGCCGCTGCCGATCTTCTGGCCTCGAATCCCATGGCGATGAATTTCGTCGAGCCCGGCGGAGTCGCGCTCGCCGCTGTGGAATTGCCTGAGACCGGATTCGCCAACACCGACTTTTCGTCTGCATTCTTCGACGTAAGCGTCCACAAATCGCTCACCGCCGATCAATGCACCGAGTTCGCCGTGCCGCAGCCCAAGAGCGCCGCAGTCGCGTCGTCCACCGAGGCATCCAACTCAGTCGCGACGTCGTCCGTAAATTCCACAACTTCATCGGTGAGCCCGGCCGTAACTTCGACCGAGTCCGCGTCGACGCCAGCGCAGTCCGCGCCCGCGTCCACTCCCGAGCAGACGAGTACCACCAAGTTGTCGAGCGATCCCGCGCCGAACTCCAAGCTGATGCTTGGCGATCTCGAGCTCCGCGCCACGGAGGCCGTCTCCGGGGAAGGCACGCGCCAGAGCGACTCAAAATACTTCCACGTCTACCAGAATGGAAGCTGCTACGAGTTCGCCCTGAACCTCACCACCGACGCTTCCGAGGACGGCGTGGTCAAGCACGTCGATCGCGACAAAGTCTTCAACCGCCTGGAACAAATCCTGGCCACCGTGAAGATCGACACAGTGAAACCATCGGCGCCCGAGACCACGGCCGAAGCCCCAACCGCAATGCCCGCCGTAACCCCGGCACAGTAACGATGAACGAATCGGGTGCCCCATTCTAACGTCGCGCTTTCTGTGACGTTAGAGTGGGGATTTTGACTTTTCTATAAACCGCCGACGACGGGAACACATCGGTTTTAACACCCGAGTCCGGAACGCCGCCTTCTGCATCGAACCAACCATGGAGGTAACTTTATGTATGTTGTATTAGGAGCAAGCGGCAACACCGGCCATGTCGTGGCGAACAATCTTCTTGCCCAGGGCCAGAAGGTGCGGGTCGTCGGGAGAAACGCAGCACATTTACAGCCTCTCACCGCCAAAGGTGCTGAGGCACTCATCGCCGACGTCACGGACGCTGGCGCCCTCGCGAAGGCCTTCGACCGCGCCGATTCGGCCTACGTCATGATTCCACCGAATCCTGCGACGACTGACCCGCTCGGTTATTCGACGCGCGTGAGTGACGCCATCGCCTATGCCGTGCAAAAGGCGGGAATCAAGAACGTGGTTGCGCTCAGCAGCATCGGAGCCGACAAGTCCAGCGGCACCGGACCCGTCCTGGGCCTTCATCTCCTCGAACAAAAACTCAACCAGATCAACGGCGCGAATGTGCTCCACCTGCGCGCCGCTTATTTCATGGAAAATACTCTTCCCCAGGCGAACGCGATCCGGCAGACGGGCGCCGTCGCCACACCGCTCCGCGCTGACCTGAAAATTCCTATGATCGCCACTCGCGACATAGGAACAGTGGCGGCCGAGGCGCTCTTGCATCCATCCGTCCGCGGCAAGCATGCCCGCGAACTGCTGGGACAACGCGATCTCACCTACACCGAAGTCGCCTCGATTATTGGCAAAGCGATCGGCAAGCCGGATCTCAAGTATGTGCAGGCGCCCGACGATCAGTTCCGCGGCGTCCTGGTTCAAATGGGCATGTCTGAGCAATTTGCCCGGTTGCTCCTAGAGATGACCGGCGCACTCAACTCCGGATACATGCATCCCCTTGATGCCCGCACAGCCCAGAACTCCAACCCAACCAGTTACGAAACTTTCGTAGCCGAATCCTTCGTCCCGATCTATCAACAGCAAGCCGCCGCGTAAGTGGTGCAGCAGAAATTCAAAGCGCGGTAGAACGCAACGGAAAAGGCCACGTTCATTTTTGAATGTGGCCTTTGTTTGTGCAGGCAACTCCCCCGTCCCCACACATGTTCACGCTGCAAGACGCGATCGGCGCCGAAGGTGAGCACTTCTTTCTGTTCGCGCTCACGCGTCGAAAGGGCGGCCGACAACCTTTAGCGCTTGGCCGGTGGCGCTTAGGTTCAGATAGCTGTTCACGGCGGCCTCGGTCAGGCTGAGGCTGGAGGCGATTTGCGAGACTCTTTGTCCCTGGTTATAGAGTTGGTAGACGTGCTGCGCTTCGGTTAGTTGGACGGTGTCGCCTCCGGCGTTCGCGGACGGCTGCGGCCTGGCGGCCGGCGCTGCGGTTGCGGCCTGGTTGGCTGTAGATACGGCGGCCAGATACAAGCTGGAAATGGAAGTACTCATAAGAAGCTCCACTCTGCGCTTTGCCCTCTGTTCTTCGTTCGTTCTTTGCTCTCTGTTCTTTGCCTTGCGCAGAATCTTCGCTTACCTATAAGAAGAGGTCGGCATCTCCTGCGATCGCATCAGCCAAATCGCAATCATAATTTCGCGATCGCGGTCGCCCAGTTCCAAAATGAAACTTCCGGGAAAGAGAGGGTATCCCCCTCCCCCCCTCGAATCTTTGCAGTCATTGAGTTAGCAGGAAATTCCCCGCAAAATCCGGACTGGCAAGAACTTAGGGGTCAAAATCTTGAGCCGCAAGGAGTTAGCGCTCGATGCGGTGATTTCCTGGTCCCGTAGCCAGTATGAGACGTTCAGAAATCTCAGTCAAGGTTGGATGAACATGGGCAGGGTGTGGAAAAGTTGGGGCCCCACGAGGTTGAGAGTTGTGGAATCCCACCTTTCGCAAAAAACGCGAAAGATGGGGCACCCGGCGCAAGATACAATTATTGATGACCGAGCATCGAGCGCGGTTCCTGGAGAGTGGAATGAGTTTTTCGGCATCGGCAGCTGATGAGCGTGTGCTGGGAGTCGAGTTTACTGACGACGCCCTGAGCGTCTCCCTGCGCGACGGCCGCATTATCACCGTACCGCTGGTATGGTATCCGCGCCTGCTCGACGCGACTCCCGCCCAGCGCAAGAACTGGAAAATTGCCGGCGGCGGCTACGGCCTTCACTGGCCCGACCTCGACGAAGACCTTAGCACCAAAGGATTGTTGCGCGGCGCGCCCGCGCCGAGGGCCCACGCTCCTGCGGAGTAATTGGGGGGCGCGAGAAGCCGGAAGACAAGTCAAAACCCTAGAGGTTGGAAAGTGTGGAATCCCACCTTTCGCAAAGAACGCGAAAGATGGGGCACCCGGCGTTCCCCTCCGCTTGAGTAACTTAGGTTCTTGCGACTACGATCAGCAGATACATGCTTCGCTATCGTCTTGACGACCTAGTACCGTGACCGCGTGATTTTGTAGCCAAACTTCTTGCGAGCCTGCGTGCGAGTAAAGCTCCACTGGATTGGGACTCGGTCGTGGTTCATGCGGCGGTTCCACGCCCGCGTTTCCTTCCGCAGAGAAGGTCGATCCCCAATCCGGCGTCGGCCCAAGCATTGCCGGGAGAGTAGGCTGATCTCAATCTCCGCCTGGTTCAACCAGCTACCGTGCTTCGGGGTGTAGTGCACGGTGAATCGATTCCACAACCAATCGCCTGCCTCTGCCCCAAAACGTTCGACGACCGCCTTGCGGGTGTGGGAACTCAGATTGTCCATCACCAGATGGATGGTATCGGCCTCGGGGTAGCGGGCCGCCACATCCAGCAGGTAATCGGCAAACTCGGGCGACGAGCGGTCGTTGGTCACCTTGGTAAAATGACGCCCCGCTTTCGGTTGGACACCGCAGAACACATTGGCCGTTCCGCAACGCCGATATTCACCATCGCGACGGGCCACCCGTCCCGGCTGCAGCGCTACCGGAGGCCGAACTTCCTGATGTAGCACCACCGGTTTCTCGTCGATACACACCACCGGTTCCCGTACCGAGAGCGGCTTTTCATACACGGCCAGCACATCCTCCATGCGCGCAATATATTCCTCATCGAGTTCGGCCACGCACCACATTTTTTTCCCGCCACGGTTTCAGGTCGTGGCTTTCGAGCAAGATTCGGACCGTCTCTCGTCCCACTCCCGGCACCAGCTTGCGCTTCACCGCCTCCTCCGCCAGCAAGCGCACCGTCCACCGCGCCCGGCCCTCGGGCGGCGGACTGCAGACCAGGGCCACGATGCGCTGCCGCTGTTGGGCATCCAACCGCGCTTCTTTCCCCGGTCGCGCCCGCTCATACAAGGCTCCCTCCAGACCGCCTTGCTGATAGCGTTGGCTGGTCAGCCAAACCGTCTTCGGGGTCAAGCCCACGTTGCGGGCTACCTTGCGAATCGCTTGCCCATCCGCCAGTTGTCGCAGCACCAAGGCTCGCAGCACGGTCCGTACCGGCTGCAGACCGCCGCTCAACAAGTCATCCAATTGCTGCTGCTCCGGCTTGGACAACCGCAGCTGAACTTTCCTGCCGTCTCCCATGCCCCAGCAATACGCCCGGACCTGTTCGTTGACAAGTATCTATCTGTATTACTATTCATGTGGTCATAGTACTAGGCGCATATCAGTTTGAAAAGCTGGCGCAGTCTGCTCTTAAGGCTGCGGTGGGGCTTGGAGTGGAGTCTTGGGGGAATCGCGGAGACTGGGGTAGGGACTCGTACGCACCGGGGCCACTTCGCTTTCCCGACCCAAATGTGTCAATGAATGGGCCTTTCCTCTTCCAAACCAAGTTCATCGAAGGCGCGAATGCCGCGGGATCAAGGCCGGGAACGGCTTTAGTATCCAGTGCCTCTAAGGAGATCACCCGGATACTAGAGCGGAGGGCGCGGCGCATCTGGGCAGAGCCTACATGTTTTACCTTCATCACCAACTCCCTCATCGAGGCAAGGAACCGAGAAAAACTCCGGGCGATGTTCAGTGAGGCGATTCCCTCAGCCACGATCCATATCTGGGGAGGAGATGACGTGTGTGACGTGCTCGACAGACGTTCAGGAATCGCGCGCTCTTTTCCCCAACTTCTCAGTATTCGAGACCTAGATGAGTTGATTAGGTTTGCGTTGAATAGGGAATCCAGGGCGCGGAGCGACACCGCGTTACAACTCGCTAACGAATTGGTTCCGGTTTTCGCGCCTACATCCTCGTATGAGCGCGCCTGGAAGATTTTGCGCAAGCACCACTTCGCTGTACTGGAGGGGCCGCCGGAGGTCGGGAAATCTGCGATCGCTTGGATGGTCGGCCTCACCCAGGCAGCCCAGGGGTGGGAGACGATTGTTTGCCGCACACCTGATGTATTTTTCCAGACAATTAGTAACAGGCAGCCTCAGGTGTTCATTGCGGACGACGCTTTTGGACGTACTGAATACGACCCGACTCGCACCTCACGGTGGGAAGCGGACCTGGATTTGGTACTACACCGCCTCGACGGGCGCCACTGGCTCATCTGGACGAGTCGGAAACATATTCTGGAAAGAGCTTGCGAAAAGATGGACGCCCAAGGCAAGGCGAGGTCATTTCCAGATCCCGGAGCGGTCTTGGTCGACGTCAGCGAGCTTTCCGTCGAGGAACGTGCTCTTATTTTATTTCGCCATGCCAGATCCGTATCCCTCGAACGCGAAGCCAAGGCGCTAGTCCGCAAGCACGCAGGAGAAATTATCGAGGACGCTGAATTTACACCGGAAAGGATACGAAGATTCGTTCATGAAGGTCTCCCATCCATAGTCTCAGAGATCTGCGCGGATAGGATCACCAGTGCGCAGGTTGGCCTTGCAATAAAGGAAGCGCTTCGCAATCCGACCAAGCAGATGCGCGTCACATTCGAGAAGCTTCCACCCGCATACAAGTGGTTTCTGGTCGCGCTGCTTGAGGTGCCGGAGGTCGAAGGCTCCGGTCTGTTTCGGATCAAAGGCAACGTCGAAAAGCTCCGATGTCTGTATGACGCGTATTGTCCCGACAGGGAACATATGCCTTTCGAAACGGTGATGGAACATCTCACTGAGGCGTTTGTGAAGGCGAGGGCCACCGGATGGGGTGGAACGTCGGTCGACTGGATTCACCCCAGCTATCGGGACTTGGTGATAGATGAATTGATCCAAAACGCTGATCTTAGGAACACCTTCTTGCGTCGTGCGTCTCTCGAGGGAGTGAAGCTCGCAGTGTCGGATACAGGAGGCCAGTATGGCAATCGCAGGCTGCCGTTCATCAGATCGGCTGAGAGCTGGGATGTTCTCCGGGACCGGTGCCTGTCGCTGGTCGCGGCCGACGTAGGCGATCGGGAGGTTCTGGAAACGCTTGCGAATGCGGCTTCTCAAAGCGGTTCGGCGGAACTGGCGTCCCGGTGGGCTCGAACGCTGACACTGGTCTGCAAGGCGGTGCTGCAGAAGTGGAACCTGGAGAGCCGTGTCTTATGCGCTGCTGATCTCGACGCATTCGCCAGGGCTCGCAGCCACGCCGAGCCGGTGCCGAGCTTGCCAAATCTGCACCACACGTGGGACGCACTTGATGCGCGCTTCAGAGAAAGCATCCGCATTGCAGACGATAATGAGCTGAACTATGACGCGTTCGATGAATTGACGACGTTTGCTGCTGCTGTAGGTCGTTGCGCTCCGGATTTTCTTCACGAAGTTCGATTTCCGGATAAATACGAGGCGGAGATCGCTGCGGTTATATACAACGCGACCAATGAAGCCTCCGACGACCCGTATACCACGGATCCCGACCAACTTCGGGCCTCAGCAAGGCGCATGGATTCCATCGCTTCCTCGTTGGAGCGGTTGAACGATTTTCCAGATTCTCACAGCAAGGAAGCTGGTACGGTCGCCAATCGCCTTCGCGCTCGTTCGGAGCGACTCGAGCAGGAAGCCGGCGAGGGCGATCCCTCTGACCCAGATTACGACTCCGAAAGCGAGCACCGCAGCCCAGCCGCGGAGACGGTTATATTCGACATAGGAAGGCTTTTTTCGGAATTGTGAGGTGGCCTACAAAGGAAAAGGCCGTCGAGATTTCTCTCAACGGCCTTTATTAATGCCGGCAACTACCTACTCTCCCACACACTTTCGCGTGCAGTACAATCGGCCCAGCGGGGCTTAACTTCCGTGTTCGGGATGGGAACGGGTGGATCCCCCGCGGTATGATTACCGACAAGTCGAGGCGCTTAGCAGGCGTGAATGCAGCCGCCGAAGGCGGCAAATGGGAGCCTGCTGCCGAAATCCTGAGCGCTTTTCAGCGAAGGATCTCAACGCCATCTCGGTTCAGCGGATCAGCGCGACCTCAGGGGCTAAAGCCCCAATCAAAAGGGAATCTTTACGGCACGGCTAAAGCCGTGCCCTTCCACAAAATCGTGCCTTCGCACAAAAATCGTGCCCTGCACGAATCGTGCCTTTGCACAAATCGTGACTTTGCACGCATCCCTTGGCGCTGACGCTGAGAACTTTTCAAAGAGCGTGAGGTATCGATACCTCACAACTGAATAGATTGGGTGTGGCTTACTTTCTTATTTGCTTACTTCCGATTTCTGCCACATCATTACATCGGCTAGCTTTATAAAAGCTCATCGGCGCAACAGTCATCAGTGATTGCTTCTCAGTCATTCAGGTTCTAACGACTTACAAACAACTTGCTGAGTTACAGTTCAGGTTCTAACTGAGGCACGGACGAATCCGCGCCCTACCCAACTGAGCACTGAAAACTGTTTTTCTGCACCGAGTAAATTTTATGGTCAAGCCGAACGGGCGATTAGTACTGGTAAGCTACACGCATTGCTGCGCTTCCACCTCCAGCCTATCAACCAGGTAGTCTACCTGGGCCCTTCTTATCCCTTACGGGTTGGGAGATCTCATCTTGAGGAGTGCTTCCCGCTTATATGCATTCAGCGGTTATCACAACCGAACTTCGCTACCGAGCGGTGCCACTGGCGTGACAGCTCGAACACAAGAGGTTCGTCCATCCCGGTCCTCTCGTACTAAGGACAGGTCCTCTCAAATCTCCTGCGCCCACAACAGATAGGGACCGAACTGTCTCGCGACGTTCTGAACCCAGCTCACGTACCGCTTTAATAGGCGAACAGCCTAACCCTTGGAACCTTCTACAGCTCCAGGATGCGATGAGCCGACATCGAGGTGCCAAACCGGAGCGTCGATATGAACTCTTGGCTCCGATCAGCCTGTTATCCCCGGCGTACCTTTTATCCGTTGAGCGATGGCCCTTCCATGCAGAACCACCGGATCACTAAAGCCTACTTTCGTACCTGCTCGACTTGTGGGTCTCGCAGTCAACCACGCTTATGCTTTTGCACTCGTCGGCTGATTTCCAAACAGCCTGAGCGTAGCTTCGCGCGCCTCCGTTACCGTTTAGGAGGCGACCGCCCCAGTCAAACTACCCGCCTTACCATGTCCCTCTCCCGGATTACGGGAGTAAGTTAGAACCACAGATCTCGCAGGGTGGTATCTCACCGTTGGCTCCTCCAAGCCCGAGAGCCTGGAATCAAAGCCTCCCACCTATCCTGCGCAGCAAGGGCCATAGTTCATGGTAAAGGTATAGTAAAGGTGCACGGGGTCTTTCCGTCTAGTTGCGGGCAACCGGCATCTTCACCGGCACTACAAGTTCGCCGTGTCAGTCGGCAAGACAGTCGCACTTTCGTTACGCCATTCGTGCAGGTCGGAACTTACCCGACAAGGAATTTCGCTACCTTAGGACCGTTATAGTTACGGCCGCCGTTCACTGGGGCTTCAGTTCGAAGCTTCATCTTGCGATTGACCTCTCCCTTTAACCTTCCAGCACCGGGCAGGCGTCAGCCCCTATACGTCGTTTTCGACTTTGCAGAGACCTGTGTTTTTGTTAAACAGTCGCAGTGCGCATTTCGCTGCGGCCTCTTCGGGCTTGCACCCTAATGAGGCACCCCTTCTCCCGAAGTTACGGGGTTATATTGCCAAGTTCCTTACCAACTGTTCTCACGAGCGCCTTTGGATATTCTCCTCGTCTACCTGTGTCGGTTTGAGGTACGGTTCCCTTACTTTCTCCTTAGAGGTTTTTCTTGGCAGTGTGGAATCGGCAGCTTTCACCCATACGGGTTACTGCTTTGCGTCTCAGTGATAGCTTCCCCGCGGATTTACCTACGGAAAACACCTTACACGCATCGACCGTTATAGCCATAGAACGGCCTGCTTATCCTACTGCGTCACCCCATCGTATAACGAAAACAAGGGAGGTCCGGAATATTAACCGGATGTCCATCGGCTACGCCTTTCGGCCTCGCCTTAGGGACCGCCTGACCCTGAGCGGATTAACCTTTCTCAGGAAACCTTAGACTTTCGGCGCGGAGGGTTCCCACCTCCGTTATCGCTACTTATGCCGGCAGGGTCTCTTCTCAACCGTCCAGTAGTCCTTTCGGTCTACCTTCAAACTGTTGGGAATGCTCTCCTACCACGCATGGCTGTTACACCATGCATTCGCTGCTTCGGTAACAAGCTTAAGCCCCGTTAAATTGTCGGCACCGGACCGCTTGACCAGTGAGCTATTACGCTTTCTTTAAAGGATGGCTGCTTCTAAGCCAACCTCCTGGCTGTCTGGGCGTTCCGACTTCCTTTCCCACTTAGCTTGTATTTTGGGACCTTAGCAGGCGATCTGGACTGTTTTCCTCTCGACAACGAAGCTTAGCCCCCGCTGTCTGACTCCCGGATTGGTTGTTCTATGGCATTCGAAGTTTGATTGGATTCTGTAAGCTGGAAAGCCCCATAGTCCATTCAGTTCTCTACCACCACGACAAATCATCCGAGGCTAGCCCTAAAGCTATTTCGGAGAGAACGAGCTATCACGGAATTTGATTAGCCTTTCACCCCTACCCTCAGCTCATCGGAGCTTTTTTCAACAAACACCCGTTCGGCCCTCCAGTGGATGTTACTCCACTTTCAGCCTGGCCAAGGGTAGATCATCCCGCTTCGCGTCTATTCCTGCCAACTGGATCGCCCTATTCGGACTCGCTTTCGCTACGGCTCGCTTTCGCTTAACCTTGCTGACAAGAATAACTAGCCGGCTCATTATGCAATAGGCACGCGGTCAGACTTTCGGCTTACGCCGCATAGTCCTCCCACCGTTTGTAGGCACACGGTTTCAGGTACTATTTCACTCCCCTCGCTGGGGTTCTTTTCGCCTTTCCCTCACGGTACTGGTTCACTATCGGTCAGAAGCTAGTATTTAGCCTTACGGAATGGTCTCCGTAGCTTCCCGCAAAGTTTCTCGTGCTCCGCGGTACTCAGGTATCGACTTCGAGTCTGGTTCGTTTTCACCTACGTGGCTATCACACTCTATGGCCCCTCTTTCCAGAGGGCTTCGGTTAACGACCAGATTGGTAACTCTACTGTTGTCGACCCTACAACCCCGGTAGAACCCGAAGGTCTTACCGGTTTAGGCTGTTCCGATTTCGCTCGCCACTACTCTCGGAATCGAGGTTTCTTTCTTTTCCTCCTGGTACTGAGATGGTTCACTTCCCAGGGTTCGCTCGTGCGTGACTATGGATTCATCACGCCGTACACGGGTTTTACCCGTGTGGGTTTCCCCATTCGGAAATCCCCGGATCAAAGCCTGCTTGCGGCTCCCCGAGGCTTATCGCAGCTTGCCACGTCCTTCATCGCCTGCTTCTGCCAAGGCATCCACCATGCGCCCTTAGTAGCTTGACCACAAAATTTACTCAGCACACTCAGGAGAAGCTTTCAGCTGTCAGCTATCAGCCTTCAGTTAAAAACAAATTCCCGAACACGCCGCTTAAATTCTATGGGCCTAGTTGCCTGCTCATCGCGCGCCAAACCGCCTATTAGTGGTTTCCGCGCCCCAGCAGGCTAAATTCAGGCACTCATAAAAATTTACGTCGCCTTGTAATTTGCCCAATCTATTCAGTTGTCAAATATCGTCCTCGCTGATCTGCTTCAAATGATTGAAGCCTCAGCAAACCCCGCACTCGGCGGGTATGGGTCTTACTCAATCCAGAGTCGTGCAAACTCCAGATTGCCTCCAACCCAATGTTCGACGCCAATTTGATTGACGTCCAGCATCAGGCTGAACTCTTGCCGGTCAGGC
>CAVWLI010000043.1:0-115489 GCA_963755795.1 uncultured Acidobacteriota bacterium | reverse complement strand
TCTCTGACAATGTCGGCGGTGTCAAGCAACTTTTGAGCATACCTATCCGTGCACTCGGAGAAGAGCGCCATTTCGCTCTTGTTGAAATGGCCTTACCAACCACAGGCTCGCTCGTAATCGTTTTTTCAGGTTCGGACTTTCGGTCCGACCCATGCATCTCTTCGGTCACGTACTGCGATCATGATTACTACTTCGAACTCCTCTTCTCAAAGAGGAGCGGGACGCCCAATCAATTACTCGATGTTCGACTGCACACCATGGCGATTTCCGGGCTGTCCCGCGTGCGAACCGAACTTTTTCAGCTGCTCGTAGTCCCATTCCTTGCGCATCATCCAGAAGAGTTGCACGGCCAGGCGGCGGGCCATCGCAACTTTCGCGATCTTCCGTCCGCGCCGCAGCACCAGATGAAAATATTTGCTGCGCCACTCCGGCAGGCTGCGTACCGTGACCTGCGCCGCCTCCACCAGCAGGAAGCGCACGATCGAACTGCCCTGCTTGGTGATGTGTCCCAAGCGCCGGCGATTCCCGCTGGAGTCTTCCAGTGGCACCAGTCCCAGATAACTCGCCACCTGCTTGCCGCAGTGAAAGCGTTCCGTGTCGCCAAGTATCAGCACAAACGCTAGCGCCGTTAGCACGCCCACTCCAGGGTGTGTTCTCAGCCGCTGCGCCGCCGGGTAGTTCTCGACTTCGCGTTCGATGGCCTGCGTCAGCTCCGCAATCGCCGGACTCAGGCGATCTAGTAACTCCAGCAGATCATGCCGTCGTCGGCTTGCCCACGGAGCCAGCGCGAACGATTCCAACTGCTGCCGTCCACGCTCGCGCCACAACTTCTTCTTGCAGTGCAGACCTTCGTTCAACGCCACCGCCTGCAGTTGATTCATGACGCGCGTGCGCGCCTGCACCATGCGATGCCGGTGCCACAACAGTTGCCGCAGATCCCGGTTCTCCCAGCTCGGCACCCAGATCTTCGGAAAGTCATCTTTCAGCATCAGCTGCAGAATGTGCTGCGCATCCTGGCGATCCGTCTTCTGCTTCCGCCCCCGCTTCGCACGGATCACCGCCGCGTCGCCGATCCACAACTCAAACTGCAACTCGGCCACCAGACGTTCGAACCAGCGTCCGTGCCCACTCGCCTCCATGCCGATGCGCACGGTTTCATTCGCACTCGCCAAAGCACGGTAAAACTTCTCCGCCTCGCCGGGATGTGCGAGCCGTTTCTCCTCGACCTCTCCGGTCGTGGTATTGAGCAAAGCGATTTGTTGGAACTCGGGATGGAAATCTACTCCTATAATGATCATCGTTCGGCTCCTTTCTCCCGAGCCAGTTGGTTGGTTTTGCCACCTCCAACTCTAACCCGGGTGCGGGAGCCGACATTGTCATGGAATCAATTGCACTCATCACCAATTACACTCATCACCACCAATCGGCCAAGCGCGCCCCAGGGGAAGCCATCATTTTCCGTGCTACTCTCACGCAGGAACAATTGAGAAGAACGCATGGGCCAGACAACAAGCGCAATTTCGAGCGCCCGCAATGTCGGCGCGTTTGAGCTGAGAGTCAACGCTCGCGGCGCACTGATACGCGCCTGCGCCGGTTCCACTTTCATGTATTGGGCGGTCCTGCTCTCCGGCAATCCAACGCCGCTACGCTTCTCGATCCTCGCCCTGCCGACCGTAGGATTGATCGCCTGGGCGATCCTCCGTATTCGAGCCACGCGCAATCTCCCCGCTTCCCCCGACGAGCTGGTCCACTGGAAGGCCGTTCGCAAGTTTTATTGGCTCGATGTGGGATTGGAATGGGCATTGATCGCCGTCGCGGCCTCCGCTCTCGCGCGATTCAGCCGTTTCGACCTGATGCCACAGGCTCTTGGCCTGATCATTGGCCTGCACTACTTTCCTCTCGGAAAAATCTTTCGCTCGCAGCAATACTACTGGACTGGCGCCGCCATGGTCACCGCAGCGCTTGCTTCACTTCTGATACCTTGCGGGCCCATTCGCAACGTCGTCGCCTGCGTTTCGCTTGGCTTAATACTCTGGATAACCTGCTTCGGCATCCTCTACTCAGCGTCTTCGCCGTTTGCCGCCCGCAACAAATCGAATGTACGATAGACGCTCTTACCTACGATGAACGAAACCATTACCCGCGAAGCCGCCTGGGAACTCTTAACCGAGTTCACCCAATCCGAAAGCCTGCGCAAGCACGCGCTGGCCGTCGAAGCCTGCATGCGCGCCTGCTCCCGCAAGCTAGGCGACGGCTCACCCGAAGACGAAATCCTGTGGGGCATCGTCGGCCTCATTCACGACTTCGACTACGACCGCTGGCCCAGCCTCGAAGATCACCCCTACAAAGGCAACGCAATCCTCAAAGAGCGCGGATGGCCCGAGGTCATCAGCCGCGCCGTGATGTCGCACGCCGAATACACCGGCGTGACCCGCGACACGCCCATGGAAAAGGCCCTGTTCGCCTGCGACGAGCTCGCAGGATTCATCACCGCGGTCGCGCTCATCAAGCCCGGCAAGTCGCTCGCCCAAGTCGACGCCAAGTCGGTGCGCAAAAGAATGAAAGACAAAGCCTTCGCCCGTAAGGTGAACCGCGACGACATCATCCAGGGCGCCGCCGCTCTGGGCGTGGATCTCGACGAGCACATCGCCTTCTGCATCGAAGCCCTGAAGTCCATCGCCGACAAACTCGGCCTGGACGGCAGCGCGGCGAAAGCCGGATAGATTAAGGTCGCCCTCGGCGGCGATCAGGCGAGTGGTGCAGTTTGCCTTTAGACGATTCTGTCATCCTGAGCGTAGCCGTTTTTCAGGCGTAGCGAAGGATCTCCCGCTCAACGATGCGTAAGCCAAACTGCACGACTGCTTGCGATCATGCATACACCCGCCAGTTGCGAGCCTGTGCTAACATCGGCTGGAATTGCTTTCTCAATGTCGTGTTCCTGATCGAAATGCGGAGAGCCAGTAAGTAAGCATGTCAGCAACCGCCGCCACACGCCCGCGCCGCAAACGACGCATAGCCCTTCGGGTGCTGCTGGCAATCCTGGTTGGAGGCGTTCTCTGGGTCTCGATCAGCGACAACCCGGTCGCGCAGGAAGTGCGGGAACTCCTTGGCATCAAGCCGGACCAGACCATCATCGACTCCACGTTCACCGTCGGCGCGCACACCTTTCGCTATTACAAATTCTCCTTGCCCGAAGCGACCGTGAACGCAAGCGTAGTTGGCCAGTTCAAATCCACCGCCGAGGGCTCCGCTGCCGGCAGCGGGAAAGACGCAGGAACGAATCCCAGCAGCGACGACGACAACGGCATCGAGGCGTACATTCTCACTGAAGAGGACTTTGGGGCGTGGCGGACCGGCAACACTACCAATTCCCTCTACGACAGTGGCGACGTCTCCGAGAGCGCTGTGCGCGCCAACCTTCCGCCGGGCGCAGGAACTTACTATCTGGTCTTCAGCAACAAGTCCGACCCAAAAACGCCCAAGGCAATTCACGCCTCGGTGATGGTGCGCTACAAAAGCTGGTTGCCGGACTGGCTTCGCCACAGAAAAAGCGCTTTCTCGAAGTAGGGTGAGGTCTGAAGTGTTAGAGGAAGGCGGGGGTTGCGCGCCCACTACACGCGTTCCAGCTTCGTCAGCAGCTTACGGCTGCGAGCTTTCATGGCTGCCGTTCCGTTCCGCGTCGCCTCGCGCAGAATCTCGATGACTTGGGAGCGTAATCTCGGTTCGTCTTGCGCCAAGTCGGCCAATCCCTGCAAAGCGAACGTCTTCACAATGGAACTGCGGTCTTGCAGATAACTGCTCAATGAAGAAATTGCGGCTTTCCGTTCCTTGGCCGTGAGGTTGAGCCTCGGAACCATCACGGCAAGATGCCAGCGCATTTCCTGTTCCTGGCTCTCGGCCATTAGCCCCAGCAGTTCTCGTTTGTAGGGAAGCAGAAGTTCGCGATGCTTGCGCGTGAACTTCTCGGCGGCGTCCGCGGCCCGCATCCGGACGAGTTGATCGGCAGACCATAGCCCAGCAATCAGCTTGGGAAAAAGTCGCGGATCGCCTGACACCATGGCCGCAACCTGATCGGCGCGGCCGATCGACCGCCGGTCGCCCCCTCCCAGCGGAGCAAGAATGTCTTTCGGCAGCATGGATTCAACGGCTGGCGCTACCGCGTGGTCTCTTCGATTTCCGAAATCCAGTCAGGCCGCTTGAGCACTTCACGCGGCTTAGGACCATCGGCGGCCCCGACGATACCGTCCTGCTCCATCAGATCGATCAAGTGCGCGGCGCGGCCGTAGCCGATGCGCAGACGACGCTGCAGCAGAGAAGTGGAAGCCTTGCCGAACTCCACCACCAGCTTCACCGCGTCGCCGTACATGGGATCGTCCTCTGCCTCTCCTGCTTCGCTGGGCTCTCCGCCAGAGCCGTCGGCTCCGGCCTCGCGCTCGCCTTTCGGCGCTTCCAGGAACTGCTGCTGATATTCCGCCAACCCCTGCGACTTCCAGAACTCAACCACGGCCGCGATTTCCTTCTCCGTGACAAACGGAGCATGCAGCCGGTGCACCCGCGCCGAGCCCGACGGCAGATACAGCATGTCGCCCTTGCCCAGCAGAGCCTCAGCCCCGTTGGCATCAAGAATCGTCCGCGAATCAACTTTCGTCGCCACGCGGAACGACACGCGAGCCGGAAAGTTCGCCTTGATCAATCCCGTAATCACGTCCACGCTAGGTCGCTGGGTTGCCAGAACAAGGTGTATGCCCACGGCGCGCGCCATCTGCGCCAGCCGCGTAATCGATTCTTCCACGTTGTGCGAATCGAGCATCATCAAATCGGCCAACTCGTCGATGATGATCACGATGTAGGGAATCGGCTTCTCATCCGACTCTTCGGCGAACAAACTCGGCGTGCCGTTCGAATCGAACAGCCGATTGTATTGGTCGATGTTGCGCACGCCCTTGGCCGCGAGCAGTTTCAGCCGCCGCTCCATTTCGCGAACCGCGTTGCGCAGCGCGTTGGCCGCTAGTTTCGGCTCGGTGATGATCGGCGTGTAAAGATGCGGCACGCCCTCGTAATTGCCCAATTCGAGCCGCTTCGGGTCAACCAGAATCAGCCGCACCTGATCCGGCGTTGCCTTGTACAGGATCGACATGATCATGGCGTTGATGGCCACGCTCTTGCCCGCGCCCGTCGACCCCGCAATGAGCAGATGCGGCATTCCAGCCAAGTCGGCCGTGACGATGCGGCCGTTGATGTCTTTGCCCATGGCGATCGTGAGCTTCGACTTCGACCCCATGAATTCCTGCGACTCGATGTTCTCCCGCAGCCAGATAATTTCCCGCTGCCGGTTCGGCACCTGGACTCCAACCGTGCTCTTCCCGGCCATGCGCTCGATCAGGATGCTCTCGGCCTTGAGCGCCAGGCACAAGTCGTCGACCAGATTGGTGATGCGGCTGTACTTGATGCCAGCCTCGGGCTTGAACTCGAACGTAGTAACCACGGGCCCGGGATTGATCTGCGTAATCTGCCCGTGAATCTCGAACTCGGCGTATTTTTCGGTCAGCACCTGCGCCAGCAATTTCAGTTCGTCGGCATCCACTTGCTGTTGTTCGTCAGGCCGCTGCAGCAGGCTGCTCGAAGGCAGTTTGTAGCCGCCGGCGGCAATGCGCGGCATCGTGGTCTTAGCCTTGTTTCCGCTGTCGGCGCGCTCGGTGACTTCAGGATCTCCCGTCGATTCAGCCTGCGTATTCGCAGCCAGAGGCTCAGCCAGAATTCCGCCAACCGCCGTCGCGGCTTTCGGCGCTTCCTCTTCCATCATGCGCTCAATCCCAGTGCGCCGCGGTTCCGCGGGCGCGAGTGCCTGAGCCACCGGCGAGCTTGGCCGGGTCTGAATCAACTGCGTCTTTACGACGGGCTTCGAAATCCGCCGCTGGTCCAGTTCCTTCTGCTGCCGCTTTTTCGCGCGCTCGCCCTGCCAGTCTTTGTAGCGATTCCACAGCGCGGTCACGAATGCAAACCGCGTCGGCGCCCACACCTGAATCGTCGAAAACGAAAACGCCGTCGACAGATACAGCGCAACCGCCAGCACGGTGCCGCACACGATGTAAGCGCCCACCAGATTCAGGTAATGAATCAGCACATCGCCAATGACTCGCCCGAGCAGACCTTCGATAGGAATCACGTGCATCCAGCGCAGGTGTCCGGGCAGCAGCGCGATCATGGCGGGAACGAACATGACCAGCCAGATTCCGCCCAGGCTCTTGGCCAGCGGAGATTGCACCTGGCTCGAGCGAAACCAGCGCGCCCCCAGCATCGCCGGAAAAATCACCAGCAGAAATGCGCCGACGCCAAAAAACTGCAGCAGCATGTCGGCGGTATATGCCCCGACCACGCCAATCCAGTTGCGCGCCGCATGCGCGCCAGTCAGCACCGATGCGCTATTCCACGACGGATCCAGCGGAGAATACGAAGCCAGCGCGAGGAAGAGAAGGAGCGCGGAGACGCACATCAGGAATCCGATCAGCTCATTGAGCCGCCGGTTCCCGGTGGGAATGAAAATGCTTGCCAGATAATCCATGTAGGCAGATTCACACCGGGAGACACTACCTCCCCGGTGCCGCAATCGGCCAGAGCCCTTACATTATGCCAAGAAGCCGGGCTTCCGACAATCAAGGAATTTCGCCATAGTATTCATGTGGTTTCCCATAGAACCGCCATCAAAGCCAAAATCCACAAACCCAGCGCTCCGTCATCCCGAGCGGAGCCGTTCTTCAGGCGAATTGAGGGAGCTCCCGCTCCACAGGCCTATGTTTACTCGTCACAGACTAATCCATCGCAAACTTGTACAACGAAATCCATGAAACGACGCTTCTACGTCTACATCATGACCAACGGCCCCAGAGCGCAACCCTCTATGTCGGCATGACTGGCGACCTTCGCCGAAGAGTCTGGCAACACAAGAACAAGCCGGTTTCTGGATTCACTGCCCGCTACAACCTAACGCGTCTCATCTACTTCGAATGCTTCATCTATCCAGATGCCGCGATCCGCCGCGAAAAGGAGATTAAGGGATGGCGCCGGAGCAAGAAGCTTGAACTCATTTAGTCTATGAATCCTCGATGGGAGGATTTGGCACGCGATTGGCAGGATATGTATAACCCTTCCGACCCCGTGGATCGGGAGATCCCTCGCTCCGCCTGAAAAACGGCTCCACTCGGGATGACGCAGGACGAGGAATTGCGCACGCATTATTGCAAGTGCATCGCGAACGCCAGGGCGATCACCACTACACCCGCGACAATGCGGTAGATGATAAACACACGCAGGCTGTTCGATTGCAAATAGCGGATGAGCCAGGCGATGGCGGCATAGCCGACAAGCGCTGACACAATAATCCCGACGAGAACCGGCATCTGCATGTCGTGTGGCAGACCCTCTTTGTGAAGCTCGTGAGCCTTGAGCAACGCGGCTCCCGCAATGAGCGGAGTTGATAACAGGAAGCTGAATCGCACCGCTGCTTCGCGCGTGAGCCCGCGGAACAGGCCAGCCGTAATAGTTGCACCAGAACGCGAAACGCCGGGAATCAGCGCAAAGGCTTGCGCTACGCCAATCAGCAGTGAGTCGACGAGTGAAATCCCGGTCAGCGGTTTTTGCAGGCTGCCGACTTTCTCCCCCAGCCACATGAAGATCGCAACTACAATCAGCGCGCCCGCGATTAGAAAAATATGCTCGCGGAAATAATCCTCGGCGGAATGCTCGAGCAACTTCCCGGCAATGGCTCCTGGAATCGTAGCGAGCGCCAGAAACCAAAGCAGCATGCGCTCCTCTTTCTGCTCCGCGGGACTCAGATTCGCATCCGAGGCGCCAGACTCCGAAAAGCGCACGACTTTTCCACCAAACGCCGCGCGCACAATCTGGATCCACGTCCGGCGAAAGTAGAACAGCACCGAAAGCAGAGTTCCAAAGTGCAGGGCAACATCGAAGCTGAGCTCGTGGGCGGCAGAAAGCTCGTTCCAGCCCAGCAGCCGCCGCACAATGATGAGGTGCCCAGAGCTCGATATGGGGATGAATTCCCCCAGTCCTTGAACGATGGCAAGAACAATCGCTTGATAAATTGGCAAGTTTTAGTCCGTCGTGTTGCCGAAGGTTGGTACGCCCTGTTGAATGTAAAACATCAGACTCTGGGCGCGCAATGCCCAGTCACTTTGGCCGTACTGGCTGATGATTCTCTGCGTGAGTTCCAGGGCTCGGTTCTTCGCTTCCTCAGCTTTTTTCTGATTGGCCTCGGTCTTATAAATCTCGATCAGCGCTGACCGGCGCCAGGCAGCCTGGTAGAGCGCTTCAGGTGCCGAAGGGGATTGCTCGTGCTCCTTCGCATATTTCTCGTACATGTCGGCTTCTTTTTCCGGACACTTCGAAGCACCCTGCCAGTCGCCACAAAGTTTATTCTCGAGGAAGTGAAAAGCGGCCATGTCGGCCCACTTCGTGCCAGGAAATTTTTTCACCACCAGCTTCATCCACTGCTCGTCAATCTGCCCGCGCATATAGGAATCGCGCTCGCGGGCCGAAGGCCGCGTCAGCACGTCGGATCGCTCGATCTGCCAGCGAATGTCGGCCGCGCGGTAAAGTCCCTCGGCAGCCAGCGGCGAGGTTGGAAAAAGATCATAGATGCGGTAGTAGAGCCGCATGGCGTCTTGCGCGGCGTCGCGGCGGCCACGGCGCCGGCTGGCCTGGTCTTCGGAGTCGGCGGCCTCGCCGAAAATGATCTTGTCGCCGTTCGGAGTCGCCTGGGTCACCAGCGCCTTGTCCTCGATCCATCCGGTAATTGTCTTGCCCTCGGATTCCGGATCATCTTCGTCGGCGTCTTTCCGTGGCTCTCGGATGATTGCTTCCACGTGAGTCCAGTCGCGGCTGGTCTCGAGGATGACGAGCTCGTGTCCGCGGCCAGCTTCTCCGAGTTTGGCAGCATCGGCCGCAGGAGACACGCGGATGGTCTCTTCATGAACGAGCGTGCCCCGTTGCGCCTGCGACTGCGCGCAGGCCAGCACCGCAGAAAACAGGAATGTGGCAGCGAGGACGATCGTGCTCAATTTCATACCTAGATTATTGGACGTAACGGCTCTCCTTGCAAACGCCTGGGTTGGAGAGGTCCGGGTGCCCCATTTCTCGCGTCTTTTGCGAGAAGTGGGGATCTTGAATTCGCAAGCCATCACGACCGCAATTCACTCAACATCCCCGGCTCAACGTTGCCCCCAGAAATAATCGCCACGTTCAGCCGGGTCTTCGGCAACTGATCAGCATGGAACAGAAATCCAGCAGTGGCGACCGCGCCACTAGGCTCAGCCACGGTGTCGGGATTCGCCGCCAGCAATTTCATAGCCTGACGAATCTCGTCTTCACTCACCGTCACGATGCCATCCACAAAGCACTGAATATGGTCGAAGGTGATGTTCCCCACACTTTGCGTGCGAAGGCCATCGGCGATGGTGCGCGTGACTTGCTCCGCGGCCAACTCGACAATTTTTCCCGCGCGCAAGCTGGCGTGTGCGTCGGCCGCCAGTTCCGGCTCGACCCCGAAAACATTCACCGCAGGCTTGCTCAGCTTAATAGCCGCAGCCACTCCGCTGATCAGGCCTCCGCCGCCCACCGGCGCGAGCATGGTCTCGACGTCAGGCATGTCTTCGAGGATTTCGAGTCCAATCGTGCCTTGCCCGGCAATGATGTGCTCGTCGTTATAAGGCGGCACAATGATGTAGCCGTGCTCAGCAGCCAGTTCCTCGGCCTTGATCTGCCGCTCGGCGCTGCCCGGGCCTACCAGTACGATGTCGGCGCCCAGCGCCGCAGTTGCCTCGCGCTTGATGGCCGGTGCATTGTTGGGCATCACAATAACAGCCTTCACTCCAAGCGCTCGCGCGGCGTAAGCAACACCCTGCGCGTGATTGCCGCTGGAGTAAGAAATGACGCCGCGCTTCCGCTCCGCCTCCGACAGGGCCGCGATCTTGTTGTAAGCCCCGCGCAGCTTGAACGCCCCGATAGGCTGCTTGTTCTCAGGCTTGAGGAAGAGCCGGCGATCGCCGTCACCGTGATCCAGTTCAATCAACGGCGTACGCACAGTGATGCCTTCGAGCCGGCTACGGGCTTCAACAATATCTGCGAGAGTCACCATGATACGGGGCCCGCTATTCCAGTCTGAATGCTAATCATGGCGATATTCGATTCTTCAGAAGGTGCGTGACATTGCGCTTGCCGTGCAGAACGGCGACGATCTCGATTACTTTCTTTCGCCGGTAGACAATCATGTATTTGATAGACGCTGAAGAAGAGCACATCCGAGTTGGTTATGTCGGAACCCCTGTGACCTTTGCCAGGGGCATCCGCGAGACCCTCGAAAGCGTCCACCAATTCGCCCTGAATCCGGTTGGCGACGGCCAGCCCCGCCTCACCGAACAGGTAACGCCAAATCTGCTTGAGATCGCCTTCGGCGTCCGGAGCGACAAGATAAGGCTTCACGATCCGGAGCGGTCCGCAAGCCACGCCGCCTTGTCGGCTTCAAGACGTTCACGCAACTCATCTCCCGGTATACCTTCGCCGCGGTCGAGTTGCGCCACACCGCGCTCGATCTTGGCGTTGATGGCCCCTTTGTTTTCCTGGAGCCAGGCCTCGCGTTCGCCTTGCATTTCCAGTGCGTCGAAGAGCACGTCTTCCACGCTCTCGAATGCCCCGCTATGCAGTCGCTGCTGAATGAGCGCTTCAATCTCGGGACGGTTGATTTGGATGGTCATGGCTGCTCAGGCCTTTTCGATTGCGCCGGTGACAGCGATATTATAATTGCTGTAAGCCTGTCGCGTGCACCTCGAAGCGGTAATGTCGCCTCCTAAATTTCCAGAATCACCGGCATGATCAGCGGCCGTTTCTGGGTTTGCTTGGAGATATAGCGCTTCAGGTCGGCGCGGATTTTTTCTTTGATCACGCCGTAGTCGCCTTTTTCTTCGTCGCTCGAATGCGCCAGCGTGTCTTCGACGATGCGTTTGCAGCCGTCCAGCAGGCCGTCGTCGCCCGGGTTGAAGCCGCGGGTCACGATTTCCGGGGCCGACTCAACATCGCCCGACAACTTGTTGATGGCGATAATAGGCAGCACGATGCCGTCTTCGCTGAGGTGCAGGCGGTCTTTAATAATCAAATCCTCGACGACATCAGTGCGCGAGCCGGAATCAATGCAGACGCGGCCCACCTTAATGCGAGCGGTCTTGCGCGCTCCGAACTCGTCAAATTCAAGAACGTCTCCGCTCTCGATCAGCATGACTTTGCCGACCGAACTATGCATGGCTCCAGCCATTTCGGCGTGCAGCTTCAACTGCCGGTATTCGCCGTGGATAGGGATAAAAAACTTCGGCTTGACCAGGTTGATGATGAGTTTCAGTTCGTCCTGGCTGGCATGTCCGCTGACGTGGATCGGTGGCGAGGTTCCATCTTCATAGATCACGTAAGCTTCGCGGCGGAACAGGTGATCGATCATCCGGTAAATAGTTTTTTCATTGCCCGGGATGATGCGCGACGACAGCACAACCGTGTCGCCCTTTTCAATTTTCGCGTGCTTATGATTGTCGACCGCGGCTCGCGACAGCGCCGACATCGGCTCGCCCTGCGTCCCGCTGATGAGCACACAAACTTTTTCCGGGCGGAAAATTCTTCATCTCGCCGGGATTGATCACCAGCCCGTCCGGCACTTCGATATATCCGAGGTCTTCGGCAATCTCGGCGGAATTGTTCATCGAGCGGCCGAGGAACGCGACTTTGCGTCCGTGCTCGTGGGCGAGTTGCACTGCTAGATTGATGCGATGAATCGATGACGAGAAACACGAAATAAAAAGCCGCCGCTTGGTGTGTGCGAAAACTTCGTCGAACTTGCGGCGCACGGCGCGCTCGCTGGGCGTGTAGCCTTTGCGCTCGACGTTGGTGGAGTCCTGAAACAGGGCCAGCACGCCATTTTTTCCATATTCGGCGAAGGTATGCAGATCGAAAAGTTTGTTGTCCGTGGGCGTTGGATCGACTTTGAAATCGCCAGTATGAATGATCACGCCAAGCGGCGTATGAATCGCCAGCGCAACGCAATCGACCAGGCTGTGCGTCACCTGGATGGGATGAATCGTGAACGGTCCAACCTTGAAACGCTCATTAGGCCGCATTTCGCGCAAGTCGGCGTCGTCGAGCAGCCCGTGCTCGTCGAGTTTGTCTTCCACATAGGCGAGCGTGAACTCAGTGCCCCAGACGGGCACTTTCAGTTCGGTAAGCATCCACGGCAGCGCGCCAATATGATCTTCATGCCCGTGCGTCAGAATGATTCCGCGCACCCGCTGCCGGTTTTCGACGAGATAGGAAATGTCGGGAACCACAATGTCAACACCCAGCAACTCAGCTTCAGGGAACATGAGTCCGGCGTCGATGACGATGATGTCGTCGCCCCAGCGGACGGCCATGCAGTTCATACCGAACTCGCCCAGGCCCCCGAGGGGGATAATCTGCAGTTTTCCAGTTGGCATCGAGTAAACATGATGCTAGCACATAGCTACGAGCTTCGAGCCATGAGCCGCCGCCAAGTATGCTCGCCGCCGCTCGCTCGCAACTCGCAGCTCAAAACTCGTAGCTCCATAGCTTTCTTCTTTCCGCTGCGGTAAGGTTGAAGCAATGGCAGACGAACGCAAATCGTGGCTGCGGCGGCGCGTAGAAACGGCGATGGTGAAGGGCCTGACTCGCGCCTACTCGACCGTCCGCGTCGATCCCGCAAAATTTCTGCTGCAACTGCGTGCCGCCTACCGCGTGCCTATCAGCGGGTATCACGGCGTGTACTTTCTGGAGATTGGCGAGCTCGACGTGGTGGCGAACTCGATCATCCGCGGCGGCATGAAGGTCGCGGCCATCGAAGGCGCAGGCCTCGGCCTAGGCGGACTTCTGACGATCGTTCCCGACCTCGGTATTCTTTCGGCGATCACCATGCGCACGATCCAAAAATTGAGCCTGCTCTACGGATTCGAATTCAACACCGACGAAGAAATCGCCGAACTGTGGATTGCCGCCGCCAGCGCCGCCGGTGTCGACATCAGCCGCGAGCTTCTGGAAAAAGAAGTCGTCAACAAATTCGTGCCCCGCGTCATCCAAAGCATCGCCGCCAAGGCCAGCACAGAGGTTGTGGAGAAATGGGCGGGCCGCGTGATTCCTCTGGCCAGCTCCGCGATCGGCGCAGCGCTGAATTACTGGTTCGTGCGCGCCTGGGGCGAACGCGCCAAGCAGCATTTCCGCAACCGCCATCTCACTCTCCGGCAGCGCGCGCAGCAGACGGCACTCGCCGCGCAGAGCCAGCCAACTCTTCCGGCGCGTTAGCGTCATGTTGGCCTGTCATCCCGAGCGAAGCGAAGGGTCTGTGCAACCTGCCGACGCTGAGGCCCTATCGCAAACTACACAGCGTCCCTCGCTTCACTCAGAACGAAACGAACGTTGATGCCGCCGGCCATTTGCCCGTTGCGCAGAGCGGGTTGGGAAGGGCACGGCTTCCAGCCGTGCCGTCAGAGGCGAATCGAATCCGGGCTTTAGCCCCTGAGGACCCTCCGTCCCGAGCGTCTGATAAACATCGTGTGATAAAGATCGTGTGATAAACATTTAAAGATGCCCACCTTTTCCTGCGCCGCCATTCTTTTCGATCTCGACGGGGTACTCGTCGACTCCACCCGCGCCGTAGACCGCGAGTGGCGCGAGTGGGGCGAACGAAAAGGCGTCGACGGAGACGCCATCATGGCCATCGCCCACGGAGTTCGCACGATCGAGGTAATCCGCCGCGTAGCCCCGCATCTCGATGCCGAAGCCGAAGCCAGCGCCATCGAAAATCACGAAGCCGGCGACCAGCGTGGCGTCACGGTTATGCCCGGCGCCGCCGACCTGCTGCGCACAATTCCCGAAGGACGCTGGGGCGTAGTCACCTCCGGCTCAAGGCTGCTAGCCACTAATCGCCTGCGCTATTGCGGACTCCCAGTCCCGAAAGTCCTGGTCACCTCCGACGACGTAACCCACGGCAAGCCGCACCCCGAGCCCTATCTGAAGGGCGCCGCCCAACTGGGCTTCAATCCCGCAGATTGTCTAGTAATCGAAGACGCCCCCGCAGGAATTGAATCAGCCCGCGCCGCCGCAATGAAGGTGATCGGAATTACCAGCACCTACGCGGCCGCGAAGTTGAGGGACGCGGATGCTGTTATCGGGCGACTGCTGGAAATTCGGGTTGATTCCGATGGTGCGCGGATGCTGTCAGTAACGATCGGTTGAAGCCGGATCAGCTTGCAGATGAATACTCAAAGAAAGCGGTCCAGGACGAGAGCTCCGAGTTGGGGAATCCGCTCAAACACAGCATCGTTGGTCAAAAAGGCCGTGGCTTTGGCGTGCAGTGAGGTTGCCGCCTGTAGCGCGTCTGGCGTTCGCAGGCGGTGGATCGCACGAATCTCCGCTGCGAGATCGGCGATCTCAAGGGTTGGAGAGATCCACTCGAGATTGGGGTAAGTCGACAACAGGGTATAGCACTTAGCAGCGCTTTCTTCGTCCGATTCCCGATAGGGTTTAACCAGCAACTCCGTCATCGTGATGACGGATGTTACCGCTGTAGAAGTTTTGGAATCGAGCCAGGAAAAAACGCAGTCGGCCAGCGCGAGATATCTGGGGTTTGCCTCCAGGTGGTAGATGAAAATGCTAGTGTCGAGCGCAACCCGACGCTCACGCCCGAGCGCAGTCCGGAGCCGCGCTACTCCCAACTTTCACGTTCCTTGCGAAGATATCCTTTTTCATAGCCTCTTCGCATTAAGCCCCGAATCGCCGTGCGATAGGACTTCGGCTTCTCCAGTATGAGGATCTTCCCGGCATGGGCGCGGACGAGGAGCTTGTCTCCCGGTTTAAGCTGGAGCGCCTCGCGGGCCTCGCGCGGGATTACAATCTGGTTCTTCGACGACAGGGTAGCTTCCGCCATGCTTTACATTTTACCACAAAGTAAAGCGCAGGCGAAGACTGCTCGGGCGCCGGTAGTGGCTCATTCTGATTTTCTGATGGCACCTTCGCTCGTCGATGGCGTCATCCTGAGCGTAGCCGTTCTTCAGGCGGAGCGAAGGATCTCCCGCTTAACCGGCCTAATGCGCAAGCCAAACTGCACCAACACCCCGGCTCCCCTGGTCCGCGGCGAAGTCTGCCGCGCGACAGGCGACGCCCCGCGCTCGGGGCCGAAATCCACAGCCCGCTGTGACATCTAACCTTGTCCACAGCCCGTCGTTTGCGCGATGATGGTCGAGGCCGTGACAGTCGGCACAAGCCAATTCGCCGCGCCCCTAAGTCCAATGTTTCACGGATTTTAGTATCTAAGTTCTTTGACAACCGGATTTTGCCGGGAATTTCGCGCTACCGCGATGATTCCAAAGATTCGAGGGGGGAGGGGGATACCCAATTCCCACCTGCGAGCGCCCACGACGATGCCCAACTACCGCAGCCAGTCTTCCAACTCAATCCCGCGATCAGTTTTTTCATCGCGATACTTCACAATGACCGGAGTGTAGAGCGAAAGATTCCACTCCGCGGCAGCACCTTTTTTCGCCGCCCGTGAGCCAGGCACAACCACGGCATTCTCGGGAACCTCGAGCGGCGCATCGGCGGTGGCCCGATAGACTTCGCCGCGAACCAAATCATAAAGCGGCGTCGAGCGAGTCAGAATCGTTCCCGCACCCAGAACCGCGCGCGCCCGCACCAGAGTCCCTTCGTAAACTCCGCAATTGCCCGCCAACCAGACACGTCGTCTTCAATAATCACCGGCGCCGCGTTGATGGGCTCGAGAACCCCGCCGATTTGCGCGGCCGCGCTCAGGTGCACGCGCTTGCCGATCTGCGCGCACGACCCGACCAGCGCATGCGAATCGATCATGGTGCCTTCGTCAACGTAAGCCCCCACATTGATGAACATCGGCGGCATGCAGATCACCGAAGCCGCCACGTAAGCCCCGGTGCGCACCGACGATCCGCCGGGCACGACGCGCACGCGATCGGCGACGGTGAACTGGCGAGCCGGGAACGTGTCTTTGTCGATGAACGATAGGCCCGAGGTCATATCCTGAAGAACTCCCAGACGGAACCCGAGCAGGATGCCTTGCTTGACCCAGGCATTCACCATCCAGCGGGCATCTTTTTTGTCGCCGGCTTTATCTCCGATTGTTTCCGCGGCGCGAATCTTGCCCTGCTCAAGTTGGTCGCGAAATTCGAGAAAAATTCTCCGCGCTTCAGGATCGTGTTCGACCTCGCCCACAGCGGCCAGGCGCTCGATGGAAGATTTCAGGGAAGACATGAATGGATGATTGTTGATGGCTGATTACTGATTTGTCAAAGCGAGGCAACAACGGGTCTCTTCACTACGCTCGCGTTCGCTCGCTCCGGTTGGGATGACAGTTTGGTGTGGTGCGTTACACGCACTTGCACTCGCTGCGAATCAGCACGCCGGTCATGGCGTGAGCGGTTTCGCGCGCCTCGGCCAGACTCGGATACGGGCCGTGCCAGCGCGCATGGTTGACGTCGTGGCCCGCGGGACGCCCTTTACCGTGACTGCACTGGCCGCAGGAGGCGCGGTGCAGGACGATCTTCCGCGGCCCCGCGGCCCAGTTCTCATAGATGAAAAATTCCGGCGCTTCGGCGGCCGGTCCGGCGGGCTTGGTGATCAATCCCACTTCGGTCGCGATTTTCTGCAGGCGCGAGCGCGTGTCGCGACGCATGGGCAACAGCGGCAGGCGGTAGACTTCCTCGATTTTGCCCATCATCGCGAGCAGCGCTTTCACCGGCAACGGACTCGATTCGATAAAGTTGGCCTGCATTAGCGGCACGTATTTGCGATTCAAAGCGCGAGCTGTGGTCCAGTCGTTCGAGAGCGCGGCGCGGGTGAGCGCTGCCATTTCGTGCGGAATCACGTTGGAAGCGACCGAGACGACTCCCACGCCGCCGAGAGCGATCACCGGCAGCGTGACCGCGTCGTCCCCGGAGAAGACGAGAAATGTGTCAGGCACGAGGCCGATCGCCTCTGCGACCTGCGTCATGTTGCCGCTGGCTTCTTTGACGCCCACGATGTTCGGGACTTCAGCGAGTCGCGCCAGCGTTGCGGGCTCCAGGTTCGCGGCGGTGCGTCCGGGCACGTTGTAAAGAATGACCGGCTTGTCGCCCACCGCCTCGGCGATGGCCTTGAAATGTCGGTACTGGCCTTCCTGCGTGGGCTTGTTGTAGTAGGGCGTTGCGGTGAGAATGGCGTTGACTCCGGAGCGCGCGGCGATCTCTTTCGCTTTCTCGACAGCATCGTGGGTCGAGTTGGAAGTCGCTCCGGCGACGATGGGCACGCGTCCGGCCACGACTTCGATTGTGGTGTCGATCACGTGCAGCCACTCATCGTGAGTGAGCGTGGGCGTTTCGCCGGTGGTGCCGCAGGGAACCAGAAAATCTATGCCCGACTCGATCTGCCACGCGATCAGATTGCGCAGGGCCGCGTCGTCGACCGAACCATCCTGATGAAACGGAGTTACCAGTGCAGTGCCACAGCCACGGAGTTGCATAGGAATAAGATAACGCGAATGAGGGCGGAGGGAAAACTCGACGGGAGCGTGAGCGGTTCACGTGGACAGAAAGACGTTGCCAGCAACGTCTCTACAGTTCTCGCCAGACATCCTTGAAATCGTAGAAGCCCTTTTTGCCCGCAAGCCACTCCGCGGCGCGGACGGCGCCCTCGGCGAAGCCGCGGCGGGATTTGGCGTCGTGGCAAAGATAAATGCGGTCGGCGGAGGATTCGAGCACGACTTCGTGCAGGCCGACGACGTCGCCTTCGCGGAAGGATGTGATCTCAAGTTCGTCGTGTTGATGGGAACCTTGGCCGCTGGCTTCGCGCATGACTTGTTGCAGCGCGATCGCGGTGCCGGAAGGCGCGTCTTTCTTCTGAACGTGATGGCGCTCGAAAATCTGGCCGGAGTAATCGTGGCGCAGGGCCGCGGCGGCGGCGCGGGCAACGTCGAGGAAAAGATTTACGCCGACGGAGAAGTTCGGGGAGTAAACGAATCCGGTTCCGTGTTGCTCGACCAACCCGCGGACGCGGTCGATTTCGTTGTACCAGCCGGTGGTGCCGACCACCATATTCCTGCCTGCGTTGACGCAGGCTTCGATGTGGCCGAGGGCGCAGCGGGGTGCGGTGAAGTCGATGACGGCGTCGATGTCGCGGAGCTTTTCTGGAGTCAGAGCGGCGCAGGCGGCGTTTTCTCCGGAGCCAGCGACGCGGACGTAGTGTTTGCGCTGCGCGGCGACTTCCGCCACGGGCGATCCGGTTTTGCCGCGGCCTAGAATTAGAATGCGCATGCTCAAGAAGATTTAACCACAGAGGGCACGGATGAGCACAGGGGGAGACGGAGCCAAGGTTGGAACCCGTAGCCCAGGACGCATTCGCCCGGGGCCTTCGTTTCGCAGGTCAGATTTTCTTGCGGGCGGACAAATGCGTCCGCCGCCACGCGTGTCGATTATGCGAAAACTTCCGGGTCCAGTTCGGAGAAAAAGGTTTTGTGCAGGCGCTGGACTACGTCGGGGACTTCATCTTCTTCGATCACGAAGGTCAGGTTAATTTCCGAGGCGCCTTGCGAGATCATGCGAATTTTTTTGTCGGCGAGTTCACCAAACACCAGAGCTGCGATTCCCGGCGTGTTGCGCAGGTTCTCGCCGACCAGGCAGACGATTGCCTTGCGGCCTTCGTATTTCACGTCGGCCAGCTTGGCGAGATCGGCGGCCAGTGCGGGAATCGCCTGATTGGAATCGACTGTAAGGGAGACGCTGACCTCCGAAGTCGAGACCACGTCAATGGAAACCTTGTGGCGATCGAAGGCTTCAAAAATCGAACGCAGAAATCCGTGGGCCAGCAGCATGCGGGGAGCGGCCACGTCGACGATGGTGATGCGTTTCTTGGCGGCGATGGCTTTGAAAATATTTTTCCCTTTCGGCGCGCGGGTGGTTATTTGAGTGCCTTCGCAGGCCGGATTCCGCGAATTGAGCACGTAGACAGGAATATTCTTCTGAATGGCCGGAAGGACCGTCGCGGGGTGCAGAACTTTCGCGCCGAAATACGCGAGCTCCGCGGCCTCATCGAAGCTGATGACTTTAATCCTGCGCGCTTCGGGGCAGATTCGCGGATCGGTGGTGAGGATGCCGTCGACATCGGTCCAGATCTCGATGCGGTCGGCGCCCAGGCCGGCGCCAAAGATGGCGGCAGAAAAATCGGAGCCGCCTCTCCCGATGGTGGTGGTGATGCCGGCCCGGTTCGCGCCGATGAAGCCGCCCATCACCGGGACCTGGCCAGAGTCGAGCAGAGGCTGAACCCTTTCCAGAAGCCGCGCGTTGGTTTCTTCATATTGCGGAACCGCCTGCATGTAGGCGCTGTCGGTGAAGAGCACGTCGCGGGAATCGACGTGAACTCCGTTAAGTCCACGGGCCGCGAAGGCGGCGGCGACGATTCTGCTGGAGAGCATTTCGCCGAATGCCGCGACATGGTCGGTGGTGCGGGGCGTGATTTCGCCGACGGCGGAAATCCCCCGCAGCAATTCGTCGAGCGCTTCAAAATCCGTGCCAAGCTCGGAGTGGAATTCGGTGAAGCGTGCTGTGCCCAGTAATTCGCTCGCGGTGTTGTAATGCCGTTCCTGCAGCGAGCGGCAGAGTTTGAGCGCGGTTTTGCGCTCGCCTTCTCCGGCGGCGCGGGCCATGGTCAGCAGCGTGTCGGTCACTTTGGCCATGGCGCTGACGACCACCACGGGTTTCTGGGCCAGGCGTCCTTCAACAATGGAGGCGACGCGATCGATGGCCTTGGCGTCTTCGACGGAAGTTCCGCCAAACTTCATTACGATCATCGGAGGAGCTTCCTGGAGGAAGACTTACAGGCCGTCGAGAATCCCCACTTCTCGCGCAAAAGGCGCGCGAGAAATGGGGCACCCAATATCGCGTGTGGGCTCATCCCAGGTAGCCCTTGGACTTGAGCAGTTCGGCGTTGAGCACGGCGGCGCCGGCGGCTCCACGGATGGTGTTGTGCGAGAGCACGGTAAATTTCCAATCGAGCACGCCGCAGGGGCGAAGACGCCCGACGGCGGTGGTCATCCCGGCTCCCATGTCGACGTCGAAGCGAGGTTGCGGACGGTCGGCGGCTTCAAGGTAGACGACGGGGCGTTCCGGAGCGCTGGGCAACTTCAATTCCTGCGGCTCGGCGCGATAGTTGTTCCAGGCGGCGATGATTTCTGCGGGTTTCGCTTTCTTCTTCAGGCGCACGGAAACCGACTCGGTGTGCCCATCTTCCACGGCGACGCGGTTGCATTGCGCGCTCATGGCGAAGTCGCCCGGAATTATTTTGCTGCCATTGAGCTGGCCGAGAAGTTTGCGCGTCTCCTCTTCCATCTTTTCTTCTTCGTTCTTGATGTAGGGGATCACGTTGCCGAGGATGTCGAGCGAAGCCACGCCGGGATATCCCGCGCCGCTGACCGCCTGCATGGTCACTGCCATCACCGTCTCCAGGCCAAACTGCTGGTGCAGCGGCGCGAGCGCCAGCACGAGGCCGATGGCTGAGCAGTTGGGATTGGTGACGACATAACCGCCAGACTTCTTGCGCCAGGATTGCACGTCGATGAGTTTGATGTGTCCGGCGTTGACCTCAGGGATGACGAGCGGCACGTCTTCCTGCATGCGCAGTGCGCTGGAGTTCGACACTACGGCGCAGCCGGCGTCGGCGAAACGCGGCTCCATCTCGGCGGCGATGGAAGCGTCGAGCGCGGCAAAAATAATTTTGGGCGCGCCTTCGGGAGTAGCCGGAGAAACGGTCATCGCCGCCACTGCAGGCGGAACCGGCGTCTTCAGGCGCCAACGTGCGGCTTCGCTGTAAACCTTGCCTTCGGAACGGTCGGATGCGGCCAGCCAGGCCACTTCAAACCACGGGTGGTGCTCCAGCATCTGGATGAATCTTTGTCCGACGACGCCGGTGGCGCCGAGAATACCGATAGGAATTTTGCGGGTCATAATTGTCTCAATCAGAATACTTGGAATTCTATAACAGTGGCAGAAAAGCGGATTCCTCCACCCCTCGCATTCGCTCGGGGGTCGGAATGACAAGTTTAGCTTCCAGCAAGGTCACAAACCTTCGCAAGTAGCGAAAGGAGGATCACCTCCGACGGATCTAATCGCAGCCCCGCAGAAAACTCAGCACTGCAGAAAAGCTCCCGACTGCCGATAGGAGAAGTTGGAGGGATCCACCAATGCCGGAGCTGCGCCAGAACTTTTTCACCAAGGAATGGGTCATCATCGCCACCGAGCGGGCCAAGCGGCCCGAGG
Source organism: uncultured Acidobacteriota bacterium (assembly GCA_963755795.1). Taxonomy (GTDB): domain Bacteria; phylum Acidobacteriota; class Terriglobia; order Terriglobales; family Acidobacteriaceae; genus Sulfotelmatobacter. Next base: position 94,115 of record CAVWLI010000043.1, on the reverse strand, counting down.
ACTTGGCATCGCATCGCGTGGTGGAGTCGGTGCCGGACTTTGTCGAGAGCTGCCCGTTCTGTCCGGGAAACGAGAGCAAGACTCCGGCGGAGGTGCTGCGCTCCCCGCGCGAACGGAGGGCCGTGGGCAGTGCGGGTGATTCCCAACAAATTCGCGGCGTTGTCGAGCGAGGTGCAGCCGACGCGCAGCCTGCAGCACTTGCGGCGGCGTATCGAAGGTTTCGGATTTCACGAAGTCATCATCGACAGTCCCGACCACTCCCGCTACATGGGGCTGTTGCCCGACGCGCATGTGGCCGACATTCTCCGCGTCTATAAAGCAACGCTACAACGCTCTGAGCATGGACCATCGCGTCAACCACATCACGATTTTCAAGAACCACGGAGCCGATGCCGGAGCCAGCATGCAGCATCCGCACTCGCAGCTGATTGCAACGCCAGTGATCCCCAGCCAGGTGCGGCACCGGCTGCACGAGGCGCTGCGGCACTATGACGACGTCGGGCGAATGCATGTTCTGCCACATGGTGGAGCGGGAGGTGGAAGACCAGACCCGCATCGTGCTCAAGAGCGAGCGCTTCGTGGCCATGGAAGTGTTTGCTTCGGCCACGCCTTTTGCCACGCACATTTTTCCGCTGCGCCACATGGCCAGCTTCGGCGACATTTCTGAAATGGAAGTTAACGACCTGGCGCGCGTTCTGCGGACTCTGCTGGCGAAGATCTATGTGGGGCTGGAGAATCCTGACCTGAACTTCACGGTTCGCAGCGGCCCGGCCGAATACGCTGGCGCCCGCCACTTTCACTGGTACGTCAGCGTGATCCCGCGACTGACGCGCGTGGCTGGATTTGAGCTGGGGTCGGGAATGTTCATCAACACGGTGCTGCCCGAAGCTGCGGCGGAATTTCTGCGGAAGGTCGTGGTGGAGAAAGTTGCCGGGGCCGGGGCGGGGTTGTAGCGAGAAGTGTGGGGCGGACACTCCTGTCCGCCGCCGTTGCCGTTGTTTTTACTTTTGGCTTTGTGGTCCTGTCGCCCCAGCCGTGAGCCTAATTGGCGGAGGGAAAATCAAAACCGGCAGACAGGAGTGTCCGCCCCACACAAACTACAACTACGGCCGGTGAGTTTCCTGGCTTCGGAAGGGGATACTCGGTCAGCGGGCCGAATTTCTTCTTCTCGGCATACAGCCGCCAGCGGCGGAACACGATGCGCAGGCCCGCCATCACGGGAATGGAAAGATAGATGCCCAGGATGCCGGCGACTTCGCCACCGGCCATCACTCCGAAAATGGCTGCCAGAGGATGCAGTTCCATGCTCTCGCCCATGATGCGGGGAGATGAAACGTAGTCCTGCACCAGACGCCAGATCGCCGAGAAAAATGACCAGGATCAGCCAGTGCTGGTAGCTCATCAGCAGGGCCACGCTCACAATGGTCAGGGCAGCGGCCAGCGGGCCGACCACGGGAACGAATTCCAGCACGCCGCCAATGGTGCCGAGAACCAGGGCGTAGGGAACTCGCATCGCGCCCAGAAACGCGGAGTACATGACCAGCGTCAAGGCTGCCAGGGTGAGTTGGGCGCGGATGAAGTGCGCCAGCATCCGTTGAGATCGTTGAGCACGTTTTCCAGAAACTCACGCTGCGGCCGCGACCGAGATGGTCGAGAGCAGGAAGTCGCTGAACGACCGGCCGTCTTTCAGGAAGAAGATGGACAGCAGCGGCACCACGAAGAACAGCCACGCCTGCTTCGCCACGTCGGCCACGCGTAAGCCAATGCGCTGCGCCAGTTGCTCGATGTCGTCGCTGTGGCTCACCAGGAACGACTGTACCAGTTCGGTAGTCTTGTAGTTCCAGCCGTGGTCTTTGCCGAGTGTTTCCGCGATGTCACCGGAACTGAGTCTGGTCAGCAGGCTGGGCAGGGACTGCCCCAGCCGCGCGCCCTCCCGCGTCACCTTCGGGCCCACCGCTACAAAGAACACCACCACCAGCACGAGCAGGAGAGTGTAGATCACCGCAATGGCGCGGTCGCGCCCGCGCAACAAGCCTTCCAGGCGATTCACCGGCCGGGCTCATCAGGTAGGCGAAGAAGATGGCGAACAGAAACGCGATCAGCGTGGCGCGGGCGACATAGAGAAACCCCAGCGCCAGCGCGAACAGGAGCACCGTCACCAGCACACGCGCCGTACGTGAGTCAGTCAACAGCAATAAGTTTTCCAGGGCGATCTCGATTCTGCCGCCGGGCAGGCGCAGCCTTAATCCCGGTCCACCACCGTGTTATCGGCAGGAATCGCCACACGAATTAGCTTGAAGTGGTCATTCTCGTCCAGCCACAGCGCCCACTGCATATCATCTCCCGACAGGTTCAGGCGCAGCAACTCGCGCTCGGTGCCGCGGATCGTGATTTTCTCTTTCCCCACAAGTTCCATGCGGACGCTCATCGAAGTTCGGTCCTGGGGGATGATCGCGCCAAAATCCGCAGACTGGCAGTGGCGGACGCCATTCTCGTTCTTGCAGGGCGCCACCGCCAGATATCGCCACGCTAACACTTCCCGATGGATAAAAAAATTGTTGTCGAGCACCGGCGTTGTACTGGGCAACAGAAACGCCTGCTCGGCCGGTTTCGCCTGGCCGGGGGTCGTGATCCTCTCTTTCAGGAAGTCGTTCTCCGGAAACACGGTCAGCGAACCGCCCCCGGACTGGCTCCACTCGTATTTCTGGAGCTCGCCGCTGGAACTGAGTTGCAGTTCCGACTTCTGTGTAGTCGGATCAGTCCCGGCCGTCTCCTTGAGCTGTGATTTGATGATGCTGCCCCCGTTGATCTGCTCAATGTGGAAGGTCTCGGTGGCCACGCGCTGGCCTTTGACGAATATGCCGAACGAGCCGGAATCGACGACTGGGTTGGCGGCGGCTTTCTTGTCTTTCTTGTCGGCCGCGTGCGCGCCGGAGAGAGCGGCAAACGAGCCGGCCAAAATAAACACCAGCGCCCGGCGCATTCCTGTTTCAAACTTCACTCGACTTCTCCTTGTTCCGTGCGCAGCTCGATTTTTCTCAGGCCCAGCATGTCCGCAATTTCCGCGGCAATCGCTTCCACGGCGCGGGAGCCGGTTTGAATCCTCAACGACGCCTTCGAATAGCTTTGGCTGCGCGTCTCATAGAGCTTGCGAAACTGTTCCTGGCTGCGGAGCAGTGGACGTTCCACTGCGGTTTCACGGGCCTGTGCGCAGCAGCGCTCCCACAAATCTTCGACTGGAGCGTCCAGAAAAACCGTGGGCACGCCTGACAACTCCAACAGAGCCGCGTTCTCTTTCTGCACGAAAGCGCCGCCGCCCAACGCGACGATTCTGGCGCCGCTGCCCCGCAGTTCCTGCAGCACGTGCTCCAGGGCTGCTTGCTCGGCGCGCCGGAATTCGGATTCTCCCGCATCCCGGAAAATCTCCGCTACAGTGCGCCCTTCGCGCGCCTCGATGCGGTCGTCGAGATCTTCAAACACCCAATTCAGTCGCTGGCCGAGGGCCCGGCCCACACTGCTTTTTCCGGCTCCCATGAAGCCCACCAGGAAAACCGCGTTCCCAGAAACAGCCGCGCGTTTCGTCGACGGCCCGCGGGGCCGCACCTGTCGCCTAGCGGTTTTGCCGGAACTCTTCAAGAGTCAGCTTCTCGCCGCTGGTTCCCAGCCATTTACAGGTTTGGCTAGAAGCCAGAAGCTAGGAGCTAGCAGCTGAATTTATTTGGAGGTGCGTTTCCTGAGGTGGATTTTACCACTGAAGCTGCGCAGCACCACGGTCGATGACATCGTGGCTTGGCCCATGGTACCCCAGAAGGCACTGCCATTATTGACGGGGAACCAGGTGTGCGTCTTAGGTTGGAGAGGAATGTCGTCGCGCACTTCACCGCGCACCGAGCGCGCGCTCACGTCCGCCGAGGTCGAGCCCGGAACGGTCGCTTCAATATTGCCGCTGTGGCTGGTCAGGCGGTATTCGCCCCGGTCGCCGAAGTCGCCGATGTAGTTGATGCCGCCGCTGGTTGATATCACCTGCACCAGCGGTCCTGTAACCGAAGTGAGGGTGACGTCGCCGCTCAACGAGTCCACTTCCACGTGCCCGTCCTGCACATTGGTGATCGTGACCGGACCATTCAGGGTTTTCACGTGCACATGAGCGCTGCTGATGTCGCGGACGTCCACGGTGGCGGCGGCGCCTTCCAGGGTTACATCCCCGTGAAGCTTTTCAGCGTGCAGCGATCCCGTGCTCGAGTGCAGGGTGACGCTGGCATCGGCGGGGACCAGGATTTCATAATCCACTCGTCCGGATTGCGGATCGCCACCCGGCAGCAGGTGCGACTGGATCTCGACCCGATTGCCGACCAGATTGTTATCCACTTCGACTTTGTCGGAATACAGCACGGCATTGATAACGACAACGTTGCCGGTTGCCGGTTTCACCGAGATTGACCCGAAGGGATTGTTGACCGAAACTCCCGCCTTGGGCCCGACGTTGAAGCGATAGTCTTTGTGGGTCTCGGCGGACAGGGTTCCGACAGTCAGGGTTCCAGCCAGCACCGCGCCGACTACGACGAGTTCGATTGTGCGCCCGCTCATAAGATTCCGATGCCCCTAGATTCCCGATGTCCCGGTGTCTGTTCCGCGCGGCCCTTAGTTCCGCGGCTCGATCATTGTTTGCAGCAGCACTGTCTGCTGCAGCACTGTCTACCTTACGGCAGAGAACGATCCATGGCCAAGTCAAAAAGCATGGCTTTTTCCTGATACGCATCCATCAGCGACCGGCGAGCTTCCTCGTCGTTCGGATCGGCGGCCACTACGCCCTTCGCATCCTGAATGTACTGGTTGACTCGCCGCAGATTGTCGGTGTACTGAGCCTGCATGGCCGGCGATTGTTTCGCGGCTTCAAGCAAGAGGTCGTCGTCGTTCAGCCCCGCAATCGCCGCGTCGGATACTTGGCTGGAAACGGCAGCCGGCGGTGCGGCGTTGCGGGCAAGCTGCACGGGCAGGGAAGCCTGGCGAACGTACAAGCCGACCGCGATCAGCACGGCAGCGGCCACGGGAAGCGCCCAGCGTGCCCACGCCCAGCGGCTGTTGAGGGAAGGCAGAAGCGACCGGCCGGTTCGCTGCGGACGAATCAGACCCTCCTGCCGTAACGCAATTTCAATGGAATTCCAAACCCGCGGACTGGGCTCGTCGGCCGCACGCAGTTCGATCGCCGAGGCGGCAATCAGGTTCAACTCCGCGACCAGAGCCGAGCACTCCGGACACGTTTTCAGATGAGCCCGCAGTTCGGAATTTTGTCCGACGCTGTTGCCATCTTCCGTTTCCACCAGGCTCGCTTGCAACTCAACGCAATTCATACGGCTCTCCCCAAGCCTCTGCCGAACCAGTCTACTGCCAATGCAACGAGGCTGCGGGCGTTGTGCCGTTAGCCGATGTTAGCGCCGTGTCCAGTCTGCGCTGGATCACGTTCTTACCTTGCTCCAGGCTTACGCGCTCAGGACTTCTCCGCCTTTTCGGCTCGATTCATCTTGAGCAGGTCCCGCAGCTTCATGCGCGCTTTGTGCAGCTGCGACTTGCTGTTGCCGATCGAACATCCCACGATGGTTGCGATTTCATTATGTTCGTAACCCTCAATGTCGTGCAGTACAAAAATCGTGCGATAGCCGGGAGGAAGGTCGTCCACCGCTTTCTGCAGCTGTAGCCGATCAATCGATCCGGCCAACGCCAAATCTTCCGCCCCGAAATCTTTCTTCGGAGTATCTTCCTCCCCCTGCGTGGACTCTTCCAGAGAAACCACGGGGAGACTCTTTTTTCGCAGCTGCATCAGCACCACGTTTACCGACAGCCGATGCAGCCAGGTCGAAAACGCCGATTCGCCGCGAAAGGTTGCGATCTTGCGATAGAGCTGCAGGAACGCCTCCTGAGTCAGATCCTCGGCCTCGGCCGTGTTCGCGGTCATGCGCAGACAGAGCGAGTACACCCGCCGCTTGTGCTTATCGTAGAGAGCCTGGAACGCTTGCGCGTCCCCTTGCTTGGCTCGCTCGATCAGCTCGGCTTCGTTCGAGTCTTTATCGGTGCCCGTGCCCTGTCGTTGGGCTTCTTTTGGATCTCGGTCGGTCAAGTTGCCTTTTCCGGCCGCACCCCGTGAGATGCGGCTAACTATCTTTACGTTGTATGGCTTGCGGGCGGTCGCGATGGCACAAAAGTAATATCCATATTCAGAATATCAGAGGCATTCTACCGATCTTGGGATTCTCGATTGAGATGCGTCGTCTCAGGAAATCCTTTGCCTGCTCGGGGTTGAACACTCTGGCTCATCCAGCGATACACCCGATCCCGAATTTAGAGTTGCAATCTTCGGAAATTGGTAAATTTTCGGTTTCTATTTTGCCGCCGTCGCGGTCGTGATGGTTTCCAGGCCGTGACGGTGCGGACCGGTTTCGCGAATGCGGAGGGCAAGCGACAGACCCAGACCTACGAACCCGAGAATTGAAAAAATCCACATACCCAACGCATAACCGCCGGGGTTGTTCAGACCGGCGTGGGCGTAGTCGTTGGCCTTCCCGATCAACAGATTCAGCAGGAAGAATCCAATCTGCTGGATCAACGTCATCAGCGCGTAGGCAGTGCCCAAACGAGACTGATCGACAATGTAGGCCACCGATGGCCACATGACCGCCGGAATCAGCGAGAATGCAATTCCCATCATGACCACCGGGACGTATAAGGAAGTCGGCGAATAGGCCATCATCAGATAAACCGGCATCAGCAACAACGACCCAACATCATGAAGAGAGCGCGCTTCCCAACCCGGTCGACCAGCAGGCCGAACAGCGGTGTGGCGATCATTGCGCGAACAGCGTCAGCATGCTCGACAAGAAGCCGCCGAACTCCCGCGAAGTGCCGTGGGCCTCAATGAAGAACTTCACGGCGAACGTTTGGAAGGGAAAGATGGCCGAATAGAAAGTCACACAGAGCGCGACGATATACCAGTAGCTAACGCCAAACTTGAACAGGTCGGCAAAGACGACTTTGTCGGTCGACGCTTCCCCGAGCTGGAGATTTCTTCTCCGCGTGTACTTCCATGATCCAGTAATCGATGGCCCGATCACGCAGAAGAGCGGAAAAGCCTAGACGCGATCAGAGAAAGGCCAACGCCAGTTCGCATATGCGGCGCGCGCCCAGGTCGGCGAGTTGAGGGCGGCGAACGAGCCCAGCCGGCAGATGGTGAGGTTGACGCCGAAAGCGAAACTCAACTCTTTGCCTTTAAACCACCGGGCCAGCGCGGCGGTGACCGCGACATTCAACGATTCGGCTCCCATGCCGAAGATGAGGCGTCCCCTGGCCATGATCGCGAGATGGCCGGACGAAGCGTGATCGCCGGGCCAATCATGCAAAGCACGCCGAAAATCATCAGCGATTTTCGTAAGCCAAGACGGTCAATGATGAACCCGCCGATCACCACCGTGAAAATGTTCGGAAAGCTGTAGATGGCCTGCAGGAAGCCGATGTCTCTAGTCCGAAAAGCCGAGCTGCTGCTTTAAGACGTCGGCCAGCGGACTGAGTGCGTCATACGCGTAGTAGCTCCCAAACATCGCCAGACTGAGGAAAATCAGGACCATCCAGCGATAGAGGCGGCTGGGCTCGGGACGAACGGTTTCGTGCATCAGAGCTCTTTTCTTCTAAGTCCGAGTCTAGGTGCGAGCAAATTGAACTCCGGGGATGCGAACAGAAAATGACGAGCAGAGAAGAGTAGCAGAGAGAAGGTACCGGACACCAACAGGTCGCTGTCATGCTGAGCGCGGTGAGAGGAGAGCGAAGCGATCCTCCTGCTGAGTCGAAGCATCCCTTAACTACACCGAAAATCTCGCCACGGGACGGGGGACGCGGGTGGTCCGAGTCTATTCCGGCCTGATCATATGCTGGACCCCACACTGGCAGACCCGATTGCGCCTCTGGGATGAAGCTGGAACGGGGCAGGGATGCTTCGATTACGCGATGAGGATCGCTTCGCTCTCCTCATCACTGCGCTCAGCATGACAAGAGAGAAGGGTCAACTTCCCACGTACCGCGCATACAGACTTCGCGCCACTGCCGTGTCGGTTGTGCCCTTGATAATGGCGCGGCCGTCAGGGAACAGCGTCATCTCGTAGGGATCATGCCAGAATTTCAGGACGAAATCGTTGTGGCGAACGATGCCGTGCGGCTGCAGGCGGCGGTCCATTTCGGCGAAATCGATGGGGCGCTGGCGTTCGTGGATCTGCACGGAATTTCTGCCGCACATCGTGATATGCGGCCGGCCTTCGCCCGCCAGGTGGACGAAATCCCGCACCCCGCAGGCGCGGCAGCCGGGGCGCGGTTTCGCCGCGGAAATTTCCGCGTGCTCGTTGGTCCACACATCGAACGACAGCAACGTCCGCCGCAGATGGGGAACGTTCCCCACCAAAAACTTAAGCGCCTCGGTCGCAGCCATCGATGCCACCAGGTTCACCGCTGAATTCAGAATCCCGGAAGTCTCGCAGGTCTCGACCATGCCTCGGGGCGAGTCCGGGAAAATGCAGGCCAGGCAGGCGGTTTCACCGGGGAGAATATTTAAAGTCACGGCGTAGCTTCCCACTGCAGCGGAATAGATCCAGGGCAGCGAACGGTCGACCGCGTAGTCGTTGATGAGATAACGAGTCTCAAAGTTGTCGGTGCCGTCGAGGATCATCGACATTCCTTCCAGCAGGGCCGCAATATTGGCCGGAACCAGGTCTTCGACTTTCGGTTCAATGACGATCCCGGAATTGAAGGCGGCAATCTTGCGCGCGGCGGCGATGGCCTTGGGCAGAGACTCTGCGGCGTCTTTCTCGTCAAATAATGACTGGCGCTGCAGATTGCTGGGCTCAACGTAATCGCGGTCGATGATGCGCAGCGTCCCGATACCCGCGCGGGCCAGCAACCCGGCCAGGGCGGAGCCGGTCGCGCCGCAGCCTACGATGGCCACTCGCGCCGCTGCCAGTTTTCGCTGGCCTTCCGCACCAATGCCGCGGAATAGAATCTGCCGCGAATACCGTTCATCGAGTGCGTTGGTTGAGTCATCCAGCGGCGAATTCCGGGCTCGAGCCTCAGTTCGACCATCAGATTGCGTTTCGCGTGCCAAAGAGGTCACCAGTCCCAGCGTGCAAAACCTTTATTATAAAGTGGCGGGCCTGCCGCCGATGCTCTCGGAGGAAGGCTGCTCGACGAGATTGCCGAATGACAATGGCTGAATGATGATTAAAGTGGTAACCGCCACGCCAGGCTTCGACCAGAAAGCGAGAGCCTGAACTGCTCGTACCTGAACTGCGCGCACCGGAACTGCGCGTACAACGACTGCCGGGTGCATTTCATCGAAGTCAAATAGCACCTGGGCCCAAGGACACTTTTTTGCAGAAACGGAACGCGACACTACTGACCGCGATGATCCTGCTGTGGTCCGCCGTCGCCGCGTCCCAGAATGCGCCGGCTGTTCCGGCGCAGCCGCCCAGCGTTCCGCCGCAGACGAATAGTCCAGCGCCCACACAAAGTCCCGCGCAACCGGCGTCCCCGCAAGAATCACAAACACCAGCGGGCGCAATTTCCCCCTACGAAGGGAAGACCGTCCTGACCATCCAGCTTCCTGGCGTCGCGGACGGCGACCGCGAGCACATTCTGCAGTTGCTGCCCCAGAAAACCGGGGAGCCACTCGACCGCACGCTAGTCCGCGACAGCATTCGCGCGCTCTATGCCACCGGCCTCTTTGCCGACATCCAGGCGGAGGTGACTCCTTCGGGCGATGGCGTTACGCTGTCCTTCCCGACCGCGGCAAATTTTTTTGTTGGAGCGGTCGACGTGGAGGGCGCTCCTACCCGCCCCAACCAAAACCAGATCGTCAATGCATCGAAGTTTCAGCTGGGCGAACGGTATACGCAAGAGAAGCTGGACCGCGCCCTCGAGAACGTTCGCCAGCTCATGCAGGAGGGCGGCTACTACCGGGCGCGCGTAACCGCCGAGAGCACTTCCAACCCAGCCACGCAGCAGGTCGACATCCTCTTTCACATCGCGCCCGGCGAACCGGCGAAGGTTGGCGAGGTGAAGGTTACCGGTACATCCAATCTCTCGTCGGCGGAGGTGCAGCGCATCGCGCATCTGGACCACGGAGATCGCCTCACGGCCGCGCGCGTGAGTGGCTCGCTGCAAAGGCTGCGCAAGCGATTTCAGAAGCAGAATCGCGCCCTGGCGCAGGTTTCCATTGCCGACCAGCCCTACCATGCGGAAACCAATTCCGTGGACTTTACCTTCCAGATCGATCCCGGCCCGGTGGTGGTGATTTACGCCCGAGGTTTCCCCATCAGCCGCGGGGTGCTGAAGAAGGAAATTCCAGTCTACGAAGAGAACGCAGTCGACGACGATCTGCTGAACGAGGGCAAGCGGAACTTGCTCGACTACCTGCAGACTCGCGGCCACTTCGACGCCAAGGTTGAAATCAAGAAAGAGTCCGACGCCAAGACTCTGCGCGTGATCTACCAGATCGATCCTGGGCCGCTGCACAAGCTGGTCCTGGTCGAGATTACCGGCAACAAGAACTTTCTCGACACCGCCAAACTGCGGTCCTACCTGCAGATTCAGCCCGCCACGACCTTGGCGAGTCATGGCCGCTACAGTGAAGACCTGCTCAAGGCCGATGTCGCGACTCTGGAAGGGCTCTACCGCAACAGCGGCTTTCGCGACGTCAAGATCCAGACCAAGGTCGACGACGACTACCACAAGTCGCTCAACAAGCTTGCAGTTCACATTCACATTGACGAAGGAGTTCAGACGCGCGTCGGTGAGCTGCACATTCTAGGCGCGAAGGAGGTCCCCGCCAGCCAGCTGCCTGAAACCAGCACGCAGCCCGGCCAGCCATATTCCGAGCAGGATCTGGGCAGCGACCGGGAAAGAATCCTGAGTTATTACTTCGATCACGGATTTCCCAACGCAGCGCTTGAAATTACGACCAAACCCTCCACCAGCCAGCCCAATCACGAAGACGTGACTTTCACCATCAACGAAGGCGAGCGCTTCACGGTCAATCGCGTCTTGGTAGCGGGAACCGAACACACGCGCGACCATGTTGTGCAGCGCGAATTGCAGGTTCACGCCGGAGAAGCGCTGAGCCAGCAGGACCTGCTCAACACCCAGACCCGGCTCTACGATCTGGGCATTTTCAGCCAGGTGGATACGGCGGTGCAAAATCCCGAGGGCGCCGATCCGCAGAAAAATGTTCTGGTGCAGGTGCGCGAGGCCAAGCGCTATACCTTCACTTACGGAGCTGGGCTGGAGTTCGAGACCGGCCAGCCCGGAGGAGCGAGCGCTCCGCAGGGCACCACCGGAGTCAGTCCCAGAGTTGAGTTTGACGTGACCCGGCTCAACGTGGGCGGGCTCGACCAGACTCTTACCTTCCAGTCTCACGTCGGACGCCTGCAGCAGCGCGGCCTGATCAGTTACGCCATTCCCAAGCTGCTGGACAACGAAAAGTTCAAGCTGATCTACACCATTTTCTACGACAACAGTCTGGATGTGGCGACGTTCACATCGCAGCGGCTGGAAGGCAAGGTCGACTTGCGGCAACAGTTCGGTAACTCCGGCGCCGAGCCCGGCACGCGGCCCGGGCCGAATTCGATTACCTATCGCTGGGATTTCCGCCTGGTCAAAGCCAGTCATTTTGCCGAGGGATTTTCTCCCGGTGAAATTGCCGTTCTTTCTCTTCCCGCCCGTGTGGGCGGTCCTGGTTTCACTTTCATTCACGACAAGCGCGACAATCCGCTCGAAAGCACCAAGGGCAGCTATTTCACGTTGGATGCCTTTGCCTCGTCCACCTACTTTGGGTCGGAAGCCGATTTCGGCCGGGCCCTGGCGCAGCATTCCACGTATTACGCGTTCGGTGGCAAAGGCAAAGCGGGGCACCAATTCGTGTTTGCCCGGTCGACCAGCATTGGGGTGCAGCAGCCATTTCGGGGTACGAAGATTCTGCCACCCGGCTCCTGCCCGCTGAACGCCGCGGGCGAACAAACCTGCACCGACATCACCACCATTCCGCTGCCCGAACAATTCTTTGCCGGGGGCGGCAACTCTCATCGCGGATTCGGGTTGAATCAGGCTGGACCACGCGACCCGAACTCCGGTTTTCCCGTGGGCGGTACGGCGCTGTTTGTTAACAATTTCGAGCTGCGCCTGCCTCCGCTCACACTGCCATTTCTGGGAGAAGGATTCGGCTTTGCCATCTTCCACGATATGGGCAACGTCTTCACTGCGCCGCACGACATGTTGAAGGGATTGATGCGCTGGCACCAGGGCAACCCCCAACAGTGCTTGTCCGGTGGTACAACGAACTCCCAGTGCTATACCCAATTCAATAACTCCGGGTATGATTACACTTCGCATGCAGTCGGACTTGGGATACGCTACAAGACCCCAATCGGGCCCTTGCGTTTTGATTTCGGGTACAATTTGAATCCGACCAGTTACTTCCAAACGTATACGGCTCCGAGTCTGTTCGGCTTACAAGCAACGTCTGTGCTGGAGACCCAGCGCCTTCGTCATTTCAACGTATTTTTCAGCATAGGCCAGCCATTCTGATGGATAGAGTTCGCGGAAAAGCGGTTTGCCGGAGAAACGGCAGCGTAGCGGTCGCGCTCACCTTGCTCGTGAGCTTGCTCGCTCTCCCAGCCGCGCACGCCGGCGAGGTTATCGACCGCATCGTGGCCAAGGTCAATGGGCACATCATTCTGCAAAGCGATTGGGATGAAGCCCTGTGCTACGAGGCCCTGCTCAACGGCCGCGATCTTAACCAGTTCACCGAAGACGATCGCCGCAACGTGCTCGACCGCCTCATCGATCAGGAACTGCTGGGCGAGCAGATGAAGTCCGCTTCGTTCCCGCATGCTTCTGAATCGGAAGCTGCCGCCCGCATCGCCGACGCGCGCAAAAATTATCCGGAGGCGGCGACCGACGAAGGCTGGCATGCAGTGCTCTCCAGGTTCGGGCTCGCGGAAAAGAATCTGGTCGCGCATGTGCAACAGCAGATCGATCTCATGCGTCTGGTTGACGCCCGCCTGCGCCCAGCGGTGCAAATTGATTCCAAGACCATCGAAGCGTATTACCGCGACAAATTCGTTCCTCAGCTCAAGCAGGCTGGCGCCGGCGAAGTTCCGCTGGCCGACGTTTCCTCGAAAATCCGCGAGTTGCTGACCCAGGAGAAAGTCAACGAGCTCATGGTCTCCTGGCTGCAATCCCTGCGCTCGGAAAGTAAAGTCACCATCCCCGGCGTCGCCGGGTCTCCCGAGGAGGGAGTAACGACGCAGTGACCGCGCCCACAACCACCAGGCGTCGACGCTGGTGGAAATATCTGCTGGTCGTCAGTGGGCTTGGCTTCATCACCCTGCTGGCCGCGTTCTGGTACATCACCACTGATTCTTTTCAGAACTACGTGCGCCGGCGCATGGTCGCCGAGGTCGAGCGCATTACCGGCGGCCGCGCCGAAGCGGGCAGCTTCCACGTTGTCCCTTTCCACATGCAGGTGGAAGTGCGCAACATTACGATTCATGGGAAGGAGGCGGCGAGCGATGTTCCTCTGATTCACGTCGACAGCCTGGTCGCGCAGGTAAAGGTAATCTCGTTTCTGCGCACCGAGTTCGGTTTCCACTCGCTTTCTCTTGAACATCCCGTGGTCCACATCGCCATTGCGCCTGATGGCAGCACCAACGTGCCAACTCCCCAAACGCCGCTCACTCCCTCCGAGCGCGCGCCGATCGAGCAATTATTCGCGCTGTCCATCGATCACTTGTCGGTGCAGAACGGCGAACTGCAATGGGGCGACCAGAAAATTCCCCTCGACCTGACCGTGCATGACACCAACCTGCAAATGGATTACTCGTTTTTGCGCGGCCGCTACGACAGTCATCTCGCCGTCGGAAAAGTCGACACCACGTTTGCCGATTTCCGCCCCTTCGCCTGGATGACCGCCGTTGACTTCAGCCTGGGCACGACCTTCGTTGACGTGAAATCGCTGCAGTGGAGTTCGGGCCGGTCGTCTCTGAAGGCCAGCGGACGCATCACTGATTTCCGCAATCCCCGGCTGGACGCGGTCTACGACGCCCATGTCGATCTCGCCGAAGCCGCCGCGATTGCCCGCCGCCATGATCTACGCGCTGGGGTCGCTGAATTCAAAGGCGACGGCCATTGGTTCCTGAGTGAGGCGATGGGAACGCCGCCGAACGAGCAGGCGCAGAATGCCGGCGAGTTCACCGCCTCCGGCGCACTCACCCTGCGCGACCTGGGCTGGCAGGCCGATCAGTTCACCCTCAAACAGGCCAGCGCAACTTCGGATTACCAGGTGACCGACCAGCAGATCAAGCTCTCGAAGTTGCAGGGAAAATTACTGGGCGGAAGTGTCGCGGGCGACGCCCAGGTCGATAACTGGCTGCGCAGCGTTCCGATGCTGGTGCCGGGCAAGGTGAGGAAGGGTACGGAAAACCTTCCCGTAATCACCGCGACTCGACCTCCGGCGAGAAAGGGCGAGAAATCGAGGCTGCCGGGAGTGCAAAGCGGCTGTGGTGCATCTTCGTCTGCGCGATATTTCTGCCGCAGAAGCGGCTGCAGCGCTTGATGTTCCCACGCACCCGCTCGGCCATTTTCACCCGGCAGGATTGGCCAGTGGCACTGCCGATGCAGTCTGGAAGGAATCATACAAAAACGCCGAAGTCGCGTTCGCTCTCGACGTGAGCCCGCCGCCCCATCTTGGTACGCGTGAACTACCGGTCACGGCCCACTTTCAGGGTAAGTATCGCGCCGCCAGCGACTCGCTCGAAGTCGCACAGTTCAACTTGTCCACACCGGCGTCGCGAGTGCAGGCTTCCGGAACTCTGGCCGAAACCTCGACGCTGCATATTTCCGTTTCAACTTCCAACCTGGAAGAGTGGCGCCCGCTGGTGACGGCGCTGGGCGGTCCCGCCAACCTGCCGTTCCGAGTGGATGGAAACGCCACTTTCAACGGCGTCGCCGGCGGTACGTTTAGTTCCCCGACTCTGGCCGGGACGCTGGTGGCAGAAGACTTCGAATTCACCATGCCCGCGACTTCGGTCACTCCCGCGCAGCAGGTGCACTGGGATTCTCTTGCGGCCACGATTCAGCTCTCGTCGCATGAACTTGCTCTGCACGGAGGCACGCTGCGCCGCTCCGACACCAGCGCCGACTTCGAGGTCAGCGCTGTTTTACAAAAAGGACAGTTCACCGAAGATACTCCCTTTACCGCGCGCCTGAACCTGCACAACGTTGATGTCGCCTCGACCGCGGCGCTCGCCGGCTTCGACCGTCCGGTCTCCGGGACGGCCGATGTATCTCTACAGATATTGGGAACGCGGCTGCATCCCCAGGTGCAGGGCCACATTCACGCAACCGATGCCGCGGCCTACGGAGAAGCGATCGAGGAATTCGACGCCGATCTGCGCATCTTCGGCAGCGAGACCGCGCTCAACAATATTCACCTCACCCACGGTGACGCCGAGGTTTCCGGCACCGCCGCCTACACGCCGGCGACGCGCAGCTTCCGCCTTGACCTCAAAGGAGAAAATTTCGACTTGGCGCAAGTGCGCCAGATTCATCTGGACGAGTTGCCCGTGCAGGGCAGCGCTGACTTCACCCTGCAAGGTTCCGGCTCGCTCGACGCCCCCCAGATCAACGCCGCTGTGCACGTCAGCGACCTGACGCTCGACCACGAGCTTTCCGGCGACCTGGACTTCGAAGCGACCACGAAAGGCGGCGAACTCCGCGTCACCGGACAATCCGATTTTCCCAAGGGCAAGCTCACTGTCGCCGGCAGCGTCGCTATGCACGGGGATTATCCCGCGAACATTACCGCGCAGACCGATCATCTTGATCTCGACCCCCTGTGGCGCGCTTATCTCGGCCAGCAACTCACCGGACACTCGGCCGTGAGCGGCACGATCACGATGAAGGGACCGCTTCGCTATCCGCGGCAGTGGACGCTGCAGGGGACGGCAACCGACCTCTTTATCGAGGTGGAATACGCCAAGCTGCACAACCAGGGCCCGATGAGTTTCACCTATGCCGACCAGACGGCGGTCATCGCACCGGCTCACTTTGTGGGCGAGGGAACGGACGTTACCGGCCACGGCACGATTCACTTCGCCGGTGCGCAGCAACTCGACATGGCAGCCGACGGGCAAGCTGACCTCAAGCTGCTCAGAGGTATGGACCCAGATCTGACCGCTTCCGGTCTGATGACCGTTCACATGACCTTGGGAGGGACACTAAGCGAACCGCATCCCGCTGGGCAGCATCGAGATCAAGAACGGAGCCGCCAACTATGCCGGTTTGCCCAGCGGCCTGAGCGAGATGAACGGTTCGCTGGCGTTTGCCCGCGACAGCATCCATATTGTGCAACTCACGTCGCGCACCGGTGGGGGCACGCTCGACCTGAAAGGCGATGCCACCAACTACAACCGCCAACTCAGTTTCAATCTTACCGCTGTGGGCAAGGATGTCCGCCTGCGCTATCCCCCGGGCGTCAGTTCGACGGCGAACGCGGAATTGCATTGGGTGGGCAACCGCTCGTCCTCCACAGTTTCGGGCGACATCATGGTCACCAAGCTCGCCGTGACTCCCGGCTTCGACTTCGGTTCGTATCTCGAACGCAGCCGGCAGTCGGCGGCGATGACGCCCGCCAATTCGCCGCTCTACAACGTGAAGATGGACGTGGCCGTCCGTACCGCGCCCGAACTTCAGATGAAAACCGCTGTGGCCCGCCTTTCCGGCGATGCCGATTTGCGTCTGCGGGGCTCGATCGCCCGGCCCAGCGTGCTCGGTCGCGCCGACATCCTCGAAGGGGACGCAAACTTCAACGGCATCAAGTTCCGCCTGGAACGAGGCGATATTACGTTCGCCAATCCCGTCGCGATCGAACCCCAGATCAACCTGCAGGCCACGACGCATGTTCGCAACTACGATCTCGACGTCACGGTCACCGGCACGCCCGATCGGCTCAACGTGAACTATCGCTCCGAACCGCCGCTGCCTAAGTCAGACATTATCGCGCTGCTTGCTCTCGGCCGCACCAGCGAAGAGTCGGAGCAACTGCAGCAGCAGTCAGGCCAGACCGTCTTCACCGATGAAGCCTCAAATCTGATCATCAATCAGGCCATCAACTCCACTGTCAGCAGCCGTATGCAAAAATTATTTGGAGTCAGCCGCATCAAGATCGATCCCCAGGGTCTGACCACCGAAACCAACCCTACGGCACGCGGGCCGCAGGTCACCATTGAACAGCAGTTCGCCAACAACGTGACACTCACCTACAGCACCAACGTCTCGCAAAGTTCGCAGCAGATTATTCAGGGCGAATACTACGTCAACCGCAACGTCTCGATCGTGGGCACGCGCGATCAAAACGGCGTAGTCAGCTTCGATGTCCGCGTGCGCCACCGCAGAAAATAAAGTATTCTCAGGGCGGATTCCGATCCGCCGCATGATCTCCTCCGCCGAGACCGCCGGATTTTCCGTCTTGCGCCAGCGTATGGCCGACTCCCAACTTCGTGCCCGCGGCATCGCCGACGAACGCGTGCTCAACGCCATGGCGCGAGTGCCGCGTCACGAATTCGCGCCCGAACGGTATCGCGATCAGGCGTATGAAGACCATCCTCTGCCCATTGCCCAGTCGCAGACGATCTCTCAGCCCTACATCGTTGCGCTCATGTTGGAAGCTCTGGCGCTGCGTGCCAGTGATCGCGTCCTCGAAGTCGGCACCGGATCCGGCTACGTGACGGCATTGCTCGCCGAACTGACGGCGCAGGTTATTTCTGTGGAGCGCCACGCTGTTCTGGCCGATCCGGCCCGCGCGCTGCTCGCCCGCATGGGATACACCAATGTCAGAATCATCGTCGGAGACGGCACTCAAGGCTTTGCCGAGTGCGCGCCCTACGATGCGATCATCGTTTCAGCCGCTACTCCCGAAGTGCCGCCCGCCCTGCTCACACAACTGACCGAAGGCGGACGCATGATCATCCCCGTGGGCGCGTCCGATTCTCAGCAGTTGCAGCTGATCCGCATGGTAGACGGCCAGCCGCGAATCACGCTGCGGGAACTCTGCCGATTTGTGCCACTGATTCCGGGTGAGCCCTCCGGCCGGTCATCCTGATTGAAATTTTCATTCTGAGCGAATTTGCCGTTCTGAGCGAAGTGAAATACCTACGTAGCCAGCCGTAGCCGGGCAGCACTCGCTCTGCATTACAATCGACGTCGTGCCCGTCCTGCACAACCTGCGCGTCACGCTGGAGATGATCAAGTGGGAGCACTCCATCTTCGCGCTCCCGTTCGCGCTGTGCGGTGCCATGCTCGCCGCTGGAGGATTCCCCTCGCTGCATCAACTGCTGTGGATCATCGTCGCCATGGTAGCGGCGCGTTCCGCCGCCATGGCGTTCAACCGCTGGGCCGACGCCGCCATCGACGCCGCCAACCCGCGCACCAGCACCCGCGCCTTGCCCGCTGGGCATCTTTCGCCCGTGTTCGTGGTCACGTTCGTTGTGGTTTCGAGCGCTATCTTTGTCTTCGCGGCGGGCCAGCTCAATCGCCTCTCGCTTTTGCTGTCTCCGGTGGCTCTGGCGGTGCTGCTGCTCTACTCCTACACGAAACGGGTCACGCGCTGGTCGCATCTGGTGCTCGGATTTGCGCTTGGTATCGCGCCCTCAGCGGCCTGGATTGCGGTGCGCGGTTCGCTCGATCCTCGCATCCTGTTGCTCACCGCCGCCGTTACGTTCTGGGTGGGCGGCTTCGACGTTCTCTACGCCTGCCAGGATTTCGAGTTCGACCGCCAGGCCGGACTGCACTCCATCCCGCGTTACGTCGGCATTCCCGCCGCGCTCTGGATCGCGCGCGGCTTTCACTTGATCATGGTTGGCCTGCTCGTCGCTCTGCTGATTGTCTTCGGCATGGGGAAGCTCGCAGTCTGCGGCGTTCTGGTCGTGATCCTGCTGCTGCTCTACGAACATTCGCTGGTCCGGCCCAACGACCTGTCAAAACTCAACGCCGCGTTCTTCACCATGAACGGCGTCATCTCCGTGCTGTTCTTCGTCTTTGTTGCGGGCGATCTGCTGCTGCGGAAATAAACTCGCAAGCGTTTGACGCTCTTTGGGAGGATTACTCTTGTAACCACCTTCTCGGCAAACCGGGTTGCCGCCGTTTCTTTGGACCCCTAGACTCTTGAGTGCGGGCCATTCATCGAATGCCGCGCACCGACTCGTGCCCAAGCAATCAAATCAACCGACGAGTATCATCCGCAAGGATGCGATCAGGCTCGGCCTGACGGCTGCACTGTTTGCGGTGATCCTCGGGCTGGCTCTCAATCGAGATTTCTACTCCGATTCGATGACCTCGGCTTTTCTGTCTCTGGCGCTGGCCAGCGCCCTCATTATTTTGGTGATGCTCCGCCGCTCCTGGTTCGATTTGCTGTTGGTTGCGACCGGCGCACTCGCCCTTGCGGTGCTCGACTACCGCATCATGGACTTCCAGCCGCTGTTCATGGCCAGTTTTTCATTTGTCGGCATGGCCGCTCTTGGCGTCCTGGGCACGCACACCATCTGGTCTGAAGGCGACGAGCGCAAACTCTTGCTATACGGATTTCTCCCGGCGGTTCTTTTTGTCGGCTCCGAATACATGGCGAGCACGCTACTCGACATTACCGAGAAACTTCATCCGAAGGCGTTCGATCTGTTTCTGGTTTCGTTCGAGGGCAGCCTGCACGTGCAGTTCAGTTTCCTGATGGGCCAGTTTTTCTGGACGCACTTGTGGGTGCGCTTCGTCTGTCTCGTCATTTATATTGCGCTGCCATTGCCGCTGGCCCTGGTTTACGCCGCACAGCTTCGTAAAAAAAAGGAAGCGGCTTTTGCCGTCATGCTGGCGTTCCTGGTTACTGGGCCGGTGGGCGTGCTGTTTTACAACATGCTGCCGGCAATCGGTCCAAGGGCTCTGTTTGGAACTTCGTATCCCTTTCATCCGCCGGCTATCGCCGACCTCATGCATCTGAACGTGGTGCCCATCCTGCGCTCCGGTGTGCGCAACGCTATGCCGTCGCTGCATACGGCTTGGGTGCTGCTGGTGTGGTGGAACTCGAAAGGCCTGGCACGGTGGATCAGAGCGATCGCCATGGTGTTCGTGATTCTCACGATCATGGCAACCCTCGGCACCGGCGAACATTACTTCGTCGATCTGGTCGTAGCCTTCCCGTTTGCTCTGATGGTGCAGGCACTTTGCACCTACTCACTGCCGTTTGGCAGCGGCCCGCGCCGCGTCGCCTTTCTGTTCGGGACGTTCATGACTCTGACCTGGATGGCGGTGCTTAGCTTCGCCGTCAGCATCTTTTGGATTTCGCCAATTTTGCCCTGGGCCGCGATCGTCGCGACCGTCGCGCCAACTATATTGTTCTGGAATCGCCTCGTGGCCGCCGAGATGCAGCCAGAACCGGTGAAGGCACGGGCCGTAGCCGCCAGCGCGACCACCTGAGAGCGGGATGAACTCAGGGCGTAATCGTGGTTTTGAACGCAATCCTGCGATATCATCAAAAGTGATGTCTGCCACGCACCGCTTCGAGAACCACGCTTTTCAAACCGACGATCCGCGCCTGACGCCGATCCACGCTAAAGTCATGGCCGGCGAGCGCCTCAGCGCCGACGACGCCCTCGCCCTCTACCGCACCGGCGACATTCTCGCCGTGGGCTGGATGGCCAACTTCGTGCGCGAGCGCATGCACGGCGACAAGACTTATTTCAACGTCAACCGCCATATCAATCCGACGAATGTCTGCGTGGCCGCCTGCCGCCTGTGCGCCTTCGGCCGCAAGAAAGACACGCCCGGCGCCTACACCATGGCGCTCGAAGAGGCCTTCGAGACCGCGGCTTCCGGTTACACCGAGGCCGTCACCGAATTTCACATCGTCGGCGGATTGCATCCTGACCTGCCGTTTCAATATTTCCTTGATCTTTGCTCAGGCCTGAAGCAGCGTTTTCCGCAGGTGCATCTCAAGGCCTTCACCATGGTCGAGGTCGCCTACCTTTCGAAGCGAGCCAAACTCTCGATCCGCGAAACGCTCGAACAACTGAAAGCTTCCGGCGTGGATTCTCTGCCTGGCGGCGGCGCCGAAATTTTTGCCGATCGCGTGCGCCACATCATCTGCGACCACAAGATTGATGGCGGCGAGTGGCTCGAAACCGCCAGGCTGGCTCACCAGATCGGACTGAAGTCGAACGCGACCATGCTCTACGGTCACGTCGAGAACGACGAAGACCGCGTCGACCATCTGCTGAAGCTGCGCGCGCTGCAGGACGAAACCGGCGGTTTCCAGACATTTATCCCGCTGGCCTTCCATCCCGAAAACACGCGCGCTGCAGCATCTGCCGAAAACCACCGGCATGCTCGACATGAAGCAGATCGCCGTCGGCCGCCTCGTGCTCGACAACTTCCCGCACATCAAATCGTACTGGCAGATGGTCAGCGCCAAAATGGCGCAGATTTCCCTGCGCTTCGGCGCCGACGACATGGACGGCACCGTGATCGAAGAAAAGATCTACCACGACGCCGGAGCGACCACCCCGCAAGGCATGCGCCGCGAAGAACTGGAGCGCCTGATCCGCGCCGCCGGCCGCGAGCCGATCGAGCGCGACACGCTCTACCGGCCGGTCACGCGCACGGAGACGTCGGTTACGGTCGCGGTATAGCCTTGTTATTTGCCGTCCGCCATATGTAGCTAATGCTTGACATTATGTAAGGCATGATGTACATTTCCGAGCATGGAGGCAACCATGCCTGATGAGTCCAATTCCCACCCGACCACCCCTTCACGCTGGCCGCTATCGGAGATGCTGGTGCGCGGCACATTTGGCACGAAAACCGCGGCGGAGTGCCGATTGATCGTGCGGGGCAGGATTGTCGGGGCCCTCATCTTGGGCTGGGTACTTGTCGGAGTAATAACCCGCATGCATCCGAAACCATTGATGGGAGTGATTACCCTGTTTTTACCCGCGGCTCTTTACACTTACTACGCGTTGGAAAAGCGAAGATACTTTCTTAACCTGGATGAGCTCCCGCAGCGCATCGAACTGGAAAGCATGGCGTGGGCCTACTCAGTTGGGGTTCTCGCGACGCTGTGGCTGGGAGCTGTAGGGTATGCAGTTTCACTGCACTGGCCGCTCGACCCGAAACTTCTCACCTGGGTGCCCCTCTTCTTTTCGGTGCCTTTCTGGCGTCCGTAAAAGGTGCGTATCGTTACTTCGCATCGCGGCGGTACTAATGCGGAATGATCTGCGCGTGCTTCGGGCCAGACACGATCTGACCCAGGCTGAACTGGCCGCGAAATTGGGTGTGACACGGCAGACGATCAATGCGATCGAGACCGAGAGATATGATCCCAGCCTGCCTCTCGCCTTCAAGATCGCAGGCGTCTTTGGCCAACCCGTAGAAAAAATATTCTTTGCGGAAAATGGCAGCGTCGGGACTCGGCCTCTCGCCAAATAATCTCGGCAGATGTTAGATTCGAACCACAGCGTCCCTAGACTACTCGATCAAATCGTCGACCGTCATTTCCACGTCGCGGAGAATTGCGCGCAACAAGCCCGGCCCAATCGTTTCGCCCGAATGCATAGGCACGACTGTTGCGCGTCCGTCGGATGCTTCAGGAAAGCGTGGCTGCCTTTGCTGCGGACCATCTGAAAACCGGCGCGCTCGAGAATGCGAATGATTTCCTTGCCCTTGAGCCGGGGAAGGCGGGTCATATCGAGATTTGCTGAACTCCGACCAATTCGAGCACGCGGCCGGTCGCCCGGCTTACTCTCCAGGCATAACTCCACCGCTTCGCGCATTCTTTTCATCAGCGTGTCGAGCGTTTTCGCCTGGGTGTGACAACCCGGCAGAGATGGAACGGTCCCAATGTAGTAGCCATCTTCATCGCGTTCGATGACAACCGTAAATTTTCTCTGATTCCGCATTGGTGACTCCAAAGTTCAATGTTACCACTTCACCTTTACGTTACTGGGCCGGCTGCGCTGCGCTGAATTTCCGCAGTTCCTCGGGCGAAGTATTCAGCAGATTCCGCAGCACCGCGACCTCGGCAACGATCCCTGCGTGCAGCGCCGGATCCACATCCGGAGCGAACAGCGGAGAATGATTCGACGGCAGCGATGTTCCCGCAGCCTTGGCCTGCGCGAACTTTTCCGGATCGGCCCCGCCCAGGCTGAAATAAAATCCCGGAACGCCCTGCTCAACGAAATAGGAAAAATCTTCTGAGGGCGTTATCGGTTCGGCGGTCACGACTTTGTCTTTTCCCAGCGCCGCTTCCAACGGCCCCCGCAGCCGCTCGGCCAGCGCCGGATTGTTGTAGACCAGGTCTGTGCCCTCGTAGCGTTCCACTAAAGGTTCGCGAGGCGCGCCCCCCGCTGCGGCTTCCCCCTTGGCGATGCGCGTGATGGCCGCCAGAACTTGCTTCCGCACGTCGGCGTTGCGGGTCCGCACCGTCAGCCCCATTTCGGCGTGGTCGGGAATGATGTTGTTCTTGGTCCCCGCCTGAATGTAGCCGACCGTCACCACCGCCATTTCGCCGGGCTTGACTTCGCGCGAGACGATCGTCTGCAGCGAAAGGATCGTCCGCGCGGCGATGACGATGGGATCGATCGCCGTGTTGCGGCAGCGCGCCGTGACCGCCCTTGCCATAAATCGTGATGTGCACAGAGTCCGCATTTGTGTTGTAAACGCCGGGAGTGATCGAGACCATCCCCGCCGGCAGCGCGTTGCCGACGTGCAACGCCACGGCCACGTCCGGCTTGGGAAAGCGGGTGAACAAGCCGTCGCGAATCATCCCTTCCGCGCCGGCAATCGTCTCCTCGGCCGGCTGACCAATCAACATCAGTGTTCCATGCCACGTTTCCTTGCTGCGCGCCATGATCTCGGCGGTGCCCAGAATCGCCGCCATGTGCAGATCGTGCCCGCAGGCGTGCATGACCGGAACGTCGCGCCCGGCGTCGTCTTTCGCGTGTACTTTGCTGGCGTAGGGCAGTCCGGTTTTTTCTTCGACGGGAAGAGCATCCAGTTCAGTGCGCAACATAATGGTCGGCCCGGGCCCGTTCTTGAGGATCGCAACCACGCCCGTCCCGCCCACATGTTCGGTCACGTCATACCCCGCGCTACGCAAGCGTGCAGCCAGTTTTGCCGCGGTTTGCGTTTCGTGCGAAGAAAGCTCAGGGTTCTGGTGAAGGTCAAGATAGAGCGCGTGCGCATCCGGATAAGCGTTTTCCAATTCTTTTGAAGACGGAGCCTGCGCAAACGCTACAGCGGTGAGTACTGCCAAAAGTAGAAATTTGGACAAAGTCTTGCACCCAGTCATAGGACCCGGATCATATCCTGCTGGCTCAGGCGCTGCAAATCGTCCCGCAAATGTTTTCTTATGCAACGGATTCCCAAACTTGGCCATCTCACCCAGTAAGCCCTTCAATTCTCCGCTTGCCTTTTTTCGCCGGGTGTACAATTCGGCTTAGAAAGCACTTGGTTGAGCACTACGTAAGCAAGGCCGAGGCGCTATGAACGTTCACATCAGTTACCGTTTTCATAAAATTCCCGCCGTCGAAAAAGACATCCAACATCAGATCGAAAAACTGCAAAAACGCCTGCAGGTGTTCCGTCCTGAACTCATTCACTTAAAAGGCGTGGTCGAGGAAATCTCGCCGCGCGAGGGCACCAGCGTGTCGCTGAACCTGCGCCTGCCATCGGGCCAGATGGCGGTGCAGGTTTCGGCTACGAATGCCGCCGCCGCAGTGAAGAGTGCGTTTGAAGATCTGCTGCAGCAGGTTAATAAGCACAAAGAAATCCTGCGCGCGTCGCACAAGTGGCAGCGCGGCAAGCGCGGCGACAGTGCCCGGCCCGGCGCGGCAGTGCGCGAAGTCCCGTTCGAGAAGACTCTAGCCGCCGTGTTTCCGCCCACCATTTCCGCGGACGACGTCCGTTCCTACGTCAACGTGAACCTGTCGCGCCTCGAGCGCTTCGTTGAACGGGAAATCTATTTCCGCGAAGCGCAGGATTTCATTGCGCCCGATAGCGTTTCCAAAGAAGAAGTGATCGACGAGACCATTGCCGCCGCTCTCGGCGACGGCTTGGGTAAGAGCTACGAAAAGCCCGAACGCCTCGCCCTCGAACCCTGGCTCTACCGTCTGGCCCTGGAAGCGCTCGACGATCTCTCGCGCACTGACGAGAGCAACGGCAACGCCCTGCCGCTCGAAGACTCCGCACGACCGCGCAACGTGAAGGCCAGCGATGAGTCCGAGCTGCAGTTTCACCAGCCCGACGAATCCATCACCGGCGCCACGGTTATTGCCGACGCCCGCATTTCCACACCGGAGCAAATCATGGCGTCCGATGAACTCCTGCGCCTGATTGCCTCGGCCCTGCGCGATCTCGGCTCCGGCCCGCGCGAGGCTTTCATCCTGCACGCGCTCGAAGGCTTCAGCGTCGATGAGATTGTGGGCATCACCGGCCTTTCGTCCGAGCGCGTACTCAGTTTCGTTTCTGCCGCTCGCGATCACCTGCGCAAAGCGCCCGGACTGGCCAAACAGTTTCCCGGCCGCCTCGCTCCGCCTGGCGCTGCTTAGATCAATCAGAATTTATGGGGAGGTCATTCATGACCATTACTCGCGAACAAATCCGAGAGCTAGCTGAATTTCAAGATACAAAATCCTGTGCCGTAAGCTTTTATTTTCAACCCTCCACGCCCCGCAACAAGGCCCACAAAGAAGACACGATCCTCATTAAAGACCTGGTTCGCGAAGCCCTGCGCCCGCTCGAAAGTAAGCCGGATGGCAAGGAAAAAAAGGACTGCGCCCGCGCCGACCTCGACCGCATCCTGCGCCTGTCGGGCGAACTGCGCAGCAACGGAACCCACGGCAAGGCCGTGTTCGCATGCGCCGCGGAAAACCTCTGGCGGGAATACGACCTGCCCACGAGTCTCCCAGGCACGCAGCTTTTCGTCGACCGCCATTTCCATCTCAAGCCGCTCGCGCACTTGCTGGGGGCTTTCCCGCTGCTCGGCGTGGTACTCATCGACCGGCACCGGGCACGCATCTTCGAGCTTCGCCTCGGCGAGTTGACCGAGCGCGAGGATCTGTTCCATCCTCAGTCCCGCCGGGGCCGCAGTGACGGCTTCGCCGGCTATGACGGAGGTCACGCCCAGCGCCGCGTGGAAGACGAAACGCGCCAGCATTTCAAGAATGTTGCCGAGGCCGTTAAGGACCTGCTGGAAAAAGGCGCGTTTGAAAAATGGATCCTCGCCTGCCAGGACTCTCACCGCTCCCTGCTCGAGCCGCAACTGCATTCCTACGTGAGCCAGTCCCTCATCGGACGTTTCCATGCCGACCTGGCGCACGCGACTCGCGACGAGATCCGCACCCACGCGCAGCAGATTGCTGAACTCTGGCAATCCGATCGACGCCGCGAACTCGTCGGCCAGGCTCTCAGCAGCGCGCGCAGCAACGGGCGCGGCGTTACCGGATTGCGCCGCGTTTTGCGTTCCCTGGAGTTGGGTGAAGTGCAGACCCTGCTACTCGGCGAAAACCTGCAGGCGCATGCCGTTGAATGTTCCGGCTGCGGACACATCGACGCTCATCTCGTGAGCTTTTGTCCGGTCTGCGGCCGTACCACGCAGGAAATGGTCGACGTGGGCGAAGCGATTCTTCCCTGGGTGATTCGCCGCGATATCGAAACCTTCTATGTTAAAGACGATCCGGAATTCGACAAGGTGGGAAACATTGCTGCGCTACTGCGTTACCGGTCGGAAAAAGTTCAGCCGCTGAGTACCGCCGTCGCCGATCAACTAAGCCGGGCCGGCGCCGCCTACCCCGGCCGACTGCGCCGTTTCGCCAGCCGGTAATCGGTTGGCGGCGAGAGAAGTTGTTCCCGGATCGCTTGAGGTCATCTCGACCGGAGCCGTTTTTCAGGCGGACGGAGGAATCTCGCGTGCCCCTCCGCCGAGCCTCCCGCCCGTGATATGCTTCCGCCTTCGCTTGCAATGCCGCCGTCATCAACGAAAATTAATAGCGAACATTAATCTGGAGGACCAGTGACATTCTCGCGCCGTGATTTCGTGAAGACGTCTGTGCTTGGAGCTGTTGCTGCCGGAGTAGGAGCGAAATCAGCGTATGCCGAAACCGGCCAGCCAGCACACGTTTCGCCGGATTCTCCCAAGCGCCCCATCATGATCTGCGCGCACAACGGCTACGCCTATGTCGAGGCCGCTTACGCCTTCCTCAAGAGCGGTGGTGACACGCTCGACGCCGCCATCCGCGTGGTGAAAGGTCCCGAGGACGATCCCAATGATGATTCCGTTGGTCTCGGTGGCCTGCCCAATGAAGAAGGCGTGGTTGAACTCGATTCCTGCTGCATGCACGGCCCCACGCGCCGCGCCGGCGCGGTGGGCGGCGTCCGCAATATCAAGAACGTTTCGATGGTAGGGAAGGCCGTGATGGAGCACACCGGCCACGTCATGCTCGTAGCCGATGGAGCGGAACGTTTCGCCGTCGACATGGGCTTTCCGCGCGAGAACCTGCTGACCGACCGCTCGCGCAAAATCTGGGTACTCTGGAAAGAATTCAATTCTGATCGCGACTGGTGGGGACCGGGCCTCGCCAGTCCGCACTGGCAACCGCCTGCTCCCGCATCGAAGCCGCAGGCCGAACTTTTGCGGGATCGCATTCAGCAACTCCGCCAGCGCGCCGCCGATCTCGGCATCGAACCGGAATTTCAGCTGGCCGCGGTTCGTCGCGTGTTATTTCCGCCCACCGGAACCATTCACTGCTCAGTGCTCAACGACAAGGGAGAAATGTCGGGCATCACCACCACCAGCGGCCTGGCATTCAAACTACCCGGCCGCGTCGGCGATTCACCCATTATCGGCGCAGGCTGCTACACCGATCAGGATATCGGCTCCGCCGGTGCAACCGGCGCAGGTGAAGAAAATATCAAAGTCGCCGGCGCTCACACCATCGTCGAAAACATGCGTCACGGCATGTCTCCGCAGGAAGCCGGCATCGATGCGCTCAAACGCATCGTCCGCAACTACAACGGTGACATGAACAAAATCCGTTTTATGGATATGACGTATTACGTTTTGCGCAAAGATGGCGCTTACGCCGGTGTCTCCCTGTGGGAAGGTTATTCCGCCGGCAATCCCCACAAGTTCGTAGTGCACGACGGTACGCTCCGGGCCGAAGTCGCGACTCCCTTGCTCAAGGGATTTTCGCAGGAGTGGCCGCCCATGCCGATCGTTCCGGAGGAATTAAAGAAGGATTCGGAGTATCTGAAATAGAAGGCGTGCGGCTGCGGCAATCGCAGATCATCACTTGCGCAGGCGCAACCATTTCACTCGCAACTCTTCATCGCTCGGAATCGTGCCATCTGCGCGCTTGGCAGCCAGGCTCGAAAGGTTCGCCATCAAGGCATTCATGCCGTTGGCCAGCTTGCAGAACATGACCGCGTCGTCGGTCGGGGAGAAATACACTTTATCGATGCTGTTGTGCGCCCCGTATCCTTCCTGAATGATCAGGAGAACGGCACTCTCTCCGTTAGTGAGAACCCTTCTAGGCATATAGATACTCCACCAGCCATGAACTTAGGAAAATCTTACTTTCACATCCGGCCCCTTTTCCAGATGAATGCTTTCCACGAATCGCACCTTGCCCGTGCGCAAAGTCATGATCACCGATGAGGTGCGCGTGCCCTCGCCAAAAAAGCGCACGCCCTTCAGCAGCGCGCCATCGGTTACTCCGGTCGCAGCGAAAATCAATTGCTTGCCCGGAGCGAGGTCTTCTGCCTCATAAATTCTCTTCTTGTCTTTGATGCCCATGCGCGTCAGGCGCTCTTCCTGATCCGGCTTCACTACCAGCCGTCCTAGCATGTACCCGTTCAGGCAGCGAATCGCCGCGGCTGTAATCACGCCTTCGGGCGCGCCGCCCGAGCCCATCACCGCGTGCACGCCAGTTCCGATCACCGCCGCCGCAATTCCGGCCGAGAGATCGCCATCGCCGATCAGCCGAATCCGCGCTCCCGCCGCGCGAATGTCGGCGATCAGTTTTTCATGCCGCGGCCGGTCGAGCACGATCACCACCAGATCTTCTACGTCACGATCCAGGCGCTTCGCAATATTTTTCAGATTCGCAGCGACGGGCGCATCCAGGTCGACCGCATCCTTGCACGACGGCCCCACTACAATTTTTTCCATGTAACAATCCGGAGCGTTGAGCAGTCCTCCTCGCTCGGACGCCGCCAGCACGGTAATCGCCCCCGGCGCTCCCGTGGCGCACAGGTTCGTGCCTTCCAGCGGATCGACCGCAATGTCGACTTCCGGAACCTCCCTGCCGTCGGGGAACTCGGCGCCGACGCTTTCGCCGATGTAGAGCATGGGCGCCTCGTCGCGTTCGCCCTCGCCGATCACGATGGTGCCACGCATCGGAATCGTGTCCATCGTCCTGCGCATGGCCTCGGTCGCCACCTGGTCGCTAAGCTTGCGCTCGCCCTGCCCCATGGTGCGCGCCGAATCGATGGCAGCCACTTCCACCACGCGCAGGAAGCGCGAAGCCAGATCGCTCTCGATATTTTCCCCGTAAGTGCGGGCCTTGACGTCTGAACGAGTCTGGTTCCCCATCGGCTCTCTCCCGTGCGCGTGACGATGAACGCCGCGACGCGCCGGGTTGAGACTATAACGCAACCGCAGCGCCAATGGAAATGTGAATGGAAAGAAGCGATGCACAGGAACGATTTTCTTCGCGCATTCCCCCGGCATGCCGCACTCTCGCCGTGATATTCTCCTATCCCTAATCTTTGAATTGACGATTCGTTGATTTGAAGATCTGTGAATTGACGATCGGTGAATGGATGCCCCGGAACCGACCCCATGCCTGACGCGCGCCCGCTGACTCTCCTCTGCATCACGACCTACGAGAAGGGACAGGAATTCATGCGCGAGTGTAAACGTCAGGGCTGCCGCGTAATTCTTCTCACCGCGGAAAAATTGCGCGATGCCGACTGGCCCCGCGAATCCCTCGACGACACCTTTTACCTTCCCGCCGAGATTGCTCTCGCCGACATCGTAGGAGCGGTCACTCATCTGGCGCGCAACCACAAACTCGACCGCATCGTGGCGCTCGACGAATACGACATGGAAACTGCCGCAACCCTACGCGAACATTTGCGCATCCCCGGCATGGGCCTGACCACCATGCGCTACTTCCGCGACAAACTCGCCATGCGCATGCGCGCTCTCGATCGCGACGTGCGTGTGCCCGACTTTGTCCCCATCGTGAACCACGAAGACATTCGCTACTACCTCGATCATGTGCCCGGCCCATGGGTGCTCAAGCCTCGTCAGGAAGCCTCGGCCATCGGGATCAAGAAAATTCACGCCGCCGAAGAGGTGTGGCCGCTGCTCGAACAACTCGGCGACAAGCAATCTTCTTGCCTACTGGAAAAATTTCTCCCCGGCGACGTCTATCACGTGGACTCCGTCGTCTCCGAGAACGAAGTCGTGTTCGCCAACGTCAGCAAATACGGCAAGCCGCCGATGAATGTCGCCCAGGGCGGAGGAATCTTCACCACATTCACGGTGCCTCGCGGAGGCGACGACGACTCCGCACTACGAGCGATCAACCGCGACCTAATCTCAGCTCTAGGTCTGGTGCGCGGCGTCGCGCACGCCGAGTTCATTCACGCCCACGCCGATGGGGAATTTTATTTTCTCGAGTGCGCCGCCCGCGTCGGCGGAGCCTACATTAACGAAATGGTCGAGGCCGCGACCGGAATCAATCTGTGGCGCGAGTGGGCCCGCATCGAAATCGCCGGCGGCGACGGCAGCTACCGCCTGCCGCCAGTCCGCGAAGAATATGCCGGCGTGATTCTTTCCCTCGCGCGCCAGGCCGACCCGGACACGTCGTCCTACAACGACCCGGAAGTGCAGCTCCGCATCAAGCGCCATCACCACGCCGGCCTGGTCCTGCGCTCGCCCGATCCCCTGCGAATTCCGGTGTTACTCGAAACCTACGCGCACCGCTTCGCCGAGGAATTCCTGGCCGTCGAACCCCCACGTGACAAGCCCACAGCCTAGTGGTGGTGGCTCCAGTCGTCGATTTGCTCTGCTACTATTTGCCCATGAGCACCCCGACCAATGAACACGCGGCATCGGCGGAACATACGCCCGAGCGCCCGGAACGCAAAGAGCCCACGTATCTGTTCACGGAAAAACACGTCGCCGACAAGAGCGCGATCGCCCGCCGCTTCCTCGAAACCCGCACCCGCCTCAACGGCAACGTCGACAAAGCCAACAATTTCCTGGTGAAGCGTTTCTACAACATCGACCACAACACTTATCTCGAAGGCGCGCTCCCAGCCAAAACGAAAGAACTGATGGGCCTCGTGGCCTCGACCGTTCTGCGCTGCGACGACTGCATCGTCTACCACGCGATCCAGTCGTACCGCCTGGGTGCAACCCGCACCGAACAGGAAGAGTCGCTCAACGTTGCGCTGGTGGTCGGCGGAAGCATCGTCGTCCCGCACCTGCGCCGCGCGTATGAACTGTTGGATGAGATATACGGATAACGACGCTGGACGATTTCCTAGAAGAACACTTCCGGCGACACGTTAAACCGCCGGCTTAACTTGCGGATGTGCTCAGCGTGCAGTTTGCGTTTCCCGCTCAGCACTTCAGATGTGATGCTCGGGGTTCCGAAGACAT
The DNA here is from genome assembly GCA_963755795.1 of uncultured Acidobacteriota bacterium. GTDB lineage: Bacteria > Acidobacteriota > Terriglobia > Terriglobales > Acidobacteriaceae > Sulfotelmatobacter. Next base: position 62,317 of record CAVWLI010000043.1, on the reverse strand, counting down.
CTACCAGGTCTTTCTGCTTCAGATTGTTGGCCAGCATGAGTTCGGCCAGAACCTCGATAGGGCTGGTGGCCTTAAGTGCGTAGTGTCTCTCTTCGAAATCTTCGATGAGCAGGGTCAGTAGTTCCGCCATGCGCCGCTCGGCTGCGCTCATGCGGTTGCCCTTGCGGTCCAGTTCTTCGAGCATGGCAATGTGCCGCTCGTTCTCCCCCTCGCTGCGAATGACGGCCGGCAAAGTCGTGGTCAGCAGGGAAGCGTACTCCGATCTGGCCGCACTTGCACTCATCATTTCCAACCTCCCCGGTCATACTCGGCATGCGTGAGAACATGTCGAATGTAAACTCGCCCGCCGCCGTAATTGATCTCAGTGATCAACCGGTACTGGTTCCCCTTGATATTGAAAACCGTCCATCTGGCAACGGAGTCAGCGCTCGAAAAAGTCTTTCGAACATCTCCCACACTCTTCCAGGTTGCCTTCTTTGCAATACGAAACCACGCGTCAAGAGGTCCAGCGAGGTCAGCGTGCCGCTCCGCCGCTTGCTTCAGCCTTTTTCGGCTGATGACGTGCATGCCGCTCCTCGCAAGTTCGCAATATGCGAATATTGTACTTCGCAAAATGCGAAGATGTCAATCATGTTGCGCGGAAGCGAGCCCCTAGAACGCGTCAATCCCCGTCACACTCTGCCCGATGATCAGCGAGTGCACGTCGTGGGTGCCTTCGTAGGTCTTCACCGACTCCAGGTTCATCATGTGCCGCATGATCGGATAATCGTCGGCCACTCCGTTCGCGCCGAGAATGTCGCGCGACAGCCGGGCGCATTCGAGAGCCATCCACACGTTATTCCGCTTCGCCATCGAAATGTGTTGCGGCTGAACTTTGCCCGCATCTTTCAGCCGTCCCACCTGCAGCACCAGAAGCTGCGCCTTCGTGATTTCGCTGATCATCCACGTCAGCTTGTCCTGCACCAGTTGATGCGACGCGATGGGCTGATCGCGCCACTGCTTGCGCAGCAGCGAATATTGCAGCGCGCAGTCGTAGCACGCCATGGCCGCGCCGAGCGCTCCCCACGCGATGCCGTAGCGGGCCTGATTCAAACACATCAGCGGAGATTTCAGCCCGCCCGTTTTCGGCAGCAGATTCGCCTCGGGAATGCGCACATCCTGCAGCGACAGCCCCGACGTCACCGACGCGCGCAGCGACCACTTGCCGTGAATGTCGTCGGCCTTGAACCCCGGCCGGTCGGTCTCAACCAGAAATCCGCGAATCTTGTCGTTCTCGTCCTCCACCTTCGCCCAGATGATCGCGACGTCGGCAATCGTGCCCGAGGTGATCCACATCTTCTCGCCGTTGATCACGTACTCGTTGCCGACTTTTTTCGCGCGCGTGCGCATGCCGCCGGGGTTCGATCCGAAGTCTGGCTCGGTCAGCCCGAAGCAGCCCAGCTTCTCGCCCTTCTGCATCGCAGGCAGCCACGTCTGCTTCTGTTCTTCCGTCCCGAACTCGTAAATCGGATACATGCACAGTCCCGACTGCACGCTCACAAAGCTGCGCACGCCGGAGTCGCCGCGCTCCAGTTCCTGCGTCATCAGTCCGTACTCGACGTTGCCCATCCCGGCGCAGCCATAGCCTTTCAGCGACGCGCCGAAAAATCCCAGGTCGGCCATGGGCTTGACCAGTTCGCGCGGAAATCGCCCCGCGCGATTGCATTCTTCAATGATGGGAATCAGATTGTCTTCAATGAACTGGCGCGTCGTGTCGCGTACCAGCCGTTCGTCGTCGGTGAGCAGGGAATCGTACTGAATGAAATCGACGCCGCGAAATTTGATGGCAGGCATGAAAACCTCGCTAGATAAGTGGGTTTGCCGCCCACGAGACGAGCCGATTACCGGAAGGCAAACATATGACGGTAGCAGGGCTAAGCGACGCGGGTCAACGAGGGATGCCGGTCAGCAAAGGCTACTATTCATCGCATGCACTCAACGGGGCTCCGAGCTTGCCGTATGACGGCGTGATTCAGTTCTTAATGTCGTGCGACGACGACGATCATGAAGCTCCCAGCCTTGGCTACCGGACGACCCGTTGCTCCCGGCTTGGGCTCCTCAAATTCGGCCGTGGCCAAGTACACTTTATGCGTCCCAGCGTCGACGTCCATTGTCCGCGCGCCGACTGGAGTGGCCACCGTTTGCAGAATCTCGAACTTCCCGGACGCATTCTCGCCCGCAACTTCGAGCTTGCCGTCTCGGCAGCTGGCGAATGCCTGGTGACCGTCGAACTTCGTGGCATCCACGCCGGCGCCGATCGGCAGGTCGGCGATTACCTTGCCGCCATCGGTGCTCATCACAATCAGCTTCTGAGGATTTCGACATCCGATAAAAAGTCTGTGCTTCGCGGTGTCGATCGATAGCCCCACAGGAGAGCCCCCGGGAGCGACTGGCCAATGAGCCAATACTGTCCGGGCTTTGATGTCGACGACTGCGACTTCGTTCTTATCCACCAAATTGATATAGATCTTACCGGCGCCATCGGATGCAAGAAACTCGGGTTTCCCGCCCAGGTCTATGGGCGGATCGATGGATCCCGTCTTCGGATCGACGTCAGGCTTAACCGTCATCAGAACTCCGTCGTCGCCCGAGACCACGAGCACCAGTCCGCTAGCCTTGTCGTAGATGATGCCGTCAGCATCGGGTCGCGCCGCAAGCGTTCCAAGAACAGCATTCGTCTTGAGATCGAAAACAACGACAGCACCGCTCCCGTCGCTGATGAATCCACGTCCTGCCTCAGGCACTACGGCGACCCCATGGTTGTGCTTCTGGCCGGGAATATCCGCGATCGTCTTTCCGGAATCGGCATCAATGACCATCGTGTGGGTGCTTCTGGGGATGTATAAGCGATGGTTTGGCGCGTCCGCCGTGACGTAGTCCCAGCCGCCGTCGCCACCAATGTGGAATGTCTTTTCCACTGCCCATGTGCCTTGAGCGGCAACGCGGCCGCCAAGCGCGAACGCGACGGTTGCGATTACAAGACCAGCAAATATATTCCGACGGTACATGTGGATCCTCCGATAGAAATGCCAGGCGATTTAAAGACTACGCTAGAAGCGGAACATGAAAAATACCTGAAGGAAAGCTGAACGCGACATTCGGCGAACCCGTTCACGTCGCAGGACTAATCAGTGTATGCTGTTTGCGGACTTTTCCCAGTCTTAAATCGATTCACTAAGTAGCGGCTGAAACTTAGAGCTGGTTGAACTGTCACGGAGGCATTCATGGCGTCGTCGCACGTTAAAAGTTATTCTATGTCGCTGCTGATTCTGATGAGTTCCATTCTGCTCGCAACAAACTCTGTACACGCCCAGAAGGTCACCGTCGACGCCGACCCCACCCACGTCGCCAACACCTTCAGCCCCGTCCGCTCGCTGGGTGCGGCCATCGACCGGCTGCGCACCGGCACGCCCGACCACCTGCTGAAAGAACCGCTGCTGCACGAAATTCTCGGCGCGGGATGGCAGACCGTGACCTATCGCCAGAACACCGAGCTGATGGTCGAGGCCTGGCACTGGAATCCCGCCGGCCAGTGGAGCAACGCCGACGAGCAGGAAGGCTACTTTGTGGGCAGCGGCGAACCGACGCCCGAGATGATCCATAGTTCGTGGGCCGCCCCGCTGCCGCATCGCGGCTTCAGTCGCGGAGACGGCAACGGCTGGTCGCGCCTCACCGACGGCGATCCCAATTCATACTGGAAAAGTAATCCCTACCTGACCAAAGCTTTCACCGGCGAAGACGACTCGCTGCATCCGCAGTGGATCATGATCGACCTCGGCAGCAAGATCGACATGAACGCCATCCGCATCGCGTGGGCCAACCCCTACGCCACGCGCTACGCGGTGCAATTCTGGACCGGCGAACTTGAGCCCTTCTACGACGGCACCACTAAAGGCACGTGGCAGACTTTTCCGCTGGGCAACATCACCGAAGGCAAAGGCGGCACGGTCACACTCAAACTTGTCGACTGGATGATCCCCGTCCGCTACATCCGCATCTGGATGACGGAATCGTCCAACACCTGCGACACTCACGGCTCCGCCGACAAGCGCAATTGCGTCGGCTACGCCATCAACGAACTCTACGCCGGCGCGCTCTCGGCCGACGGCGCCTTCAACGACTACGTTACGCATTTTCCCAGCCGCGACCAGACCGTGACCTGGCCGTCGTCGGTCGATCCCTGGCACGCCGCAACTGATATCGACCAGTCCCGCGGCGATCAAGTCGGCTTCGATTTTTTCATGACCTGCGGCATCACGCGCGGCCTTCCGACCATGGTGCCGATCGCCATGCTCTACTCCACGCCTGAAGATGCGGCCAACGAAATTGCGTATCTCTACAAGCGCCACTATCCCATTTCCTACGTCGAAATGGGCGAAGAGGCCGACGGCCAGCACATGCTCCCCGAAGATTACGCCGCGCTGTATGTACAATTCGCCACCGCGATTCACAAGCTCGTACCCGAAGCAAAACTCGGAGGCCCGCCCTTCGAAGGAACATTCGGCGACGTCGAGGTCTGGCCCGACGCCGCCGGAAAAGTTTCCTGGCTCGGCCGCTTCGTCGATTACCTGAAAGCCCACGGCCACATCAACGACTTCACGTTCTTTTCCTTTGAGCACTATCCGTATCAGGATCGACCCACGTACTCCTGGGCCGATCTCTATCCCGAGCCCGGATACGTCAGCCACATCGTGCAAGTCTGGAAAGATAACGGCCTGCCGGCGAATATTCCGTTCTTCATGACCGAAGGCAACATCGGCGGCGGTGCGCCGCCATCGTCCGTGAAGAGTGGCCTGTGGCTCGCGGACTACGTTGGCACCATGATGAGCGAGGGCGCGGGCGCGACCTACTATTTCCATTACATGCCGTACCCGCGGGAAATGGGCGGCTTCGGAAATTTCTTGTGGATCGATCAGGACTATAAAGTGCTGGGCTACCCGCCGCAATATCTGGCAGCGCAGCTCATCACCAAAGAATGGGTGCAGCCCATCGACGCGCCGCACAAGCAATTCAAGGCCGCCAGCGACGTGAACGACGCCGCCGGAAATGTTCTGGTGACGGCTTACGCCGTCGAACGCCCTGACGGCCAGTGGTCAATAATGCTCGTCAACCGCGACCAGTCCAACGATCACGCCGTCAAAGTAGCGTTCGCCGGAGGCAAGCATGACCGACACTTCACCGGCCAGGTCGACCGCATCACGTTCGGTTCGAACGAATATCAGTGGCACGTGGAAGGAGTCAGAGGCCACGCCGATCCAGACGGACCGCCTTCAAAATCCAAAGTGGAAGGCGGCGCGGACGCGCTTTACCAGATCCCGAAAGCGTCGATCACTGTGCTGCGCGGGCGCATCGGAGAATGACAAACGAATCCGACGTTCACCTCTTCTTCTGCTGAAATTTCGGAATCCAACGCGGCACGGTTCGCCGGTATTCTCCATACGACTCGCCGAATTGCCGGCGCAGGGTGGGCTCTTCGTAGAACACGACGAAAAGTTCCACGGGAACGCAGAAAAACGCCGCGTACCCCAGCAGCACCGCCGACCGAAAAGTCACAGCCTCGCCCAGCAGCACGGTGAACACGCCGATGTACATTGGGTTACGCACATAGCGATGCAGGGCAGTCGTGACCAGAAATTTCGTGGGCGCAATCGGCGCCGGGGTGCCCAGCCCGCGCACCGCGAACTCCCACGCGCAGCGAAAATAAATCGCCGCTCCCGCCAGAAAGATGACCACGCCGAGCCAAGTCAGCGGCCCGCGCTCCGGCCACCGGAACCCGCCCACGAGCCACGACGGAATAAGAACGGCGACTGTCCCCGGCACCAGGATCGTGAACAGAATCGTTTTTAGGGTCGGTCCGAGGGAACGCGTCATGCCCGAGCAAAGGCTCCGTTCAAAAGCTGCCCGCAAGACAGCCGCCCCCACCTTACTGTAAAATCAATGTCGACGGAAGAGAATCAAGACGCAGTCAGAGTCTTCCCGGGTGGATTACCTGTAGTTCCGGAAACATCCCATCCACAGCATCCGCGCTCGAAACGAAGTGGATCGCGCTGCGCAAAATTTGATGCAAATATCAAGATCGAAGAGATAAAGATCGAACAGATCAGGAGACATTCAACATGGCCATAGGCGCCAAGATCGCAAAAACCGCTGACCGCAAGAAGATCATGGACACCACCAAGAGCACCGATTGCCCGAAATGCGGCAAGACCACGCGCATCGTCAAGCGCGTAAAAGACCGCGAACGCGGAGTCCCCGGCGGAGTCTACATCTCCTGCTCGGCGTGTGAGTTTTTCGAGAAGCTGTAAAGCCGAAGAGATAATATCGGGAAGGCGAGATAAGACCAGATTTGGTCTCGCGCAGATTGGGTCTCCTCATCAGCCAGGTTTGAAAAGCTCGTAACGGCGGGTTTGAAAGGGTGTGGCTTCCAAGGCGCCGTCCACGTCCAAATGACTGAGGAGCTTCAGCCCCTTAGGTTCGCTGATCGTTACTCCAGCGCCAGGGCGATCCTCAACGCCTCATCCAACTCATTGACCTTAGACCAAGAAAGCGACCCTACGAATTGTGTGAGATCGGCCTTGGGTAAGCTTCTGAGGTTGTCGCAGACGATCCAACTCTCATGTTTGAGGCCCTCGTCGGGCCCGATAGAAACTTGGGTCGCGAGTCCACTGCCGTTTGTGAAGACAGGGGCACAAACGACAGTCGCATAGTTTGCGTCAATGAGCATTTGCCTGCTTACGACAACGAAACTGCGGTAGCGCCTAGGATCCCCTTCTGGCTTGTGCACGCGATAGATATCTCCACGCCTCATGTCGTTTCGCGGTAAGGACTATTCTTCGGGGAAGTCGCCAAGCGGAGCTTGATACTCCAGACCGTCCAAGGCATCGCGGTTGAGCTGCTCCGCGTTTCGATTGATGATTGCCATATCGCGTGCGTCCCGCTGTTCCCGTGCTCTCTGGCGCAAGTACTGTTGCAGCACGGTTTGGATGAAAGCGGATCGCGATTGCTTCGACCCAGCCAGGCGATCGATGCCCTTCAGCACCTCGGGCGAGAGCGTCACCGATGTCTTCTCTTTCATACCACCGACATACTACCACAGATGCTACCACAATACTACCGGCAGAATCTCTGTAAATCGGGCGGAGGCGGCCCAGGAATCACGTCGAACTCGCCCGGCCAGCCCGTGCATCCGTGGGCGCTGACGCTGCGCGTAACGCTGCGTTCCATCTCGCGAGCTTTGGTCTTCGCTTGTTCCACTTGATTGGTTCCCAACTCCGCCTCTAGCGTCTGCAGGTCGCTCGCGACCCGGCGATTCCCGGCATCGTTGCTCACCAGCATCCAGACGTAGGCCTCAAACTTGTCTTGCGGAACCCCCTGCCCGTCCCGCAGTAACCTTGCCAACTGCTCTTGCGCCTGCGGCAGGCCTTGTTGTGCAGCCTTGCCAAACCATGCGGCGGCATTGGGAAAGTCCTGACGATCGAGCTTGACCCTGCCCAGCAGATATTCCCCAAAAGCGTCTCCATGGTCGGCGGCGCTCTGCAAAAAGGCGCTCGCTTCGTTGAGATCCCGGCCCGGTACCGACCTGGCATAAATGATCCGGCCCGCCAGCCATTGCGCTAACGGATCGTCCTGTTGCGCGGCTTTCTTGTACCAGTCGAAAGCTTCTCGCTCATTGACGGGAGCGGCGCGTCCGGTTTCGAACAGATATCCCAGCACGACCTGCGCCGGAGCGAAGCCCAGGTCCGCAGAACGATGGAAGTATTCGATTGCGTTCAAGTCGCTGCGCGTGACGCTGCTGCCCATTAGGGCATTCATTCCCTGATCAAACAGTTGTGGGGCGTTCAGGCCCGCGGTCTGCGCCTTACCCGCAGTGCTGCCGAGAGCAAAACCAATCGCGAAGATTGCGAGTACTCGGAATCTCATTTTGTTCTCCTTCGTAGACGAGCGATAGTCGACCAATCGAACCACACAATCCAGACGGCGGAATGCCGACGAGATCATGGTGGGCGGGCTCGCGAGGCAAGTCAACGTCCCATCAGGCTGTGGCCCGGAGGAATATCGTCAGGAATGACGGGACTACAACGGCTAATAGTAACAACGATGTTTTACTTGGGCTGGGGCTTAATGTTCCGGCGCAGCAGCTCGCGGAACTCCCCGACCTGCCCCTCGCTAAACGCGCGCTTCGGAATCACGATATAGATTCTCGGCTGCGGCATGATCACGAACACGGACTTGGATTCCCCCCAGCCCACATAGGCGGACCATGACACCTTGGAATCGGCGTGAGCACTATGAAATTGAAGACCCGTTTCAGAGCTGTCCAATGTGATTGGGGACTCGGCCATTGGGTGGTTTCGGAATTGCCGCTTCGACAAGAATTTAGGAGCGAGCAGCATCCAGGCGAACCATACGGCGCCGAAGGCGACTCCTCCCGACGCAACGGGATTCGTCGCAGGGCTTTCAGCAAACAGAAGCGTGAGGAGCGAAGTCAACACTGCCGTGGCGACAACGAAATATGCAAACCACCGCAGCCATTTCCGCCATTTGCGTTGGTCCCGCCAAGCCATGCATCCTTGGTAGAGGTCTTCCGGAGTGAGTTGATACGTGACCTGCATGATCGGGGATTATACCGAGGAACTACCCGCCGATCTGCCCCAGAATCGCACGCGCTTCCGCCGCCGGATCGGCCGCCTCCGTGATCGGACGTCCGACCACGATGTAGCTCGCTCCCGAGGCGATCGCTTCGGACGGAGTCACCACCCGCACCTGATCGCCAACTGCGCTGCCCGCAGGCCGCACGCCTGGCGTCACGATGGCGAATCCATCCCCCAGATCCGCGCGCAGCCTGGAAGCCTCCCGCGCCGAGGCGACCACGCCCTGGCATCCGTTCGCCAGAGCGATTGTGGCCAGGCGCACTACGCTGTCCTCGACCGTGCCTCGAACGCCAATCTTCTCCAGGTCGTTTCCGTCCATGCTGGTGAGCACGGTGACGGCGAGCACCATCAATTCCGGCCGAGCCTTGGCCGCGTCCACCGCCGCGCGCAGCATCTTGCCGCCGCCCGTCGCGTGCACGGTCAGCATGCTCACGCCCAGGTTCGCCGCCTCAGTCACCGCGGCTCCCACGGTGGTGGGAATGTCGTGGTACTTCAGATCGAGAAACACGCGCCGCCCTGAAGCCACCAGATCGCGCACCACCTGCGGCCCTTCGGCCGTGTAGAGCTGCATGCCGACTTTATAGGTCAGCGCGGAGTCTCCCACCGCCGCCACGATTTTCTGCGCAGCGGCGGCGGTCGATACGTCCAGCGCAACGATGAGCCGCTGGCGCGGATCACCGTTGCGAAGATCACCGTTGCGAAGATCGATGTTGCGAACTTCGCCCGAGCGATAGTCAGAGCTATCGCTCGGGATGCGGTTGGAGACGACTGGCATCCCCGCCAGTGTAAGGTTTTTACGGGAGTTTTGCTACCGGGGGACGGTTCTCGGCGACCGTCTGGTAGACGGTCTTTGCGGGGCTCGGCTTACCGTGGTTGGCATCGACCAGATCCAGACGTACGCGCTGCAGACCACGCGCCTTGAATTGCAGCGCCTGGGCAGCTCCGTACGACAGGTCGATAATCCGGCCTGGGACGATCGGTCCCCGGTCGTTGACCCGGACCACCACGGCCCGGCCATTGCGCAGGTTCGTGACCCGCACGTAGCTTCCCATGGGAAGCGTGAGGTGAGCGGCCGTCATGTCGTACATATCGTACGGCTCGCCGCTGGCGGTCGGTTTTCCGTGAAAAATCTGGCCGTACCACGACGCTGTCCCAACTTGATACGGTTTGGTCTTAACGACCTGTTGGCGGACTTCGGGTTGCTTCTGAACAGAACTAACTGGAGCCGCTGTCGCCTCCGAGATGTTCGGTCCCTGAGCCGCTCCCAGGCCGACGACCAGACAAGCGATCGTCCAGTCCTCGAGCTATACATCTTCGCATTCAGTTCTCCTCGCATACTCAAAAGTGCCCTTGGCCTTTAGGCTGGTGTTTCGCTGCAGTTTGTAAATGCTATCGGCCTGCCAAACTCGTGTCAAGGCGATTTGGCCAGTCGGACAATTACCTCCTAGTTATCGATATCTCACGTAACTTATTGTTAAAATAAGCAGATGCATGGAACGCCCTTTGTTTCTGGAAGGTTACGCATTTACTCTTAAGTAAATGGCACGGAAGGGAAAGCAAGGTAGAATTTACAATCCGATTGGAATCAATTACTTACGGTTTATCCGCCCCCAAGCTGCATGGAATCATGTATTTACAGCGTTGACTCGGAAGCCAGCCCCGAACTTTTTTTCTTGCCGGGTGGCCCCGAAAGTAACTTCCAAGTTCGCCGATGTGAGCTGCTGAGCCCTGAACCGCGGTAGTATCGGATTTGCCGGAACGGAAGTCCATGTCCTAGAAATATGTCCGAAAAGCCACCGATCGTCCTCACCATCGCCGGGTTCGATCCCTCCTCGGGCGCTGGCGTCACCGCCGACATTAAGACCATTGCCGCCCACGGCTGCTATGGTGTGGCCTGCATCACGGCCATGACCGTCCAGTCCACCGCCGGCGTAAAGCGGGTCGAAGCCACCGATCCGGCCCTGATTTCCGATACCCTCGAAGAACTGGCAGCCGACCTCGATCTAGCAGCCGTTCATATCGGCATGCTCGGATCGGCCAAGGTGGTCAAGGCGGTAGCCGATTTCCTTTCCCGCCAGCCCGCAGGCCGGAACCGCCAGACCGGCCGGCCCGGCAAATCACGCCTGCCCAACGTCGTGCTCGACCCCATCTTGAAGTCATCTTCTGGCGCCGACCTGCTGGATGCCGCCGGTACCAGACTCATGATCGACCGCCTGCTCCCCCTCGCCGACGTGGTCACTCCCAACGTCGAGGAAGCTGCCGCCATCACCGGCCTCAAGGTCACCGACTTAGAAGAAATGAAAGCCGCCGCCGCCAAGCTCCACGAGATGGGCGCCGCCGCCCTCGTCATAACCGGCGGCCACCTCGACAAAGCCATCGATCTTTTGAGCTTTACAAGCAGGAGTGGGCCGGAGCCTGCGGAAGAAAAGGTACTGGAACAGGGCAGTGTGGAGCGAATTGAGCAGGAAATCTTCAAAGCCGAGCGCCAGCGTTCCAACTCCACCCACGGCACCGGATGCGCCTTCGCCACCGCCATGGCCTGCCACCTTGCCCTTGACCGCGGATTAGCCGAAGCCGCCCTCCTGGCCAAGACCTATGTCACAGCCGCCATCGCCAACGGACATCCCTTGGGCCGGGGCACGGACCCAATCCACCATCTCTACAGAATGGGCCAGCAGCGCCGCGCCGCAGGTTCAGGCAGCACCGAGTCCTAGGACTCCGAAATCAGGTGAAAGAGTGTCCGCAAGTACAACTGGAAGCATGTAGATGTTAAGCAGGGGTAAGGTGGGAGGGGGGGAAGGGGGCTCGTGGAAGAGCGGCGCTTTAGCGCCGCGTTAAGAGGGCAAAAAAATGGGGCTTTAGCCCCTGAGGTCGTAATCGCCCGAGCTACTCGCCGTTGCGCCCGGAAGGTTTCTTTAGCAGAATTCCCGCCACAAACGCGGCCGTAGCCGCCAGCAGCCACTCCGCCCGATAGAACTGAATGGCCTGCCAGTCCACAAAAGTTTTGGCAGTCAACAACCCCACCACCAGCGCTCCCGCCACGCATCCCAAGCCGATCATGAAGGCGATGAGTGAAGCCGTCGATAACCCGATCCAGCTCTGAATCTCATGGAAGTGCAGGTACCGCAGCCATGCCGGGAACTGGATCTTGCTCCACAGGTCGCTCCAAGTCTTGCGCGATGCAAGGCTCGCGACCACGGAATGCATCCGCGCGACGCCTTGTTCCCACACTCTGGCAATGACCGCCGCGTCGGCTCTGGCCGTGGGACTGATGGCTTCCCGCCTGCGTACCCCGCAGGCATGGCAAAAGCGCGAACCCAGCAGAAATTCGCTGCTGCAGCGCGGGCAAGTCTCCGCCATCGCTGGGACGGCTTCGCGCACGACGATTTCGTCCGCCGCCGCCGGGGCGGGCGGACGCCAGAATTCCTGCTGCGTGTTTTGCACAACTTCTGACATTGGGTTCTGTCCTACGGTGAAAACCTTAAGCACTTCATCGCACTCCGACCGCCAAAGCCTAGTCCGCCTCTAAGTGGTGCAACCGCAAATACTTGCAATTTCCTCCAACTCATCCCAAATCGTCTACGCAAGCAATAATTACGCGCGCCAGCGAGTAAAGATGCACCAGTTACGAAAGCCCCTGCACTCACCAGCCGCCGAAAAAACCTCTCGATGCCCTGTCGCGACACCGGATCGAACCCGTCGCGATCTGCATCCTAAACAAGGGCGCCACACGATTAAAGCGCACATGGTCCGCCAAGCTCCATTCGGCGGACCGGCGCAGCTTGCGTGTATGAGCCTGCCCCAACCTGAAGCAGCCTGTTAGCTGGACAAATTATAAATTCGCCCGTCGCCCGTAGCAGATAGCGTCGACGGCACGTAGATGACGTTCTTGGTTCCGATTGGATCCGATTGCTTCAAGATGACGAATTCAGACTTGGTTTAAACTAGAGGGCGATCCGATCCGTGACCGTACAAACGATCAATCTCCGGACCAAGAGATGGGCCAACCGATGGTCCGAGCGACGGCCCAAGCTTCTGGCCAGCGCCCCGGCACTCCTGTTCCTGCTGTTCCTGCTCGCCGCGTCGCCCGCCCCCGCCCACAGCCAGGCGCAACCTGCTCCGGACGTTCCCCACGGCGCCCCACACGATCCCCAGACCGACGCCGCCTTCGACGACTTCTACAACATGCAATACGACCGCGCCACGAACGAACTCGAGAAGATTCTCGAGAAGCATCCCAATGATCCCTTCGCGGTCAACCACCTGCTCACCGTGATCCTCATGCACGACCTCTACGACACCGGCGCCATGAACACCGGCGACTACGCCAACGACAGCTTCATCGGACGCACCCCTCGCCCCACCGACACCAAGATCAAGGACCGCATCAAGCAACTGGTTCACCGGGCCCAGGAGCTCGAAGAGCAGGAACTTAAAAAGGATCCGCAGGACGTGAACGCCCTCTACTGCCGCGGCGTCACCCGAGCCCAGTTCTCCGTCTATACCGGCCTGGTGGAGCGGGCATGGTTTTCCGCCCTGCGCAACGCCGTAGGCGCGCGCCACGATCACGAACGCGTGCTCGAACTCGATCCCAACTATATCGACGCAAAAATGGTGGTCGGCACCCACAACTACGTGATCGGCCGCCTGCCCTGGAGCGTGAAGGTGGCTGCCGCTCTGGCCGGGTTGAGCGGATCGGCGGAAAAAGGTCTCGACTATCTTCGCGAGGTCGCCAAGAGCGACGGCGAAAACTCAGTCGACGCCAAGGTCGTGCTCAGCCTCTTCCTCCGTCGCGAGCACAAGTATGACGAGGCCATCGGCTATATGAACGAGCTCTCGGCGAAGTATCCCGGCAATCACTTATTCCCCACCGAAGTCGCCAATCTCGATCGCGCCGCCGGGCGTCTCGATGACGCCGAGGCCATGTATCGGAAAGTCTGGCAGACCGGCCGCGAAGGCAAGTACAGCAAACTGCATTACGAACTCGCTGCCTGGGGATTGGGAGAACTGCTGCGCTCCAAGAGAGACATCTCCGGCGCGGCCGCCGCCTACGACTCGGTGAACGAAGCTCCCAACCCCGATCCTGACATCCTGCAAAAAGCCAATCTGGCCGCCGGAGAAATGTACGACCTGTTGCAGAAGCGTGACCTGGCCATGAAAAAATATGAAACCGTGCTCGCCGGCAACGCCAATACCTTCCCCGCCGACCAGGCCCGCCGCTACATCAAAGAAGCCTACCGCGAGTAAGGAAGAGCTTCTTCGGTCAGGTGACCTGAGCAGCGCGCGGCTTGTGATATGATCAATGCATCAATTGATCAATGGATGGAGCAACCCTTTGAATCGACGCGTAGACGCCCACCTCGCCCGCACCCAATTCGGCCAGATCATGGATCGCGCCGTCGAAAACAATGAGCGCTTCGTCGTGGAACGTCGCGGTGAACCCGCGGTCGTAATCATGAGCATTCAGGATTTCATTCGCACCGCCGCCCCGCCCCCCGATTGGCTTGAGAAAGCCTGGAACGGGGCCAAGAAGAGGGGTTTGGACAAACTCTCCACGCCCGACATCGACGCCGAAATCTCGGCTTACCGGCGCGAGAAGCGCAGGTGATTCGCGTTGTTGTTGACACGAATGTCCTCGTGTCGGCCATGATCTCATCCGCTGGGAACGAAGCCTTGTTAGTGATGGCGATCAATCAAGGGCTCGTCATCGCATGTTTTTCGGACGAGATTCTCAAGGAATATTCTGGTGTTCTTTTCCGTCCGCGGTTCGGGTTCTCAGCCGAAGAGGTCGATGCTCTGCTCAACCTATCTCGCCACCGCGGCGACCTTCTTAGCCCAGCGCCAATCGTCCGAATTTCTCCTGATCCGGATGACGACAAGTTCATCGCTTGCGCCCTGGCCGGGAATGCTGACTTCCTTGTGACCGGCAACAAACGGCACTTCCCGCAGGTCAGTTCCATGCATGCCAGGGTCGTCAATTCCGCCGAATTGCTGGAGTTCATCACTTTCGAACTATGATTTAAGAGGAGAGTAAGCCGCCAGTATTAAAGGCATAAGGGAACTTTTGGTCTACAATTTCGTACTATTTAGTAAGTGCGGCCCGGGAGGAAAAGTATGTACTGCAACTACTGCGGCAAAGTGATTCAAGATGATGCGGCCGTCTGCGCCTACTGCGGCATTCGCGTCGGCGCCTCGCTGGCCCGGACGCGCCTGGTTCGTCCGCGCCTGGGGCGCAAAGTCGCCGGCGTGTGCCTTGGCTTCTCGGAGTATTTCGACATCGACGTCACCGTCGTGCGCGTCGTGTGGCTGATCACCGCGATCATGACCTGCGTCGGCTTCATCCCCTACATCATCGCGTGGATTGTCATGCCAGAAGAGCCGCTGCTGCTGCCAGCCCACGTCGGCGCGCAGCCAGTCACGACCCCATAACGCAGGACGCAATCTGGAACATCCTTTCCGCCACTGTCATCCTGAGCGCAGCGAGCTCGAATGAGCTCGCACAGTCGAAGGATCCCTACGGCAAAGCCGGAAGGCGCAGTCAGAAGCCGTCAGCCCGAAGCCGCGCTTGTGTTCTAATCTCCGCATGGAGCGCATCCCCTCCCAGCGCATCAAAAGCGGCGACGCCGAAATTGTCTACTGGACCCTCGGCTCCGGCCCTCCCGTCGTCCTGCTGCATCCCTTTCCTGCGCATCATGAATTCTGGCTCCCTATAGCCGAGGCTCTCTCCACGCGCTATCGCATCATCCTACCCGACCTGCGCGGACACGGCGAGTCCGAAATCGGCGAAGGCCCCGCCACCGTGGAGAAACACGCCGCCGACCTCGCCGCCGTGCTCGACGATGCCAACGTCGGCCGCGCCCCGCTCATCGGCGTATCCATCGGCGGCTACCTGCTCTTCGAGTTCTGGAGAAAACATCGCGGCCGCGTCGCGGCGCTCGGATTGTGCAACACCAAAGCTCCAGCCGATAGCCCCGAGGTCCGCGCCGGACGCCTGCAGGCCGCCAACGACGTCCTCGACCGCGGCACCGAACCTTTTTTCGAATCCATGATCCCAAAGCTCTTCGGCAACATCACGCGAGAAGCGCGCCCCGACCTGGTCGACGGCGCTCTGCGCATGATGCGCAAAATGTCGCCCGAAGACGTTGCCCAGGTCCAGCGCGGCATGGCCGCCCGCCCCGACTCGCTTGAAACATTGAAGACCATCAATGTTCCCACCCTCCTCGTTACCGGAGACGAAGACATCCTGACCGGAGTGAACGAAGCCGAATTAATGCGTCAGCACATCGCGAACAGCCAATTGCGCGTCATTCCAAAAGCCGGCCACTACGCCCCCTGGGAGCAACCGCAAGACGCCGCCAAACTTCTCCGCCAGTTTCTGGATTCTGTGAGCGGAGGAGCTCACTAACCCGTCGCGCGCTCCTCAACGGTTCGCCCGCCAATGCTTCGGCGGCCAACGCCTTGCCCAACGGCCACCAGCCACGCTACCGCCGCCACATTCAGAAGGGTCTTGCCGATCCAGTCGATGCGCAGAGCCCCGCCAACTTTGAAGACAACAAACCCTCCCAGCATGCAGCCAAGAATTCCGCCGAATACCAGCGCGAAGCGGTGCAAGTCATTCCAACCGGCGCTCGACGTCCAGCGTCCCATCAGAAATAGAGTGAGCCCGCACCACGCCAGCCCTGCGGCCAGTGCTAGTAGGTAGGGAACCTTAGGCAGGGAACCAAAGCCCGGCAGGACGAACGCCGCCCACGGCGCTCCCAGCCCAGTCACCGTCAATCCCACAACCAATGGAGCAGGCGCGGCATGCTGTGTATCTCGCGACCGTGCCGACGGCAGTGCATACGCGCCCAGCCCGAGCAATCCGATGACTCCCATAGCCGCGGCAAGATACAGCGGCGGCGGACTGTAAGGCGGCATGTGAAAGATCATCACGCGAGCCCGCTGCGTCCATCCGTACCATGCCATGAACGCACCCAGCACGAAGACGACGGTGGCGATCACGAAGCCTCGCGTGCGCAGCCAACGCCGTTCCCGCTGCGAGGGAAAGAGCAGCTCGGTCAGTTGCACTGGAACCAGAACGACCCAAACACTTTCATAGCCCAGCGCCCACAGAAAATAGACCCAGTTCACGCCCCAGACCCGGCCGTAGGCGTGCTGTGCCAGCCCGACCAGTGGGGCGATCGAAGTCTGCTGGATGAGCCACTCCTCGGCAACTGCCAGCGCCAGGCCCAGCAACAGCATGCTCGGCCAACCCTTGTGCCAGTGCCGCACACACTCCCGGATCAGCAACGCCCCGCAACCCCAGGTCAGGATTTCCGGAATAAGAACAAAGATGACGCTGATCCGCGTTGCCCCATAGAGCACTTCCGAAATCACCGGGGAGAGCAGGAGCAGGGAAACGATGGGTCCGGTGCGCTGCCATCGCGAGTCTGGGAATGCAGTCGTGGCGGACGCTGAGGAATCTTCGAGAGTCGGCATGGCGGGCAACCCTTCTGGTAAAATAATCTCACAATAAAGTATCTTATATCTAAGATATATGGCAAGCAAAAAATCGCCCCCTCCCCCTTCCGCTCCTCGCCAGGACATGATGGGCCGTGAACTCAGCGACGCTGTCATCTTTTTCCACGAAGCCATCGCCGCCCACCTTGGCATGAGCACCGCCGAATGGAAGTGCCTGGGTTTAATCGACCAGCACGGGCCTTCTACCGCCAGCCGCCTGGCCGAATTGTCCGGATTCACTACCGGAGCCATTACCGGAATCGTCGACCGCCTGGAGCGCGCCGGTTATGTCCGCCGTGCGTCTCATCCCACCGACCGCCGCAGCGTCATCATCGAACCTCTGCACATGAAAGGACTCAAGGAACGCATCGTGCCCATCTTCCAATCCCTGGGCCGCGCCATGGCCGAAGTCACCGGACACTACACCCCGGCCGAGCTGTCTGCGATTGCCCGCTTCTTCGCCGACACCACCCAAACGCTTCGCAACGAGACCGCAAAACTCCAGCGCTCCCGGCATCAAGCGCCGCCCCGCCAGTCCTGATTCCGTGCGCTTCACGAATTGGAATAGAATCAGTGCGCCATGAAAAAGCTCGCCATCTCACTCTTGCTCGCTCTGGGAGCGCTTCAAATTTCTGCCTCCGCGCAGGTCACCCTTAAGCGCCCGCGCATTCTGGGCATCGACCACGTGTCGTTCTACTCGACCGCGCCCGACGGCGTGCGCAAGCTCTACGCCGATGTGCTCGGCTTGCCCGCTGCCGCTCCGGTTGAATCTGGAGAACTCGTGCGGTACATGGTCGGCGCGCAATGGATCGGCTACAGTCCCGCGCCTGATCCCAAGGCCACCGACCGCATGGACCACGTGGCCTTTACCACCGACAACATTGCCGCGCTGCGAAAATATTTAACCGCGCAGGGAGTCAAAGTTCCACAGATTCAGGGCCGCTCCGACCACAGCCTGTTCTTCTTTGTGAACGATCCTGAGGGACATCGCATCGAGTTCGTCGAGCGCGGCCCCGCCGAAGTTGCCCCGCCCGCGACCTCGGCCGTGTCGCGCCACATGATTCACACCGGATTCGTCATCTACCACCGCGACGCCGAAGACCACTTCTACCGCGACATCCTCGGCTTCCGCCCCTACTGGCACGGCGGAATGAAAGACAACGAAACCGACTGGGTCGCCTTGCAAGTTCCCGACGGCACCGACTGGCTGGAATACATGCTGAACCAACCGGAGCACATGGACCTGCAACTCACCGGCGTGATGAACCACATTTCGCTTGGCGTTGCCGACATGAAAAAAGACGCAGGCCCTCATGGAATCGCACGGCTGGAAGGCGCACGGCGACGAGCAGGCCGAGATCGGCAAAGACGGCAAGTGGCAGCTCGATGTTTTCGATCCGGACCTCTCGCGCGTCGAACTGATGGAATTCAAGCCCGTGCAGAAGCCTTGCTGCTCAGACTTCACCGCGCCGCATCCGACGGAATAGATTTGTTAGAATCCGTTCGCTATGACTATGACCATGATTGACGCCGTTCTAGTTCCCGTGCAGACTGTAACCGCCAAAGGCGACGGCCCCGCCGTCGACGTAACCGGCGCCGCCAGCCGCGTTTTCCTCGTCACGCTGGCCATCACCAAAATCATCGAGCAGGAATCGCTCGGCCTCAGCATCTACGGTTCGTCCGACGGCACAACCTGGGGTGCGAAACCCCTCGCTGAAGTTCCCCAGAAATTTTATTGCGGAGAGACTCCGCTCCTGCTCGACCTGACCGCGCATGCCGACGTGAAATTTGTCCGCGCCCACTGGGAAGTCGCCCGCTGGGGTCGCGGCGCCGAGACCCCGATGTTCGAGTTCGCAGTCACGCTGAAAGAAGTACCGGCCAACATTCTGAAAGAGGCTACCGCCGAAGCCAAGGCAATCGCGTAGCGGCGGACGCATTCGTCCGGGCGAGGTGCCAGGGTGCCCCATTTCTCGCGTTCTTTGCGAGAAGTGGGGACTGTAGAACGTCCTACCGATCCCAATCCTTTATATTGATCTCAGAATGAAAAACGGTACCTCAGCGACTGTGCATCCAGCCCGCAATGTGCGCGGCACCGTGAGTCTGCCTGGAGATAAGTCGATTTCTCATCGCTACGCCATGCTGGCCGGCATCGCCGATGGACCGTCCCGGCTGGCGAACTTCTCGACCGGCGCCGATTGCGCCAGCACCCTCGCCTGCATGCGCACCCTCGGCGTGCCTTGGGAAAAAAAAGATGGGGGAGAAAAAGAAGGGGAGAAAAAAGAAAACGCCGCCATCGAAGTGCAGGGAAGCGGCTTGTCGCTCGCCGCTCCCGCCGCTGCGCTCGATTGCGGCAACTCGGGTTCCACCATGCGCATGGTGAGCGGCATTGTCGCGGGCCAGAAATTCTCCAGCGAAATGGTCGGCGACGAATCCCTCTCGCGCCGTCCCATGGAGCGCGTCATCACGCCGCTTTCGGCTATGGGCGCGCAGATTGCATCGCAAGCCGGAAAGCCCCCGCTGCGCATTACGGGCGCCGCGCTCAAAGCCATCGACTACACCATGCCCGTGGCCAGCGCCCAAGTGAAATCCTGTCTGCTGTTTGCCGGACTCTTCGCCGACGGCGAGACCCGTATTGACGAGCCGCTGCGCACCCGCGACCACGGCGAAGTGGCCCTGCGCGCGTTCGGCGCCAAGCTCGATCGCAAAAGCAGCGGACAAGGCAACGAGATCGCAATTCGCGGCGGCCAGCGCCTGCGTGGCATTGAAGCCCGCATTCCCGGCGATTTGTCGAGCGCGGCATTTTTTCTTTGCGCCGCCGCGTTGTTCCCCGGCTCGCAACTCACCGTCCCCGGCCTCCTCATGAATCCCACGCGCGCCCGCCTGCTCGATATGCTGATGCAAATCGGCCTGCGCATCTCCGTCACCCAACTCGATGAGATTCACGGCGAGCTGGTCGGATCGCTGCAAGTCGAAGGCGCCGGATTAAAAGGGGCGACCATCGCCGGTGCCGACTCGGCTGCGCTGATCGACGAGATTCCCGTGCTGGCCGCCATCGCACCTTTCACCGCGCAGGGAATCGAAGTGCGCGACGCCAGCGAACTGCGCGTGAAAGAATCCGACCGCATCGCCTCCGTAGCCGTCAATCTGCGACTCATGGGCGCGCAAGTGGAAGAGCGCGAAGACGGCCTCAAGATTCCCGGGGGCCAGGCCCTGCACGGCGCCGAACTCGATTCCTTCGGCGATCACCGCATCGCCATGGCCTTCGCCATCGCTGCCCTGCGCGCCAGCGGCGAAACCATAATCCGAGGCGCCGAGTCCGCCGCGATTTCGTATCCCGCGTTCTTCCAAACCCTGGAAGAAGTCACAGAACGATAACCGGCCGGTAACTTCAGCTCTGTTACTGCAGTGACCTGTTCTCCCCTCCTTCTCCATAGAAGAATCATGGTGACGGATGAAGAAATGAAATTGCCGAGGGATGGCTTGCCTCGGCTCCGCCTTTAGGGAGACGTGTGATGCGCTCAAAGTGGATGTTGTGTGTGGTTCTGGCTCTGGCGGCATCCGCCTTCGCCAAAGATCCCAAGCCCTATCTGACGGGAACGCTTATGCAGATGGATTCCGTGCAGTGCGGCACCGCTGAGAAAGACGCCCAAAGCCTGGCCGGCCAGATGCTCGGCACCGACTCCGGCAGCAAGCAGACCCAGCAGTTGCTCTGTCAGGAATATGTGTTGCAAGCCGAGCGAGTGATTTATCGCATCCGTCCGCGCGATGAGAAGCATCCCGTGCTTCTGCCGGTGGGCGAGCAGGCGCAATTCCGCCTGCAAAAAGATAAGATGCTGCTTCGCATGGAAGCCCTCGACAGCAGGGAGCACGAGTACCTCGTGGTCTCAATGGCGCCGCGTTCCGACAGCAGCAGCGCCGACGCGACTCCGACCCGGCTGAATCACCTGCAGTAAACACACGACCTGCGCCGAGTACCACTTCGCCCATCGCAGAGACGTAGCTTGCTGCGTCTTTACCGCCAACGTTCCAAATGCCGGCGAGAAAAATCGCAACGGGGCAGCGCCGCGTCCCGGCTCCTCTGTGGTAAAGTATTGCCCACCGCACAGGCTGCCCGCGGGGCGGCCCGAATCCACGCAGCTTCCGCTGTGCCTAAGGAGCATCCATGACGACCCTCCGCGATCTGGTGAAAGACCGCAGAATCTATTCCGTCGAGGCCACCCGCACCGTCCTCGAGGCCGCGCGTTACATGATGGAGCACAATGTTGGGGCCGTGCCGGTACTGCGCAACGGAGAACTCGCGGGTATTCTCTCCGAGCGCGACATTATGAATCGCGTGGTGGCCGTCGGCCGCACTCCAGGAACCACCGCCGTCTCCGAAGTCATGACCGCCAACCCGCGCGCCGTCCCCGCCGATGAGACCATCGAAGAATGCCTGTTCATCATGCGCGAGTTCGGATTCCGCCATCTGCCCATCGTCGACGGCAAGGATTTGAAGGGACTGGTTTCGCTGCGCGACGTCCTCATGCACCAGGCCGCCGAACTCGAACGCCAACAGCGCAAAGCCGCCTCGTAAGAAACCTTACCGCAGACCTCAGACTGCAGACCTCAGACTGCGGACCTCCGACCTCGATCTCGGACTTTAGACCGTGGATGTTCGCTGCGGGTGCCTGAGGTCCGAGGGCTGAGGTCCGACGCCGCCTTTTTCACTCCCGCTTCCGCAACATGACTTCTCCCGGCTTCGGCGGCAGCTTGAAGGGAAATTCAAACACCTTCCCACCCAGGGGCACGCGCAGGATAAATTCTTCCTGCTTCTTCCATCCGCTGATCCACTTGCTTTCGGTGCTGAACAGCACCCACCCGCTCTTCTCGGGATTGCCCGGCCCCAGCAGCGTCGGCCGCAGACTATTCTTCCCGACAAACTCCTGCAGTTCCGCCGAATCTTTCAGCAGCGCCCGCACAAACGCGTCTTTTGCTTCTTTCTTTTCCGGATGCTTTTCCACTTCGCGCGCGGTCTCATGATCCCGTTCGTCGGCATCACTCTGCACCTTATCGACAAACTCATCCGGTTCGAGCGAACTCTGAATCACCTTGAAATGCTTTACGAACTCGAGAGAAATATTTTCGGTGGCGAGGTCCAGCGACCCCTGCCCGCGATAATGCACGTCCAGCATTAAACTGAAGAACGGCTCAGGACGGTGACGAACTTTTTCCAACTCCTGGGCATCCACGGTCATGATGACCCCGACATCTTCGTACCACAGCCCGTAGTGGAAATGCCCGTCGTCGCTGCGCGAGAAGGTGCAGCCGGGACGCTCCTCATCCCAGCGCACGGCCGGAATCTTTTCTTTGTCCTTGCGGGGAAGAGGAAGAGCACGCCCGGCGTCCGTTACGAACAGGGAAGTGACCACCGCCGCCACCATCAACCCACGCGGCGTGCGATGCCTGAACTGGCGCATGACTCAGTTCGTCGTTGCTGTCGTAACCGCCATGCTGACCGTTGGATTCGTGCTGCCGGCGCCGGCGTTGCTCGATACGACGCCGTTTGCGTCCACACCGGAAATCGTGAAACTGTACGTGTTGTTGGGCGTCACTCCGTTCGGCTCGGACTTAGTAGTCGAAATGTTGCTGCACGCCGGCATCAGGAAAAATGTTCCGCTCAGCACAAAAAGGCCCAGCAGCCACCACGCCTTCCTCGACCGCTTTCCCCCCGCCGCCGCACCCAGCCCAACCAGGCCCAGCATCGGCAAAGGCAGCCAGAGTGCCCAGAAATGTGAATGAAAACTCCCTGGATCAACCGTGGAAGTGGTGGTGACGACCGGGCCAAAGCTGATGATCGTGAGCCGTGAAGTCGCAACCTGCCCATCAGGGCTCACCGGCACCGGGTTCGGGCTGAACTTGCAGATAGGAGGAATGGTGACCAGGGGAGTGATTGAACTGCACGAAAGCGTGATGCCTGGTGTTGGCGGCGTGGTCATCGGCGTGAAATAGCCGTTGATCGGATTAATGGCGATGGTGCCGACTCCACTGTTGCCCGCAGGCACGCTGGCTGGCACCACGGGCTTTTGCACTGTAATCGTGAACTGCGGCGCCACGTCGATCACCGTCATGTAGAGCGCAGGCGTCGTGGTGGTCTGGCTGTTCGAAGCGGCCGTGCCCGTGATGGTGACGCTGTAACTGACGGTGGTCGTATCGGCCAGCGTGGTGATCGTGGCCGAAGCGCTGGCCGGAGGCGTCACGCTCGCCGGACTCACCGTGCATCCCGGATTATCGACGATCGTCTGCGGTTGCGTCGGCGTGACCTGGCAAGTGAGATCGACCGCACTGCTGAAGCCGTTGAGGGTGCCGACCGTAACGGTTGCAAAAGAGGAGCCGCCGGGGTCGATCGCATTCACCGACAGCGCTGGCGCCTGCAGCGTGAAAGTCGCTGCCTGCCCAGACGCCGCCGCCGGTAAAGTCAGAACAGCCGCCAGCCCGCACAGCGCCACGATCGCGGCTCGCCCGGCCACGACGGCTAGCCTGGGTTTCGATAGCGTGGGTTTCGTTAGCTGTGACCTCGACGGCCTCGGGTTCGAAGACTCCAATTGTAAGGGCTCGATTTTAGACCACACGAATTGCGGCGACAGGGATTTCAACATGAGCAGGTTTCGGTTCAAATAGCTTCGATTCACAAGTCTACGCAAAGGCTGCCCGGCGGCCCGCGCGGCAGCGGAAATCAGCGCTCCATTTTACCGCAGACATTTCCCCGCGGCTGCATCCTTCAGGAATCATTCCCACGGAATCATCCATACTACCATCATGCGGCGCCTGGTCGCGGTCGGAGTCGGCATAACACGCGTTCCCGCCAAAAAGCAACGGCCGCCTCCTGTGTGGGCAGACGGCCGTTTGTAATGCTGCGCTAGGCCCTTAATCGAGTGTGAGGGTGAGCACCGGTTTCGCCGCGTGGCCCAGGCCCGGATTCATGGAAGCGGTTCCGTGACCAGGAGGGTGAGCGCCGGGTTCACCGAGTGGGTAAGGTTCGCGTTCGTGGAGTCTGTTCCCGTAACCGTCACCGTATAAGTACCCGCCGGTGTACAACCGGAGCATCCTCCGCCGCCTCCACCGCTGTTGCTGCTGCTGCAAGCCGGCAGCAGGAACAGCGCAGTCATCATCAGTCCGAGCAACAGGAAGCCAAGAAATTTTTTCCTGCGCGAGCCGGCGCTGCTGCAGCGCATTCCTACCAGCGACAGCCCAATCACCGGCAACCACATGGCATAGAAGATGCTGCCTGCGCCCCGGTTCCTGGCCTGCGCACTGCCGGTCGTGGTCACAGTCAGCGTGGAAGTGCCAGCCCCGTTCGTCACGGCAGTCGGAATCGAGCAGGTAGGCAGCGGCGTGCCCCCGCTTCCGGCCGCCACCGAGCACGTGAAGTTCACCGTCCCGGTGTAGCCGTTGACCGCCCCGATCGTAATGGTTGAGGTCGTCGAGCCGCCCGGCGTCACTCCCGTCAGAGCCGTGCCCGATATATTGAAGTCCGGGATCATCGAGTACATCGCCACGAACGCGTCAGTCGCTCCGCCACCATTGGTAGGTTGTTCTGCCGCGACCTTGGGAAAATCAGTCGAAGCGGTGTTGCCCGCGACGTAGACATTCGCGCCCGTGCTGCTCACCGCGATCGACCCTAAGGCGGTGACACCCTGACTGGTATTCTCGTTAAGCGCTCCGCCCAGGTAGGTGGAAAACAGCAGGTGTGACCCATTCGGACCGATCTGGCTCACAAAAGCGTCGTTGGCCCCGCCGGGTGTGCCCTGCGTCGGGCTTGCCGTCGGGAAGTCGGACGAGCCGGTCTGCCCTGTGACGTATGCGTTCTGGTTCTCGTCAACCGCAATGCTCGTGCCCGCGTCCACCTGGTTGCCGCCCAGGAACGTTGAATATACCAACGCGGTCCCAGTGGGATTCAGTTCGGTGACAAAAGCGTCCTGGAGTCCACCGTACGTGGGCTGCAGCGCCGACTTCAACGGAAAGTGCCCAGACGATAGCGTCAGCCCCGTGACATATGCGTCGCCGCTGCCATCCACCGCGATCCCCAGACCCTCGTCGTTGTCTTCACCGCCCAGGAATGTTGAATAGACGTAAGCACTCCCGGTTGAGTTATAGACCGTCACAAAGGCGTCGTACAGACCACCGTTGCAGGTGCCATCACTGCCGCAGGTTTTCTGGAAGGCATTGCTAGGAAATACAGGGAAGCCAGGGTTCTCCGTTCCGCCTGTTACATAGGCGTTTCCCGAAGAATCCACCGCCACGGCCGCTGCAAAGTCGCCCGAGCCTCCGCCCAGGTAAGTTGAGTACACCAGAGCGCTTCCTGAACTGTTCAACTCCGTCACGAAACCGTTGGAAGCTCCTGCAAGGCTGGACTGAAGCGGATTCCCTTTCGGAAAGTCCAGCGATTGAGTCTGGCCGACCACGTAAGCGTTCCCATCGCGCAGAGCGATTCCCGACGCGAAGTCGTCACTGCTGCCTCCGAGGTACGTGCCGTAGATGAGCGCCGTTCCCGCCGAGTTCAGCTCAAATACAAACGCATCCAGACCGCCCTTCAGAGTCGTCTGATAACCGCCATTGACGGGGAAGTTCGACGACCCCGTGCCTCCGGCTACAAACGCGTCGCCCGAACTGTCCACGGCAATCGCGTTGCCGCTGTCCTCGCCGTTGCCCCCCACGTACGTTGAGTACACCAGCGTAGACCCATTTGCCGAAATCTTGGTTACGAACGCATCGAATTTAGCTTTCTTGGATGTTTGCACGCCGGGAAAATTCGTCGAGATGGTCTGGCCGGTCACATACGCGTCGCCGTTGCTGTCGACGGCGATGCCGTAAGCATCGTCCTCGGCCGAGCCGCCCAAATACGTGGCATAGCTCACCGACGGATCAATCACCAACTCGCGGCTGTGATCATAGTTGCCCAGCACAAAACCCACCTGGTGCGTGGCGTGCTGCACAAAAAGCACGTCGACCGGCTGCCGTGCTCCGTCCTTCTCCTGATAAGCCACGGGCTTGCGCAGTTGCACGCTTCCCGCCGAGGAAGTCAACACCAGGTTGCCGGAATCGTCGGTCGCAATGTGGTCCGCGCCTGAAACGCCGAGCCGGATCGGCGAAGCACTCGCCCCCGGGGCGACCACGAAATCGAATTCCAGTTGCCTCTGCCCGCCGTAGAACGCCATGTCCACTCCCGGATAAACGTCCCGGTAAGACACGCGCGCATAGTGCTCGACGTTCGTGTGCCACTGGCTGCGATCATTGCCGATGAAGTAATTGCTGTGCCCCGGCAGCGGGCTGCTGGCGGAGATCTGCGGCTGCGCATTCGCGCCGATCAGGTTCAGGTGAATCGCCGCGGTCTGGTCGTTGCTCCCCGACTCCGTCGCCCCTACGTCGAGTTTGTCCTGGGATGTTGCGCCGATGGAGTGCCTGCTTGTGACTTGCGCATGCGAGGCCGCGGTCGACTTCAGAGTGAAGACGGCTTCGTTTTCCGTGAGGAATACCGTGTACCCACCGCCGCGCGCCAGGTACTTCACGGTCGGGTCGGTCTGCCCCTGATTGGCTTCAAACGCCAGCGGAAGATTGTCCATGCTCGCGCGTACCCGGCCTTGCGGTTTTCCCGTTGCGGCGCGTCGAAGGTGGGGGCGCAGACCAAGTCCAGCGGCCGCTACCGCGGCTACCGCAACGATAACGATCCATGCTGCCGGCATGAACTTCCTTGAAGCCGATGACTTAAGCACGACGGACCTCCTGGGGGGAACGATGAAGATGCAACGATGAAGCTGAAACTCTGAAACCCGCGCTCTCGAAAATTGACTCGGCCTGAGGGCAAGAAACCCCGAAGCCACTGGCCACGATCTTTGAATCAACCTGAGTCAGCAAGGTTGCAAACTTGGGCCGCTTTGGCTGCGAGTATGGAATGTCAGAAATGGATGTCAACGAAGAATAGAGAGCAATTTGGCTACCACGAGGTTGTTCGCCAGATCGGTGATCGATCGCGCTGGGGCCAAAAAACTTGATCGAAACTGGGTACGCCGCTGGTTACCTATCGCTGGTTACTCTGGTTACTAAGGCACTGTGACAATCACGCCTGTACACGGCTTCGCGCCGCGTCTGCGATAGCTGTGTGGCGCTGCCGCGTCGAAGTAAATCGCGTCTTCGGACTCCAATAGAAATTCTTCGCCGCCAATCTTGATGGCCAGCGACCCCTTCAAAACATAGAGAAACTCCACTCCAGCGTGCTGATGCGTTTTGACCTTCCCCACCGCCAGTTCCTGAAAATCGGCCAGAAACGCGCTCAACTTCCGCTCCATGGCGCGGTAATCGAGGCACTCAAAGTAATACGGCACATCCTGTACGCCCGGCTTCTCAGGGAAGCGTACTCGCTCCTCGCGCCGCACCACCCCCACCACCCGCCGCTTGCGTTCGTCGGTGAAAAAGTACTCCAGCCCTACTCCGAACACCATGGCAATGCGCAAGAGTGTGGGCAGTGTGGGAAACAACTTTCCCCTTTCCAGCTTCGACAAAAGACCCGCGGAAAGCCCTGTGTGCCTGCCTAATTCCACCAGTCCCATGTTCTTGCGCAGGCGCATGGATCGCAGTTTTTCGCCGATCGAATAGCGCCCCAGCCCCTCGGAAATCGTGTCAGTCATGCCAGCCATAATTTCTTAATGATAAAACAATTGTGCGCTACAGTATCAATCGTAAAGACGTTGCTCGCAACGCCCCTGTTGGCGGCGTCCGTACCATGCACGCGCGAGACGAGTGATTCCCGCAAGACGTAGCAAGCTACGTCTCGACGACGGATTTTCTTGGGACGACTCTACTGCGGCTTTTTCTTGAATAACCCCATGATGCTGCTGGCCGGTTTCCCGCCCGCGCCGCCCAGCCCTTTCAACATGCCCTTCGCCATACCTTTCATGTCGGGAACGAATTTCGGGTCGGTCGTGGTTCCTTCCACCGAGAATGGAATACCCATTCCGGCGAGCGCGGCATTCATTTTGAACGCGAGTTCGTTGGACGGACTTACCGTACCAGCGCCGGTCAGCACGCCGATCGAGGGCACATTGAGATTGATGTTGTCGGCCTTCGTGCCCTCGGGAGCGACGCGCACGTCAGAACTGAAATTCTGAATCACCATGTCGTTGCCCGTCTTCTTGCCCGACAGCGCGGAAATCGCGGAAAGCTTTGAGCCGAGATCGAAGTTGGCGAGCGAGGAATTCTCCAGTCGAATTGTTCCCGTGGTAACTAACTTGTTAACTGGACCGGCGATCGTCAAAGTCGTATTAAGGTTCCCGCCCTTCAATGTTGACTTGGGAGGTAATACGATCCCCAGCGCCGGAAGCATGGCCTCGATATCGTCCACGGGCATAGCTTGCGCGTCCAGCTTTAAATCGACCGAAGTCACTTTGCCGTGAGCGTCGTAAGTGCCGTTCACATGGGCGATCGCCTTGCCCATGGTAATGTTGCCCTCGGGAATCCTGCCCGTCTCTTTCGCAAGATCGTGAACCACTGTGTAGGTTACTTCGACTGGCCTTCCGGCGGGCGACCCCTTTGGAACGACCTGTAAATTCGTGATTTTCAGCGTGCCGCTGGTCTTGGCATGATGTCCATCGGAACCGGCCGCGCCGTCGAAATCGGCGATGCCGGAAATCCCCGACGCCGGATCAATAAACCCGGAAGCCGCCAGATTCATCTGATGCACCGTGACCTTGGCGTCGAATGGAGTGAGGGCGGCGTTGTCGGAGTTGATGGGCCCGGCGTTGCCCTCCAGTTTCAGGCTTCCGTCGGCCGGAAGTTGCGCCGTCATCTTGAAAGGGAAGGAAGAAGTGAAGGAGAAGTTTGTTACTTCGATATCAACTTTATCGTAAACCCGCGGCTTCTCCGTCGATCCCGCCCGCGACACCGTCAAGCGCCCGTCACTGATATTCAGCTTGGCCACGGAAAGGTTCGGATTCCCGCTGGCAGGCGCATTCGCAGCCGGTTTCGCCGCCGACGTATTGTTTCCGCCCAGGCTGGAAAAATTCCACTTCTCGCCGTTCTCCGATTTCACCAGACTGATCTCCGGTTGCTTCAGCGTCAGTTCGGTGACGTTCAGCGTCTTCGAGAAAATCAGCGGCATCAGTTCCACGCCCACCTTCAGCGACTTGGCCTGCACGAATGCGGACTTGCTGAACTGCGGATCGTCGGCAATCGAAATATCGTCCGCCGACACGCTGCCAGAGAAAATCGAGAGCGAAAGATTTCCCAGCTTTACCTCTCGCCCTAGCGCGCCCGTAAGTTCCGATTCGAGCTTCGGACGAAATGTGTTGGCATCAACGAAAAACGGAATGGCCACGGCAATGACAATCAGCACTGCCACGATGATGGCCAGGATTTTCAGGGTGCGTTTCATGTTCGTGCCTCCTGCTGAACCGTAAGCTGCGGTTTTTAATTGAAGGGAAGTTTCCGTTGCGAAAAGTGTATCACTGCGGGTCCTGCAAAAGTTCGGGAGATGGCACCGTTCCCGTGTCCATCTGCTTCTCGCGCGCAGCGCGATGCTCGTTGTCCATGCGCACGGTGGCGTCCAGTTCCTTTTTCGCTTCGGTCCTTGCGTCCCAGGTGAAGCAGCACCTGGCCGTGTACGTAGTGCAGGTCAGTACGTTCCGGTTCAAGTTTGACTGCCGCTTCAATCTCCACCAAAGCGGCCGCAAATTTTTCCTGGCGCTGATAAATCTTGGCCAGCCCCAGGTGTGAATTCACCAGCCGGGGGTCGTGACGCAGCGCCTCGCGGTAATTCTTCTCCGCGTTCTTGTCGTCCTGCATCAGCAAGTACACATCTCCTAGCTCGTCATAGTCCAGCGCAAGATCCGGCTCAAGGGCGGCGTCTTTCAAGAACTCGGCGCGCGCGTGCTCGTAATCCTGCTGCTTTAGATAAGTCAGTCCCAGGTTGAAGTGCACGAAAGGAAGCCTGGGATCGGCGGTTGCGGCCGCCTGAAACTCCGCCAGAGCCGCATCGTACTGCTCCAGGTTCAGATGATATTTGCCGACGAACAGGTGATAGGCGGGGGTTCCGTCGCCGAGTTTTATCAGTTGCGTCGTGGCGCGATCATCGAGTTCCTTGCGGCCAGCCCGGTGAGCCGCGTTCGAAAGCACGTACAAATATGGCAGCTGGCCCGATTCCTTCTCCCAGAGCGGTTCCAGCGTTGCAGCCGCGTCGACGTAGCGCTCCGCAAAAAAATAACAGAGTCCCAAAAGATAGCGTGGTTGTAGCGCGCCTGGCTGATCGCGCAGCACAGACTCAAACTGCGGAATCGCCTCCAGGAATTCATTCTGCCGGTAATAGGCCAGCCCAATGTTGAGCCGGATGCCGGGAGCCCCGGGCATCAGATGCTCCGCCTTATGCAGCATCTCCAGAGCTCTCGACCACTGTTTGCGCCGCATGCAAACCACGCCCAGATTGGCATATGCAGCACCCGATTGCGGGTCCAACTGCAGCACCTGGCGAAAATCGTGCTCGGCTTCGTCCAGTTGATCGTGGGCGAGAGCGTCTTGCCCGAGCCGAAAAAGTTTTGCCGGATCAGCGGGCCGCGCCGCGCCAGCCGAAGAAACCGTAGCCCCGCCGCCATTTCCCACCGGAGCAGATGAGGCTTGCCAAGGCGCAATGGCCACAGCCGTTGCCGCCAGCAGAAGCACCACAAAACATCCCACCGTGATTCGCGCGCTTGACACTGGTATGACTCTCTGCTGTAGTGTCCGCCAGTGTACGCTTTTAATACAAGCGGCGACGCGAGTGCTGCCAGGGCAGAAAGCGCGCAGAATTTTTCTTCGGAACTATTTTCGGAGCTATTTTCTTCGGAACTATTTTTGTCGGAACCATTTTCTCCGGAACTTCAGTTTCTCTCCGTTCCGGCGCAAGGGCTGTGATGGTCACCATTCGTGATGTGGCGAAGGAAAGCGGATTCTCCTCGACCACGGTGTCGATCGTGCTCAACAACGCGCCATTAGCCCGCTACATCCCGGCTGCCACCAAAAAGCGCATCGAGGGCGCCGCCCAGAAGCTCGGCTACCGTCCTAACCAGTTCGCGCGCTCCCTGCGCAGCAAGCGCAGCCACACCGTCGGCGTCATGGTTTTCGACATGACGGACCCTTACTGCACGCTGGTGCTGCGCGGTATCGAGAACACTCTCTACCAGTCGTCCTATCTTCCCATTCTCACCGACGTGCACAACGAGCGCAGCCGCTTCGAGCGCTACCTGGAGATGCTGCTCGACCGCCGCATCGAAGCGCTCATCGTTCTTGCCAACTGGCTCTTCCTCGATATCAACCTGCTCGGCGATCTGGAAAAAAGCAGCATCCCAACCGCGATGATCGGCTGCGAATTGAACACCGACACCATCAGTTCCATCATCGTCGACAACGAGCTCGGCGGCCGCATGGCCTTCGAGCACCTGCATTCTCTCGGGCACCGGAAAATCGCATTCATCCGCGGACCTAAGGCTCTCACCGACAGTTCTCCACGCTGGCGTGGCGTTCGCAACTGCGCCAAAGAATGCGGACTCGATCTGGACGCGCGCCTCATTCTCGACCTGCCGGAATCGCGCGATCCCATGTCGAGCTTCGAGGCCGGGTTCAAGCTCACCGAAGAACTCATCCGGCAGAAGCGCCCCTTCACCGCGCTGCTGGCTTTCGATGACATGAGCGCCTTCGGCGCGATCCGCGCTCTCCACCGCGCGGGCGTCCGCGTTCCCGAGCAATGCTCGGTGATCGGTTTCGACGACGTGGCCACCTCGGCGCTCTACACGCCTTCCCTTACCACCGTCCGCCAGCCGATGGAGGCGATGGGAGCATCGTCCGTGGGCATTGTGGTCGACGGCATCAACGCGGTCCTGGAAAAACGCGAAATCGGCGCCACCCATCGCAAGGTCGCGCCCGAATTAGTTGTACGCGAGTCGACCCGAAGCTTGCTTTAAGGTTTCATACGGGGGGCCTCGGTTCGCTTGAGCACATCCCTGAAAATCGATTTTCCGGAAAAATCGGCCGCTGGAACCATCATGATTTTGCTTTTTTCTTGACAGACGCCATCACATAAACGCACTATTCATACGTTTTAATAACCCACCCGCAGGGGTCTCAATGCCACCGGGTCGAAGTGTCCGTCTGAAAAGTCTGACAAGCCCCGAGCCGCGAGGCTCGGAAGAAACGCGGCAAAGCCGACTGAACTCGCGCAGGGCCATGCCCGCGCCAACGGGAGAGCGTGACCATGAAATTGCATCGAGTGCTGTTGCGGGACGGCATTGCTGGTCGTAACGTTTTGCGCGGCCGCTTGGGCCCAGGACACCGGTTCGATCACCGGCACGGTGAAGGATCCTTCGGGAGCCGCGGTTGCCGGAGCCGACGGTCGTGGTCACCAGTCGCCGATCGCGGCATCACCCGCCATACGGTGACCAACTCGGCGGGCGAATACAACGAGTCCGCTCTACCCGCCGGTAACTACGACGTGATCGTGACCGCCACCGGCTTCAAGAAATATCAAGCGAAGGGTGTGGTGCTGGATGTGGCGCAGAAAGGCGCGCGTGGACGTTCGCCCTGGAAGTCGGCGCCATCAGCACGGAAGTCATTGTCGAAGGCGCAGACCGTCGCCCAGGTCGAGACGCAGTCTTCCGAACTCGCGGGCACGGTCACCGGGAAAGAAATTTCCCAACTCGAACTCAACGGCCGCAACTTTACGCAACTCGTCACTCTGGTCCCGGGCGTGAGCAACCAGACCGGCCAGGACGAAGGCAGCGGTCGGTGTCAACGGCAGCGTCAGTTCAGCATGAACGGCGGCCGCATCGAATACAACAACTGGGAGACTCGACGGCGGCGACAACATGGACAACGGCAGCAACGCGCACGTTGAACGTGTATCCCAGCATTGACGCGATCGCCGAATTCAAGGTGCTGACTTCCAATTACGGCGCGCAATACGGCCGCAACGGTTCGGGCACGGTCGAAGTCGAAACCAAATCGGGCACCAAGCGTTCCATGGCGACGCCTATGAATTCGTGCGCAACGACATGTTCAACGCCCAGAACATCGGTTCGCAGCAGCTGGCGTCGTCCCGACTACAAGAAAAACGATTTCGGCTACACCATCGGCGGGCCGGTATATATTCCCGGCGTCTACAACAAAGATAAGCAGAAGACGTTCTTCTTCTGGTCCCAGGAATGGCGCCGCGACATGTGCCGGGCAGACTTCAACATGCCGGTGCCGTGCAGCGCCGAGCGCAGTGGCAACTTCACCGACCTCTGTCGTACCGGCTCCGGATTGCCCGAATGTCGAGCCGATGTCCAGGTCACCATTTCCCGCAACAATCAGGTTCCGGTGTCCCACGGTCTGCCGCTGACAATTCCGCTGATCCCGGGCGCCGGTGCTCCGACTTGTACGCCCGGGCGTGCTGCGAATCATGCTTCTTAACGCCTCTCCACGCAGCCCACAGTCTGGCGCGAAGAACTGGTTCGTGTCGACCACAATTTCAACGACAAACTCGCGCCACGTTCCGCTATGTTCACGATTCGTGGAACACCGTCAACGCCGTCCCGCTCTGGACTAACGGTGGAACTTTCCCGACGATCCAGACGGCCTTGAAGGGACCGGCGTCAGCATGGTGGCGCGCTTGGCGGCGACCGTTTCCCCCACTCTGCTGAACGAATTCGTCGCCAGCTATACCACCGACCACATCATCTTGAACGACACTGGGCAGCTGGCAACGTGGCGCCGAACTTCACGATGGTTACATTTTTCCAGAAATGGCTTCGACGGCAGCCTTCCCGGAATCAATCTGACAGACGCGGAACGCGCTACGGCGAGGGGTTCGACGAGGATGCCGGCTATATTCCGAACGGCCCCTACAACTCCAACCCAACCTATACCTATCGGGACAACATCAGCAAGATTGTGGGCAAGCACAACCTGCAATTTGGCGCCTATTTCGTTGCTGCGCAGAAAAACGAGTTGGGCAGCGAGCTAGCGCTGGAGCGTGCCCGGCTTCTGACCTTTGATCAGACATCGAATCAGCAACCGGCAATGCGTTTGCGGATCTCTTGCTGGGAAACATCTCCAGTTTCGGCCAACAAAGCGACCAGCCGAAGTATTACAACCGATACAAAATCCTCGAGCCATATTTCCAGGATGACTTGCACGTCACCAGCCGTCTGACTCTGAATCTTGGCTTACGGATCAGTCTGTTCGGCACCTACCGCGAGAAAAACACCAGGCCTCAATTTCGATCCTCCACTAATATCTTGGCGCAATGACTGCTGACAGACGCATGCATCAATCCTGACGGACACGGCGGATCGTCCCGGTCACGGACCTGCTACAACGGAATGGTGCAGTGTGGTGTAGGCGGGTGCCGTACGGTTGCATGACAGGGCACTTGTTCAATCCAGCGCCTCGCATCGGATTTGCCTATGACCTTAGGGGAACGGCAAGACGGCAATTCGTGGCGGCTACGGAATCTTCTTCGAGCACACCAACGGCAATGAAGCGAACACCGAGTGCTGGAGGAGTCGCCGCCGCTGGCGACGTCCTACCAGAACAACATCATTGGCTACACCAACATTGGGGCTTCCAGCAGCGGAGGAGCCCAATTCCCGCTCTCTGTTTTCTCAATCCCCAATAAAGCCGTCTGGCCTTACATGCAGCAATGGCACCTCGATGTTCAGCATGAATTTGCGCGGAACACCGTGGCGACGTCTCGTACGTTGGCAAGTAAAGGCACTCACCTTACACGTGAGAGCGACCTGAACCAGTTGCACTCAGTGCCTCTGAGCCAGAACCCGTACCTGCCGGGCGAGCAGTTCGGTCCAAATGATTGTGGCACCTACAGTCGATGCTTGGGGTGTTCCGAACCGCTGCTACTCCGAGCGGAGGCGTGAATTACATACACCGTCACCGGCGGGCTTCCGTCCGGTCCTGCGGTGAACCTGGGGGTGGCGGCCTGCGGAACTGTCGCCGACCCGTTCCGCGCGTATCCAGGATACTCTCGGATCACAAGTCTGCAGGAAGCAGCGAGCTCAACTTATAACGGACTGCAGGCGGCCCTGAGGCGAATGTGGGCGGCCTCACGCTCGACCTGTCCTACACTTACAGCCACTCCATCGACGATTCGTCCGACCGTAGTGACGGCAGCTTCGTCGATTCCTTTAACCTTGCCGCGGCTCGTGCCAGCTCGAACTTCGATGTGCGGCACGCTTTCACCCTCGGTTATGTGTGGGATCTTCCTTTCCTTAAGAACCCTGGCCTGGTTCACGCCCTGCTAGGCGGATGGCAGTACTCCGGAATCGCGTCGGTCTCAACTGGAACACCCTTCAGCGTAACTTATCCAGCGGATAATGCTGGTGTGGCCACGGTGTCGCCACGGCGTCTGCTTATCCAGACTTAGTAGGAAATCCAAAATCCGGCATTGTCCAAATGTCGGCGATCGGGTTTGGTCCTTTGTTCTACAACCCCAACGCTTTCGCCGTGCCCCGGGGACTGACCTTTGGAGACGCGGGCCGCAACGTTCTGCGGAATCCTCGGCGCACCAATTTCGACATGGCCCTGTTTAAGCATTTCCCAATCCACGAGAGGGTGGCTTTTGAATTTCGGGCTGAGGCCTTCAACGTCTTCAACCACACCGAGTACGCCAACCTTGGAGGCGACGCAGGCCAAGCCGGCTCACCTAACAACACGAACTCGTATTCAGCGGGACCGCCATTTCTGTACATAGGCGGCGCTCATAACGCGCGCATCCTGCAGTTGGGAGCAAAACTCATTTTCTAGCCGGCTTAACCACGACACGGGTTTCCAATGCGAAGCCAACTGGCAAAGCGCCACTAAAGCCGAAAGCTATAGGCTCGAGTTAGAAACTAGAAACTCAAAACTCAGAGCTCAAAACTAGATCCTGCTCCCCACCGTCTGCCTTCCGCCAACCGCCTCCAGCGCCCGCTCCAGATCCGCAATCAGATCCTCGCAGCTTTCAATCCCCACCGACAGCCGCACCATCTGCTCGGTCACGCCCATCTCGGCCCGCTGCTCCGGCGAAATCATGGCATGCGACGTCAGCACCGGAATCGAGACCAGCGACTCCACGCCTCCCAAACTCGTGGCCAGCGTGAACAGCTGCATCGCCTCGCTCACCCGCCGCGCATCTTCGCCCGTACCCTCAACTTCAAACGTCACCATGCCCCCGCCGCCGCTCATCTGCGCCCGCGCAATGGCATACTCGCGGATGACTCTTCAGAAACGGATAATGCACCCGCCGCACCTTTCCATGTTGCCCCAAAAACTCGGCGACCCGCATCGCATTCTCGTTCTGCCGCCCGACTCGCACCGCCAGCGTCTTCAGCCCGCGAATCAGCATCCACGCGGCATGTGGGTCCATGCAATTGCCAAGGGTCGTGCGCGTCTCCCAAAGCTGATCCATCAACTCCTGACGCCCGCACACCACGCCGCAAGTCAAGTCCGCGTGCCCGCTCAAATATTTCGTGCCCGAGTGCATCACCAGATCGATGCCATACTCCGCCGGATGCTGGTTGATCGGCGTGCCAAACGTGCTGTCGATCATACTGATCAGCCCGTGCTCCCGCGCCAGCGCCGCCGCCTTCTTCAGGTCGACCACGCGCAGCGACGGATTCGTCGGCGACTCCAGATACAGCATCCGCGTATTCGGCCGGATTGCCCGCTCGTGCTGCTCGAAATCGTTGGTATCGACGAAGGTCGTCTCAATTCCCACCCGCGGCAGCCACTGCGAAAAAAACTTCGTCACCCCACCGTAAATATCGCGCTGCGCCACAATATGGTCGCCCGCCTTCAGCAACCCGAGAATCGTCGTAGTGATCGCGCCCATGCCGGAAGCGAACGTAAGCGCCGCCTCCACGCCCTCAACCGCGGCCACGGCCTCTTCCGCAACGGTGTTCGTCGGATTCCCCCACCGCGTGTAATAGCGGTCGGTCGTGGTCACGCGCTGCTGCTCGTCGTTGTCGGTCACTTCAAACGTCGAGGTCTGATAGATCGGCGTGCCCACCGGACCGTTTTTCTTTTCAAGATCTGCCGCTCCATGCACAGCAGCGGTTTCCGGGCGATGATTCTTCCGTTTCATGATTGCCTCGCCCCTAAGAATAATTGCGCTGCTTCGCCCTGAGCAAGCAAAAGTGGCCCGCACATGCCTGGGTGGCCCATTCTAACGTCGCGTTCTTTGCGACGTTAGAGTGGGGATTTTGGTTGATTGTGAAACGTGATCAGACCGGGTGCCCCATTTCTCGCGTACTTTGCGAGAAGTGGGGCTTTTGCGAATCCGTTCGCACCACCGAACCCGCGCCCCGCAACCATATATAATGCCGACTTCGATCTCGCACTGAATCGCATTATTCATGGACCTGGGTCTAAAGAATCGTGTCGCGCTGGTAGCGGCGTCCAGTCAAGGACTCGGCCTCGCCATTGCCGAAGCGTTCGCCGCCGAAGGCTGCGGCATCGCCATGTGCGCCCGCAACCAGCAGACGCTCGAAGCTGCTGCCGCGAAAATCAGAAAGCAGCACAACGCGGAAGTCTTCGTCCAGCCCTTCGACGTAGCCGACTCCGCGGCCGTTGCCCGGTTCGTCGCCGCAGTTGCCGCCAAATTCGGCAGCGTCGACATTTGCGTTACCAACGCCGGTGGCCCTCCCGCCAAAGGATTTCTCGCCGCTACCCTCGACGACTGGCAACGCGCTCTGGAATTGAATTTCCTCAGCACGGTTTATTTCGCGCGCGAAGTCATCCCCCACATGCAGCGCAATCACTGGGGCCGCATCATTACGATCACTTCCATCACTACCAAGCAGCCGGTGGCCGACCTCGTGCTCTCGAACGCAGTGCGAGCCGCCGTCGTGGGGCTGGTAAAAAGTCTCGCCAACGAGTTTGGCAAAGACGGAATCCTGGTCAACAACGTTGGCCCCGGTTTTACCGCGACCGATCGCCTAAAGGAACTGGCCAAAGCCCGCTCCTCCGCTACCGGAAAAAATGAGCAGGAAATTTTCGATGCCTGGGCCGCCGAAGCTCCGCTCAAGCGTCTGGGCGAGCCGCGCGAGCTCGCCGAAACCGTGGTCTGGCTGGCTTCGGAGCGCGCCTCCTACGTGACCGGCCAAACCGTCCTGGTCGACGGCGGCATGTATAAAGGATTGTGAGAAATCTGCACGGAGGCCACGAAGTGCTGTAAGTTTTGAGGCGCTGCAAGGGTTAAAGCGCGCCGTCGCGCAGAAAACAGTTTAGCAAGGGTATTGGGAAGGGTCCGACTTCAGTCGGGCCGTAAAAGCCGCAAAATAACGCGGCTTTAGCCGCTGAGGGCGAACGCCGCTGAAACCCCTCACCTATTTTTGATTTTGAGTTCATTCGGAGACCGATGCGAGCTATAGCTTCAAGAATATCGGCAATAAGCGGCGAGGGTGCGCTCGCCGTCTTCGCCCGCGCCAAAGAACTCGAAGCCCAGGGCCGCTCCATCATCCATCTCGAACTCGGCGAGCCCGACTTTCATCCCGGCGCATCGGTCATCGCATCGGCCGCGAAAGCTCTCGCAGACGGCAAAGATCGCTACTGCGCCGTGGCCGGCGTACCCGCGTTGCGCGAAGAAATTGCCGCGTATCTCGCACGCACTCGCAACCTCACAGTCTCGCCCGCAAACATCGTGCTCGCGCCCGGCTGCAAGATCGCGCTCTTCCTCGCCATGATGGCGCTGCTCGAACCCGGCGACGAGGTTCTTTATCCTGATCCCGGCTTCCCGGCGTATTCCTCGATTTCGCTTGGCCTGGGCGCGGTTCCCGTGCCGTTCACATTGTCGGCGCGCAATCAGTTTCAACCCGACCCCGAGGAAGTTGCCTCCAAAATTACTCCCCACACTCGCATGCTGATCACGAATTCACCGGGCAATCCCACCGGGACCGTCTACACCGACGCGGTGCAGCGCGCTCTCGCCGAACTCGCCGTCAAGCACGACCTGTGGGTGCTCTCCGACGAAATCTACGCGCGCATTCTTTACGGGACTGAATATTTTTCCATGCTCCGCTATCCCGGCATGCCCGAACGCACGCTGATCATCGACGGATTCTCCAAGAGCTTCGCCATGACCGGATGGCGCCTGGGATACACGGTCGCTCCGCCCGAAGTAATTCCCGCATTGCTGATGATGGCCGTGAACACTTACACCTGCGTCGCCGAGTTTACGCAATATGCAGCCATCGATGCGTTACGCGACCGCGAGGGCAACACGCAGCACATGGTCGGCGAATTCAGCCGCCGCCGCGAACAATTCGCGCGCGACCTGAATCGCGTGCCGGGTTTCCGCTGCCATCCGCCCGAAGGCGCGTTCTACGCCTGGGTCGACATCACCGGCACCGGCATGAGTGCCGAAAATCTGTGCCGCATTTTTCTCGAAGACGCTGGCGTCGCCGCCATCCCCGGCGCCGCTTTCGGCCCGGCTGGCAAAGATTTCATCCGCTTCTCGTTTGCCTCGTCAACGGCAACTTTGCAGGAGGCGGTCGAGCGCATCGTGAAAGTATCGTCGGCGTGGCAGGGCACACTTGCAAGAATTTGATAACGCGCCACACGCCCCGTCATCCTGCGTGGAGAGCGCGCCGCGCAAAGCGTGGCGCATTCGAAGTCGAAGGGTCCCTATATGGCTCGCACATCCGACGATGAATGCGTTCTAG
Organism: uncultured Acidobacteriota bacterium; assembly: GCA_963755795.1. Lineage (GTDB taxonomy): Bacteria > Acidobacteriota > Terriglobia > Terriglobales > Acidobacteriaceae > Sulfotelmatobacter. The sequence goes on along the minus strand of CAVWLI010000043.1, from coordinate 22,437 downwards.
GCGGGCTCAGACGGACGAGCAGATACGAAAAGATTGAAATTCACAGAAATGCTGGCTGCTAGGGGAAACGTATGAAACTTGCCTTCGGATTCTGGTCAACGATTGTCTTCGCTGGTCTTTCCACTTTCACCACCGCCCAAGCTCGTCCCTTTCCCGGCCCCGACGTGCAGCAGATCTACCAACGCCTGCTGCCTCAGATCGAGAAAATTCCAGCGTTCGACCACCACGCCCACCCCGGCTTTGCCGACGATCCCGACGTCGACGCCATGGCCGCCCCTCCCGACTCCAGTTCGGCCGTGCGCACCCGCGACGATAATCCGGAGCTGGTCGCTGCCGCCAAGGCTTTGTTCGGTTATCCCTACGCCGATTTTTCTCCCGAGCATGCGAAATGGCTGCTCGCCAAAAAAGCGGAACTCAAGAAGCAACTTCCCGGCACAGCCTACTTCAACATGATCCTCGACAAACTCAACACCGAAAGTTCCGTGGCCAACCGCGCCATGATGCCCGATTATCTCGACCCCAAGCGTTTCCCCTGGGTCTTCTTCGCCGATTCTTTCATGTGGCCTTTCAACAACGAACGCGAAACCGCTCGCAATCCCGACGAAGGCGTCTACATTCCGCTGCAGGAAAAAATGCTGCATCGCTGGATGCAACAGGAAAACGTCGCCAAACTCCCCGCCAGTTTCTCCGACTATCTGAAGTTCATCAGCCAGGTGCTCGAAGACAATTCCAAACGTGGCGGCATCGCGATGAAATTTGAGGTCGCTTATTTTCGCCCCACCACGTTTGGCGATCCCACACGCGCGCAAGCCGACGACCTTTACCAGCGCTACGTCGCCGGAGGAATTCCGAGCGAGAAAGACTACCGCACGTTCCAGGACTTCATTTTCCGTTACCTCGTCACCGAGGGCGGACGCCTGCACCTGCCCGTGCACATTCACACTGCGATCGGCATCGGCGATTATTTCAACCTGTCGCAGAGCAACATCATGAATCTCGAAAGCGTGTTGCGCGATCCGCGCTACGCCTCCACCACTTTCGTCATGATCCACGGTGGATATCCGCTGGAGCGCGAGGCCGTCTGGCTCGCCGCTATGAAGAACGTGTACCTCGATTCTTCTTTCGGCGAACTCGCCCAGTATCCTTCCGCATTCAAAGACACGCTCAAAATGTGGCTTGAAACTTTTCCCGACAAGATCACTTTCGGCACCGACTGTTTCCCTTACAATCAAGTGCTAGGGGCGGAAGAGAGCTACTGGCTGGGCGTGCAGTCGTCGCGCACCGCGCTGGCCGCGGCTCTGGCCGAAATGATTTCAGAAAACGAAATCACCGAAGCCCGGGCGCTGGAACTAGCCCACGCTTACCTGCACGACACAGCCGTGAAGTTGTACGAAGGACGAGTGCATTAAGTTTGGAAGTCGCAGGGCGAAAGCACGCCTCATGCTCCAACGCCCCAGCCGCGAAGCGGCGAAAGAATGCAGCCCACGGCGTAAGCCGTGGGTAAGCTAGCAGAGGTGGAACAAGTCCCGGAGGGACGGCAAAGAGAGTAGCCGCACAAATGATTTCATGGCGAAAATAAAATCGAAATCCAAAACCAACCCGAAAACGAAGCCCGCGCAAACCTCGCGCCCCGCGCGCCACCGACCAAACCCGCGCTGCAATACATCCCCTGGCACACCATCCCTCTCGAAGACCTCAACCCTCTTCTGCAGCGGCAATTCGTCGTCGGCCAGGAAATCATGGTGGCGCGCGTGCTGCTTAAGAAAGGATGCATCGTCCCCGAGCACAGCCACCACAACGAGCAACTCACCTACATCCTCGAAGGCGCGCTCAAGTTCTGGATTGACGGCCGCGAAATCGTCGTGAACGCCGGCGAGACTCTCTGCATCCCTTCGAACATGCCGCACAAAGCCGAGGCGCTCGAAGACACCGTCGACCTCGATGTCTTCAATCCGCCCCGCGCCGATTGGATCAACAAGACCGACCAATATCTGCGGGGAAAGAAATAAATTCAGGCATGTCTCCCTCCACGACTTCAGCGCCGGGCGTGCGTCCAGCCGGGTTTCGCTTTCGTTGCATCGACTGCGGCGATCTTAGCGACCGCGCCGCTCAGAGCTTCCGCTGCCCGCACTGTGGCGACCTGCTCGAAATTACGTATCCTTTTTTGAAAGACGCGAGCCCCGGGGTGGAGCACCTGAAATTGACTTGGCGAGAGCGTCGCACCTCGCATTCCCCCATCGATCTCAGCGGAGTCTGGCGCTTTCGCGAACTGCTGCCCGGGCTCGAGAGCGCCGACCAGGCCATCACCCTGCGCGAGGGCAACACTCCGCTGTACGATCTCCCGCAGTGCGCCCGTATTACCGGCGTGCCGCGCCTCTTTGCAAAACATCAGGGATTGAACCCCACCGGCTCCTTCAAAGATGTCGGCATGACCGTCGCCGCCACCTTCGCGCGCCTCGCCGGATTTCGCTGGGTCGCCTGCGCGTCCACCGGAAATACTTCCGCCTCCATGGCCGCCTACGCCGCTCGTGGAGGCATGCGCAGCCTGGTGCTTGTGCCCGAAGGAAAAATTCCCTGGAGCAAACTCTCCCAGGCTCTCGACTACGGCGCAGTCACCTGCCAGTTGCGCACCGATTTCGACGGTTGCCTCCGCCTGCTGCAGGAACTCGTTCTGCGCGCGCCCGTCTACCAGTTGAATTCGATCAATCCTTTTCGTCTCGAAGGCCAGAAAACGCTCGCGCTCGAATTGCTCGAACAACTCGACTGGCAGCCGCCCGACCACATCATCGTCCCCGGCGGCAACCTGGGAAACAGTTCCGCCATCGGAAAAGCCTTGCTCGAAATGCTTGATCTAGGCCTGATTCCGCGCCTGCCGAAGTTGTCGGTCATTCAAGCCGAGGGTGCCAATGCGCTGGTCCGCACTCTTCGCGAGACCAGCGGCAAACGCCTGGTCAACGTGCAGGCCGAAACACGCGCCACTGCGATCCGCATCGGCAATCCCGCGTCATGGAAGAAAGCCGTTCACGTTATCGAAGCCACCGGCGGCGCCTGCGAACAAGTCAGCGAAATCGAAATTGCCCAAGCCAAGGCCGAGATCGGCGCCGAAGGAATTGGCTGCGAGCCCGCGTCCGCCGTCACGCTCGCCGGCCTGAAAAAGCTGGTGAAGCAGGGTTTCGTGAAGACGGAAGAAAGCGTCGTCCTGGTGTTAACCGGAAACTTGCTGAAAGATCCCGACTTCACCATGGAGTTCCATCGCGGCGACTTGTTCAAGGACGGCGTCAATGAAAAAGCAAGCGCCGCGCTAAAGCCGCTACGCCATCCGCCAATTATTCTGGAGGCCACGCTGGATGCGGTGATCAGCGCGCTGGAGCAAGCCGAGAAATCCTAAGGAGAATCGAAGAGCAGAGATTTTGGGTTGGCGAAACGCTTCGAGCGCTGCGATCAAGTTCTAAGAAAAGAACAGGATTCTAGTCCCTGAGGGATCAAAAGCAGAACGAAACAAATATTTAGCATGCCCGCCAAAACTCCAAACCCGAAACGCCTCCGCCTCGCGCTCCCCGCGACCTCTGCCAATCTAGGCCCGGCCTTTGACGCAGCCGCGCTCGCCATGGATTTCTACATCAACGTCGAAGCCCGCGCCGCCAAAGAATTCTCCATCAGCGCCCAGGGCCGCGATCGCGATATCTGCGGCAAGCTCGCCGACCGCATCGAAGACCATCTCATCCTCAACACCTACCGCGAGATCCTGCAATCCGCCGGCCGCCCAATTCAGCCGCTGTCCCTCAAAATCGACAACGATATCCCCATCGGCAAAGGCTGCGGCTCATCCGCCGCGGCCCATCTGGCGGGCATTGCTCTTGCCGTCCATTTCGGCGGCCTGGGCTGGACCGACGCGCAAATCATCGGCGAAGCTTCCCGCCGCGAACACCATCCCGACAACGCCTCCGCCTGCTGGATGGGCGGCCTCACCATCGCGCGCATGGCCGGATCGGCCGAGGAGGGATCAACCGAGAAAGACGACACCGAAGCCGAGGTCGCCTGCATCCGCCCCAAGCGCCAATGGCCGCTCCTCCTGGCCGTGCCCGACGAGAGCCTCTCCACCAAAGAAGCCCGCCTCGTCCTACCCGCGCAGTACTCGCGCGCTGACGCGGTGCTCAATGTGCAGAATTCCATGCTCCTGCTCGCTGCCTTCACCCAAGGGCGCCCCGACCTACTCGCCTCTGCTCTCGAAGACCGCATCCACCAACCCTATCGCGCCGCACTCTGCCCTTTGCTGCCGTGCCTGCAGGAACTCAAAGGAAAGACTGGCATTCTCGGAGCAGTGTTAAGCGGCGCCGGCCCCTCAGTGCTGATCTTCCTCGATCCTCGCGCCGCTCTCCAGAATGCACACCGCCTCGTCGCCGATCATCTAGCGCAACATCGCCTCAGCGCCGAACTGATTCCTACGTCTATCACTTTGCGCGGAGCCCGTTCTTCGCTGAACCGGTCCTGACCCTCCGGCTCTTGACGAAACGACGCTATAGCACGAAGGTGCCATATACGAGCGCTGATATTTCGCGGTAGGTTAAATCTCCCCTCACGAGATTTTGTTTTGGAGCCCTCAGTCTTTCTACTCGCCGGCAGGACAGCGTGGGAAGGCCCGAGTGCGGGGTGGGTTGAAATTGAAGCCCAAAATGCGTGAACTAACAAACAAGCGGACACCGGGGAATCAGGATGTGCGCAGAGAAATCGCTTCCTTCCTACGCGCTCTCCATTCTTATCCCGAACGCTTTGCCAGAAATCCCGGCATTACTTTCGAGCAGCACCGCAGCGCCCTCGTCCGCAGCGGCAAGCCCGAACATCGTCGCCGCGCGTAATTGATTCGCCCCTACCGGCTGGCTGGCGGCACAATCCCGTTCATGCGCAGATATTCCACCATCTGCCCGTAGTGGTCGAAGCAGTGCGCCGAAACGCTGGTGGCCAGTCCCAGGCGCGTCACCGAGCCCTCGCCGAACGGGCTCTTCACCGTTGCCACAAGATTTTTTTCATTAATGGTGGCGATCGCCTTGTGCACGTACTCGAACGACTCTTTCAGGAATTTCATGATGTCGGCCTTGCTCGTCATCGACGCCGGCCCCGATTCATCGCCAGTATTCACCGGCGGCTTCTGCTCCAGAATCGCCGCCCCAAAAATATAGTTCACCGCGGCCACGTGCTTGATCTGCTGCGCAAATGTCCGCACTCCTTTGAACTCGCCGTTGGTCGGCGCGAATCCATACTTGTCTTCCGGCATCGCGTCCGCCGCCGGAACGAACTCGTGCTCCACATTGCTCACGGTCGCGTCCAGAACCTGCGCCACCGTGCGATGTTCCTCTTTCGCCTTGCCCGCCTGCGCCGCAGCCGCAACCGTCAGCACCAGCAAACCGCACGCCACCATTCCCAATCGCTTCCTCATGATTCCCCCTGAAGTTAGTGGTCACCGCATAACTGCCCGACCCATCTTACTGCAAGAACGCGTAGTCTTGTGCGAAGAGCGATGTGTAACGCCGAATGCCGTCTGCGCAATAGTAAATCGACGGCCCAGGTTTTCCCTCTCTGGCCCTCGGAGCCCTCTGTGGCTAAGCCTTTTCCCTCCGAAACGGCCACTCCGAATCCTTCCAAGCCCGAATCATATAAATAATCACACCCGTCAGCAGAATCACCGCCGCGTACCGCATCTCTTTCCGCCAGTTAACGCGATCGAACAAGATAAACAGAAACCCAGCGCAGGCCAGCAGCGCCGGCAGCGGATAAAACCACATCCGAAACGGCCGCCGCATTTCCGGCCGCCAGATCCTCAGCCAGATCACTCCCACGGCCTGCACCAGAAACTGCAGAATCAGCCGGATCACCACCAGCGCCGCAATCGCATCCTTCAACCGCAGAAAACAGAACGCCGCCGCCACCACTCCCAGCGCCAGCAGCGAAATATGCGGAAACCGGTGCACCGGATGCACCCTGGCAAACGCCTTGAAATAATTGCCATCCTTCGCCGCTGCATAAGGCACCCGCGAATATCCCAGCATCAGCGAAAACACTGACGCAAACGCCGTCACGATCACCAGTCCCGTCACCAGCCGCGCCGCCCACGCCCCATACACTCTCTGCATGAACAGCGACACAACATACAGCCCGCTATTATTCTGTCCCGACTGCATCATCTCCCGCCACGGCACCACGGCGAGAACGCACACATTCATCATTAGATATAGACACGCCACCAGCAGAATGGAAAGCAGCAGAGCCCGCGGGATATTCTTTTCCGGATCCTTAATCTCATCTCCCAGAAAACTCACGTTGTAATATCCCCAATAGTCATAGGTCGCGATCAGCATCGCTCCGCCCAGCCCGGTCAGAAATTTGTGCGAAATCGTGAACGCGCCGGGAGGAAAATCAAACGCCCGCGCGGCATTAAAGTGCGTCAGCCCGGCAAAAATGATCCAGCCAATCGTTCCCATCACGCCAAACCACAATATTTTCGACAGTCGTCCGATCGCCGTGATGTTCCGGTAAAGCAACAGCACAGTGAAAAAACAAATCAATACCGCCACCGCCGTTCCCGGCGTCACGATCCAGCTCACCTGCAGCGGTCCCTGCCCACGGAATATGCAGTGCCGCATCATGATGCGCATATACCGTTTCCAGTTCCGGCCAGTAATAAGCCGCATATCCCGCCAGCCCGATGCATCCGGTCGCAATCGACAGCGGCGCCGAAAAAGACACCTGCCAGATAAACAGAAACGAAATCAGCCGTCCCCATTTAGCCGGTCCGTACATCTCACGCAAATAACGATATGATCCGCCCGACGCCGGCAGCGCCGCTCCCATTTCCGCCGACACCAGCCCGTCGCACACCGCCAGCAGCGCGCCCGCAATCCATCCCAGCAGCGCCTGCGGTCCACCCATCGCGCTCACCACCAGCGGCATGGTAATGAACGGCCCCACGCCGATCATGTCGATCATGTTCAGCGCAGTCGCCGACCAAAGCCCCATCCCGCGGATCAGGCCAGGCGAATTCGAATTGTCTTGAGAAGAAGATGCCATTTCGTAGAGACGTTGCTTGCAACGTCTTCTCACCACGAAGAAGAAAGACGCAGCAAGCCACGTCTCTACGCCTGAAAGCGCCTTTGACAGCTGGTTCTGGGAAGGGCACGGCTTCCGGCCGTGCCGCCATCGCACCCGGTAACTCGCGGGCTTTAGCCCCTGAGGCCCGTGGTTTTACTGGCAACCAGTTGCTGGGTACTCGCTACTGCTGCTCATGTCCCGCGCTCAACAGATTCACATACAGCCGCACCGCCCCCGGCACGCCCGCCGGCAGCTGCCGGAAAAATGCATACGCCGCGTAAATATAAGTTCCCTTGCCATACTGCGCCCGCAGCAGCCCGCCCTTCTGCGCATCTTCTCCAGGATCATGACACGACAGCAGCGGCGTGAAATGATCATCCCACTGGTCCATGAAATAAAGCCCGCGCTCCTGCACCCACCCATCGAAATCGCGCGCCGTAATCGTATTCGGATAATGAAACACCGAATCCTCCGGCTTCAGAATTTCCACCGGAGCCTCCTCCACCGAAACCCGCTTCCGGCTCAGTTCCGCGGGATAAGGAGTGAACTTGCGAGAGTTAAAGTCATCGGTCCCGGTGTTGTACTGCACCACCAGCGTTCCGCCTGCCGAAACAAAATCGAGCAGCTTCTTGTTATTCGCGACCACATCTTTCTGCGTGTCGTACGCGCGAATTCCCAGTACGATCGTCCCGAACTTGCTCAGATCCTCCGTCGCAATCTTCTCCGCCGGAATCATCGTCACATCCATCCCCACCTGCTTCAGCACCGTAGGAATGTCATCGCCCGCGCCCATGATGTAGCCAACTTTCAAATCATGCGGCACTTGCACGTCGACAATGCTCACCCGCTGCCGCGCTGGCTGATAGTAATAAAAACTCCCCAGATCCTCACGCGTCACCAGCGTGTATCCCTCGCTGTACTTCTCTCCTCCGTCGAGTATCGGACGGTCGAACACTGCGCGAATCGTGGCGCGACCCTCCTGAAGCGCAGCCGGGAATACTTTGAAATGGACATCCTGTTTTTCGCCCCGGCGTGTAAACTTCATCGAAGCCTCGACGGGCTCCGATCGCCATCCCTTCGGCAACTCAAGCTTCAAAAAGCCCCCAACAAAGACTGGTGGGATGTTGCTTGTCACGCCCACCGTGACGGTCGTGCTCGTACCTTGTGCGTCGAAATCACCTGCGTCCCCGGCTCCAGCATCACGGAAAACGCCGGCACAATCGCCAGCGGACGCTCCCGCCGCTTTCCCTCCTCATCGACGAACGGCGTGACCACGACTGAAGTGATGCCGTTCCGTGTTTTCCCCTCGCCTCCCACGCTAAGCGAATATTCCACCCGCGCCCGCAGCGCCGGAGGCGGGAAGGGAAGCGTCGCATATTTCTCGTTATCAATATGATTCACCGCCTCCACATCCGGATTATCCCGATGCCAGTACGGCCGCGTAAACGCGGCGTCCTTCGGCACGCGCAGCCGGAAATCCGCGTGCAAATCTTCTCCCGGCTTCACAGTTTCGGGCCGCGTCTTCCCGCTGATCGTGTTCCATCCCTCCGGAACTTCCAGCTTGATGTGATCAATCATCAGCGGCAGCTTCGATCCGTTGTGGAACGTGACGGCCACCAGAAATTCCTGCCCCGGCGAAATCGTCGTCAGCGCATCCGACTCTTTCAGCACGTGAATATGGTGCCCACCATCGCTACCCTTGCCATCGGATGACACATCCGCCGCAAGCGTTACACCCAGCGCCAGATTCAGAGCCGTCTCCGCCTGCTGTCGTTTCTCCTCGAGCACGCTGATCAAATCTCCGTCCGACGCCCCTCCAGGTCGCACGATTGCGAGAACCTCGTTGATTTCACGCACCGCCGCCATGAGTGGCCCCGCCGCGGCAACGTCGTCCTGAGCTTTCCTCGCCTCAGCGATATTCGTCGCAATCTTCTTCAGGTCCTGGGCTACTCGGGGATCCATCTTTCCTGAGATTTCAATCCGATCGAGCAGTCCCGCCCACGTCGTATCAATCCCGTCAAAGAAACTCTTCTCATGCCCATCCTTGCCCACAGTCGACGGAATCACCGAATCCACCAGCCGGTAAAACGTAAACCGGTCGCCCGGATCAATCGTCCAATTCGCCGCGCCCTGCGACATCTGATGCCGCAGCCCCTGCATCGCAAACTGCATATACCCCATGCCCAAATCCGCGTTGCGCTCGCCCGTATTCAACTTCAAAGTCCAGTCCGCATCCGGACAAGTCATCGCCCCAAACCCGCACACATTTCCGATGTAAAACTTTTTCGCCTGCCACGGCTCCAGCCCCGCCGCAATCTGCTCCGGAAACCGCTTCGGATCGGCCGCCGCGCGGAACGCCTCCTTCGCCAGAATGCTCGACGCCTGGTGATGCCCGTGCCCATCCCGCGGCGTCCCCGAAAACCGCGCCACCAGCACATCCGGACGAAACGTCCGAATCACCCGCACCATGTCGGCCAGCGCCGTATCGTGCCCGCCCCACTTCTGAAAAGTTTCCTCGGCCGACTTCGAAAATCCAAAATCCGCCACCCGCGAAAACCTTTCCTGCACGCCGTAATATTGATCCGCCGCCAGCAATTCCTCCGTCCGCAGCACGCCCAGCACATCCGACAAATTGCTGCCAATCTTGTTCTGCCCACCCTCGCCGCGATTCAGCGTCATCAGCAGCGTGCTCACCCCGCGCCCGCGCGCCTCCAGCGTCAGCATCCCGCCATCCTCGTCATCCGGATGCGCCACCACCTGCATCAGCCGCGCCGTCAGTCCCCAGCCGCAACAATTCCAGCCGCAGCCCCGCCATGCCCTCGTCCTGCGGAATCGGCGCCGGCACCCCCTGATAGAGCAGCCCAGGAGGATCGACATCGAAAGAAGTTTGCGCAGCCGACGAATTCTCAGTAGCTGAATTCGCAGAAAGTGAACTTGCCGAAAGTGAACGTGCGGAGGGTGCCCCATCCTTGCGCGCACTTTGCGCAAAGGTGGGAATCACGAGAGCAAGAATCACAGCGGAAGAAATCGACCTCGCGCCGAAAAATCGCATGCGCTGAAGTATAGAAGAAGCGCGGCGCCGAACGGCCCGCGACAGGCTAGAAGCTCCCGAATATCTCACCCTACAAGGATGGGCCCTACCCCCACTCCGACGCAAATTCTTTCGTTCCTAAGCATCGCACGATCCCACCGCCGGATGCCCCATTTCTCGCGCGTCTTGTGCACGAGAAGAGGGGATTTCGCTACACATCGCACAACTCCGCCGCCTTCCGCAGCGACTCCCGCGGATCCCCCGTCGGCAGAAACTCATGCGCCACATACCCGCGAAACCCCGCATCCGCAATGGCCCGCATCACCCCGTCCCACTGCACTTCCTGTGTCCCGTCGAGTTCATGCCGCCCCGGAACCCCGCCTGTGTGAAAATGCCCAATCCACTGCATGTTCGCCCGCATCGTCTCGATCAGATCGCCTTCCATAATCTGCATGTGGTAGATGTCATACAGCAGCTTCACGTTCGGCGAGTTCACTTCCTCGACCACGCGCACGCCCCACGCCGTGTGGTCGCACATGTAGTCATGATGATCGCGCTTGCTGTTGAGCAACTCCATGCAGATGGTCACGCCATGATCTTCCGCAATCTTCTTCACGCGATTCAGTCCAGCAACCGTATTGCGCGCGCCTTCCTCATCCGTCATCCCGCTGCGGTTTCCGGAAAACGTGATCACGTTCGGCACTCCAGCCTTGGCCGCTCGCGGAATGTTCGTGCGAAATCCCTGCTCGATCGCCGCATGATTCTCCACCCGGTTAAGAGCTTTTCCGATCTCACCCCCGCCCGCGTATCCCATGGTGCAAACCAGCCCGTAGCGCCGCGGGATTTCATACTCCTCCGGCTGCAGCAGATCAACTCCCCGCAACCCAATCTTCGCCGCATACTCCGCCAGTTGCTCAACCGGAATCTGCGGATAACACCACTGGCAGACCGATTGACGAATCCGTCCCTTGCGCCCGCTGGTATCGAAGCTCGCGGCCACAGTCCTTGAGGCCATTGGAACCATAGCCCCAGCCGCCCCCACAACCGATGACCTCAGCAGCGCCCGCCGTGTAACCTTCAGCATATGAGTTTGTTGAAAGTCGAGAAAACGAGGCTGGAACCAAAACCAAAGAGCTAAGAGCTAAAAGCTAAAATCTAAAAGCTAGAAGCTAGAAGCTAGAAGCTTTTCTTTCACTGCCGCCCTTCCTTCAACAGCGCTTGACAATTACTCGAAGCCGTCAGCACTTCGTCAAACTTTGTGTCCTTGCGCAAGTCCTTCAGCAGCGGATCATCCAGCAACGCCGTGTACGCGCAATAATTCTGCTGTACCGCGGCCTTCAGCAGACGCAGCGCCGGTTCACTCTGCCCGCAACGCGCCATCAGCACTCCCACGTGATACCACGCCTCGGGGTCCGGTTCCATCATGACCGACGCTTCATTTTCCCGCACAATTCGCGCCAGGTCCGCCGGAGGCTGCGCCGCCGTGCACGCCTCCATCAAGTCGCGATGGTACGTCGGAGCCCTCCCGATATTCCTGGCCGCGCCGCGCGCTTCCGTCACATCTCCCTCCGCCAGAAAAACATAGGGAGTCACCCACGCCGCCCACTCCGACCCCGCATCCAGATGCACAAAGTCCATCGCCCGGTCGGTCTTGCCCATCTCCAGGAACGACCACGCGCACGAACGGAACGCAAAATTTCCCGGATCAAGTTGCCGTGCCTGATTGCACTCTTGCGCCGACTGTTCGAGCATCCCCGCATAGCGCAACACGTAGCTCAGAGCGAAGTGCGCATCGGCGCTCTGCGGACGCCGCCGCACCAGGTCCGTCGCCGCATCATAGGCCCGCCCTAAGTCTCCGCGTTCCACTCGCGCCGTGATCAGGTTGCCCGCCGCCATCATGCGATTCGGATCCAGGCTCAACGCCCGCTCATACGCCGTATTCGACCTTTGGAACATAGTCTCCCCGCCGCCGCCATAAATCGAGTCCCAGTAATATCTCTGTCCCAGCGCTTCCCACGCCGGCGCGTAGGTCGGGTCGATGCCCACCGCCCACTCCAGCATCTTGATGGCTTCCTTGTTGGGCACCGGATCATGCGGCACCGCCACGCTGCGCAAATAGAAGTCATACGCCTGCTGGTTCTTCGGTCGCGATGCCGCTGACTCCACAGCTCCGCCCGCTCCACCCAGAATCGGCAGCAGCCCATGCTGCACCTGCGCAGTCAGTTGTTCCTGCAGTCCAATGAGATCCTCGGCTTTTGCCGTGACCGTGGCCTGCCACAGCAGCCGATCGGTGGGCACATCAATCGCTTCCAGCGTCACCGTCAACGCATCGCCCTGCTTCATGAAGTGACCCTGCAGCAGCCGTCCCACGCGCAGTTCCTGCCCCACTTTTTTCGGATCCACATCCAGCGACACATACTTTCGCGTCACCGACGATGGCCGCACCTCCAGCGTTCGCGAATAGGTCAACACGCTCGACAACTCATCGGCCAGCGCGAAGCGCAAATAGTCGATATTGAAATCGCCGTTCATGTTCTGCAACGGCAGCACTGCAATCGCATTGCGCTGTTCCGCGTTGGCCACTTCCCGGTGGTTGTACCACCACGCTCCCACTGAGGCCAGCACCGCCAGCAGCAGCCCCGCCATTCCCAGCAACAGCCAGGTCATCAGCCGCGAAGTGTGGCCAAAGGTTCTCGATGCAGCCCGCAGCTTGACGGTCGCGGCGCTTCCAGTCTTGATCGTTCCTGATTCAGTCTCGCGCTTCAGCAGCGCCAGGTCCGACCGCATCTCCGCCGCGCTCTGGTAGCGGTGGTTGCGATCCTTTTCCATCGCCTTCCCGATGATCCCTTCCAGTTCGATCGGAATCTTCGGATTCAAATCCCGCGGCGGCGTTGGCTTCGAATGCAGCACCGCGTCCAGTGTGACCAGGGAATTATTTCCCGTGAACGGTTTCTTCCCCGTCGACATTTCATACAGGACCACGCCAAACGAAAACAGGTCGCTGCGCGCGTCAATGGTTTCGCAGCGCGCCTGCTCCGGCGACATGTACACCGCCGTCCCCGGAATCACGCCCACCGCGGTCAGCGAATTGTCCGCTGCGGCGTCGTCCTCGGTGCCCAGGTTGTTGACCAGCTTCGCCAGTCCGAAGTCGAGCACCTTCACCTGGTGGCTCGGCGTCAGAAAAATATTCGCCGGCTTGATGTCGCGATGCACAATCCCCTTGGCATGCGACGCCACCAGCGCTTCCCCCACCTGCACCCCCACGTCGAGCACTTCCTCCACTGGCATGGCGTGCCCCGAAATATGCTGCTTCAGGCTCTCGCCGTCCAGCTTCTCCATCACGATGAAGGGATGCCCGTTGTTGTCTTCAATGCCGTGGATGGTGCAGATATTTGGATGATTCAGCTGCGACGCCGCCCTCGCCTCGCGCGTAAACCGCTCCAGCGATTTGGGGTCGCCGGCCAGATTTTCCGGAATAAACTTCAGCGCAACGTGCCGCCCCAGCTTCAAGTCCTCAGCCTCATACACCACTCCCATGCCACCGCCGCCAAGCTTTCCAAGGATGCGGTAATGGGAGACCTGCTGGCCGATCATGAGAAGCGCGACCTTACTTGGCGGTAATGTTAGGCCCCCAGCCGAATCCGGTCAACTCCCTTATTTCCCGAGGCCTACAGCCGGGGCGCGCATCTCGAAGCCTCCCAACGATGGATGGCCCCGGCCCGCGCAGAGCTTTCATCCCTACGACAAAATCGCCGTTAGATAGATGCAGCTTCGAGCCCTCGCGGCTAAATCAGTTCGGGTGGCAAAGCCGTCAGCGCCGCGATCAAATCGCCTTTGGGGAGGACAGCGCTTCCTCTTCACGATTAAGTTGATTTTGGGTGGTGCAGCGCTTTCGGTGCTGCGATTAACCGCCCACCTTACTTAAGCGGCCTTAGCCGCTGAGGGATTCCAGACAGAAAGGTCCCGTTCCGGGCGCCGGTCTCGCCCGATTCCCACTCTTGTCCTCCCCACGTCCATCGGTGAGACAACTCTCCTTACCATCGCTCTCTATAACCAAATATTATGAAAAAAGGACAACTCGAATTATTTGCCCAGTCAGGAGACCTCCCGATCATGAACGCCGCTGCTCAATTTCCCACCGACCTCCAGGAAGCCATTCGCCGCCGCGCCGAAGAAATCTACATCCGCAACGGAAAAATTCCCGGCCACGATCTCGAAAACTGGGCCCAGGCCGAACAGGAAATTCTCCGCGAATCAGCCGAGCCCGCGCCTCGCCGCACCGCTATTGTGGTCAAAGTCAACGGCGCCGCCTATATCGGCGAATACGATCCCACATCTTCTGACGGCTACCTGCCCGGCGAGTTCGGCCCCGGCGTCACGGTCCCTGTTCGCTTCCGCGGCAACAAAATGTTGCTCCAGCGCCCCAACGGCAAAATCCTCGAAACCACCATCGTCAAAAAGATCAGTTGATAGATCGCATGCAGAGGCCGCACGAACCGAACAGCCCGACCTCCGCCGAACGATCCTCATCTTGTTTGTCATTCCGAGCGAGCCGGAGCGAAAGCGACGGCGAGTCGAGGAACCTGTTTTGCCATGCCACTTGCCACACGCCGCTTCCACCGTGCCAGCAGCCGCCCGCACCGTGGAAGAGCGGCGCTTCAGGGCCGCGTAAACGCTCAAGAGCGATGGGGCTTTAGCCTCCGCGCAATCCTGTTGATATATTGCCAAGATGCTGAACTTCCTCGCCCCGGCCCGAAAGCGACCGGTTCCGCGGACCTTCGCCTCTACCCTCCGTCACCTCGGAGCCCTCGGCCTTTTCTTCCTCGCCATCCTCGACAGTTCTCCCCTGCCCACCTTCGGCGGTCCCGACATTCTCACCGCCATCTTATCCGCCAGTCATCGCCATCCCTGGTATGAATACGCCGCCATGGCCACTGCCGGATCGGTCCTCGGAGCCTACTTCACGTTCCGCGTGGCGCGCCGCGCCGGATCGGCTTATCTCGACAAGAAATTCAAAAAAACCAAGCTGGCCAAGTTCCTCAAGCTATTCAAGCGCTGGGGTACAGGAACTTTGTTCGCTTCCACAGCTATTCCCATCCCCACCCCCACCAGCATGTTTTTCGCCGCCGCCGGCGCCTCGGATTATCCCCTGGGAAAATTTCTCGTCATCGTTACCGTTGGCCGCGCCGTCCGCTACTCCGCCATCGCCTTCGTTGCCGAACATTACGGCCGTCACCTCCTCCGCGTGCTTCGCCACCCCATGCAACATTGGGGATGGATGGTGCTCCTGGTAGCTATCACGATTGCCTTGATCGCCGGAGGAATCCTGGTTAACCGCCGCCTAGAAACGGCTTCCGCGTAGAGGCGGGATGGAAAGCGCCGGCGCCGGCGATAGCGAGCAAAGTGCTGGCCCTTGATTGGACATTGCTCCGCGAAACGCCGGCGCCTTACTCGTCCAAATACAACCCCGCCGACGCCCCCACCCACTCCATGTTCTTGTTGTGATCCACGCCCATCATCAACCCGCGCCCCATGCGGATGATCGTCAGCACCGGCGTCAACTCGTCCAGCCACACATACATCACCCGCACCTCCGCCTTAGTCCCGCCCAGCGGCGTGGCAATCACCGGCTCAAAATGCATCCGCTCCTGCAAAATGTAATACGGACGCTTCTCCGCCGGAATCGCCGCAATATCTTCTTTCTTCGGAGCGATCACCACTCCCAGCCCCGCAAACGAATACAGCGGCTTCAGCGCATAATTTTCCAGATCGGCAGGAATCTCCGGCCCCCGGTCCAGAAACAAGCTATCCAAAAAAACAGTCTTCGGCACCGACCTATGCCGCAAATAAGGAATCGAAAATTTCGAAATCCGAAAATACCAGTTAGGATGCCCCGCCCACTCCACATCCAAATCGTCGCGCCAGTCAAACCCGAGCTTCACATTCTTCCGTTCCAGTTCGTCAACAATCGCCCGGTTATAAATCCGCTCGATCGGAATTCGTTTGCCGCCGCGCTCGTAATAAAGACGCGCCCCATCTTTCCGGATGTCGACGATATCGACCGTTCGCACCCCAAGCATCTTCTCGGTCAGCAGAAAATCAGGCAGCGTCTTTTGCTCCGCCGGATCAATCTCCATCAAAATCACATTCTCCGGATCATGCTCCGCTACAATCGCCCGCCGCAAAAGCTCGCGGTAAGAAGAAGTCTCCAGCCCGCTCAAACAATACTTCAGCTCAGAGCCCGCTGGCTTAGCCTCTCGCTTTGTCATTCCGAACCGGTGCGAAGCAGCGGTGAGGAACCTGCTTTTTTCAGGCAGCCAACTCCCCTCCCGTAACCCATACACATCTAAATAAGCCTCCGCCAGCGGCCCCTGATACGCATAAAGAGAAGGAAACGCCTGCAACTCCACCAGTTTCGGCTGCAACTCGCCAGCAGCATCCCGCACCAACCCAAAATCCACCTGCACAAACATGGGATGATCCGGTTCGTTCGGAACCTTAAACTCCGCCGGCACAGCCTCATCGGACTTCGCCCGATACGCAGGATTGTCGACCAGCTGTCGAATCAACTCCGCCCCATCGCGCGCCATCCGGTCAATCAGCACCTTCGGAAAAAAACAAGGCGTCTCCGACAGCCGAAACTGCACATGCGTCCCGCACACGTCATCGACGCGCCGCAAAAAGGCCCGATATTTTTCCGGAGTGAAGTTCGTGTTGAACTGTTTGCGCAAGGAGGGAATCATGGGAGGAGCGAGAGCGCGAAAGTTTTATTCGCGAATTTCCATGCCGCGGACGAGGCCGTCTTCGAGCACATAAACATGCTCGACCATCCGGTCGAACAAAATCTTGCCATCCAGTTCGCGAATCACCTGGTGAACATCCACAACGACTCGGCCGTGACCATCCGCCTCAATCTTCACCGGATCGACGTTCGGATCGATCATGCCCCACTGCCGCGTCCAATACGCGCGAACGCCATCATGCCCGTAAACCGTGCCACCCTCCATGCCGTTGGGCCATTCCACGTTGGGCTGCATGCCGGCTAAACAGCTCTCGACGTCGCGCGCGTTGAAGGCTGCATACAACTTCCTGAGCCTCTCCTCGGTGCTTTGCGCCAGCATCAACTCCATCCCCGACATGCGCGCCTCACGCCTCCACCAGAAACTTCCCCTCACGCATAATCTGCTCGTCGTCCACCCAGATATCGAACTTCCGCCCCACCACATCAATATGTGTAGTCGAATCCCACTGCGCCCCCGTATGCGCACCATACGGATTCCCAAACGCAATATGCACTCCAGGATATTTCTCATCCTGCAGAATCTGCCCAATCACTTCCTTCAAATCAATGTTCGTGCCAATGGCAAACTCGCCCACCCGGTCGCTGTTCTCGTCGGTGTGCGTATATTTCCAGAAATCATTTTCCAGTTCGCGATTCTCCGAATGCGCCTCGGTCAGCCGGTTCCCCTTCATGCGCACGGTCAGCGGATTTTCCTGCAGGTTCCCGAACTTGGCGCACAAATAATCCCCGACCACTCCATCAATCACGAACGTCCCATTCACTTCGCCCGGCGTTGTAAAAATTTCCCCGCCCGGCAGGTTCCCCCACTTTTCCGGAGTGATAATCCCGCTCGTCTTCAGCCACTTGTAATTCGGATTCAACTCCGCCGTCAGGTCCGTCCCCGCCGCGGTCGTCGCCCGCACCTTCGACGCTTTGCGCACCATCGCAATCACCTTGGCGCTCAACCGATCCACCTTTTGGAAATCCGCCCGCATCCCTTCGAGCATGATCTGCCGGTTAATGTTCACCATGTGGGCATGCCGAATCTTCCTTCGGTTCACCACTTCCGTCATCTGAATGCGCGACCGCAGTTCGTTGGTCTGCGCCTGCACCGCAAAAATCGAAACCGCGCAGGTTTCCAAATCCTCGAGAATCGCGCCCGGCAAATCCTTCAGCGGACGCTCCGCCAACTCCTCCAGCACCCACGCACGATAAGGCGCGCCAATTTTTTCCAGTTCCCGCACCATCGCCGCCGCAATCTCAATCGTAGCCTCGTCGGTGATCACGCAAACCTGCTCGCTAGGCTGCACGCGCAGGCAAACATTCACCGCATTAAAAGCCCCAGGTGTGTATTCAGGATCGAATGAAATGTTGCTCAGGCGGGTGCCCCATTTCTCGCGTTCTTCGCGAGAAGTGGGGATTTTGATTTTGTCGGCAGAGTTAACTCGTTCCACAGAATCGCTCATTACCCTACTTTTCGCACGTCAGCCGGCTCTTCTTCAAGCCCCGCTTCCGTCTCTCCTATGATGTAATCGACAACTTTCTTCAAATCTCCAGTCTCCTCAAACACCCGCAGCTGCCGGTCGGCCCCGCTGCCATGTTCCAGAATCCTGTGAATATAATTCAACTCCTCGCGCGATCCCAGTTCATCCACCACATCGTCGATGAATTCCAGATACTCATGAATCAAATCCCGCGTCGGCACTTCCGTCTGCTTGCCGAAGTCAATCATCTTGCCGTCCAGCCCGTAGCGCGACGCCCGCCACTTGTTCTCCATAATCAGCGCCCGCCGGTACAGCCGGAACCCTTGGTTCGCGGTATGCAGCTTATAGAGCTTCGCGACGGTCGCCTGAATCAGCGCCGCAATCGCAATCGTCTCATCGGCCCGCATCGGAATATCGCACACCCGAAATTCAATCGTATTAAAAAATGGATGCGGCCGAATGTCCCACCAGATCTTCTTCGCGTTGTCGATGCAGTTCGTCTTGATCAGCAGCTTGATGAAATTGTCATACTCGCCCCAGCTGGGAAAATAATCCGGAATATTGGTCCGCGGAAACTTGTCAAAAACCTTGCACCGGTACGATTTCAGCCCGGTATTCATCCCCAGCCAGAACGGCGAATTGGTCGACAGCGCCAGAATGTGCGGCAGAAAATACCGCGCATGATTCATCATGTGGATCGCCGTCTCGCGATCCTCAATGCCAATGTGCACGTGCAGCCCAAAAATCAAATTTGCCCGCGCCACCAGCTGCAAGTCCTCAACAATATGCTTATACCGGTCGTCGGGATAAATCTCCTGCACCCGCCAATCCGAAAACGGATGCGTCGCCACCGACGCCAACCGCAGCCCGCTCTCCTTAGCCAGCCTAACAATCCCGCGCCGCAGCATCTTCACTTCCGCCTTGGCTTCCTTAATGTTCTGGCAAATCCCCGTCCCCACCTCGACGACAGACTGGTGCATCTCCGCCTTCACCCGCTCCTGCAGCAACAACTTCCCCCGCTGCAAAAGCTCAGCCTGAATATGCGACCGCAGTTCCCCCGTCGAGGGATCCACCGTCTGATATTCCTCTTCAATCCCGATCGTAAAAGTAGGAGCCATTATTTAATCGTTGTCATTCCGACGCGCGAGCGAAGCGAACGAGGAGGAACCTGCTGTCACCCGCCGCAACCACAACGGCGGGTGCCCCACCCTTTCGCGCACTTTGCGAAAGGGTGGGCAAAACCGCCGCTAACAGTATAACAACGCACTCCTCAGTCCCACTCCCGATTCTCCTTGACCCGAGCCCGCACAATCTTCTTCACCAGCGCGTCCGCCAAAGGCTTATCAGCAGGAAACTGAATCGTCCCCTTCGAAGTCCGATATCCCTTCAACTCCTTCTCAAACCGATCAAGCACCCCCGACCCCGTCGGAAACAAACTGCAATGATTCTTAAACGCCGCATACCCCACCAGCATCCCGTTGAACTTAAACATCGGCATCCCATAGCTGATGACCTCGGTCGTCTCCTTCGGCACCACCAACCGAATCACTGCGCGAACATGTCTCAAAGTCGACCGAGCCGGTTCGGGAACACCAGCCAGATACTCATCCACCGTCTTCGCAACTTTTCCTTTTTTCACGTGTCTGTCATCCTGAGCGAAGCAAGTGTTCCGCGAAGCGGAGCACTTGCGCAGTCGAAGGATCCCTATCAATAACGAACTGCTCGAAGCCCCTCAGGGAGTTCTCTCACGTATGCGCTTTCCGACTTCCTCTTCCGCGCCACCTGCGCCCGCTCCGCTTGGAAGAGTCAGGCTTGGCTTAAGGTCGCCTTTCGCAAGGGTCTCGATCTCCCGCCTTATCCTCTTTTCAAGCCGTCCCCAGTCCCAACGAGGAGCACGTTCGGATTCCTTGGACAGTCGGACGATCTCAGCTAGCTCAACCGGCTCCGCCTTAAACTTGCAAATAGCAATTCGGATGTGCGTCGCGGCATCGAACGGATTTTGCTTGCCCGCCTCCGCTGCCTGAGCCGTTTCAGTCGCGAGGAAAAGTTGACAGTCCCTTTGTGAGATGGGTGCAGCTATGCCCATTTCGCGGAATGCACTTTCGATCTGTCCCTCAGCGACGTCACGGGAAGTGGGCCTCACCAGTCCAGCGAGGCGGCGCAGCATCGGCCCGTCACGACCATGTTCGAGTGCGTCGATGCAAATCGAAGGCAGATCTTCGTGCATTAATCCTCCGAAGTACCAACGCACCGCATCCCTCGCCGGATCAAACATAATCGAGACCCCACCGAAACCTCTATTTCCCCGGCTTTCTCTTCCGCGCCGCCACCCACTCCGGCTCACCCTTGCGCTCCGGCTTCGCCGAGGAATCCCCCGCCAAAAACTCCGCCCACCGCAACTCCTTCACCGGATTCTCCCCACTCACCGCCATCTTCACGGCCATCTCCGCGACAGCATTCACAATCCAGTCAAAATTCTCCTGCCCCACCGAAGTAATCTCCGCATCCGGCGCCGGATTCAGAAAGTCAATCGCATACGGCACTCCACCCTCCACCGCAAACTCCACAGTATTCAGGTCGTACCCCAACGCCCGGCACAAAGCTAAAGCATCTTTTTCAATTCGAGCCCTTAAAGCCTCCGAAGACGGCGGCGGATTCCCCTTCACATACCGCTCATGATGCGGCGCCTTCGGGTCGTACTTCATGATGTGCACTTTTTCCTGCCCCACCACGTAGCACCGGTAATACTCGTCAAACACCACGCCATGCTGCAGCGTCATACACAACCGCCCCGTCTGGTTGTAATGATGAAAAAATTCCTCGGGATTATGCACGTGATACACATGCTTCCACCCGCCGCCCGAATAAGGTTTCAAAAACGCCGGGAAGCCAACATAGTCAAACAACTCCTGCCAGTTCAGCGGAAAAATCAAATTCCGCATCGACTGATCCGTCGTTCCCTCCGGATGCTTGTTGTGCGGCAAAATCACCGTCAGCGGAATCGCCACGCCCATTTTATGAGCCAAGGCGTAATTAAAAAACTTGTCGTCCGCCGTCCACCAGAACGGATTGTTCACCACAATCGTCCCCTGCAGCGCCGCGTTCTTCAAGTAGGCCCGATAAAACTCAATATCCTGCGAAATCCGGTCGATGATCACGGCATACTTCTTCGGCTCATCCATCCGAATCCCGCCAATCTTCACAAACTCCGCCTCCACCCCGTCCACTTTCATCGCGTTGATCTTCTCCACCAACGCCGGCGGAAACGTATTCTCCATCCCAAACAAAATCCCAATCTTCTTCACGACCGTTCTCCTAAAAGTTATGTCATCCTGAGCGAGGATTGAGGATCGCGCAAAGCGCGATCCTCAACCGCAGTCGAAGGACCCCTGCACTTCTCGCCGCATCCCGACTGTCGCAAGGCGTTCTCCCCCCGTCCGCAGGGGCTGAAGCCCGTTCCATGAAGGGCGACCTATCGGCACGGCTAAAGCCGAGCCCTTCCACAAGACCCAAGCCCTGAAACCCAAGCCCTGAAACCCCTGCCCTAAAAATACTTCCCCGCCATCCTCTGCCACAGCGGCCAGTCATGCTTCGAATTATCCCCCCAAACGTCCAGCCAGTGCGGAATCGCCTTACTATTCAAAATCCCCGAAAGCTTCACGTTCTGATCCAGACACATATCCCAATCCGCCGACCCCAGCACAATCCTCATCTGCCGGTAGCGGCTCAGGAACCAGTCATCCGTCATATTCGGCAAAAAATCCGGAGGATTATTGAAGTAACAATCATTATCGTAATACCCATCCAGAAACTGGTGAATGTCGAACGCCCCGCTCATGCTCACACAATGCGTCACCACATCCGGATGCTTCAGCGCAAAATTCACCGTGTGATATCCGCCAAAGCTGCACCCCGTCACCGCCAGCTGCCAAGCCGGATTCTTCCACCGAATAAACGGCAAGAATTCATGCAGAATATAGCGTTCATACTGCAAATGCCGCAGCACCCGCACCCGCGGATGCACGCCCTTGTTGTACCAACTCTCGGTATCGACGCCG
>CAVWLI010000042.1:0-152349 GCA_963755795.1 uncultured Acidobacteriota bacterium | reverse complement strand
AAGCACGTGGGCTAGAACCTGATGTGCGTCCTGCCGGGAAAGAACGCCGAACAGATACTTGTGGTTGCCCGCTACGACCACCGTGGGGAAAGTAACGGCTGGAGCGAGGCGGTGGCGCTGCCTATTCTTTACAACGCGTTGCAAGCCCAGCCCAGGCAGCATACCTTCGTTTTTGCGGCACTCTCCGGAAGCGCTGGAGAAAAGGAGTTTTTCGTCAATCTCAGGAAAAATAGCCAGCCAACGGCGAAAGCGATTGTCGTACTAGACTGGCTCGGGATGGGCGACCCTCGCTTCTATACGCCAGGCAACAAGCTGCTGGATACCGAAGCGGCCTTCACGGCTCACCTTCAAGGCGTCTCGGTTCTTAATGATCCGCTCTCCAGCTCAGCTTCCCATAATGCTGTGCTGTCGCTGGCAGAAAGAATTCCCTCCATATTGATATATTCGCGGTACAGTCAGAAAGTCTCCGCTCCGGCGTTCCACAAAGACTTCGATTTCGTAGCCTATTACCTTTGCGGAATCGATACTAAATTGGCAGTTCCAACGGGCCCTCCGACGCATTAGAAGGCGGTCTGCCGCAACGCAAAAAGGGCCGGCCCTTTTAGGGGCCGGCCAATTGAACGGTCTTACCTGATCACTACTTCGTGCAAGTCTGCGCTGATCATCTTCACCTCGGTGACGTTCAAATCGCCGTAGGCTTCTTTGCTGGCCGCATTCTCCATCTGGCCTTCTTTCTTTTCTTCAGCTTTCGCTTCATGGGTGACCGTGCCGGTCGCGCTTACCTGATGGCCAATGTGCTCCTCAAGTTTGACGCTATCGCTGCGCAGGTCCCAGGTCTTCCCGTCTGCTACCGTGAGCGTGACTTCTCCGGGTTGATTGCCTTTTGTCAGACAGCCGGTCACCGTCTTTGGTTTCACCGTTTTTGCATCTTGCGTTGCTTGTGCCGAAGCAGCCGTG
Organism: uncultured Acidobacteriota bacterium; assembly: GCA_963755795.1. Taxonomy (GTDB): domain Bacteria; phylum Acidobacteriota; class Terriglobia; order Terriglobales; family Acidobacteriaceae; genus Sulfotelmatobacter. The sequence goes on along the minus strand of CAVWLI010000042.1, from coordinate 151,392 downwards.
TTGGGTGGCGTGGCGGCGTCTTGCGCTAGCGAGACGGCGGACGCCAAAAGCACGAAAGCAAACGAAACAAACATAAGCTTCTTCATATTTGGAACTCCTTCGGCCAGAAGCGAAAGATGAGTATCGGTCTGATGACCCCGAAACACGCTGCGACGCCAGCGTTTTCCGTTGGTCCTCCGTTACGAATAGAGAGGGGCTTTACCCTGAGCCAGTTCACAGTCTCTGCTTGCTCGGCCCCGGGCCTCCACAGACTCGCCCGAAGAGAAGCACGGAGCAGGCGCGTTGGGACAACCTGCCAGCCAGCGCACCACCCGCTCCGCCACAACTGACCTACGGCTGACGTCAACCAGCCTAAGCTGTCGAAATCCGCGCGTCTGAGCAGAATTGCACATTCCTGAGAAACGGCGGCGCGGTTGTGGTCGGCCTCGAAGGCCATGCAGTCCAGGAACTGGCTGATCGTTTTGGTCCGTCACCACGACATCGACAACGGCCAACCGGCGCGGTAGTGTCAAAGTGGGCTCGACGGCTTCAGACGATTGTTGAGCCGGGACCACGGCAGATACCAGAAGAAGAGTGAGGGCGGGAAGGTTTTTTCGCCACATTTCTTTGGAAACACTCAACCGTAAGTGTAACCCCGGTTCCGCAACTGTTGTAACATCGCCACAAACACTCATCGACATCTCGGTGTCGAAACCCATCGCGCGCGATCCAGACCGATGTGACATCTAACCTTGCGCGCAGCCACCCATTTGTCCGATCATTGCCTCCGCCGCGCGGTCTGAAAGACTGCTTCGGCGCGAAAGCTAAACCTTTGGGGCTCAAGATTTTGTCCCTAAGCCGGGCCAACCACGAACGGCGACGACCGAAGATTTTTCAAGGCGTGCAGTGGAAGATCAGGGCAGGCAGAATGTTGAAAAATTGAAAATTGAGTGTCACCGAACTGAAACTCGACTCGAGATAAGGCAGCAGCGTGCGCGTGTATTGGATAGAGCAGCATCGAACCATCTGCCTTCAGCGCCATACGAGACTCTTCGAGGATTTCGCGACGCAGAGAATCCGGCATGTTGCGGTACGGCAAGCTGGAGATGATGTAGTCTGCCGGTGCCAGACTCTGTTCCGCCAGAATGCCGCGGACCCGCGCCGCCGAACCATGCACCACCCGGAAACGCGGATCGCGGACCCGCTCGCGCAGATACTCCACAAACTCAGTGTTCAGTTCAATCGCCACCAGAGCCGCGTCCGGCCGCATCCGCTTCAGAATCTCCCGCGTGAATGTGCCGACGCCCGGACCATACTCCACCAGAACGCGGGCACGTTCCCAGTCCACCTGCCTCATCATGTCATTCACCAGGAACGATGAACTAGGCACCACCGAGCCCAGCATCGCCGGACTCCGGAAAAAATTGCGGACGAACAATGCAAACGATGATGATCGCACGGCAGATCGTTTAGCGGCGTGGCTCGGCATCGTTGGTTCCCGCAAAAGAGAGGCGGAGTTTTTATCCTAGCCCAACTGCCCGCCGATGGAGCAGATCCAATCCAAACCGAAGTAGTATCGAGTCTGGTACTTTAGTCACGGCGAAGCGGCACGCCAAGGCTGCCGACAAACGCAAGCAACCTCGCGCCCCGACCCCAATCGATTCATTCGCCCACAGTAACTTGCGGCGCTCGCGCATCGTCGTTGAAAATCGATTTGCGGGCATCCGTGGCATCGACTGGCATCTGAGGGAGCGGGTTTGAGGCTTTGGCTTAATACATTACTGAAGATCGTTTCGGGGACGTATTTCGCTCTGACCTCTCTGTACTGTCTGCTGGCTTTTCTGCCCTACACCTTCTCGCCTTCATCAAAATGCCGCCTTATGCCTGGATGCCATGGCTGGCGCATCATCAGGCGGCGCTCTACTGGTCGGCGATCGCCGGTGCACTGTTATCAGGATCTACATTTTCGGGCTCGACGTTCGCAGGTTCGCTCGGGCGGAATTGGAAGACAGATAAACAATCCACGCTGTTGATCGGCCTGTTGGTTGCCGCCGGAGTGTACCTCACCCTCCGCCCCTTCCTGCCCGGACTGCAAAGTGATAACGCAGCCTACTACTGGAGTCTGACCGCGCTGCTCCCTCTGATCGGGCTCTCTATCTGGCAAACGTCGAGTGCAGCAGGAGAACGCGGGGCAGACGTGGAACCTGAGAACGATGCAGCGCCCTTCGGATTTTCTGCCGGTCTGCTGGTCGCTCTGGTCGTCAGCGTGATTTACACGATCGGGGCGCGACTGCGTCTCTACAGCGACACTCACACCCTGCAATTTCACTGGCAGGACGCCGAAGTCGCGTTCTGGAGTCTGGCCTCTCACTTCGCCCTCGCCATCGTCGTGCTCTCGACAATCAATCTGATCTTTTTGCTCGCCGCCAAGACATCCAAGCCGCAAGCTGTACGTCGCGGACTGGTAGGAACAGCGATCGCGATCGTCCTGTCGTTTGTGCTGACGCGTTTTCTAGGCAGCGCCATGAGCTTCGACGGATGGAGCGCTCGCCTCTATGCGATTGCCTTCGCCCTCACGCTTACGCTCTGGGGATTCTCGATCGTCAAGCCCTTCCTGGCGCTAACCGACACAAACAACGGCAAGTCCCCGTCGTCGCGGGAAGGCCGGCTCACTTTCGGCCAATCGATCGCCACCTGGACCATCATCGTGATGGTCACTCTGCTCGCGCTCGGATCGCGCTGGCTGATCGGTGGCGAGGACTGGAATGGTTTCGTCGAAAGCACCGCTGCTCTCATCTTCTGGATCGCGATGAGCCTGTGCGTCTATCGCCTGCGCCCCGTCCGCGCGAACTATTCCGCGGTCGTCATCGCAGGAGTATTGCTGGCCGGAATTTTCGTCTACAAAGCACTGCAGGCCACCGAGATTTTCTGGAGCAAGTCCGTCGGTTCCACCGATGACGAAATTTCCCTCAAACTCGAAGAGTACGGCGCCGGAGACGCCTCGTTCCAGCTCGCCCATCACATCCTCGGGGATGGCCGCGGCGAAGTCTGCGGCGACCTCTGCCGCATCATGCGCCAATACACGAATGTCCGCGATACGCATACCAATGCAGAAGTTCGGCTCGTCGATAATTTTTCGCGAACGCGAAACGTCCCCCCGAATATTTTTGTATTCGTGATCGATGCCATGCGCCCGGACTATCTCGGCGCATACAATCCCCGCGTCAACTACACGCCCAACCTCGACGCCTTTGCCCGCGACAGCATCGTCCTGCATAATGCGTACACCCAATATGCTGGCACGTCGCTTTCCGAACCGGCGCTGTGGGCTGGCGCCATGATGCTTCACGCGCACTATCTGCAGCCCTTCTCGAAGGTCAACGGTCTGGAGCAAATGCTTCGCACCGACAACTACCAGATGGTCGTGAGCATGGACGAGGTGGTTAAAGAAATATTGTCGCCTGACGACCATCTCGTAAAACTCGACATGGACAAGACGCTCTGGAACCACCTGGAAATCGGCGACACGTTACGGCAGGCAAAAGTAGCACTCGACTCACAGATCAATTCGCAGCAACCGATTTTCTTCTACGATCAGCCCAAGAACGTGCACCAGTTCGCGCGCAATGACGTTCCGTCACCGACTTCGCAGCACTGGCAAGCGCCCGATGGCATGAGCATCCGCATCAGCTACGAAGTGCACTGGGTGGACGCTCGCCTGGGAGAGTTTTTCAGTTATCTCAAACAACGCGGAATGTACGACAACAGCATCATCATCGTCACCAGTGACCACGGTGACGCCACCGGAGAGTTCGGTCGCATGAGCCATTCCACGTCTATCTGGCCGGAAATCATGCGCGTGCCCCTTATCATTCATCTTCCGCCAAAAATGCGCGAACACCTGGTCTACGACGACACTCGCGCCTCAACCTTGACCGACGTTACTCCAACGCTCTATTACCTGCTCGGCCACCGTCCCATCGTCCAGAACCCGCTCTACGGGCGGCCTTTGTTCGCCGAAACCAAACAGGAACTTGACAGCTACCCTCGGAAAGATCTGCTCTTCGCATCTGATGTGCGCGCCGTATACGGCATCATGACGGCGGACCAGCGCTATCTCTACACGACCTACGACTCGCCCGCCGCGAGTTATCTATTCGACCTCACTGCGGACCCCAATGCCCAGCACAACATTTTGACTCCGCCGCTCAAGCAGCGCTACGACGAAGAGATCATCGAGCATCTCCACAGGATCGGCGACTTCTATGGATACAAACCAGGAGTCGGTTCTCTACTGGCCTCGTCTGGACGGTGAGTCCGATTGCACTATCGTCTCAGACCATCCTGCGCCACGAACGCTTTACTTCACCCCCAGATCGTCGTGTTCATGATAGTTCGGATACGGAGGACGCTTGATCTGCGGTAGTGGATGATCCTTCAACTGCTGCATCTCTACCTCAATCGCCTTTTCCAATTGCGCATCGCGGCCTTGCCTCCACGCAGCCGGATCGAGATCGACTTCCACATCCGGCGCGACCCCATGGTTCTCGACTTCCCACTCTCCGTTGAGGCCGTATAGTGCGGCACGCGGCGCAGTGACAAAACCGCCGTCAAGCAGCTCAGGATAGCCGCCAATTCCCACCAACCCGCCCCACGTTCTCTTGCCAATTAGCGGTCCGATGCCAACTTTGCGGAAGTACCATGGCAAGGCGTCCCCACCGGAACCAGACTCTTCGTTAATCAGCATCACTTTGGGCCCGTAAATCGCTTCCGATGGGCTGGACCAATCGTGGCCTTCGCGAGTCACCACCTTGCTCAGCATAGGACGTCGCAGGTAGTCGACGATGTAGTCGGCAAGCTGGCCGCCTTCATTGAAGCGCTCGTCGATGATGGCGCCTTCTTTGCCCACCTGTGAAAAGAAGTAGCGATTGAAGCTCGCGTAACCGCCGCCTCCGGTGTTGGGAACATGCACATAGGCAACCTTGCCTCCAGTCGCTTGATCCACGCGGTGCCGATTGTCCTCGATCCACGCCAGATGACGAAGGTGCTCTTCGCTCTCCACGGGAACCACGGTGACCTCGCGGGAATCCTTCCCGTCGGCATTTGCTCCAACTTTGAGCACGACCTGCTTACCCGCGGTCTCTTCAAAAAAGCTGTAGATGTTATCGGAGGCGCGCAGTTCGCGTCCATTGACTGCGAAGATGTAGTCCCCGGCCTTCACGTTGACGCCGGGTTGGGTCAGCGGAGCTTCATTGCCGGGATTCCAGTTTTCGCCGTCGTAAACTTTGACAATGCGATACCGCCCATTTTCCAGGCTGTAGTCGGCGCCCAGCAGGCCGCCTTTCACTTTTTTCGACTCCGGCCTTTCGCCCCCGCCTATGAACATGTGGCCAACTGTCATCTCGCCCAGACATTCCTCGAACAGATAAGTGAGTTCATCGCGAGACGCAATGCCATCGAGGTAACGGGCGTACTTTTTCTTGACCTTGTCGAGGTCAAGGCCGTGATAGTGCGGGTCGTAAAAAAAGTCGCGCTCTATGCGCCAGGTTTCGCTGTAAATCTGCTTCCACATGGCGCGCGGCTCGACATAAACTTCCCATCCGTCGAGCTTGAGCGGACCGAAACCGGGCTTGGGCGGTCCTCCACCCCCAGGGGCGTCGTCGGTCGACACAGTGGTCCAGGCCTCGCCTTTGCGGTAAAGAATTTTTTCGCCATCGAACGAGACGGCAAAGTCGTTCACCTCATCGATCAATTTGTCGACCTTGCGCTTGCTCAAGTCGAATTTCTGGATGGTCTGATTGACGTTGGGATAGTCTTCTTCGGTGACGACCAGCGGCGCCTCCGCCAGAAACAGGATGCCTGACTTGCCCGCCAGCATGTTGCTATAGTTCTTCGCCGGAATCGGCAGCGATAGAATGCGCTGGCCAATCCCCTCAAGGTCGATCTTGACCACGACGGACCCTTCCTTCTTGTCCTTGTCCTTGTCCTTGTCCTTGTCCTTCGCGTCCTTATCTTTATCTTTAGCGTCTTTTCCTTTGTCCTTGTCGGCCGCCGCTTTATCCTTGTTGGCGTCGGCCTTCTTCTCGTCTTTCGGCTTATTCTCTTCATCGCTCTCCGGAGCGAGTGGCGACTTCTCATCTTTACTCAAGACGGCGACGTAAACACTGCGCGTCACTCGATGCTCATCGCTCGACATGTCGAGCCCGGCCGTGGACAGACCCGTGTTCGTCGAAGCCGTGAAGTAAAGATACTTTCCGTTCTTGTCGAAGCTGGGATAAAGCACATCGCTCATGCCGTCGGTGATTTGCGAAAATTTCCCTTGCTCGATGGAGTAGACAAACAGAGCATGCAAGCCGCTGGGAAGTTGTTTGGTGTAAGCGATCCACTTGCTGTCAGGCGACCAGGTTTGGCTGAACTGCGTGGGGCCGAACCCGCCGAAATAATCGGAGTCGAGCAGCTTGGGCGTGGGGTTGTCGAGATCCACATACCACAACTGCAGGCGCTTGTCTGTGTAAGCAATCTTTTTGCTGTCGGGAGACCATGTCGGCGTGTAGAAGAACGATGGCGGGTTGCCGAGGTTGATGTGTCGCACCGTTCCCAGTCCGTTCTGATCGCGGATGGCCAGTTCGTATTCCCCCGACTCATCGGAAAAATACGCAATCGACTTTCCGTCCGGCGACCACGATGGATCGCGGTCAGCGACGGCCGGACTTCGCGTGATATCGCGAATGTCGCCCTTGTCCGTAGGTACTGTGAAAATCTCTCCCCAGGCCTCGAACAGGGCGCGCGCGCCAGTGGGCGAGAGACTGAAATTCAGTATGCGTTTGGCTTCGACTTTGGCGAAGTGCGGCCGCACCGCCTCAAGGTCGCCGGCAACATGGATTTTGACGTTCGTGGCTTCATGCGTGTTCAGGTCGAAGAGCTTGATGGCGCCAAACTGCTCGATCACGATAACGTCGGGACCGGCCGACGCGGTCTTGAAATCGAGGCCATCGCTGTGCAGCGCTTCGGAAACCTGCTTCGTCTTCGTGTCGTAGGCGAACAGGCTGACCGGGCCATTTCGATCGGAAAGAAAATAAATCGTATCGCCCACCCACATCGGATTGTCATCGTTGGAATTGTCGCGGGGAATCTTTACGATGCTGGAATCTTTCAGATCCGCAATCCAGATCGGCCTGGTCTGGCCGCCGTGGTAGCGCTTCCAGGCTGCCTCCCAAATCGGATGCGGGACGTAGGCAAGGTGCGTTCCATCGGGCGAGTACGTCGCCGCTTCGACGATGGGGAGCGGCACCTGCGTAGGCAGTCCGCCTTCGACGGGCACCGTGTAGAGCTGATCCTCAAAGTGGATAAAGCTGCTGCCCCATGAATTGAACACGATCTTCTTGCCGTCGGGCGTCCAGCCGGCTACGTCCTCTTCGGCCGGGTGGTATGTCAGTCGACGCGGCACTCCGCCGGTCGATGGAACAACGTAGACATCTCGGTTCCCGTCGTATTCCCCGGTGAATGCGATCATCGATCCGTCAGGTGAAAAGTGCGGAAGCGTCTCGACCCCAGTGCCAGATGTCAAACGTAGCGCGTCACCCCCGTCGCGGCTCACGATCCAGAGATCTCCCGCGTAGTTGAAAACGATCTGCGTCTTGCTGACGGTGGGGAAGCGCAGCAGAAGCGGTGGATCGGCTTGGGCCGACGCTATCTGCAGGAACGTAAAAACAAAGGCGAGGGCAAACCACAGTAGAGGAAGAACTTTGCGCATGTAGGCTCCTGAATATCGGCTCCTGAATACTCGGGGGAAGGGGAATCTTAGTGCGCGTTGAGGATCGTGGTCAACTGCGCGGCTTCTTTTTTCCAGGCACGCTCGCGGGATTCTCGTGAACCCGCTCACGGAAGTTTCCGCGCATGCCCGCCGCCAGGCCCACGCTGGACTCCCCGAATTTGTCCCGTAAGCGGTCGGCGGCCGCCATCGCGTCTTTCCAACGCTGCTGGCGGTTGCCCTCGAGCAGGTTGATCTGATCGGGCTGCGAAGTGAACGATGATGCCTGCACGCCCAGCAGTCGAACCGGAACGCCTTTCTCCCAGTTCTTCCGGAACAGCGCACGAATCTGCTCGAAAATCTCGGTGTCGAGCTGCGTGGCCACGGGGGGAGTGTGGGCCCGCGTGAGTGTGGTGAAATCTTTGTAGCGCAGCTTGAGTTGAATGGTGCGCGCGTAATATTGCGATTCGCGCAGGCGCCGGCCCACCATCTCGGAAAGACGCATCAGCGTCGCTTCGAGCTGGTTTGCCTCGGCAGTATCTTCATTGTAGGTGTGCTCGTGGCTGATGGATTTGGCCCCCACGTCAGCCCCGACTTCTGTATCGAACCAGCCGCCCGCGTCTTCGCCGCGGGCCTTGCCGGCCAGAGCCAGACCCCACTTTCCAAAACGGTCGGCGAGTTCTGATTCTTCCAGATCCGCCAGGTCTCCCACTTTCTTGATGCCGAGCGCATGCAAGTGAGTTTCCATCACCTTGCCCACCCCGGGAATTTCGCGCACATCGAGCGGAGCCAGAAATTTTGCCTCTTCGCCGGGAACAATCCACAACACGCCGTTCGGCTTCGCCTGCGCCGACGACACTTTCGCGATCAGGCGCGACGTCCCGATCCCCACCGAGCAATTCAACCCCGTATCGGCCTTCATCCGCAGATGCAGCGTGTGTGCCGCTTTCAACGGCGGCCCATGCAGGCGTTCGGTGCCCGTCATGTCGAGGTACGCCTCGTCAATCGAGGCCATTTCCACCTGCGGTGAAAATGTCCCGAGAACTTTATGCACTTTTTCCGAGCACTCCCGATAGCGCTCAGGATGCCCGTTGACGAAGATCGCCTGCGGACACATCTTGGCGGCAGTACGCAGCGGCATCGCCGAATGCACTCCAAACTTCCGCGCCGCATACGATGCCGCGGAGACGACTCCGCGCTCGTCCCGTTGTCCTCCGACCACAACTGCCTTGCCTTTCAGGGATGGATCGAACAGTTCTTCCACGGACACGAAGAACGCGTCCATGTCGACGTGGAAAATAGTGCGGGTGAAAGCGGGCTGTTGGGCGGCAGCCATCGTGCAACAATTCTAGCAGCGGCGCTCGCATTGTTCCGGTCGGCGAACTCGGGTGTGCTCAAACCGGCACCGCTGTTAGAATCCGCATGATGTCCCGACGTGCCATCAGGATTACATCTCGCATCGTTTTCGCGATCTGCGGGCTGGTCTCGCTTTTGACCGGCGCTCCTTACGTGATGCTGCGAGGCGTTGACATGCCAGTTCAAAGCGAGTGGATTCTATTTGCGGTTGCCCTGGCACTGGTGGGAGTTTTCAGCGTGACGCTTGCCGTGCTGCCCCGCTCGTGGATCGCAAAAGCATGCCACGAGGATCGAGACGATCCACAGTTGTTTTCATCGCCCCTTAAATTGCTCGGCATCTTCGCCGCGGTTTCCTATCTGTTGGCGGTAGTCGCCTATCTCGCGCCACAGCGCTGGAATCTCGATCCCCAGTTCATGCTCGTGTTGTGTCCGATGTATCTCGTGAAGATGATGTTCGATCCCTCGCTCGTCGCCGTCTTTTTCCTGTTGGCGCCCATGAACGCGGCAGCGTACGGCTCGCTCGGCCTCACCTTGGGATTCGCACTCTTGGCCTTACGAAGGCGAACATCAAGGTAGACTCCATTGCCAGAGGCTGCGATAACATAGTTGCCGCCTTGAGGCCGATCTATGAAATGGCTCATCCTCTTGTTGTTCCTGTCGTCTTCAATCGCATTTAGCCAAGGTCCGTTCGATGGCACCTGGTTGTTTACCGCGCACCTTCCGCCGGAGCCATCCGACTATCTCCTCGCCAAAGGAATGTTCCGCTGTTCGGGCTGCTTGCTGAACTTGGAAATCGCGGCCGACGGCGACGACCACAAAGTTAGCGAGTCGGCTTACTGGGATACGGTAAATGTCCAAACGGTGGATGCCAACACGGTTGTATTCATCGCCAAAAAGGCCGGGAAGACGATGTTCACAGAAGTCGATGCAGTTTCTCCGGACGGAAATACCCTGACCCAACTGGTCAAGGACACGACGGAAGCCGAGACCGTCACGATCGAGACTCACAATCGACGAATCGCCAAAGCGCCCGCTGGCTCTCACGCAATCTCCGGTTCGTGGCGCGCCTACGAAACCGGTCGATCCAGAAACGGCTCGATTACTCAATACCAATGCACGGCGGATACTTTCAGCGCAAAGACTCCCCTCGGCGAAAAGTTCAACGCAAGATTCGACGGAAAGGACTATCCCGTCGAAGACGATCCGGCCGGCACGATGGTTTCTGCGAAGCTACTAAACCCAAGCGAGGTCGAACTAACCACCAAGCGCAGCGGCAAGGTCGTCGCGACCAAGCAGATGTCAGTTGCACCGGACGGAAAGTCGATTCACGTGGTCTTCAAGAATGAAGACGGCGAGACCATCTCGGTCTTTGACCTGCAGAAGCAGCCGTAACTAAACCAGCACTTTTTCCGGCGCAGCCGGCGTTGCCCCGCGCATCTGCCGCACGCGGTCGTAAACCTTGCCATACTCCCGTGCGGACGCGTTCCAGGAAAAATCTTTGCCCATACCGTTACGCATGAGCGCCTGCCACGAGGTCTGGTCCTGGTAGGCTTGCAACGCTTCCTTAACGGTGAGCAGGAGCGCTTCGCCGTTGTACTCGGTGAACTTGAATCCAGTTCCCTTCCCGGTACGGGCGTCCCAGGGCTCGATGGTGTCGTCGAGGCCGCCGGTTGCGCGCACGATCGGCACCGTGCCGTATTTCAAACTGTAAATCTGGTTCAGACCGCAAGGCTCGTAGCGCGACGGCATCAGGAACATGTCGGCCCCGGCTTCAATCTTGTGCGCGATCGCGTTATCGTAGGCCACCTTGACGGCAATCTTATTGGGAAACTGCTTGTTGAGTCGCAGAAACATTTCTTCATAGGTCTTGTCGCCGGCTCCCAGGGCGACCACAATCATCTCTTCGCGAGCCAATCGGTCGGCCACCTGCGCGATCAAATCAAATCCTTTCTGGGCGGCGAACCGCGAGACGATTCCGATCACCGGAAGGTTCGCGTCCGCGTCCTTCACTCCGAACGCTGCCAGCAGATCATGCTTGCACTTCGCCTTCCCGGTAAGATCCTGCGGCGAGAATTTGGCCGCCGTGAACTTGTCGGTCTGCGGACTCCACTCGTCGTAATCAACGCCATTCAGAATTCCCGTCACCGTCGAGGCGCGGTCGTGCAGCACGCCCTCCAGCCCGAATCCGTATTCCGCCGTCTGAATCTCGTGGCTGTATTTCTTGCTGACCGTGGTGACGAAGTCCGAATAAGTCAGCGCGCCTTTGAGGAAGTTCACCTGCCCAAAGAACTCCATCTTTGACATCGTGAACAGATCCCACGGCAGCATCAGCAGCGGGAGGATGTCGGGCGGGAACAAGCCCTGATAGCCCATGTTGTGGATTGTGAAGACCGTTCCCACGTCGCGGAAGGCAGGATCGTCGGCGTAAATGGTACGCAGCAGAACCGGGATCAGCGCCGACTGCCAGTCGTGGCAGTGGAAAACATCAGGAACGCCCAGGATTTTCGAGGCTTCCAGCACCGTCCGCGAGAACAAAGCGAAGCGCTCGGCGTTGTCGGGATAGTCTCCCGCAGGCGTGCCGTAAAGCGAGTCGCGGTCGAAGTACGGTGGATACTCGACGAAATAAAATCGCACGCCACCCTGACTGCCTCCGCTCACAACCGATGCAAAGCGGTACTCATCGTCAAAGGGCACAGTCACGCTCCGAACCACCGTAGCGGGATCGTTCAGCTTGGTCTGGCGATAGCGCGGCAGGTAGACGCTGACATGATGGCCCAACGCGGCCAAGGCACGCGGCAGGGCGCCAACCACGTCGGCCAGCCCGCCAGTCTTGGAAAACGGAACGCCTTCGGAAGCGGCAAATACGATGTTCATGAGTGCGGAACCTCCATCCTGGGAGCAGAAGCGCGCACGGTTTTCGCGGCACACGCTATTATGAATGAGTCTCGGGGCCCTAAACGGTCCGTCAGTCAGGATGCGACGACCGACTTCAAAGTCTACTTCTCGAGGCAGTGAGGGTCAACGTGCCAAAGGTCGCGTCTACACGCCGTCCGCAAACCAAGCCTAAATTGGGACAGCATTTTCTGGCCAGCGAAGACTTCGCGGTCCGCGTGGTCGACGCTTTGGGCGACGTGTCGCAGAGCACCGTGCTCGAAATCGGCCCGGGACGCGGCATTCTGACCTCATTGCTGGCCCGGCGGGCGCGGCGGCTCATCGCCGTCGAACTCGATCGCGTAATGGCCGCGCAGCTTCGCCTGAAATTCGGCATGGCGCGAAACGTGGAAATCATTGAAGCCGACATTTTGTCCATCGACTTCGACTCGCTCTTCGGACCCAAGCCCGGCCTGAGCCGCCCCGGCATCGACCTCAAGCCCGAGCCCATGAAGGTCGTAGGAAATCTTCCCTATTACATTACGTCCGACATTTTGCTGCGGCTCTTCGAGTTTTCGAAATACTTCGACAGCATCGTGATCATGGTGCAGCGCGAGGTTGCCGACCGGATCGCTGCCCAGCCCGGAGGCCGCGATTACGGCATGCTCTCGGCCACCGCTCAGTTGTACGGCCGCGTCGAGAAGCTCTTCACCCTGCCACCCGGAGCGTTCGTGCCTCCGCCAAAAGTGCACTCCGCCGTGCTGCGCTTGACCATCGACCCGCAGCAGGAAAAACTGGGAGTGGCGGGCGATGACTTCATCGGTTTTCTGCGTCTTTCATTCGGGCAGAAGCGCAAGACTCTGTGGAACAATCTCAAAGTAAAATACGACGGAGTAGAGTTGAAGCGAGCCCTGGCTGAGGCCAAGGTGAAAGCGACGGCCCGGGCCGAGACGCTGAGCCTCGAAGAGAGCGCAGCTCTATATCGCGCCTTGCGCAGCACCCACACCGAGTCATAGATTGAGGCGTTGGTCCGCTGGGCAAGAAGGCTGAAGGGACCATGGCTACCACGATTCTGCGTCATCCCGCCGTCGCCGGCCGTTTCTATCCCGCCGATCCCGACGACCTACGCACCGAAACGCTGGGCTATCTGTCGCAAGCGAGTTCCCCGAAACAGACTCCGCGACGTGCGCTGGGCTGCATCGCCCCGCACGCGGGATACATGTATTCCGGCAACGTGGCAGGCGCGGTTTTCGCGGGCCTGGAAGTCCCAAAGCGCTGCATCGTGCTCTGTCCCAACCACACCGGTCAGGGACGCCCGCTCGCCATGATGAGCGAAGGCGCCTGGCAGACGCCGCTGGGCAACGTTCCCCTCGATGCCCAACTGGCCCGGGCGTTGAAGGTGCGCTTCCCCGCGCTGCAGGAAGACTCGGCGGCACATCGCGCCGAACATGCGGTAGAAGTCGAGCTCCCATTTTTACTGCTGCGTCAACCGGAACTCAGTTTCGTTCCCATTGCCTTGGGAATCGGACAATTCGAAATCCTCGAACAGCTGGGCAAAGCCCTGGCCGATGAAATCGCGACACAAAGCGATCCCGTCCTGATTGTCGCCTCCAGCGACATGAATCATTATGAATCGGACGCGGTCACTCGCGCGAAAGATCACCGCGCAATCGAGCGCATCCTCACTATTGACCCACGTGGACTTTTCGATGTGGTCACGCAACAGAACATCAGCATGTGCGGATTCGGCCCAGCCGTCGCCATGTTAACGGCCGCCCGGCAACTGGGCGCGAAATCGGCCGAACTCGTGAAGTACGCAACCTCCGGAGACATTTCCGGCGACAGAAACATGGTGGTGGGCTACGCGGGGGTTATAGTCGCGTGAGGGGTCAAACCTCTGTCTTTGCGAGTTGTTTTTCCAGAAAACCAGGCTAAAACCCGCAATCCCCAGCCAAAATCGGACGTTTCCTCAGTACATCGGTAACTTTTCCCTCCATCTCGCGCCCATTAACCTAGCCTCAGAGCTTACTCGGGAGAGGTCTATATGTCGGGCGAACGCTATTGGGTCTGGGGGGTGGTGCGTCTGGCGGTCGGCGTGGTCATCGTGGGCTGGGCGGCGAGCTATCTGATGACCGGCAGCGGAGAAAAGGAATTCCAGAAAACCCTCGACGCCATGAAGCAGGTTCACAGCTTCCGCGCCTCAGTTACCGCGAGCGCCGGAACGCGGCACAAACAGATGCTGTGGGAAGTCGACTGTCCCCGTGATCTCTATCACTATCAGTGGCACGAAACCGATACCGCCATTCCCGAGATGGATATGTCCCGCGACGAAGTGCACTTCGCCACCGAGGAGTTTTACCACGAGAGTGACGGTTCCTGGTCGAAACCTCGCTTTGCCCACGAACATCCGCCAGCCTGGTTTTGTGGCGCCCTCGCCCAGGGCAATGACAACACCCTGATGCCGCGAATCGCCACCATGATTCAGCGCGGCATCCTGCAAAAGAGCGACAAGAAAACCGTAAACAATGTGCGCTGCCAGCAGTGGCTGGTCACCATGAAGGGCGCGCCCAGCGGCCTGGAACACGACACCGTCTGCCTCGGCCTTGATGATCATCTTCCTTATGAGCTGACCGTGGACTGGCTGCAGTTGCGCTCTTCGTTCTCCGACTACAACGCGCCCATCACATTCGATGTGCCGGATGCCGTCGTGCAGCAGACCAGCACAGCGACCGGCTCAAACTGATTTCCAAGCGGAGACACGCGAATGCATCGTACTTCACAATTTTCAGTCGTAACTCAAAAGAAGACCGCTCGCAAGTTCGCGATGCTCGTTACCTTCTCTCTGCTCATCCTCACGGGCCTGCCTGTATGCGGACAAGACAGCAACTCCCTCGCCGACATAGCCCGCCAGGCGCGAGCTCAGAAGCAGGCCCAGCCCAAGGCAGACGCCAGCACGGCGCAGCAAATCGTCGACCAACTCGCTGAAGATCAGGAAGAGAAGGATGCTCCAGCCGGGTTCAAAACCTACAACGCCGGCGCCTACAAGCTCCTAGTCCCGGCTCCGTATACCATCGACTCTCATGACGTCGGCGGTATGGTTTTGACCGGCCCCCAGATCGGAAGCACCCGGCCTCTGGTCCTGGCAGGCAGCCCCATCGGACTTCATCTGGAAAACGACGACGCCTTCCACGACGCCGCCACGGAATTTGCACGCACCTACGCCCCATCCGCCAACTGCACGAAAACCGCTGTGGCCGGTCATAACGCCTATCAATGCAGCCTCGCCGGAGGAAACCTGCAGGGGCATTCCGTCAGCGGCAACGCCATGCTGGTGCGCGCAGCGACCGAGATTCTTCCCGTTCTTTGCGTCGCCAATACCGAGAGCCGGGCCCGCGACATCCTCAACAACCCTCACGCCACCTTCAAACAGAAGAAGTACGCGCGCGAGGTCATGGAGCACGAAGACCACGATGTCAGGATGGCGTGGCAGAAATGTGACTCCGTGTTCCAGTCAATTCGCATCAAGAAAGCATCTGCCCCGCAGAAAGGAACGCTAGCCGCAACCAACGGCGTCATCGACTCTCCGAAATCAGCCGCGAGCCCCGACGACGCAGTCGATCGAGCAACGGCGCCTGCACCCGCCGCTGCCGGGCCGCCCGTAAACCCCGACGAGCCCGCCTCGCTGGCCGACCTCGCGCGCCAGTTGCACCAGCCCTCTGCCCGTCGCACGACCGCCCCTGCCCCGCCTGCGGCGGTGGCAGCGCAGAGCACGGTTCCTGCTGGCTTCAAAATACAGGCATTCACCTACTGCAAGAGCCACACCCAGCAGTGCTGGAATGCTTCAGTTTTGGTTCCCGCTGATGCCCAGCTCGTCAGTTCCGACTGCAAACAATATGTGTTCGAGACCAAGGTCAAGGGATCTCCGTTCCTTCTGCTGATGGGGCCCGCCGGTGCAGAGAGCTGCCCCGGCCGCAACCCGAGCGATGGCAGCACAGTTCGCTGGAAGCAACTCGTTGATCCCGAGCGCGAGCGCGACCCCGGAACCTCTTCGACCATCAGCGCCGAGCAAACAACTTTGGACGGAAAGCAGGCCTTCGTCACTCAGATGCGGTTCAGGAAGGGCGCCGCCGACTGGATCGCCAAGCGAGCCGAGGTCGAGAATAATGACGCCCAGCTTGTGGTTGGCTGCATGGCGCCAAAAGAAAACTTCGCCGACGGCGACACGATTTGTTCCGGTCTGATTGGATCCTTGCGACTGCCATGACACGCAGGTCTATAACGCCGGCCGTTGCCGTGGCGCTGCTATGCGCCAGTACCTTTGCATGGGGACAGGATTCCGAAACTCCCGCCGATTCACTCGGCGATCTGGCCCGCCAAACCCGCACCCAGCATGCTTCCGCAGCCGACACGAAGTCCAGCAAGGCGCAGGAACTGGTCGATGAAATGCAGCAAGAGCAGGAAGCCGCGGCCAACGCGCCCACCGGCTTCACCAATTACAACGCCGGCGACTACCGCCTGTTCGTTCCCTATCCATTCAGCCTGGAGGGCCGCGACAATGGCGGAGCCGTGCTGCTCGGTTCGCGGCTTGGCATCACCAACACCGAAGTCGTGGCCGGGATTCCGATACCGATCCCAGCCAACTTCAGCAACAACGTCAGCGACAGCGATCTCCTCAACCTGGTGCGCCAACTCGCCGGCGTACACGGCACGCAACCCTACTGCGCCGCCATCAAACAAGGCTCGCACAGGGCCTTTCGGTGCGCCTGGCAGGGTAACCCTTATCTGCTGGGCCACGTCGTGTGGGGTTCGATGATATTCATACTCGGTTCGAACAGTCTGATTCCGGTGATGTGCGTCAGTCCCGACGACATGCATTCCTGCACGATTTACGACAACTACGGACACAATACCTGCAGTGACCGCGACCGGCAGATGTACGGCACGGATCGCCGCAAGGTGCAGGCGGGTGTGAACGCGCGCATCCAGGACGAACAGACCACACTCCAGATGTGCGATCAGGTCATCTATCCCTCGATTCAGCTGAAGGAAGAGATCGTCGTGCATTCGGCCACGCTCTCGGAAAAACCGTCGTCGGACAAACCGTCGTCGGAAAAGCCGGCCTTGGCCACCAAGGCTCCCGCGGTTGCGCTTCCGGTGACGTCGGAAACGACTCCAGCAGAAGAGAGCGACTTCAGCGAATCAGGCTCGCAAGGCCCATCCCTGGCGGAACTGGCGCGCCAGACGCGCCAAGCCCCCCATGACAAAGCGCAAGCCACGCTCGACAGCGCGGAAGGAACCACAGTGGCCCCGCCGGGCTTCGAGCCTTTCGTTCTCCAGTACTGCCAGAATCCGCAGCAGTGTTCGGAAGCCTCGGTCGTCATCCCCGAAAAAGCTGAGGTGATTTCACGAACCAACGGACAATACATCTTCAAGGCAGCCCTCGATGGCGAATCGCTCATGCTCTATGCCGGCCCCGCCGATGTGAACGCTCCCTACCGCAGCCTGACTGATCCTGACTACATCCGCATGCGCGATCTCGCGAACGCCAACGGGTGGTCCCGTGAAAAGCCCGACAGCGTCAGCACTCAGGATCTGACCATCGAAGGCAGGCCCGCGTTGATGACCCGCTTCCGCTACCAGCGAGACCAGAAGCGCTGGTGGATCGGCGAACGAGTCTTGATCGGAAATCAGGGCAAACAATTCTTGCTGGGGTGCGCCGCTCCCGAAGAACACTTCGCCGATGCGGAAGCCCTGTGCACAACTCTGGTGAATTCGCTGCGCCTGCCATGAGATTATCGTCGAACTCAACTCGCACCGGCATCTTGCTCACCGTGCTTCTCGCATGCGCCTGCATAGTCGCGTCGGCGCAGGACACTACCGGGCAGTCTTTGGGCGACGTGGCTCGCAAAACACGCCAGGAGCGATCAGCCGCAACCCACGTCTCCTCCAAGAAACTCACCGACGAAGACGATGGGCCCGATGGCGGCGGCGTCTGGCGCATGCGCCTGTGTACGCTCCAGCCCTGCTACGAGTTCTCGATCACTCTCCCGAAGCGTCCGAAATGGAGCCGGGCCGAGGAAGAGCCCCGGCCCGTATCGATTCCGATCGCGGGCCACGAGGAGGACCCGAGCCGCGCCATTCGCGTCTATGAGGCGCAGTCGACCGACCTCAAGTACACGGCGGACAGTTTCAAGCGGGCATTTCTGCAAGGATGGTTCGCCCGCCCGGAATACTTCGGCCGGGCAGCGCGTATCGCACTCGATGAGCATGTTCGCATCGACTGGACCAACGGGCTGATTACTCACTTCGACATCACTACAAGCGCCCTCAAATATCGCGGTGTAAGCGCGGTCGCTGGCTCACCTTACGGTAACTTCGGCTTTGCCTGCGTCTATCGCGAAGAGGATTCCGTCGCGGCCGCCAGCATCTGCGACGCCATTGTGCGCTCGGCCCAGTATCAGGAACTGCAATCGTCCGCCATCCGCAAAACCTACACGGATCCAAACGCGCCCGATCCCCCAAAGGACGACGATCCCTAGGAGAACGGAATGCCTATGCCGCGACCGCACTCCATTTTCGTAACCGGCCTCGCGCCGTTGTTCTGCGGACTCTTCTGCGCCGGAGTGTTCTGCTCCGAGCCAACGATGGCGCGCGCCCAATCCAAGCCTAGCCAGCACAAGCTCCTGTTACAGGCCGATCTGAAACCCGGCGAGGTTCTACGCTACGAACTGGAAGCTGCCGGCTCCTTTCTGCCCATCGCCGATGCCAGCGGAGCGAACCTCTTCCCGGCGCGCGGCCCGTGTGACTATGCCATGGCCGCGATTGTCACGCTGCGCCCGCAACCCGTCGACAAAGACGGCAACATTCCAGTCGAAACCACATATAGTGACACCCGCGTCACCAGCGTTCGTTGCGCGCTGTTCTCCGTGCCCGAGTTCCAGAAGCGCCTGGCGGCGATGCAGGCCTCGCCCGTGATGTTCCGGGTAGGACCGCACGGCGAAACCGACATGGGCCGCAGCACCGACGGCTATTTCAAATATTGGGACGGCGGCGATCTGCTGCGCAAAGTCACGCAGGACTTACTGCAGACAGAGTTCTCGCCCCAGCCCGTGGCTGAGGGCGCTTCCTGGAAGCCGCGCGGACAGTTCGCCTACTCCCGCGACCGCGCCTTGAAAGATCTTGAACTAAGCGGGGCGGACTTGCGTTTTCGAAATCTTGTCCAGGTCGACGGCAAGTCGTGCGCCTTCGTGACCTCGCAATACGTTTTCTCGCCCATCGACCTTCCCGCCGTCGGCACCGCCAGCGGCGGACGCACTGTACCCGGCGCAGGCAACAACGCCGTCGCAGCCGTCCTTCACATTTCCCTGCTGCTTGATCCCGCGACGCACCACGTCGCCTGGCTGCATCGCTCGCAGACCATCGACAACAAACTCACGCTCGCTTCTCCCTACGACGACGGCGATTCCTCCGGCAACGATCCTACCGACCCAAGCGACGCCGACGACCCGGAAAATCCCATGCCCGATTTGTCGAGCATGCGCTCCGACAATCCAGGCCGTTATCCGTTTATGACGTTTCACTTCCAGGAAGAAGCGCGCGCCCGCCTGCTGCCCAACGAGCACTCTGTTGAGTGGCTGGTGGCATTGCAGCAGTTCGAGGCAACGCCGGATCCCGAGTCCGGAACCACACCCGTCCAGGTCACAAGAACTCTTCTTCCCAATCCGATGATCCTCGCAGCTAAGCCGACCCTCGTGAAACGAAGCACGCGTTTGGTCGTGGATTCTGAAACCCTGATGGCAACTCCGGCGGGATTCACTCGCTACGAGAAGGGCTTGTGCCGTGATGCGTGGTTTTGCGCGACCGTGTCGGTCGCCTTGCCCGGGGACGTGCAGGTTTCCGACGACACCCCGCTGCGCACCGTCTATCTCGCCCACCGAGGCGACAAAGTCGTTGGCATCTCCGTGGGGCCGGCTCTCGACCGGCGCTCTCAAGGCCTCACCGATGACGAAGAACTCAGAAAACAGGCCACCTATTATCTGGACAATTATGTTTGGCTGGCGGCAAAGCCAGGCATCGGAACCGACTTCATCAGCACCGCGCTCGACGGCTACCCCGGCCTGATCACCGATTTCAATGCCACCCAGCGCGACCTCGCCAACATCCACGGCGTTCTCGGACTCATGCTTACGCCGTGGGGAAAAATCGTGCCGGTCAGTTGCAGCTGGGATCACGCCTCGTCGGCGGAACTGCAGTCGTTGTGCGAGAAAGTGATCACTTCGGTCAGCCTGCGGCGATAGACGCGGATTCTCAGACCCAAAACAAACAGGGCAGCCGTTAGGCTGCCCCGTTGTATTCACATTGATCACCGGCTCTAGCGATGCGTCCCACCCGAAGCGTGGCCGCCCGATGTGCTGTGTCCCATCGGCGCAGTCGACACGCTGCTCCGCGGAGCACCAAAGCCCGAACTCATCGCCGAATTCCCACCAAACTGCGGTGCCGGCGACACTCGGGCGAACCCGTTCTTGGACACTGCCCGGTTCAGATGACTGAGATTTTCCAGCGAGCCCCGCGCTATGCCCATGCCCGCCGACCCGGACTTCACCGTAAGAACCGGCGAGCGTAAGGCAGACGTAGCTCCACCTCTCCCCACCGCAATCGTCTTCCCCGTCCCGTCCACCGGCGCAACCAGCGGATGGAAATTTGCCGGCAACGTCCCAGCAAAATGCGGCGCGGTCAGCCAGTTACTATATCCTCCCGGCTGCCACATCCAACCCATCCCCGGCACCATCATCCAGTTTCCGTACCGGTAGGGCATCCATCCCCACGGATACGCCGACGCAAACATATAGCCCATGCCGGGATAAAACGACCACGCGCCATCCATGAACGGATCCCACCCAATCCCGGTGAAGAACGGCTGCCACATCATCCCGTAGCCAGGAACACTGCTGTAGGCGCCGTAATAATTCAGGTCGCTGACCCCATAGCCGTACGGCGACGAATTATTCTTCGCGTACTGCTGGTGGTATTCGCTGGCCTCTCTGTCCCATGAATCGAGCGGAGCCTCCGCAATCTTGTCGGCTACGGTGTATTTGTCATCATCGGTGATGTCGAAAGTTGCCGTCTTCTTTTTGTCGACCACGACCTTGCCCGCCGGACCTTCAACATCGGCCTCGCCCTTGAACACGGCCAGGTGAGCGACTTTCGGCGAAGTTTCGATCCGGAAGTGCGCGGCGCGGCCAATCGCAATTTTCTCCTTCGAGAAATTAAGGCTGAAATCGTCTTTGCCGAGCCAGTTCACATAGGCCATGCCATCGACCAGAGTGATCACCGAGATGCGCGTGCCGGAGTCGCCCACACCGAGCGTGCTGAATTCCACGGTCGTATTGGGAGTCAGCCGCAGCGTGCTGCCGTCCTCGAACTCGATTTCGGCGCGGCCGCGGTCGTGCGTCCTCACCTGCGTCCCTTGCGTGATGGGGAGGTTGAGAAACGCGTTCTCAAATCCCAAACCGGTGTTTTTATTGATCTGCACCGAACCTTGCACGTCGCTCAGGCGAACGATGCGCGCTTGCGAATCAGCCAATGCGGGCAGCGCAATCAGCGCGCAGGCAGCGGCCGTCAGAAGAACCATACTGAATCTGGAGAGCGATAGCTTGGACATAAGCAACCTCCAAAGGCCTTCGCTGCCTATTAGAGCACGGTTTGGCAAGAGAAATTGTAAAACTTTGGCCGTCGGGGATGTCCGCCAGCAGCCCATGGCGGGGAGTCGTATTCGTGAAACCCTAAAAAGTGGCGGGATAACTGGATTCCCGGGCCGCTCAGCGCGCCGGACCCGAGCCATTGCCCATTTCCATGAGCCGCTGCGCCCGCACCCGCACTACGTTGAGCACGGAACCGTCGTCGTAAATCTCCTGCAGAACCGGCCTTACGGCCTGCAATTCGAGCAGATCGCCACGCTTGGCTTCATCTTCCATCTGTTTCAGTTCGTCGTCGAGACCCAACTTCTGGTAGCGATGGTAGTAGGCAAGGCGGCGGCCGAACTCGAGCGTCGCGCCCACGCCCTGAAACAAAGTCGTCAGCTGCTGGACCGCCGGCACGGAAGAAAAATTGTAAGCCGCGGCACTTTCCCGCTGTCCGTCTTTGTAGGTCAATTTCTTGGCGCCGGTAAAGGCCAGCTTGCGATTGCCTGAGTCAATTTTGCCGGAAAAATAATGAGCTTGTGCCGCCAGCTCGAAAATCCGGGCGCGGGTGGCTTCCGAGAAGCTGAATTCCGTCTGGTAATTTTCGCGATCGTCCGAGTCGTTCGATATCTTCGCCGAGCATTCATAGCGGGCGTGGCCGTCGGACTGCACGGTAATCGCATAACGCTCGGGATCCGAGTCTGGAAAGCTCAGCGAAAAAGTAATCGTCGCCGGCTCGGCTGCCCGAGTCGATACACCGCAGAGAACAACAAGAAATCCGACGGAAAAAACCAGACGCCGTCGTCCCGCGCGACGCGATCCCGCTCTCCAGGTTCCGATCATCAGCCTTAGAATCAGCCTCAGGACTTCGTTCTCGCAGTGGACTCACACCAGACGACCACACGCAATTATGCCAAATGATGGAACAACCAGTGAACTTTAGCGCGCCACGGCCCGCTGCCGGCTAAGTGTTCCCGCCGTATGTAGATGGCAAATCGCAATGGCCAGCGCGTCAGAAGCGTCCATGGGCTCGGGCGGCGCGGAAAGTTCCAGCAGCCGCGTCACCATGTGCTGCACTTGCTGCTTTTCGGCGCGCCCGTAGCCCACCACTGACAACTTGATAGTCAGCGGCGAATATTCGGCTACTTCCAATCCCGCCTCGGCCGCAGCCAGCATAGCCACTCCCCGAACCTGCCCCAGCTTGAGCGCGGACTTCACATTGAGCGCATAGAAGACATCTTCAATCGCCACTTCCTCGGGCTGGTGCCGCACGATAATCTCGCCGAGTTCGGTGAAGATGCGCGACAGCCTCCGCGGCAGCGCTTCGCGCGGCGAGAGCTTGATGGCCCCGCAAGTCAGGCAGCAGAGCTTCCCGCTCTCATACATCTCCACCACGCCGTAGCCGGTGTACTCTCCACCACAATCGATGCCCATGACTCGCATGTGAAAGCAGTTTATCGCGGAATAGGTGGAGAACCTAGCGGGCCGGCCGGGGGATTCCAAGTAAACAATAACTGGGAAGGGCCCGAGTTCCAGTCGTGCTGACAGGGTGCCCTGAAGGAACCGGCTTTAGCCGCTGAGGCACGCCCTTGGAGATCGCGGACGTCTGCTCTAACAATCCCGCACCTGATCAATTTTCCACGCGCTCCCCGACTTTGGCCTCCCTTCGTTTAGTGTTACTCTATCTGTTCCGACCGATCTTCACCTCAGCGTCTGGGCCATTTCGTCATACCCCGCACTCGGGGAGCATTCGGAGGACTTCGTTCTGAACTCATACTTAAACGGGAGCGTACGATGAAAATTGGCATGTTAACGGGCGGAGGCGACTGCCCCGGTCTGAACGCAGTCATCCGCGCCGTAGTCCGCAAAGGCGTGTTTCACTATCATGACCAATTTGTGGGTTTCATGGAGGGCTGGCGAGGTCTCATCGAAGACCAGACCATGCCGCTCGACCTGGAAGCGGTGAGCGGCATTCTGCCCCGGGGCGGAACCATTCTCCGGACCTCGCGCACGAATCCTTCCAAACGCCCCGACGGAATTCAGCGCTGCACCGACACGATCGCAAAACATAAGATTGACGCCCTCGTCGCCATTGGCGGAGACGACACGTTGTCGGTGGCGCAGAAGCTTTACGAAACCGGAATCAGAGTCGTAGGCGTGCCCAAGACTATCGACAACGATCTGGGTGGAACCGACTACACCTTCGGATTCGATACCGCCTGCAACATCGTCTGTGAAGCCATTGACCGCGTCCACACCACCGCCGAAGCGCACAACCGTGTGATTGTCGTCGAGGTCATGGGACGCGATGCCGGCTGGATCGCGCTCTACAGCGGCATTGCCGGCGGCGCCGATGTGATTCTGATTCCCGAGCGGCCGTTCGATGTCGACAAAGTCGCCGAGTCGATTCGCCAGCGTCACGAACGCGGTCTCTATTTCTCGATCGTCGTCGTCGCGGAGGGCGCAAAGTTTTCCGCCGATGCCAGCTCTGGCGCGCCCGTCATCCAGGACATGGGCAAGGATGAATTCGGTCACGCCAAACTGGGCGGCATCGCCAACGTTCTCGCCCGCGAAATTGAGAAGCGCACGGGCTTCGAAACCCGCGCGGTCGTGCTGGGACACATTCAGCGCGGAGGCTCTCCCAGCGCCTTCGACCGTGTGCTGGCGACGCGTTATGGTCTGGGCGCCATCGACATGGTGCATCGCGGCGAATTCGGCTGCATGGCTGCCCTGCGCTCCAACAAGATTGTCTCCATCCCCTTGAAAGAGGCCATCGCCAAGAATCGCGTCGTCGACAACGAAATGATTCAGATTGTCGATGGCCTTTTCGAAGAGATTGCAGTAAAGGAACCTGCGGGCAAGTAACTCGGCGGCACGGGCCTCCCTCACGCCTCGTGAGGCAGTCTTCAAGAAATGCTTTAACTGAAAAACCGCGGCTGCTTCGATATCATTGGGCCAGCCGATGGCAACACATACCAGGCACTGGTTGACCTTAAAACGCTTGCGCGCTCACGGCGCGATTGTTGCCCTGTGTCTGTGGTCGCTCTACCTGTGGACCATCGCGACCCCCGGCCTGAGTGACCGCAACGGAAAGCTCAAGGGCACCGACTTTCTGCATTTCTACACGCTCGGCTCGCTGGCGGCCGCTCATCGCGGTGCCGATTTGTACGACATGAATGCCCAAGCCGCGCTGGCGGCGCAGCGCGTGCCGGAGGCCACCGGCATTCGCTACCTGCCCTTGTATCCCCCGCAGGTTTCGATTTTCTTTGCCCCGCTGGCTCATCTCTCGTACGGCTGGGCGCTGATGATGTGGTGGATCTTGAGCGGAGTGATCTACGCCAGTTGCTGCTACGGCGTCTGGCACGCCTGCCCGAACTTGCGCGAACACGGCGGAACCGTCTTTCTTCTCGCCGCTGCGTTTCCCGCGTTCTTTCACCTGATCGCCTGGGGCCAGACCTCTGCGATCGCGCTCGCCTGCTTCACCGGAATGTTTTTCCTGTTGCGCGACCACCGCGAATTCCTCACGGGCCTGGTCCTCGGCTGCCTGATTTTAAAACCGCAGCTCGCGCTTGCCGCCGTTATCGTATTCATATCCATCGCTGCCTGGAAGGTCATCGGCGGAGCTGCTCTCTCAGCGGCGGCGCAACTCTCCGTCGGAGTCCTCTACTACGGAAGGGACCCGCTTCGCCTCTGGATTCGCACGCTGTGGAACGTGCGCAGCCTCTTGCCCCTGCTCGAGCCCAAGCCCTATCAGACTCACTCGCTTCGCACCTTCTGGTCCATGCTCCTACCGTGGCCCGCGCTCTCGCTCGTACTCTACGTTCTCAGCGCAGCCGTCGTGCTCGTCCTGAGCATCGCCTGCTGGAAGCGCAGCTCAGCGGTGCCGCTGTCTCTGCGATATTCAGCCCTGTTGTTTGTCAGCGTGCTGGTCTCGCCCCACCTCACGGTTTACGACTTAGTGATCTTGGCGCCCGCGTTTGTTCTGCTGGCCAACTGGCTCGCTGGTCAGCCGCTCACGCCCTCGACTCGCTGGCTCGGAACTCTTCTTTACCTCGCGTACATGCTCCCGCTGCTCGGTTTCTTGGCGCGGTGGACACACCTCCAGCTTTCAGTGCTCGCCATGGCGGCCACCCTGTTTCTGATCTGGAGAATTTCCTGCGGAAGCACGCCGCCCGAATCTGCTAGCCATCAAGCAGACAGCGCTGAAACTTAGACGCGTCAGAAACGCAGGAAACCCTATCCCCGCCTCCCAAATAAAAACGTCAGAACCTCCGGGAACCGCCTTGCCCACGCCGATTCATTGTGCGTGGCGCCATCCTCGATCACCAACTTCAGTCGTGCGTCGTCCAATCCCGCGCGCCGCATGATCCCCGCCAGTTCGCGAACATCGTCCACCACGCTCTGATCCTTATCCTTGCGCCCAGCTTCGGCAGTACCTGTCGCTAGAACAATCCGTTCCGGCCAGCGTTTGACCCCACGACTCTGCCGGATCAACTGCCGGTTCGAAGCCCACAAGGACGGACTCTCCAGCAGCAAGCGCCCAATCACCCCCGGCCGCACGGCAACGGTATAAAGCGCAATCAACGCTCCCAGCGATGATCCCCCCAGCCCCGTATTTTCCGGCCCGCTCGCCACCCGGTAGTTGGCGGCCACAAATGGCATGACTTCCTTGAATAGAAATGCCGGATACCGCGTCCCGTGCGCCCGCAGCATCATCGGATGCAGCGAGCGGTGCGGCATGTATTCGCGAATCCGCTCTCGCCCTGTGTTGTCCATGCCCACAAAAATCATGGGTGGCACCACGTCTTCGCGAATCAACCGGTCGCCCGTTTCGTCCACCTGCCACTCCACTCCGTTGAACGCGGTCGCGCCCTCGAACAGGTTCTGCCCATCATTCAGGTAAAACACCGGATAATGCCGGCCGGCATTTTCGGCGTCGTCGTATCCCGGAGGCAGCCATACCCGCAGAAATCGCGTGTTATGGAAAACCCGGCTGCGAAATTCGTGCAGGCGCAAATCTCCCGTCGCCGACTGCCCGCGGATCACCGCAGCAGCCGCATTGCTATAACTTTCAGTTTGCTGGATTTCTCCCATTCAGAAAAAGAGTTCTAACAGAATACAACGGAGGACACACTTTACGCGCTCACAGCTCTTACTTTCACGACGATGGCGAGCAGACAGATCAGAGAAATCAGTAGCAGCGAAATCAAACACAAAATGCACCAGGTCATCAGCTCGTACGCTTCAATGTAAGTCAGGTAAAGGGCAAAAGCCAATCCCGCAATCGCGGCGCCCAGCAGGCGGTTCGGCGTCTCTGCGCGGGATTTCCAGAAAGTCGCCAGCACAAACAGTGCTGCGTAGCCGGCGACGCCGATCCCGGCCACCGGAATCCCCTCGATCGTCGAATATTCGCTGCGGTTCACGATGTCGCAGCTGAACTTTTGACTGAAGTCGCAGAGCGCGGTGGCCGACTTCGCATAGTGGCGCTGCAGCGAAACCGCCGACACCAGCATCCCAGCCATCGACAGGACGGCGATCACTCCAAGCAGAACTCGATTCCTCGCCAACGCCGAAGCAGAAGATGGAACCAGCGCCGGATCCGTCACGGCAGGCTGCACCCCGTCTTCTCACTCAATTCTTCCAGCGACAGAACCCCTTCCTTAGGCGGCTCGGTCCCAAACTGCCAACTGGGAAACAGTTTCAGCCCCGCGGCCTTGCACTCCGGCGCCATTTCCGACGAGCCCTTGATCGCGCACTCCACGTATGGCACAGAGTGGAACGAGGCGCCAAACATTTCTTTTTGTTCGAGGCAGTGCGGACACCAATATAGGCCATACATCTTGGCTTGCTTCGTCGCCAGACACTGCGCGAACGAATCGTACTTATGATTCTTATGGTACCGGCCCCCGAGGTAGGCTCCCGCCAGCAGCACCGCCACGACGCCGTAAATCAGGACGTTCTTCGTCTTTGCATCTCCCGATCGGCCCCGGTCGCGCTCTGCCTGTCGCTTCCGCCGCTCTTCAGACATCAACCATCCTTATATCACGGTGATTTTCTCAGCAGCTGGTTACGCCACCACGTTGAGCACGCCTGGAAGCACATCCAATTCCTCGCAATGCAGCGTTAGCACTTCTCCGTCGACCATGACGTCGACAGGCGCGTCCAGGTTGAACTCGACTCGTTTCACCGCATTCCGTTCAGCCAGCGGATGCTCAATGTGCGTCCCGTCATAAAGCCCCGGCAGATTGCGGATCAGCCCCAACCGCCCGATAGGACCCCAACGAACGTATTCCACCAGCCCGTCGTCGATCTCAGCCTTCGGCGCAATCATCATCGTTCCGCCGGTAAACTTGCTGTTGCTGAAAGTCAGGAACAAGCAACTCCGGCGATCAAAACTCTCTGCCCCTTCGATTCGAACCGGGAACGGCCGGCGCTTGAATCGTGCCAGCGTCAGAAAAATCGACGCCACGTATCCGAACTCTCCCCACCCGCTGAAACTCCGCGCTCGCAGCGTTGCGACGTCCGCCGAAAAGCCCATGCTCAACAAATTAATGTAATGAATCACTCCGCCGCGATGACGCAATCGCATCACGTCGCAAGTTCGACTCCTCTGAGCCAGCAGTGATTCAATCCCGTACTCCACGCCCTCATGACTGAAATCGCGCAGAAAGGAATTGCCCGTGCCCAGCGGCAAGAACCCCAGCGTCGGAGCCTCAACCGCAAGGCCCTGCGGATAGAGCCCGTTCACAATTTCGTAAGAAGTCCCATCGCCGCCGACCGCAATGAAGTGTCTCACTCCACGCCCGTAGGCTTCGCGCGCAATTTCCGTCGCCTCACCCGGAGCACGCGTCTCCGCGACTTTTATATCGATGCCGCCAGCCCGCAGGCGCTGCAGTGCCGGCCCCAGTAGTTTGCGGCTCCGCCCGCCTCCCGCCGCCGGATTCACAATCGCAAGATAGTTTCGCCCCAAGGTCCAGACCTATTTTCACGCCGAGGAATGCAGTCGCGCAGTAAGAACTTCGCTCGACCAGTCGCACCTTTTCAGCCGCGGTTCACAATGCCACCATTGTTTCCCGCCCCACTGACTTCCCAATGTCCTCAGCCAGCACCTGCCGTTTGATTTTCATCGATGCAGTCCGCGGAAAATCTTTCTCCCAAATCAAATATCCGCTCAAGCGCTTGAAGTCCGGTAGTCGGCGATTGCGCGCCGCAATCTCTTCCAGCAACTTACTGTCAAATTTTTGATTTTGCTCCAGCCGCAGCGCCAGCACCAATTTTTCGCCCCCGAGTTCCTTCTTCGGCCACACGTAATTCGCCGCAAACACGGCATACTCCTTCACCGGCAGCCCGTCGAACACGGTTTCAATATCTTCCGGGTAGATGTTTTTTCCACCCTCGGTGACGATCATATTTTTCTTCCGCCCGTAGAGTTGCAAATGGCCGGTGCCGTCAAAACGCCCCAGGTCGCCGGTCAGAAGCCAGCCGTCGACGATCGTATCCAGCGTCAGTTCCGGGTCGTCGAGATAGTGCGACATCACCGTCTTGCTGCGGACGGCAACTTCCCCCACGCCGTCGGCATCCGGATTCAGAATTCGCAGCTCCACTCCCGGCAGCGGTCTGCCCACCGTATCAGCCCGGAACGGCTTCAGGTCGTTGAGCGTCAGCGCAGTCCCCGCTTCGGTGAGCCCATAACCGTTCACCACCGGAATGCCGAGATCGTAAAAGAACTGCATCGTCGAGGGCTCCATGAACGCCCCACCCGTAATCACCGCCAGCACCTCGCCGCCGAATCCCCGGTGCACGCTCGAGAGCAGCATGCGACTGAGCTTGACCTTCGGCCGCCCCCGCGTCAGCATCCGGTTGGTCGCAATCATCGCGTGCAGGTACGCCCGCTTCCACGACGGCAGTTCGTCAAACTTCGCGCGCAGCCCGCGCTCCAGATTTTTCACGATCATCGGAACCAGCGAGACGTACGTGATGCGGTAGCGCACAAAGGCATCGCGCACGAACTCCGGACGCAACGTGCGCAAGTGCACCACGCAAGCTCCGCAGACGAACGGCCCGATGAAGCCCGACCATGAAATCGATCGCATGATTGGTCGGCAGAATGCTCAAATACCGCACTCCTGGCCAAAACGGATACCATGCCGTCAGCGCCCGGCATTGCTCCAGATAATTTTCGTGCGTGAGCACGCAGCCCTTGGGCCGGCCGCCTGTTCCCGAGGAATAGACGATGCAAGCCACATCGTCCTTCTGCCGCATCACAAAGTCAGGTGCGCCCTTGCGCTTGAAATCCTCCCAGCGGAACGCGCCCGCCAACTCCACTCCGAGCGGAGCTTCCGTGACCAGAACAATCTTGGTCCCAATCTTCTGGAAGTCGGGCGACTCCATGATCGCCCGCCATAGATGGTACTCGACGATCAGAACCTTGGCCTTGGAATGCGCCAGCAACTGCAGATGCTCCGCCGCCGTCAGCTTGTAGTCCAACGGTACCAGCACGCCCCCGCAGTAAAAAATCGCATATGCCGAAATCAGCCACTTCGACTGATTCGTCATGATGATGGCCGCGCGGTCGCCCGCATCGTAGTCGGCGTCTTCCAGCGCGCGCGCCAGCGGCAGCGCCATTTCTTTGAAATCCGAGTACGTCAGGCGGACCTTCTCCCGATCGCGCTCCGCCTCAATCAGACAAACTTCAGGCGCAAAGCGATCGAGCGCATCGCGCAACGCCGCGCCCAGACACGTATATTGGCGGAGATCGAGCATAAAAAATTGCTGACTGTAGATTGTAGAGTGTTGATCGAACAACCGGAACGGCGCCTGCGGCGACGTTCCCCGTCAATCAACAATCAAAAATCAGCAATCAACAATAGGTTTCTCAAAGGCGCGCCTGAATCTTCGCCGCGAGCGTGCGAAAATCGGTCACGCCCTGCAGTTCATAATCCGGCAGTTCCACCCGGAAATGATTTTCCAGCTTCGTGAGCAACTCAAGCGTCTGCAGACTGTCGATGCCGAGCGCCTTGAAGAAATCTTCGTCGGGAGAGAGCGATGCTCGCGGCACTTTGAAGTGCGCTGCGGCCAGCGTGAGTATCTCGTCGAGCGTCTTTTCGGCTGTTTCCATACGCATTGATTCTAATCCACTCTGCACTACGGCAGATACGGCTGCGCGTCGGTGCTCTCGACAAACTTCTTCAATCCCGCCTGCACCGCCGGCCGCGAAAACAAGTCGCAGAAGATGTCAATTTCCCTTCGCAACTCCTCGATCGGAATCGGCTTGATGAACCGCTTAGCCGCGACCGCCGTCTGCCGGTCAAATTTTCCAATCTGCGCGGCGGTCGCTCTTGCGGCGCGCAAAGCCTCGCCTTCGCCCACGACCTGGCTCACGAGCCCAATCTGCTGCGCCTTGGTGGCGTTGAAACTGCGGCCCGTCAGCAGCAAGTCGCGCACCACGGCATTGCCCAAATCCCGCTTCAGCCGCGGAATCCCGCCGAAGCCGGGAATCAGCCCCAACCTCAGCTCCGGAAAACAAAACCGCGCCATCTTATCGGCAATGATCAAATCGCAGACCAGCGCCAGCTCAAACCCTCCCCCAAACGTCACCCCATGAACGGCAGCAATCGTCGTCAACGGCGCCGCATCGATGCGATTCAAAACCCGGTGAATGCGCTCCAGAAAATCTCGCACGCCCCGTGCAGCCTGCAATTTTTCCATCGCCTGCGACTGCTCGTAAAGTTCGCGCAGGTCCGCTCCAGCGCAGAAACCGGATTTCAACTCGCTGTACACGACGAGCGAATGCGCTTCTTTCTCCAGTTCGTCCAGCGCCCCCGCGAACTGCTCCAATTCCTTCAGCGACAGCGAGCCCAGTTCATTGCACGGATCGCGGTGCAGTGCCAGTTCGATGATCCCGCCTTCGACGTGCCACGACAGCGCTTGCCCTTTGAATTGCGTCACACCCAATGCGTTCCCTTTCGCCAGCCCCAACGCTAGACCGCCTGCTTCACCCGGTACATGTCCTCAATCTCACTCTTCATGTGCACCGCAATCAAATCGCGCTTCAACTTGCCGTTCGCCGTGAGCATCCCGTTCTCGATGGAAAACGACTCTGCCCGCAGGCAAAACGCCCGCACCTGCTTGTAGTGCGGCAACTGCGGATTCACTGCATCCAGCGCCGCCTGCACCTGCTCGCCGCTGACGTTCCCCGTAACAATAGCCGAAAGATATCCGCGCCCATTGCCCACGATAACCACCTGCTGCGCGCTCGGCAGATGGCGGGCGAGTTCCTCTTCCACCGCTTCCGGCGCAATCTTGTGACCCGATCCGAGCACGATCAGATTCTTGATCCGGCCAACGATCCGCCAGTTTCCCGACGCATCCATCTCGCCCTGGTCGCCCGTATGAAACCATCCATCGCGCACCGCCTCAGCAGTCTGCTGCGGGTGATTCCAGTAACCAGGAAACACATTCGGTCCCCGCACCACGATCTCATCGTTCTCGCCCAGGCGCATCTCAACGCCCGGAATCGCCGGCCCCACTCGCCCCGGCGCGACGTTGTTTGGATCGTCCATAGTGCAGATCCCCGTCGTCTCCGTCAGCCCATAAACCTGTAGCACAGGAATACCGAGCATGTCGAAATAATCCTGCATCTCCGGAGTCAGCGGGGCCGATCCGCAGATCAGCGCTTTCAGATTCTCCCCCACCATCTTCTTGCGGATCGCCGGAAACACCAGGATATTGGCCAGCCACAGCCACAGGCCATCTCTAGTTTGCGCCCTCTTTTCTTTCTGCCGCGCCCGCGCCGCCTTGGCTCGTGAGTAGGCCGTAAGCACCATCCCACCCTTTTGCGCGATCTGTTCCTCGACCGCGCGCCGCATCCGCTCCAGCAATTGCGGCACATTCAGAAAATAATGCGGCGCCGTCGTAGGCATGTCGCTCGCAATCTTCGTCAAATCGGCGTTCAGCGTCACCAGGCTTCCGCGCAACAGAAAAGTCAGCATGGCGATCCAAGACGCGCAAAAACTGAACGGCAAGTAATGAAAAATCCGGTCCTGCCCCGACCGGCCCCCCATCAGCGAATCCAGCCGCGCCGAGGTGCAACCCAGCATGAAGCCCACATTGGCCGCAGTCAGCATCACGCCCTTGGCCTCACCCGATGTGCCCGAAGTGTAGATTATGGTTACCGGATCGCCGTCAAGCACCTGCGGCCGGTCGAGTTCGATGCCATCGACGCCGGCAAAAATCTCGTCAAAAAGAAAATAATATGGAGGCGCTGCCGGCCCGCTCGACGGCCAGCTCTGCTGTATCCCATCCCGCAAAATCGCATCGCCACAGCACACCATCGCCGGTGTGCTGTCCTTTATCATCCCCACCAGTTCCGCCGGGGCCTGCCGAAAATAAAGCGGAACCACGATCAAACCCTCGGCCATCGCCGCCAAATCCATTGCCATCCAGCGGATGCTGTTGGCCGCCAGCAGCCCGCAACGATCCCCTTTCTTCAGGCCTTTC
Organism: uncultured Acidobacteriota bacterium; assembly: GCA_963755795.1. Classification (GTDB taxonomy): domain Bacteria; phylum Acidobacteriota; class Terriglobia; order Terriglobales; family Acidobacteriaceae; genus Sulfotelmatobacter. Next base: position 118,257 of record CAVWLI010000042.1, on the reverse strand, counting down.
GACGCAAGAAACGTCCGCGCCTTGCGGATCAACTCCAGAAACTCCCCGCCCGTCACTCCCGCAACCCGGCCGTCGCGGATTTCGACGAGCGCTGTCGTCTGCTCCGCCGCTTTTAGTTGCGAAAAGATTTCCCCGACAAATGGCATGAGTTTGTCCCGGAAGCGCGCCTCAGATTCAGCTGTACGCGGCCACTAACTGGCGCAAAGAGGAAGAGGCGTTCATAGGTGGGAGATAATCCTCCCAGCTCCACTCGCCCGTGCGCGTCGGAAACTCAGGATACCGTCGCTGCACTTCCTCTTCGAAGAAAACACCCATCCGCGCCATCACCTTAAGATTCTTCACCACGGTCCGCGCAATGCCGTCGGCAATGCGCTCTCCCTGCGTGGCCAGCGTTTCCAGCGCTGCCAATAATTTCTGCTCGAGGTCCGGATCATCCACCGTCATCAGCAACTCCTCATGGCCGCGCTCCCGCATCAGATTGCGAATGCGCTCATCCATGGTGATCCCCGCCGATGGCACCAGAGCCGGCATCGAAGTCACAATCCCGTGATAGCGCGACGACGCCATCATGTGGCAGGCCCGCAGAATGCTCACCAGTTCGTACATGTTGAACTGGTCCGAAGTCAGAACTGGCACTCCACCCAATTTTTCCGAAATGCGGTTCGCCGGACGCGCATCCAACCGCTCCGTCGCCACCAGAATCACGAACACATTCCTCTGCTTGCGGAACGCATCCACCGCCTTGGCAATCGAGGTCCAATAATGCTCGTAAGCGCGGTCCGACGCTGGCCCTGAATTATGGAAATAGGGTCCGCGATAGTGGCTCTTCTTGTAAGCGCCCATCAAACTGTGCAGCGCTGCCTTGGCCACCGACGCCTTCACCGGCCACTCAAACGGATTGATCGGACAAACCACCAGCACCGGCGTCTTGCCGTCCCACCCCACCTGCCGTAAAACACTCTGCCCATACTCCGCCGATCGCGGCTCAAACGTCCACGCCGTATCCGTACCCAGTTCCGTCGGCACGCCCAACTCTCGCAACACCGTTCGCGACTCTTCGTTCCGGGTAATCACCAGCGAATTCTTGCAGTACCGTCCGCACATCTTGGCGACCAGCGGATCCATGTGCCCGGCTTCCGCCCCATATCCAACCGAAAGTTTGTTCTCCACCGCGGCAATACCCAGCGAGCCGATCATCATCGTGGTCAAGGCGTTCGCGAACTTGCTCTTGAACATCGATCCTTCACAGGCCACCACCCCGTGATGCCGGGGAACTTCATCCGACAAGAACGGCGGAAAAATATCCGGAAGATGCACCTGCTTCGTCCCCTCGAAATATCCTTTGGAGAACTCAAAATTCTGACTCATCACGCTGAACTCGACTCGTTCCGCCCCCAGGATATGCCGGATCTGGCGCAACATCTCGTCGACCCGCACATCGGAACCCATATTTCGAGTGCCGTTGTATCCGGCAAAGAGCAACCGCAATTTCTCCCCTGCCCGCCACGGCTGCCCGCCTCCCAGTATCCATCGCGCTTTCGCCCGCTCGATGTTGCTGCTAACCCACGCTTCCAGAATCATATCCATCATGCGGCAGTCCCTCCTGCAGCCGCGGGCCAGGGTTTGTATTTGAATTCGAAATTGTTCTCGCGGCTGAACTTCAGCAAAGGAAAGCTGTATTCGGAAAACGGCACCGGCTTGCGCTTCATCTCCGTCGTCACTCGCGTGTTGTCGAACACCGTGTTCCACACCAGGTACGGCATAAAAACTTTCAGCAGCGAAGCTCCCTTACCCATCGCTCCCTTGCGATTCGATAGAAAATTGACCGACCCGGAAAACGGCTTCTCGGCAAACGGAAGAAACACCGGCCCGCGTTTCTGTTGCGCCGCGGCCAAAGCCGTCGTCAGTTCACGAAACGTCTGCGACCCCATCCCCGACGAAAGATGATAAGTGTCGTACTGCGGCTGGTCTTTTTGGTGCAGGGTGGCAATCGCATCCGCGACAAAATCCACGTTCACAATGTCGATCTTATCCGTGGAACGAAACGGCAGCACTGGCAGTCCAGCCAAAAATACAAACGCCTTCACCATATCGAACTGCGTCGTCTCCGCATGCCGGCTGTCGCCCAGCACAATGCTTGGCCGGAAAACCGTCTTCGGAGTATCGGGCAGCAGCACGCGCGTCATGTGCTCGCAAAACTTCTTCGTACGCGCATACGGATCATAATCAGACCGATCCCACTCAATCGATCGATCCTCGGTCACAACTTCATTGCTGCGCTTGCCCGCCACCGCGACCGTGCTCACCTCGCTGAACCGCCGCAGCCCGTGATAGTGCTCAGCATGCCGCGCCAGCGTCAGCACTTCGAGCGTGCCCCGCAGGTTCACGTTCAGGCAACTCTTCTCCGACTTGCGGTTCAGCGATGCCGCGCAGTGGATTACGGAATCCGTGGTGTGCACTAGCCGGTCATATTCATCGCGGCCCAGACCGAACCCGGGAGAAGTCAGGTCCCCGCAAAAGATCCGCACTTTCGTCTGCAAATACTCGTAGAAGCGCGAAAACTCCAGATGCAACTGCAGCGCGCGCCACAACCGCAACTGCGCTTCCTGCGCATCGCGCGCCCGCACCAGCAGGTTCAAGGAAGCGCCGTGCTGCTCCAGCAGATTGGCGGCAACGTGTGCGCCGATGTATCCGGTCGACCCGGTCAGGAATATCGCCACGTGGCTCCATTGGTCCCAGTCTTCAAGGCGTCCGCGTTGGCGGGGGCAAGGCGAAAGCTGCGCGCCGGCCGCGCCTCCAGAGGCCTGCCTTCAATCAGGGGGTAAGTCCAGCGGCGCAACGCCGGAATGTGAATATTAATCCAGTACTCCCACCAATCGAGCGAGCGCGTGTCGTACGCAAAAATTCCCTGCTCTTCCGGGACCAGCGCGAACGAAAGTTTCTCGATATTTTCCGCCGTAAAATCATGCTCGTTCAACAGTATGAACGGCTCAAACAGCTCAATCAGTTTTTCCAGCCGCTCCAGACTGCGCTCCGTTTTCACAAGCGGCGCCTTCTTCAGCGGCAGTGGCGACATAATCCGCTGAATCGATTTCACGATCGCCTTCTGCGCCGGCGCCGACATCCGGTTATACCTCGTCTTCGAAACCGGAATCGCATCGAACCGCAGCCGCAACCACGATTCCAGCCCTTCCTGCGCCCGGTAATGCTTGCGGTGCGCCAGCGACGTCAACTCGATCGATCGCCCCATATCGCAAGGATTGGTCACCGAAGTCGCCAACTGATAGAGCGGGTCATGCCGTCGTTCCATGATCGCGGCCGCAATCAGCGTCATTCCGCTGCACACCGCGTCCACCGGAATAATGTCCAGCCGCTTGCTCTCATTCGTCGGCAATTGCCTGAAATAAGTCCCGAGCAGATACGAGAGCGACGCCGAAGTATTAATACCCTCATTCCACCCCAGAAACGGCTTGGCTACCGAGGTCTCCACAATCGCCGGACGCACCACCGCAATCGGCAGCCCCGCGCCATGTTTCACGATCAGCGACTCTGCCAGACTCTTGGTCAGTGTGTAAGTATTGGGCCAGCCCAGTTCCTTGGCTCGCCGAGTCCCGGCCTCAGTGAGATAAGTCTTCAACCAGCGCACGCGGTTTTTACGAATCTGATTCTCCAGCGCCGCGCCCTGCAAATCTTTCGCCGCATGTTCCTTCGACTGCGCCTGCATGCGCAAGCCCGACGTAACTTCGTCGCTCTCCGCCTGCGCCTCAGCCCGCTTCACCAACTCCTGCAGCGCTCGCCATTCCTGCTCGGCGTCGAATCCTGCCAGTCCACGCGGAGTGTAGTTCGGAGTCAGCTTCTCGCTGACCCGCCCATCCTGTTCGCCGGCCACATAGCACGTCGAAAGATGCAGCAGCCCCGCATGATCCGCTGATCGCACAAACTCGAGAATATTCACCGCTGCATCGGTATTCGTGGTCAGCGCGTCCCGCAGATCAGGATTGAAGTCGGTCAGTCCCGAGCTGTTGATAATCAGATCCAGATTCTTCTGCAGTCGGTGCGCCGTCTCAGGTTCAAGTCCCAGCCCGGGTCGAGTAACATCGCCTTCAACCACCTCGATTTTCTCGCGCAAAAATTCGGGGAGCCTATCCGCGTGCCGCTCAAACAGCGGATCGAACACCGGCGATTCTTCCACCATCTTCTCGAAGCGCCGCTCCGCCGGATTCGACTTCTGCCGCCGGATCAGCAAATAAATCCGCTTCACGTCCGGCAATTCCAGCAGCGTGTTCGCCAGCCAGACCTTGCCAATGAATCCCGTGACGCCGATCAACATCACGTGCTTTCCCGCGAACGCCCGGCGAACCGAAAAACCCCGGGCCTGCCGCTGGCCGTCAAAATGCACGATCGGCCGCTCCGGCACCGCCAGCCGCCGCTCCGCCGGAATCACCGCCGCCCGCAACTCCTCCACGGAAATATCCAGCTGCCGCGCCAGGGTCTTCGGAGCCCTGCGCCCGTCCGGATTCTCTTCCCTGAATTTGGCAAACGCCCCGCGGGGCCGGATCACCGGCTCCAGCAACCGCCCCGTAGCCATGCCATCGCGAAACTCCAGCCGATTGGCCACAATCCGCCTGACTCCCAACTGCTGCGCCAGCGGCCGCATCACGTGCTCCAACCCCTGGCTCACCAGCACCACTTCCGCCCCGGACTGCACCAGTTCCTGCACCTTGCCCACGCCTCGCTCTTTCAGCCGCGGCTTCAACTTGTACTGAAAGAATTCTTCGCCCAGCAGATCGAGCCGGTCGCGACTCACTCCGCGCAGTACCGCATGCACCACCCGCGTGGCAAATTTGCGATTCGTGGAATAAAGAAACGGACGCAGCAGGGCCATCAGAAAGATCAGCCCGCGTCGCCGGAAACGCTCGGCGAACGTCTGCGCATTCCAGGTAAAAAAAGCTACCGGCTCGACCACCGTAAGATCGAGTAAGCTTCCCTCAACCCGCCAGTAGACGGTCGGCCCCGCGCCGGAATTGTGGTTTGTCGGTTCCAAATTTGCTGGTTCGTCCCTTGAGTGGCTGCCCTATGAATAGCCAAACGAATCTTCCATTGTAAACAACTTAGCGGATGGAGCGAAGCGAAACTCGCCTCGCCAAGGCAGGCCGAAAGCACGAAACTAGCCGCCGAAGAGTATTTTGCAGCGTTTCCTCTGTGATCCTCAGTGCCCTCAGTGGTTACGTTTTTCTCTTTATCTCTCAGCCACAACGGACGAACTCGTCTTCACCCATGACCTTCGTTCACTTTGTTGAAGCCCGCCTCCCGCCCCACAATCAACGCCACCACAGCGCTGACGGCCAACGTAGCTGCAATCGCCAGCAATCCTCCTCGAAACCCGCCATTCTCGGTCCGAAAGAATCCAATAATGTCCGAACCGAAATATCCTCCCAGATTCGCCAGCGAGTTAATCACCGCGATCCCCGCCGCTGCCGGCAGGCCGGCGATCCGCGAGGTAGCCATTGCCCAGAACGGCCCCACCATCGCCTCGGCGCCGGCCATCCCGAGTCCAACTCCTGCAATCACCAGTGCTGGAGCCTTCCCGTAGGCAGCGGCGACCAAAGCCAGCGCCGCGCAAAACGCCGGAACGGCGGTGTGCCAGCGCCGCTCTCCGACGCGATCCGAACTCATCCCAACCAGCACCATCGCGATCGTACTCACTACGAACGGAAGAACGGCGACCAGGCTCGTCTCGAAATTGCCCAGCCCCGAGAGCGACTGGATCAGACTCGGCAGCCAGAACGTGACCCCGTACATCGTGGTAGATACGCCAAAATAAACCACCGAAAGCATCCAGATTCTGGGCGCAATTAGAACCTGCCAGAAGCTGCCCCGTTTTAGACTCGACTCCGCCTGCTGCTCGCCGGCCAGTTTATCCAACAACCAGGCGCGCTCTTCGCCCTTCAGCCAAGCGGCCTCCTCCGGCCGGTCCGAAAGCACCCAGAGAACAATCACTCCCAGAAGGATCGCCGGAACCCCCTCCATCAGGAACATCCATTGCCATCCCGAGAGCCCTTTACCCGTCAGTCCCAGCAGCGCCCCAGAGAGTGGACTGCCGACAATCCCCGCGAGCGGGTTCGCGGTCATGAACCATGCCACGGCCCGAGCGCGGGCGCGCGCCGGAAACCAGCGCTGCATATAGAGGATCATGCCGGGAAAGAATCCCGCCTCGGCCGCGCCCAGCAGGAAGCGCAGGAAATAAAAGCTGAGCGGCCCGCGGATAAGAATCATCAGGCAGGAAATCACTCCCCAGGTCGCCATCAAACCCGCGATCCACCGCCGGACACCGAACTTTTCCAGCACCAGATTGCTAGGCAGCTGAAAAAAAAAGTAGCCGGCAAAAAACATCCCTTGTGCGCGCCCGATCGCGCGGTCGCTCAACCCCAGTTGCCCGCGCATCTGCAGCACCGCAAAACTCACGTTGATCCGGTCGAGGTAGGCAACAATGTAGAGCAGGAAGAGAAACGGCATCACCCGCCACATCAATCGGGAAATTACAGCGGACTCCAGGCGGTCGGGAGCAGTTTCCAAGATAGGTTCCGGATTTTCCGTGCTGCTGTTCTCGTCTGAGCTCTTCTTTAATAAAGAACAAAGCCCGAGCTTCGGGTCGCGAGGATTCTACGCCAACCCAAGCTTTTCCCGAACCTCGCTGACAATCTGCTGCAGCGGCGCCGAGATTTCAACGGTCACCGCATCCTCCGGCTCTTCCAGGTCGGCAAACTGGCTGGCTAGAATCTGTTCTCCGGCGAAGTGTCCGTGTCGGGCGCGTAGCCGCTCGGCGATCAGTTCGGCACTTCCCTTCAAATATACGAACCGTACGTCCGGCCCAACTGAGAGTTCCCGCCGGTAACTGCGTTTCAACGCGGAGCAAGCCAGCACATAATTTTCGTTGCCCGCGATCCACCGAGTAATGGCCGCCCGAAGACTCTCCAGCCACGGCCGCCGGTCGTCGTCGTCGAGCGCAATGCCACTCCGAATCTTTTCCACATTCGACGCCGAATGAAAATCATCCGCGTCCGCAAATCCCCACCCGACTCGCTCCGCCAGCAATCGCCCCACGGTCGTTTTCCCCGACCCGACAACTCCCATCACGATCACGATCATCGGAGAATTGTAGTCTGCTATTCCCTGGCGTCTATGTAAGAGAACCGCTCCCTCGAAGGTTTATTGATTTGAAAGGGCGCGGCTTCAAGCCGCGCCGCCAGTGCAGCAAAATTTCAACCGCGGCTTTAGCCGCCGAGACGCAAAGATTTGCTATTTCTTGGCGTACGTCTTCTGCTCTCCGGTCCGCCCATTCGTGACTGTAAACGTCCCGTCCGCTTCCGCCGCGACCTTCAGGAACTTCCCTTCGCAGTTTTCTTTCACATTGGCAATCCGGTTCTCGGCGACATTGTGGTCTCGATCCGATTCCTCCGCATAATGCAGTTGCCACAAATCCTCCAGCCCCGGAGAATCATGCACAATCTGCCACGCCGCCGGACTCGACCCTTTCCGCGGCCCGTTATCAATCACGGCCACTCGCGGATGCAGCGCCCACACCAGCGCCTTCGGATTCGACAAGTCCGCCCCGTGATGCGTCACCAGAAAAAGATCCACCGTGCCCAGCAAGTTATTCGGACAGGCCATCTCCAGCTCTTTCTTCTTGGTCAGATCGCCCAAATCGAGAAAACGAAAGTGCCCGTAAGTGATCAGAACTCCCACGGAACGCGCGTTCTCCGTATTGTCGACGGCCGCGGCAGGCTCGCCGCCGCAATACGAATTCGCTTCCCCCGCTCCCGGCAACGGATGCGTAATGTAATCTCCCGCGGCGGCCAGCACCTGTACCTGCACACCCTTGATGGGAAGCCCCCATCCCGGCTTGACCACGACGTGGGCATGCCCCGCGATCGCCTTTTCATAGGCAGCGTAGTCGGTGCGCGTCACTTCGGAGTCTTCCAGATTCGGCCCGTGATCGATGAACGTGCCCACCTTGATCCCGTCTACCAGCTGCGGTACTCCCCCGACGTGATCGCGGTGGTAGTGCGTAATCAACACATAATCGAGCTGCGTGATGCCGGCCTGATGAGCCGCAGCCAAAATCCGATCCGCATCGCGCCCCTCATATCCCGGCCAGCCCGTATCAATCAGCAGCGACTGGCCCGCCGGCGTCACCACCAGCGTGGCTTGCCCGCCCTCCACGTCGATAAAATAAATTTGCAGCGACTTCGGGCTCGTCGCCGCCGCGCACGGCGAACTCGCACTCACAACGCAAAGGCAAACAAGGCAGAGAATGAAAACAGCGGTCAGCACTGGACGCATCGGTTGGCACCTGATTGGGAGACGTTGCCGAAGATTATGCCACGTGCGCGCCGAGAACGTCAGACTAGTTTTCCACCAGGCCCGATAAGGTCAGCGCAGCGAGGTCCTGCCGGAAAACTCCACTCATCGTAAAATGCTGCCAGGCCAACTTTTGAAACTCACCGAAGATCCTCATCGCCGGTTCAATCCCCTGAGCAACGAATGGGTGCTGGTTTCGCCCCACCGCGCAACCCGTCCCTGGCAGGGAGAAGTCGCGCAATTGCCCACCGCCAAAGAGCCGGCTTACGATCCCAGCTGCTATCTCTGCCCCGGCAACACCCGTGCCGGCGGCATCCACAACCCTGCCTACGCCTCAACCTTTGTTTTCGACAACGATTTCGCCGCCTTAAAGCTCGACACTTCCCCCGAGCGAATTGATGTCGACTCCAAAGGCTTGCTCGTTGCCCAGGGCGAGCCCGGCATCTGCCGCGTCATGTGCTTTTCCCCGCGTCACGATCTCACGCTGGCCACCATGGACCTGAACGCCATCGAAATAGTCGTCCGCACCTGGATGGAACAATTTCGCGAGCTGGGTGAAATGCCGAGCATCAATCATGTCCAGATCTTCGAGAACCGCGGCGCCATGATGGGCGCCAGCAATCCCCATCCCCACTGCCAGATCTGGTCGAGCGCTTCGATTCCGGATGCGCCCGCGAAAGAACTCGCCTCGCAGCAGGCATATTCCCGCTCCAGCAGTCGCTGCTTGCTCTGCGACTACATTGAATTAGAGCGCCGGCTGCGTGTTCGCGTGGTCGCAGAAAACGCCTGCTTCATCGCGATCGTACCTTTTTGGGCCGTCTGGCCGTTTGAAATCCTGCTGTGCAGCCGCAACCACATCGGCAGCATGAACGACTTCGCCAGTAATAATGAAGACGCGCCGCTACTGAGCGTGATTCTGAAGCAGGTGACTTCCACCTACGACAAAGTTTTCGGAGTTCCTTTCCCCTACTCCATGGGATTCCACCAGTCGCCAACCGACAACCTCGAACATCCAGAGTGCCACTTTCACGCTCATTTCTATCCACCTCTGCTGCGCTCGGCAACCATCCGCAAGTTTATGGTCGGCTTCGAAATGCTGGGAACGCCGCAACGCGACATCACCGCCGAGATCGCAGCCGAACGCCTGCGCGAACTCGCCGGCTCCTAGTCGAGCATCAGCGGTCCGGGAAGGAATTATCAGGAATTGTTTGGAAGAGGACTGCGGCAAAGCTGCAACTACTCTGTATGCGGCGACTCGGCGGGAAACTCCCAACCTTCTTCTTTCATCTTCCGGTTGGTCCAGTGCTGAAGCTGCTCAAACAGTGCCGGCTCGATGACGGCGAAGCGAATGCCGACCCGCCCTTCTTCGCCGACCCACATCAGTCGCGCTTTGGCCTTGAACACGACTTCGCTTTCCGGCAATACAAAACTCACATCCAGTAGCCCGGAAAATCGCAGCGGCTCTTTCAGGCCGTCCAGGCCCATGCCGCCGGTGCTCAGGTTCACGCCCTGCACCTTGATTTCTTCGCCATGAGAATTCTTCACGGTCACCGCAATCTGCACCCGGGTCCGAAAAAATTTCTGCTGCTCGTTGCTGATGAAACCAAGCGAAGCCGTGGTCTCGCCTGGAGCGAAGTTGATGTTGTATTCCTTCAGCTTGCGGCTCAGCGTGCGCCGTGAAATCCCGAGTTGCTCCGCCGCCAGCGTCCGCTGCCCGCCCGTGCGCTCCAGAGCCTTGATGATCATCTGCTCTTCCATGCTGTCGAGATTGCCCACCGGAATGGACGCAGTCTGCCGCAGCGCGGTAGGTTCTCCAGTCAGCGCGGGACTCAGCCGCGAAAAGTCAATCTCAGCGCCGGCAGTTTCCATCGCCATTTTCGCCACGAAGTTGCGCAGTTCGCGAATATTCCCAGGCCATGGATGCGACAGCAACGCCGTAATCGCCGCCGTCGAAAAGCTCTTGCCCGGTGCCTTCAGCCGCAGAAAATGTTCCGCCAGCGCAACAATATCCTCTGGCCGCTCCCGCAGCGGAGGCACGCGCAATTGGAATTGCCCCAGCCGATGAAACAGATCCTGCCGGAACCGCCCTTCCCTGACCGCTACTTCCAGATCCTGATTCGTGGCTGCGACAATACGCACGTCAACTCTGATCTTGCGGTGCCCGCCCAGCCGATAGAAAGGCTGGCCATCCAGTACGCGCAGCAGTTTCACTTGCGTCTGCAGTTGCAGTTCGCCGATTTCGTCGAGAAACAGCGTGCCCTTGTCCGCCATCTCGAACAGCCCCGGCTTCGAGCTGTCGGCGCCGCTGAACGCGCCTTTTTCATATCCGAAAAGTTCGCTCTCCACTAGATTCTCGGGCAGCGCAGCGCAGTTGATATCAACCCACGGACGGCTTCGCCGCTGCGACGATTCGTGAATCGTGCGCGCGATCAGTTCCTTGCCCGTCCCGGTCTCGCCCGTGATCAGGGCCGTTTCCGTGTGGCCCGCAACCCGATCGACCAGGGTCATGAACTTGTGCATCACCGGGCTGGCCAGGATGAATACCGTGTCATCGATCTTGCGCGAAATCACACCCGGCGCCGTCAGAGCTGATCCGCCGTCTTGGGTCTGTGCTTGGGCTTTGATCGCGCTCAACACGCCTTCAGCCAGCGGCACGACCACCGCGACCAGCGCCACCGGCTTGTCTGAAGAATCCCTCAGCAGCGTCGAGCAGAACTGCACCGGAAAACAGTTCCCCGTCTTCGGCAGCGCGAACAGATTGCCGCGATAATCCGCTTGCGTGGACGTTACGGCAAGAATCATCCTGCGCAAAGGATTGTGGTCCACTCTGTCTGTCTTTTCCGTCAGCGCAAAGAACGCCGCGAAGTCCTGCCCCAGCACTTCCGCCAGCGAATAGCGGAACAGCGCGCTAAACGCAGGATTACAGGCCGTCAACTCCCCTTTCAAATCGGTGGAGAACACGGCCATCTGCGACTGGGTCGACGCTGCGCTGTCACCGCCGCCAGTTGGGGAGCTGGCCAGATCTTGAGTCTCCGGACTGCGTTGCGGAATCGGCATAGGGCGTTTGGGAGATGGTGACACAGGCACTGCGCTTCGACCGAGAAGCGTGTCGCGCCGCAGGTAACGAAGGTAATCGTCTCCTTCCCTCTCGTCCAGCGCGCCCAGTGTGTCGCTGGTTACCAAAGTAAGCTTTAGCAGACCTAATCCTTGCAATACGATTCGGGCAGGCTCGAACCAGGAGACGTGTCTCCCGCACGGGCCCGACGCGGACCGAACCAGACCCGCGCCGTAAACACTTGTGTGCTCGCGGGAGGATGGCGAGGGGCCCCTGCAACAACAGTTCGTACTGAGCAGTAGGTTGTAAATGAAACCAGAGGCGGACGGATTATCGCTTCAGACGAAGGCATTCGTCGGCGCCACCGCGTCGTTGGGCGTGGTTGTGCTGGGCTATGCCTGTTTGCATTGGCAATCGCAGGACCTGCTGCGCTTCTTCTGCTATCTCGCCGTGGCTGTGCTGGCGTCAGGATTGAAAGTGCAACTGCCCGGCATCGACGGCACCATGTCGGTGAATTTCCTTTTTATCCTGCTGGGAGTGTTGGAGCTCAGCCTTCCTGAAACTTTGCTGATTGGCTGCACCGCCAGCCTGGTGCAAAGCATCTGGCAGACTCGCAAACGACTCGATCCCATCAAAGTGTTATTCAACGTAGCCGGCATGATGGCCAATGCCAGCGCGCTCACCTACCTGAGTTATCACTGGCTCGTCGCTCGCTTCGGATCGAACAAGCCGATCCTGCTGATGGTTGCGGCATTGGTCTTCTTCTTCGCCAACACTCTTCCCATCTCCGTCGTAATCGCACTCACCGAGGGCAAGTCGAGCCGCAAAGTTTGGTCGGAGTGCTACTTCTGGTCGTTCCCCTACTACCTTGTCGGTGCCGCCGCGGTTGGCCTGGTCGGCATCGTGAACCGCTCCGCGGGATGGGAAACTTCCCTGCTCGTACTCCCGCTCATCTACTGGGTTTATCGATCGTATCGCCTTTATCTCGGCCGCCTCGAGGCTGAAAAAGATCGGGTCGAAGTAGAGAAGCGCCACGTCGAGCAAATCGCGTCGCTGAACATGCGCACCATTGAGGCGCTGGCCCTGGCCATCGAGGCCAAGGACCAGACCACGCACACCCACTTGCAACGCGTGCGCACCTATGCCGTCGCGGTGGCCAAAGAATTGAATTTGACCGAGGGCGAGATCGAAGCCCTTCGCGCCGCTGCTCTGCTGCATGACATCGGAAAACTCGCCGTCCCCGAGCAAATCATCAACAAGCCGGGAAAACTCACGCCCGAAGAATTCGAAAAAATGAAAGTCCATCCCCTGGTGGGCGCCGAGATTCTGGAGCGCGTCGCGTTCCCTTACCCCGTCGCTCCGATTGTCCGCTCGCACCACGAGCGCTGGGATGGCACCGGATATCCCGAAGGCCTGAGCGGGGAACAAATTCCGATCGGTGCGCGCATCCTGGCTGCCGTCGATTGTCTGGACGCTCTCGCCTCTCACCGTCAATATCGTCCCGCGCTGCCGCTCATTGAGGCAATGGCAAAAGTAAAGGAAATGGCCGGCGCCTGGTTCGACCCGCAAGTGGTCGAAATTCTTGAGGCCCGCTATGTGGAACTGGAGCGCATGGCGCAGATATCAGAAGACACTGCCGCGTCTCGCGGCCTGTCCAAGGGAGTGCGGGTCGAGCGCGGTCTTGCCCCAGCCACCGGTTTCGAACCCACCGAAACCGCGTATGGTTCCGGCGACAGCGCCGCCTTCCTCACTTCGATTGCCTCCGCGCGCCAGGAAGCCCAGACCATGTTTGAGCTCAGCCAGGATCTCGGCGTCTCCCTCAGTTTGAGCGAAACCCTCTCGGTGTTGTCAATGCGCCTGCGTCGCATGATTCCCTACGATTCAATTGCTGTGTTCGTCAACCGCAACGGCTGGCTGCTTCCGGAGCTGGTGAGCGGCGAGAACTTCCGCATGTTGTCCTCCCTGAAAATCAAAGTCGGCGAAGGCCTTTGCGGATGGGTAGCAGCGAACTGCAAGCCCATCGTGAACGGCAATCCCCAGGTCGAAGAAGGATACATCGTCGACCCTGCAAAGCATGCCACGCTGCAATCGGCTCTAGTCGTTCCTCTCGAAGGCCTGAATGGAGTCGTCGGCGTGCTGGCCATGTACCAGGCCAACCGCGATGCCTTCACCCCTGACCACTTGAGAATCCTGCTGGCCGTTGCCTCCAAAGTCGCCTTGTCGGTGGAGAACGCGTTGAAATATCAGCAGGCCGAGAGTTCCGCGACCACCGACTATCTGACCGGCCTGCCCAACGCGCGCTCGCTGTTTGTCCATCTGGCGCAGGAAGTCGCGCGCTGCCGCCGCATGAAAACTCCGCTGGCCGTGCTGGTCTGCGACATCGACGGCTTCAAGCAGATCAACGATTCCTTCGGTCACCTCGAGGGCGACAAACTCCTGCGCGAGTTCGCCACGCGCCTCAAAGACGTCTGCCGCGGCTATGACTATGTGGCCCGCATGGGCGGCGACGAATTTGTCATCACCGCTCCCGGCCTCACAGGCGAACCCGCCAGGGAAAAAGCCGAAACCCTGAATCAGGCGGCCATCGAATCGGCACGCCATGTCTGCGGCCGTGACTTGATCACTCTCAGCGTCGGTATGGCATTTTGTCCTGAAGACGGATACGACGTGGAGCGTCTCCTGGCCGAAGCCGATCGCAGGATGTATTCCATGAAACAGACGCACCACGGTTCCCCCCAGCCGGGCAGCAAGACTCTCGGAGCTACTGCGGAGTAGCAAGGCCCTTCACCATGCTCGGTCGAAAGATAGCGCGAAAGCTTCTGGGAAAAATCCTGCGGCATGCGCTCGCCCTCGTCGTCACCGTGCTGGTGGGAGGGCTGCTCTCGGCAACCCTGGTGCGGCTCGCCCCCGGCTTCGATTCCGACGAAGCGCAACTCGATCCTCATCTGAATTCTGCCAGCGTTCAAGCCCTGCGGCAGGCGCGCCTCGACCAGCACAACATCTTCCGTTTTTATCTTCATGCCTTGCAGCGTGCCGCCCATGGCGACCTGGGAATCTCGCTTTCGCTCGGCCAGCCGGTGAGTCTGCTGCTGCGCGAGCGCGCTCCGCTCACCCTTCGCCTTGTAGGGATTGGCCTTCTGCTAAGTTGGGCCGTGGCCATGGCGATGGCCCTCAGCGCCGCCTGCCTGCGCGTCTCCGCCTATGACGTTCTGACTACCGCGATCAGCGGAACTTTCCTTTGCATTCCAGCGGCGGTTTTGGCCCTGTTATCCGTGTTGTGGAATGTCCCCGGCGCGCTGGCCATCGCCCTCATCGTCTTTCCCACCGTATATCGCTACGCCCGCAATCTGCTGGCGAAGGCTTACGCCATGCCGCACATCGTTATGGCGCGCGCCAAGGGCCTGAGCGAGTTGCGGATCCTGTTCTGGCACGTGGTTCCCGTAGCCGGCCCCCAGTTGCTGGCCGTTGCCGGAGTCTCGGTGAGCCTTGCCGTGGGAGCAGCCATCCCCGTAGAAGCGTTGTGCGGCCTCGCCGGCGTTGGCCAGTTGGCATGGCAGGCGGCTCTGGCCCGCGATCTGCCCTTGCTGACCAATTTGACCATCCTGGTGACCATCGTAACCTTGCTGGCAAACTCCAGCGCAGATGTAATCGGTCATATGCTTCGCGCCCAGGAAGCATGAGGATGCCGGCCCTTGAACCTGTCGAGCATGAACCGATGGCGCACCAATTTCTGGCGAAATCTGGCCTGTGCGGTCTTGCTGCTCGTGGTCGGCGTATCGCTGGCCGCGAACTGGCTGGCTCCGGCAGGCTACGCCCGGCAGTTTCGCGAAGCGACCGACGCGGCTCCGTCGCGGGCGCATTGGCTCGGCACCGATGAGATTGGACGCGACCGTTTTGCCCGCGTGCTCTACGGAACACGCATTTCCCTGCTCCTGGCCCCGGCCGCGGCTCTGCTCTCAACTTTGATGGCTGCGCTGGTCGGCGGGCTTGCGGGATATTTGGGTGGCGCATGGGCGCGAGCGGCGATGGCGCTAACAGATCTATTTCTGTCGTTGCCCTGGCTGTTTCTGCTGATCACGGTTCGCGCCCTGCTGCCGCTGAACGTTTCGCCTCTGGTTTCAGTGCTGGTGACGTTTCTCATGTTGGGCCTTTTAGGTTGGACCAGCGCAGCCCGCGTGTTGTGCTCGACCGCCGGTTCGTTGCGCGAATCCGATTTTGTGCGCCAGGCGCGTGCCTCCGGCGTTCGCGGCGCGCGCCTGTTCTGGATTCATGTTTTGCCCAATCTGAAGCCGGTGCTGTTGGCGCAGTTCTGGATCTCGATTCCGGTTTTCATTTTGAGCGAAGCGAATCTGGGTATTCTCGGCCTGGGCGTCGCCGAGCCCATGCCTTCCTGGGGGAGTTTGCTGCGGGAACTGGAGGGGCTGATATCGGTCGGCGAAGCGCCCTGGAAGTTCGTTCCGCTCGTCTTGCTGGTGGTAGTGGTCACATCGTTTCAACTCATGCTCTCAAAGCAGGAACAGGCCGTCGCATAAGAGCGACCGGACGTCCAGAAAAGTTGGCTGTAATGGCGATCGAAATAACACGCAGCAAAACAATCTTCGCCGTGACGCTCGCAGCGGCAGCCTGCCTTGGAATTCTGACGGGTTCGGCCTCGGCTCAGGGCGAGCTGCGCTTTTGCCTGCGTTCGGAACCGAAGACTTTCGATCCACTGAAAGTGGAAGACGATGCCTCCTTCGCCATCCGTTACCTGACCGGGGGCGTCCTGCTGCGCCTGAACCGTCAAACTCAAGCTCTGGAGCCCGAACTCGCGCAGTCCTGGAAAGTTTCGAAAGACGGCCGCCAGATCACGTTCCAACTGCGCAGCGGAATTTCGTTCTCCGACGGCACACCATTTTCCGCCGACGACGTCGCCTACACCGTGCAGCAGTTGATGGACCCTGCGCTGCATTCGCCGACTGGCGACGCGTTCCGTTCGGGCCCAGGTAATGTGGAAACGAAAATAATCTCCGCGACCAAGATTTCCATCACGTTTCCCGCGCCCGTCGCCGGACTCGACCGCCAGTTCGATCAAGTCGCGATCCTCTCCGCGCACTCCGGCAAAAAAGAGATGGCAGTCCTCGGCCCCTTCATGGTGGCCGACTACAAGGCCGGTTCAACCGTACTGCTGAAGCGCAATCCGAATTACTGGAAGACCGACGCCCAGGGCCGCAAACTGCCCTATCTCGATTCGATCCGTCTCGACATTCAGCCCAACCGCGACGTCGAAATGCTGCGCTTCAAGCGCAATGAAATCGATCTGATCAACTCTCTCGACAGCGAGTACTTCGACAAACTGGCGTCCGTTTCTCCGCAACTCGTGCACGATGCCGGCCCCTCGCTCGACAGCGAGCAGATGTGGTTCAACGAAGTCGCCAAGTCTCCGCTGCCCGGCTACAAGAAAACCTGGTTCCGCTCGGCCAATTTCCGCCGCGCGATTTCTCAGGCCATCAATCGGGACGACCTGGCCCGCGTAGTTTTTCGCGGCCACGCCCAGGCCGCCATCGGCCCCGTCTCGCCCGCCAATAAATTCTGGTTCAACTCCCGCCTCAAACCCGAAACGTATTCTCCCGACACCGCGCTGAAAGCCCTCCAGGGTGAGGGTTTCCGCATGGAGAACGGCACGCTGAAAGATAAAGACGGAAACGAAGTAATCTTCTCCGTCATCACCAATTCCGGCAACAAATATCGCGAGCGCATGGCCACCATGATTCAGGAAGACCTGCAGAAAATCGGCGTCCATGTCAACGTCGTCACGCTCGACTTCCCTTCCCTGATCGAGCGCATGACGCAGACTTTCGACTATGAGGCCATCCTGCTAGGGCTCACCAACGTGGGCCTCGATCCCAGCGAGCAGATGAACGTGTGGCTCAGTTCGTCGGAAAACCACCAGTGGAATCCCTCGGAGAAATCTCCGGAAACCCCGTGGGAAGCCGAGATCGACCGCCTGATGCGGGCGCAAGCTTCCTCCGCCGACGCTCAGAAACGCAAAGAGAGCTTCGACCGCGTGCAGGAAATTGCAGTCGAGCAGGCGCCGTTTATTTATCTGGTGAATCGCAACGCACTGTCGGCGGTCGCCGCCAACGTGCACGGCGCAAGCCCGGTGATTCTGGTGCCACAGACCTATTGGAACGTCGAGCGCCTCGCGGTGAAGTAGGCATAACTTCTTTGCCGCGGATTTGCACGGATTCACACGGATCATAAAAAGATGAACTACCGCACCCAACCCGACGTTCTCCTCGCCGCGCACCTTTCCGTGCGCTACGGCGAGAAACCCTCCGTGTTGCGTGGAGTCGAATTCGAAATCCGCCGCGGCGAAGTCCTCGGACTGGTCGGCCAAAGCGGCTCGGGCAAGAGCACCATGGCTATGTCAATTCTGGGCCTGCTTGATCGCAAGCGCGCCAAAGTCGAGGGGGCGATCAAGTTCGACGACCTCGATCTGCTGGCGCTTCGCGAGCGCGACCTGCGCGGCCTGCGCGGAAAAAACATCGCCCTCGTGCTGCAAAGCCCGCTCTCATCCCTGAATCCAGCCCTCAAGATTCGCACCCAGTTAAGAGAAGCCTGGCGGGCCCACGCCTCCGGCCCGGCAACCGCATGTGACAGCTCTATCCGCGCCGCGTTGCAAAGCGTGAGTTTGCCCTCCAGCGAAGAATTCCTGCGCAAGTATCCCTCGCAAATGAGCGTCGGCCAGGCCCAGCGCGTGCTGATCGCGATGGCCGTCATGCACCGTCCCGCACTCCTGATTGCCGACGAGGCCACCAGCGCCCTCGACGTGATTACTCAATCCGAAATTCTGGCTCTATTTCGCGAATTAAACCGCACCTCCGGGATGGCCATCCTCTACATCTCGCACGATCTCGCCTCGGTCGCCGGAATCTGCGACCGCATCGCCATCCTTCACGAAGGCACCATCGTGGAAGCCGGAACCACCGAACAAGTCCTGCTCACTCCCCGCCACGAATACACACGGCGCCTCATGGCCGCCATGCCGAAAATGCTACAGCGGCCAGTCGCGGCCAAAGCCGCCGCAGTCTAGACTCATGATTTTTTCCTCGCTTTTGCAACCGCAATCCAAACGTCGGTACCCAGGTTCCGCAAAACCGAGGTCACGCCCGCCAAATCTCTGCTCGGGACAGCCTGTCCCGCGCCCGCCGAAGCAGGACAGAGTGTCCCGCCCCGGCCCGATCGAGACTCATTAATCTCATGCAGAAACAACAACTTACGAGCATTCGGATGGTAGTCCCCTTGCAACAGTTTCCGTGGGTAGAAGTTTGATCTGCCCATGACGGAAAGGGTGAGGCTCAATGGTGCGCACACAAAAATCACAGAAACCTGCGGGGCGCGGCGAACGCCATAGCGCCGCCTGGGGCAAGCGCCTAAGCATTGCGCTGTTCCTGGCGGCCGGCATGGCGTTCGGACAAAGCGGCGAGAATCGCCGCATTGCTCCCGAACTCTCCGGCTTTCTCGCCGAAGCCCAGCAGGGATCTGCGCACAGCCAAACCGTTCGGGTCATCGTGCAATACAAAGAAGTCCCGACGGCGGCGCACTATGCCACGATGCAACAAAGGGGAGGAATCCTGAAGTCGAAGTTACACCTGATTCAAGGTGCCGCATTCACGATTCCGGTCAGCGCGCTCGCTTCCCTTGCTAATGACCCTGAAGTTGCCCAGGTCAGTCTTGATCACCCCGTTAAAGGATTGGACGACTACACCAACGCCGCCATGAACGCCAACCCTGTCTGGAACGCCGGCTACAACGGCACCGGAATCGGCGTCGCCGTCATCGACAGCGGAATCAACGACAATCATCCCGACCTCTGGGATTCGACTGAGTCTTATTCGCGCGTCGTCTATCACCAGGATTTCACCGGAACCACTGTCTACAACTCCATGAACCATCTGGTGTATGACACCTACGGTCACGGCACCCACGTCGCCGGCATCATCGGCGGCAACGGCTACCGGTCCAGCGGAGTTTATGCCGGCGTCGCTCCCAACGTGAACATGATTGACCTTCGCGTTCTCGATGTGAACGGTAACGGCACCGACAGCAACGTAATCGCCGCCATTCAGGAAGCCATCTCGCTCAAGTCAACCTACAACATCAAAGTCATCAACCTTTCTCTCGGTCGCGGCATTTCCGTCAGCTACACGCAGGATCCTCTCTGCCAGGCCGTCGAATCCGCATGGAAGGCCGGCATCGTGGTGGTAGCCGCCGCAGGCAACTACGGCCGCATCAGCGTCAACGGCAGCAACGGCTACGGAACCATCGCCGCTCCCGGCAACGATCCCTTTGTGTTGACCGTGGGCGCGATGAAGTCGATGAATACGTTCTCCCGCACCGACGACCTGGTCGCCAGCTACAGTTCCAAGGGCCCCACCACCTATGACCACGTAGTGAAGCCCGACGTCGTCGCTCCTGGCAACCTGGTGGTTTCACTCGACGACCACCTGGCCACCCTCGAGTCCGAATATCCATCCAACGTCGTGGCCGGCAACGTCACCAATCACGACTATTTCATGCTGAGCGGCACCAGCATGGCGACCCCGGCGGTTGCCGGCGGCGTGGCCTTATTGCTGCAACAGCATCCCTCGCTGACTCCCGACCAGATCAAGGCTCGTCTGATGAAGACGGCCTACAAGAACTTCCCGACTTCTTCGACGGCCACTGATCCGACCACTGGACAAACCTATACTTCCTACTACGACCTCTTCACGGTCGGCGCGGGCTATGTCGATCTGAACGCGGCCCTGAACAACACCGACGTGGCGCCGTCTACGCTCGGAGCCGCACTTTCACCCACCGCGGTTTACAACGCATCGACCGGGACGGTCACACTTTCCAATGGAAACGCCTCGACTGTCGGCTCGTCGGGCTCCTCCGTGGTCTGGGGTTCGTCAGTGGTTTGGGGCTCCTCCGTGGTGTGGGGCTCGTCCGTGGTTTGGGGCGCGAACGTTTCGGGCAGTTCCGTAGTTTGGGGCAGTTCAGTCGTGTGGGGCGCCAGCACTTCAACCGGCTTCAGCGTGGTCTGGGGCTCGACCACCAGTTCCGCCAGCAGCGTCGTGTGGGGCGCAGCCTCCAGCAGCGCCGACGCCGCATCCGCAGCCTTTGTAGGGGAACAATAGTCAGCAGCGTGATCACCGAGGCAGGAGATGACGCCGCTGCCGACTGCATCGCTGGTCAAAGCGGCGGTAGCAGGAGCGTAAAGCCTCCTTGACAAGTTGAATTAAGAAAAGGGTGGCATCGCCGACTGCGGTCAGCAATGTCACCTTTTTTCTTTCGCTAATCGGTCACGCCGACTGTGTGCAAGATCCTCAGCCCATCTCTTCGAAACCGATTTTCGGCCGATCAATCCCGGCCCCGGGGTTAGGGCTGCAATCCAATTTCAAAGTTCAAAGTTGAGAGAGCCAGCCGATATTGGTACTGAGAGTTGACATAGCCGATAGCAGCATCGGTCTCCTGCAGCTGTGCCTGACTGAGTTCCACGATCGAGCCCAACCCCAGCTGGTAACGCTCTTGTGCGAGGCTCAAACTCAGGTCAGCCTCCTTGGCCAGCTCGCCGGCCACACCCACCCGCTGAAACGCTGTGTTCGCGGCCAGCCATGCGGTGCGGACGTCGCGCACAACCTGGTCGCGCAGATCGCGCGTGTTCTCCGCCGCGGCCCGTGCCCGGTATTTCGCTTCCGATGCCTGCGCGCTGAAAAGAAATCCATTAAAGATCGGGATGCTCATATTCACGCCGATCGCCCCGTACCAACTGGAAACGAAATAGTTGGGGAAACATCCGCCAAAACAGTCCGGACGCACGGGAGACGCTCCCGCGATGCCTAGCGCGCTAATCGTTGGCAGGAGCAGGTCGCGCTGGGCTCGCCGAAATTTTTCCGTTGCCTGCTGATCGTAGTTGAGCGCTTGCAGATCGGGTCGTTGCTGCATAGCCGTACGAATCAGCACATCCGCATCCGGCGGTGGCGCGGGCAGCTGCGTATGCTCTTCCGTCAATTCGTAGGTGACCTGCGTGTCGAAACCAAGCACCGCCGTCAGCGCGGCAATGGTCGAATCGACATTGTTCTGGGCGTCAAGCTGCAGCAGCTTGGCTTGCGACAGATTCACATCGGCAAAGGACAAATCCAGGGTTGATTTCAGCTTGCTCTTCGCCAGTTGGTCGATCTGATGCTGCACCGAGCCACGCGTGCTCACCGTCTGCTGCGCGACCTTCAGCAAAGCCTGAGCCTGCAGCGCGTTATAGAAGGCCTGATCCGTGGCCAGCACAATGTCTTCAGTAGTGGCCAGTGCGTTGGCGTTTTGCGCCTTGTCCAACAGCTTGGAGTACGACACCAGGTTCATCGTGCGTCCGAAGTCGGTAATAAGCTGGCTCAGAGTTACGCCGGCGCCCGCGTGTTCCAGCAGCCGCGGAGCATTGAGCGCGCCCGCGCCGATGCGGCTGCCCTCATTCGCGTCGACGGCCGTAATGGCGCCATTGAAATTGGGCAGCTCTGCTGCCCTGGTTTCACGATAGATCTGATGTTGCGCCAGCGCCAGCAGCCGCCCCACACTGATCCGGGGATTGTTCTTCAGAGCCAGTTGCTCTGCCTGGCTCCGGGTCAAAGGTATCGGTGCACCCGGTGTTTGCGCCGGCGGCGCCGCTTGCCCATCGACCGAAGCCATTTGCGATCCCCCGCCCTGAGGATCGCTGGCAGCCTGCGCCACCTGAACCATCGCACCGACGACCATCCGGCTCGAGTTCCGCGTCAATTGCGGCTGCGGGGTGGAGGGTAAGCCTTCGCTTGGCCCTGATTGGTCAGCGCTTTGTGCCAAGCCGCGCTGGGCCGGAATCGTCCACCACGACAACAGCATCGCGCAAAAAAATAACTTACTGGCCCTTGTCATCGGGTGCCTCTCCTTACCTGAGGTGCCACATGATGTGCCGCGCACGCCTCTAAGAGATTCGCGGGACGTTTCTGCCTCATTCCGCGGGCTCCATCGGCACGGTCGTCGCGGTTTGCGGCCCCTTTTTCCCGTACACCAGCAGATACGCAGCCGGCACGATGAAAATCGTCAGCACCACCGATGACGTCAACCCGCCGATGATCGCCTTCGCCATCGGTGCATACTGTTCCGCGCCCGTCCCCAATTTCAACGCCATCGGAATCATTCCGATGATCGTGGCCAGCGACGTCATCAGAATCGGCCGCAGCCGCACCCGGCACGCGTTAATCACCGCATCCGCCGGCGACAGCCCCTGCTTTTCCAGATTGTGCGCGAAATCGACGATCAGAATGCTGTTCGAGCCCGCAATCCCCACCAGCATCAGCACTCCCATCAGCGACATCACATTCAACGTGCTCCCGGTGAGCGGCAGAATGATCAGCACTCCCACCAGTCCCATCGGAATCGCCAGCATGATCAGCAGCGGATCGATGAACGACTTGAATTGCGCCGTCAAAATCAGAAAAAGCAGCACAAACGAAATCAGGAATCCGAATGCAAAGCTCTTGAACGACTCTTCCATGCCCTGCACCATCCCCCGCAGATTGACCCGCACATTCGCGGGAATCTTCTCCTTCGCCAAAATGTCGCGAATCGCGCTGGTCACTCGTCCCAGGTCTTCTCCCGCAGGGGTCACATAGATGTCGGCAACGCGCTGAATCTGGTAATGGTCGACTTCGGTCGGAGTTTGCACCTGTTTCACGCTGACCACATTGTTCAGCACCGTGGTCGGTCTGCCTGCTCCCGCGCAAGCCCACGCCGGCTGCCCCGTTCCCAATCCCGCCGGACCGCAGTTCATCGTGCCGGCCGCACTCGGGTCGCGCAGCGGAATCTGCCCAAGATCCGCCATGTTGTGAATCGCCGCCTGCCCCTTTTCGAAGAACTGCACTGTCAGGTAATAATCGTTGCCACTCTTGCGATCGACCCAGTAATTGGGAGCGATCATGGAATCGGAATTCAGTGCCGTGATCACGTTGTCCACCACGTTTTTCTGCGACAGTCCCAGCTCCCCCGCATGCACTCGGTCCACGTCCAGCCGCAGAGCCGGATAGTTCATATCCTGCGGCACGTATACCTGGCCGATGCCCTGCACCTTGCGAATCTCCCCCGCCAGGTTTTCGGCGATGCCGTGAATCTCCTCCAGACTCCGGCTGCTCACCTGCACGTCAATCGGCGCCGCCTTACCCGTGTTCAGAATGGCATCAACCATCGACCCGCTGGAAAAAAATGTCCGAATCTCGGGAAACTGGCTGGCCATTTTTTTCTGCACCCGGTCCATGTACTCGAAACTGCTCAGGCGGTGTGATTCGTTCAGCTGAACCTGCACCGTCGCCGTATACGGTCCGGAATTCGTGGTGTAGAGCGCAGAAAAATCCGGAACCACGCCGATATTGGAGACGATCCTCCGCAAATCCCGGCCTTCGACCGTGCCCCGGATTAGATCTTCCACTTTCGCTACATACTGGTCCGTCACTTCAAGACGCGTACCAGTGGGAACTTTCAGGTTGATGGTGAACTGCCCGGCGTCGGTCTTCGGAAAAAACGCCAGCCCCAGCAGCGGATAGAGCGCCAGGCTGGCCAGAAACACGCCGCTCAAAACTGCAACAGTCAGCCCCGGCCGCTGCACCGCTCGCCGCACCCAGTGCTCGTAATAATCCAGCCCCTTGTTGAATCTCCGGTTAAATCGCGCATTGAATCGATCCATCCAGGACTGGCTTTGTGAGGTGGTCGGTTCAACTTCATAATCCTCGCTCTCATGCGCGGCATGCGGCACGGCCTTCAGGTAACGCGAGCAGAACAACGGAATCACCGTCATCGCTACCACATACGAAGCCAGCAGCGACAGGCAAAACGACAGAGCCAACGCCGAAAACAGGAACTTGGCTATGCCATACAGGAAAATGACGGGAAAAAAGTTAACGACTCCGACCAGCGTCGCCGCCAGCACCGCCAGGCTCACCTCCTGGCCGCCCAACTCCGCCGCGGCCGCGGGCGCTGCGCCCATCTCCAGGTGCCGGTAAATATTTTCCAGCGAGATCACCGAATTATCGATCACGCGTGAAAACGCCAGCGCCATTCCTCCCAGAATCATGGTGTTGATGGTGCCGCCCATCAGCGCCAATATCACGAACGCCGCCAGCGCCGATAGCGGAATCGATAGCAGCACCGCCGACGTGGCGCGAAAGCTCCCCAGAAAAATCAGAATCATCACACTGGTCAGAATCAATCCCAGAGCGCCCTCGTGCAGTACCGTGTTGATCGCTTCCTTCACATACACCGACTGGTCAAAGACGATGCTCGTCTTCATCTGCTGCGGAATATCGTAGAGGTGCTTGATCAGTTCGCGAACTCCATTCACCACCGCGATGGTGTTGGTGTCGCCGCCCTGCTTCATGATCGGGATGTAAACCGATTTCTGCCCATCGATCCGCACCACATTCGTCTGAATTCCGTGCGAATCTTCCGCCTTGCCAACATCGTTCACCGTCACCCACGAATGCCCGTTGACCTTCAGCGGAAGCTTGCCCAGTTGCTCCATGTCGTCCACCAGGCTGTTCGAGTAAACGAAATAATCGTACGGCCCCATCTTCACGTCGCCTGCGGGCAGAATCAGGTTCGAGTTGTTGACCGCGCTCACCACATCCATCGGGCTCAGTTGCCGCGATGACAACTTATACGGGTCGACATACACCATGATCTGCCGGTACGTTCCGCCGAACACGCCCGGAATTTCCGCGCCCGGCACCACCGCGATCTGGTTGCGAATCTGAAACTGGGCGTAGTCGTGCAGCTGCGTTTCGTTCAGCCCTTCGCCTTTCACCGTCACCAGCGCCACCGGCAAGCTCGACGCGTCAAACTTCAGCACCACCGGCGGCAGAGTCCCCGGAGGCAACCGCTTCAAATCCGCCAGCGCCAGATTCGACAACTCCGTCACGTCCGCATCCGGGCTCGTCCCCGGCTGGAAGTACACCTTGATGATGCTGACTCCCAGCAGCGATCGCGACTCCATATGATCGACGCCGGAAGCCAGCGTAAAAAAACGCTCCAGCGGATCGGTGATGTCGGTCTCCACGTCCTCCGGCGGCATGCCGGAATAAAACGTCGCCACCACCACCTCCGGCAGATTGATCGGTGGAAACAAATCCACTGGCATGCGCAGCAGACTGGTTGCCCCAATCACCAGCAGCGCCAGACAAACCACCACAATGAAATACGGATTGCGAATTGAAAATCCCGGCATAGTCCCTATCCGTTCCTATCGCTTCTGAACTCGTTCACGTCGCCTGGTTCACATCTCATTGCGCTCATTCGACGACTTTGATGCGGCAAGCCGTTCCGCTATTGCCCATTCCCTTCGTGATATTCGGGGATTGTGATCATCTGAGGAATCACTTTCTCCCCCGATTTCAGACTGCTGTGATCGCTCACCACTACCTGCTCGCCTTCCTTCAATCCCGAAACGATTTCCACGTCGCTGCTGGTCTGGATTCCAACCTGCACCGTCCGCTCTTCCAGCGCTCCGTCAGAATTCACCACGAGCACCGTCGTCTTATCTCCCTCATGACTCAAGGCCTGCACCGGTACCGACTCGATGTTTTCTTTCTGGTCGAGGTGAAGATCGGCATCGGCATAAAGTCCGGGCAGCAACACTCGCTGAGGATTCGCCACATCAACCTCGGTGTGCATGGTCCGCGTATTGGACTGCACGTCAACCGAGAACCGCGCCACCTTCCCCGGAAACGTCCGGTTAAGCGAAGGCACATGCACATCCACCGGATCGCCCACCCGGATGTATCGCACATACGATTCTGGAACCGGAATTACCAGCCGGAACAGATCATCCTCGGAAAGCTTCACGATCGGAATTGCCTGTGTACTCGAACCCGTGCCCGCCTGCACCAGCGTCCCAAGATTCGCATAGCGCTCGGTCACGATCCCGGCAAACGGCGCTGTGATCCGCGAATAATCAAACAGACTTTGATCGTGCCCCATTTTCGCCTTGGCCACGGAAAGCTGACTCTGCGCGGCTTCCAGCGCCGCCTGCCCCGCGTCTACCTGCGACGAAGCCGCCAGGTCTTTCCCCTGCGCGTCATCCACTTCCTGCTGCGCAACGATGCCGGGCTGGCTCTCGAACACCCCGTTCAACCGCGTGTACTCGAGATGCAGCGCCTTGTACTGGGCCTGGTAGCGCTCCAGTTCGTGCTGCGCCCGCGTCACTTGATTCGCTGCGTTCTTGATTTCCGCCTGGTCTTCCTGCAATTGCGCCTCTAACTCGGGAATCTCAAGAATCGCCATCACCTCGCCGGCTTTTACGTGCGTTCCATAGTCGACCATCAGTTTCTTCACGTAGCCCGATTCCTTGGCATACACATCGATTTCTTGAAACGGCACCAGCTCCGACGACAGCGTGATTTGCCGTCCCAGGGATTTTTTTAACACCTTGGTTACGCCCACAGTTGTGGTCGGGCCGCTGGCTTGAACCCGGCTGCGATCTCCTGAGCAGGAAGACAGGCCGGCTACGAGCGCCATCGCTAGGCCCGCCAGCGCAATCGATCGCTTCATGGATCGCTGATGGCTGCAGATTTGCCTGATAGAGAGAGTACGGTTTTCCTTCATCGTGTCTTGCACCAGCCTTCCCGCAGTTTCGTTGGGCGCCGTGTCCGCCCTAACCCTTCTTCATCATCACTTCGCCCAGCTTCGCCACCGAAAAACTGCTGGACCCGCAGAACTCAATCACCTTCTGTTCCGTCTGCTGCAGTTCTGCCGCAACCGCCGGGATTCGCGCAGCAATTTCCTTCGGGATCGTGAGCACTCCGTGACGATCGCCGTGCAGCAGATCCCCCGTATTCACTTCCATCCCGCCCACCTTCGCTACACAGCCGATATCGAAAATATGCGCATAAGCATGCGATACTGCCAGACTTCCGGCAAACAACCGCACGCCCATCGCCCGCACTGCCGGCAACTCCCGCACCGCCCCGTTCGTCAAATACCCAATGCAGTGCAGCGCCTTCAGGATGGCCGCATGCATATCTCCCACAAACGCGCCCCGCCCTGGAGGATCGTCCTCGTCCTCCAGAACCAGCACACGCGGCGCCGGAATCTTCAGAATCGCGTTCCAGAAATCCGCCCGGTCACGAAAATTGTGGCCCACCATGGGTGGCTCTCCACTGCTCAGCCGGGCCGTGACCGCATATCCCACCATCGGCGGCGCATCCTCGAACATGCACCGAATGCTCGCGTCGGTAAACCCGGTATTGTGCAGTCGAACGTTAAAAGCTTCAACCGCGTTCGCGACCATGCACGTGTCAAACCGGCGAAGATCATCCAGCTCTTCGTCCGTCAACCAGGCTGCGGCCATGTATGTCTTCCTTTCAGAAATCGAATTCCCACCCACCTGGATTTTGTCGCTTCATTGCAGCTCGCCCGGATCCCCCGCCAAAAATAGGGACAGCCAGAAACCCTCAATCAACACATGAGGGCAGTGTTCATTCTTTGTAATTCAAGATTTACAGCAGAAAAGGGTCAGCAGGATGGCGGAGGGCGGTTATACAAACTCAGTTCGAGAAGAACGCTCGGCATGGGAGCACCAGCGGGCGCAACGCGCGGATATGAGGTTGGCGCTTCGAGGACGGTAGTCGCAACGACCCGAGGAATCCAGTCCCCGGCGCTCTTCGTCAGGTGCTGCCGGCCCGGTTCCGGCGACGAATGTCTGTGAAAGGCTTTTACGGAATAAGCTGAAGACCTCTGCGAAGAACAATAGCGCGTTGCGACGCTCAGTACCAGCAAAGAAACGGCGACCAAAACCACCATCGCGGCGCAGTTCCTGCGCCATCGATTCTCGAGTTGAGTCAGCTGGAGCATCGTCAAGTTTACAGAACCACCTTCCTTCTACCATACAAAACTCAGCCCGCGCAAACAAGTAGCCCGCGTGACCACGGTAACTTCAACCACATACCTCGCTTAGATAGGCATCTCGCCCGTTGGGTTGCACCAAACTGATAGCTTCACCTGCAGTCCCCATTCCGAGCCCTCCTGGACCGAACGAAAGTCCGACCCGCACAGTAATTGTTACAGTTCTAAAACTGCAACAGTTACCCACCCGAGGGTTCGCAAGCTAAATTACGCTCGGCGTACAATTGTGCCGTCTTCGAGGTCACCCAGGAAAATTTCCAGTCCGTAGGAGGTTCCCGTGTTTCGTCTGAAGAATCGTGTGCAGATTCAGGTGAAGAATACTGCGCTCTTCTGCGCGATCATAGTTGTCGCCACGCTGTTCATTTTGTCCGCCGGATGCGGAAGCTCCAGCAGCAACAACCTCTCTCAGTCCCAGGCTCAGGCAGTCACGCAAGAAATCTCGCTCGCTCTGGATCAGGCTCTTGTTACTGCCATCGCCTCCAACGCCGTTTCGGATAACGGGGCTCATCCCAGTCTTGCCACCGTCGTCAGCAACCTCCATTCCGATCAGTCGTCTCCCTGCACCGTGACCGCGACTGGAGAAAACTGCAATTTCCCCATCTCCGACACCGTCCCCTGTTCCGCAGGTGGAACGATTTCGGTAGCCGGCGATGTCAACGGCACCTTGAACTCGAACGGCGGCGGTTCCATCCAGACCGCCATCACGGTCACACCCACAAGCTGTTCCGTCTCCAATCTCGTGATTAACGGCGACCCCAGCGTCACCGTTGACAGCCAAATCAACTTCACCGGGTTCGCCCCGGCCTATCCCATCACTTTCGCAGAAACGGGAGACATCTCCTACGGCCCCAAGCCCTCAGGAACCTGTCAGCTCAAGGTGAGCAGCACGATCACCTCTGCAACCACTTGCAACATCACCGGAACCGTTTGTGGTCAATCGGTTAGCGGAAACTGTTAGCGTTTATCTTGACGCCGACCCTCCGATTGAACTGACTCTTCAGGAGTCCTCCAACAACTCCCGGACCTAACAATATTTCTCTATTTCTCTTTCAATGCTCTCTACAGAAGCGTATTGTTTTGTGTTTTCGCCAATACTGCGGTGGGGAGCCCCCTCAATGTTCTTGCCATTCCACTTGTCGGCTGTTGATCTCCTTCGTCCTCTTCCCCGGCCCGACCGGAACCAGTTCGACTGGAACCAGCGACTCCGACGCTTCCACATTCGATCCGCTTCCGCCCTCCTTCTCGGGATGATCCTGTCGGCTGCTGCCGCGCCCGCCCACGCTCAGCTTAAAACGACCGTACACGTGGATCCAACCAAGGGACAAGCCGTGCTCTACACCACCTCGATAGGCGTGGCCGGGGATCGTTGGGACCCCAAAGCCTTCGATGCTCCAACCCTGAAACTGCTGCAGGATGCCGGCGTCACCAGCCTGCGCTTTCCTGGCAACAACGGCATCGACGCGCTGTACCACTGGTCTACCGGGGCAATTACTAATCCCTATACCAACGACCGCGCGCCGGCCTTCGCGCCCGAAAGAAAATTTCCCGCCATCGCTCCCGTGATCGACAAACTCGGAACCGCCCTGATCACCGTCAACTATGGCAGCAACCTCGATGGCAACGGCCCCGGCGAACCGGCGGAAGCCGCGGCCTGGGTCGCCTACACCAACGGCAAACCCTCCAACACCCAAGCCATCGGCAAAGACTCCAAAGGCAACGACTGGAAGACCGTCGGCTACTGGGCCAGCCTGCGCGCCGCCACTCCCTTGCCCACTGACGACGGCTTTAACGCCCTGCGCATCGGCCATCCCGAACCCATGGGCATTCTCCTCTGGACCGTCGGCTTCGAGCCCTGGAACAACGGCTACTACGGCCAGGCTCACACCCTCGGCTCCGACGCCGATAACTCCGGTAAATACCATGAGAGCGGCTCTCCCGAACCCGACCTTCACCTCGGACCGGTCGCAACGTCAAAAGATTGGGGCCATCACTCCGAGAACTCCAAAGTCGGCCCGCAAGTGTATGGAGCAGCCGTCGTAGAATTCGCCAAGGCGATGAAGGCAGTCGATCCCACCATCCTGGTCGGCGCCTCACTGACCCTGCCCGTCACTACCACCGGCGACAACAGCCCCAATCCCATGGGAAAAGGCTGGAACTCCGCAGTTCTCAAGGCTGCCTGCGCCAGCATGGATTTTGGCGCTCTCTCGCTCTTTGAAGGCAAAGGTGCTCCGCCCGACTTCAACATCAATATCGACGAGGACGACCTGCTCCGCGGCGCCAGAGATCCCTTGGACCAGACGAAATATTTCAGCGTGAATGCCCTGCAACATGACTACGCTTTCCTGGTGGTAGACCTGCGGGAAAAATACAAGAAGTTCTGTCCCGCGGGGCACGCGCCGCCCTTGGCCATCACCAACATCGGCATCATGCCCTGGCTGCCGCCGAAGAACCCGGTAGTCCACGGCCTGTATGTCGCCGACGCGACTGCAACCATGGTCGAAAACGGCGTCTATACCGTGGAGTGGGCGCCCATCCATGCCGCGAGCCCGCTTCTGCTGGATAACAACAACCAGCTCCAACCGGCCTACTTCGGCCTCAAACTCTTTCATCAGATGGCGCATGTCGGCGATACGTTCGTAACTGCCAGCACGCCACTCGACCGCTTGTCGGTTCACGCAGTCAAGCGCCGCGATGGCGGACTCGGCCTCATGCTCATCAACAAAGACCCCGTTCAGTCCATCACAGCTACGGTCACCGTCGACGGCTACAACTTCGCCACCAAAGGAACGCGCTACGACTGGGGCAAGCCAGGCGGCGATGCCGGCACGAGCATTACGGAAGCGCCGGTTGACGGCCTGGGTGGCACCTTCACGGTGGTCGTGCCGCGTTACAGCATCACTGCGCTGGTGATTCCTAAATCGTAATCGCAGTGAGTTTGCTGGTTTCAGGAAGGTGGTTTTGCAGGAGCGTAGTCCTCAGCGAGCAATTCGGACCGCTTACTGCTGATTCTGCGCGGCGCTCTTGGCCAAGGTCGGCAACAACATTTCGAACTCTTCCAGCGGCACCGGCCCGCTCACCAGGAAGCCCTGGAACGAATTGCAGCCCAGCCGCGCCAGAAACTCGCGCTGCCCTTCCGTTTCCACGCCCTCGGCAATCACGGACAAACCCATGGCTCTGCTCAACGAGATAATGCTCTCAGCGATAGCGGCGCTGCTTCCGTCCACCAGAATCTCGCGCACAAATTCCTGGTCAATCTTCAACTGGTCCAGCGGCAAACGCCTCAGGTAAGCCAGCGACGAATATCCCATGCCAAAATCGTCGAGCGAGAATCTCAACCCCTGAGCCTTGAGCTCCGTCATCTTGGCGACCACGTCCTCCAGATCATTCACGAACATACTCTCGGTGAGTTCCAGCTTCAGTTTCTTTGGATTCGCTCCTGTGCGCTCCAATGTCGTCAAGACGTTTCGCACAAAATCCGGGCTCAGCAACTGCCGCGCGCTGATGTTCACTGCCACCGTCAGATGGGCTGTTTTCTTGTGCTGCGCCCATGCGGCGATCTGTTTGCAAGCAGTTTCGAGCACCCAGGCTCCCAACGTAAGGATCAGCCCCGTCTGCTCCGCCAATGGAATGAATTCGTCGGGCGGCAAATACCCGCGCCTGGGATGCTTCCAGCGCAACAGCGCCTCGGCCCCGGTCAACACGTCGCCATCCACCTGCGCTTGATAATAGAGCCGGAAATCGCGCGTCTTGATCGCCTGGCGCAGGTCTTCCTCCATCGCTGCCCGCGCATTCACCGCAGCCTGCAGGGATGGAGCAAAAAAATGCAGCGTATTGCGCCCCGCCGCCTTCGCCTGGTACATCGCAATATCGGCCTGCTGCAATACTTCGTTCGTGTTGTCCTGCGGGTTCCCGAATACCGTGATCCCGATGCTCGAACTACTCCGGCATTCGCGACCATCGAGCATGTAAGGCTCGTGAAGCGTCGTGAGAATCTTCTCCGCAACGGATTTCGCCTCAGCCCCAGCGTCCTCTGCCAATTCGCTCAAGTCTTGCAGCAACACCACAAATTCATCTCCGCCCAATCGCGCGACCGTATCGGTTTCGCGGATGCTGGCCACAATCCGCCGCGCAACCTCCTGCAACAGCAGGTCGCCAATGTGATGGCCCAGCGTGTCGTTCAACGTCTTGAAATCATCCAGATCGACGAACAGCAGCGCTCGCTTGCGCTTACTCCGTATGCTGGCCGCCAAAGTCTGCCGCAGCCGGTCCAACAGCAGCCTCCGATTCGGCAGGCCGGTCAACGGATCGAAGAACGCCAGATTCGTGATTTCATCATGCGCGGCCTTCAGCTGTTGCAGTTCGCGTTCCCGTCTTCGCCCGCTTCGAATGCGCAACCGCACTACCGCTCCCGCCACCAGCACCGGCGCCAGCCCGCACATGCAGAAAAACCACCACGACGCATACCACGGCGTCAGGATCTTGAACCCGAACTGCGCTTTCCTCTCGCTCCACACGCCATCTTCGCCCTGCGCCTCTACCTCCAGCTGATAAGCTCCGGGCGCCAGTTCGGCAAACTGCAATTCTCTCTGCGTCGTCTCCGTCCAACCCGGGTTCGCGCCCTTGAGCTGGTAGCGAAACAGAATCCGGTCGTCATTGGAAATATTCAGCGCCGAATAGCGGGCGATCAGGGAGTTCGCGCGCACGTTGAACGACGGATCGCTCTGCCCCGAGATATCGCGTCCGCCCATCACCAGCTTGGTAAAAACCACTTCGATCGGTACTTCCGGCAGAGGCTGGGGACGCGGTTTGAATTGCGAAAGTCCTCCGCTGGTTCCGATCCAGACGGTCCCGTCCGACTCTTCAGCGAACCCGTTCAGATCGCAGTCGTTCCAGGCCAGGCCGTCGCTGGTGTCGTAGTGGCTCCAGCGCGAACCATTCCACATGTCCACGCCTCGCTCTGTCCCTGCCCACAACCGTCCCGAGGCATCAAATTCGAGGAAGTAAACCAGTCCATCGCTGCCCGGTCTCTGCACCCCCTTCTCCACCGCCAAACCGCTCGCCTGCAAAGCAACGCGGTCAATCCCGCCCCCGAAACGATAGCCGACCCATATCTCCCCATTCACTCCCGCGCCCAGCGCCAGCACTTCCTGATTGCTTAATCCGTTTTCGCGACCGAAATTCTTCCACCGCCCGTTCGCGTTCACAAAAAGCCCGTCGGTGCCGCCCGCCCATAGGCTGCCGTCGCTGCCCTCAGCCACAGCCCAAATCTGGTTCGGCGGCACTTCGGCAACGCGGGAAAATCTTTGGTACGGCGCCGTAGCCACGAACAACCCGGCCTCCGTCGCGGCCCAGAGCCTCTGCTGATGATCGAAGCGCAACGTATACGGCGACTTGCCCACGAGGCCCTGCGCCTCGCCAAACCGCTCCACCGCGCCCGTCCGCACATGCAGCCGAGCCGCCCCGTGCGCCTCGGTCCCAACCCACAAATCCCCGTCCCGCCCCAACCGAACACTGTGCACCGGGAACCCATCCAGTCCCGCGATCTTCTTCCACTGGATGCCCGACGCTCCGCGCTCACCGCGCAGCAACCCTCCCTCGGTGCCAACCCAAAGCGTCCCGGCGCCCTGCGGCTGGATCTCGTACACAATGTCGCTCGCCAGACCGCTCGCCGTCGAGTAGCTTTTCCATTCGTGATAGCCTCGCCACTGCGCCAATCCCCGCCCCGCCAGCCCGATCCACAGCGAGTGTTGCCGGTCCTCGAACACTGAATAAACGGCTCCCCGCAGACCGACCGACCGATCAATCTTCTGCCAGCCTTTCCCTTCGCCGATCAGTAATCCATCCGGCGTGGGCAGCAGAATCCGCCCGTCGCCATCCACCCCTGGCCGGCCAATCACAGTGGCTGAAATCAAGCTCAGGAGGGTCTTCCGAACTTGGTTTGCCCCGCCAGCCGCACCAACACTCCCGCATTCCTCTGTCGCACCCAAAGATTGCCCTGGCGATCTTCCAGCACCACCATCAAGCGATGATTCGAAAGTCCGCTTTCCCGTCCAAAGACTTGAGTCCCATCGTGATCCATGCGGCATAGTTCTTCTCCGCATCCGTACCAGACGACGTCGCCATCCACCAGAACCCCATCCACACCTGGCCCGGAGGTTCCCGGCGCTTGGGGAAATTTGTGCTCGGCAAACTCAGCCCGCCCCGCGGTGGATTCGAGTTCCACCAGGCCAGATTCGGTCCCGAGAAAAGTGTGCCCTTTCCCGTCTGACTCGATGCCTTGCGATGGACTGATTGTTTTGAAACTGACTGGAACTTTGTCGAAGTGGTTGCCCCGCAGGCGGTACAGCCCAAAACCTCCGCCGGCCAGCAGAGAGCCGTCGGGCGCTTCTCCAAATGCCGCAATCGAAGACACCGGAATCCCCTGCGCCGGTCCGAACGACTCAAAACGATCCCCGTCGTACCGGAAAATTCCGTTCTCCGTGCTCACCCAAATGAAGCCGCCGCGGTCCTGGTAGACTTGCCGCACCGCCAGGTTGTTCAGCCCTTCGGCGGTCCCGAAGGTTCTGAAACCGTATTCCTGCGCCCAGACGGACCCCATCGCTAGCAGCAGGAAAGCGAGCCCGCGCGCGATTTTTGGGCACCCCACCCCCGGATGATATCGTCTATCTCGTTCAATCTGTTCGCTTAATTCCGATTAGGCCGAACTGAAGTAACACCTATTCCGCGCCGCAAGGTTACCCGCACAGGTTGCAACCCCTAAGCCACATGCCCCCTGCGCGAAAAATTAATATTGCCGCGCTGTCGAAAGAAAACAAGGCTCGTGTATACTCACCGAGCTTTTGAGCCGAAGGCTGGCTTCCTCCCCTACCCGGCGCGGTTTTCGCGGCTGGAACTACGTTTCCGAACTTCAAGGGGCAGAACTATGTCAGCAAAATGCAGCGGGAATTACTCCATCGCCCGCCCGGCCGGGCTCGCCGTCGCGTTTGTCGCTTTCCTGGCTGCAAGCGCATTCGTGGCCGCCCAAACCGCAGTCACGACCTATCACAATGACAACAACCGCACCGGATGGAACAAAACCGAGTCCGTGCTCACCCCCGCCAACGTAGGAGCTGCGACCTTCGGCCTCCTGCAGAACATAATCCTTGATGATCAGGTCGACGCCCAACCCCTGGTCGTCCCCGGCGTGATGATCACCGCCGGAAATTCTGTCGGCACCCACGATGTGGTCTACGTGGCCACTGAAAACAATTCCATATACGCCATCGACATCCACACCGGCACCGTGCTGTTGACCGCCAATTTCGGCACGCCCGTCTCCAGTCCCTTGGGATGCAATAACAACGGTCCGAACGTCGGCATCAACGGCACGCCGGTGATCGATCTCTCCAGCAACACCCTGTACGTCATGATTTACACGCAGGACACAACCGGCCCTGCCTACCGCCTGCACGCCCTCGCCCTCGGAAGCCTGACCGACAAAGTGACGCCGCAGCTAGTGACCGCTTCGCACCCCTTGGCGGATGGTTCCACGTTTAACTTTAACGCCAAGTATCAGCGCCAGCGTCCCGGCCTGCTCCTGGCCAACGGCAGCGTTTATGCCGGATTCGGCAGCTTCTGCGATTACTCTGCCAACCTTTCCCGCGGATGGCTCCTGGGCTGGACCGCGGGATCGCTCACGCCCTTTCCTGCCAACAATCTCAACGATCGCCAGGTAAGCGGCCCCCACAACTTTTTCTTGTCGTCCATCTGGATGTCGGGCTACGCCCCTGCCGCCGACGATTCCGGCAATGTCCTGTTTGTGACCGGCAACTCCGATCCTTCCGGCGCAACCTACGACGGCATCACCAACATCCAGGAAAGCGTGGTCAAGGTCCCATCCACGTTGGGCACAGTATCCGATCTCTTCACCCCGATGAATCAAAGCTCACTGGATAAAGGAGACGCCGACTTCGGGTCCGGCGGTGCGCTCGTCTTGCCCGACCAGCCCGGACTGACCTACCAACTCGCGGTCGCAGCCGGCAAAGACGGCAACATGTATCTCATGGACGAGGACAACCTCGGCGGTTACTCCACCACCAGGAACAACGTGATTGCCACTTACTCGATCGGTGGCTGCTGGTGCGGTGAATCTTATTTCGTCGATTCCGACGGCGTGGGCCGAGTCGTCAGCAGCGGCAACTCAACCATCCAGGTCTGGAAACTAGCCACCGTGCCCCAGGTATCGTTGACCAATACCACCAGCGGTTCAATATCCAACGGGCAAGATCCCGGTTTCTTTACCTCAATTTCCTCCAACGGCACTTCCAACCCAATCATCTGGGCCCTGTCGCGTCCTACGACCAGCAACAATGGCGCACCCATTTCTCTTTACGCCTTTAATCCGGACTCGGGCGGCGGAGCAATGACGAACTTGTTCTCATCCCCTGCCGGCAATTGGCCAAACATGGGGGGCAACGCGAACCTCGTTCCTGTCGTGGCCAACGGTCTGGTCTTCGTGGCCAGCAACCAGCAATTGCAAATCTTTGGATTGACCGGAACCCCGGCCGGCACCACCACCGCACTCACTTCGTCGGCGAATCCGTCGATTCAAGGGAAATCTGTCACGTTCACCGCGACTGTTATACCGCAGTCCGGCAGCGGCATCCCGGCAGGGACCGTTACCTTCCAGAACGGCGCGACCGTGCTCGGCAAGAAGCCGCTCACCGCCGGCACCGTCACCTTCATAACCCAGGCCCTGCCTCCGGGCTCCGACAGCATCACCGCGGTCTACGGCGGCAGTTCCACCTTCACTGCCAGCACTTCGTCGCCGCTCAACCAATTCGTGCAAGCAACCACCACAACTGTGGTCACCTCTTCTTTGCCCACTCAATCCAGTTATGGCCAGACCGTGCTCTTCTCGGCGACCGTCAGCTCCAGCATTGGTGCCCCGCCTAACGGAGAGACCATCACCTTCGCGCAAGGCACAAAAATACTGGGAACCGGAACCCTGAGCGGCGGAGTCGCAACCTTCTCTGACTCGACTCTTCCCAAGGGCACGCAAGCCATCAAGGCGGTTTATCCCGGCGACGCCAACTTCGCCACCAGCACTTCAAAGCCGTTCGATCAGCTCGTCGTCCACGCCACCACCACAACCACGCTGACCTCGTCACAGAACCCGTCAGCCTACCCACAGTCCGTAACCTTCACGGCAACTGTGGCCCCGCAATTCATCGGCACTCCCACGGGTGCGGTTGCATTTTTCAACGGTGCCACGAAGCTGGGAACGGTTACCCTGAACAACGGCGTAGCCGCCTACACCACCACAAAATTAACAGTCGGCACGGCGATGATTACGGCGCAGTATCTGGGCTTCGGTTCGTTCCTGACCAGCACGTCCGCGCCGCTGAGTCAGGTCGTGAACCAGGCCAGCACCACCATCACCCTCATTTCGTCGCTGAACCCGTCGAACCACGGCAACTCGGTAACCTTTACCGCGACCGTCGCCGGACAGTTCGGCGGCACGGTGACCGGATCGGTTACATTCACGAACGGAACCACAACCCTGAAAACGGTGAATCTGGGCGCGGGCGTCGCAAAATTCACAACCTCAACACTGCCCTCAGGAACCGACACCATCACGGCAACCTATAACGGGAATGCAAACTTCACCACAAGCGCAGTCGAGCTAACGCAAACAGTGAATTAGCACCGCCACGATTTCTCGGCCGTGGTTAGAACTTCGCCATGCAGGTTTCTCTCGTGGACCTTCGTGCCCTTAGGGGTTAAAGATCTTCGCCCTATCCTGCGAGGCCAACGCGACAAGGGCTACAATTGTCGCGGCTCCCTCGAACGCCAATGCTCGCAGCGGCGAGCCCACTATGGTCCCGTCGAATCCCTCCTCGGATCCCTACAATCTCCAGCGCTTCCTCGAAGCACAGCAGGAAGACTACGCCGACGTATGCGCCGAACTCCGCGCCGGACGCAAGCGAACCCACTGGATGTGGTACATCTTTCCCCAGATCAAAGGGCTGGGGCACAGCGCGACCGCAGAGTGGTTCGCAATTTCCTCCCTCGACGAAGCCCGAGCTTATTTGCAGCACCCAGTTCTCGGTCCCAGGCTCAGAGAGTGCGCGCAACTCGTGAACCTCGTTGACGGCCGCTCGCTTCACGAAATCTTCGGCTCGCCCGACGATCTCAAGTTCCGTTCTTCGATGACTCTGTTCGCCCACGCAACAGCCGAGAATCGCGAATTCCTCGACCTTCTGCAGAAATATTCCTCGGGCGAACTCGATCCCGCAACTCTCGCTCTGCTGAAAATCCTCTGCTGAAAAAACCCCACCCCTGACATCGCATCGGAAGCAAGTCCGCACCGTTTAGCCCCGCTCACTGCGCAAACGCCTTGGCCGATAACTGCGTCTCCTGCTGCCTCAACTTACCCGCTCTCTCCCGCGCTTCCGCAATCTGCTCCGCGCTCAAAACCGATTCCAGAGAATGCAGCAAATCCCGCCCTCGCCCATCTCCCGCCATCGCCGCCGCGCTGATCCACGAATATGCCTTCTCCGGATCCTTCTTGGTTCCGCGCCCTTCGGCATACAAATATCCGAGCTTGATCTGCGCCCCCGTGTGCCCCTGCTGCGCCGCTTTTTGAAACCATACGAAGGCCGCGGCATCGTCCTGGGCCACGCCTTGGCCGCGCAAATACATATCGGCAAGATTGTTTTCGCCCAGCGGATTCCCCGCCTCCGCCGCCTTGCGATACCACGCAGCCGCCGTAGCCGCATTGCGATCACAGGCAAGTCCCTGGTCGTACATGTAACCAAGGTTAGTCTGAGCGCTGCTGTCGCCGCCCTCGGCGCCTTTCTGAAACCAACGCAACGCCTCGGCATTGTCCTGACGCACACCCTCTCCATCAAGATACATAATCCCCAGGTTGTAATACGCACGCGCGAAGTGCTGCGCCGCCGCAGCCTGCAGCCAGTTCAGCGCCTTCCCGTGGTTGACGGCCGTCCCCCACCCGTTGATGTACATCACCGCCAGATTCACTTCGGCCGGAGCGTATCCCCGCTGCGCCGCCTTCTCAAACCATGCCAACGCCTCCTGTGGGCTATAGTCAGGCCCGATGGCCAGTACCGACGCGATCCCCAGCTGGTTTTGTTCGAACCGATGCCCGCGCCGCGCCATCTCCTCGACCACGTCGCTGGTACACACCGGCTCGTGATTTCCCACCAGCCGCGACACCACCGCCAGACTGCATTGTTCCTGTTCTTGCTGAACTGGTTGTCCCCACGCGATCTCACCGACCAACACCCCCACCATCGCGATCACAACCCTGACTACCAACTTGCTTCGAATACTCATTCCTCTCACGGTATCCCTCCCGGCTCCGAGAATCCGGAATCCTGACCCTCCGGAGCACAGGCCCAACTTGACGCCGGATCGCCGATACCGCAATGCAAGCTGAGTTCTTTGAAGGTACCGTGACGGTCATTTCCTCAAGGCTCGGCACCTCATCCATTAATGACCTGATGACAAAAGACTTACTGTGCCGTCTATGGAACTGAAGAGACTCCTCGAACGTATTCATGAAGAACGAGTAAAATCGCCAGCAAGCACAAATGACCGCCAATGATTCCCATCGCGCGCGCTTCGGTCCCTTCGAAGTCGACCTGCACACTCACGAGCTATGGAAATTCGGCACCCGCCTGAAGCTAGTGGGCCAGCCCTTCGAAATCCTCGCCGTCCTCCTAAGCCGGCCTGGAGAACTGGTGACCCGCGAGGAATTGCGCCAGCGCCTGTGGCCCTCCGACACCTTCGTGGATTTCAATCACGGTCTGAACGCAGCCGTGAACAAACTCCGCGCCGCCCTCGGCGACTTGGCAGAAGCACCGCGTTACGTCGAGACCCTGCCCCGCCGCGGCTATCGCTTCGTAGCAACCATCGACTGGGTGAATACGAAACCCACGAATGCAAAACCAACGAACGCAATAACAACGCAGGCAAAAACAACGGATGCAAACCCGGCAGTCGCCGCCATAGCCCCTCAGCCCCTGCCGCCTGCCGAGATTCCTGCGCCACCAGCAGACTCGCCCCTGACGTCCATTGTGACTGAAAGTGAATTGGCAGCCTCTCACCCCATCCCGTGGCAGCGCTATTTGGTAGGAACCGGAATGCTGGCCCTGCTCCTGGTCTGCATTTTCCTGATCAAAACGGTATCTGGAAGCGGCGCCAACCTCGCGACCCGTCCGCCAGTCGAGCGTACCCGCCCGCTCACCACCATCGCCGGAACCCTCGAGCCCGCGTTTTCCCCCGACGGAAATTCCGTAGCCTTCACTCGCGATGGTGCAAAAGGCATCTTCGTAACCAGCATCGGCAGCGATCAGTTTCTGCAATTAACCGATGACGAGGATTGCTGCCCTGTGTGGTCGCCGGATGGCCGTTCGATCGCGTTCTCCCGCTTCGCCAATAAACAGTTCAGCATCTACGTCGTACCCGCCGACGCCGGCGCAGAACAAAAACGCAACGATGAAAGCGCGCTGAGACTAAAAGCAACCACAGCAACGTTCTCGCTGACCCCCACGTCCATTGGCGAGCGCCAACTCAATACCGCGGGCGTCGTTCCCCAACACGGAGAACTCGACTGGTCCCCCGATGGCAAATCCATCGCTTTCGCCGGACCCACCGGCATCTATCTGCTTGCCCTCGACACTTCCGCCGTGCACCGCATAAGCGCGCCGCCGCCCATGGCAGAAGATTGGGGCCCGGCCTTTTCCGCGGACGGCCAGAAAATTCTATTTGTGCGCAACCGCGAAATCGGACGCCCCGACGAAATCTGGGTCACATCAGCCTCGGTCGCATCAACCACGGGCGGCGCCGAGTCGCACGTTCTTTCCGAGCCCGGCAAAATCGCTAGCCCGCCGCAGTGGTCGTCGGACGGACGCTCGGTCATTTTCGCCTCCAGCCGCAGCGGTCATCCCGCGCTCTGGCGAGCCTCGCTCGACGCCCCCGACTCCATCGTGCAAATCGGCGAGGCCGGCTCCCCCGCCTGGGATCCCGCAGTCTCGCATCGCGGATATCGCTTCGCCTACGAGCGCATCACCCGCAGCCTCAGCGTCTGGCAAATGGATTTGGCCGCACCCGACAAGCAGCCGCACCTGCTCGTCTCCTCCACCAGCGACACCGATCAGGGCCCAGCTCCGCAGTTTTCTCCCGACGGCCAGAAACTCGCCTACATGTCCGATCGCTCCGGAACCATGGAAATCTGGGTCAGCAACCGCGATGGCAGCCACCCCTTCCAGTTGACTGCGGTTGGAGGCGCCGGCACGCCGCGCTGGTCGCCCGACAGCCAGTCCATCGTCTTCGATGTGAACCGCCATGAAGGTGGTAGCAAAGTCGTACGCATCAACCTGCGTGGCGGCGCGCCCCAGATCCTTACACCAGATACTCACGAGAGCGAAGTCCCCAGCTGGTCGCGCGATGGAAAATGGATCTACTTCGCCTCCAACCGCTCCGGCGATGTTCAAGTCTGGAAAGTGCCCGCCGCAGGCGGTTCGCCCGTCCAGGTAACGCACCAAGGCGGACACGCCGCTCTCGAGTCGCCCGACGGAAAGCTCCTCTTCTACGCCAAGAACTCAGCGCCCGAGCCGGAAATCTGGCAGGTCCCCGTCGACGGCGGAGCCGAGACGCCCTTGCCTCTGGTGCGCCCCGGCACCTGGGCCAGTTGGCAAGTCGTGGACTCAGGAATTCTTTTTGTGGGCCCGTCGCTCGGTCACCGCGCCGTACTAAGCTTGTTCGATTTCGACCACCGCCGCACCACCACCATCGCCGTACTCGACCGCGTTCCCTTCTGGCTCGGCGCCACTTCCGACGGCCGCACCGTCGCCTTCGATCAGCCCGGCCAGGAACAAGGCCAGACCATGCTGGTCGACAATTTTCGGTAGTCGTGCAGTTTGAGAATTGCATGACGACTGTCATCCTGAGCGGAGCCGTCTTTCAGGCGTAGCGAAGGATCTCCCTCTCAACCAGGCTAACGCGTAAGCCAAACTGCACTACTAAATTTCCGCTGAACTTTTACTTATTTATTCCTGCTCTAGGCTGGAGACAACCATTTCCTGGAACGCGCGCTGCGGGCGCTCCGAACATTCCCCTTCGCAAGCCACCATAAAGACAGTGATCATGTCGCGAGACGGGAAGATCCATTCCTGCGTTCCGAAAGCTCCCCCGTGGCCGAACGTTCCGAGCGGAAGCAGTCCCAAAACTCCGGTGGGCCGGCTGACGATTTCCCAAGCCAGCCCGTAGTCAGCTCCGGGATACCAGCCCGCTTCCATGCCCGAAGTTTGCACTTGCCGCATCGCTTCAATGGTCGCGCGAGAAAGAAAGCGAGTTCCCTTCCAGGTTCCGTGATTCAGAATCATCTGGCAGAAATGCGAGATGTCCTCTGCGGTCGAGAACAGCCCGTATTCCGGCCCAGGATATTTCGAGCCCTTGCGGAATGCCCCGGGGTCGCCGCCCAGTATCTGAGCTCCGCCGCGAATCATCTTCCCATCTTTAGGCATATACACGATCGCGATCCGATCCAATTTGTCGGCAGGCGGATAGAAGAACGTATCCTTCATCTGCAGCGGCTGCAGTATCCGGCTTTGAATGAAGCTCTCGTAGGATTGCCCAGAAACAACCTCGATGATGCGGCCCAGCGTCGCGAATCCCGTGTTGCTGTAAAGCCATTTCGTGCCCGGCTCGAATTCGAGAGGTTCCTTTGCGAATGAGGCGACCGCTTCCGCCAGCGTGTGATCCATTTTCCAGTGAATGTCCTTCATGTCGCCCTCAGGCATCTGGCGCATTCCGGATGTATGCGAGAGCAGGTCGCCGATGCGGATCGGCCGCAAGGGCTTCTTCGGCCATCCGTTCACATTAACCATCTGGTCACGAAACTCAGGCAGGTAAGTTTGCACTTCGTCGTAAAGATTGATCTTGCCTTCCTCGCACAGCATCATGATCCCGACCGCGGTAATCGGCTTGGTCATCGACATGATCTGAAAGATCGAATCCTGGCGCATCGGACGTTTGTCTTCGATGTTCTGCATCCCCACTGCCGTCTCCTGCACGACCTCGCCGCCTCGCAACACCATGGTCACAATCCCAACGGCTTCTCCGGCGTTGACATACTCCTGCATTCGCTGCTG
This sequence comes from uncultured Acidobacteriota bacterium, assembly GCA_963755795.1. Classification (GTDB taxonomy): domain Bacteria; phylum Acidobacteriota; class Terriglobia; order Terriglobales; family Acidobacteriaceae; genus Sulfotelmatobacter. The sequence continues at coordinate 74,745 of CAVWLI010000042.1, read as the reverse complement.
AATTTTGCCGAGTCGCTGCTTGTCGAAGCCGGCCTGGGGCTTGTCGTCCGCGGTTGCCACAGAAAGCGCAACCAGCACAAACGCGAGGGCCGCGCCTAGTACTCGCCGCAGATTCGCACGCCGACAAATCACCGACGTCCAGACCGAACCCTGCCCCAGTCCCATAGTTAAGCCCTTTCGAGAATCTTTTTTGGCGGTCGGCTCGGTCGAACGGAAATACTTATACTCCCTTTTTCCAGTCCGGATCGCTGCCCTTCTTAAGACGAATCGTCAGCGAACCATCAGCGTTAGTTCGCTCGTGACAAGCCCAGCGCACGGGCCTCCGCACCCCCTTGACCTCAATTTCCGCCCGCAGAATCATCTGCTGCCCATCCATATTCTTCGGGAGAATGATCGAGGCCTGGCGCAATTTGCCGGCGAACGGTTGTCCCGCATCAAGATTGCCGCCAACTTTAACTCGCCCGTCGGCAGTCTCGGCGTACACACCCAGAATCCCCGGCACGCCCGCCACTCCATCATTAACGACGCCCACAATCAACTCCATCGTGTCATAACGTTTTCTCTGCCAGATGATCGACGGACGCACGCGATACCCAAGCCTCTGCTCCATCGCGCGCAGCGAATCAGGATATTTTTCGTAATAGCGCCGGATATTATCGGCTTCCGTCCACAGACCAAAATAATTCGTTCCAATATCCAAGGCATGAAAGCTCGCACTCTCGCGATACGGGCGATCGATGGGACCGCCGATGCGGTGCGGATAATCGTCGGTCGGCAGCGCCTCATCATCCGGTCCCAACAAACGCGAGCTTCGAGCCCGACAATTTGCTCAGGCAAGCTTTCTCTTCGTCGGCGAACTCCGGCAGCACATAATGGCGATTTTCCCCATCTTCCATCACGATGGCGATCCAAGGCGGACGATGACCAAGTTCTTCGATCTGGATGGGCTCATCCATAATCAGACTGTCGGATCGCAGCCAACATCCCGCACGAACCGCCATATCCTGCACCTGCCGGTTGCCCACATTGCTGATGTCGGGCTGCGTGTTCACCGCCAGCGGAGTCGCCTTCCATGCATCCATCTGCAACTGGGTCATGTGCACGAAAGTTTTTTCGGCCGTCAGGTAGTCAGGAAACGGACTCGGTATATCGTTGGTGTGACCTTCCCCCCAGAATCCGTACATCATCAAGTCCATGTATTCCAACTGAGGGTTGCCCTCAAATTTCGCAGCCAGCAATTCATTCAACTCAGTAAAAGCTTTCTGAAACTCAGGCGAGTCGTAGCGCGGTTCGTAGAAATCAAAGCCGGTGTGGTGCTCCTTCGATTTGTGCCCGATGTTGACGATGGGAACTTTGCCGTGCAGAAAATCCGGCATCGAAATCTTTTGCGGTTGGATATTTGGGCTGGAGAGTTGAATTCTGAAACCGACGCCAAGATTGTGACGCTTCGCGGCATCGAACGTCGCGTCCCAAACCGGAGACAGCTGCAGCTTCCCTGGACTAGTTTGTATATCCCGCCAGTCGCACCGGATGTACAGCACGTCGACAAACGGCAGGGATGCCATTTTTTCCACGTTCTGCTCCAGCGTCTCTTTGCCACACTGCACGGTTAAAGCCGGACCGTTTTCCTCCCAGGTGTAGCCGACCAGCCCCGTGCCGAAATTTCGAATGTGATTGCGCGACGGCTGCGTAGCATAAATCGTGTACCAACCTTCATCCTGCGCAATGCCAAACGGACCTTGATCCAGACGGTTGGTTACATGCGGGCAGCCGAAGTCATAGCCCTCCCATTGATGATCGGGAACATCCGCCCACATCCGCGGGCGCATGAGACTGCTCACTGCACCCAGAACGGCTCCGCCTTTTACGAAATCCCGCCTCCGCATGAATGACCCTCCCAGCGAAATTTTTCGGCACGTTCGAGTGCGACGCTCGGGATCGGGCGCTTACACGAGTTTGTCATCCTGAGCGTAGCCGTTTTTTAGGCGTAGCGAAGGATCTCCCGCTGAACCGGCCCAATGCGCAAGCCAGACCGCACCACTGCCGAAATTAATAGATCCGCAGACGGAGCAGCCGTCCGCTTAAACTTCCTGACGCAGGTTAGGACGCAGCGTGAGCGAGCCATCATCATTCAGCTTCTGGTGACAGGCCCAGCGCACCGGATAGCGCATGCCCTTCACCTCGATCTCCGCTTTGAGCTTCAGTCCCTGCCATTTCGTTCCTTGCGGCAGCACAAACTGAGCCTGCCGAATCTTTCCCGGCACAGGGTATCCAGCATCGAGGCAGCCGCTCTTGAGTATCTTGCCGTCCTCACTCTCAACACTCATGCGCAGCACGCCCGGAACCCCGGCGATGCCGTCGTTGGCGAAGCCAACGATCAAGCCCAGATAACTGTTATCCGTATAGCTCCAGATAAAAGACGGCCTCACGCGATAGCCAATCCGCCGATTGATCCGGTCAAACGCCGCCGGATAAGCCTGGTAGTAGCTCATCAGATTCTTGGCGTTGATCTGGTGAAAGTTCCACAGCGACCAGTAATTCGCCCCAATATCCAACACGTGAGCAATCATGTTCTCCGCCGGCGAAATCCCTTCGTGGGCCGCACTCGGATCGGGAGGTTTCCCCGGAATCCCCTGCTCCAGCAATGCCGCGATCCAGGGCGGCCTGTTGCTGAGCGCTTCAATCTGTTCGTTCTCAATAAAGATGGTGTCGCTCCGGATCCAGTTGTTGCTGCGCACCGTCCGGTCGAGCATTTCAGAATTCCCCACCCGGCTGAAGTCCGGTTGAGTATTCGTCAGGAGCGGAGTCTTCTTAAAGTACTCGAGCTGCACTTCGAGCATATTGATCCATGTCCGCTCGGCAGTCTGGTAGTCGGGGAAAGGATTATTGCCAAACGGCCAGGTGTGCCCTTCACCCCAGAATCCGTACATGAAAGTGTCGATGAACTCAACGAGTGGACTACCATCGAATTCCGCCGCCAACAGCCCAACCAACTCTTTGAACGCCTGCTGAAAAAAAGGATCGTCATACCGCGGCTGATACCGCGAATGCGGATTCTTCAAATATCTTTGCGCCTCTTTACTGCTTTCCTGATCGCTCAGCACCAGATCCACTTTCGGCACTTTCTCAAGAACAAAATCCGGCAGCGCCGCTGCGTGGGTATAGTCCGGAGCACACATCTGAACCCGCAGCCCCACCCGCTTGCTATTCTTCTTCGCCAGGTCAAAAACCAGCTTCACATAATCGGGCAGCTCCAGCCGTCCCGGCCGCGGCTGCACTTCCCTCCACGTCGGACGGATATAGAGCTGCTGCCCCAATGGAAATCGAACCAGATCTTCAATCGCCTGAGGAATATTGTCCGACTTGATTTCCTCAGTACCACTGTCTGCTGTGATGTAGGTGACCAGCCCCTTGCCATAGTTCGGCACCACGTCTTCCGACGAGGTAGTGGTCATCACTACCTCGTCGGTGGGAATAACGGCATCCGGTGGGTATTGCGGGAACGGCCCCTGATTCAGCCGATCATCCACACGAGGGCCGGACCCGAAATCATACTTCGCCCAGTTGTGCGCCGGGACGAATGCCTGCGCCTTGCCGGTTCCCAGTTCCGCAGCCGCGGCCAGTGCAACCCCGCTCTTGAGAAAGTCTCTGCGCCGCATTGAACTCCCTCCGCGTTCCTCTCAGTAGCGAATTTCGCGCGCGCCCGCAAATCGGCTTCGACTTGCTGGCCCCTGCCGAAGCGCAACGCTAGAACTCAAACTTCAGAGCAAACTGAATCTGCCGCTGCGGTATCACCGTGGACGTGATCACACCCGCGGCCCCAAGGCCATCGGTGATGTAGTTGTCGGGTTGCGAGAAGACCGCGTGGTTGAAGGCATTAAAGAACTCGGCTCGAAACTCAACCTTGAATCGGTCTGTCATGTTGAATACTTTTCGCGCCGACAAGTCTGCCGTTTTCTCTCCCGGTCCTTCAAGAATGTTTTTGTGCGCATTGCCGAAGCAACCGTTGGCGCAGTTGGGAACCGGAAAGTCGTTGGTGTTAAACCACAAGTTCGGACTCGGATGCGAGAGAGCTCCACTACCGGTCTGGTTGGAGCGCTGCAGCCCCGGAGAACCTGTATTGCTTGGGTCAAATCCGATCGCTGGCGAGAAGGGAAAGCCCGAGCGAAGCGTAATAATTCCGCCTACGTGCCATCCGCCAAGAATCGCATTGGGCATGCCACCTCGGTCCATGAAGTGTTGGCCTTTCCCCACAGGCAACAGGTAATCGACGCTATTCACCCAGCGTTTGCGATTATCGAAGTCGGCCAGCCCTTTTTCTGCCTTGATGTTGTAGCTGTCCTGCGGCCACGGAGAGTTGCAACAGATTTCGGGCTGGTCGTTGATGGCTTTGCCGAAAGTAAACGCGCTCAGGAAATACAGGCCATGGCTAGCCCGCTTTTCAGCCTTAATTTGAAATGCATGATAGGTGGAGTTTCCCTGATTCGTGATGGACGTAAAAGTCCCATATTGGCATTGCAGAGTAGAGGTCGGGTCGCAGTAAGGCGCCAGGGTCGGGTCGTACGTTGCCTGGGGCGTGGGAATCTGGTTGTAGTCGCGCAGCACTTGCAGGTGAGTGCCTTTCGTCCCCACATAGCCCGGGCTTATTACGATCTGCCCCGGCAGTTGGTATTCGAAGTTCAGATTCCACTGGTCATAAACCGGCGTGTGAGGATTCCAGTCCTGGCTGGTCACATTCGCGAAGGGCGCCTCGCTCGGATTGAGAGCCGGGAATCCAGACGTTAGCGTAACTTGCGAGGGCGTTATGCCATCGCTGTTGAATGTGGGTTCGAAGAAGTACGGGATGTTGTAGTCGACCTGCAGCGGGTCGCCCGTTCGAATTTCATAGAACACAAAAAAGCGCCCATACCCTGCCCGAATCACGAAAGGCTTGGACGGAAAAGGGCTGTAGGCCAGGCCAATGCGTGGAGCGAAGTTGTCTTTGCCCGTAGTCTCCAGGTTCTTCGGATAACCGGCAGTCCCGGCTTCAGTGCAGCTGCTTGTCGCATACTGCCCACTTTTTGTGCCACACACCAGAATTCCCTTCGTGTAATCCCAATTGCTCTGGCGATGCTGCGATTCGTAAACTGGTGTCGCATAGTCCCATCGCAGCCCAAGGTCCAGAGTCAGCTTCGACGTTGCTCGGTAAGTATCCTGAACGAACGCTCCGTACGAGTGCTGGCGATTACCGAAATATACCTCTGTCGAAATGACGGATGTGATCGGCAGCCCCACCAGCATGTCAGCCAGGCCGTTGCCGCTGCCATCTCCCAACGTACCGGCATCGGACGTAAACTGGCCGCTAAACGACAGGTTCCCGCGCGGCTGGCCGACCTGCAGAAGGTTGAACTGGTCAAAGTGAAACTGCGGTCCAAGCTTCAGCAAGTGCTTCCCGTGCACAATGCTTAACGTGTCGTTCAACTGGATGTCCTGGCTCGTGCTACGGGTCGGCGTATAAGTGGGTTCGCCCAGCCCGGCGTATGCGCTGGGAGCAAACCAGGCCAGCCCATTAATCAGTGGATCATTTGGCAAACCAGGCAACAGCAGGTTAGCAGGCGGGTATTGCTGTCCGTACGAAGGAGAGTTCGAGATGTAGTGGACATGGTTAAAGCCAGCGCGGAACGCGTTCACCATGTTCGACTTGATGGCGTAATTCAAACCGAATACTGCCCCCTCCGTGCTCAAAGGCCGATTCCCGGTGTTGTAACCCCCGCCGTCCGCGATCCCAGAGAACACCGGCGCCTGAAAACGCGAGTCCTTGATGTATGAAAATCTCTCGAAGAGCTGGATTTTGTCCGTGACATTCTCATCCGCCCGCGCATCCATCTGGTCGGTCTGTTCGGTTCCGGGCGCATTCACCGCATAGTTGAGGGTCGAATAGTCCCCGTTCGGTCCCGCCTGGTTGATCGCCGGATAAAGAGCGGCGTAATTCAGCCCGAGGGTATTCAGGCTCCCCGCGGGAATCATATTTGCTTGTCCCGTGGGCATCCCGGTGGTCGGATCAAATCCAAAACCGTTGCGCACAACAGCACCACCCGGAAGTGTTTGCGTCGTCGACGGATCATAGATCTCGTTCGTGTAGACAGGCCGACCCAGCGCATCGAGGCAAGCCGAAGCTCCGTCTGCGCCGCAAATCATTGACTGCCCACCCAGAATGCCGCTGAAATCTCCGTTGCGTTCGTTGGACGTGCCGTGTGTGCCGTCGGTCGGCACCGTGACAAAGTCGCTTTGTGCCTGGTGGATGCGTGTTCCCTCGTAATCGACGAAGAAAAACGCTTTGTCTTTTATGATCGGTCCGCCGAGGGTCGCCCCAAACTGGTTTTGCTTGTAAGGCGCTTTAGTCAAGACCGAGCCAAAACCGTATTGCGCGGCATCCAGGGCGTCATTGCGCAAGAACTCCCAGGCGCTGCCATGGATTTTGTTTGTACCCGACTTGGTCGTAGCGTTGATAACCGCGCCGCCGCTGCGGCCGAATTCTGGCGAGTAGTTTGAGGTCTCTATCTTGAATTCGGCAATGGAATCAACGCTGCTCAGTACAGCCACATCTCCGTTGTCGTTGGAGTTGTTGTCGATGCCATCGAGAATAAAATTGTTCTGATCGCCGCGCGTGCCATTCACCGCGAAGCTTCCGCCCGCGTTTCCGTTCGTCGGCGTGCTGCCGCCGTTCACCGGTCCCTCGATCACCTTAGCCACTCCGGAGGTTAGTTCGGCGAGGTCCGTGTAGCGCCGCCCGTTCAAGGGCAACTCCTCGACCGTTTCGGCGGTAACCACGTCGCCCAAAGAGGCATTCTCAGTTTCGAGCAGCGGAGGGGCTCCGCTTACTTCCATCGTTTCCGAAACCGACCCGACCTTGAGACTGAAGTCCAGCCGGATCGTCTGCTGCACATCGAGCACAATTTGCTTCCGCACTTCCTTCTGGAAACCGCTTGACTCAACCGTAACCGAGTATCTTCCGATCTTGAGCGGGGTGATCACATAATTACCGTCACCCTCGGTCTTTACCGAGGTAGCAACGCCAGTGTCCGCATTCGTAGCGGTTACCGTGACTCCGGGAAGGCTTGCTCCGCTGGGATCCTTAACAGTTCCAACCAGGCTGCCGGTATCGACTTGCGCAAAACCCAGCGCGCCCGTACCGATCAGAAAAACGACAACTCCAAGAGTCTTCCTCATGACTCGTTCCCCTTCCCGGATGAGACGCAGTTTCGATTCACAGCTCAGCCACACATCTCGTACTCCGCTTCCATCCTCCGCCGTTTTCAGCACACAAATTGGCCGCAACGCTAACGGAAGGTTTCTTTTTATATCGTTTTATTGTCTTTTGTCCAGAGTAAAACAAGAATCGACAGCATGCGAAAATCCGAAGCAACCGACGGCTGCGCGAAGGCAAAGACAAAGAATCGGGGTAAAGAAACAACGGGGCAAAGAAACAACGGGGCAAAGAAACAGGGTAAAGAAAAAAAGAAAGCGAGGATCCGCTCTACGCCGCGAATGGCGTCAAAGGCTCTACCTGGGCGCTTCCCCCACCAGGCGAAGCAGTCCAAATCTCTCGGGCGTGTGGAAGGTAGGACTCATCGTGGGTTGCCAGACAACTTCAATCCGGTTCGGCGCCGGGCCCTGGCTGCGAAACAAATTGATTCGAAACCTATCGCCCACCGCCGCAGCATCCCCCTGCAGCGCCGAGAATGGAATGCGCATCGCTCCATACCAGATTTTCCTGGCAGGATCAATGCGAGCCGCTACTGTGAAACCAGAGTTCCACGTCCAGCCATCTTCGTGATGCGGTTTAGACACGTCAATGTCGAGATCGACCCACTCCCCTTGCGGCGAGATTTCGAACTCTTTGTATCGGCCGATGTTTCGAAAATCAGAGCCAATGAAGACCTCCGCCACATCCCAATCCCAAAGCTGAAATGTCTCGGTCGAAGTGCTGGGTGAGGGCTTGAGATTCAGCGCTTCGTAAGGACACACAAATAAGAAATAAAGATTCTTCTCTGTCCAGCGCGACCGAACCTCGGTACGGTAGCGCGGTTGGTCTTTCCCATAAGGAGCCTTCTCCGCATAGACGACGCCAGCTCCGCTCCAGAACGCGTTGGTCCCATCCGTGCTTGGCGCCACGTCTTCGCGTGCTCTTGTACTCTCCATCACCGCGGGATCAGCCGCCATGAGGATCGGCGCTGCAAGAGAAACGAGGGCGCAGGCGATCAGGCCTTCCCGCATGCGCGTTTGCAGAAATCCACGCATCAGATTTTCAACCTCAGCTGACGAGCGGCGTTCTCGAAATACACTTTGCGAAGAACCGTCTCCGGCAGATCGATCCCGTAAATCCGCCAGCGTCCTTGCGGAGGGATTTTCGCCGGAGCGTAGTCGAAGTACTCGTCATCCGTCTCCAGAAATCGATAGTAGATTTCGTACAACTGGTCGTTGAATACCTGTTGCGGAAACTCGTCACCGTGCGGAGTCGCGTCGGTGCCAAACAGGATGCGATCCTGATACTGATCAAAAAACTTCCGCGCCGTGCGCGGCTGCCGGCCCAACTCTCCGATTCGGGCAGCAATGTCGACTGTCATGTTCGGGAAGCGGTCAAGGTTCTCCCCCACGTTCGCCAGGTTCTCGCTGAAGTTTCCCACGTGCAAAACGACGAATTGCGTTTTGGCATGTCTGGCAAAAACCCGGTTCCGGGCCTCCAGCAATTCCGCGTTGCTGGGAAAGTCGCCGCCGTAAAAAGACCAATCCGGATGATGATTGAGCTCCTCATAGCGCTCGTTGAACCGATCCGTAGGCGTAAAAAACGCGACCGGATCGGATACATGAATTGCAACCGGCATATTCAGTTGCCCGCAGGCGTCCCACATGGGATCGAATCTTCGGTCATCGATCTTTACCAGTTCGCCGGACGTAATATTTTCTCTGAGATACAGTCCGAGCGTCTTCAGAATCTTCAAGCCTCTCGCACCTTGCCGGTGGGCTTGCTCAATGGCCTGCGCTTGCAGTTGAGCATAGTTCGGTTCCTTCCAGCGTTCATAACAGGGCTCGGTTAACGTATAAAAGCGTTCGGGAAAAGCCCGGTCGTATTTCTTGATCACCTCACCCAACCCCTCGCCATACCCGCCGGTGAGGTTCACCATCGCGCGGATGTTTTTGCGATCCATAGTGGCCAGAAGCTCTTCCGGCGTGCCCAGATACTTGCGTTCCGAGGCCAATTCCACGCCGTTTTCTGACCGGGCCGAGACCGTGATGTGAGTATGAAAATCGAGGACAGGAAATCTAGCGCGCTCGATTCGCGACGCGTGCACTTGCAGCATGCTCTTGGGCTCGAAGTCAGAGAGATCCAAAGGACGATGCTGTGTCTTCTGAGGTTCTTGATTATCGTTACTCTTGCCGAACCCACTGCCGGGCTGTGCAGCCGCACCGGCCATGATTCCCACTCTATACAGCCACTGCCGCCGATTGATCATATTTGCTCCCAGACTGCCTTGCGATCGGCCCGAGTGCGAACCTTCAGTGGTCGGAGCGGTCCTTGAAGCGCCGATTATCAGTTAGTTTCGGCAACGCGCGCAGGTTGCCCGTCACTTCGACAGAGAACGTTTGAACCGCCGGCACGCCATCCACTCCATCCACCGTAAGGCGGATGGTGAAATGCGTCGCTCGGGTGTACGTGTAAGAGACTCTAGGACCGTCTGCGCTATTGCCATCGCCAAAATCCCAGTGATACCCGGTGGCGGGCACTCCGCCGGCATCGGCCTGCGCCGAGAGATAGATCGTATCGCCGGCCTTGGCGGCGGCGGGCACTTGCGCCTTAACCGTTGGCGCGCTCGGAGAGACGTTGCTGTCGATGAACTTAATAACTCTGACAGACTCGGGGAGTTGATTCTCGATCCTCACCGTATCGCCGTCGAGAGCAACCTGCGCGCTGTGGTCGAGCACGTCCAACGCAGTATACGTGTGTCCAGCGGGCAGCCCGAGGTCAGCCAGTTTTACTGTGTGCGACCGGGAAGTCTTTGTCCAATTGAAGACCGTCAAGATAGCCTGGCGCGGACTTTCCTGCAAAAAGAAAATGCTCGGTTGTTCATCCTCGGGCTCGTATGACATCAGATCGAGCGGCTTCGACGCTCGTCCAACCTTGGGAATATTCAGCAAGTCTGGGTTTTCCACTAACGCCAGACCGATCCTTCTCCGACCCCAGCACAAGCAGATCATCGCCAATCTCATACATCCCGCCTGACACGGCCGAGAGCGCAATCGACGCCTGGGCGCCCGACAGCGAAACCGGCGTCTGCGCCTTTCGATCCTCCAGCAGATAACTGTCAGTAACGTTGAAAGCGTCGGGATCATCCACGAAGAAGTTGCGCTGCATGTAAAACCGGGCGGCAATTCCCGGCGCAGAGTTCTTCGTCCTCTGAAAACTGTGCCCCGTATCCACCGAGATCCGCCCCGTATCCACGATCCCCACCGGGTTGAGCATCGGGCTTCCGTCCTTATCCAGCACCACACCCTCGCCCACCGTGTCACGAATAATCTGGAGCCCGATGCGTTGCGCTTCCAGAGTGGTCGTGTTGGGCCGGTAGCGATAGCCCTCGATCGCCGTAGTGTCCATGAAATCCAGTTTAATGAAGCGCACTCCCCATTCGCCGACCAGCGTCCGGTACGTCTGCCGCAGATATTCCTGCGCCCCGGGATGGGTCGTATCCAGCGCATACAGTACGTCCGTCTTCTGATTCCAGACGTCACCAATCGGAATCGGCTCGCCCTTCGCATTGTGCACCAGCCAATCCTTGTGGTGCTCATAGATCCAGGCCCGCTTCGTCACTTCAAAAGGACCGGTCCATATCCCGAGTGTCAGACCATCTCCGACGATGCGATGTCCCACGAAACCCATGCCGTCAGGAAACTGCGTAGCATTCGCGGTGGCGTACTCGCCGCGGGCATATTGATAGCCCTCATCGATCTGGAAATATTTATAGCCGATCGACTTCAGATGTCCCGCCAGCCAGTCTGCGTTGGCCAGGGTCTCGCCTTCGTTGATAGCTGCATAAAACGCCGTCCAACTCCACCACCCGATCGGCGTCTCCACAGAAACACGCGCGTGGTGCAATACTCGAATCGCATCGCCGTAAGCCAACAGCTGATTGTGATAGTCCAGCCCAGCCTCTATCATCAGCCGCTCTGAAACCATCTCGGCTCCGGGCGCGAGCGGCAGACTCAGTTCGATCTGATCCTCCGCCGGAGCATCCTCGAACGCAACCTCCTTCTGGATTTCCGTTGTCCCGGTCGAGTCCACGTTGAAAGAAGCAATCTTCGTTTCCGCTCCCGTGCCCGCAGCTTGCAGATGCAACAGAGTCAGAAACCGGTCGGAAGTCAGCGCGCCAATGAAGAGACTCTGCTTGCTCTCCCGGTTGTAGATGAGCTGACTCCCCGCCCCGCGATGCATCCCGCCGGGCGCCTTTCCCAAATCATAAAGTTTTAGATCAGGCCAATCTTCGCTGAAACTATCCGACAAAATTCGATCGGCGAATGCGCGCCCACCCACATCGAGCACCGGCTCTCCAAACGCCTCCACGCCCCGGATGGCCTGTACCGTCACTTCCTTGCCGGTGGTGTTGTGTACCGTCACTTGAACGGTCGCATAAGGCCGCTGCTCGTAAAGCTCGACGACATAAACCAGATCGGCCTTGCCCGTAAGTCCCGTGCAAGTGACGGTGACTTTCCGGCCCGCACCGAGTTCATCGGTAAACGCAGATTCAGCAGCTTGATGATGCGGGTAATCGTTCGATCTCAGCCACTGGTGGTCGACCTCAGCTGCCACACGGCTAGTGAACACCGGCTGTGCGCCCCGCACCGCCAGTTGATACGAACCGTCTTGAGCGTTGACAGTCATCGCGAGCTTATCGTTCGCCAATCGCTGCGCCGCACAAGGCAGGGCGACAATCAGTGTCCCGGTGACAACCGCGATTCTCACTTTGCCGGGCAGTCCGCACATCCGCTTCGACACGCCGTTAGTTTCGATTCCGCGCAGGTTCGTCATGACAGTCGGCAATATACACTCACGGCACGCAGCACCGCTAGCTGAGTCCAGCCTTCTTCCCCGCGCGGGTCGCTTGCGAGTCGGGCATGAACCGCTGATAATGAAACCCCTGATAATGCCCGAGGAGTTTCAAATGAATCGTCTAGCAGTCAAACTCGCAATCATCATTGTCTTGGCTGCGACCGCGGCAACTTCGCAAACCCGTTTGAGCGCCGCATCCGTCTCCCTGCTTCCCGCCTATCAGGCAACGTCCTTATCCAGTTCGGATCTGATCAATCCCGAAGAACTCGTCAAGATCCTTCAAGCGCCTAAAGCAGAGAGGCCACTAATGATCCAGGTTGGCTCCCACGTTCTCTACCAGCAGGCGCACATTCCCGGCTCCGAATACATTGGCCCCGCGTCCAGCGAGACCGGCCTCCAGCAACTGCGCACCCGCGTTCAACCTCTCCCCCGAAAAAAATTCATCGTCATTTATTGCGGCTGCTGCCCCTGGAGCCATTGTCCAAACGTCAAGCCTGCCAACGAGGCCCTGCGCGCGATGGGCTTCACCAACGTCAAGGTGCTCTACATCGCCGACAATTTCGGCGCAGATTGGGTAAGCAAGGGCTATCCAGTCGCCAAGGGAGAGTAGCCTCTGCATCCACTCAGAAGAACAGTTCTGACCGGCATCGCGGCAATCGCCGTCGTCATGGGACTTTACTTCATCGCCCGCGATCACAAGCGGCCCGGCATTGCAGCCCAATCCCTGCGCCCTCTCGCTCCCGACTTCTCCCTTCCTCAGTTGAGCGGACAGCAACTCCATCTTTCCGACTACCGGGGCAAATTGGTTCTCCTGGATTTCTGGGCAACCTGGTGTGATCCATGCCGGGAAGAGATCCCGCATTTTGTGGAATTGCAGAACAAGTATCGAGATCAGGGCCTGCAGATTATCGGCATTTCCATGGACGATAGTCCAGACCCCGTCCGCGACTTCTACCCGCGTTTCAAGATGAACTATCCGGTAGTGATGGGTAACGCCGCGACCGGCGACCTGTACGGAGGAGTTCTAGGATTGCCCATCGCTTTCCTGATAGACCACAACGGCCGCATCTACTCCAAACACATTGGGGCAACTGACATATCCGTCTTCGAAGCGGAGATTACAACCTTGCTGCGGGCGAAATGAAAAACGGTCAGCGTATTCGAAAAGCTACGGAATTTCGACCTCCCGAGACACCGCCCCCAGATGGTGGTCTTCGGAATCGATTACCACCTCCCGCACCCTGTAGGTTCCCGGCTTGAGTTCAAACGTGGCCCTCACGACGATGCCCGCAGAGGCAAGCAGCTTTTGCAGTGAGTCGTCTGGCAGATTCAGGCGGACCTGGCTTTGTTGTCCCGTAACCCACGCGCCATCCCCGTCGAAGATGGTGGAGACGAAAGTCAGGGTGTTGAGGTTGCGGTCCCCGGCTCTCTGGAAGTGAATCGGCCGAGCATCCAGCCGAGCCATCACCGAGAACTCCGTTTTCCCGGAACTCTTGGAAACTTCTGTGCTGACATCAAGCGGCAACTCTTGCGTTTCGCCTCTGGACAAAACAGCTTCCCTGATTTTTTCCTGGGTCTCGTCTTCTTCTTTCACTGCTTTCTTCGGGGCAAAGTAGCCGCGACGCGCTTGCAGCGTCACTCCCGGCCGGTGCTCACTCAGCGTCACCTTGAGCGAATGAAAGCGTCCATCCAACTTCAGGTTCTTGGGAGCGAACGCCAGGACATAGTAGATTCCCGATAGCGCCGTCACTTTGCGAATCCCCGCGTTCAGATCGTTGTCATTGTGAAAAAACTCTCCTCCGGTATCTTCCGCGACTTGGGCGAGTACAGAGATTGCTGCCTGTTCGCGGTAAATTGCCCACTCTCTCTTGGTTGCGACCAGGTGCGAGTCCACCGTCGTATAGCCGATCCGGATGTCGGCTTCCTGGAGCATCACCGCCAGGCCCTTGGAATCGATCGAACTAATCACGATCTGCGAACGCAGGGCGCGATCGAGAATCGTATCCAACTGAGACGGCAACTCCAAAGTCAGGAAGCCGGGCGAAAACACGACGATGTTCCGCTGTCCGGGCATCTCCGAGATCTGCCTCACCACTTGGTCGAGCCCTTGCAGGCTGTACTGCGCCTGCATCATGGCCTGATTTAAGACCCGCGAGGCCATCGCAAAAATGACGGCATTTGTAATCATGATATGGCACGTGTTGGTGGCTTCGTCAGTCGCCACGGCGATAGCGTCGGGGTCGTTATGATTCACAATCCTGTCGGCCTGATAGTCGGTGATTTTCGGACAATCGTTGTCCCCCAGGCGGGAGCTCGGCCGAAGCTTGAAGAGGGACTCGTGCAACCGTTTCAAGTCCGAGGTAAAGTCAACCGCGATGGAACCGGACGAGGTGAAGATCGCGGCGCGATCGGAGGGCTGAAGCGAAGAGGCAAGATAGCGATCTGCCGCGTCGCGGGCGCGCACAACGTCGTCGAAAGGCATGTCGAGGTCATCAAAGTAGAAGGCCACGAAATGCTCCGGTCCGGAAGGCGGTGGAACCGCGGTGCCACTGTGAGCGGTTGGCGGAGGATTTGAAGCGGAGGCATGAACCTCAACCCCGAACTGCGTAATCGCCTGTTCCTTGCCGTTATCGAAGAGCCTGAAATCCTCTTTACGCAGATTCTCTACCGGACGGCCCTGAGCATCTCGTGCCACCACGCGCACCACCACCAGGTTGCTCTCGACTCGCAGCTTGAGAGGAGTCTGGTCGGCGCTCGCCTGCGAGGACGCCTCATCCAAACCTCCCAAGCCGCAGCACACCACCAGAGCCATGGCTGCCGCCAGTGAGCGGTATACCAGGATTGCCTTCACATGCGATTTTTCCTTTATGTTCATCCTTTGCGGGAGATTTTGCGTCAACCGATTCTGAGTCGACAGGAAGCGTTCTGTTGTTCAGATTTCAGAGTCACGACCTGTGCACTTTGCATCGCTCCGCCGGCATCGCTCCGCCGGCATCGACTCGCCGTTCGCCAAATTGATTCGGAGTCGCTCGTTTTGCTAAGGTCGTCTTCATGTCCGAGCGTATCATGTCCCGTTCCAGCGAGCAGATACGCGAATTGCTCGACTCCCTTTATCGCGGGGATTCGGGACGAATCCTGGCCACTCTGATCCGCTTGCTCGGTGATTTTGATCTTGCCGAGGAGGCGATGCACGAAGCCTTTGCCGCTGCGCTGAGCTTGTGGCCAAGCAGTGGAGTGCCCGACAACCCGCGACCATGGCTGATTTCAACGGCCCGATTCAAAGCCATTGATACGCTGCGTCGGCGCGCAAGATTTGATGCGTCTCAAGACGAGCTCGCGCACCATCTCGAAACGCAATGGACTTCGACGGAAACGTCCAATGCCGAGGGCACCCTTGAGCAGAGCCTTGAGGATGATCACCTTGAAGACGACCGGCTGCGCCTGATTTTTACCTGCTGTCATCCGTCTCTAGCGCCGGAAGCGCGCGTTGCGCTCACCTTGCGTGAGGTATGCGGACTCACAACCGAGGAGATCGCCAAGGCCTTCCTCACTACTCCGCGTACGCTGGCGCAGCGCATTGTGCGCGCCAAGGCAAAGATTCGAGAGACGCGGATTCCCTACGAAGTGCCGACGCCGCAGGAATTGCCCGAGCGGCTGGGCGCGGTGCTTCAAGTCATCTATCTCGTCTTTAACGAGGGCTACTCGGCCGCGGCGGGAGCGAACGTAACGCGGGCCGAACTCACCGGCGAGGCGATTCGACTGGGCCGGTTGCTCGTCGAACTTCGGCCAGAGCTGGAAGGCGTTAGTTCGAAGGTCATGGGTTCAAAAATCATGGCACCGGAAGTCATGGGTTGGGAAGCGATGGGTCCGGAAGTCATGAGTTCAGAAATAATCGGGCTGCTTGCCCTGATGTTGCTCCAGGAATCCCGCCGCGCCGCGAGAACCTCTCCGACGGGAGAGCTGATTTTGCTGGAGAATCAAGACCGCTCGCTCTGGAATAAAAAGCAGATCGCGGAGGGGGTGGCATTGCTGGAGAAAGCCGTGAACGTTCAGCAGAAGTCCCGCCGCTTCGGCGCTTACACTCTGCAGGCCGCGATTGCGGCCGTTCATGCCCAGGCGGAAACGGTGGCTGCGACCGACTGGCGGCAGATTGTTGCGCTCTACGACCAATTGCTACGAATTCAGCCTTCGCCAGTTGTCGAGCTCAATCGTGCCGTGGCCATTGCCATGCGCGATGGTCCGGAGGCTGGTCTGGCGCAGATCGACGCGGCGTTGGAACATTCTTCCGGAAAACAAGGCGAATTGGCGAATTATTACCTGGCGCATTCCGCGCGTGCCGACATGTACCGCAGGCTCGGCAGGACAGCCGAGGCTCGCGCCTCCTATGAGAAGGCCCTGGCCCTGACCCAACAGGAACCAGAGCGGCAATTCCTTGCGATGCGGCTTGAGGAATTGAAGTAATAGTAGTTCGCCTCTGCTGTCGCAATGTTCCTGCAGGAACGTAACGTCGTGACGGTAGAGGGTATACGATTGTGTCATGACAGTTAAGGCCAAGAAAGCAAAGCGGCGGAAGGCGCGGTCGCGGCCTGGGAAAGTTATCGAGCTGCAAGCATCGGTTGAGGACGACCTGTTGTTGCTGGCGGAGGAGGAGGGCGCGGAGTCACGCTGGAACCGTCCACGCAAGCGGAGGATCTCGTTGCGCTTGGATACCGAGGTGGTCGACTGGTTCAAGTCCAAAGGCCCGGGTTACCAGACGCGAATCAACCGGATATTGAGAAGAGTAATGATGGAGGGTAAGAAGCGGGCGGAGGAGAGATAGGGCATCGGCTGACCAGACCGCGCTATCATTCAACGGGAGGGAAGCATGAAACTTGCAGCCATACTACTGTTTCCACTATTGATGCTGGGTTGTACCAAGCCTCAGCAAGCAACTCTCTCTCAGCAGAAGATGTGTGCTGACCAAGCTGAGAAGGTATTCAATGAAAACAACAACAAAAACATCTTGGACAAGTACGAAAAGTACACAAGTCACTATGACGCAACCAGAGGCATTTGCTTTGTCGAGTTCAAGGCCTATGTCGGGCAAGATGGAGTGACATACAGCGTTGTTGATGCGTTTGCGGGGAGGGAGTACGCGCGCATCTACCGCGCCTATGGCAACAGCTGGTGCAAAGTAGATTCAATCGAGTGTAAGGATCGCGATGAATTCGATCTGCTTGTAAAGGATCACTTCGGTGTTTCGTTCTACTGAAGGGGTGTGTGAGACAGGCTTTTGATCTTTCTGGCGAAAAACACGATGTTCAAAACACCGACAGGAGAACTTTGCCCTTGACACAGACTTCGTTCTTATCGAGCGGCACCCTCAGTGGGAATGACGCATGCCGGGTGCCCCATTTCTCGCGTTTTTTGCGAGAAGTGGGGTTTTCGCCGACACCCTACCAACCCTCAACCAACGCTCCGCCGAATTTTCTCCTCCCACCAAGTCCAGTCGTTGATCCGAACCAATCCCGCCTCTCCGTATGCATAGGATCGGTAGCTACTCCACCGCCAATCCTCCGGACTCGCCACCAGTCCGCGCACCACCGGATTGCGATGCATGTACTTCAGCTTCTCGACCTCTTTCTGCTGGCTCCACAGATTGAAATCATAGAAACGGCTCTGCCAGAACCTACCGGAGAATTCGCCGCCAATGGCCAGCCGCCGAGAGGCGCTCAGCTTCACGGCCTGAATTATCTTCGAGGGGTCGCCGATTAAAGGTTCGGAAATCAGCAGATGCATGTGTTCGGGCATGACCACGTATCCGATCACGGCAAAACGGTAGCGAACCCGCATCAGTTCGAGGGCAGTAAGTAGCAGGTCGCCCCGCGCGGGATTACCAAGTAGAGGCTTGCGCCGGTAGCAGCTCCAGGTGATGAAATGGAGGCTTCCCGTGCCGTAGTACCGATTTAAGCCCCAGGGCATGGAGAAACCCTACATACAAACGCGGATTGTGTCTGTGACGGGTGAACAAGGGCACGAGCCTGGACTTATTGTGAGCTGCAAGTCAAAAGCCCCACTTCTCGCAAAGAACGCGAGAAATGGGGCACCCTGCCTGTTTGAGAGACACGTTGCGAATGGGAGATGTGGGCCGCCCGCCTAGCTAAAATAAAAATTTCGACGACTTGTCGAATTCCGCTGGGACCGTTCGACTATATCGTGAAGGCCGGCAACCGGCCCGCCGAGAAAGGGTTTCCCAGGGGGATACGCTACGCGAACAATTTGCAAATCGCGTGTCGATTTCCCGCCACCCGTTCGACTAGTCAGTGGAGCCGCACCGCGCACCCGGCGCCTGGCAGCTTTTTGAGGCCCAGCGCGGTCCGGGCTCTTATATAAAAGTAGCGGCCCTGATGCGGTGTCCGCACAACACTCACGGAGCGGTAGAAAACGAAAAAGTATCGAGGAAAGCGATGACCCGAAATCAAATACACAGCATCGTCTTAAGCGCATTCGTACTCGTCACGGCGCTGATCGCGGCGGCGTCCTTGCCCGCAGCCGCACAAGCCGCCGACCAACCCTATCCAACGATGGCCCCGGTAGAACAATATCTGATGGATCGCGACGCCGAAATCGCCTTAGCCCGCAGCGCCGCTCCTGACGCCATCTCCCACGACGCCTCGGTCATCGTGCTAACGCGTCACGGCTACGAAACCGCAGTTGAAGGCAAGAACGGCTGGGTCTGCTGGGTCGGACGCAGCTGGCTGGCCATGTTCGATAACCCTGAATTTTGGAATCCAAAAGTCCGCGCCGCGGATTGCCTCAACCCACCGGCCGCCCGCTCTATCCTTCCCTACGCCTATAAACGCACCGAACTACTCCTGGCTGGCCGTTCCAAACCCGAAGTCATCGCCGCAATCAAAGCAGCGATCGACAAAAAAGAATTACCACCCCTCGAGCCGGGAACTTTTTCCTACATGATGTCGAAGGGCTCGTATCTCACCGACAACGGCGGCCACAATATGCCCCACCTGATGTTCTACGAAGCAGCGAAAGACGGTGCAGCCTGGGGCGCTAATCTCGCAAACTCCCCAGTCATGGCCGTAAATTACTGGTACATCTCCGCACAATCCTACCCACAACTCACTTCCTTCCCGCCACTGTCCGTCTTCCTAATTGGAGCAGACAAATGGTCCGATGGAACGCCGGCACCGAGCATGTAAAGACTCAGCGGCGAACGTTAAGTCCCGCTGGGTCAAAAATAGAAATTCAGAAAAGTAGCGGCCCGGATACGGTGCCCG
Organism: uncultured Acidobacteriota bacterium; assembly: GCA_963755795.1. Classification (GTDB taxonomy): domain Bacteria; phylum Acidobacteriota; class Terriglobia; order Terriglobales; family Acidobacteriaceae; genus Sulfotelmatobacter. The sequence continues at coordinate 55,389 of CAVWLI010000042.1, read as the reverse complement.
CACAACACTCAATACTCGATAACTGGATATTCGATACCCAAAGGAGAACACAATGCGCTTCATGATGATCATGTATCCGAAAGACTACGCAACCGCAAAGGCCGGCACGGTACCCGACTTCAAAGACATGGAGTTAATGGGCAAGTACAACGAGGAACTCGGGAAAGCCGGGGTGCTGGTGGCGCTCGACGGGCTGACCCCGCCCGCGACGATGAGCGCGCGCGTCACCTTCAAAGACGGAAAATCGAAAGTGACCGACGGTCCGTTTACCGAAGCGAAGGAAGTGGTCGGCGGCTACTGGATCATCCAGGTGAAGTCGCGCGAAGAGGCGCTGGAATGGGCCTCGCGCATCCCCGGAAAGGATATCGAGATGGTCGAAGTTCGCCGGATGTTTGACATGACCGACTTCGATCCCGAGACCCAAAAGGAGATCCAAAAGAAGTTCGGCGACGACGTCGCCGCTGAGATGCGCCAGTAGTAAAACGATCTCGGCACTTTGCCGATTTCGCGATAAGTCACCGGAAACAAACCACAGAAAAGAAGGAGAAGAAATCGTGCCACAGTATCTGGTTGCTAACTACCTCCCCGACAACTTCGACCCGTCCACGATAACCACAGCGATGATGGAGGAGATCCACGCGCTGAACCGCGAAATGATTGCTTGCGGCGTGAGGAAGTTCGCCTGCGGAATTTCCCCGGCTGGCAGCGCGAAGACGCTGCGAGCCCAGCCTGACGGCAAGGTGCTCGTCACCGATGGGCCGTACACCGAGACCAAGGAGCACATGGGCGGATTTTGGATACTGGAATGCGCTGATATCAACGAGGCGCTGGGGTGGGCGAAGAAGGGTGCCATCGCCTGCGATGTAACCGGCGAGGTGCGCGAGCTTCTCTTCTACCCGGCTCCGGAGAAGACAACGGAATAGTCTAACCCGCCGCGACTTCGGAATCTGCACCAGCTGGCCATGGAATGAGGAAAACAAATGAGGAAAACAATGGATAAGAAAATTGGCCCAATCGCAATCAAAAGCTTCGCACTGCTTGTCATGCTCGGTACGGCATACCTCGGTGCGGCGAACTTCGGTAGGTTAAATCAGGCGATGGCACAGGATGCCGCGACACATTATCCGAAGATGGCCCCGATCGACCAATACCTCATGGCGGATCAGAGTGCGGAAATAACCCTGGCGCGAAGTGCTGCGCCGGAGTCCATTTCACGCGATGCCGAAGTTCTGGTTCTTGCGCGGCATGGTTTCGAAACGGCGGTCAAAGGCAAGAACGGTTTCGTGTGTATCGTGGGAAGGGGGTGGACTTCCGCGGCGGATGCTGACTTTTGGAATCCGAAGGTGCGCGTGCCCATGTGTGTGAATGCGGCAGCCGCGCGCTCCTACCTTGTGCGCCTCACCAAAGAGACGGAGTGGGGACTGGCGGGGCGCACACCAGCTCAGATGACGGAGTCCATCACCGCGGCCATCGCCAGGAAAGAACTGCCGGCGATGGAATCCGGGGCTATGTGCTACATGATGTCAAAGCAAGGCTACGGGGGCGACGCCCTCCCCCACTGGCCTTCCCACCTCATGTTTTTCTATTCGGACACCGACCCCGCAATTTGGGGAGCGAATCTGCCGGGGTCCCCCGTCACTGGATTGGGCGACCCCGTGGAGCACCTGACGCAGTTCGTGATTCCGGTGCAACGCTGGTCGGACGGAACGGAAGCTCGCTAAGCGGGGATGTGCAAAGGGCATAAGCGCTGCTACGTAAGATAAGGACGATCAAAAGAAAGGACAATCCAATGAGAAATGTAATCTACGCAATCAACCTTACCCTGGATGGCTGCTGCGACCATACCAAATTCAATCCCGATGAAGAAACACATGAATATTTTACGCACCTCTTGCGAGAGGTTGACCTGCTCGTCTTTGGGCGTAAAACCTATCAATTGATGGTTCCTTATTGGCCGGATATCGCAAAAAGCCAGTCCGAGACAAAAGCGGATATCGAATTTGCTCAAGCCTTTGTCTCCAAGAAGAAGGTTGTTTTTTCGCGATCGTTAGACCACAGCGAAGATAAAAATACGAGAATTGTTCGTACGAACCTTCGCGACGAAATACTTAAACTGAAGCGAGAACCAGGCAAAGATATTTTGGTCGGCGGGGTAGATATTCCTTCACAACTGACGGAGCTTGGCCTGATTGACGAATATCGTTTTCCCATTATGCCAATCATTGCTGGCGGAGGGAGACGGTTGTTTGAAGGTATTAGCCTGCCGGAGAAACTGCAGTTAAAACTTGTTGAGACGAAGACCTTCAAATCGGGATGCGTTGCGCTTCGCTACTTGAAACTGTGACAGAAAGCGCAGTCAGCCCGAAAGGCATCATTGATTGTGCACTACGAGCGCGCAGGGATTGTGCACTACGAGCGCGCAGGCGCTGTCCCAACCGGAAGTACCTCGGCCTCACCGTCCTAAAAATTGAGCGGCGGCACCCTAGCCTGTCCCAGGTCTCCAAGGCAGATGCTGTAGCACCCACAAACGTCTGCGAGGAAAATGCGACACAGGCTCTTGCAAAAAACGCTAAAGGATGCGGCCAGCCCCAGTAAAGATGGTGCACGCGGAGGATCGTTCAAGGCGGGCAACTGCCGCAGGCGATCAGAGGAGGTAGGGCACCAGGGCAGTCTGTCGGGCATAGGTGGCACATGTCTCCCCAAACTGGGTGCGCGTCCATTTCTCCTCCATGCGGAGCTTGAACCAGAATACGAGGAAGATGAGAACGAAAACGAGGAAACCGCGCACCTGGGAGATCGCAATCGCCATGCCAAGGAACCCTATCGTCGCTGTTCGATTCCGGACAGAGGTTATCTTTAGGCGGACAGAATGATCCACATCGTACACGCAGTGGCGTTCGATTGTCCTTTTATAATCTGTTGCTTACCTCTGAATGAGATTTGGTCAGTGGTTTGCTCCTACAGGCTCGCCTGATCTCTTGTCACCGTTGCGATGCTGTCGACCGTCGCCAGTTGTCATCGCAAGGTAATTCCGGCCCGCTGTGCCGCCGAGGTCGATCCCATGGTGGCGTTGTGCTTCGAGTGAGACCTGGAGGCTAATTTTAATGGAGACTCTGTTTCAGGATCTGCGCTATGGCTTGCGTATGCTGGTGAAGAGTCCCGGCTTCACGGCCGTCGCAATCGCGACTCTGGCGCTCGGCATCGGTGCAAACACAGCACTGTTCTCCGTAATCAATGGCGTGCTGCTGAGCCCGCTGCCATTTCCGCAACCGGATCGGTTGGTGACGCTGCATGAGAACAAGCCAAACTTCGAGGGTGGGTCCGTTTCCTATCCTAACTTTCGCGATTGGCGGAGCGATAACCACACTTTCTCTTCGCTTGCCCTGGCTCGAACATACGCCTTCAGCCTAACCGGCATCGGCGAGGCTGAGCAGGTGAGCGGAGAGTTTATCTCTTCAGATTTTTTCTCGGTGCTGGGCGTGAAGCCTGTGATGGGACGCACGTTTGCCGAGGATGAGGAACGGGTCGGTGCCGGTCCGGTCGCGCTGATCAGCGCGGGATTGTGGCAACGCAAGTTCAGCTCGGCGCCAGACATTTTGGGGAAGAACATCACGCTGGACGGACGAGACTACACCATCGTGGGAGTGATTCCTGCGAGCTTCCGCCTGCCGATTCCGGGTTTCATCGAGAGCCAGATCTATGCGCCCATCGGCCAGTGGAGCAATCCGCTCCTGCTGGAACGGGGTGCGGGGCTGGGATTCCATGGCATTGGGCGGCTGAAGCCCGGCGTGACCATCGAACACGCGCGGGCCGACATGGAGGGAGTGACGCGCAATCTCGCGGAAGCTTTTCCGGATGCGGATAAGGGGATCACCGCCAAGATCATGCCGCTCAAGGAGCAGATGATCGGGACAGGTGCGGCCTTTGCTGCTGGTGCTTCTGGTTGCGGTTGGCTTTGTGCTGCTGATTGCGTGTGTAAACGTGGCCAATTTGCTGCTGGCTCGCGCCAGCAGGAGGACGCGCGAATTTGCCGTTCGCGCTGCGCTCGGCGCAAGCCAGGGGCGAGTCATTCGCCAGTTGCTCACGGAGAGCATTCTGCTCGCTCTGGCCGGTGGTGGATTGGGTTTGATGCTGGCGGCGTGGGGAACACGCGCGGCGATTGGAGTGCTGCCTGCGGCCCTGCCGCGAGCCGAGCAAGTGGGACTTGACGCGCGTGTGCTGATTTTTACCGCGAGCCTCTCGTTGCTGGCGGGCGTTCTGTTTCGGCCTTACGCCTGCGCTCAAGACATCGCAGCCGGATTTGCAGGAAACGCTCAAGCAAGGCGGGCGCGGAGCGAGCGGAGCGCGCCACCGCATACAGAGTGTATTTGTTGTCGCCGAGATGGCGCTAGCTCTGGTGCTGCTGATCGGCGCGGGATTGACCATCCGCAGCCTGGCGAAGCTGTGGAGCGTTGATCCAGGTTTCAATGCGCACAATGTGCTTACGTTCGGACTTTCGCTTCCGCCCTCGATGGCGCATGCAAAAGCGGATGCGATCCGTGCCTGGTTTCGTGAATTCGATGACAAGCTCGCCGCTGTTCCTGGCATCGAGGCGGTTTCGCAGACCTGGGGTGCGGTTCCCTTGAGCAGCGACGACGAACAACTTTTCTGGCTCGACGGGCAGCCCAAGCCCGCGAACGAGAACGACATGAACTGGGCCATCGACTACATCGTCGAACCTGGCTACCTCGAGGCCCTGGGCATTCCGCTGGTGCGCGGCCGTTTCTTTACCGCGTCAGACAACGAGCACGCGCCGCTGGTGGTGGTGGTCGATGAAGTGTTTGCGCGGAAATATTTCCCCGGGCAGGATCCCATAGGCAAGCGCATCCAGATCGATCGGTTCGACCGGCCCGCGGAGATCGTGGGAGTGGTAGGGCACGTGAAGCAGTGGGGCCTCGACACCGACGATCAGCAATCGCTGCGATCCGATCTGTACATCCCGTGCATGCAGATGCCGGACGATTTTGTGGCGATGTCTCCGACGGGCTCAGCGGCGGTGGTGCGAACAGAAGGAAACTCGGCGGGGCTTCTCGATTCCATCCGGCAGATGAACGCACAAATGAGCAACCAGCAGGTCGTGTTTGGCGCACAGACGATGGAGTCGCTGATTTCCGATTCCATGGCGTCGCGGCGGTTCTCGATGATCCTGCTGGTGGTGTTTGCGGTGCTGGCGCTGTTGCTGGCGAGCGTGGGAATTTATGGAGTGATTTCTTATGTTGCCGGACAACGCACCAACGAGATCGGGCTGCGCATGGCGCTGGGAGCGCGCCAGCGGGACATTCTGCTTCTGTTTCTGTTCCGCGGCGGAAAACTTGCGGGGCTAGGCGTTGCGATTGGACTGGCCGCCGCGCTGGGCCTCACCCGGCTGATGGCGAGTCTGCTTTACGGAGTCGGCGCTACCGATCCAGTTACCTTTGCCGGAGTGGCCGTGCTGCTGACTCTGGTCGCGCTGGCAGCGTGTTATATCCCGGCGCGCCGCGCGGCCAAGGTCGATCCCATGGTGGCGTTGCGCTACGAGTAGGCCGCCTCATAATTGCCTGAGCAAGATTTGTATGCAACCTGAACGCGCCATGCCGAAGAAGTTCTCGACATAGCGTTCCCAGCGGATCGCCCCTCCGGGCGCTAAAAATGCCACGTCGGAAGGCCAAAACAAAAATGGAGCAGCTGTCGATTCTCCGTCTCCCGAACGACTATCTGATAACAGAACGATGAACTGGGGCTCTGGCCACAGGAAAACAAGCCGTCCCAGGGAACAAGGAGGGATGGATGAAATACATCTGTCTAGGCTACCTGAAGCCAGGAAAATTCGAAGGGATGACCGAGGATGAGCGACACGCAGTGCTCGACGATTGCTTTGAGTACAACGACCATCTGCGCGCTAACGGACATCTTGTTGCCGAACTACCTCTTCAGCCTCCGGAGACCGCGCTGACCCTGCACTGGAAAAACGGCAAAATCGCGACCACTGACGGACCTTATGCGGAAACCAAGGAACAAGTCGGTGGCATTCAGATCCTTGACGCCCGAGACCTCAATCACGCCGTTCAGCTTGTCTCACAGCTTCCAGGCTTTAAGTATGGACTTGGACCGATTGAAATACGGCCGGTTGCGGACTTGACTGAAATGATCAAGGAGAGCGAGCGGCGACGGCGAAACGACACCTCGCGATGAGGGCGCCCACGAGCGAAAAAATGATTGAGTAAGTTCAGCGCAAGGCTCTTAGAACTTTGCGGGCAGCGGCTGCCAGAGCTCAATCTTATTCCCGTCCGAGTCATAGATCCAGGCAAAGCGACCGTAGGATTCGTCCATTCGCTTGGCGTCAATCTTTACTCCCTCTTGTTTTAAGCGGTCGAGCAAAGCATCCATATCGTCCACGATGTAGTTGATCATGAACGGTGCGGGGCTGGGATCGAAATACTTGGTGGAGGCAGGAAAAACAGTCCAAACTGTAACGTGTTCCTTTTGCGGGTCGTCGTGTTCCCGCCACGGAAGCATCACGCCCTCGCCTTTGTCAGCGAGTCCAAGATGCTTCGAATACCATTCGCGCATCTGATCACGATTGGCGGATTTGAAGAAGACACCGCCAATTCCGAGGATGCGCCCGCGCTGCTCCGTTTTGACGGGCGGCTTCGACTTTTCAGGTTGCGAAGATTTCACTTCCTGTCCTCCTGAGCGGGCATTGGTCAAATTCGGCAGCTTCCAGAGACCGATCAACCGCTTATATGCCGGCTCCGGCAGTTGTACCAGCAAAGGTTTGCGCGCCGGATCGAGCCAGGTAAGCAAGGTTTCCAGTTCGATTTGCGACATGGCAGTGCATCCGGCCGTGCCCCGGTCATGGCTATCCCAAGTGTGGAGAAAAACGCACGAGCCGCCGCCCGGCTTGGGTAGGTTAGCATCGCCCGTTACAGTGCCATTGTGATCTACGACAATCCCCCAACGGTATGCCTCACCGGCATCCCGCATGTGCTCGGAGCTGTGCCAGTCGGGAGCGACGACAGAGCGGTCCACGATGCGGTTATAGTGCTTCGAACCAGAATCGTCGACGCATTCGATCGACGGGGTCAAGTTCAGATAGGCCATCTTCAGTCCACGCAGTGGCTCCGAAGCGTAGCCGAATGCCGTGCCCAGAGCGAAGACGCCTGCGGGAGACTTGCCGTCTCCTTCCCTTTTGACTGGATCGCCTGATGAGCGGACTTGGCCATCGTCGGTCGCAAGGACGCCGATTCCCCACCCCAATCCATTCCTCCCGACGACAATCGGGACCGGGTCGCCCACGGGACGCCACTCTTCATGCTCCGTTGCACGCTCATATCGCTGCAACTTTCCTTCAACCGAATTCCAGTCCGAAGTAGTGACTAAAATCATCTGCGTCGAACGCGCCAGAGCATCGGACTTCAAAGTTCCGGCCTGAGCCAGGCCAGAGACACACCAGCCTACGATCCCTAGAAGACTAACGAGAATGGACACAGATTTCATGAAGAGCGAAGAGCAGTGTAAGGCCATCCACAAAGTCGGAGGAGTGGGTCCCCATGTTTAAGCTCCTCAGCAGCCTGCCAGGTTACCGATGGAGCAAAAACGTGGTGCGGGCGGAGGGACTTGAACCCTCATGGGCCGTTTAAGCCCTGCGGATTTTCATGCCGTCTACGGCTTTCGCCGCCCAGACGTGAATCCCTTGGAGATCATCACCTCTGGTTTGCGGTCTGGACTATCCCTTCACCCTCCCCCGGAAAAATCCGAAGCTTAGGTGCTGCCCGTCTAGTCTCTACACCTTCCCGGCTGGAATCCATCACCGGGCTTGGCTCGGGATTACCAATTAGGGCTTCCCCGAATTTGAGCAGTTCTACATCGCCGGTTTCCCGGTGAGCACTCAAGTTTTCCTTAAGTCCGCTGCGTATGCCATTCCGCCACGCCCGCGTGGCTGCCTCACGGTCTTTCTATAATAAGGCATGGTCCCGCTTTTAAGTCCGCTACGTCTGCCAGTTTCGCGATCCCGGCTGGCGTTCATTCTAGCCTAGGGATCGCGCCTGGCAATCGTCTTAACGAAGGAATGCAAGGCTACTGATTTTGGGACTGGGTTAGAACATTGGGTCAGAACACTGGGTTAGAAAATTGGGTTGGCACGTTGGCCTAAAACAACGTTAGCTGTTCGCGCTCGCCGAAGCGCTGCTCGCTCCCGTCGACGCGATCCCGCGCTGCTTCTGGAGCACGTCGCGGAATTGTTCCGCCGTGAGCGCTTCGCCGTAGAACAACTGCAATAACGGATCGTCCACGTCAGCCGCCGGTTTGCTCGCGAGGGGTTCCGATTCGAGTCCTTCCGGTTCCACCAGCAACTCCGGCATCAGGGCGCGATTTTCGTTGAGGACCGACAGAAATTTCTCCACCGCCGCGCGATGTTCCGGCGTCGCCTGCGTAAATTCCACGCCCATGCCTTTGTCCGCATGCATGACTCGCACCACGCCCTGCGCCCGCACTTCCACCTCGGCGGCACGCATCGACAGCGTCACGCGACTCGACGCCGGGAACGGCGACGCCATCTCCAGATAGCATCCCCCCAAGCTCATATCGGTCAACTGGCAGCGAATCGGCGGATCGTCCTGCTCGGCATCGGGGGAATTCTGCTTCAACCACTCCCGCAATTGTTGCGTCACCTCCGGCGGAATCTGTTGGAAGCGCAGGCCCGCCTGCGCTTTTTCCCCTTCCCAGGCAAACTCCGCGGGAAGTTCCAGAGCGACTTCCGATCCTGGCAACGTGAACACCGCCTGCCAGTGCCCCGTAGGCCGGCGCCGCTTGGGCACGTTCACCGCCATGCCACCTTCGCTCAGGTCGATGGTCGTCACCTTCATATTGCTGCCCGCTTCGGGGCTACGCATCACCACCGGAATCTCCACTGCAACCCGCGCATTACGCCGGCGCTCGCTCTTCATCAGCGCCCGCGCTGCCCGGAAACTCGACTTCGCCCGCTCGCTCGAAACTGGCTTGTACAGCACGAAGTGGGCCCCCAACTCGAACACCGCCTTCAGCCCAATAATTGGGTCGACAATCGCGACCGCAACCGCCTGCCGATTACACGGAGCGGTGCGCGCGCTGCGCAACACATCCGACGCACCGTCGTCCGTCACGTCGACGATGATCGCCTCAAACCGTTGCCGCGTCAGCCTGCGCAAAGCGCTGTCGGCGTCCCCACACAACTCCACTGCAATATCCAGATCGCCCAGCACACGGCGCAAGACTCGTACGATTTTTTCGTCCGCACACAGCACCAACGATTTCAGACTCATGCTGGGCCTACTCCTAAATCAACAACGCAGGGTGGCCAGACAAAACTTTTCCACGGGTGCTGGCCGGCAGCCCGGGGACCGCAAGTGCGAGATGCCCTCTCTGCACTCTAAGTCCATCCCGGTTGTCAATCAACGTCTCTACAAGAAGGCCGGGTTACCACCGTAATCAGCCGGGCCCTCAACTCCACTTCCCTCTCTGTCATTCCGAACCAGTCTGAAAAACCGGTGCGGAACCTGCTTTCAGCTACCGTTTCACCCGCTAGGATCGGCACCGGCAGGCTATTGCTTAAGTGTCTTAGTTTGCATGCGCTTGGATGAAATCCTTCACAATTCTCGGAGGAATTTCTCGTTTGACTTTCCCGCCAATTCCACTGTAAGATGTTGAGTCTCCGATTAGTTTTGTGTGCGAATCAGTCGTAGATCTAGGTTTGTCTGCAATCAGGGTCGGTGTTCTATGTTCGATCCGAACATGAATCCTCCAGACGACTCGGAGAATCATATAGTTAGGTGAGTTTGCAGTTTCATTCCCCCTAAGTGGAAAGGCACTTTTCATGGCCAAGCGACGCGGAAATCCGAACTGGGGCAAGCCCGAGCCGATCGGTCCCATCACCCCGACCATCACTGAATTTGAACAGGTTGTACGCGAGTACAAGCTCTCCCCGGACCAGTACCTGCGGTCGACCCGCCTGCGCGAGTGGGCCCGCCGCAACAAGAACTCCAAGTACATCCCTGAGCCTCTTCTGGAAGCCTGGGGCTTCGAGATCGAGTCCACGCTGTAAACAGCGACAAGTAAGTTTGAGCCGCCCTTTAAGTACAGGGGCGGCTTTTGTATTTTTGATTCGTGTGCGAAATCGGATGTGGGCACGCCCGCCTCGACCGTCCGCAGGGCGAAGCCCGCGAGTTTGCAATCCCCGCCACACACTTTGTCATTCCTGCTTTCCTCGCTGTGTAGCCTGACCGATCCCGTGATACTGTCGTCCCCAACGAAATGCTCAACGTCCTCGAAATCCCGCCCGCCGAACTCTTCTCTCTGCTGGCCGCCATCGGATTCGCCGCCGGACTCAATCTCTACGCCACCATCGCCGTCCTCGGCCTTCTCGCCCGCTTCGGCCATCTCCCACTCCCTCCGGGACTGCACCTGCTCCAGAGTTGGCCCGTCATCGCCGCGAGCGCCGCGCTCTTCATCATCGAATTCTTTGCCGACAAAATCCCCGCCTTCGACCTCGTCTGGAACGCCCTGCACACCTTCATTCGCGTCCCCGTCGCCGGACTCCTCGCCTATCAGGCCACCGCCCAACTTTCCCCCGCACACCAACTCCTGGCCACGCTCCTAGGAGCAGGCGTAGCTCTAATCGCCCACAGCGGCAAAACCGCCGCCCGAGCTGCCGTCACCCCGTCGCCCGAGCCGCTCTCGAACATCTCGCTGAGCATTGGCGAAGACATCCTGGCCATAGGCCTGACCTGGCTGGCCACGCGCCATCCCTACGTCGCCGGCACACTGGCCACAATCCTCGTCGTAATCATCGTGCTCGCCATGCACTGGGTTATTCGCGCCATGCGCGCCCTGTTCCGCGACGCCGAACACGAACTCACCGGCTAGCGCCGGTTCTATATCACAGGTTAAGCTAGGCGTGCGCCGCCTGGCTTCGTACCGGCACGGCTTGCCGCTCGCGGGCCAAAAGCACGTCATCCCAAAATCCCGACGTCGGATCGACTGCCGACAGGCCAATCTCTCCCGCCTTGGGCGTACCCTTGGCTCCCACCCAGGCCGCCCGAAAATCCTGCTTTTTGCCATTGCGGCAGAGAGTAATAATCTTCCCCGTCCGAATCTCGCCGCGGAAGCCCTGTATCAGAGCTCCCTGCCGGCTGATATCGATTGTCGTTACTTCCTGTTCCGCTGGATGTCCCTTGGCATCGGTCACCGTGACCCGCACCGGCAAGGACAAATCGACCCGCGAATCTCGCCGCTTGATTCTGAACTGCGACATCAGCCCGCTCAGCAGCTTCGCCACATCGGCCAGTTCCTGGGCCGCGCGCTGCGACTCTTGCGCTCGAAACGACGTACCGTCGGCGACCCGCGCTACCGCTCCAATGCTGGACGATATTTCGCCCGCTCCCCGCGCCGCCTCGCCCACGTTGCGCTTCATCTCATTCGTGGTCGCGCTCTGCTCCTCCACGGCCGTAGCGATTGTCCCGGAGATGTCGTTGATCTGGTGGATCACACCGGCGATGGTTCCAATCGCCTCCACCGCCCCCCGAGTGTCGGACTGAATCGCCGCGATCTTCCGGCCAATGTCGTCGGTGGATGTGGCGGTTTGCTTGGCCAGTTCTTTCACTTCATTGGCCACCACGGCAAAACCCTTGCCCGCCTCGCCCGCGCGGGCAGCCTCGATGGTGGCGTTGAGCGCCAGCAGGTTGGTCTGCTGCGCGATGGACGTGATGACCTTGATGACTTCGCCAATCTCGGCGCTGGAGTTGCCTAACTTCGCCACCGTAAGATTGGCGGCTTGCGCCTTGTGCACCGCGTTGCCGGCAATGGTGGCGGCTTCGTGGGCATTGGTAGCGATGCTTTGAATGGTGGTCGCCATCTCTTCGGCGCCAGTGGAAACAGTTTGCAGGTTCTCGCTGACACGCTCCGCCGCCTGCGACACGACATTGGCCTTGGCCGAGGTCTCTTCCGAATTGGCCGTGATCTGCTCGCGGGCGGCGAACAGTTCATCGCTCGCGCTGGCCACGCGGATGGCGGTTTCCGTAATCAACTGGATCACGTCCCCCAGGCTGTTTTTCATAGTATTCAGCGCCGCGCACGCCCGCCCGATCTCGTCGTCGGAATCCACCTGCACATCGTCGATCTCCAGATTTTTTCCGGCGATTTCCTCCATCTGGGCCAGCATCCGGCCCGTAGCCATCGATTGTGCGCGCCCGATCGCCGTGGACAGCGCAAAACCTCCCGCCACCGCGAAAACCAGGAACGCGATAATCCAGTAGCGCGACGATGAGTACACTTCCGCGCCCTTGCTGGCAAACGCCGCCGCTGCCTTGTCGGCGAGCGTCAATTCATCCTGCAGGTTCTTCGCCGCCTCATCGAAAGCTTCGCCCCCCCTGGATTGTGCCAGCAGATTCGCCTGGTACTCGTTTTCCACGGCCAGCGTCATGGCCTGCTCATGCACCGCCAGATATTTCTCCCACGCTTTGCGAAAATCCTGGTCGAGCCTGCGCTCTTCCTCGGAACTGATGAGCGGCTGGTATTCCTTTTCATGCGCTTCCACATCCATCTGCGCCTGCTTCAGGGGTGCATCCCATTTTTCTTTGTGCTCGTTGGCCAGCAAACGGCTCAGTTCGAATCGACGCATCGCCGATGCGTCATACTTCAGTGCTCCCAGCACCTTCACCGATGGCATTTGCCGCGACATCACCTGCACCGTCGTTCCGTTCACGGCGGAGAGTTGCATCAGCCCAAAAATCCCCAACCCCATCATCAGAATCTCAAGAAAGCCGAATGCGACGGCGAGCTGCTTGCCAATATTCAAATCGCGAAACCAACCCATTGGTCAGCCCCTTCCGTCCGGAATCCTGTTTTCCCACGTCCGATTACGGCGCCATGGCTGCTGCGCGTGCACCCGATGCGCATGCGCCCGTCGCGCTTGCCACCACGCACCGCTAGACAGTCCCTCCATCGGCGCGGCAAGCAACCTCCTTTAATTTCTTGTCATTCCGAACCGGGCCGAAAGCCCACCAAAACCCTTGTCATTCCGAACCGGGCTGAAAGCCCGGTGAGGAACCTGCTTTTCCCCGCCCGCGCCCCGATCACGCCAAGCCCAATTTCCACAGCCCAACCCTGTGACGAACACCCTTTACTGAGAAATCCGAAACCCGCATACTTACCTCATGCGCGCAAGATATCCCGAATACAAATTGAGCCCCTGCCAGCATCCACGCCGCGCCCGCTTGGCGATGGCTCTAACTCCTTGCTCCGCAATATTTTGCCAGCAACTCCTTCATTCCCAATATTTTGCCAAGAGTCGTACCTATCCAATCCCACTAACCGAAACAAAGCAGGGATTTTACCCAACCCCACAAAAAAAAACTTCGACCCATCTTCAAGCCAATCCACCCTATTGCTACAATCGGCTCCATATGAGCCCCCAGCACCCCTTCACCGACGTCCCCGATGCGATTGAGGAAATTCGCGCCGGCCGCATGATCGTCGTCGTCGACGACGAAGACCGCGAAAACGAAGGCGACCTCACCCTGGCCGCCGAAAAAGTCACTCCCGAAGCCATCAACTTCATGGCCAAGTTCGGACGAGGCCTGGTCTGCCTCGCCATGACCGAAGAGCGCCTTGAGCACCTCAACATCGGCCCCATGACGTCGGAGAACACGTCGCAATTCGGCACCGCATTTTGCGAAGCGATCGACGCGCGTCAGGGCGTGACCACCGGAATCTCGGCTCACGACCGCGCCCGCACCATCCAGGTCGCAATCGATCCCGCCACCAAGCCGAGCGACCTGGCTCGTCCCGGACACATGTTCCCGCTGCGCGCCCGCAAAGGTGGAGTGCTCGTCCGCGCCGGCCAAACCGAAGCCTCCGTCGATCTCGCCCGCCTCGCCGGCCTCATCCCCAGCGGCGTCATCTGCGAAATCATGAAGGACGACGGCAGTATGGCCCGCGTGCCGGACCTGATCGAATTCTGCCGCGAGCATCAGATGAAGATGCTCACCGTCGCCGAACTCATCCGCTACCGCATGGCGCACGAGCGCTACGTGCATCGCGTGGGTGAAGCCCTGATCGATACCCGCTTCGGCGAATTCCGCCTCATCGCCTACTCGAGCGAAGTCGATGGCGGCGAGTCGCATGTTGCTTTAACTCGCGGCGACATCGATCAAGGAGACGACGACCACAGCAAAACTCCGGTCCTGGTCCGCATGCACGCCCACTGCCTCATGGGCGACGTCTTCGGCGCCACCGGCTGCGAATGTCACGCCACGCTCGAAGGCTCACTCCGCCGCATTGCCCAGGAAGGCCGCGGCGCCCTGATCTACCTGCACCAGACATCGCAGGGATTCTCCGTCGAGAAAGTCGCGGACCGCACCGCCCTCAGTTTCCATCGCGGTCGCAAACTCCCCGCCCTGCTCGAAAACGAACGGCAGACGCAGCGCGAAGTCGGCATCGGCGCCCAGATTCTTTCCGACCTGAACCTGCACCGCATCCGCCTGTTGACGAATCGTCCAAAGAAAGTAGCGGCGTTAGAGGGATTTGGAATCGAAATCGTCGAACAGGTCCCAGTAGATTTGCAGGAAGTAAAGAGATAACCGCTTGGGTTTGACTATGTGGAGCGGGCACTCCTGCCCGCTTGCATGCAGTGGCAAGAATGTAGGAGTTGAGAAAATCGCTGACTTACAGGCGGACCAGGAGCTTTAGGCCTTCAGCGGGCAGGAGTGCCCGCTCCACATCAAAGCTAAAACGGCTTCCGCACCACGACTTCACTCTCGCGAATGAAGAACTGCGCCGAGCAATGCTCCGACCCGCAAATCACCGGAATAAAGCCGTTAATCTGTTTGCGCGTAATCAGCCCCAGCATGCCGCACGACGGGCAGGACAACACGGCCCAGTAAGGATCTTCTTTCTCGCCGATCTCCCCGGCATTTTCCAGCACGAAGACGGTACCCGGCTGCATTTGTTCCGGAATCCACTCGTTGAGAAGGTCCAGTTCACCAACCATGTCTTCCTCCTGTGTCCGTAGCCCTATGTCCGTAGTCTGTCTGCCGAAGTTCTGGTTCGTGCCGTGATCCCCATCCCCATTGCCTACGAAGCTTTTTTAGCACGCCTGCGGTGCTCCGGCGAAGTTACTGAAGTATTCGTCTTCCCGGAGATGACCCCAGCCCGCACCAGCCGCACCGCGTCGCTCAGGCACACCGCCAGAATCGGCTGGTCGGAATTTTTCAGGATGTCGACAATCTGCCGCGCCGAAGTCTCCAGATACAGATGAGTGCCGTCGCTCAGCAGGTGATAGTCGGAGCCGTGGCTCACAATCTCGGCCAGCCCCTTGCCAATCTCGCGTTCGAGAAACCGCATGACCTTGCGCACACTCTGCAGCGAAAATCCCTTGCGCCGCAACTCGCAGATCACCGCCACTTCGGTCAGCCGATCCATCGAGTACAGCCGCCGATGTCCTTCCCGCTCTGGCTTCACCACGCCGCGCTCGTCCCACCACTGCAGCTGCCGCGCAGTGATCCCCGTCAGTGCGATCACGTCGTGAGATGTGAAGCGATCTTGCATAGTGTCGTCCAACGAACCTCGGAAATGTTTGAAACAATCCTCAAGTCGAATGTTTCAAACATTTTAGGCACACCACAGAGAAGGTCAAGCAGAGAATCGGTGGAAAAGAGGTGACTAAGAGAGTTCCTGGCCCGAATCAGGCGGCTGTCCGCCGCCAACGAAGTGCACAATCTCCAACCGGTCGCCGTCGTTCAGCGCAGTCGCAGCCCAGCGGTCTCGCGGCACAATGTCGAGGTTCAGCTCCACGGCGACGCGATCAGCCTTCATGCCGAGTGTTTCCACCAGCGCGGCGAGGGTAAGTGAAGAGTCGAACGTCTTCTCGTCCCCATTGACGTGAAGTTTCATGCGAGTGGCATATCTTTCGCCTCTTCGGGGCTTGTGCGGATTAGGCTCGCTACCCTAGGCTTTCGCCGTGGGCTGCATTCTTGCGCCGCTTCGCGGCTCGAAGCATGGAATGCGTTACTCGGCTTTCCGCAGCACGAACTTCCGCGTGGCGGTGCGGCCTTCCTGGTTGATTTGCACGAGCAGCGTGGAGTCCGGCAAGTCGGCTTCTTCGACATCAAGTTTGATCTCTGCCGCGCCGCCCGCGTCCGCCACCGTCTGCGTATAGAACGGCGTTGCCCCCGGACGGGCCAGCCGAAACGTCAGCCGCGCCCCTGCCGCCGCCGCGCCGCCTTCGGTCACCCGCAACTGCATGGTCAGGTTGCGGTCAGCGGGAATCGACTCCGCATTCAGCCACTGCACGTCCAGCTCTTTCACCGCTGCCAGCGCCTCGGCTTCGGGATGGTCGAGAACGTTTTCCAGCTTGCCTTCGCGGATCGCGTCCAACACGAGCCGGTGCTGCTCGCGTAGCCGCTGTTCTTTCTGCTGGTCGGCGACGGCCGCTTCGCTCGGCTTGCTGGCATAAGAAGTCGCGCGCTTCCCGATGCAGCGCCCACGCACGAAGACCTGCGTCTGCAAAAGGAGTTCGCTTTCACGCGCTTCGCTCTGCACGTGATAGATCGTGTCACCATGCTTGACGTCGGTATTGAAGCCAAAGATCATAGGAATTGTGTAATTTCGTAATTGTGTAATTGAGTCATTGAAAGTCCGCGAAGCGTACGCGTCAATGTTCCTACGCGCAAGTTTTTCAATTCCTCAATTACCAAATTACACAATTACGCAATTTGTCGCGCACTCGCTTGACACTCCGAGTGTAAGCCCATAATCTAGAACGTTTAAGCAAACACTGAGCGCTTGGCGCGAATTATATCCATCTCATCCTATGCCCGACAATTACTTCGCACGCTACCTCCCATTTTTGATCCATATTCTTATGGCGGGCGGTATTGCGACTGCGATTGTCACGCTTTCCTGGCTGATCGGGCAGCGTAAACCCACCCGCGCCAAACTCTCTCCTTATGAATGCGGCATGACCCCGGTTGGCGATTCCCGCCAACGCTTTTCAGTGAAGTTCTACCTGGTCGCTATGCTGTTCATTCTGTTCGACGTTGAAGCCGTCTTCATCTATCCCTGGGCAGTCATTCTACGCAGACTTAAGGGCCAGGTCCCAAGCCAGGGGCACTTTGGCCTCTGGGAGATGTTCGTGTACATCGGCATTTTCCTCGTCGGATTCTTCTATGTCTGGAAGAAAGGCGTGCTCGACTGGGGCGAAACCAATCCCAAGCGAGGAAACTTCTAATGTCCCTCGCCCCTGCCATTACCGATCTGGAGCAACTGAAGAACCATCCCGCCGTCGCCCGCCTGGTCGAATGGAACCGCGAGGCCGTGACCCGCGCCAAGTTCGATCGCGAGGAAATGACGGTCTTCATCGATCGCGCCTTTATCCGCGAAGCCTGCTCCGTTCTGAAAGACGATCCCGCCTGTCCTTTCAATTTTCTTTCCGACGTCACCTGCGTCGACTGGTATCCGGCCGAGCCCAGGTTTGAGGTCGTCTATCACCTGCTGTCGATCCCGAAGAAGGAGCGCATCCGGTTGAAAGTTCACCTCAACAGCGACAGCCCGGCCATCGAGTCGCTTACTTCGGTCTGGCCCGGCGCGAATTATTTTGAACGCGAAGTATTCGATCTGTTCGGCATTCGTTTCACCGGGCATCCTTATCTGCGCCGCATTTTGATGCCCGAGGACTGGGAAGGTCACCCGCTGCGCAAGGATTATCCGGTGGAGGGCTATCGCTGAGGTTGCGATAAAGCTTAAGAGATGGCACATCTGACCCCCACACCCGTGCTCGAACCCGGCCAGGATCGCACCATGATCCTGAACATGGGTCCGCAACATCCGTCAACCCACGGCGTGTTGCGCGTGTTGCTCGAGATTGATGGCGAGACCGTTGTGCGCATGATGCCCGACATCGGCTTCCTGCACACCGGAATCGAAAAAACCTGCGAGGCCAAGTTCTACCAGCAAGTCGTGCCGCTCACCGACCGCATCGACTACCTCTGCCCCATGACCAACAATCTCTGCTACGTGCTGGCGGTAGAGAAACTGCTGGGGCTGGAGATACCTCCGAAAGCGCAGTGGCTGCGCGTGTTGCTGAACGAACTGACGCGCATCAATTCACATCTGGTGTGGCTCGGGACGCACGCCATGGACATTGGCGCTCTCACCGTCTTTTTATATTGCTTCCGCGAGCGCGAAGAAGTTCTGAAGATGTTCGAGGCGATCAGCGGACAGCGCATGATGACTTCCTACTTCCGCGTAGGCGGCGTCGCGCTCGAACCGCCGCTGGGGTTCTTCGATCGCGTGCGTGATTTCGCCGGACGCTTTCCCGAACGCATCGATCAGTACGAAAATCTGCTCACCGGCAATCCGATCTGGACGATGCGCACCAAGGGCGTCGCTCGCATGACCGCCGAAGACGCCATCGCGCTGGGCGCAACCGGACCAACTCTACGCGGCAGCGGCGTTGACTTCGATCTGCGCCGTGACATGCCGTATTCGAGCTACGACAAGTTCCAGTTCAAAGTCCCCGTGTCGCAGGAAGGCGACGTCTTCGCCCGTTACATGTGCCGGGTGCAGGAACTGCGCGAATCGATCGGCATCGTCCGCCAAGCGCTCGACGGGATGCCCGAAGGCCCCGTCAAAGCCGATGCTCCGGGCGTGGTTCTGCCCGACCGCGAAAAAATGAAGACGCAGATGGAATCACTCATCTACCACTTCAAAATCATCACGGAAGGATTCGCGGTTCCGGCGGGCGAGGTCTATCAGGCAGTCGAATCGCCGCGCGGCGAGATGGGCTACTACATCGTCAGCGACGGCACGGCCAAACCGTACCGAGTGCACATGCGGTCAGCATGTTTTGCAAATCTGCAAACGCTGCCCACCATGTGCGAAGGGCGGCTGCTGGCGGATGTGGTCGCTGCCATTGGCAGCATCGACATCGTGCTGGGGGAAATTGACCGGTGAGGGGATTGAGTAATTGGGTAATTTGGTAATTGGGAAATTGAACACAAAGAGCAACTGGCTCTAGTTTTCAATTACTCAATTACCAAATTTCCCAATTACCAAATTGTTTCTATGAGATTTTCCGAAGAATTCGAAACCCGCTTCGCCGAGATGGTCCCGCACTATCCGACGAAACGCTCCGCGCTCGTTCCGACGCTGCTCTACGCGCAGGACGAAGTCGGATATCTGTCCGACGAAGTGATCGCTGAGATTGCATCGCGCCTTGACCTGACCGAACTCGAAGTCCGCAACGTGATCAGCTACTACTCTCTGCTGACCACCAAGCCGCGCGGCAAGTTCAATGTGCAGGTCTGCACCAACATCAGCTGCCTGGTGCGCGGCGGAGAAGACATCCTGCATCACTGCGCGAAGAAGCTCGGCGTCGGCCACAAGCAAACCACTGCCGACGGCCTGTTCACTCTGGAAGAAGTGGAGTGCATCGGTGCCTGCAGCTGGGCCCCGGCCGTGCAAGTGAATTACGATTTTCACGAGAACCTGACGACAGAAAAAATGGACGGGATTCTCGACGAGTACAAGAAGAAGGGAACGCAGTAAAGAATTGAGAAATTGGGAAATCTGGTAATTGAGTAATTGAACACCGTGCAGCCAATGCGGTTTAGACATTGGTTTTCAATTTCTCAATTACCAAATTACACAATTACTCAATGTCCCCATGGCTGACTTAGTCTCCCATCCCGACGAAGTGAAAGTCGTCTCCCGGCGCTTCGGGCAGGGTGCGGCCAATATCGACCGCTATCTCGAGCTCGACGGCTACAAGGCCGTGCAGAAGGCGCTCGCCATGGAGCCCGACGCCATCATCAACGAGGTCAAGAATTCCGGTCTGCGCGGCCGCGGCGGCGCGGGATTTTCTACCGGCATGAAGTGGTCGTTTGTACCCAAGCAGTCTGCCAAACCGAAATACGTTCTCTGCAACGGCGACGAGAGCGAGCCCGGCACCTGCAAAGATCGCCTGATTTTCGAGCACGATCCGCACTCGGTGATCGAAGGAGTAATGATCGGCGCGTTGGCCGTGGGCGCGCAAAGCGGCTACATCTACATTCGTGGCGAATATCGTTATCTTCTGGAGATCATGCAGAAGGCGATTCGCGACGCCTACGCCAAGGGCTTTGCCGGCAAGAATATTTTCGGCAGCGGACGCGATCTCGAGATTTACTGGCACGGCGGCGCCGGCGCTTACGAAGTCGGCGAAGAGTCGGCGCTGATGGAATCTCTCGAAGGCAAGCGCGGCATTCCGCGCATTCGGCCGCCATTTCCAGCGGTGGTCGGTCTGTGGGGCGGGCCGACCGTTATTAACAATGCCGAAACTTTGGCCAACGTTCCGCACATTATTCTGGGAGGGGCCGACTGGTTCGCCAAGCTGGGCACGCCCAAAAACGGCGGCACGCGCTTGTTCTGCCTGAGCGGCAACATCGCCAAGCCCGGCGTCTACGAACTGCCCATGGGCTATAACCTAAAGAAAATGCTTTATGAGGTTGGCGGCGGCATCCCCAACGGCCGCACATTGAAGGCGGTGGTGCCTGGTGGAGCGTCCTGCCCGTGTCTCACTGCCGATGAAATCGACGTCGCCATGGATTTCGATTCGGTCGCCAAAGCCGGATCAATGCTGGGTTCGGGCGGCGTGGTCGTCGTCGACGACCAACAGTGCATCGTGAAGTTTGCCCTGCGCACCATGAAGTTTTATCAGCACGAAAGTTGCGGATGGTGCATCCCGTGCCGCGAAGGCACAGACTGGATCAAGAAGACGCTGGTTCGTTTTCACAACGGCGGCGGGATGAAGAAGGACATCGACAACATCCAGTACCTGGCGGAAAACATGCTGGGGCGAACATTTTGTCCGCTGGGCGATGCGGCCGCGATGCCGACCATCGCCTTCGTGAAAAAGTTCCGCAAAGAATTCGAAGATCACTTAGACGGCAAGCCGTGCCCGTACGAAAGAGAAGGGGCGGCGGAACAAGTTCCAGCGTTAACGCATTGAAGAAAATTGAGTAATTGGGAAATTTAGTAATTGAGTAATTTGACGTGCCGTATGCATTCGCAGCCTGAACAGCTTCGTGATCGCACCAAGGCCTTTGCGCTTCGTGTCATACGATTATTTCGTTCGTTGCCGTACAAGACAGGTACGCAAGTTTTGGGTAAGCAACTGCTGCGATGTGGTACTTCGGTTGCCGCCAACTATCGAGCGGCATGTCGCGCGCGATCTAAGGCGGAATTTATCGCTCGCATCGCGATCGTGGCTGAGGAGGCGGATGAAGCGGTGCTGTGGCTGGAACTGTTAATTGAGTCCGGAATCATAAAATCAGAGATGACGGTTGCATTGCTGGCGGAAGCAAAGGAGTTGGCGGCGATCTTGACGGCGTCGAGACAAACAGCAAAGAAATCGGCGTAGGGTTTTCAATTACTCAATTACCAAATTTCTCAATTACTGAATTCGCATGGCTGACTTAAATCTCACTGTCGACGGCAAGAAACTAACCGCTCCCGCAGGCACGCTTCTCATCGAGGCCTGCAAGACCGTGGGCATCGAAGTGCCGTCATTTTGCTATTACCCCAACCTCTCTTTACAGGGCGCTTGCCGGATGTGCCTGGTGAAAGTTGAGAAAATGCCCAAGCTGCAAACCGCCTGCACCACGGTGGTCGGCGAAGGCATGATCGTCACCACCGACAGCGACGAGATCAAGCAGGCGCGCAAGTCGATGCTCGAAATGCTGCTGGGCAATCATCCGCTCGATTGCCCGGTCTGCGACGCCGGCGGCGAATGCGAACTGCAGGACATGACGTTCAGTTACGGCGCCGCCGAATCGAAATTCATGGAGGCCAAGAACCACAAGGATGAGCAGCAGTGGTCTCCCGTGGTTTTCTTCGACCGGCCGCGCTGCATTCTCTGCTACCGCTGCGTGCGCGTCTGCGGCGAGGGCATGGACGTGTGGGCGCTCGGGGTGCAGAACCGCGGCGTGAGTTCGCTCATCGCTCCCAATAAAGAAGATCATCTGGAATGCGAAGAATGCGGCATGTGCATCGACATCTGCCCGGTCGGCGCGCTCACGTCCGGCGCTTACCGCTACAAAACGCGCCCGTGGGAAATGAAGCACGTCGGCACGGTCTGCACGCACTGCGGCGACGGCTGCAAGACCACGCTGGGCGTGCGCCGGTCCGACACCGGCATGGAAATCGTCCGCGGCGACAATCGCGACAAGAGCGGCACCAACGGCGACTTCCTCTGCATCAAAGGCCGCTACGCTTTCGATTTCGCCAATCACGAAGACCGCCTGACGCAACCGCTGATTCGGAAGAATGGCAAGCTGACTCCGTCCACATGGGAAGAAGCGTTCGAGCTGGTCGGCAAAAAGTTCGCTGAGGTTCGAGATAAAGAAGGTGGAGCTGCGATCGGGGTGATCGGCTCGACGCGCACCACGAACGAAGAAGCTTACCTGCTTTCGAAATTCGCGCGCACGGTGCTGAAGACGAACAACGTCGATCATCACCGCACCGCCGACTTCCCTGCCCTTTCGGCAGCTCTCCGCGGTAAGCCCGACGCGACCGCCAGCATGGCCGACGTCTACAACGCGCCGGCGATTCTGCTGATCGGCAACGATCCCACCGAACAGCATCCGCTGCTCGCCTGGCAGATTCGCAACAACGTTCGTCTGCACCGCGCCCGGTTGTACGTCGTCAACTCGGCGCCGATCAAGTTGCGCCGGCAGGCAACGAGCTTCACCCAGCTCCCAGCCGGAGCAGAAAGCAACGTCGCCGCATTCCTGGCTGGCGATGACAAGGCCATCGAAGCCATTACAGCCAGTGTGGGCGCGGGTGACTCGCCCGCGCAAGCCTCGCCAAGGCAAGACTGGACCGCGCTCCGCGACAAACTGCGCGCCGAACAAAATCTCATCATCATTTTCGGCTCGGAAATTCGCGGCGGCGATGTTGCCAACCTCGTCGCCTTCGGCTCGTCCATCCCAGGCGCCAAGTTCATCTGCCTAGCCGATTACGCCAACTCGCGCGGTGCGGCCGACATGGGACTCTATCCCGACCTGCTCCCCGGCTATCACCCAACCGCCGGAACCAGCGAGTTCCATCAGGAATGGACCATCCCGCCAACACGCCGGACTCGATCTCCCTGCCATGGTCGAAGCCGGCAAGAGCGGCAAGCTGAAACGCCCTCTACGTAGTCGGCTCGAATCCGATCGGACGCTTGAATATCGATCCCTTCGCATTCTCCAAAACTTTCGTCGTGGTGCAGGACATGTTCCTCACCGAAACCGCGATCATGGCCGACGTGGTTCTTCCCGCCGCCAATGCCTACGAAAAATCCGGCACCATGACCAACACCTGCGGCGACGTGCAACTGGTGAAAAAAGCCGGCGAGATTTCCGGCACAAAAGCCGATTTCGAAATGATCGTCCGCATCGCCGACGCCATGGGCTTCGACGTCCGCAAACTCGTTCCTTTCGGTGGTGGCACCCACGCCGACATGGGACAGTCGCGCGGCGCGCAGTCCGGCGAAGCCGACCGGCATGCTGTCTGGCTTGAGATGCAAGGCCTGGAGCCGAAACTCAGCCCGCTTGACCCCATGGCGATTCTCGACGAAATCCAGCGCCTCGTCCCCGGCTATGACGTTTCCCGCATCAATCTTCTGGCGGGCAACAGCGAACATACGACGCTCACCAACGGCGGCCCAGGCGCGGCACACAAGCCGGAATCGATTTCTCCGGCCAACGACGGACTGTTCACCTCCGGCACGCTCGGCCGTTACTCGCGCACTTTGAAATCGGTAATGGAGAGTCACGAAGTCAAACCCGCTGAAGTCGCGGCCGACTGATGAGCGCACCCCTCGCATCTCTGGCTCACTGGTTTGTCGAAGAGCCGATCCGGATTTACCTGCTCACGTCGATCATCAAGTCGGCGGTGGTTCTTGGCGTGCTGCTTACCGCCGTCGCTTACACCGTCTGGCTCGAACGCAAGGTCGTGGGCCACATGCAGAATCGCTGGGGACCCACGCGGGTCGGCCCATTTGGCCTGCTGCAGCCCGCGGCCGACGGCATTAAATTTCTTTTCAAAGAAGATCTGACGCCGCCGCACGTCTACAAGCCGCTGTTTATCGCGGCGCCGCTGATCGCCGTCATTTTCGCGCTGACCTCGATCGCGGTGATTCCGTTCGGTAATTCGATCACCATCGGCGGCTACAGCATCCCGTTCCAGGTCACCGACGTGAATACCGGGCTGCTGCTGATTCTCGGCGTAACCTCGATCGGCGTGTACGGCGTCGCACTCGCCGGATGGTCATCGAACAACAAATATTCGCTGCTCGGCGGGCTGCGCGCCAGCGCCCAGATGGTGAGCTACGAAATTTCTCTCGGCATTTCGCTGGTGGGCGTGCTGATCATGTCAGGCAGTTTCAGCCTGCGCGACATTGTGCAGGCGCAGCAGGGACATTTCTGGGGATTCATTCCGCGCTGGAATATTTTTCACGGCCAGTTCATCGGATTCTTCTGCTACTTGATGGCGGCCTACGCTGAAACAAATCGCATCCCATTCGACCTGCCGGAAGCCGAAACCGAACTCGTGGCCGGCTACCACACCGAGTACAGCGCCATGAAGTTTGCCATGTTCTTCATGGCCGAGTACGCCAACATGATCACCGTAGCCTGCCTGGCGACGCTGCTGTTTTTCGGCGGATGGAACGGCCCGCTCTTCGGCCCTAAAATCCTGCAGGCATTTCTGCCGGTATTCTGGTTCGGCGCAAAGATTTTTGCATTTCTCTTTTTGTATATCTGGGTGCGTGGCACGCTGCCCCGCTTCCGTTATGACCAGTTGATGGCGTTCGGCTGGAAGTTCCTGCTACCGCTGTCGCTGATGAATCTGATCGCCACGGCGATCGCAGTGGCCTGGTGAGATAAAGAAGTTCTCAGTTCCCGGTTCTCAGTTCTCAGTGAGTGCGCACAAACCGCTGAGAAAGCCCGCGCCAAGGGTTTTGCTGAGAACTGAGAACTGAGAACTGAGAACTGATTTCATGAGCGTTCATCTGATTCTGTTTCTGGCCTTCGGGGCCGTCTGCGTCGCAGGCGCCATCAACCTGCTGGCGCAGACGCATCCCATCAACAGCGCGCTCTCGCTGATCGCGGTCATGGCAGCGCTCGCTGGCGAATACCTGCTGCTGGGCGCAGAGTTCGTCGCCGCCGTGCAGGTCATCGTTTATGCCGGCGCCATCATGGTGCTGTTCGTCTTCGTCATCATGCTGTTAAACGCCGGAGTCGAAGAGCACACCCAGGGCAGCCGTGTCGCGACTCTATTCGGCATTCCCGGAATGTTGCTGGGAAGCATTCTCATAGCCTGGGTCGTGCTGCGGCATTCTGGAACCGAAGCCGTCGCCGCCGGCGCGCTGCCAGGAGATCCCAAAACCATCGGACAATTACTCTTCCACGAATTTCTGCTGCCTTTCGAAATTACTTCCATTCTGATCCTGATCGCCATCATGGGCGCGGTGGTGTTGGCCAGCAAGCCGCCAACATCTCCGCCAGTCGTCCCGGCAAGGAAGGTGGACTGATGGTCCCACTCTCGTACTACCTCGTGCTCAGCGGATTCCTCTTCGCCTGCGGCGTAACCGGATTCCTCATCAAGCGCAACATTCTCACCATCTTCATGTCGATTGAGCTCATGCTCAACGGCGTGAATCTTTCTTTCGTGGCCTTCGCCGCGCACTGGCACGCGCTCGGCGGGAACTCCGACTATCCCTTAAGCGGACAGATTTTCGTTTTCTTCGTCATGGTGGTCGCGGCCGCGGAAGCAACCGTCGGCCTAGCCATCATCATCGCCGTCTACCGCACGCGCGAAACTCTCAACGTCGATCAGGTGAACCTGCTCAAGTTATGAATTTGCGCAAACTATGACGTCCTCTCTCAATCTTTCGCTCTGGCTGATCCCGATCCTGCCTCTGGCGGGCGCCGCTATCAATGGCTTTCTCGGGAAGAAGTCTTCGCGCACGGCGGTCACCGTTGTCGGACTATTTTTTTCCGGCGCAGCCTTCGCCTGGGCGCTGTCGGTTGTCTGGCGCATTTCGCTCGACGAACTTCCCTACCACGAATACGTCGCTCACTGGATTCGTTACGGCGCATCAACGCTCCCGGCAGCTTCAACGCCGACTTCGCCCTCTATCTCGATCAACTCTCGCTGATCATGCTGCTGGTCGTTACCGGAGTTGGCTTCCTCATCCACATCTACTCCGTCGGCTACATGTGGGACGACCCCAGCTACTACCGCTTCTTCGCTTACCTGAACCTGTTCATGTTTTTCATGCTGACGCTGGTGCTGGCAGACAACTACCTGCTGATGTTCATCGGCTGGGAGGGCGTGGGCCTAGCGTCGTATCTGCTGATCGGGTTCTGGTTCACAAAAGATTCCGCGGCGTCGGCTGGGAAAAAAGCGTTCATCGTCAACCGCATTGGCGACTTCGGATTTCTTATCGCTCTGTTCCTGATCATCCAGAACTATCACTCTCTGAACTTCACGACGGTATTCGCGCAAGTTCAGCCCGTCGCGCCCGAGACCGCCGGCGCCGGGCTTCTCACCGCAATCGGAATTCTGCTGATGGTCGGCGCCTGCGGCAAGTCGGCCCAAATCCCGCTCTACGTCTGGCTGCCCGACGCCATGGAAGGCCCCACGCCGGTTTCCGCGCTGATCCACGCCGCGACCATGGTCACGGCCGGCGTCTACATGGTCTCGCGCTCGCACGTGATTTTCGAGCGTGCGCCCAGGCCCTGATGGTCGTCGCCGTCATCGGAACCCTCACCGCGCTCTTCGCCGCAACCATCGGCATCGCGCAGACTGACATTAAGAAAGTGCTCGCCTACTCCACCGTCTCGCAACTCGGCTACATGTTCATGGCCTGCGGCGTAGGGGCGTTCTCCGCCGGAATCTTCCATCTGATGACGCACGCGTTCTTCAAAGGCCTGCTCTTCCTGGCTGCGGGCTCGGTCATCCACGCCGTCGGCGGCGAGCAGGACATGCGCAAGATGGGCGGTCTCCGCTCCTACATCCCGTGGACGTTCATGACCATGGGGATCGCCACGCTGGCCATTTCCGGGATCCCGCCCTTCGCCGGCTTCTGGAGCAAAGACGAAATTCTCTGGAACGCCTACTCCAGCCCATACGGCAGTTGGGTCTACTGGCTCGTCGGCGTCATCACCGCGTTCCTCACCTCGTTCTACATGTTCCGCCTGCTGTTCATGACGTTCTTCGGCGACTACAAGGGCGCCCAGGTCGACGACCATGGACACGGCACACATAGCTCGGGACACGGGAACGCGAATGATGGTCACGGCCACGGCGAGCCGCACGAGAGTCCCATGGTCATGCTGGTTCCCTTGATGATCTTGGCTTTTCTTTCGTTTTTCGGTGGCTTTGTTGGCTACCACAACGGATTCGAGCATTTCCTGGAGCCGGTATTCGGCAAGGGATTCGCGGATGCGGCAGGAGAAGCGGCAAACGGTTCCGTGGAGTACATCCTGATGGCAATCTCGGTGATCGTGGCTTTCGCAGGCGCGATCCTCGCGTGGTTCCTCTACATCAGCAAGCCCTACCTCCCGCAGAAAATCGCCGACGGGCTGAACGGCTTCTACACCGCGGTTCTGAACAAGTATTACGTCGACGAACTTTACGCCAAGCTTTTCGTCAAGCCGCTGATTGATGGCTCGACCAGCATTCTGTGGCAGGGAGTCGACCGCAAGGTCATCGACGACACGGTCAACAGCGCCGCCGACGGGGCGCGCCAAATTTCCGACGAGGCTCGCCACATGCAGTCCGGCAACCTGCGCTCATATGCCGGATGGATCGCCGCCGGCTCTGCTGTCGTGATTGCCTACATGATCTGGATGGGAGTGCGCTGAGCGATGACTGCCGGAGCCATGACGACCGATAGCTGGAGCCCCTACATCCTGACGCTCGTCACCTTCGCCCCGCTGCTGGGTGCGCTGCTGCTCGTGCTGTTTCCGCGCCGCGATCGCGACATCCGCATCTTCGCTTTAGTTATTTCGCTGCTGACATTTCTGCTCTCACTTCATCTGCCAGTGCACTTCCATCGCGGCCAGGCGGGCTTCCAGTATGAGATCGACAAGCAGTGGATCTCCACCCCCAACATCCACTACCACATGGCCATGGACGGCATCTCGATGTGGCTGGTAGTGCTGACCACGTTCCTCACGCCGCTGTGCGTGCTGATCTCGTGGAAATCGATCCATGACCGCGTGAAGGAATTCTTCATCCTCCTCCTTATTATGGAGACCGCGCTGATCGGCGTCTTCACCTCGCTCGATCTCTTCCTCTTCTATTTCTTCTGGGAAGCCACGCTCATCCCCATGGCGCTGCTGATCGGCGTCTTCGGCCACGAGCGCAAGGTCTACGCCGCCGTAAAGTTTTTTATGTACACCATGATCGCCTCTGTATTCATGCTGGCGGCGATTCTCTGGCTCTATGCGCACACCGGCACGTTCCAATTCAACGAAATTCGCGATCTGATCGCGCAAGGCAGAGTGCCGAACTTCCCCGCCGCCGCGCAGTGGCTCTTCCTCGGCTTCTTTATCGCCTTTGCTGTGAAAGTCCCACTATTCCCGTTCCACACATGGTTGCCCGACGCTCACGTCGAAGCCCCCACCGCCGGGTCGGTCCTGCTGGCCGGGGTTCTGCTGAAGATGGGAACCTACGGAATGCTCCGCTTCAACCTCGGCCTGTTTCCCGAAGAAGCCCGCCACAATCAATGGTGGATTATGACCCTGGCGCTGATCGGCATCATCTACGGCGCGCTCGTGGCCATGGTTCAGCCCAACATGAAGAAGCTGATCGCCTACTCTTCGGTCAGCCACCTCGGCTTTGTCGTGCTCGGAATTTTCAGCTTCACCACCTCGGGACTGAACGGCGCCATGTTCGTCATGCTGGCCCACGGCATTTCCACCGGCGGCCTGTTCATGCTCGCAGGAATCCTCCACGAACGCCGCCACACGTACGAAATTTCCGAATTCGGCGGCCTCGCCTCCATCGTTCCCGTCTACTCGGCCACCTATCTATTTATAGTTCTCGCGTCGGTAGGACTTCCCTTGCTCAACGGATTCATCGGCGAGTTCCTGGTGCTGAGCGGAGCGTTCCAGGCCAAGCCCATCTATGGAATTCTCGGCGCCACCGGCGTGATCTGGAGCGCGGCCTACCTCTTATGGATGTACCAGCGCGTTTTCTACGGCAAAGTCACCCACCCGATTAATAATTCCATGGGCGACATGATCGTCTTTGAAAAAGCCGCTGTATGGCCGTGCGCAGCCGCGGCGCTGGTGATGGGCGTGGCACCCATTCTCTGGCTGGGTGCGATTGATCCCGCCGTCCAGGCCGCCCTCGCACCGTTCACCCAAGTCGTCAGCAAGGTGGTGGGACAATGATTCACCTCCCCGCCGTTTTCTTGCAGACGATGCCGCAGACGATTTCGCAGGCGATTCCTCAAGGCACGGATTACGTCCGCATCCTGCCCGAACTGATTCTCTCCGCCTTCGGCATCGTGGTCATGCTGCTCGATCCTCTGGTCAACGAAGAAAAAAGCCAGAAGACGCTGGGCCTGATCGCCTTCATTGGGGCTGTCGCCGCACTTCTTGCCACTTGGTACATGGCACAATCTCCCGGCCTGGCTTTCTCGAACATGGTGAAGGTCGACAGCTTCAGCGTGTTCTTCCATTACCTCGTCGTTGCCATCGCCGCCGTCGTGATTCTCAGTTCCTTCGAGTACATGGCTGTGCAGCGGATTCGCGCCGGCGAATATTACGCTTTCATCCTCTTCGGCGCAGTCGGCATGGCCTTGATGTCCTCGGCCGTCGAGCTGGTTCTGATTTTCATAGCGCTTGAAATCTCTTCCATCTCGACATATATCCTGACTGGTTTCCGCCGCAACGAAGCTTCCAGCAGCGAAGCGTCGCTCAAGTATTTCCTGCTCGGCTCCTTCGCGACCGCATTTTTTCTCTACGGTGTGGCCATGATTTTCGGCGCCACCGGATCGACCAACATCGATCTCATCAGCCAGAAGCTGCAGTCCGGCCCGGCTCCGCTGCTCGTCTACGTGGCCATGGCCCTGATGTTCGTCGGCCTCGGCTTCAAAGTCGCCGCCGCGCCCTTCCACATCTGGACGCCTGACGTCTACGAAGGCGCTCCCGCTCCGATTGTGGGCTTCATGTCGACCGCTCCGAAAGCCGCGGCCTTCGCCGTGTTGCTGCGCGTCGTATTCACCATCAATGCACCCGGCCGTTTCTGGCTACTCTGGATGGCCGCAGCTGTTTCCATGACCATGGGCAATGTGTGCGCTCTGGTACAGACCAACATCAAGCGCCTGCTCGCCTATTCATCGATCGCCCACGCCGGATACGTGCTGGTAGCCTTCGCCATGACCACGAGGGAAAACTCCCCAGCCGGCATTTCCGCCGCCATGTTCTATACCGCCGCCTACGCCGCCATGAACGTGGGCGCGTTCGCCGTGGTCAGCCACTTCGCCAACGCCGGCGAACGTTACGTGACCCTCGAAGACTATGAGGGCCTGGGCCGCACTTCTCCTTTGTTGGCCGCCACACTCACTATTTTTCTGCTGTCGCTGATCGGCATTCCCATGACCGGCGGCTTCTTCGCCAAGTTCTACGTCTTCAGCGCCGCGGTAAAATCCAACCTGATCTGGCTGACCCTCATCGGCGTGGTCAACAGCGCCGTCGGCTCCTACTACTACCTTCGCATTATCGTCGTCATGTACATGCGGGAATCGCGGAAGCCGGTCCCGGTCACTCCCGTTCCCTTCGGTCTCGGACTCGGCCTCGCCATCTGTCTGTTGGCCACGCTTTATCTGGGTATCTTGCCCGGCCGCGTTCTGCAATATGTCCAGCAGGGCGCGCAGCAGTTGCTTCCGCAACCGACCTCTGTTGCCCCCGCCAGCATCGCCCAAACCCCGCCCCCAGCGCCAGTTCTGCAGCCTTAACTCTCCGTGTGGAAAATGTCGAAACCCGCATTGACAAGAACGTCCACCCGCGTGCATCATGGGTGCACCCTGTCTGAGGTCAGTTTTTTTCTCCCAGGAACTGACGGCGGCGTGGAGGAGAGAAAATGTCCAAACTGATGCAAAGGCTTTGGTCGCAAGAGGAAGGGCAAGACATTGCCGAATATGCGGTGATGCTGGCGGTGATTCTGGTTCTGGTTGTCGGAACGGTTCGTCTGATCGGCTCCAATGCCAACAATGCATTTTCCAGTGTGGCCAGTTCGCTCCAGTAAGGGCGAGTTCCACCCGGTCGACGCTTTATTTGTACGATTTGAACTCCAATGAAAAATTCTATTGCACGATTTACTTCAGGCTTCGCGTTTACCGCTTACTTCTGGTTTCCAGAAGCAGCGGCTGCGGCGCAGCTTGGGGTGAGGATGGGCCACTGACGGCCACCTGAACAAACCAGCTTCCGCCGCAAGCCGCGATCCACAGATCGCGGCTTTTGTTTTAGCAGCAGCTTATGCCGGGAAAGACAACGAACGACCTAAAAGAGGAGAACCAGCCCATGATCGTCAACATGTCCGAGAAAGCCACCGAGCAGGAAATCAACCACGTCATTGAACGCATCCGCGAGGCCGGCTACCAACCTCACGTCACCCGCGGGACCGAACGCACCATCGTCGCCGCCGTGGGCAGCGGACGCCGCCACGAGATCGAAGCTCTCCAGGTCGCGCCCGGAGTCGACAACGTCGTCGCCATTGCCCAGCCCTTCAAGCTGGTCAGCCGCCAGGTCAAGCCGGAACGCACCATCGTGAAAATCAACGGCGTCGCCATCGGCGGTCCCGAAGTCGTGGTCATCGCCGGCCCCTGCTCCGTGGAATCGCGCACGCAGTTGCTCGACACCGCCCACGCCGTAAAGCGTGCAGGAGCCGCCATGCTGCGTGGCGGAGCCTACAAGCCCCGCACTTCCCCCTACGACTTTCAGGGCCTTGGCCTCGAGGCGCTGAAGATTCTCCGCGAAGCTCGCGAAGAAACCGGACTGCCCGTGGTCACCGAAGTCATGAGCACCGAAGATGTCGACGTCATCTGCGAGCACGTCGACATGCTGCAAGTCGGCGCCCGCAACATGCAGAACTTCGCCCTGCTGCGCCGCCTGGCCACCGTCAACAAGCCCATCCTGCTGAAGCGCGGTCCCTCGGCCACCGTCAAGGAGTGGCTGCTCGCCGCCGAGTATCTGCTCTCAGGAGGCAACCAGCAGGTGGTTCTGTGCGAGCGCGGCATCAAGACTTTCGAAACCGAGATGCGCAACACCATCGACCTGGCCGCCGTTGCTCTCGCCCGCGATCTTTCGCACTTGCCGGTCATCGCCGACCCGTCTCACGGGACCGGCAAGCAGAGCCTGATTGCGGCCGTCTCGCGCGCCGCGGTCGGCGTGGGAGCCGACGGGCTGATCATCGAAGTACATCCGTGCCCGGAGCGCGCGCTCTCGGATGGCGCGCAGTCCCTCGATTTCGCCGGGTTCGGGAAAGTTATGCGCGCCCTCGCAGAACCGCTGCGCCAGACTGCCAGTCTGCCCGCCGCCGTGCACGCCGCATCGTAGAATGAGGGCGCGCGGTTTCGAAACGGCGCGGCATAAAAGCGCGAAGTACCGCTCTGAAAACGGCGGGGAAATGGTTTGATGGGAAAATAGTTTGATAGGGAGCGGCTTCCAGCCACGCCGCATGCTCAAACAAAATCAACAGGAGCTCACACGCTGGAGAAAAGTGTCTTTGGGTGTCGCGGCGCCTTCAGCGCTGCGACAAAGTCTTTCCTTCAACTGGAGCTTTAGCCGCTGAGGACGGCCCAGCTTGCGGCGTCGGAACAGCCTGCTTCACCTGCATCGCCGGATCGCCGAACAGAAGAAACGTTCGCCGCACGTCCGCATCGCTGATCTTCGATTTCGCTTTCACAATCGCATCCCCCAGCGTCGCACCCTTCGTATTCAAAGCACCTTG
This sequence comes from uncultured Acidobacteriota bacterium, assembly GCA_963755795.1. GTDB lineage: Bacteria > Acidobacteriota > Terriglobia > Terriglobales > Acidobacteriaceae > Sulfotelmatobacter. The sequence continues at coordinate 22,350 of CAVWLI010000042.1, read as the reverse complement.
CACGACTAGCGTGTCGAGCTGAGTCTGCGGCGGCGGCTGGTTCAACCCGCTCGAAGCCAGCACTGCAACCGCGCCTCCATTTGACGCCAGCAACAGCGTCGCGCCCAGCGGCTGCGCATACACATCCTGGAAGAATCCATTCAGACAGTCCATGATCAGGAACACGGGAAGCTGCGATCCGTTGGTCAACGAACTTACCGAATCCGTATCGAAAATATCCGACCCCGACCACTGCTCTTCCGACCCATGTCCCAGGTAGTTCACCAGCCACTGTCCTGAGTTGATGGCGTCGAGAATGTCCGTTTTCGCCGCGGCCGTGCCCACCGTATCGATGAATACGTCGGTTACTTGCATCGTTGCCGGCAGCTTGGCTTGCACCGTCTGGCTGTCCTGCATAAAGTTTTCCGTGTCGCCCTTGTCCGCAACCATCAGCGTATTCGCTGTCCATGGCCCATTTGTCGACTTCCCTTCATACGTCGCGATTTTTCCCACGACGGTCGTGGCTTCATCCACGGTGCTCACAGGCAAGCGCCCAGTGGCGATGGTCGGCATGCCCGAGTCATTGAAATCCGAGAACCAGTCGTCCGACCCCGTCATCAGGCTGGTCGCCGCCACCATCCGCGTCGGAACCAGATCCAGATATCCGAATCCCAAATAATTTCGCGGATCGAGCGATGCCCGCCCGTTCAGCAACAGATAACTCGGCGGCATCTTCCAGTTCTGCTTCGCCGTCTGCAGCAACGACCGGATCGCAAACGGTGTACGCTCGCCGAAATTAAACTCATCGTACAAATCATTGATCGGGATTACCGCAGAAGTTTTCCCCTCCGCATGGTGCGCGGCCACCAGAGGCGCCAGCGCCTCAGCGAACGGCCCGTAGGTGACCATCGCAATGTCAGCGCCCGCCTGCGCACTGTGCCAGTGCGATGGATGGTTCGGCCACACACCCGCGGTGGAAGCAATCTGATCAGCGGCCACGGCAAGCAGGGTATGCGTCGCCGACGCTCCAAAATTCGTCGAGCTGAACGGAACCTGCACCGCAACCTGATACTGCCCGCTCATCGAAATCACTTGCGGCGTCAACTGCACCGGACGCTTCGGATCAGTAATATCGACCACTGCCGGTGCGCTCGTGAACCCGCTCACCATCAATTCGTCCCCGGCCCGCCCCGTGAATTTCAGCTCATCGGAATCCGCCGCGTACCTGTGTGGATAAGTAATGCGGATGTAGTCGACCAGGCTGGTATCGTACTCCCCGTTTTGCGCAGTCAGCGTAACCGTGTTGCTTCCGGATTGCAGCACTCCGGTCGGAATGCTGACGCTCAAAGTCCCCTGCGCCTGGCCGGTGAAATTTACGTCGCCCAGCGGAGTGCCGTTCAGCGCAACCGTCACATCGTGCGGGAAGGCTGTGATCACGCCCTGCAGCATCACTTCCAGTTGCGCCGTCTGTGTCGAAATCGCGCTCAGATGCGGTACTTGTAGCACCTGCTCCACCGGCGTAGGCGAGACCAGAGCGCCGAAGAAGTTTTGTCCGTTCGTAGTCAGCAGCGCGGAAAAATAAATCGTGTGCTGTTGCAGTTCCACTGTCGCTGAATAACTGGCCGGAGGCTGGTTCGATCCCGAGGAAACCGGCAACTGCCGAATCCGCGCGCCCCGGCCTTCGCCCGGCGCCAGCCAGTAGACTCGCGTGCCCGAGAAAACGGTGTCGATCCCCGTCCCGTAGAAATTGATCGCCGCCTGGGGCCCGAACCCTCCCGGCCCCGCGGTCGCGCCCGTAATCTGCATCGACTGCTCGGTCGCTTCCGCATACAAATGCAGCAGCGCCGGATCCACATTCGGATCGAGCCCGGCTTTCACCAGATCTGGCTGCCCCACGCGATACCAGCCCTCGTGCCGCACGTAAATCTTCACTGCCGGATGCGCGGCCAGTTCGAATTGTTTCTGTATCTGACCCCGAGTCGGCGCAGCCGCTGCAGGCCAAGTCTCAACCACATGGCTTTCCTGGCTGCCCGCCGTCGCAGGCACCGCCTGATTTATCTGGCTCAGCATCCGCGTCTCCGACGCAGTCACGTCGCTCTCCGCTTGCACTCCCGACGCCGCCGCCAATGCCGCTATCGCCGACGCCGAAACCGGCCCATGCATCGTCCGCGTCCCGTTCACGTCCACATCTTCCAGCCAGTAAGCATCTCCTGCCACGCTTGCGCCAGCGTCGATCCACGCATAACTTCTGCCCGCGTGCTTGGGCTGCGCTCCGCTCATCAGCAGCGCCGAGCCCGCAATCAGCGAAGCATTCATGCGCACCCGGTTTCCGTTCTGCTCGCGGTACACATTGAATCCCAGGTTATGCGCCTCTCCGCCGGTCTTCCACATCAACTCGACTCGACTCGCGCCGTTCTGGTCGATGCCGGAGTGCGCCGAGAACGACTGCAACGCGATCCGGCTCGGCGCCGTAATCGTCTCGGTCTGCGTCGCTGTATTATTCGCCTGGTTCGGATCCGTCTGGTCTGCCGTGACGGTCGCGGTATTAGTGACAATGCCCGACGCCGCCGGAATGGTCAGAATCGAAATCGTCGCCGTTGTAGAATTCGCCATCGTGCCCAACAGGCAAGTCACGGTCCCACCCGCTTCCGAACATGAACCCTGTGTCGTGCTCGTCGAAAGGTAGGTCACCACCGAAGGCAGCGTGTCGGTCACCGTCACGTTCGTCGCCGAATTAGTCGCGCTGTTATTAGTCACCGTCAGCGTGTAAGTCAGCAGCGTTCCTTCCGTCACCGGATTCGGCGTCCCCGCCTTCATGATCGACATATCCACGCTGTTGGAGGTGCCTACCATCACGGTCGCGCTCGCAGCGTTGGTCGTGATGCTGGGAACAATGTTGCTCGCCGTCGCCGTGGCTGTGTCGGTAATGTTCGTTCCCGACGGCGTTGCCGAATTCACCTGCAAGACCAAGCTGAAATTTGCTGTGTTCGCCGGTCCAACGCCCAAAGTCCCGCCGTCGGTGCAGGTAATCGTGACCGCTCCGCCCGGCGCAGGCGCAGACCCGCAAGTCCATCCTCCGGGCGGCGTCATCGACACAAACGTCGTGTTGGGCGGAGTGGTCTGGGTAAACGTCATCCCGGCGGCCGCCGCCGCCGGACCGTTGTTCGTGACGCTCTGCGTGTAAGTAATGTTGCTTCCCGCCGCCACCGGATTGGGCGAAGCAATATTCGTCACGATCAAGTCCGCCTGGGTCGCGAGAGCCACCACGTCGGCCGCAGTTGCGCTGTTGTTCGCCGCGTTCGGATCCGCGGTCGACGAACCTACCGTGACCGTGTCGTTCACCGCCGTCCCGGCCGGCGTGCCCCCAGCCACCGTCAACACAACCGGAAAACTCGCCGTCCCTGGTGCAAAGCTCGGATTCGTGCAGCTGATCGTGCCCGCCGTTCCGACCGTGGGAGCCGTGCACGTCCAGCCGCTCGGAACTGTCGCGAGCGAAAAGAAAGTCGTGTTCGGTGGCGTGCTCTCCGTAAAGGTTGCGCTCGCGGCTGCGCTCGGACCTCCGTTCGTCACAACCTGAGTATAAGAAATGTTATTGCCCGCGATCACCGGAACCGGGCTCGCCGAATTTGTAACCGAAAGGTTCGCCGACCCCGCCACCTGAACGCTGGCTGCCGCGGTGTTGTTGCCGCCGTTCGGATCACCGGTGCTTGACGAAACCGAATCCGTTTGCGTAACCGTTGTTCCGTTCGCAACCGTCCCGCCCACCGTCACCACGAACGTAAAATTCGCCGTCGTATTGGCCGCCATCGTCGTCGTGTCCGTGCAACTCGAGCCCGTGCACGTCCATCCCGCTGGCCCAGCCAGCGACACAAGCGTCGTACCGGTTGGCAGCGTTTCACTGAAGACGGGAGCGTTCGCGGTCGCCGGCCCATTATTGGTCACGCTCTGCGTATAAGTAATGTTATTGCCCGCAGTCACCGGATTCGGACTTCCAGCATTGGTCACGCTCAAATCCGCCTGCGTGCCCGAGGTCACCGCAATATTCACCGTCGCCGAATTGTCCGGGGGATTGGAATCGTGCGTCGCCGAGGCTCCCGTATCGGTGTCCGAAATAATTGTTCCCGCCGCCGCTCCCGCAGCCACTGTGTAGACCGCCGTAATCGTTCCCGTCGATCCCGGCGGAACGCTCGGATTCGTGCAGCTCACCGGCCCCGCATTCGGACAAGTCCACGTTCCCCCGCCCGTGGTCACGACCCCAACCGAGAAAAACGTCGTATTTGCTGGAGTCGGCTCCGTAAATGTCGCCGTCGTGCAGTTGCTGGGACCGTGGTTGTACACGGTCTGCACGTAAGTAATTTGAGCTCCAGCCGTCACCGGACTCGGGCTTCCACTGTTCGTCACCGTCAGGTCGCAGACTGTGCTCACATTGGTCGTGACCGACGCAGTCGCCGTGCTCACCGCATTCGTCGCAGTCACCTGCGAGGGCGCCGTAATTGTGGCCACAGTCACGCTCGACGGAACATTCAGCACAACTACAATATTGGCCGTGTCTCCCACCGCAAAACTCGGATCGCTGCAGGTCACAGTTCCCGTGCCGCCGACGGCCGGAGTCGTGCACGTCCACCCCGCCGGCGCCAGCATGGATTGGAACGTCGTATTCGCCGGCGTTGCCTCGGTGAAACTCGCCGCCGTCGCCGCAGCCGGACCATTGTTCGTCACCGTCTCCGTATACGTGATGCTGTTTCCCGCCAGCACTGTCGTCGGCGCGCCGGCCGCGGTCAGCACCAGGTCCGCCTGGGTCGCCCCGGCCACCACATCATTCGCCACCGCGGAATTCGGTCCATAGGACTGGTTCGTTCCTGTCACCGTCGCCGTATCCACGATCGTTGTCGCGTTCGGCGTTCCTGTCTTCACCAGGTAGATGACCTTGAACGTTCCCGAAACACCCGCGCCCACGCTCGGGTTCGTGCACGCAGCACCCGGAAATCCTGTGCAGGTCCATCCCGCCGGAGGAGTCACCGAAACAAACGTCAAATCCGCGGCCGGCGTCGCCGTCTCGCTGAACGTCGCTCCTGTGACCGCCGTCGTTCCCGTATTCGTGACCACCTGCGTATAAGTAATGTCAGTCGCCGCTTGCACTGGAACCGGCGAGGCCACGTTCGTTACCGACAGGTTCGGCCCGGTCGCGCCCACCAGCGTCGTAACCGTTGCTGTGTTGTTCGCAGAATTCGGATCAAGTGCCGACGAACCCACCGACGCCGTCTCGCCAATCGTCGTCCCGTTCGGCGTCCCTGCCGTGACGTTCACTACGAGGGTGAATGTGCCGGAGCTCACTGCCGCCATATTGGCGTTCGAACAAACCACGTTGCCGGTCGCTCCTGCCTTGGTGTTGAGGCAACTCCATCCCGCTGGCGCAGTGAACGACACCAGCGTCGTATTCGCGGGAATCGTGGCCACCACGGTGGCGTTGTCCGCCGCGCTCGGCCCGCTGTTGGTGACCACCTGCGTATAAGTAATGTTGGCCCCGGCGGCAACGGTAGGGCTGGGCGAGCCTGCGTCGGTCACGCTCATGTCGGCGCTCGAAATTACGCTGGCAGTATTGCTGGCCGTGTCGTTGAGCAGATTCGCTTCGCCCCCACCGCCGACTACCGCGGTATTCGTCACTGTTGCCGGAGCCGACTGCAACACCGCCGCACTCAGCGTTATCGCCGAATATGCGCCGCCGGCCGCCAGCGGGGTCGATTGCGTGCAACTCACTGTCTGACCCGAAACCGAGCACGTCCATCCCGTCCCGATCGCCCCGGTCGGAGTCAAGCCAATCGGCAGCGTGTCATTGACGGCGACCACCCCACTCGTCGCACCCAGCGTGCTTACGTTTGAAGCCGTAATCGTGTAGGTCGCGGTCAACCCGCGAGTAAAGCTTCCCGAGCTGGTCTTGGTGATGGTCAGGTCCGGAACGCATAACGCCGAGGACTGCAACCCGGTGACCTGCGACAAAGTTAAGTTCGTGGCGCTCGTCCCCGCTCCGCCCGGCGTGGCTCCATACGGCACGCCGGGATTTTCCGTCAGCCCGTTCGCGCCGCCCGTCACACTAACGCTGGCGGGCGTGCCAGAAACCAGCACCACTCCACCGCCGCCACCTCCGCCCGGTCCGTGCCGTTCCGCCAACGTATACGGGTTGCTATTCCCAGGCATTGCCGCCGCGGCCGCCATTCGCCTGCAGCGTCAGCCCGCTCTCGCCGCCATTCGCCGCCAGTACAACAATCGCTCCGCCCGCTCCGCCGCCTCCACCCGCATCATTGGCGGTTCCGTTGTAAGCGGCCATTCCGTTCGCCGTCAGAGTCGCGGTGCCGGTCAGGCTGTCCGCGCGAATAAAGATGATTCCGCCGCCCGCCGCCCCGCCGCTAGCCTGATTGTCAGTATCGGAATTGTTCCGCGTCCCCGCGCCGCCGCCACCGCCCATCGCGATGCGGTCAATCGTCGCCGGAAACGGCGTACCGCCTTCGCCTCCGTCACTCAGGTTCGTATTCCACGAATCGCCGCCAAATCCGCCCATCCCTCCATTGCCGCCTCCACCACCGCCTGCGTTCTCGGTGTTACCGCCTGCATCTCCGTCGGTTCCTCCTGCGCCCGCGTTGCCTGGAGCCCCGCGCGCCATACTGCCATCCCCCGCACCATTCGGATAGCCGATTGTCGTCGTGGTTTGAAGGAAGGTCTGGTTAAACTCCACCCACTCCGGCGTGCCCGCGACGCCTTCACCCTTGGGCGCATCAATCCCAGTCGCACCGCCCGCGGCGCCGGTATAGGTCGTCGGCGATGTCTGCCGATAGTCCGAGTTCAGAGCCCCGGCCACTCCTCCCACCAATTGCATTCCGGCGCCACCCCGGAATCCCTGCCCATCGACAACAACCGACCCTCCGTTCAGATTCAGTTGTCCAGCAATGTCCAGCGCCACAATCCCACCTGTGGACCCATTCCACGGAGTCGCTGTCAGCGCTCCCAGACTCGCCGACAAATATTGCGGCACCACTACAACCTGATACGTGCTTTGCCCTTTCGTCGCCGAAGCTGCGGCCGCCGTGTACGCGAACACCAGTCCAGCCGTCGGCCCGGCTCCCTTGATGGGCACCGAACCCCGCGCTGATCGGCCCGGTCGCGGTCACGAACTCATAATTGCCCGCATTATTGATCGCCGTAAAGCCCGACCCCGTATACCCGTTTCCGTACGCTACCGTGTTCGTGGTGTTAATGCTGGCATCCTGCATCTGGATCACCAGCAACTCAGTGCCGTTCGTAATCGTGCCGCCCGCCCCGGTCGCCGCGCCCAGCGGAATCGACGTGGCTCCCTTCGCCACGCTGGCCGTTCCCGGATAGTACGTATTCACGACGCTACTCAGCGTTCCACCCGCGGTCAGAGTAGTCGTGGAACAAACCACGCTCACCACCGGAGCCAATGCCACGTAAGTGTTGTTGCCAGTATTCGGATCGGGAGGCGTACCCGAATCCGCGATCTTCGCGGTGTTTTGATAAAAGCCGGCCGCGGTCGTCGACACCTTCACCGCGATAGTCGCCACCGCTCCGCTGGCAAACGAGGTCGGAAGGTTACAAGTGATGGTCGGCGTGGTGGTCGGGCATGTGGTTCCGGCGCTGGGCGTCACCGATACAAAGGCCAATCCCGTCCCCGCATAGGTGTCAGTCAGAACAACATTGTTTGCCGCCGAAGGACCATTATTCGTTATCGTGATGTTGTAAATCGAATCCTGCCCCAACGGCACCGCGCTGACGCTGGTGGTAACTCCAATATCCGCCGAACTCGGATTCGCCGACACTGCTCCCAGCGACCAGTTCGATGTTCCCGCTGAACGTTTCGGAAATCGGCACGCTCGGCGCTCCCGTGCGACTGCTTCCACTCCCCGTCACATCCGGCGGATCCGTTCCTCCCGAGGCCAGGTTCCATTGCGAAACCTGGGGCCCCGGTATTCCGGCCGTGACATTTCCCCCGATAGCCAGCGTGTCGAGAATCATTCCGTTGATCACGCTCGGCACATCCAACTCGGAGTAACCGGCCGCCGCGCCGTTCGCCGATACAAACGTCCCCAACGGCACCGTCTGGTCCACTCCCGTGAACGTTGTAACTCCGGCCACCACGCCCACGGTTTGTGCCCCCGGAATATTCACCGATACTAGAACCGCGTGGTTGCCAGTCGGCGGTGCCAGCAGGTACCACATCTCCACCCGCCTCGTATTTCCTGCGTCATTGTGGGCGCCTACAAAGCTCAACGCCAGGCCGTTGTACGTTACTGCGACCACGCCAGTCGTGGGTGCATTCGCGATGTTCATCGAAACACCGACGAGCATCAGACGATTGACCCCGCCGTTGACGGTTCGGTGATTAAAGGAAGGCAGAACGCGTGTCCCCGTGCCCGTGAGTTCGGCTGAAGAACTGGTCGTGGCATCCACCGCCACTTGGGCCCTTGAATACACTGCCACCAGCAGCATCAGCAAAACGCCCAGCACTCCCAGCGCAGCCCGCGAAACCTTTTGCGCCCGGCTTCCCTTGCCCGTCCGCAACCGGCCTCCGCTTGCAGCTCTCCAAACCTTCGCCATGACACGCTGGCCTCGCGCCGCCCCGCGCAACAAATATCCTCCCACCCCGACGAATCTCGCCCGGAAGTCTCTCCGCCCCACCCGCACCTCTTTGTCCACCGCGACTCCCAAAATCTGCTCTCCTCCGACCGCCGGGTCATCCTGCTGCGCGCAGTCACCGCGCGTAATGAATACATCTCGCGCCGCGTCTGCCACCACTAGCCGGTGCAGCCGAAATCCCCTCTCGCCCTTCACCAGAACAATGTCTCCCGTGCACAACTCGGCTACGTCGGCGGATTTCACATGCACCATCTCGCCATCGCGAATCGCCGCAGACATGCTCGCCCCTCGCGCCTGAAACCGTATGCTCTTCCCCGCCTTCAGCAGTTCCCGCACAAATTCCTCAAATACTCTCGACTGCGCCCGGTCACCAGAAAAACCTGCACGAGTACTGTCGTCCCGAGCTCTGTCATCCTGAGCGCGGGGACTGTTCCGCGAGGCGGACCAATCCCGCAGTCGAAGGATCCCTGGCTCACCCACCGCGCCCTGCGTTTCAAAAGGAGCTCGCGCCGTAGCAACACTCGCGCGGGATTCGTCAACACGCCCATCAATCACGGAGTTCCAAAATCCTCTCCACCGCGCCCTCACAGGGTTCGAAGGCATAGCGGTAACAGGGAACCGCACTCACCAGTTCCTGCAGGAACTCCAGCGCCGACTCCACATACTCGTGCCGGTGAAACGGCACAAAGCTCCGCGCAAATAATTCCGCCACGGCCTGGCTCGCAGAAAGCCGCGTCAACACGTTCCCCCGTCCATGCTCGAGAATAAAAATTCTCCCCAGCCGCGCACTCCCCGGCGACGCATAAGCCGCCTCCCCATGCCACGGCGTCCCATACATCCGCATCCCGTAATCTTTTTTTCCTCTGTCATCCTGAGCGAAGCGACCGCTCGGCGAAGCCGATCGGTCCCGCAGTCGAAGGATCCCGTACCTCATCTCCGGAATCCGAGGTCCCACAGAGTTCTTCGGCTGAGCACTCATCGTCATGCCGATGTTCGTCATCCCGCCGCACAATAATCCGGTCATCGCTCAAAATCTCCACATCCTCCTGCTCCATCCACAGCCGCGTCGTCGTGCTCTTCCCCGCACCCGAATGTCCCACGAACAAATTCCCCGTCCCATCCTCGCGCACAATTCCGCACCCATGCAGCTCAATCGCCTTCTCCCGTGTGAGCCGGTGCATAATCAGCAACTCGTCCACCGGATAGTCCAGCGGAGCGGCATACGGAAACGCGCCCGAAACATCCGCGCTCATCTGCAACGTAGCGCGTGAAAAATCACGATCCACCACCAGTCTCTTGTAAGGCTGGTCACCGAACACCGGCGCCCGGAAATCGAACTGAAACCCCGCCTCGCACTCATACAACCGCCAAAGCGCCCCCGAATCGAACAATTGAAGTCCCGGCGCAGAACTCAGCCCGTCGACCCACTCCACGCGCACTCGAATGTCCGGCAGACCCGGCGCGGCTCGAAACGCCATCAACGACGGCACCAATTCAACCGCCGCACTGTCGTCACCCGTTAATCGGACCACCACTCCGCCGACACAAAAATGGCTGCTGCACTGTCCGCCTTCTGCCGCGCGCGAAGCCGCCAGTGTTTGCGTGAGACCGCCAATCATTGCGCAATCCATTCCATGTGTGGTGAGGCCTCTTACGATCCAATACTCTGGCAGCCGCCCAAAATAATTCCACACCCCGGAGTCGGCCCGCCCCCCGAAGCATTCTTGCAATGCCCCAGCACGGCCTCTTCCGGCCGCAGATTAATCGTGACGAGCTGCGGCGATTCATACGGTTTCTTGCCGTCCCCTTGGTTCGATTCGCAATTCATTCAGACTCACCTCTCGTCGTCGGCATCAGTATCGGCATTCAGTGATTCCCGCAACTCCCGCATCCCCCCGCGGCCACGCTGGCATTGTTCAGGATTGGCAAAATATGCTGTGGCCCCACCCAACTCTCTACTTCGATTTCCTTATTCGTAATCCGCCGTGCCGACTCCAGCATCGCCTCGTGCTCCCGCCCGCCCGCGCAGAACTCACACTCCCCATGCGCCGGCACTTCGGCCCCAACCGACGCGGCTCGCAGGTGCGCCACGTGACACAGGAACTCCACCGGGCTCTCCCGGTCGCCGTTCTCCAACTCGCCGTTCGCCGGACACATCGCGCACAGCGACTGAATACGGCACTGCACACACTTCGTGATCCGTGTGCGTTTGCGATCGCGCAACTGCCGTAGAGATTCCTCCCACACTTTCCGAATCCCGCCGCCGCGAATACTGAACGTCTCCTGCTGCGAAATCACACAAATGCCCACTTCTCCATACGCATTCACCGCGAACGAATTCACTCCGCCGCCGCAGATATACACCGTGTCGACTGTGCGACAGATTCGGAACATTCCCCGAATCCCGCTCCGCCAGCTTGCGATACTCGGCGGCCACCTTCGGATCCTGCATGTCCAGCGCCACCACTTCCTCCGGCGTCAGCCGCACCGCCAGCGGACTCTGCGAACAATCAATCCGCGGATTAATCTGTCCGTCGCACTTGAACTCCACGCCCAGCTCTTCCTCGGCGAACTGCCGCATCGCCAGAACTTCATGTTTGTTGATGCTGGTCGCGACGGTCTTCAACTTGAGCGGCAATCCCCGATCCTTCAGTAGCTTTATCCCGCGCAGGCACCGGTCATACGATCCCGGAATCGCCGTCAGGGCCTCATAGGTTTCCCGCGTCCGGCCGTACAGCGTGACCTCAATCGCAAACGGCGGCCACTCCGCCAGATAATCTGCGATCTGCTCGTTGACGATCGTGCCGTTGGTGAACAGCGTGATCAGAAATCCCTTCTGCTTGGCGTAGGTGTAAATCTCGAGGAAATCCTTGCGCGCAAAAATCTCGCCGCCGGTGTAAAGCACCCAGAAGCAGCCCATCTCGACCAAGTCGTCGAGCATCCGAAAATGTTCTTCTTTGCTCAACTCCCGCCGTTTGGCGTCCAAGTCGCCCATGGCCAGGTTGTTGTAGCAGTGCAGACATTCCAGAGGACAACGCCGCGTCACTTCAATCGAAACCTGCAGCGGCACCCGCTCGCCGCCCTGACGCTGGTGTAAACCCGCGCTGAACGCGCTGTAGCTTAACTGCTCCAAATCCCCCTCCATTCTGTCAGCAGCGGACGCGCCCTCGCGCGCCCGCTGCCGCCAGTCTCCCGCCCCACTGGTCCTTCAGTCTCCGGCCATCGCTACCGCAACCGGAATCTCGACCAGACCCGCTGATTTCATCTCACTCACAAAATCCGTCACATCGCGCTCGGCCCGCGCGAGTTCCACTTCATACGCGTCGGCCACCGCCGTCGCCAGTTGCGCCACGGTTCGCGGCGCTTCCAGCAATTTCCAGATCAGCGTGCCTGTGCCGTTGAAGCTGTAAATTGACGCCAAGTCGCCCACCTTGGCACGCACTGGCACAATCAGTGTTTCTCCCGCCACCACGCGCGCCACCACCGCCCGCGAGCGCACAAAAATCTCATTTCCCAAAATGTCTGCCAAGGCGTCACCTCCCGACTTCATTCCGGATTTCGTAACAAACGCTACCCTTCGAAACCCGCCGCAGTTTCGTCCCAACTTGAGATTACGGCAAAGCCCTCCCCACTGAGCATCGGACTTTGGTGGTAGGTATTGGGTTGGTTATCATCCCGCATGGTTCCCAAATACCCACAAAAACATGGGTTACGCGGTCGACTGTGCTCCCCCCGGCCCTTGCACCAAGGGTAGGGTGCCAGACATTGCCGGGGATTTTCCTGAACTGGCCGCCGCAACCTTAGCAGTGGACAAACGAAACAAAACGCTATAAAAAGAAATGCAGCCGATCGAATCCTCAGTTACACTACCGATTCGCCGAGAAGCGATTCCCGTGCTCAACGAAGAACGTCGCCGCGCCATCCTCGATCAGTTAACCCATCAGGGCCGGGTTCTAGTCACCGAACTCGCCCGCCAATTCGAAACTTCACAGGTTACGATTCGCAAGGATCTCGAAATCCTCCATGCCCACGGCCTCGTTCACCGCACTCACGGTGGCGCGCTTCCCTCGCGCGACGGAGCTCTCGAGGATCCCACGCTGCGCGAAAAAGAAAAACTCCACCACCAGGAGAAACTGCGTATCGCCGACACCGCCGTCGAAAAAGTAAAGGAAGGCCAGGTACTGATTCTCGATTCGGGCACAACGACCACCGCCATCGCCCGCGCCTTGCGCAATTTTCAGAACCTCACCATCATCACCAACGCGGTCAACATCGCCGCCGAACTCGCCGGCACCGCCGTCGAAGTCATCCTCACTGGCGGCACCCTGCGCAAGAATTCTTTTTCCCTCGTTGGCCCCATCGCCGAGGAAACTCTTCGCCGTCTCAGCGCCGATCTTTTATTTCTCGGCGTCGACGGCTTCGACGTTCACTTCGGACTGAGCACCCCGAATCTTCTGGAAGCGAAAGTCAACCGCGTCATGGTCGAAATCGCCAAGAAAACCGTGGCCGTCTGCGACTCCAGCAAATTCGGCCGCCGCAGCCTTTCGTTAATCGCTCCGCCTTCGTCCCTGCACGAAGTCATCACCGACCGCGGTGTCCCCAAATCCGACCTCCGCGTCCTAAAACAGGCGGGAATCGAAGTCACCCTAGTCTGAAGCCATGAATAGCACACAGCACAGATCTGTATTCCTGAGCAACTCAAAACGTTTTGTCATCCTGAGCGGAGCGCCGCCAAAGCCAAGCGCAGGCCGTGCGCAGTCGAAGGACCCCTGCACTCCCGCCTTCTTAATCGCTGCTGCGAGGCGTTCTCCCCATGCCGCTTGTGGCGTCCACGCGCCGACTTGCCTCCAGCAGCACAACTAGAGAACCCATGCCCCGCTTCGACGTCACCATCGCCGGCGAACTCAACCTCGACCTCATCCTCTACGGTCTGCCGGAGCAACTCGCCCCTGAGCGCGAACTCCTCGCCGACCGCATGATGCTCACCCTCGGCTCCTCATCCGCCATCGTCGCTCACAACCTGGCCGCACTCGGCAGCCGCGTCGGATTCCAATCCCGCATCGGCGACGATCCCCTCGGCCAGATCGCGCTCGATCGCCTGCAGCAAAGCGGAGTCGATGTATCCCTGGTCCGCCGCGTCCCCGGCCCCATCACCACCGGACTCACCGTAATCCTGCATCACGAACCCTGGCGCAACATCCTCACCTATTCCGGAACCATTGCAGAAACTTCCTGGGACGATCTCGACCTCGACTACCTCGCCGACTCGCGCCACTTTCACTTCTCTTCTTATTACCTGCAGCGAGCCCTGCGCCCGCGCGTGGCAGAATTATTTCAGCGCCTGAAATCGAAGGGCCTCACCATTTCTCTCGACACCAACGACGATCCCGACGACCGCTGGGAAGGCGGCCTGCACGAAGTCCTGCGCCACGTCGATGTCTTCCTCCCCAACGAGCGCGAAGCCTGCAAAGCCGCCGGCACGAATGACGCAACCTGGAAGCCGCCATCCACAAGCTTTCTAAGTTAGTCCCGCTGGTCGTAGTAAAACTCGGCCGCAAAGGCGCGCTCGCTCAGAAGGGCTCCGAGCGGTTCGAAAGCGCCACGAAAGAAGTTGTCCCCGTAGATTCCGTCGGCGCCGGCGACAGCTTCGACGCCGGCTTCCTGCACGAGTACGTAAAAGGATCGAACCTGCCCACGTGCCTGGCCAGCGGCAACCGAGCAGGAGCACTCTCGACCACCCGCCCCGGCGGCACCGAAGCCTTCCGCGACACGGCTCACAGGCAAGAGTTTTTCCGGCAGCGCGGCATCTGAGTGGAATAGGGATTTATCGTGAATGGATCTCGGATATACTCTTGGCGAGTCCCTGAAGGGGTGACCCTTTATGTCCGGTTGGAGATTGTACCTTCTGCCGACAGTCGTCGCTGTCCTGGCAACATGGTGGGCTGTGTGGCCAGAGAAGTACGTGGCCGTGCTTCAGGCAATCAAGCAACCGCTGAGGCGGACGCCAGCGATGCGGGCTGGCGTGGATCGAGTTGAGGCTGTCTTCGGGCCCTCCAAACCGTGGTACCCGAAATTAGTGCGGATTTGCGGCATTTTGATCTGGCTTGTTCTGTTGCTCGTTGGGTACGCGGTCTACAAGTCCTAGATCCGCAACCGAGGCCCGACTGTCGAAACCAGCCGCAGAACCCAAGAAACCGACCGCATCAATCGCGCCCTACTTCCCGCTCACTTCCACCAGCAAATTCTCCTTAAACTCCGTCTTCAGCCGCGGAGCCTTCCCCGCCTCCGCCTGCACCGTCCCCAAATCTTTCCCATCCACATAATCCACCACGTGATAAGTCCCAGGCTTCAACCCGCGCAACTCCACCTCGCCCGCGAACGACCCGTTATCCTTCGCGAAAAACGCGTAGTACATCTTGCCGTCTTTCTCGATGGCGTACGCCTCCGGCACGTCATAACCATACACATACAGATCGCGAAACTCGCCCTTCGACAGCATCTTCTCGTTGTACAACCCAATCCATTTCTTCCAGTGCGCTTCCTTCTCGGCTGGTCAGATTCACCGGCTTGTACTTCGGCCCCGGATCCGGCCACACAAATTTCGTTCCCGGCACTCCGCCCACTCCCAGCGTCGAAGCGAAATCGTCGCCATGCTCGCTCCAGTCGCCCTTGCCAATCGGCGTCATCGCCGACAACTCCACATGATCTCCGTACACCGCCGCCTCCGGCCCCAGCAGCGCCTTATACATTTTGATCCGCCGCCGCACCTGCACCGCGCCCACCGGATCGGCCGTCACCGCCTGATCGATAAACGGCAGCCACGCCAGCGACGGCGGCGTCCCGCACGGACACGCCTGCGTCACGCTCTCCGGCTTGATCGCCCGCGTCGTCTGAAAAATCGTCTTGTACACTTCGCCCATCGCGTCGACCGACTCCTGCGGCGACTTGTGATGATGCGCCGGGTTGTAGCACGCCGGCACGCTATAAATATTGTCCAGCTTCGATCCGTCAAATCCCCAGTCGCGAATAAATTTCTCCGTCAGCTGCTTGTAATAGGCCTGCACCTCGGGCAGCGATGGATCCAGCACCGCGAGCCCGCGCGTCATCCGCGCATGCTTTCCGTCCTTATCCAGAATCAGCCACTCCGGATGCTCCTTGACCACGTTCGACATCGCATATTTGTGCGACTCATATTTCCCCTGCCCGTCTTCCACCGCCAGCGGCAGCCACCACAATTGCACCAGCATTCCCTGCTTGTGAAATTCATCCACCATCTGCTTGATCGAATCCCCGGGAAACGTATCCGTGCGCGGATTCCAATCGCCATAGGTATCGAACCAGCGATCATCCAGCGTCGCCCACTTGATGCCAAGTTCCTTCAGCTTCGGGATCGTGCCCAGCATCTGCGCCGGCGTCACGTTGAACTCATATCCCCAACCGCACCAGCTCACGTTGTAAGCTTCGCTCGACGGCTTCGGAATTTCCCATCCTTCTTTCTGCAGCACGCTCGACCACATCCGCAGCGGCTCGTAAAAATCTCCGCTGTACACCGCGACAAAACTGCGCGGCGAAGAATAACTCTCTCCCGGCTTCAGCGCAGCATTCACGGGAATCGCAATGCTCGCCGTCACGCGCCCGTCCTTTTCAACCTTCACCGGCATCGACAGCGTCAACGGCACCGTCTCCACATGTCCAATCGCTTCGCCCACCGATGCCGTCCAGAACGCGACCACCGGAATCCCGCCCCCGTAGCCGCCTTTCACCGCTTCACCCATCAAGTTCGGCTGCGACGAAACACGGGTGAGTTTTTGCACGTCATCTTTCCCCCAGTCGTAACTCGATCCTTGAAACGACCACATGTCGTACGGCTCCGCCTTCGCCTCCACTTGCTTGGCGCTGAACCGATGCTGCTGCATCCACACCTGGTCCACTTGAAAATCCGCAGTTCCCACATTCTTATATGTCGTGCTGACCAGGGCGATGTTGGGAAAATCGTCGTACGCTTCCACCACCAGCATGCGCTCAATGTCCACTCCCGCCGGTGCCAGCGGACGCGCCGGAATCTCCACTCGTTTTCCGCGCCCGAGTTTGCCGCTGCTCTCCAGAACTTTCGCCTGCGCAAAATCCGGCACAAAATCGAATTCTTTGCCTTCGTGCACAATGGAGTCGCTGCCGCCAGTCGACCCCACGCCCGGCTCGTCCAGCGTCAACCGCTTGCCATCTTTCAGCAGCGTCGCCTGCAAGAACCCCGAAGGCAGAATCTGAAACTCCGCCGCGCTGGTCGTCACCACCACCGGCCCACCATCGCGCACTTCCACCTTGATGTCGGAGGGCCGCGAGGGCGCCGGCTTCGGCCCCTCCGCCCGCTTCGTGCAACTCAGCATCCCCCCGGCAATTCCCGCCAACGTAATCCCCAAAATGATGAAATACAACCGAGGAAGCCTGCAGTGCCCGTACGACCTGATGCGCCTCATAATTTCCCTTTCCCGAAATCGTGCCAGAACGAAACTAAAGCAAACGTTTCGTAACTATACCGCAACCGAGCCCTTTTCGCGCTCTTTTTCCCTTACCGACGCCCGAGGGTGCCCATTTCTCGCGTTCTTTGCGAGAAGTGGGGATTTTGACTTCTCCTGCTGTTCCCATTCCCATTCGCCCAAACTGCCCCGCCGCAGAGAGCTCCATTCTAACGTCGCGCTCTTTGCGATGTTCGAACGGGGATTTTGACTGTGATGATTATCATCACCGGATCTCGGCCAACGAATCCTCCAGCGCCCCGCCCTTCGGCACCGGCATCGCTCCCACTTCGCTCGCCACCCATGCCCCCACTCGATTCGCCACTTCATTCATCTCATCCAAATTCTTTCGCCCCAACTCCGCCCCGCGCAGATACTCATGCACCAGCCCCGCCGTAAACGCGTCGCCGGCTCCCACCGTATCCGCCACCCGCACGCGGAATCCCGGATGCTCGCTCGCATTTAAATCCCGATCAGACCCGCTTCGCCGCACCAGCAAACTTCCTCGGCCGCCACGCGTGACGCAAACCAACCGCAGATCGTAAATCTCAATCAACCGCCGCGCCGCCGCCAACTCGTCCGCATGCGAAAAACTGTCCGCGGCATCGCTCGAAAAACTGACCAGGCTCATCACCTTCGGCAACTCCTCGTCGTTCAGTTTCACAATGTCCGCCAGGCGCATCGATTCCGCTAGAATTTCCCGCGAATAAAAAGCCTGCCGCAAATTCACGTCGAACACTTTCACCGCGCGCGGTGACATCGCCCGAACAAACTCCCGAATCGTCCTACAGCTCTCCTTCGACCGCTGCGCCAGCGATCCAAAACAAACCGCATCCGCCTTCCCCGCCAAATCCCGCCAATCCGCCGTCCACTCCAGAAAATCCCAAGCCACTGAATGCGCAATCTCGAATCGCGCGATCCCCGCGGCGTCCAGTTCCACTTTCACCGTGCCCGTCGCATGCTCCACGTCCGTCTGCACATGCCGAACGTCGAGTCCCAACTCCTGCATGCGCCGCCGCGCCTCCGCACCCCGCGCATCCTCGCCCACGCGGCTGGCTACAATCCCCTGATCGCCCAGCAGCGTAGTGATGTATGCGAAATTCGCGGGAGCTCCGCCCAGGCATGTCCGCTCCGGCAACAGATCCCACAGCACTTCGCCCAGCCCGACCACCTTTTTTTTCATGCTGTCGCCCAATGCGACTCGCCCATCGCGTCTTCAATAGTTCCCATCAATAAATGTCGCCGCCCGCCTGCGTACTCACAATCTTTCCGTGCTCCACCGAAAGCGAATACGCCGTCCACCCCTCGCCGGCCCACGAAGTCAAATCAAAATGCCCGCCCGCCGGAACCCGGTAAACGCTCACGCTCCGAAACGTCAGCGGCACACCCGGCTCGCAAACTTCCGGCACTTGCGTCGGACGCAGGAAATACGCGCCCTTCCCCGTGCCCACCACCACCGCCTTCCCATCCGCCTCCACCAGCACCGCCGATTTTTCGTCGATCGCCACTTCCCTCGGCGACGCGCTCCATCCATCCTTCATAATCCGCGCCAGAAACCCCAGCGTCCGCCCCATGCGGTCGCGCTTGGCGAAGTGCGAATCAGTAATCAAATTTTCCAGATGCGGAATCTTTAAGAAATCCCGCACCAGCGTTACCCGATCAGAATAAGGATTCGCCAGCACATCCGACGACGCCAAATCCTTGTCGTCCGGCTTGTCCTCCATCGCCCCGTAGACAAATTCGCCCTCCACCGCCAATCCCGCGCTAGTCCCGCCAATCGGCTTCCCTGCCGCAATGCCGTCGTTCAGCGCAGTCTCGACCGGAGTCCCTTTCCACCCGCGAATGTAGTTCGCCTGATCTCCTCCCGCAATGAAGACAACCTCCGCCTTGCGAATGATCTCCGCCACCGCCGGATCCTCCGCCACCCCGCGATCGGGAATAATCAGCGTCGCCACCGAATTCGCTTTGCAAAGCCCGTTCACATAGGAGTTGTAACCGTCATCGCCCCGCGCCCGCAGAATCAGAAAATCTCCTCCGTTGCCCTTCTCGCACAGCCACCGAAACGCCTCGTCCAGATCCTTCCCCCCACCCATCATGGCCACGCCCGCCACCGGCCTGGTTTGAACGTCCTGTTTATTTCCGATGCGAAAATATTGGTACGACTGCGCGCGCGCGAAATCACCCGCGTACGCCAGACACATCAGCAGCACAACCCATCGCAGATTTGTTTTGATCACACCGAGAATATACAGCAGACCCAAGAAGCCTGGCAGCCTCTCTAGTTCAACACCCGCGCGAGATACACCCTTCTCGTGGCTCGACGTCATCACCCGCCCACCGTATCGATGCCGGGTGCCCCATGTCTCGCGTCTTTTGCGAGATGTGGGGATTTGAAAGTGTGCACGCCTCAATCGGCACTGGGTGCCTCATGCGTTTTCCGCAAGCGTGTCGGCACCGGCGGAACTGAGGTCCAAGATTTTGGTTTAAAGACCTTCCCGGCGCACCCACAACTTAAAGCGCGCAACCGCGATCCTTCGATACAATGGTGAACTACCGCGACCAACTACCATGATCCTGCGATCCGCGTTCGGCGCCCCGCCCGTGCCGCTTTCCATGGTTGAAGGATTTCCCGTTTCGTGAAAAGATTCCTCCTCGTCCAAATGAAGCTCTTCCCTCGTATCCCGAAGCTTGCCCCTATGCTGCGCGCATCCCTCGCCGCCGCAATTTTTTTCGTCCCCGCCGCCCGCGCCCAGCAAGCTGACGCGGCGAAACCGGTAGTGGTGCAGCCCGGCCCTCCCGGCACACCCAGCAAAACCCTGCCCTCTTCCACACGAGCCTCGCTGCCGCCACGCTCGTCGGCCGACGTCGAGTTCATGCAGGGCATGATCATGCATCATGAACAAGCGGTCGAGATGACCGCCATGATCGCCTCACACACGCAAAATAAAAACCTGCGTACTCTGGGCGCGCGCATCAGCAGCTCGCAGTCTGACGAAATCAAGTTCATGAAGCGCTGGCTCGCCGCCCGCGGCGAATCCGTCCCGAACCCGATGTCAGACATGCCCGGCGCTAATATGCCAGACGAGGATATGCCGGGTATGGAGATGCACCACCACGCCATGGCGCTCATGCCCGGCATGCTCACGCCGGAGCAAATGGAAGCACTCAGCAAGGCCAAGGGCACCGACTTCGACCACCTATTTCTCGTTGGGATGATTCAACATCACAATGGCGCGCTGACCATGGTGAAAGATCTATTCGACATCGCCGGAGCCGGTCAGGACGCCGAGATTTTCAACTTCGCCACCGATGCCGACAATACGCAACGCGCCGAAATCAAGATCATGCAGTCCATGTTGGAAAAGAAACACTGATAAGAAACACTGAGGAAATGAAACGCCAAGGAGAAACGATGAATCGAGTGTCCAGTTTTATCCTGTGGGTCATGGGAACCGCGCTTTTTTTTAGTTTCGGAGTGAACCGAACCCTGGCCCAGGCAGCGCAGCCCGCCACTCCGCCCGCCGCTCCCCAACAGGATCAGGCCCAGAAGCCCGCGACCCCGCCCTCCGGCCAAGATGCCACGAAGCAGGAAGCCCCAAAGAAAGATGCCGAGGGACAAGGCAATCCCTTCGCCCCCGAGCCGGCTCCTCCGCTTCCGCCGGGAATGTCAGGGTCGGACGCAAATGATCCGCGAGCCAAACTCACCCCAGGACTCTACGACGCCGGCGAAGCCTCCATGGGCATCCAGCACCTGCTGCTGCTCAAAAAGCCCGAAGCGTTCGACCTCGGTTCCTCAGACGCAGATGCTCCTAAGGTAAAGACTGCACTCGGGCAGATGGGCGTGCCCGAAGCCATGATGTCCAAGATGCCCAAGCCTTTCCGGTTGGTCATAGCGCAGCTGGCCTTCGCCAACTCCGACCTCGCCTTCCAGGGCAACCACCTCTTCCAGGGAAATTTCTACGGCATCAATATCTTCGACATCTCCAATCCCGCCAAGGCGTCCCTGCTCACATCCTTGGTCTGCCCCGGTGGACAGGGTGATGTCTCGGTCTACAAAAATCTGCTCTTCATGTCCGTAGAAATGCCGAACGGACGTCTGGATTGCGGCACCCAGGGATTCCCCCCGGAGCCCCCACCATCCGCCCAGGAGAAAGCTGAAGAGCAAAAAGATAACGCCGACAAAAAGCCCGACGCCGAAAAGGACAAAAATTCCGATCAAGGCAAAGCCGCAGAAACAGACAAAGATAAAGATAAAGATAAAGATAAAGATAAGGAAAAACAGCCACAAAGACGTCGCCAACTCCCCGCCGCTCAGAAAGACCGTTTCCGCGGCGTGCGCATCTTCGACATTTCCAACATCCAGAATCCCAAGCAGGTCGCTGCCATACAGACTTGCCGAGGATCCCACACCCACACTCTCGTCCTCGATCCCAACGACAAAGACAACGTCTATATCTACGTGTCAGGCACCTCGTTCGTCCGTCAATCCGAAGAACTCGAAGGCTGCTCCGGAGAAAAGCCCGATAAAGATCCCAACACCGCTCTGTTCCGAATCGACGTGATCAAAGTTCCCGTAGCCGCGCCGCAGGACGCGAAAATCGTTTCCAGTCCACGCGTATTCATGGACCCACGCACCGGCGCTCTCAACGGCCTGAACAACGGTGGCACTCACGGCAAGGCGGGCTCAGAGACACCCACCTACACTGACCAGTGCCACGACATCACCGCGTACTCAGCGATCGGCCTGGCCGCCGGCGCCTGCTCCGGCAACGGAATCCTGCTCGACATCAAAGACCCCGTTCATCCCAAGCGCGTCGATGCCGTCAACGATCCCAACTACTCCTACTGGCATTCCGCTTCGTTCTCCAACGATGGCAGCAAGGTCGTCTTCACCGACGAGTGGGGCGGAGGTCTCGGTGCGCGTTGCCGTCCCAACGATCCCAACAAGTGGGGCGCAGATGCCATCTTCCGTCTGCACGACGACAAGCTCACCTTCGCCAACTACTACAAACTCCCGGCCGCGCAAGGCGACACCGAAAACTGCGTCGCCCACAATGGTTCGCTGATTCCTGTTCCCGGCCGCGACATTGAAGTGCAGGCCTGGTACCAGGGCGGCGTCTCCGTCATGGACTTCACCGATCCCGCCAAGCCCTTCGAGATCGCCTACTTCGATCGCGGTCCCATCGATCCGAAAATGTTAGTGCTCGGTGGC
>CAVWLI010000041.1:0-148575 GCA_963755795.1 uncultured Acidobacteriota bacterium | reverse complement strand
GCGGTAAGTACCTTGGTTCTTCAGGTCGTTGCGGTGCTACTTGCTTGCGTTGCTCTTCTCCAGACAGTATCCCAATGCACGTTCTCGAAGAAAGATGACACCTTTAACAGTTTTGAAAGGCCAAAAATTTGTTATGTTTCGACGGCCAATGCTAGCGAGTGGGCTGAACTTTCTAGCATCAAGTTCAAGACCGACAATAATGACTAGCGAGTCATTATTGCGGCTTAATTGCGGGTTAGCTGGACCCTTCGGGCAGAGGAAAAGACTCGTCTGTTTGAGATTGAACGACCGATAGAAACTATGGAGGTCCGATGAAGGAGCTAGTTTCGACAATTGATGCTACGCCGTCAAAGAGGCTATATCTCTCCATTATCGCCGACTATGGTCCCAACCAAGCGATATCTGAACTTGTAGACAATGCCCTTGACATTTGGACACTCGGTGGCCGCCACGGAAACTTGAAAATCGTCATTTCAATCGACAAGAATCAACAGCGGATAAAAGTTCAGGACAACGCGGGAGGGATTGGTTCAAGTGACTTGACCTATATCGTAGCTCCCGGCCATTCAAAGAATTCTGAAATTGATCAAACAATTGGCATTTTCGGTGTCGGCTCAAAACGCGCGGTCGTTGCTCTCGCCCAAGATGTGAAGATTGTTACAAGGAGGGAGAATGAGACATTTCTTGTTGAGTTCGACGATTCGTGGATTGAGAACAGCGAAAGCTGGAACTTGCAGGTTTTCAAGGTGGCTGACATTGAGAGAGGAACCACCGAAATTGAACTCATAAGGCTCAGGCGGACAGTTGATGATGAGATGATTGAGCGACTTCGCGATCACCTTTCTTCTACTTACGCAATCTTTCTGAAAGACTCAAGACTGACGATTCTACTTAACCAAGCTCCGATCTCGCCACACTCCTATGAGAACTGGGCATATCCTCCGGAGTTCGAGCCGCGAATCTATTTGGGGAAAATTCCCACCGAAAGTGGGGTTTCCGTAGACGCACTTGTCACTGCTGGTCTCGCGCTCGAATCAAGTCAGGCAACTGGCGAATACGGTGTCTACTTCTATTGTAACGACCGCCTAATCGCAAAGGGTCTCAAGACGTTTGATGTGGGCTTCACTGCGGGTATTGCCGGCAAACCACACGCTGATATTTCTTTGGCCCGAATAATCGTCAATCTACACGGCCCGGCCAGGCTAATGCCTTGGAACAGCAGCAAGGCGGATATCAATCCGTCCCACGAAGTTTTTCAGGCCATGCGGAAGTGGCTACTGACTGTTGTGAAGGACTATACCTCCCTTTCACGGCGTCTCAGCAAAATGGAAGGTGGTTGGCCGACAAACGTTTTCGAATATGACGAAGGGAACCTTGTAGAGGTTGAGATTCCAGATATCCCTATGGCCGCAACGTCGTATTTGCCGCCACTACCAGAGTCGAAGCCGAGATATGGAAATCAGATTCAGAAGGCAAACAAAGCAATTGGCACTCTGAAACCTTGGACAACCGGCCTCTACGAGAGCATAATCGCAGCCGATTGGGTCTTGAAAGCAAATCTGCAGCAGAAGAACAGAGTAGCCCTACTTATTCTAGACAGCACACTCGAGATCGGATTCAAGGAATACCTAGTCAACGATTCCGGGAAATATTTTAGCGATCAGCAACTTTCCAAAATATTCGCGCAACGCCATCTTGTCCATGCCGAAATTCAGCAGTGCCTAAAAATTTCGCAAGACATTTGGAAGAAGATTTCCCACTATTACGACATTCGTTGTCAACTAGTACACAGACGAGCGTCAATTACTTTGGGGGACCAGGAAATGGAAGATTTTCGAAAAGTAGTTGAAACAGTACTGACAAAATTGTTCAAATTGCAGTTTAAAAAATGAACCTAACAAACATTTCCACCTGACCTATTTGGGCGTCATGACCCTTGCAAAGCAAGGCTCGCGCCATCCAAAACTCAGGTTGAGTGTGCGTTTAGGCCGACGCTTCGCGCGAAGAAAAGCTAGCTAGGGTTAAGAGGAACAAAATGAAGACCAACAACAAGTGGTTTAGTCCGGTAGAGGACTTTGAATACATGGACGTCTACTTTTGCTACCTCGATCTGATGGGTTACAAGGCAATTATCGAAAAACATGGTCCAAAGGCACCCGAATGGATCTATAACCGCATTCGAGAAGCAGTTTTTGGGCATGAGGATCTTTACGAAGACATTGAGATGAAACTGTTGAGTGACTCGATTTTGATATGGATTCCAACCAATAGTCTGACTAACTTCCTAAACCTTCTCAATGCCGTTGAGCGAGTGTGTCGCAGTTTTTCTTTTCAATGCGCGGCGAAATGTGGCACGGCAGGCGGCCCTGGCCCCGGTGAAATCGATTCCGGGAATTTCGCTCGGGGATGAGAAATCGTTTCCGTGGCTGGGAATTACGATTCTGCTGGGGATTGGATTTCTCGCGGGGCAATGGCTGGCCTGGTCGGAACTGCATGCACGCGGATTTTTTGTGAACACGAATCCGAACAGTTCGTTTGTGTTTCTGCTGACGATTGCGCATGCGGTGCATCTTGCCGGTGGAATGATTGCGCTGTTGTGGGCGGGGAGCGCTTCCCTGCTGCACAAGCCGGTGGAGTCGCGGCGGATCGTGGTCGACGTTGCGGCATGGTATTGGCATTTCATGGCGGTGCTGTGGATTTATGTGTTTGCGTTGTTGGCGTTTGCGCGGTGAATCCCTCAGCGGCTAAAGCCGCAAGTGGTGCGACCGGAGACGGTGCGGCTGGAAGCCGCGCCCTTTCGAACCGGAATAGAAAGGGGAACTTGAAGAATGGCGGATGCCACGCTTCAGCACGATGCGGTTGGACACGGGACGCCGGGAGAGTTCGAGGCCCCGCTGTTTGGAGCTTATTCGAAGAAGGTGGGGATGTGGCTGTTTCTGGCCTCGGACTCGCTGACCTTCGGAGCGCTGCTCGTCGCGTTTTGCTACGTCAGGATTTATACCGACTGGCCGACGCCGTTTCACGTGCAGAGCATCATCAACTCCACCATCATGACCGGCTGCCTGCTGTCGAGTTCGCTGACTATGGTGATGGCGGTGTTTGCGGCGCAGCGCCACGACCGGTCGTGGACGCGCAACTGGCTGCTGGCCACTATGGCGTTTGGCACTGCGTTCATCGTGTTGCATGGCATGGAGTGGACCAAACTCATCGGCGAAGGGCTGACGTTGCCGATCTTCCCGAAACCCGCTGTCGCGCCCGTCGGAGAGATGGCCGACATTTCGAAGAACATACCGCAGTTTGCGGCCACTTTTTTTGGCCTGACCGCGATGCACATGCTGCATGTAACGGTGGGCGTGATGTATCTGGGGGTGATCGCGTTTCGCAAGTGGTTCTTACCGGTTCTCGGCGTGCTCTGGCTCGTGGGATATTTGCTGATTCCGTCGGATAACGTTTTTCATTGGGGAATTCACGTATTGCTGATCGGGCTGATCGTGGCGTCGATCATCCTGTTTCTGAAGTCGAAGGATTATGACGCGCAGGATGTGGAAGTAGCCGGGCTATACTGGCACTTCGTCGACCTGGTATGGATGTTTATTTTCCCGCTGGTGTATTTGCTGTCGACCAAGATCATGTAGCGAACGATGTATCGCGGGGGCTGAAGCCCTCGCGCAAAGTAAGGCTTTACCGCAGCGTTGAAAGCGCTGCGCCACCCAAAAGCGAGGATATATTCGATGCACGATGCCGCGACGGAAGAGTACTCTGGGCACGACAGCAAGGCACAGTATTTTTGGGTGTGGGGAGCGCTGCTGGTACTGACGGCGATCGAGGTTGTGCTGGGGTATAAGCAGATCTTTTCGCCAGTGCGCATGCTCGAGGTGCTGCTGGTGTTGTCGATCATCAAGTCGGCGCTAATTATTGCGTACTTCATGCACTTGAAGTTTGAGCGCGCGATCATGCGATGGATGTTGGTGATTTCGGTTTCGGCGTGCTTTGTCATCATGTACTTTTTCTTCTTCCCGGATGCGGGGAGGGTTCTGCGGCTGGGAGTGCACTAACTGGCCATGAGATTCGCGGCGAAATTTCGTTTGGCTTTGCTGCTGTTGGCGCTTGCGCTTTGGACTGCGCCGGCGTTCGCTCAGGGTTGCGCCATGTGTAACGCGAATGCGAAGGCTACGCCCAAAGAAGGTCAGCGGGCGCTCAATCGAGCCATTCTGGTGATGCTGGCTCCGCCGGTTGCCATCATGGTTTTTGGATTTGGTTTCGCGATGCGGTATGGCAAACGGCGCGATCGGGAAAACGAGTCCGAGTAAGAACCACCTGACATGGGTTGACTGAGTATTTGCAGATCCATTCTCTCCGACATTTGAGAACCCTATCAGCAGAGGCGTAGCCAGCTCCGACTCTACGGCGAATGCGGCGATCACTTCCCTGCCTTATAATAGAAAGATTCGGTAAGCTTCGCGGACGGCTCTGAGCAGGCGCGCTCGGGCTGGAAGCGAGGATGTCCCGGGCCTTTATCCGATGTCTTCTATCGCTACGCAGCCTGATTCGAAACCCGCCAGCGCGGCTCCCACGGAAGGCATTGTGGTGCGCGGCGCGCGCGTCCATAACCTCAAGAATATTGATTTTGAGATTCCGCACAATTCGTTGACGGTGGTAACCGGGGTGTCCGGATCCGGCAAGTCGTCGCTGGCGTTTGACACGATCTATGCCGAGGGGCAGCGGCGGTATGTGGAGTCGCTTTCGGCGTACGCGCGGCAATTTCTGGAACGGATTGAGAAGCCGGACGTGGACATTATCGATGGGATCGCCCCGGCAGTTGCGATCCGGCAAAAGAACACTACGCGGAATCCGCGGTCGACGGTGGCGACTGCGACTGAGATTTACGACTATCTGCGGCTGCTGTTTGCGCGCGTGGGACGGACCTATTGCGCGAAGTGCGGGCGCGAGGTGAAGAAAGACACGGTGGACGAGGTTGCCGACGCGATTCTGGCGCTTGATTCGGAGACGCGACTGCAGGTGTTGTTTCCGATGCAGCGGCCGGGGACGGGCGAGGTAGATAGCAAAACAGAGGGTGCTTCGTTGTCAAGGAAATCCCCACTTCTCGCACAGTACGCGAGAAATGGGGCACCCGGGAAGTCAAAATCCGCACTCAAGCGGAGCTTGAACGGGGCACCGGCTTTGACGGAGGCGCTGAAGACGCGGCTGTTTGATCTACGCAAGGGCGGGTTCAACCGGCTTTATCAGGCTGGGGAAGTTTACGAGTTTTCTACTCCGGAGTCTTTGCTGGATCTCAACTTCGCTGAGCCCGTGTTTGTGTTGGTTGATCGATTGGTGGTTTCGGCTGAGGCTCGCACGCGGATTGTGGATGCGATTGAGACTGCTTATCGCGAGGCTGGCGAGGTTATTTTTGAAATTCCCGAGGGTGAGGAGCAGGATGCAGTGGCGGGCAAGAGTGCCCGCTCCACACGTGCGCGCTCCACACGTACTCTGCGGTTTGCGCAGCGGTTTGAGTGCAAGGAATGCAGCCTGCGGTATGAGGAGCCGGAGCCTCGGCTTTTTTCGTTTAACAATCCTTACGGGGCGTGCCCGCGGTGCCAGGGCTTTGGAAACACGATCGACTTCGATCTTGATCTGGTGATTCCGGACAAGATGAAGACGCTGAGCGAGTGTCCGATCGACCCGTGGACGAAGCCGAAGTATCGTCCGCTGTTTACTGATCTGAAGAAGTTCGCCAAGCAGGCGGGGATTCCGCTCGACGTGCCGTGGGCGGACCTGGAAGACGAGCACAAGGATCTCATCCTCAAAGGCGAAGGAAAGTTTCTGGGGGTGCGCGGATTTTTCCAGCACCTGGAGCGCAAGAAATATAAGCTGCACGTGCGCGTGTTTCTCAGCCGCTATCGCGGGTATTCGCTGTGTCCGGAGTGCAACGGGTCGCGGTTGCGGCTGGAAGCGCGGCAGGTCAAGGTCGATGGGAAAAATATTTGCGAGGTTTGCTGCCCTTACGGTGGAAGACGCGCTGCGCTTCTTCGAGAAGGTTGAGCTGAGTGCGGAGGAAGCCGAGATTGCGGACAAGTTGCTCGAGGAGATTCGCGAGCGGCTGCGATTTCTGAACGATGTAGGCCTGGAATATCTGACGCTCGACCGGCTTTCGTCGACACTGTCGGGCGGCGAAGCGCAGCGCATTCAGCTGGCGACTTCGCTGGGGTCGCGACTAGTGGGGACGCTGTATGTGCTGGACGAGCCGTCGATTGGGCTGCATCCGCGGGACACGCACCGGCTCATCAAAATTCTTCATGACCTGCGCGATCTGGGGAACACGATTCTGGTGGTGGAGCACGATCCAGACATTATGCGGGCCGCGGACCGGATTCTCGACTTGGGGCCGGGGGCCGGTGAGAATGGCGGCAAGCTGGTTGCCGAGGGGACGTATGACGAGATTCTGCACAATCCGGTTTCTCTGACGGGGCGCTATCTGTCGGAAGACTTGCGGATACAAGCCCCGGCGGTGCGGCGCAAGCCGGGAGCGCAGCAGATTAAGATTCGCGGAGTTCGCGCCAACAATCTTAAAGGCGTGGACGTCAGCCTGCCGCTGGGCATGCTGGTGGCGATCACGGGAGTTTCGGGGTCGGGCAAGTCGACGCTCCTGCATCAGGTGCTGTACCGGGCGCTGGCGCAGGCTAAGCAGCAATCCGGTAATGGCGCAACCGGACCGGCCGCGAGTTGGGAGAGCCTGGAGGGCGACCAGTTTATTGAGGAAGTGGTGCTGGTCGACCAGTCGCCGATCGGGCGCACGCCGCGATCGAATCCGGTGACGTATATCAAGGCGTTCGACGCGATTCGCGATCTGTTCTCTTCCCTGCCGGAAGCGAAGAAACGCGGGTTTGGCGCGGGACATTTTTCGTTCAACATTCCCGGCGGGCGCTGCGAGACTTGCCAGGGCGACGGCACAGTCACCGTGGAGATGCAATTCCTGGCCGACGTCGAGTTGATTTGCGAAGAATGCAAGGGCACGCGTTACAAGCCGACTGTGCTGGAAGTACGATATCGCGGCAAGAATATTCACGAAGTGTTGAATCTGACGGTGAAGGAGGCGCTGAAATTTTTCGCCGAGGCGCCCAAGATTACGGAGAAGCTACGGTCGCTGGAAGAAGTAGGCCTGGGATATTTGCGGCTGGGGCAATCGGCGACAACGCTTTCGGGCGGCGAGGCTCAGCGCATGAAGCTGGCGGCCCACTTGCAGCCGGCCACGCGCGAAACGGGCCGGAGCGCGTCGGGGAGCGAGCCACGGCTCAAGCGGCGGTTGCTCTACATTTTCGATGAGCCCACCACCGGGCTCCATTTTGATGACGTGAGCAAACTTCTGGCGGCGTTTCGGCGTCTGATTGAAGCAGGCGGATCGATTGTCGTGATCGAGCACAATCTGGAAGTCATCAAAACCGCCGACTGGGTGATCGATCTGGGCCCCGAGGGCGGAAATCGCGGTGGCAAGATTGTGGGGGCTGGTCCGCCGGAAGACATTGCCCGGCTGGCCGGCACTTACACGGGAAAGTATCTGGCGCGTATTCTGAACGGTAATGGTGCCTCGCGTTCCCATGGCTCGTAGATTGGTAGTCGAATTGGTGGTAGCCTGCAGGATCGCGGGCGCCGCGCTGATGGCATGCGCGCCTACGTTGGCCGGTGCGCAGGCGGCGAATTCTCCTGTGGCGTCGCCGAACCAGGACTCTCAGACGCAGAGCCAGCCCCAATCGCAGAGTGATGATGAGGGCTATTCTTCCAGCGTTCATCACAAGGCGAAATCGAACTCCAGGCAAAGCATCCATCACACGACGGTCGCCGAAGAAGTTGCACCACGTCCCGAACTCACTCGCGCCGAAAATCTGATCGACAAACATGACTACGCTGGGGCTGAGCCATTGCTGCGGAAGGTGACGGGCGACGATCCGGCGAATTATGTGGCGTGGTTCGAACTTGGCTTTGTGGAGAATGGCCTCGGCAAAGTGGGCGACTCGATTGCGGCGTATCGCAAATCCGTCGCGGCGAAGCCGGATGTGTTTGAGTCGAACCTGAATCTTAGGATTGCAACTGGCGAAGACTAGGGCAGCCGGAGGCGGAACAATATCTGCGGGCCGCCACGCTGCTAACGCCCACAAGCCGCGTTGCCGAAGGCCAGGAACGGGCATGGCTCTCTCTGGGGCATGTGCTTGAATCGGCCAAGCCGGAGGAGGCCATTGCGGCTTACCGGCAAGCTGCGGCATTGCAGCCGAAAGATGCCGAACCGCACCTGGCGGCCGGGCAACTGCTGGAAAAACAACAGAAACTTCGCGAAGCCGAAAGCGAATTCAAACAGGCGCTGGCGCTCGATCCTGCGTCTGACGCAGTGACGGGTCTGGCCAACATCTACATGCGGAGCGGCCGGTTGACTGAGGCAGAGGCAGCGTTGCGGAAGTTGATCGCGGAGCATCCTGAGAGACCGGACCCAAATCAATCAGATTCATATCAGTCCGATCCGCGCATTCAGTTGGGCCGGGTGCTGGCGGCGGAGGGCAAGAATGACGGGGCGATTGGCGAACTGGAAGCCGCCGCGAAACTGGCTCCGGCCGATGTAGCGCTACAGCGCGATCTCGCCGACCTGTACCTGATCGCCAAGAAATACGATCAGGCCGAGGCGGCTTATCGCGCGCTACTGACCGCGCATCCCAATGACGCCGAACTTCACCAGAGTCTGGGCAAGTCGCTGCTCGAAGAGAAGAAGTTTCCGGAGGCGCAGAAGGAATTCCTGGCGGCGGTGAATCTGAAGCCCGATGTGGGTTCGGCCTATGGCGACCTGGCATTCGCGGCGAACGAGAACAAAGATTATGTGCTGACCATCAAAGCGCTGGACGCGCGGGTAAAATACTTGGCCGAAGAGCCGGTCACGTATTTCCTCCGGGCTTCGGCCTATGACCATCTCAAAGACATGAAGCGGGCGGCGGTGAATTATCACCTCTTCCTCAACGCCGCCCATGGGAAGTATCCTGATCAGGAATGGCAGGCGAAGCATCGGCTCATTGCCATCGAGCCGAAAAAATAAGGCCGCAGGATTCGAACATGCTTGGGGCGCAGTATCGATCTTGGTTGTGGGCGCTCGCTCTGTTGGCACTGACTGTCGGTGCGTCGGTCCGCGCGTCGGCCGGTAAGGAGCCGACAGTCGGGGAGTTGAAGGGCCGGCTGGCTTCGACAAGGATTGGGGCGCGGCCTCACCTGTGCGTCGAGATCGCGCAGAAGCAACTGGACGAGGCTGACAAACTGTATGCCGCCAACGAGGTCGAAAAAGGACAGAGCACTTTGACCGACGTGGTGGCTTATGTGGAACTGGCCCGCGACTATGCGATCGAATCGCATAAGTATCAGAAGCAAACCGAGATTGCCGCTCGCGCCATGACGCGTAAGCTTACCGACTTGCTGCACTCGCTGGGTCACGACGAGCAGGCGCCGGTGCAAGACGCCATCAAGCATCTGGAAAAGGTGCGAGACGATCTGCTTAAGGCCATGTTTCCGAAGGGAGAGAAATGACTGCTTCTCTTTCTCTGTTGCGGTCGGGTTTGTGCTTGGCTCTGCTGCTGGCATCTGGGCCGGTGGTGCAGGCGCAGCGCCATCGCGAGCCGCTAACCGACTCGGAGATTGTCCAGATTCGCGACGCCAGCTGGGAACCGAAACAACGGCTTGCGCTTTATGTTCAGTTCACGCGCGACCGGCTGGTGAAACTGGAGCAGATGCGGAGCGATCCTAAGACCAAAAACCGTCCTCGCGGCTGACGCACGACATGCTCGATGATCTGCAGCTGCTCTACGACGAACTGAACGACAACATCGACACCTACGTCGAGCGCCGGGACGACATTCGCAAACCGCTGAAGTCCATTATCGAGGCGGATAACGAATTTCAAGCGAAGCTGCGCGCGCTGAAGGATGCGGCCGACGTTCCTGCGGATGAGGCTCGCCAGTACGAGTTCGTTCTGACCAACCTTCTTGATAGCGTGGACAGCTCGACCGAGGACCATCGCAAGCTGCTGGCGGACCAGGAAGACGCGGCCAAGCATAAGCGCCTGAATTCGCCGGGGAGTGTGAAGACTGAGGGAAAGCAGGAATAAGGCGGATGGCATCGGGCTTCGGCCTGAAGCAACACACGTTCCTCAGGGGCTGAAGCCCAAAGTCAAGAGCAGGTTCTTACCGCAGCGCTAAAGCTGCTGCGCCACCCAAAATCTCTGCGGCACAAACTCTTCGGGGTTTGAGGTCCACCGTCTGAGGTCCGAGGTCTGACGTTCGAAGTCCGGCTCGTGCTAATCTACGCTCACCGTGCGCGAAGGGCTGCTTGAAATGTTTCAGGAGACTTATCGGGAGCTGCGTCCTGCGGCTTCGATTCCAGAGTTGAAGATTGAATTCTTCGCTTTTGCCAACGTGAACAACACCATCCGTCTGCGGGAGGGGCGGCTGCTGGTGCGGCTCTCTGATCTGCTGGAAGGAGCGCCGGACGGGGTTCTACGGGCGATCGCGCATATTCTGCTGGCCAAGATGTATCGCCAGCCGATCGACCGAGGGCAGGCGGCGCGCTATCGAAAATATGTAGCCAGCCACGAGATTGTGCGCAAGACACATCTGGTACGGCAGATGCGGGGGCGCAAGCGGCTGCGTCCGGCGCGGGGGCACTTTTATGACCTGGACACGATTTTCGAAGAATTGAACACGCGATTTTTTCACGGGCTGATGGCGCGGCCGCGCATGAGCTGGAGCCAGACCAAGACTCGCCGCATTCTGGGGCACTACGATCCGGCGCACAATGCGATCATCATCAGCCGCATCTTCGATCATCCTGCTGTGCCGGCGTATGTGCTGGAGTACATCGTCTACCACGAGATGCTGCATCTGAAGCATCCGGTGAAGCTGCGCGGGAGCCGGCGCTGCGTGCACTCGGCGGAGTTTCAGGCGGAGGAGAAGATTGTTCCCGCGCGCGGCAGAGGCGAATGCGTTTCTGAAGCGGCTGTGAACATCATTGGCATGGACGCCACAACCTACGGTTTACCGGCCAACGCCGACGCCGGGGGGTTGCGCTCGATGTGGTCCACAAGTTTGAAGCCTGAGGGGATTTCGAAGAGGGCCGGGTCGACAGGTCCTTCCGTGAACTCAGTTACCCGCGATTCGAAAGTTGAACCTGGCGCATCAGGCGGTGAGGTCGGGCTTTTTGAAGTCATCGTCAACTCCAGAGGAAAGCCAGTCTCAGGCTCGCCGATGTTTATGAATTCCGGTTTCTCCATCGGTCGCCTTCCGTTGCCAACACTCACGTAACTGCCGATGTAACCGTGCGCGCCCCTGCTTGGTTTGGGGTCGCAGGAGAGTCGCTGATCCACATCGATATACCAGCCGTCGGTGACCGTTTGTTGCGGCTCAGAGTGCGAGCTCTCGAGCGGGATCTGGGTTTTGGTCGTGATGACATGGCAAGCGGTGTAGCCGAACATTTCTTTGCGCTCGCCCGTGTCGTCGGTCTTAATCTCCACGCGAACGGTGGGGACTTCGGCCTGACGCATCGCTGGAGCTTGCAGACCGCGCGCCTTGAGCTGTCCCGCAGTGAGTGGCTTGGGCGGATACGGAGTGGCGGTGTATTCCGCAGTGTCGAGATTGAGTTCGAAATATTGTCCGAGGTCGCAGCGGACGATTTGTGCCAGCCGGGGACCATAGATCGGTTCAGCCGCGCGTCTTTGGCGGAAAGAATTGCGGTATTCCATTCGCCGGCGATCGCCTTGGATGTAAGTGGTTCGATCGTGCGAATTTCCAAGGGGCCCGGACCGGGTTGTCATTTTGATGCTTGGACCTTCGGAGGTCTGCGGCAGCGCCACAGCGAGGAGTAGGAACCAGATGGATGGCGAAAGCATAGCGCATCCCCCCATACGATCAGGACATTGTAGTCGATTGCCTGCCACATTCTCGGCCACATTCTCTGCACACTCGCTGCACAACGAAGCATTTCAAGGCTGGAATTCCGCAGTGTGACCCTAATCACATGCGGTTGTGAGGTGTCGGATTGACTGTCGCGGCGGGGCGGGACTATTCTTGAAATTGAAATTGAAATTGAAATTCATTTTCATAATGGTGGGATTCGAAGTGGTGATCGGGTTGTGGACCGGATCTTGGCCTCAGGGGCTAAAGCCCGCGAGCTTGGCGAAAGGCTGACGGCACGGCTGGAAGCCGTACCCTTCCCAAAACTACTAATATTCTGAGACGAGTCGGGACTTCTCATGCTTCAGGCTTTCATTATTACGCTTCGTGAAGGGGTCGAGGCCGCGCTGATTGTCGGCATCACTCTGGCCTACCTGACCAAGATCGGGCGGCAGGAATTGCGCAAGACCGTGTATGCGGCGCTGGTTGCGGCGTTTCTCGGCAGTATTGGGGTGGCCGTGGTCCTGTCCCGCACGAATTTGAACGAAGACGTGTTCGAAGGCTGGGTCATGCTGGTGGCCGCCTTCTTCGTCATCACGATGGTGATTTTCATGATGAAGACAGGGCGCAGGATGAAGGGCGAAATCGAAGGCAAGGTCGGGCTGCTGGCGGGCAATGACGCCTGGTTCGGGCTGTTCGCGTTCATCTTCCTGATGGTGCTGCGCGAGGGCGCTGAGACCGTTCTGATGCTGGCCGGCGTGACCCTGAACTCGACTGCGCTGATGAGCTTTCTAGGGACGCTGCTGGGCGTGAGCGCCGCGATTGCGTTTGGCGTGATGTTCGTGAAGGGCAGCGTGCGCATCAACCTGCAGAAGTTTTTCCGCATCACGACGGCCATTATGTTTCTGGTGGCGGCGCAACTCATCATTTCCGGGCTGCATGAACTCTCGGAGAGCGGCGTGATTGCTTCATCGAAGCGGGAGATGGCGATCATCGGGCCGATCGTCAGCAACGACTGGTTTTTCTTTGTGACCATTCTCGCGCTAGCGGCGCTGATGATCCTGTTCGAAGCCAAGCGGCGCGAACCGCTGATGGCCGCGGCTTCTCCGGCGGAGCGTCGGAAGGCCGCGTGGAGTGCGCGGCGCGAGCGGCTGTGGATGATTTCCGTTCTCACCTGCTCGTTCATTTTCATCACGCTGATCACGGCTGAGTTTGTGTACGCCAAGAGCGTCAGCAACATTCCCGCCGGAACGGAAGTGACATTTACCAACGGGCGAGTGAGCATTCCGCTGGCGCAACTTGCAGATGGCGACCTGCACCGGTTCCAGGCGAAAGAGGGCGGCGCGGAAGTCCGCTTCTGGCTGTATCAGAAGCCTGACGGCAAGGTCGCGACCGTATTTGACGCCTGCCAGATTTGCGGGGCGGTCGGGTTCTACAAAAGCGGCAACGGGGTGGTTTGCAAGAACTGCGGAGCGCCGATCAACCCGCAGTCGGTGGGGTCAACCGGGGGCTGCAATCCTGTGCCGCTGAAAGCCACGCAGACGGCGGACGCGGTCATCATTGAGGAGGCGGACATTGCGGCGGGCAGTCGCATGTTCGCACAACAGTAGGCGATGTTCGTCCGGCTGGTTTACGAATCCTTCCGGCGCCAGAAGCGGCGCAAGTTGCTGGCCGCAGCAGCGATTACGCTGGGCGTGACCGTGGCGACGGCGATGATTGCGGTCGCGACCGACATCGGCGACAAGATCAACCGCGAACTCCGCACCATCGGCGCCAACCTGGTTGTAACTCCGCAGGAAGATTCGCTGGACGTGGAAATTGGCGGGGTGAACCTCAAGCCTCCGACTGACGGCGCGTTTCTCTCCGAAACCGACCTGCCGAAGATCAAAGGAATTTTCTGGCACAACAACATTACCGGATTTGCGCCGATGCTTCCGGTGAATGCGGGGATCGAACGGGATGGGAAGCGGCTGGACGTGACGCTCCTCGGGACTTACTTTGCGAAGCGGGTTTTGTTTGGGACGGACGAGTTCACCACCGGCGTGCGTTCGACGTACCCGTGGTGGAAAGTTTCCGGGGCTTGGCCAGAGGATTCGTCGCGGAACGTGTTGCTGGGAGAGCGACTAGCTTCGCGACTGGGTGGAAAACCGGGAGATGAAATTACGCTCGCGGGGCGTCAACTGCGGGTAAGCGGCATTCTTTCTACGGGCGGAGCGGAAGACGATGAGGTCGTGGCGCCGCTCGGGCTGGCGCAGGAGATTCTAGGCCGGCCCGGTGCGGTTAAACGAGTCTACGTCAGCGCGCTGACCAAGCCGGAAGATGCCTTTGCACGGCGCGATCCAAAAAGCTTATCGGGGGCGATCTACGATCGCTGGTATTGCTCGCCGTATCCGCAGTCGATTGCGTTTCAGCTGGCGGAGGCGATTCCGCATTCGCATGCCGAGCAGATTCGCCAGGTTTCGCAAAACGAGGGCGCGGTGCTGACGCGCATCGAAGGGCTCATCTTCTTGATTACGCTGGCGGCTCTGTTTTCCGCGGCCCTGGCCGTTTCAGCAGCGATGGCCACGGCCATTTTCGAACGCCGCGCCGAGGTCGGGCTGATGAAGGCGCTGGGCGCGGGAAAGCTTATGGTCGCATCGATCTTCTTTGCTGAGGCGACACTGCTGGCCGTGATCGGCGGTGTGGTGGGATTTGGGGTCGGCAGTGTGCTGGCTCATCAGATTGGGCATTCCATCTTTAATTCCGAAATATCGATTCCTCCGGTGCTGTTGCCGGTGATTCTGGCGATCGCGGTGATAGTGACGTTCGCGGGGAGCGCTGCGGCAATTCGGCGGGCCGTCGGGCTGGATCCTGTGTTTGCGCTGCGGGGGGACCTGTGAACGGGCCATCGAACTCTGGGCGATCGGACTCTGTGCCATCGGGCCCTGCGCCCTCAAGTTCTGCGCGGGACGTGGCGGCCAGCCGTGCGCATGCGCCGCATACTTCAATGTTTTTGCGCATGCTGGTGCAGGCGGCGGTGCTGCGGCGAGGGCGGGCGGTCTCCGCTCTGTTCGCCATGATCGTGGCGGCGGCAGTGGCCACGGCGATGCTGAATCTTTATGTGGATGTGCAGGCGAAGCTGCGTCGCGAGTTTCGCAACTATGGGGCCAACATCATCGTGGTTGGGAAGGACGGTTCGGGAAGCGGCGCTTCCCTGCCCGCCGATGCGCTGGCGCACGTGGATTCGGTTCTTGCCGGCCGTGGCATCGCGGCGCCGTTTGGACTGGTGGTAGCGCGCACCAGCGACGGGCAGGCGATTGTCGTGGCTGGTGCGGATTTTGAGCGCGTGCGGCAGCTGGATAAGTGGTGGTCGGTGAGTGCGTGGCCGCCGATAGCTCCCGCTTCTCGCGCAGAAGGTGCAGGAGAAATGGGGCACCCGGAGCCTTCTCCCGCGCTGATTGGGGTGCGCGCTCTGGCGGCGGTGGCGCCGAAGGGGCAGGCGTTTGATTTGAGTTTTCAGGGACACACTTTGCACGTCACACCGGCGGGCACGGTGCAGACGGGGGCGGCCGAGGACAGTCGCATTTATATTTCGCTGGCGGATTTCGTAGCGTGGACAGGAGTGCAGCCTTCGACGATAGAAGTGGCTGCGAGCGGATCTCCTGAAGAAGTGGCCGGAATCATGAGCCAGTTGACACAGGCGATTCCGGCGAGTGACGTTCGCCCGGTGCGACAGATTATGGAGGGCGAAGCCCGGGTGCTGGGCAAGACTCGGGCAACGCTGCTGGCCGCGGCGGCGCTGATTATTCTGACGGCGGCGTTGTGCGTGCTGGCGACTTTGATGGGATGGGTGTTCGATCGGCGGCGCGATTTTGCCATCATGAAAGCTTTAGGCGCGTCGGGGCGAGTGCTTAACGGATTTTTCGCGGCGGAAGCCGCGGTGCTGGGCGCGACGGGCGCGCTGATTGGGTTCGTGATTGGCATCGGCATCGCCGCGTGGATTGGACGGGTTAACTTTCACGCTTCCGTGGTGCCGCGCTGGAGTGTGCTCCCGGTGGTGCTGGCTGGTAGCATGGCTGTTACTTTGTTGTCGGCGATCCTTCCGATCTCGCTGCTGCGCCGGGTGCAGCCGGCGGTGATTCTGAGGGGAGAGTGAAATGATTCAGATCAAGGATGTGACCAAGCTCTACCCCGCCAAGGAAGCGGGTAACGGGATGGGCACGGATGCGTCGATTCATGCCCTTGATCATATTTCGTTGCATGTGACGCAGGGCGAGTGGCTCTCGATCATGGGGCCGTCGGGATCGGGGAAATCGTCGCTGGTGAATTTGATTGGGTGTTTAGACCGGCCTTCGTCGGGCGAGATTTGGCTCGACGGGCAGAATGTTGCAGGAATTTCCGCGGCGGATCTCAACCGCGTGCGGGCAGAAAAAATTGGATTTATCTTCCAGCAGTTTCACCTGATTCCATTCCTTACCGCAGTCGAAAACGTGATGCTGGCGCAGTATTTTCACAGCATGACCGACGAGAAAGAAGCCGTTGAGGCGCTCACTCGCGTCGGCCTGGGGGATCGGGCGAATCATCTGCCATCCCAAATGTCGGGTGGAGAGCAGCAGCGGGTGTGCATCGCACGTGCGCTGATCAACGATCCGAAAATTATTCTGGCGGATGAACCGACCGGAAATCTGGACGCCGTCAATGAAGAAATCGTTCTGCGGCTGCTGCGAGAGTTTCATCAGCAAGGGCGCACCATCGTGATGGTGACGCACGATCCGGTGGTGGCGCGGTTGGCGGACCGGCGCATCGAGTTGCATCACGGCAAGATCGCGTCGCAGGAAGTTTTCTCCATGGCCGACGAGGAGCAACTTGACGAGGTATTGGAGGAGTTGTGGGTGCTGGCCGAGCATGGCGAGATTGCCGAAGTCGAGCGCATGGAAGTTCACGGCGCGCTGCCGGTGAGCCTGGCCATTGAAAAAATGATCGAGATGGGGCTGGTGGCGTCCACTCCGCACCCGCCGCAACCGCACGATCACAAGCCGTTTGTGAATCCGTGCCACGAGGCGCTGAAGCCGGTGGCGGCATCGTCGGGCGACGGAACGCTGATTGTCGAACTCACGCCGCGCGGGCGGGAGCGCGCGGGCAGCATTATCCGGCGGCACCGGCTGGCGGAGCGGCTCTTTACCGACAGCCTGGCGATGGACAGCGAGTCGGAAATCGAGCAGCAGGCCTGCAAGTTCGAGCACATTCTGTCGCCGGAAGCGACGGATAAGATCTGCGCATTTCTGGGGCATCCGTCGACTTGCCCGCACGGGGCGCCGATTCCGCCGGGGCCGTGCTGCGGCACACGCGTCATGTCTGAGGCCACGGTCGGCTCCGGACGCAAGTTCACTCGGGACGAGATGAATGAGCGCTGAACCCGGCGCAGTGGACCGCCCTACCAGCTCGCTCCGTCCCACCATCGGTGTGTTCGATTCTGGCTTCGGCGGGCTGACCGTCCTTAAAGCTTTACTTGAGCTCGTCCCCGGTGCGGATTATGCCTACTTTGGGGATACGGCGCGGCTTCCTTACGGATCGAAATCTGTCGAGACCGTCGCCCGTTATGCCGTAGAAGCGGCGCACTTTCTCGAATCTCACGGCGCGCAAATGCTGGTCATCGCCTGCAATACCGCAACGGCGCTGGCGCTCGATCGCATCACGGCCGCAGCGCATGTTCCGGTGGTGGGGGTGATTGAGCCGGGAGCGGAGGCAGCTGCGGCGGCCACCAGGAATCAGAAGATTGTCGTGATCGGGACCGAGGCCACAGTTAGCAGCCACGCCTACCACAAGGCTCTCGAAGCTCGCGGCCTCAGCGCGAGAGAGAAAGCTTGCCCGCTGCTGGTTCCGCTGGTTGAAGAAGGATGGGTGGAGCATCCCGTCACCGAGCAGGTTGCGCGCATTTATCTGACCGAGGCTTTCGCGGACGGATTTCGCGAGGCCGACACGCTGGTCCTGGGCTGCACCCACTATCCGCTGCTGAAGCCGCTGCTGCAGCGGGTGACGCCGGGCCACGTCAGCATCGTCGACTCGGCGGAGTCGACGGCGAGGGCTGTGGCTTTGCGTCTGCAGCAACTGTTTCCCGAGGCTTCCGGCGCTGAGGAACGGGCAGCGCTTCCCCGCCTGAAGTTTTTTGCCACCGATTCCGTGGAGAAGTTCCGCCGGCTGGGGGAACGGTTTCTGGGCCATCCGATTGACGATGTGCAGCACGTCGACTTGAAGGAATAGTTTGCCCGCAAGGTTCGGATAGCCGGCGCCGAACGTCGAGAATTAATCTATCCTCCGGGCGTGGGCCTAAGGCGAATCCCGCAGGGGCTGAAGCCCGGATCATTGGCCGATCGGTCACGGCACGGCTGAAGCCGTGCCCTTCCCTAAAAGCCAGTCAACTAAAGATTTGTGAACTGACAATGTGAAATCCATGCACCCACTCGACAACGTGATCTGGCAGGCGCTGACCACGCGGGACGCCCAGTTTGCCGAGAGCTTCGATGAGGCGCGACGGTTTGTTCGCGAGGTCGGCCCGCTGGGTGCTTTCCGGGAGCATAGCGCGCGGGGATACGCGTCGCTGGCCGGGCTGGTGGGGCCGGGCGGGACGATTGGGCTATTTCTGGATGATCCGTATGAAGATGAGCCGCACGAATTGCGTGCCGGTTGGAGCTTTGTGGCTGGTGCGCCGCTGTTGCAGATGGTGGCCGACGACGGCGTAGGGCAGCACGCCAGGCCGCGCTCCGTCGCCGATTCTCCAAGCCCAGATTCCTCCGGTCCAGATTCCCCCAACGCGGATTCCTCTAACGCGGATTCCTTCAGCCTAGAACTGATCGAACTTGGCCCACAAGATTCTCCGGAGATGATTGAGCTGACGGTCTTGACTAAGCCCGGGCCGTTCAGCACTCGCACCCACGAACTGGGCACCTACCTGGGCATTCGCTCGAAGGGAAAGCTGGTTGCCATGGCGGGCGAACGCCTGAAAGTTCCGGGGCACACTGAAGTCAGCGCGGTCTGCACCCATCCGGAGCACACGGGCAAGGGCCACGCCGGGGTTCTCATGACGGAAGTGATGCGGCGAATTCGCGATCGCGGGGAAACGCCGTTTCTGCACGTCAGACAGGATAATCTGCGGGCAATCGAGGTCTATAAGAGGCTGGGATTTCGCGAGAGAAAAGTCGGGCACTTCGCGGTGTTGCGGAAGGAGTAGTCTCGGGCTTCGGGATGTTCGGTCGCCTGGGGCGAAAGATGACACAGGATCGCTGCCGAGTTGCACAGGTCCTTCGCTTCGCTCACGATGACAAGGGTCTAGATGATAGCGGGTCTCAGTACAGATGGAAGTCGACTTCAACCGCAATCTCGACCCGCACGGGGTGACCGTCTTTCATCGCAGGTTCGAACTTCCAGGTCTTCACGGTTTCGATGGCCTTTTCGTCGAGGCCCATCCCCAAGCTGCTCAGTACACGAATGTTGCTGGGCCGTCCGTCGGTACCCACGATCAAGCCCAGGGTGCAAACGCCCTGATACTTGGCCTTGCGAGCTTCTTCGGAAAACTCCGGCTCGGGGCTGAAGATCGCCCGCGGCGGGCTGACGCCTCCGCCTACGTGGAAAATGCCGCCGCCGACCCCGCCGCCTTCCCCGGGGCCAAAGCCTGGCCCTTTGCCCGATCCCACACCGCCGCCGCTGCCGGAACCAATGCCGCTGCCTGAGCCGGTGCCGTTGGACGGCAGAATGGCGTGGGACAAGGGATCACCCAGGTTGGGCATGGAATTCGAGGCCAGCTTCACTTGCGGAGGAATCACGATGGTGGGCTCAACCGCGAGCTTCGGATTATCGTTTCGAATGACCGCCGCGGGGGGCGTGATCTGCTCCATTGAGAACTTGGGCAGCTTGCCTTTGCTGGCTACCAGTACGTCGCGATCACCGCCGCCACCACCGCCGCCTACTTGCGTTTTCGACTGTTTCAACTCCGGAAGAGGCCCGGGGTCCACCAGTGTGACCGTTACCCTTGGAGTGGGCGCCGCATTGACGACCCGATGCGCGATGAACACTGCCAGCGCTACGGCCGCAAACAGCAGAGCGTAGTATCCAGCTGCACCCGCAGCCCCCGCCTTCCAGTTGGAGTAGAAGCCCCAGATATCCTTCACCGGTTCAGGTTTGGACTGGAGTACGAGGGGCGGAAGTTTCTTTGGGAAGAAGAAATCGTCTAATCCGCGGAACAGTGACTTGTAGAGGGGCTCTTCAAAACCCTTGTCGGTAATGAGCAGGTTCAACTCTGGCTCTTGGACGGCGACGGTCGAATTGACTGGTTCGGATCCCATAGTTCCGGACTGGACACTTAATCCCATGATCTTGTTCCGTAGATCTTGTTCCCTAATTCCAATTCGGTTATTCGGTGCGACGCCCCTCTACACAGATGAGCGGTAATCATCGCAAGTTGCTTCGGTCAGAGGCCGATTTTACAAATGAGGTACCCGTCGGACTCCCCCCGCGCGGAGAGGTCCGGGCCGGGCCGGATCGGCTCTGCGTTCTAAAATTGTACCTCTAGTCGCCCCATTCCGACAGTGCATTCCGGTGTGCCGGGCAAGTCGCGGAAAGACATGTCCTTCCCGCGCCCAACCGAACAAAATTTGTTTCCCCAAAGCGCCTACGCAGGCGAATGCACCGCGAATGGCAACGTTCAGCCGCATGGACGTTCCCAGTCTTGCTCCCTATAATGAGAAGATTCAATCATTTGGAGATGCGAACCGAGTGGCGTTCGAACTGAAAGCGACGATTAATCTGCCGAAAACTGCCTTCCCCATGAAGGCCAACCTGCCCCAGAACGAGCCCAAAATGCTGGAACGCTGGGAGCAGATGGGCATTTATGAGCGCATCCGGCAGGCCCGCAAGGGTGCGCCCCGGTACATTCTGCACGACGGCCCACCCTACACCAGCGGGCCCATTCATATGGGCACGGCGCTGAACAAATGTTTGAAAGACTTTATCGTCAAGTCGAAGACCATGGCCGGATTCGACGCGCCTTACGTGCCGGGGTGGGATTGCCACGGGCTGCCGATCGAGATCAAAGTCGACAAGGAACTGGGTGGCAAGAAGCTCCAGATGCGGCCCACCGACGTGCGCGCCGAATGCCGCAAGTACGCGCAAAAATTTCTCGACCTGCAGCGGACGCAGTTCAAGCGCATCGGCGTTTTCGGGCGGTTCGATCGGCCTTATGCCACGATGAATCCGCAGTATGAGTCGGTCGTGCTTTCAACCTTCTTTTCGTTTTACGAAAATGGATTCGTTTACAAAGGACTGCGCGCCGTCTACTGGTGCATGCATGACGAGACCGCGCTGGCCGAGGCCGAAGTCGAATATGAAAACCACACCAGTACGACGGTGTGGGTGAAGTATGCATTGCTGGACGATCCGGCGAAAATTGACCCGGCGGTGGCCGGGAAAAAAGTGTCCACCATTATCTGGACGACGACTCCGTGGACGCTGCCGGCATCGATGGCCGTCGCCTTTCATCCCGATGAAGAATATGTAGCGCTCGAATCGGGCGGCGAAGTTTACATTGCGGCTTCGAAGCTCGCAGCGGACGTGGCGGCGAAGTGCAATCTGGCCGATCCGCGTCCGTTGGCGCATTTCCCGGGGCGGAAGATGGAGCGGCTAAACTTTCAACATCCGTTTCTGGATCGCCAGATTCTGGGCGTGCTAGCGGACTACGTCACCATGGATACAGGAACGGGCGTGGTGCATACCGCTCCGTCGCACGGCGCCGAGGACTTCATCACCGGCATGAAATATGGCCTCGATGCCACCAGCAACGTCGATGAGAAAGGTATTTTGCGCAACGGACTGCCGGAATATACCGGTCAGTATGTTTTCAAGGCGAATCCGCTGATCGTGGAACTTTTGCGGAGCCGCGGCGCGTTGCTGCACTCGGACAAGTTGGAGCACTCGTATCCGCATTGCTGGCGCTGCCATAATCCGGTGATCTTTCGCGCGACCGAGCAGTGGTTTATTTCGATGGAAACGCCCATGCCCGGCGGTGACAGAGGCCGAGTTTCAGAAAACGACACGCTGCGCACGCGCACGCTCGAAGAAATCAAGAAAGTGAAGTGGGATCCGGCGTGGGGCGAAGAGCGCCTTTCGAACATGATCCAGACTCGGCCCGACTGGTGCATCTCGCGGCAGCGAGTGTGGGGAGTGCCCGTCGCCGTTTTTCTGTGCGAGAGTTGCCGCAAGCCGCTGAATGATCACGCAGTCAATCAGAAGGTGGTTGAACTGTTTGCAAGGTCGGGAGCCGACGCCTGGTTCACGCCAGAGTCCGATACGATTCTGCAAGTGGGAACGAAGTGTCCGCACTGCAGCGGCACGAAGTTTGAGAAGGAAACTGATATCTTCGACGTGTGGCTGGAATCAGGCGCGAGCTACTTGGCCCTGATCGCCGATGAGCCCGACTATCCCTGGCCGTCAGATTTATATCTCGAAGGCGGAGATCAGTACCGCGGCTGGTTTCAGTCTTCCCTGCTCTGCGCCATGGGCACGCATGGTACCCCACCGTACAAGGGCGTGGTCACGCCTGGCTGGACGCTCGACGAAAAAGGCCA
The DNA here is from genome assembly GCA_963755795.1 of uncultured Acidobacteriota bacterium. Taxonomy (GTDB): domain Bacteria; phylum Acidobacteriota; class Terriglobia; order Terriglobales; family Acidobacteriaceae; genus Sulfotelmatobacter. The sequence continues at coordinate 126,068 of CAVWLI010000041.1, read as the reverse complement.
CGCCATGTCGAAGTCGCGCGGGAATGACGTTGACCCGGTCGACATTTCCAGCCGGCTGGGCGCGGAAGTGGTGCGGCTGTGGGTGGCGTCGGTCGACTTCCGCGAGGACGTGGTCGGTTCGGAGCGGTTGATGCGTACGGTCGGAGAAAACTATCGGGAGATTCGCAACAAGCTTTTCAAGAATGCGCTGGGCAATTTGTATGATTTCGATCCGCAATCGAACGTGGTGCCTTTCGAACAACTGGACACTCTGGACCAGTACATGTTGCGCCAGAGCTGGGCGCTGGTGCGTGACGTTCGTAAGTGGTACGAAGAGTTTGCTTTCCACAAGATCTACCAGCGCGTAAATCATTTCTGCGTGGTCGATCTCAGCGCGTTTTATTTTGACGTCATCAAGGACCGGCTCTACACCTACGCGCCGAACTCTGCAGGCCGCCGTTCGGCGCAGACTGCGATCTGGCGCATCTGTGAGGCGATGGCTCGTCTGCTGGCGCCCATCTTGAGCTTTACTTGCGAGGAAGTCTGGCAGCACTTGCCGAAGATGCCAGACCGCCTGGAGAGTGTGCACCTGGCAAAGTTTCCGGATGCTGCCGACGTGCTCGGGAGCGCATCGGTTCCAGAGCAGGATGTGCAGACGGCCGATTGGACTACCCTGCTCGCGTTACGGGAACAGGTGATGAAGGCGCTGGAAGAGGAACGGAACACCAAGAATATTGGGAAAAGTTTGGAGGCTCAACTGGTCATCACGGCGGCTGAGCCAGCATATTCGGTGCTGGCGCGGCATCGGGACCAACTCCGTTATTTGTTCATCGTTTCTTCGGTAACGCTTGTGCAGGGATCGGGTAACGGCACCGGCGGCGTGCATATTGAGGTGAAGAGGGCCGATGGGGCCAAGTGCGACCGTTGCTGGAACTACTCCACGCACGTTGGCGATGACCACACCTATCCGACGGTTTGCGAGCGCTGCAGCGCGGTCCTGAAAGAACTTGGCGGCGAAGCCGATTGATGACGAACACCTCCGCGCGCGCCGCACACTTTTCACTCGCCCTGCTCATCGTCCTGCTCGACCGGTGGACGAAGCGGCTGGTCGCCGCCCGCATCGCGATGTACACGCACGTCCAGATCATTCCGGGATTTTTCCAGCTCACGCACACGGAAAATACCGGCGCGGCATTCAGCCTGTTCGCCGACTCTCCGTCGCATTGGAAGACTGGGCTGCTGATCGGCTTTTCGGTGCTGGCGATGGTCATTGTGACGGTGCTGCTGTGGAAGCAGTCGCGGGCGCTGTCCATCACTGGAATCGCGCTCTCGCTGATTCTCGGCGGCGCCATCGGAAATCTTTGGGACCGCGTGGCCAGCGGCCGTGTGATCGATTTTCTGCTGCTCTACGTCAAGCACTATCAATGGCCGGTTTTCAATCTGGCCGACAGCTCGATCGTGATCGGCGCGGCGCTGCTGGTGATCGAGATTTTGTTTCATAAGGCGCCGAAGGATGAGACGCCTGCGATTTGAGAGCGAGGACCCTCAGGGGCTAAAGCCCAATCCTTTTTCCGCATAACGGCACGGCTGAAGCCGTGCCCTTCCATAAAATCCAATCCTGATCGCGGCGCTAAAGCGCTGCGACACCCAAAATCCGGCTTCTCCAAAATATCAGCCTTCTCCAAGATTGTTTTATCCGTACGATCCGCGTGAATCCGCGGCGAAAAAGGTTTTTTATGGCGCGCCGTAGAGTTGCTTGTAGACGGCGGCGTTGCGCATGATGGCCTGGACGTATTCGCGGGTTTCGGTGAACGGGATCGACTCGACGAACTCGGGCGAATCGCGATAAGGGCCCTGTCCCATCCATTCCTCCACCCGGTCAGAGCCGGCGTTGTAGGCGGCGAGAGCGTGCTCAAACGATCCGCCAAACTTGTCGACCATGCCGCGAAAATAACGCGTGCCCAGTTGCAGATTCACTGTCGGAGTAAATAATTGGGTCGGATTGTAGCGCTTCAGTTCCACTTCGTGGGCAACTACCTTGCCAGTTTTTGGCAGCAACTGCATGAGGCCGACCGCGTTGGCGCGTGAAACTGCCAGCGGATTGAATTCCGATTCCTGGCGGATCAGCGACGCTATCAGATACGGATCGAGCCCGTTGGCCAGGGAAAATCTTTTCAGGTCGGCCCAGTAAGGGCGCGGAAACAGGGCCTCCCAGTAGACCCGCGGCAAGGTTGGAATGTCGACCGCAAAATAACTGGGAACCGAATGCTTCATCACTTCGATGGCCCGATCGTAGTGGCCGGTGTCAATGTAAAGCTGCGCGGTTTCCGATGGGCCCCAGTTGCCGCCCTCGGCGCTGGCCGCGGCCTGTAGTTCGCGCACGGCGAAATCGATGAGACCGCCATTGCCAAGCAACTCCGCCTTTTGCAGGTGAAGATCGTCGGGCGGCGGGTCAGAGAGCGTCACTTTTTCGCCGTGGTCGAGCGGCGGGATGCGATCGAGCAGCGGATACTTGCCCACCGGATCCGCGGCCTGCGGAAGTTTCTGCAAACGCTGCCGCCCTAACTCAGCGTAGTAGTAGTTCTTGAAGCGGTCCGATAATTTCTGGTAATAGGCGCGGGCCATGCCGGGCTGGTTGTCTTCTTCCGCCAAACGCGCCCGCCAGTACAGGGCCGCGGAAGTTTCGTTTCCTCCGGGATAGAGCGCGATCTGCTCGTCGATTTGCTTTTTCGCTTCGTCGTTTCGACCCATGCGCAGCGTGAGCCACGCCGCTTTCCAGTGGGCGTAAGAGGCGCGAGATCCGGTGGGAAAACGCTCTTGCAACTCGCGAAAGGCGTCGAGCGCCTGGTCGTACTCGTGATGCACGAGATGCAGATTCGCCACCGAGAGCAGGGCCTGCTCGAGCCACGTACTGGTGGGCGCGGTCTGGCGCAATTCGTCGACCGTGCGATAAAAGGCTTCATTCTCGTCAGATGACCAGGCAACCTCGCCCAGAATGTAGAGGCGCTGGGCATTTTGCTCAGCGGTCGCGGCGGCAAGGGTGGTCAACTCTGCTTTGGCTTCGCGGTTGCGGCCGCTGCGGTGCAGTGCGTCGGCCAGCGCGAGTTCCGCCGCCGGACGCGCTTCCGGAGCCGCGTGAATGACGACCTCGCGATATTCGTCGGCCGCATCGTTGTAGCGTTTCGCCTTCATCAGCAGGTCAGCGCGCGTCTTGCGCTGCGCTCCAGTTACAGGCGGTAGCGACGGAAGCTTTTTCAACTCCGCGTATGCGGCGTCGGCTTCGGCCGAGGCTGGCATGTTGTAGTAGACGTTGGCCAGGGCTTCAGCGGCTTTCGCGTTCTGACCGAGAGCGGCGTAGGCTCGCCCTAACGTGAACTCAATGTCGGACCTCGCGGGCAGGCGGTCTTTTTCGAGCAGTTCGGCGGCCTCGGCAGCGCGGCCTTCGGTGAGCAGAGCGCCGGCGTAACTGAGATGCGCATCGCGCCCGAGCAACGAATCCGGATATGTGCTGTTAAAGTTGGCCAGTGTGGCCAAACCCTCGGCCTGATGGCCAGTTTGCAGGTAGCTGGTTCCGAGCCAGTAGGCGACGTAGTCTCCCAGGTCGCCGGCGAGGGGCTTGGCTCGGTTCAGCGGGTCGATGGCCTTGGCATATTCGTGGTCGAGTACGTGCGCGTAGCCCACGACGAGCCAAGCCAGCGCTCCGGCATCTTCTTTGGCATGTGCGCGGGCGTAGGCTTCGACTCCGGCATATCCGGCCGGGGAACGATCCAGAATCAACTGCTGCGCCATGGGCCGCAAGGTGGTTGAGGCGACGAATGCCTGGCGGATGCGGCGCACCCGCGGAGACATGGGACGTCTTCTGCGTGCGGCTGCGGGATGCGTTGATCCTGTTTTATTCGATCCTGGTTTATTCGATCCTGATTTACTTGCGTGAGCGGCGCCTGTGGTCTTGCCGGAAGCTGTGGAGGATTCCTTGCGCGCGGGCCTGTGCGTGGTGGGCAACGCGGCAGCCTCTCGCTGCGCAGGCCTTTCAGTCGCGGGCGTGGCGGCCTGTCTGTCAGGAGTATCGGGCGCCGGAGTTGCCGACTGCTGCGCGAGCGTCCATGCAGTTGAACTCGTAGCGCTCGATGTCCCGCACAGCGCGGCCAGCGCGAGCACCCACCACCACTTGAGACCCAATCGAACCACCTTAGTGTTTTCGCGCGGAGACGCGAAGGCCAGAACCTGTCTTGATTTTAGAACTTTGCGAAGCGGTTTGGGCGACCCTCAGGGGCTAAAGCCCATTTTCTTGATGAACTGAATGGCCCGGCTAAATGCCGAGCCCTACCCAAAATCATTTTCTGGCGCTGTGACAAGCCGATCTTACTTGCGGAAGTTTGCGCCCATGACGGAAAGATCATCTTCTGCCAGGCTGCGCACCACTTCCCGCTGAAAGTAGTCGCCACTGGCCGCGGCGGAACTGCCGTAGCGCTTTTGAAACGTGGAACGGCTCTTTTCGATGTCTTCTTTCAGGCGATCGTAGAGGTCCTTGTTGCGGCGGCCCTCGGCCACTTTCGCCTGGTTGTACAGCTTGATCTCATCGACTAGCAGGCGGGCGAAACGCTGCGCCTTGCGGTGGGTATCGGCGTCTTCTGCTGACATGCCGGCAAACGGATCTGCGGCTGGCGCGGACGCTGCCGCACTCGCCGAAGCCGCATGCGCCACTTCCACCACCTCGGCGGCGGGTTCTGGCTCAGGCTCGGGTGCAGGCTTCGATGCGGTGTGTTTCGGAGTGTGGGCGGCGAACGGATCGGAAAAAGAACTGACCGCCTGCACCGGCGCCGCGGCTGGAGGCCGCTCCATTGCTGGAACGGGCGGCATGGGCGCCACGGCGTCGCTGACGTCTCTTTGCGCCTGTTTGCGCAGCGCGGCCACTTCCAGCCACGCGCTGGTGGCCATCACGAGCACTTCGAGCGACGGGCCATCGAGCACAGCTTCGGCGCCGCCATCGGCGTAGAGTAGCGCGGCTACTTTATCTTTCAGAACCAGGGGAAGCACGACGATTTGTTCGTTCTCTGGTCCGCCAAACTGTTTTAGAAAACGGCGATCCATTTCAGCGATGTTGGCTGGGGCCGCGATGCGGTTTTGGTAAGCGTAAGCGGCGGGGCCGCTGGTCATGTCGAGCGGGAAATCTTTAATGGCGTCGTCGTCGCCCAAACCGCGGCTCTGCCATCCGGTGGCCGCTCCACCCTTCACCACAAAGAGCGCGACGCGCGAGCCGTAGGCATTGCCCGCTTCGAGCAACGCGCGCAAAATTTCTTTTTGCGTAGACCCGGCGTGAATGGTAGCGACGGCCTGCACCAGATTCGCGTTGGAAACAGGGCCACCCGCGCCGGTCGGCGCCGGACCCGGCAAAGTCGCAGGTAATTCCGCCAGAACACGTTCGACCAACTCAGCCTGCAACTTTGGCAGTTGCCGCTCGAGAACTTGCGCCACCGCATGTTCGACGATTTGCTGGAGATCCTTTTCCGCCATGCTCTTAAGAACCGTTCCCAATACCCGAGTTTTTGCCCGCCACCTCGCGCCCCGAAAAAACACTGCCCTAAGTGCTGATTATACGGCACTTGTGGAAAGGCATCAGAGTACTTCGGTACCTAGTCGTCCGGGTTCGCTCCGGCTCTTTGAACTCTATCGCAAACTTTTCTTGCCGCCTACGTTAAACCCATTGGGCAAGAAGCGGGTTACCAAGTAGAATAACAGTTTCGATTCGGTGATTTCCGTCACTGCGTGTGAGTGACCTTGGTTCGTGAACGGGGTTTGTGAACCGGAAAATACTGCATCGCCAAGCGCATGGGAGCCATCCAAAACAAAGTAGTTGGACCAGTTAGCGAAGAGTTGACTCTCGTTCAGGCGGCGAAACGAGGCGATGACTCGGCGTTCGAAGAACTGGTTCGCCGTTACGATCGCAACGTTTTTCGGATCGCGCAGCACATCACGCAGAACCGCGAAGACGCGGAAGATGTGGTGCAGGAAGCGTTCCTGAAAGCGTACGGCAACCTGCAGCAGTTTCAGGAGCAGTCGAAGTTTTATACCTGGCTGGTGCGGATTGCGGTGAACGAAGCGCTGATGAAGTTGCGCCGGCGCAAGCCCGAGCGCACGGTCTCGCTCGACGAAGATATCAAGACGGAAGACGATTCCCTGCCGCGCGAGATCGCGGACTGGAGCCCGAATCCGGAGCAGCAATATACGCAGTCCGAATTGCGTGAGATTTTAAGTAAGACCATCCAGGGGCTGCCTCCGGGCTTCCGGACGGTGTTTGTACTGCGGGATGTCGAAGGGCTTTCGACCGAAGAGACGGCGGCTGCGCTGGAGTTGAGCGTGCCCGCGGTGAAGTCGCGGCTGCTGCGAGCTCGTTTGCAGTTGCGCGAGCGCTTAGGACGCTACTTTCAAAGAAGAGAGAATGGCGATGGCAAAAACAGCGAGCCCAAGAGGGCCGAAACTAAAACGGGCGATGCTCCAAGTGGAGATGGCAACCAGTGAAATGCTCTGAGTTTCTGACCGAGCTGACCAGCTACCTGGACGGCGTCCTCGACGAGAAAACGAAAGCTGAGTTGGAGAACCACCTCTCCTGGTGCCACAACTGCTACGTCGTTTGCGATACCACGAAAAAGACCATCGAGATTTACCGGGACTCCCAGCTCTACGAGTTGCCGGAAGATCTTCGAGGGCGGCTGCGATCAGCCATCATGACCAAGTGCCAGCAGCAAAAAAAGCGCGGCCCACAGAGCGTCTAGAGCGCTTACTCAGGCGGGCTGAGATTCTCAGGCAACTCCCATTGCAAGTCTGCGACGAACTTCTTCGCGTAGCCAGGCCTCCGCTTCGGGCCTGGTGCGGAAGACGCGGGTGGACCATCCGGGACGCTCCGTCAAAATCTCCCACATGCGTGTCATGCCGAAGCCCACGTCGTAAGGAACGACGACGGCGGTAACCAGCTCAGGCAGTACGGCGGCGAGTTGATCGTCCTGACGACGGATGGTTCGGATTTCCTCGGAAGAAATGTCCATGGTGGTCTCGGTCTCGTCGATGAGCAACCAGCGCACGCCGTCATAACTTTTGGAAGTGAGGATGCGCTCGTTGTTGGCAATGAGTTCCCTGCCGGTGAGCCTGCCGCGGCACAGCCAGACTCGGCCCATGCCGTTCTGCAGACTGTGAAACTCGATCGGCATCGGCGCATTATAAACGGAATCAGCCGGCTTATGTCTGCCTGCAAATCGGAAGATAGGGGGCTGACTGCCATGGTTCAGGCGCCCAAGCCGGGCCCAGTGAAGCCTTTTTACTCCTGCTGTAACTACATCCAGCGTAAGGGTTTCGGGGCATTTTCCCATTCTGGACGGGGAGCCTCGAGAAATCCCTAAACCGTTTCGCCAATTCCTGAGTCTAAGGTATTAGAGTATGAAGTGACCGCGCGCACAAAACATCGTGAGGGGGCGCGCAGTGTCGAATCCAGGCTGAGTCGAAACCAGGACAGCGAGCCAACCAGCTCGAAATGTGGAAGGTGGAGTTATGATCGGCAAATTAGTGGATGCATTTTTCGGGTGCAGACATGCGCGTTACAGCTTTCCAGTAACTATCCGAGGAGCATCGCGCCGTCCCCAGGCTGCAGCTCTGACCGGAACCTACGTCGCTTGTCTCGATTGCGGCAGAGAATTTCCTTATGACTGGCAGGAGATGAAGGTGGTCACTTCGCCAGAGCGCCACCGGGAGCGCCTGGCCGAACTGGCCAAGCACGCTGCGTAATTACGACGAGCCGCTGCGTGGACGAGGCCGCAGCACGAATAAGGCGCGGCGCGAATACGTTCGGCACCACGGTGCACATCCCATCCCACAATAAAAATGCCCCGCGGTTAGGCGGGGCAAATGTTTTTTGCGAAGTGCGCAATCTTCAGCGCACTGGATAATCCGCCGGAATCGGCACCGGAACCCGCTTGTCGATGGGTGTGAACTCGCGCTCGAGCTGTCCGGTATACACCTGGCGTGGGCGTGCGATCTTCTGCTCAGGGTCGGTGATGAGTTCCTGCCATTGTGCCAGCCATCCTGCCGTGCGTGGAATGGCGAAAAGCACGGTGAACATTTCCGGGCGGAAGCCCATCGCCTGATACATAATGCCCGAATAGAAGTCGACGTTGGGATAGAGTTTGCGCTTCACGAAATAGTCGTCTTCTAAAGCGATGCGTTCCAGTTCCAGTGCGATGTCGAGCTTGGAACTACGTCCCGTCACCTGGAAGACCTGCTCGGCGCTCCAGCGGATGATTTTCGCGCGCGGATCGTAATTCTTGTAGATGCGGTGCCCAAAACCCATCAGCTTAATTTCGCCCGACTTAACCCGTTTGATGTAGGCGGGCACGTGATCTTTCGTGCCGATCTCGTCGAGCATCTTCAGAACTTCTTCATTGGCGCCCCCGTGCAGTGGTCCCGCGAGCGCAGAGGCTGCCGAGGCCACTGACAGGTACGGGTCGGCCTGCGAGCTGCTCACCGACCGCATCGCGTTGGTGCTGCAGTTCTGCTCGTGGTCGGCGTGCAGAATAAACAGAATGTCGAGCGCGCGGGCAATTGCGGGATTGGCCACGTACTTGGGCTCGACCATCTTCCACAACATATTCATGAAATTTTCGGTGTAGCTGAGATCGTTGTCGGGATAGACGTAGGGGAAGCCCACGTTGTGCCGGTAGGACATGGCCGCGATGGAAGGCACTTTGCCGATGAGCCGCGAAATCTGGTGCATGCGGTTGGCCGGATCGTGGATATTCTTGGCGTCGGGATACACACTCGACAACGCCGCGATCGTGCTCACGAACATCGCCATGGGATGCGAGGAATAGCGGAACCCCTCCATGAACTTCTTGGTGGTTTCGTGCAGCATGGTGTGGTGGGTGATGTCGTAGACCCAGGCGCTCAGCTCTTTCTCGGTAGGCAGTTCGCCTTGCAGGAGCAGGTAGGCGACTTCCAGGAACGTGCAGCGCTCGGCGAGAACTTCAATCGGGTATCCGCGATAGCGCAGGATTCCCTTGTCGCCATCAATGTAGGTGATGGCGCTCTTGCATGACGCAGTATTCATGAACGCCGGGTCGTAGGTCATCAATCCGAAATCATCCGCGCCGTTTTTGATTTGCCGTAAGTCCATGGCCCGGATGGTGCCGTTCTCCACCGGGACGGTGTAGGTTTTGTTGGTGCGATTGTCGGTGATGGTGAGTGAGTTCTCTGGCATGGGAATGAGTCCGCCTTATCCACGATCCTTATCTGCGAAGCGCGAAAATAAGCATAGCCGAGCCTAAGTCCGTTCCCCAAGTCCAATCTGTGATCGCAATCACAGCCAGCTGTGAGGGACGGCCAAAATGCGATTCTATGCCAAATCGCGCCTCATTGCCGGTACAAACTTCCCGAAAAACAAAACCGGCGGCCAAGGCCGCCGGTCATCTTTTGCTAAAGCCCGTTTTCCTACTCCTGTACCACGATCAGTTCGACGAATCATCCCGCCGCTTCAGCGTCGGGCGATCGTCATCGCTTTTGCCGTCGCTGGAAGTGTCGGAGGTGTTCGAAGTCCGCCGCAAGCTGGGCTTGTTCGAATCCTTCTGGTCGATCACTTTGTGCTTGTTCTCGATGGCCGCCAGCCGCGCCTTGACCTCGTCAAACTCCGACGTGGTCACGACATACTGCTGCTTGGCGGGAAGAATCTTCCGAATCTCTTCCTGCGATTTCTCGATCCGATCCGGAGTCTGAGGATGGGTGGCGAAAGCCTTTGACAGCGTCCCTGGCTTCTTCTTCTCCATCGCTTGAATTTTTTCGAAGAACGACACGAACGCAGAAGGGTCATACCCGGCGCGGTACATGTATTCGATGCCGAGATAGTCCGCCTCCGCTTCGAAGCCGCGGGAGAACTTGAAGAAGGTCAGAGGGATGCCGAGGCCCATGCCTTCGTACACTCCGTAACCGATCGCGCCGCCCATGAAGATGGCCGGGATCGACGCCATCTGGAGGAGCTGGAGGCGAGTCATTTCGCGACCGTAGTGGCAAGCGGCTACGTGCGCGATCTCGTGCGCCATCACGCCAGCCATTTCGGCTTCTTCATCCGCCGCCAGGATCAGGCCAGAGTTGACGTAGAAGAATCCGCCGGGCAGCGCCATGGCATTGACCACATCAGAGTCGATGACTTTAATCGTGAATGGAACTTGCGCGTCGGAATTGCGCACCAGGTTCTGCCCCACCCGGTTCACATACTCGGTGATCACCGGATCGTTCACCAGCTTGACTTGCGACTCGATTTGCTGAGCATACTGCCGGCCGCGTGCCACCTGGCCTTCCACGGTGTACCAATTGCCGATACCGCGCCCGCAACCCACGTTGCGGTTTCCCACGGCATCGACGTCGGTCTTGCCGCCGTCGTGCTTGATCTGATTGTCGTCCTGGGTCGGCAGAGTTGCAGGGGGCTGGGCGGGCGCATTCTGCACGTCGCCGGATTTCGGCTGATCCTTGTCCTGATCTGAAACTTGTGCGAACGTCCAGGGTCCCACGCTGAACGCCGCCAATGCGGTCGCGATTGCCAGCCATCTGAGTTTCATAGGGTACTCCTTAGCGCGATTATACTCCCGGCCGGAAGACACCAAGTCCCAATCTTGGTCCGTACGGTTAGACGCGGAAACCCGGCCTAAGGGTTATCTGCTCAACAAAGACTTGTATGGAATCCCCCCATCGCGGGACCCTCGTCCTGTTCGCCTGCCGAAGACGAACCACTCGAAACGGCACGCCGGACATGGTTTTCCCTTGACACTGCGGAAGTCCGGGCTGAAAATGGACGACGGTTTAACGGCTGCCTCCCCCTCTTAAGCCGTTATCGGTTCTGGCCATTCCTTTCTTATCTGATGAAGGTGGGTGCCTGCAGTCAATGGGGTCTGCCCGGGCTTACCAATCGCTATTCGTTCCTGGTTTCAAGAAAGTGGAGAGAAGGACAATGAAGACCATGCTACGAGGTGTGTTTACCGCTGCCGTGATGCTCGTTGGTATGTTCGTGGGGCCGCAAGTGGTATTCGCCCAGAACTTCGGTTTCACGGCGACCACCGGCTTCACCACCAACGACGTTTGTACGAACAGCGGCACCCCCGCCTCCACTTGCCAGGTCTTGACCGACGGCTCTCCGTTTCAGCCCACGGTGGTAAGCGGGGGAGTTCTTCGGCTGACGACGGCGAATATGAACCAGCACGCCGCCGCCTGGTACTACCAGCCACAAATGCTCTCCACGGGATTCACCACGGCGTTTCAGTTCCGAATTTCGAACACGAATCTGTGCTTGTTCTGCGCATTCCCTGCCGATGGCATGGCGCTCGTAATTCAGAACGATCCGGCGGGCACGGGCGCGATCGGCTACACCGGAAACGGGCAGAATATGGCCTACGGCAACAACGACGTCTCCACCGCGAGCGGCCCGGGCAATGCCATCACCAACAGCCTGGCCATCGAACTGGATACTTATCAGAACACCAACTACAGCGATCCTGACGGCAACCACATCGCTGTCCAAAGCTGCGGACCGAACAACGCCAGCACGCTGACGCCGAACAGCGCGGACCACGACTACACCTGCCCGGATGGAAACCTGGCGAAGATTGCGCTGCAGAGCCTGCCTGCCGGCCTGTCGTTGACGGATGGGAACGTGCACACCATCACGGTGAACTATCTGCCGCCGGGAACCTGCACCAGCGGTTGCAACAACCTCTCGGTATACCTGGACAGCACGCTAATTCTGCAGGCAACTCTGAATATTACGACTCAGTTGAACCTCAACGGCAACGGCGGGGCCTATATTGGATTTACGGCCGCCACTGGATCGCACGTGGAGAACAACGACGTTCTCAGTTGGTCGTTCAGTTCCCTGCCCCTGGCGCCGATCACCATTAACCAGCCCCTGCAACCCACGCAAACCAATTTTAATTACACGCCAACGCTGAGCGCTGTCTCCGATTACTCGCAAAGCGGACTGGGCAGCGGTGCGTTCACGGGAGTGTTCCAGCAGGGTACGGTGCAGACCATTACCGACAACGGACCGGGATCGCAATTCTACAACCTGGTGCAGAACACTCCATTTCAGGGAACGACCTGCCAGCATCAGGACACGGGCTCGGGCAACTACGGCTGTGTCATTACCACCGACCTGTGCACCACCTCGACCAGCAGCACGCCCAGCGGAGCCAACTGTCCGCAAACCGGCACAAATGCGTCCATTAACGTTTCGAACACTTATAACCTCGATCCCAGTCAGAAGCCGATCGTCGCCCCCGGCTACATTATGGGCACCGACAATGCGCTGACCTGCGAGAACCAGGACAATGTCTGCAAGAATTTGACGAATGTTTTCGTCAGCATCAGCGGCGACCTGGCGACCAGCAACGGCCACACCAACAGCTTCAACTCGACACTGATTCCGATTCTCGGCGTGATTCAACCGACCACATGGCCCAGCGCGAATCCGCCGCTGAATCAGGGCTGGACGAATGCACCGGTTACTCTGACGCTCAGCAGCATCGACGTTGTGCCCAGCAACAACATGAATCCGCCTGCGACGTTGCCGACAGTAACCAGCATTAACTACTCGGCCACGGGAGCGAACCTGCCCAGCCCGGCGTCGGGAACGATCACCGGACAAACGGGATCGATCACGATTCCAAATACGGCGCAAGGCGCGACGATCGTGACTTTCTACGCCACCGATACCGCGGGCACCATCGAGAGCACCACCACCAATAACAACGGAACCGTGAGCAGCGCCAATCCCACATTCACAATTCAAGTCGACACGACTGCACCGACGGTGAGTTGCACACCACCTGCACCTGCCTGGCAGGCCACTGATGTCACGGTTCCGTGCACTGCCAGCGACAACGCGGGAGGGTCGGGCCTGGCTGGGCCGGCTTCGTTCAACGTATCAACCGCGGTGCCCGCTGGAACAGAAACCAGCAGTGCCACGATCGCGGCAGTCACGGTACAAGACATTGCGGGAAATACGTCCACTCCGCAGGGCCCATTTGGACCCTTCGAAGTGGACAAGAATCCGCCAGCGATTAGCGGGCCGACGATCTCGCCTTCGTCGCCGACCTACGGGCAAACGATAACCGCCAGCTACAGCTGCGGCGACCTCGGATCGGGGGTTGCGTCGTGCGGGCCCTCAGGCTCGCCAGCCATTACGCCGGCAGTTGCGAATACGGGTACGCTCACTTTCACCGCCCCCGGTTCTGTGGGACCTCATACGATCACCATCAATGCCCAGGATGCCGTGGCCAATCAGAGCACGCCGAGCAGCATTACCTACACGGTCGGTCAGGCAACGCCGACCATCACCTGGACGGCGCCCGCCGCCGTAACGTACGGAACCGCGCTGGGCGGGACGCAGCTGGACGCCACTGCCAGCGTACCGGGAACTTTTGCTTACACGCCGGCCGCCGGCGCCGTACTGGCAGCCGGTCCGCAAACGCTATCAGTTACGTTCACGCCGACTGATGCCACTGACTACACAACCGCGACCGCCACCGTGCCCCTGGTTGTGAGCCCGGCAACGCCGACTATCACTTGGGCTACGCCCGCCGCCATTCCTTACGGGACGGCTCTCAGCGCAGCCCAGTTGAACGCCAGCGCCAGCGTTCCGGGAACATTTGTCTACAATCCGCCCGCTGGGACCGTGCTGACGGCGGGACCGCATCCGCTTTCGGTGACCTTCACGCCGACCGACGCCACCGACTACTCGACCGCGACCGCCAATGTGACGCTGTTGGTGAATCAGGTAACGCCAGCCATTACGTGGGCAACGCCGGGCGCAATTACGTACGACACGGCTCTGGGCGGGGCGCAGCTCGATGCAACCGCGAGCGTTCCAGGAACATTCCTCTATTCTCCGGCCGCAGGGACGGTGTTGAACGCCGGGAGCCAACTGCTATCGGCGAGCTTCACGCCAACCGACGCAACCGACTACTCGACGGCCAAGGCGAGTGTTTCGTTGCAGGTGAATCAGGCGACCCCTATCATCTCCTGGGCGACACCGGCATCCATCCCATACGGGACGGCGCTAAGCTCGATTCAGCTCGACGCTACCGCGAACGTGCCCGGAACGTTTGTCTACACGCCCGCGGCGGGATCGGTGCTGCCGCCCGGAACTCAAACGCTGTCGGTGATCTTCACGCCGACATCGTCAAACTTCACGCCGGCGACTGCGCAGGTCATGCTCGTGGTAACGCAAGCGGTGGTCACAGTCTCGCCGACCAGCATTAACTTCGGAACAGTAGAGGCTGGGAAAGCAAAGACCGTGAATGTGACCGTCTCCAGCAGTGGCAATGCCGCGTTGAAGATCAAAGGCATTTCGATCAAATGCGCGGGGTCATGTGACAGCGATGACTTCACGGCCAAGAGTTCCTGCCCTGCCTCGCTGGCTGTGGGGTCGAGTTGCAACATTGCGGTAACTTACCATGCCGACGATTCCGGGACCCGCACTGCCACTCTATACATCAACGACAACGCCCTGGGCAGCCCACAAGCGGTGACGTTGAGCGGGACGAAGGGAAAATAGTCCAGTCAACGAATGAACAGTGCAAGGGCGAGATCCCTCGATCTCGCCCTTTTTTCGTGCCAGAGGGAGGTGCACGCGCCAAATCAGCCGGGGTGAGGGCTCTGCCTTGGGGACTTTTCCACGACGTTTCACCGTCTGCGCGAGATCCTTCGCTACGCCTGAAAGGCGGCCCCGGTCAAAGGATGACGCCATGTGAGAGAGCTTGGAAAGTCAGACGTATACGCCCGAAACAATCCCGTGCTATTGTGCGAACTGCGTAGCTTCGGCGTAGATCGGTTTCAGATCGTAGCGCTCGACAACGTGCTCCGCGCCCTGCTCTTTGCGGATTTCATCCAGCAGGTGCAGCGCCTCGCGGTATTCCGCCGTCGCTTCCGACGCGCTTCCAGTGAGCCGGAGAGCGGTCCCCAGCAGGTAGTGAATGCGAGCGTTTTCCAGGCGCAATCCCAGCTTCTCGCTCCGGCTGAGCGTGCGTTGCAGCTGTTGCCGGGCGCGAGCATAATCCTTACTCTTGATCAACGCTTCGGCCAACGAGACCGAGCACTCGACCGAGAGATATTTCGCGCCGAGCGCGTCGGCTTGTTGACCCAGATTCCGTAATTCGCTGGCAGCCGCCGCGGCATGCCCTTCGGCGATGGCCACCTTCGCCAGATTCAGTTTCGCGATCAGCAACACATCTTTTTCCGAACTGTGCGAAGCCAGGTGCAGCGCCTGCTGATAAGAATCTTTGGCGGCTTTCAGGTCGCCTCGATAGAAGCTGGCGTCGCCCTGGTGGTTCAGGACGGACGCGCTCAGCGCGTCGTTCTTTAGACCGCGAGCCAGGCCCTGAGCTTCTTCCAGCAGTTTCGTGGACTCGGCGCTCCGTCCGGCGTGGGCGAGAGCTCCGCCCAGGTCGTTCAAAGCTTGCGCCATTGCGTTGCTGCGGTCGCCGAGATCGCGAAATGCCTTCACCGCATCCTGCAATGCTCCGATCGCGGGGCCTAAGCGGCCTTGATATTCGAAGACCAATCCCAGGCTATGAGAAATGATGGCCGAACCCTGGTTGTTGCCGCTCTTGCGATAAAGGTCGAGGCCGCGCATGAGCGCGGTGATCGCCTGATCGTATTGTCCAAGATTGGTATAGGCCTCGCCCAGATTATGCAGGGTTTCGGCAATATCGTCGGGCACGTTCAGTTTTTCGCGAAGCTGCAACGCCTGTTGCAGGTAGGTGAGCGCGTCTTCATTCTCGCCTTTATGCAGATAGGCG
Source organism: uncultured Acidobacteriota bacterium (assembly GCA_963755795.1). GTDB lineage: Bacteria > Acidobacteriota > Terriglobia > Terriglobales > Acidobacteriaceae > Sulfotelmatobacter. The sequence goes on along the minus strand of CAVWLI010000041.1, from coordinate 110,262 downwards.
TTCCCGATATTGTTCAGGCAGAGCGCCTGGTAGGGCTCGTCGCCGGCGTCACGCTGAATCTGCAGCGATTCTTTGAACATCTGCAGCGCCTGATCGGACTGACCTCGATCGGCATAAAAATCGCCGAGTTCGATCAGCGTGTCGCCCGCGTCTTTCTTGGCGCCGATCTCGCGGCGGATTTTCAGGCACTCGTTGTAAGCCGCCAACGCGGCATCGGGCTTGCCCAGCGAGAGCTGCACTTGTGCGATTTCTGACAAGCTGGCGGCCACTCCGCGCTTCTGCCCCAGGCGCTGGTTGATGGCCATCGAGTCTTCATAGTTGCGCAAAGCCTCGGCCGGCTTGTTCATCAGCTTATAAGCGATGCCGGTGGCTTGGAGAATGAGCGCCTGCTGTTCCTGATTATCCAGATCGATGGCAATGTGCCGGGCTTGATCCAGCGGATCGAGCCCCTTCTGCGGATTGCCGGCTTTGATCTCGACTCGTCCGCTGGCCAGCAGCGCGTCGAGATTCTTGTTGTCGGATTTCAGCACGTTGGCGTAGCAGGCGCGAGCCTTGTCCAAATCTCCGGCGTCTTCGTAGAGACTGCCCAGGGCAAATTGAACGTCGAGATTATCGGGGAAACTCTTGGCCAGATTTTCATAGGCGGCCAGCGCCTTCGCGTTGTCTTTGGTGACGCGGGCCAGACTGGCCTCGATGAAATATCTCTGGGCCAGGGGAAGGTTCTGACTCAGATCCACCGCATGCCGCGAACTCTGTTCAGCCTCCGCGTCATAACCCAAGGCCGAGTAGGCCTCGCCTAAACGCGAATAGGCCACGGCAAATTGCGGATCTTCTTTCGTCGCCGCCTCGAGCTGCGTTTTCGCCCCCAGATTGTTTCCCTGTCGCAGCAACTGCAGGCCTTGGTTATAGTCGCGCAGCGCGTCGACCGAGGTCGAGGTCGGCTTGAAAGATTGCGCCTGCAACTCCTTCACCAGATCGGGCGACAGCGCAAGGTTGTGGCGGATCATTCCCGCCAGCCGGTCGACCGCAGCCGACAAGTCCTGCTGATTCGCCGCCTCGGCCTTCACCTGGATCGTGCGGTTGTGCTTGCGATCCTCGAGCGTGGCGTCGATGCGGATCTGGTCACCCAGCTTGGTGTATCGCCCCCAGACCAGCGTGTCGGCATTCGTAAATTCGGCAACCCGGCTGAGAACTGTAGAATCGACAATGGAATTGGGCGCGATTCGCAGATCATGAAACACCTGTTGCACGCGGTCGGATGAGACCGCGCGCAGGTGCGCGGATTGTCCCACATCGGTGCTCAACATGTCGGCCAGACTCGGCCCCAGCCAGTCCCAGGATGCATCCCCAGACGTGTTTTGAAACGGAATTACTGCCAGCGACAACGCTTGCACTGCGGCAGTTTTTTGCGCTGCCGGCGAGAACAGCGGACCCCGGAATACATAGCCCACGATCGCCAGCAAGAGCACCGTCACGACACCGGTGATCAGCGGCCAGTGAATGGTTCGTCCCCAGGGCTCGACTGCGGGTTGAAAACGCAGGTTCGCAGCCGCGCCTTTGCCCGAGTATGCGTCCAGGTCATGCAGCAGTTCGGCCGCAGTCTGGTAGCGCAGTTTCGGGTCGCGCTCCAGGCACTTACTCACGATGTTGCTGAGCGGCTGCGGGATCGTTCCATCGTGATCCGAAACGGGGATCGCTCGCTCCTGAGTCCGCTTGATCAAGCTGGCGACGACGCTCTCGGCCGAGTACGGGGTTTTGCCGGTCAGCAATTCGTACAGGATCAGGCCCAGAGTAAAGAGGTCGGAGCGCTGGTCCAGACCCTTGGCCAGCGCCTGCTCCGGCGACATGTATTCCATGGTGCCGACCAGCGCTCCGGTTTGCGTCATACCGTCGCCCTCGACCGTGCGCGCCAGGCCAAAATCCATCAGCAGGATTCGTCCAGTCGAATCACGCATGATGTTCTGCGGCTTCAGGTCGCGGTGAATCACTCCTACGCTGTGTGTCGCTTCGAGAGCGCGGCAAATCTGCTCGGTAATCTGGACTGCTTCTTCGGGTGTGAATTTTTTCTTCTCGTTTGCGCGTTCCTGGATCAGGGCGCGCAGATCGACGCCTTCAACGAACTCCATGCTGATGAACTTCACGCCGTCGGCGTCGCCTAGATCGTAGATGCGAATAACGTTCTTATGCGTGACTTGATGAGCCAGCAGCAGTTCTTGTTTGAAGCGGGCCAGGATCGAGGGATTAGCGGCCAGTTCGGGACGGATGAGCTTCAGGGCAACTGGACGGTTGAGCTCGCGATCCATTGCCTTATACACTGCGCCCATGCCGCCCTCACCCAGCAATTGCAGGATTTCATAACGGCCGCCCAGCAAGTCGCCCGCTTGCAGCACAGGAGCACTCGTCAGCGGCCGCACCGGAACCGGGCCGCTGGGACGAACCGGCGGACCCGTTCTCACGTACGACGCATTGGTGTCAACGATGGTGGCGTCGGGGTCGAGGTAGGACTTAGGAAAATCAATGTTTGGAAAGTCAACGATGGTCGCGTCGGACCCCAGCGGCGGGTTGGAGCCGGCGCTGTCGCCTTTCGCGGGAACACTCACGCCGGGCAAGTCGGCAGCGTTCTTCCGATTTGGAGGATCCATGCGCGAATTCGGGTTAGTCATGATTCGCCTGGCCGGGGCTTAGACAGACCCCACAGTGCTCCGCAAAAGGACAGCGAAAGTCGATAAAGTATATACCGCTGGAAGGCGCCGCTGGTCGAGAATGGCGTGCAATTCAAATATAGTGGATGTGCAAAGGGGAACCTCTTGTCGACGTTCCGGTCTGGTCTATGAAGAAACATGTGTGGAGGGCCGTGGTCGAAGTCGCCTGTATCCTCTTCCTGTTTTACGCGAACCTTTTAATGGGAGAGTTTGAGCGGTCAGGCATGGGGCGGAAGAATGGGCTGGCGTGGGCGGTTGGAGACGTTCTGACCGCGTCCAATTTTGAAATCGCGATGGTCGCCGCTACGATCGGCTATCTCTTCTTCGAATTCCTGCGGAGAAGATTCTAGGGACGATCTGCGACTTCGAAACCTATCATGACCATGTTAGAATGACCATGTACCTGGAGATATAACCATGAAGACCATCCCGGCAGGGGAATTCAAAGCGCGCTGCCTCACTCTGATGGACGATGTGCGCACGACGCGGGAGCCGGTCATCATCACTAAGCGTGGAAAGCCCGTGGCCAAGCTGGTTCCGGCCGACGAAGTCAGCCGTGACTTTATCGGCCGACTGGAAGGCATCGTCCGCATCATGGGGGATATCGAATCTCCGGGGGTGCCACTCGAAGCGTGGAAATTCTTGCGGTGATCCTGCTCGACACTCACGTCTTAGTGTGGGCGATCGCAGACTCCAAGCGACTGTCCCGGGCCGCCAGCAGGGAGATTGCAAGGTCCAGTCGTCACGGGGGCCTGGCCGTCTCCGCCATCACGCTGTGGGAACTCGCCCTCCTGGTAACGCGCGGAAACATCCAAGCTTATGGCACGGTCGAGGCCTCAGTGAAATTGCTGACCGAAGGAGTAACCATCAAACCAATCACAGTCGAGATCGCCGCCTTAGCGAACCAGTTTCCAGACGATTATCCCGGCGACCCTGCCGACCGTCTGATCGGTGCGACCGCTCGTGCCGAAGGACTGACGCTGATCACGCGCGACGAAAATATCCGCAGGAGTCCGCTGATTCGCACGGTTTGGTGAGCGGGACGCGCAATCCGCGGCGTATACTACATTGAAGCTTATGTCGGTTGTCGATCTGCTGCTCAAACTCGTTAGAGGGCTCTGGCGTGCCGTAAATGTCAAGCGTGCAGCGCCGGACGAGCACCACACGGCAACTGAATACGCCGACGCACTCCTTTTTCCAGAGCAGGATTCCCGCTCGGACTCCTCGAACCCGCCATCCATTCTTGAACGGCGTCGATAGAACCTGCGCTTCTTTCTGCCCGAACTGGGTCAGTCGTAATATTCCAGCCCCAGGTGCGTGATCAGTTCCTCACCCTTCAAGTGCCGTAGTGTGTTTTTCAGTTTCATCAACTGAATGAACAGATCATGCTCGGGGTACAACCCCGGCGCCGTCATCGGAGACTTGAAGTAGAAGCTGAGCCACTCCTGAATGCCGAGTCCGCGCAGTTCGGTGCAGCGTTTCGCCAAGTCGAGCAGCAATACGAGGTCGAGCACAATGGGCGCGGCCAGGATCGAATCGCGGCACAGGAAATCGACTTTGATCTGCATGGGATAGCCGAGCCATCCGAAGATGTCGATGTTATCCCAACCTTCTTTATTATCACCACGAGGAGGGTAATAGTTAATGCGAACCTTATGAAAGATATTGCCGTAGAGTTCGGGATACAACGCCGGCTGCAGGATGTGTTCGAGCACGCCCAGCTTGGATTCCTCCTTGGTTTTAAACGACCCCGGATCGTCGAGCACCTCGCCGTCGCGGTTGCCCAGGATGTTCGTCGAATACCATCCGCTCAGGCCGAGCAGACGTGCCTTGAACGCAGGCGCGAGAACGGTTTTCATGAGTGTCTGGCCGGTCTTGAAATCCTTGCCACAGATGGGCGCCTCATTCTTGCGCGAAAGGTCGAGCATGACCGGCAAATCGACGGTGAGGTTGGGCGCGCCATTGGCGAACGGAACGCCTTCCATCAGCGACGCGTAGGCGTAGATCATTGAGGGCGCGATCATCTCGTCGTTGTCGCGCAAGGCCTTCTCAAACGACTTGACCGATTGATGCGCCTCGGTCGGCTCGATATATGACTCCGTGGATCCGCACCACATCGTAATCAGGCGGCTCGCTCCGCTGGTCTTTTTGAAGTCGCGGATGTCGTCGCGCAACTGCTCAGCAAGATCCATTTTCGACTTGCCCTTCTTCACGTTGGGGCCTTCGATCTTCTTGACATAGTTGTGATCGAACACGGCCGAGCGCGGCGTAACCGTCGAAAGAAATGGCTTCAATTGGTCGAGCAGTCGCTGATCGAGCACACCTGCATTTGACGCGGCTTCGTACATGTTGTCTTCGAAAATATCCCAGCCGGTGAAGACCAGATCGTCGAGTCCGGCCAGGGGCAGGAACTCCTTGATCTTCGGCGACCGGCCGTCGGTGCGTTTGCCCAGGCGCACAGTACCCATTTGCGTCAACGAGCCAATGGGCTTGGCCAGTCCTTTGCGAATGGCCTCAACGCCGGCGACGAAAGTGGTGGCAACGGCGCCCATCCCTGGGATCATCACACCGAGCTTGCCCTTGGCCGGTTCGATGGTGCCGTGAACCGTCTCCGTTCGGGCCTTTTTCCGGCCACCCGTTTTGGCGGCCAGCTTCATCTCCCGGCTGGCACGCTCAGCGTGCGCCAGCGCGGTCTCGCGGTGCTCATGTTCGCGTGCAGCAGCGGAAGTTGCGAACTGTTTGCGATGGCGGCTGCCGTCGGCATCCCACCAATCGGCCATGAATACTCCCGGACGTTTCTGATACATTATGATTCCCCTCTGGTGGCGGTGGCTGGTCACCGCCACCGCGACTAAGGATCATCTCACTTCGTGACCGAGATTGGCAAATGCATGCAGCGGAGCGAGGAAATCAGTCGGTCAATTGCGCGGTTGATCATCGAGCGGGACCGGTGTCTGTCCCGGTGATCGACATTACCTGGGTCACGCGGCTCGCGTGAATGGCTCGCATAGATTTTTTGAGTTGGACTCTTGCACCCCTCCTGTTGCATAGTGGAATCACTTGGCGGACCAGCTCTGTTAGCAGGTTCCCGCTGAGTTGCTGTTTGCGTGCCAGCCCTGCCGCGGCGTGCAATTCGATTTGACCCCGTTGATCTCCACCGAAATCTGAGCCCACGCCATCCGGGCCTGCGCTGGAAGTGTGCTCTTCAGACCAGTTCTTCTCACGAGCTCGGCTCAATGCCCTGCTCATAGAAGACAAAGGAGATTCCATGAAAAACATTCGCAACTACGTTTATGCCGCGATTCTCGCGGCCAGCGCCCTTAACTTTTCGCCCACACCGGCTTCAGCCCAGGAGCCGGCACGCGGCAAGTTTACGCTCACCCATGAAGTTCACCTGGGCGGCGCAAAACTTCCAGCGGGAGAGTATGAATTCTCCTTCGATCCCGATAGCGGTTCCCGCATGCTCAACCTGAGCAAGATTAGCGGGAATCTCACTCGCTACATTGTGCTGGTACCGGATACCGAGGAAGCCACGCCATCGGATCGCAGCCGGTTGGTGCTGGAAACCACTCCCGACGGCTCTTTCGTGAGTGCCATGCAACTGCCGGAGTTCGGTATGTCGCTGCACTTCACGGTGCCGTCGCACACGACCGAGCGGCAGATTGCCAAGGCCGCTCCCACGGTCCTGGAACAGGGACAGTAATCTTTTGGGTTGCACGAACACGAGGGCGGATAGCTAACCGGCTATCCGCCCTTGGTGTTTGCGGTTGAAGTTTAGATTTTGGGTGGCACAGCGCTTCCAGCGCTGCGATAGGAGTGGCTGCGTCTAATTGGCGTTAGCCGCTGAGGATCAAGTAGCGCACATTCTTCGGCCTTTTTGAGCAACAACTTAGGTCGGCTGGAGCTGCGAGTTTCCGCGGACGTCGTCGCTCAGCACGATGGCTTCGGCAATTTCCTTCATGGGTTTGCGCTTCTGCCGGCTCTGGCGCTGCAGGGCCAGGTAGGCCTGCTCTTCGTTGAGCCCGAGATCGCGCTGCAGAATGCCTTTGGCGCGCTCCACGACTTTCCTGGTCTGCAACTGTTCCGCGAGCGTTAAGTTGGCTTCTTCAAGCCGCGCCAGTTCGAGTTCGGCGCCCACCAGAAATCCTACGGTCGAAATCATGCGAATTTCGCGACGCCGGTAAACGTGATGCTGGCGATGCTGCAAGTTGATGACGCCAACCACGCGGCCGCGACACATCAAAGGTACAGAGAGAAACGCCTCGTAGCTGTCTTCTGGCAACTCGTGGAAAAACTGAAACCGCGGATCGTGCGCTGCTTCTTCCGGAATGGCAACCGGCTCGCGATGTTCCGCGACCCATCCGGTAATGCCTTGCCCGACGCGCAGTTTCAGGCGGTCGACCACTTCAGGGTGGGGATTCTTCGAAGCTCGCAGAACGAGCTCGTCGCCTTCCATGATGTAGATGAGACAGGAGTCGCACTTGACCAGCGCAGCAGCAAATTCGACAACGCGGCTCAGAACGTCGTGAAATCCGTCCGCCGTACCCAGGCGTTCGCTGATTTCGTGGAGTACATCAACATGTGAGTCCTCAACTGATAATAAGGGGTCCATGCAGTACATTATCGATCTTGTAGAGATTATGTCTAATTCCAAATTTTGATGGAAGCGATAAAGGATTTCCTTCGTGATTGTTACCAAGGTTTAACATCTTCGAGCCCAGAGTGCGCATCGGATTTTCTTGCGGGGCCTGTGTTACACCATTCCAATGACTGAAAAGATTGCCCTCGTTACTGGCGCCTCCAGCGGCTTCGGATTGCTGACTTCGATTGAACTGGCGAAAGCGGGATTTCGCGTGGTGGCGAGCCTGCGTGACCTGTCGCGGCGCGACCGCCTGGACCAGGTCGCCGCGGCTGGGGGAGTGGCCGCGAAGGTCGACATTCGCATGCTCGATGTTACAAAGTTTGAAGCCATTCCGAGCTTCGTCGACGGCGTGGTACGGGACTATGGGCGACTCGACGTTCTGGTGAATAATGCGGGATTCGCCGTGGCCGGGTTTGCGGAAGACATCCAACTCGACGAATTGCGGCTGCAGTTCGAAACCAACTTTTTCGGCGCGGTCGCCATGACCAAGGCCGTGCTGCCCACGATGCGGCAGCAGCATTCCGGACACATCATCCAGATCTCGTCGATCGCCGGATTGCAAGGAGCGGTTACCGTGAGCAGTTATTCCGCATCGAAGCATGCCCTCGAAGGCTGGAGCGAGTCGCTGCGCATGGAAGTAAATTCGCTCGGCATCAAGGTAGTGCTGGTTGAACCGGGAGCCTTTCAAACCGACATCTGGACGCGCGGCGCGGTGATGGGCGATCAGGCTACGAAAGACACTTCGCCCAACATTCAGCGCACCCGGCGCATGCGGACGACAATCGAAAAACTTCCGAAGGCCGATCCCATTGCGGTTGCCCGGCTCATTGTTTCGATTGCTCTGAATCCAAATCCCAAGCTGCGCTACCTGGCAGGACGCGACGCGAAGCTACAGCTTGCAATCAAGCGCATCCTGCCCTGGAAGTGGCACGAGAAGCTCGTCGCCAATTTTCTGAAGATCGACTGAAAGTCTTTCACCACGGAGGGTACCGGGTAACACAGGGGAAAAACCCTCAGGCGTTCTCTTTGTGTTCGTCAGGGGCCTCTGCGGTTATAAGTTCTAGGGCTTCCCGTCGAGATCCATTGGTTTCACCGGCAGGTCCCAGTGGGCGTCGAGGATTTCGAAACGGCGCTGCTCTTCGCGCAGGAACGTATCCTGGTCCGGATACATCTGCTTCTGCAGCGCGGCCTCGTCAAACGGTTCGTTGGCGACGGTTGCGTTCTTGAAGACGATGGTCACGCGGAAATCCCAACGGCCGTCTTCGGTAGTGTGGTAGCGCGGCTGGTCCATCCAGACCTTGGCGATGCGCCCCATCTCAGCTTCCTTTTTCAGCACGGGATAGTGGTTCTTCTTGAATAGCTTCAGGAATTCGTCAGCGTGCCCCCACTTGGTCTTGTAGTAGTACTCGACCACGAACGGGCGGTCAGACGCAGATTGGGAGTATGAGGCAAACGGCATGGCGATGGCAGTGATGATGAACAGCAGGGCGGCAAGCATGCGGCGCTTGGAAATCATTTGCTTCCTCCTCAGATAGGCTGCTTTTGCTTGTACACCAAGCGCCAGTTAGCATCAATAGACAAACGAGTTGTCATTCTGAGCGAAGTGGCCGATCGCGAAGCGAACGGCCACGCAGTCGAAGAATCCCTATCGCGCAAGCACATGCTCCGGCTCGCCAAGGAGTTTGCACGGGGGAAACCAACCCTACACGGGAGATGGACTTGAACGACGAACAGCTGATCACGCAACTCTTTGAGGACGGGGACCGCGCCCTGATCGCCGGCGACGTTGCGGAACTCTCGCGCATCTTCGCCGACGACTACATTCAGTACGACGAATCCGGCAGAGCTTCGACGAAGGCGGACGTGATCGCTAGTCTCAGCTCAGGAAAGATTCGTTACGTCTCGATGATCTCTACCGGGCGCCGCATTCGCATGCTGCGCGACGACGTGGCCATCGTCCACGGCTCGGAAGACGACGAGGTCGAGCAGAGCGGAGGCCGCTTCCCTGTTCGCTACGTGTATATGGACGTCGTAATGAAGCGCGGCGGAAGATGGCAGATCGTGGGGTCGCAGCTTGCAAGACTGGCAGACAGGTTATGACGCGGCTGAGCTCCGTAGATAATCCTGCCAAAGCTTCCAAATCTCAGACGCAATTTGCGTATAGCGCTCGGGCGGGCCAGCAGTAGCTAGATCGAACCAACGAACAAATTCCTGATGCACTACCTGAAGGACCTCACTTGAGGACGAACAGTTTCTCAGCCGCGGCAGAATTGTTTCGGCTTCTGGCTCATATTCATCGGTGTTGTCGTCAAAGTTGATTCCAACCGGGTCATGGCGGAACAACACAGCAGCCGTAGAATCGAACAATTGGCCATAGGAGGCCCTGATTCTGCGACGAGCCTCGTGGATTTCTTCTCTAGTTCTTGTCATACAACCTACGCTTCGGCTTGACTTACTGACGGCCGACCGCTGACGGCTGAGAGCTGATTCTATTCTGCCAGTGGCTCCAGATAAAATACGCGACACCCGCCAGCAGCATCACTCCGATCACCGCGTCGAACTTGTGAAAATATTTCCCGAGTTCGCGCCAGTTCTCGCCCAGCTTCATCCCGAGCCAGGCGAGGGCGAGGCACCACGGCCATGATCCGAGAAAAGTGTAGATGTGAAAGCGCCCGCGAGGCATGCGCGCGATTCCGGCGGGCAGCGCGATGAATGTCCGGATGACCGGCAGTAGTCGGCCGACGAACACCGCGAGATATCCCCAGCGCGCGAAAAACCGGTCGGCCCAGTCGAGCTCGCGGTGCCCCATCAGAATCCAGCGGCCATAGCGCTCCACCAGCGGACGTCCGCCATAGCATCCAATCTCATACGCGATCAGCGATCCCAGGTTGCAGCCGAGTGCCCCCGCCGTGGCCACCCACAGCAGCTTGAATGTGCCTTGGAACACAAGGTATCCCGCAAACGGCATGATCAATTCGGAAGGCAGCGGAATGCACGCCGACTCAATCGCCATAAGAATAGTAATGCCGGCGTAGCCGGTCACGGCGATGACCTTGCTGATGAAGACAAACAGAATCGCGAGAATTCTTTCAGTCATAAGAACCAGTTCTCGGTTCCCCGTTCCCAGTTCTCAGCGGAAACTCTTTCCTGCCTTTTGCTGAGAACTGGGAATTGAGAACTTCTATTCAGTGTAACGGAAAGTTGCGGCGGAACCGCCGCGCTAGAACGACTCTTCCTGGGTAAACGCGTACCCCGGCAAAGTGGCTCCCTGCGCGCCTTTGGTGACCTTCACCCGAACGGTGGGAGCGTCGGGAGCGGAAATTCCGGCGGGGCGCAGGATGGCGAACTGCGAAAACACTTCGTTATAAACCTTGGTGACCAGATAGTCCTGGCCGTCGGCTTCGCTGCGCCACACTTGCCCGAGTTGAATGGAGCTGACTGCCATGGCTGCTGACTCTTGACTGGAGTACCTTCAGACTACCGGGGGCCGCGAGGGGCGTCAATTGCCAGCGTGGTTACCGAGGGCCAGCCCACGGCCTGCCGTTGGCCCGCTCTGCTAAGATATTGGCCCCAAGGAGTTGCTCATGCCTCGTGGTGTGGTTCCCCGCCAGCCCGCTCGCACCGGCCGTCAAGACAAGGTCCGCGTGGGACGAACATCGTTAAACGCGAAGGCCGGCGCTGGCGGTAAAGATGCTCGTGTGGGGAAGGGCGCCCCCGCGAGCCTGCCCCGAGCGGAGTCGAGGGGGCCAGGCCGTGGCAAAGCCTCGGCGCCAGCCCCGAAGGGTCGCAAGAGGCCGGCTGCGAACGACGTTTCAGCCGCTAAGATTAAGGGCTACGATCCCATCGCTCCGGAGCGCGTCTCGGAAATCCTGCATCGCCTCGACCAACTCTATCCCGAAGTAACCTGCGCGCTGACCCATTCGAACGCCTGGGAGTTGCTGGTCGCGACGATCCTTTCGGCACAGTCGACCGACGCGAACGTGAACCGGGTTACGCCCGAACTATTCCGCAAATATCCCACGGTGCAGGCATTTGCGGCACTTACCCCTGAACAGCTCGAACCGGATGTGCGCTCCACCGGATTCTTCCGCAATAAGTCCAAGTCGGTCGTGGGCGCGGCGAAAACGATCGTCGCCGACTTCGGCGGCCAGGTTCCCGACGAAATGGACAAATTGCTGACTCTTCCCGGCGTCGCCCGCAAGACCGCGAACGTCGTGCTAGGCTCGTGGTTCAAGAAAGCCAACGGCGTGGTCGTCGATACGCACGTCCATCGCATCTCGCGGCGGCTCGAACTCACCACGCAGAATGATCCACAGAAAATCGAGCTGGACTTGATGAAGATCATCCCGCGTGAGAAGTGGATCCTGTTTTCGCACCAGATCATCTGGCACGGCCGCAAACTGTGCATTGCTCGCAAGCCCAAGTGCGCCGATTGTGCTCTGGAAAACCTGTGCCATGCAGGGGATAAAACCTGGAGCACGGTCGATATGCACAAAAACGCGAAAGTGTAGGTAATATCCGTGACCCTGCCGACAGAACTGAAATCCATTAAAGGAGCGCAGGAGTTGTACAACTGGTTCGGCTTCTGGCCGAGCTTCCATGATGCTGAAGTCGTCAGGCTACACCTGAACAGGAAAGGGCCATCCTACTTGGCGGCTCATACCTGGGAGATGACGGAGCGAGTGGACTCGAAGGGCTATTACGAATTGGCAAAGCACGCGGTCGTTCAATTTGTGCTCGAAGACCTGTTGACTCTAAGCCTGGAAGGATTCAGTGGCCAGAACGTAATCTTTGGGTTGTCGATCGAGAGAATCGAAAAAGGATTCCGGTTGACGCTAGACCCCTGCTACGAACTTTCTGGAAGTATCGAAGCTGAGAGCCTATCGATTAACCTCGCTCCGGGTGCGCCATCCCAAATTGCGCTGCCATCCTGAGCGAAGCGAAAGGACCTATGTAATTCCCGCCGTGCCGCGTCATCCTTACGCTCTGATAAACTTTTTCTTCACCCGCGATCGAGGCCCTTATCCTTCATGCGCACTCTCACCCCTTTTGCTATCGTCATCCTTATGAGCACTGTCGTTGCCGAAAGCGCCGCCCAGACTTTACCCGCACCGCAGGCAGTTACCGATCCCAAACAGATTTCCTCGAAGCCCAGCGCTGAGGTTGAGCCGCGCAGCCTGAGCATCGAGAAGCTCTGGATGACGCGACAAGTGGGGCGTGCAACGTGGTCGCCCGATGGCAAAAGCATTGCCTTCATCTCCAACATGAGCGGAAGAAATAATCTGTGGCTCGTCCCCGCCACAGGCGGATGGCCGGTGCAGCTGACGATCAGCGATCAGCGGCAGACGGCGCCAGCCTGGTCGCCCGACGGAAAATGGATCGCCTACCAATCGGACTATGACGGCGACGAGCAGTGGGATATTTTTCTGGTTTCGCCAAAGACCGGCAAAGTGGTGAATCTCACCCAGACGCGCGAGATCGCGGAACTCAATCCGACGTGGTCGCCCGACGGCCGCTATCTGGCGTATGAAGAAAAACCGAAAACTTCCGCGGCGTATGAAATCGACATCTACGACACGGTTCTGCGCGAGCTGAAGCACCTCACTACAAATACGCCGCAGGATAAGAGCAACTCGAGCCCGATCTGGTCGAAGGACGGGAAATATATCGTCTACACGCAGGAGCAGGCGAAGGGTACGGATTCGAACATCTTCATTGCCGACGTTGCCACAGGAAAGAGCACGCTGCTCACGCCGCATGAGGGTGAGCAGAGGTTCTACGCGAATTCTATCGATCCTCGTCCCATTCCCGATGGGGGCAGGGTTCTGTTCACATCAAACGCTGCAAACGCTTTCGAAAACATCGGACTCCTCGACTTCAGCGACAAGGGATCATCGGTCACCGGACTCTTCCACTCGGGATCGATCACCTGGCTAACTCGCGACAAATGGGAAATTCGTGGCGGCGAATTTTCGCCCGATGGCCAACACCTCACCTTCAGCGCCAATGTGGACGGCAACGAAGACATTTATCTTCACGACCTGGCCACTGGCAAGTCAGCGCCGTTGCCCATCCCGAAAGGCGTGAATGAGCCGGTGGGCGGTTCTTCGGCCTTCAGCAAAGACGGCACTCGTTTGCTTTACAACCATAACGGGCCGACAGCCCCCGGTGATTTGTGGACCTACGACCCTGCCACGCGAAAGTCGACGCAGATTACGCATTCTCTGGTCGCGGGTCTGAGTTCCGCGGACATGGTTGAGCCGTATCTGGTGCACTATCCCAGCCGCGATGGTAAGTGGACGATCTCCGCGTTTCTCTACGTGCCCTTCAACATGGCGCGCAACGGGCAGAATGCGGCGCTCGTCTACATTCACGGTGGACCGACGTCGCAGACAATGAATTCGTTCAACCGCTTTATCCAGTACGCGGCGAATCAAGGCTACATGGTGCTCGCGCCCAACTACCGCGGCTCAACCGGATACGGCAAAGAATTTCAGCAAGCGAATCTGTTTGATATGGGCGGCGGCGATTTGCAGGACGTGCTCGCCGGAGTCGACTGGATCAAGCAGACCGGGCATCTCGATCCGAAAAAGATTGCGGTCATGGGCGGCAGCTACGGCGGCTACCTGAGCATGATGGCGGTGACGAAGGCTCCCGATGTGTGGGCCGCGGGTGTGCCCATTGTCCCCTTCGTGAACTGGTTTACCGAAATCGAAAACGAAGATCCGGTGCTGCAGCAATCGGATCTGGCGACCATGGGAGACGTGGTCAAGAACAAGGCGCTCTACGAAGATCGCTCGCCCATCAACTTCATCAATCAGATCAAAGCGCCGCTGCTCCTGCTAGCCGGAGGCCACGATCCGCGCTGCCCGAAATCAGAAACCCAGCAAGTGGTCGACGCCATCAAAAAGCGTGGCGGCACGGTCGATTCCAAGATTTATGAGAACGAAGGCCACGGTTTCGCGCGGGTCGAAAATCAGATTGACGCGTATCAGCGCGTCGCGGATTTTTTGCTGGCGCATGTCGTTCCGGCCGATTGCAGCTGTTCGCTAACGCAGTAATTTGCAATACGTACTATTATGTAAGTGCCGATTCGCACTGCTTTATTGTATGTACCGAATTGTATAGCGCAATTTAGATTGCGGCGGCGACGATCGCTCGGACCAGACCCTGAATCGTGAACTCCTTCGCCGAAATATCCACCGGGAGTCCGAAGTCGTGCAGTGTCTCCGAAGTGACTGGGCCAATCGACGCCATTCGGAGTCCGGCGAGTGCTCGATAGCGCGCTCTCTTGCCCAAATCCAGCAACTCTACGAAGTTCCGTACTGTCGACGAACTCGTGAAGGTGATCACATGCGGCCGTTTTCCTGCATGCTTCAACGCGGCCTGCAGCCGACGGCGCGAACTCTGCGGCACCACCGTCTCGTAGGCTTCGACGACATCGACGTGCGCTCCCGCCTTACGCAGTTCCTGCGGGATCACATCACGAGCAACCTTGGCCCGAACCAGCAGGACGCGTTTCCCTTTCACTTTGTTCTTCAGGCTGCGCACCACCGACTCGGCGACATATTCTTTGGGAACGACGTCGACCTTGATTCCGCGCTGCTCGAGCGATTTCTTTGTGGCGGGACCGATGGCGGCGACGCGCAATGACGAGCCCTCAGCGGCTAAAGCCGGCTTCGATTTGGACGCCTTTACGGCACGACTGAAGTCGTGCCCTTCCCTTAATTTCTCCATGCGTTCCCACATGGCCTCGACTCCATTTACGCTGGTCAGGATGAGCCAGTCGTATGCGGCGAGATTCGTCATCGCCGTGTCCAGCGCGCGGAAGGATCGGGGCTTGCGAATCTCGATGAATGGGATCTCGATCACAGCCGCGCCCAACTGGCGCAGTTCGGCGGAAAGAGCTCCGGCCTGATGCCGGGCGCGGCCGACGAGGACGCGCATTCCGCGCAGTGGCTGGTTCTTCAGTGAATCGGCTTTCTTGCTCATGGTCAGAGTGGCGGGCAAGAGTGCCCGCCCCACACTAACTACTCCCCTTTTTTTTTATGCCCAGCCCTTGCTCACGCATCAGGCTCGACACGCCCGAAATGGCCGTGTCTTCGGCCTTCGCCAGCGATGCGATCACGTTGGCCTGCTCTTCTTTCGTTCGATTCTGGCTCAGCTTGAACTTGGCCTCGACTTTCGTGACGGCGATCTCGATGCCCACGATGTGGCTCAGCATGCGGTCGCGGTAGCCATCATTGAGGCTGGCCCACTGCTCGGCATAAGCAGGTTCGAAAGTTCCGATCAGCTGGTGGAGCACGCCCTGCAATTCCTCGGGCGATGCAAAGGTGCGAGCGTTGCCGTAAACATGCACTGCGCCGTAGTTCCATGTGGGAACGTTTTCGTGAGTCAGGTAGTTCGAGGCGGACACGTACGCGTGCGGTCCGTGAAAGATGGTCAAGCATTTCGAATTTTGCTCCAGATAGCGCCAGTGCGGGTTTGCTTTAGCGACATGGCCGCGGACTACGACGTGATCGCCGGTGGCTTGCACGAACAGAGGCAGGTGCGTGGCGAACGGGCCATCGTTGTTGGATAATCCAGGCGCGGCCGGAGCCGGCGCGGACGAGATCAGAATCGCAAACGGATTTGCCCGCATGAACGCGACGGCGTCGGCGTGGTCATGCACACGGAAATGTTCAGGAATGTACATGCGCGAGTTTCTTTCGCAGCCGCAAAGCCGCTTCGCACCAGCTCGCTCAATCTTAGCGGGTAGCCAACCGGCCGTGGTAGCGGAACTACGGCTGCGGAGGCACGGCCAAGCCGCGGCCGTAGACGGCTTCGAGGATCTGGTTGCCGCCACGAGCCAGCAGGGCCGCGCCGGCGGCGTTGCCAAGTTTTTCGGCGTCTTCAATTGTTCCGTCGCGCGAATCGCGGAGCAGTTTCGATCCATCGGGGTCGGCGACGATTGACTCGAGATACAGCTTGCCATCGCGCGTTTCCGCGAAGGCGCCGATGGGAACCTGGCAACCCCCGCCGAGACTGTTGAGCAGCGCGCGTTCGCAGGTCGTGGCGGCGCGCGCGGCGGGGTCGTTCAAAAACGCGAGTTGTTCGCCGGTCGCAGCATCGCCTAACCGGATTTCGATGCCGAGAGCGCCCTGGCCGGCGGCGGGGCACATGATGTCAGCGGGAATAATTTGCTTGACGAGTTCGGTCTTGCCCAGGCGCTTCAAGCCGGCCGCGGCGAGGATGATGGCGTCGTATTCTCCCTGCTCGAGTTTGCGCAGGCGAGTATCGACGTTGCCGCGCAGAGGATGAATGTTGAGGTCGGGCCGAACGGCTTTGAGTTGCGCCTGGCGCCGCAGGCTGGAAGTGCCGACGCGCGCGCCCTGAGGCAATTCCTGAAAGCTCGCGTAGTGGCGCGAACAGAAGGCGTCGCGCGGGTCTTGCCGTTCGGTAATCGCGGCGATTTCGAATCCCGGAGGAAGTTCGGTGGGCAGGTCTTTCAACGAATGCACGGCGAGATCGACGCGCCCGGCGGCCAGGGCCTCTTCGATTTCCTTGGTGAAAATTCCTTTGCCAAGTCCGCCCTTAGTGCCAACCATCGCCAAGGGGACGTCGGTGATTTTGTCGCCGGTGGTGTGGATAATTTCAATTTCGACTTCGTGGCCGCGAGCGCGCAGCAACGCGGAAATGTGGTTGGCCTGCCAGAGGGCCAGTTGGGAGCCGCGGGAGCCGATGCGGAGTCGAGCCATTATTGCCGCGTCCCCACTTCGTTTTTCTTTTCCGGAGCTGGCGCCGCTTTGTCGTGCAGGTTGAACAAGCGGCGGACTACGTCGACTACCGTTGTGGCTTCGGATTCTTTCGCCGCGGTCTTCAGCGTGGTGATAGGCGTGTGCATGACTTTGTTGATGATGCCCCTCGTCAGGGCTTCGATCGCGATCTCCTGTTCGGGAGTCAACTGGCCCATGCGGCCACGCACACGGTCAATCTCCGCCTGACGAATCGTTTCCAGATGATCTTGTAACGACACAATTGTAGGTACAACATCGAGCGTGTGCAGCTTGGCTTCGAAGCGCTCGACTTCGCTGGCGATGATGGCCTCGGCGAGTTCGGCTTCCTTGCGGCGGTCGGCCACGTGGCTCGATACCGCCTGCTGCAGGTCGTCAATGTCGTAAGTGAAGATGCCGTCCAGTTTCGCCATCTCGGGCGAAACGTCGCGCGGCACCGCGATGTCGATGAAAAACATGGGCCGGTTCTTGCGGCGGGCGAGGAACTGCTCGCCGTGCTCGCGGCGGAAAATCGCATGGGGCGAGCCCGTGGACGTAATGACGATGTCGGCGCGGTCGCAAGTGTTATACAAGTCGTCGAACTTAATGGCCTGGCCGTTGAACCTCTGCGCCAGGCCGACGGCTCGATCGTAGGTGCGGTTGGAAACGAAAATCGAAGCGCAGCCGTGAGCCATCAAATGGCGGGCGGCGAGTTCGCTCATCTTGCCGGCGCCGACGATGAAAACCGTCTTCCCTTCCAGCGTGCCGAAAATCTTTTTGGCGAGTTCGACTGCGACAGAGGCAATCGACACCGACGACGATCCGACGGCAGTCTCGGTTCTCACGCGCTTGGCCACGGCAAAGGCGCGGCTGAAAAGCTGGTCGAGTTGTCCGCGAACCGCGCCGACGGCGCGCGCGGTGGCGTAGGCTTCCTTGACCTGACCGAGAATCTGCGCCTCCCCAACCACCATCGAGTCGAGGGATGAAGCTACGCGGAATAAATGCCGCACCGCGTCTTTCTCGCGGAATTCGTACAGGTGTGCGTCAAGTTCGTCGGCGGTCAGATGAAAATGATCGTGCAGAAATCCGCGCAGGTCGGCCGATCCGTTCGTGGTGTGGGCCACAATCTCCACGCGATTGCAGGTGGAGATGACCATGCCTTCTTCGACGCCGGGATAGGCCGTGAGCTCGCGACAACAATCGGGCAGGCGCGACTCCGGGATCGCCAGGCGCTCGCGCACTTCGAGCGGCGCGCTCTTGTGATTCACGCCAATGAGTTGGAATCTCATCATGAGAGCGGCATCCTCATGAGGCGGCGAACCTGTGGATCGTCGAGAAGTAATTGGCAGCCCACGCCGCCAATGCAGCCACGAAGGCGAAGGTCGCAAGGAAGGCGGCGCGGCGGCCGCGCCATCCCGAGTTCCAGCGGGTGAAGACCATGAGCATGTAGACGGCCCACATCAGCAGCGAGAGCAGAATCTTGGGGTCCAGGAAATCGACGCGGCCGTAGGTGGTTAGCGCGACAATCGAGCCCGTGATCAGGCCCAGCGTCATAAAAGGAAAGCCCAGCAGCAGCGAACGATATCCGATCTGGTCAATGACCTCCAGTGCGGGCAGGAACGAAATCAGGCTCGTGGATTTTTTAGCCTTCAGGCGGCGTTCCTGCAACAGGTAGAGCAGGCTGGCGCCGAAACTCAACACCAGCGCCGCGTAGCCCGTGAAAATGAGGATGATGTGGGCGACCAGCCATCCTTTATGCGACACGTACTGAGTCAGCAGCACCGGTTGCTCGCCGATCGCCGCAATGAACGTCAGAAAGAACACTACGGGAAAGACGACAACGCCGGGCGACGTGGTTTGATAGATCGCATAGATGACCATGAAGAAGGTCATCGACAAAAAGGCCAGCAGCGACTCTCCGTTGTGTACCGATGCCCACACGACTTGGCCCGAAAGGAACAACTCGGCCAGCGAGACGAAATGGAAGACCATCCCTAGGCTGGCAGCATGCAGCGCGATACGGCTAAACAGGTCACTGGTGCGCGTGAGCGCCACGAAGGCGTAGACCAAGCCGATGAAGTAGCACCCCAGTGCGACACGCAGCCAAAGCAGAGACATAGGCCCTATAAGTTCCGGAATCCCATGAGTTTACCCCAAATCATGGTTCCGGTCCTGGTTCCCTCGTACCTTGTTCATTTTCCACGGGCACGAGGGTAAGGCAAACAAAGCGGGTCACTTAAGGCTGTGATTAGAATCACAGACGAGTGGTTGTCTTCCCCCGACTACCGCTTCTCCAATATTTCCCGAATCGTGCTGACGCTCTTCTCTACGCTGCAGCCGGCGGTATCGACCACCATGTGCTTGCGAGTCCACGAATGGTATTCGCGTGAAACCACTTCTTCCCAGGTGGGCGGCCGCGATCCCGGAATGTCGCTTGCTCGTGCCTCCACCCGGCGGCGATGTTCGTCCTGGTCAGAACATTGGACCTCGATTTCGATGGCGTCGGCACCCGCCATTTTCGCCACGTCGACCCAGGATTCGCGCGTGACGGAAAGCGGATTGACCGAATCGGCAACCACGGTGCGGCCGAGGCGGAGGTTGTCTTCGGCAAGTGCTTAGCCGACGCGATATCCAGCGTCATTGACCGGCTGCGAGATGGCTCCGGAATCGCGCAGCGCCTGTTCGATCGAATCGATGCGCAGATACACGGCGCCGATCTGACGCGCCAACTCGCGCGCGATCATGGTCTTGCCAACCCCAGGAAGCCCGGCAAAGATAATCAGCATGGGCACGTGCGCAGCGCTTAGGGCTTGTCGGCAGGCGATTTCGTGGCCGCCCCACGATGCGGATTGGCCATTCCTGAGGGCACGGCGCCGGCCATGTGACCGCTGCCCATCCCGCCCATGTCGCCGGGGGCGAAGCAGGTGACGCGTCCACTGGAGGCGACCCGCAACTGTGACGGGCAGTCGCCGCTAGTTAATGCGGCGGTCGCGCCCGTGCCTTGCGACTGCACCGTGTAGAGCTTGCCGGCAGCACTGCCCGCCACGCCGATCGCCATTCCCGGCATGTCATAAGCGACGTAAAACGGGTGCTTGCTCTGACTGGCTTGCATGGCGCAGTCGGACGCGGTCTTGGATTGGTCCGCCGTGGCCCGCACATTGAGGCGTCCGCAATCGGTGGCCCCGGCGCCGGAATATTCCTGCAATTTCTGCTGCACGGCGTCGGGCGAGGCCGGCGATGAGGAAGCGGCTGGGCTCGGAGCTGGCGCGGTAGACGCGGTTGGACCTGCCGGCTTGCGGGAAACCAGAAAGAACAGCGCGCCAATCACCAGGATGAGAATCAGAAATACGGCAAGACTTTTCATGGCATGGTCATTGTAAATCTGAGTAGCGTTGACGAGGGTAAGCAAATTCCAAAATCCACCCGGCATACTGGGGTACAATCCTTCCGTCACGCACCAAAAGGACAGTCGGTGAACGGAAATTTCCAATGTCTTCCGTGCGAAAGATCTACCACGTCGGGGCAGAACAGATCAGCTTGAGCAAACGCGTTGCCCGAGCTTTGTTTGCGCTGGCTATTTTTGTCGTAGCGACCTACGCGGTTCACGCTTTCCTTCATCCATCCAAGGCCGGGAGACTATCTCGAGAGGATTTCATCCTCGACGCAGTTCTGGCCGTCGCCATCGATTTTTTCTCGGGCTCGAAACGACCGGCTTATGACGTAGAAATCGACGATGAAGTAATTCGGATCCGCAATGGCGATTGGCACAACAGGAGCGTCCGAAAAGGCCATATTCGCTATTTACGCGAGGTCACCGGCAACTTGTTTCGAGAAGGTGCACTGAGACTATCGGAATACGGCCCTATCCGAACACACTTCTTCGGTTGCGTTTGGATCCCTGCCAGCCTGCCCGAGTACGAGCAAATCAAGGCCAAAGCACGGAGCTGGATGGCGATCGGATAACGTCACGTCCGCGGCGTTTGTCTCTGCGGTCAGAGTTCCTACCGCTTCCCTGTCAGCTTCCGGATCAAATCCACTTCCGCTTGGCGGTAGGGAGTGCCGTCAGGCCGCAGCACTTCGTGAAACCACACCGGCGGCTGATTCTTCACGTACGGATGTTCCCACGACTCCCATGGATAATACGTCTGCGTTTTGCCCGCGACGAATCCCCAGTTGATGGCGCCCACGCGCTCCTGCTTGGCGATGGGCAGGGTCAAATCGAACAGGCTGCCTACCGACCGCGCCATGTATTCCGTGCAGATCACGGGGCGATGGAATCTTCGCAGCCACGCGATTTCGCTTTTAAAGTCCTCAGGCCAGCTGTAATTGTGAAAAGTGATGATGTCGGACTCGCGCACCTGAATGCGCTCGATCTCTTCGAGAGCATTCTCGTCAGCCGCAGTATCGACTTCGTACACTCCGCTGGTCAGCGGCTGCGTAGGATTCGCCTCGCGTGCCCACTCGAAGGCCTGCGGCAAAAGCGCGGCGACGCGCGCGACTTTCTCCTTGTTGTTCAACTCCGTCTTCGGGTAGTTGCCGGTTTGATCGGAGCCCGGCTCGTTCCAGACGTCCCAACCGAGTATGCGATCGTCTTTGGCGAACGCTCCCACCACGCCCTGCACGTACTCCTTCAGCCGCGGATATTGGCTTGAATCGGCCAACGCCCTGGCCCCGGGACTCTGCACCCAGCCGGAATTGTGCACGCCGGGAATGGGTGCATGCTGCTGGCCGAGTTGCGGCGCGGGGTCCCAGCAGGAATCGAACAGTACGAACAGCGGGCGGATGTGATGGCGCGACGCGATCGTCAGAAACTGGTCGATACGCTTGCGAAATCCGGGCGCGTCCTGCTGCCAGAGCAGATCGTGCAGAAACACGCGCATGGTGTTCATACCAAGGCCTTCGGCCCAGCCCAGTTCTTTGTCGATCTCGGCGGGATCGAACGTGGCCTCCTGCCACATCTCCAGCTGGTTGATGGCGGACTTGGGAATGTAGTTGCTGCCGACCAGCCAGGGTTGCTGGGCGTACCAGTCGTTGGCCTTCTGCTCAGACCAGCGCCGGGTCTGAGAGACGGCGGCGTTAGAGCACAACAACATCGCGATCAAAGGCGAAACCAGAAATGCGAAGTTGGGTTTTTTCACGTGGGGGACTCCAGTTCATTTATATGCGGGAGACGCGGAATTCATCAACTGGCCGTAGGAACGTCAACAGCGGCTAATCGACGCCGAGGCTCGCAAGGACATCCTCTAGCAAACCCGCGTCAATCCTCAAGCGCCGCCCGTGCTCCTTTACGTCCTCAATCTCATCGAAGGCGCGGAACAGGCGCAGCTTGACGGCAGCATACTGCTCGGCATCGCTCAACTGGCGGCCATGAACCTGGCTCCAGGCAGCGCGCGCGGCCTCAGGCAAAAAAATGCTCACAGCATAAGTAAGCTTGCGGTCGGAAGTCACGTCGAAGACAAATTCAGTGGCAGGGGCCTCCGGGTCATCGGCCAGCGCGGCGCGTTTGCCGACGTAGTAGTACTGGTAGACGTATCCCTGGGCGCCGGTGTAGCTCTTCAGGCGGCGGATGGGAGGGTTCGACGAGGATTGGTTGGTTGCCACGGGGACATTATGCAACGATGGCTGGCGGTTTGTCGTCAACTGTCAAACCCACCAGCCTGACTCAACCTTCCGCGGACTCTTGCCGATATATCTTCGCAGGAGACTTCTGCAATGCTGTTGCAATGGTTCTGGGTTCCGCTGGGAGCGCTGGCGATTCTGGTGATCTACCAGCAGATTCGGATTTACCAGATCCATCGCGAGGCGCGGAAGCATGAAGAGTTGTTCCAGATCGTGACCGAGAACGCCGCCGACATGA
Organism: uncultured Acidobacteriota bacterium; assembly: GCA_963755795.1. Lineage (GTDB taxonomy): Bacteria > Acidobacteriota > Terriglobia > Terriglobales > Acidobacteriaceae > Sulfotelmatobacter. The sequence goes on along the minus strand of CAVWLI010000041.1, from coordinate 87,309 downwards.
TTGCCTTAGTCGACGTGAAAGGACGGCGGCTCTACAACAGCCCGGCGTACAAAAGAATCCTGGGCTATTCGGCAGCGGAATTGGGCGAAACGTCGGCGTTCGAGCAGATTCACGTCGACGACCGCTTCAAGGTTCTGGAGGCGGCGCGGGATGCTCGAGAAACCGGAATCGGAAAACGACTGGAGTATCGGATCAAGCACAAGGACGGCAGCTGGCGGGTTTTGGAATCGGTGGCCAGCACCATTCGCGATGGCAAGGGCGCGGTCACCAAGCTGGTCATTGTGAATCGCGACGTCAGCGAACGCAAGCGGGCGGAACTGCAGCTGGAACACAACTTGTTTCACGATCCGCTGACCGGCTTGCCCAACCGCCGCCTGTTTATGGACCGGCTGCAAAGCTCTTTTGAGCGCTCGCGCCGCGACGCGGGCCGGCTCTACACCCTGCTGTTGGCGAACCTGGACCACTTTAAGGTCTTCAATGAAAGCATGGGCGCGGTCGCTGGCGACCATATTCTGCTGGAGATTGGCCGCAGGCTAAGCAAAACTTTGCGGCACGACGACACCATCGCGCGCCGAGACGGTGCGGGAGCTGGGACGGAGATTGTGTTGTTCCGGCTGGGTGGGGACGAATTCACCATGCTGCTCGACGCGGTGGGCGATCCCAGCGATGCCATGCGCGTGGCGCGGAGCATTCAGACGGCGGTGGCCGAGCCCTTTCACGTCGAGAACCGCGAAGTGCGAGTTTCGGTAAGCATTGGGATTGCCCTGAGCACTCCAGCGCACGAGCGCGCCGAGGACGTGTTGAAAGATGCCGACGTGGCCATGCGCCGGGCAAAGGCTCTGGGCGGATCGCGCTGCGAAGTTTTCGATGAAGCCATGCACACGCGTGCGGTGGGCCGGTTGCGCCTCGAAGCCGATTTGCGGACGGCTATGACCGAGCATCAATTCCGCGTCTATTACCAGCCGGTGGTGCAGCTCGACACGCGGCGCATCGTGAGCTTCGAAGCGCTGCTGCGCTGGGACCATCCGGTCCAGGGACTGATTTCGCCCTACCGTTTCATCGAAGCTGCCGAGGACACCGGCATTCTGGTCTCCATCGGACACTGGCTCCTCTTGCAGGCCTGCCGGCAATTGCGCGATGCCGAAGCCAACCACGCACCCGGGCAGACCATGAATTCGCAGAGCATGAACATCACGGTGAACGTTTCGGCGCGGCAGTTTGCCGACGCGCGCCTGGTCAACGATATTCAGGATGCGCTGCAGCAGACGGGGATCGACCCTTCTCGCCTGCAATTGGAGATGACGGAGAGTGTTGCCGCCGCCGATCCCAAGCTGACCGTAACCGTCCTTTCTCACCTGAAGCACATGGGAATTGGCGTGATTCTCGATGATTTCGGAACGGGAACCACGTCGCTGCGTGGGCTGAGGCAGTTTCCCGTGGACGCGCTCAAGATCGACCGCTCGCTGGTGCGGGAAATGCAGACCGACCGCGCTGCCGGCGACATGGTGGAGATGATCATTGCCCTGGCGCACAAAATGAATCTGAAAGCCATTGCGCAAGGCATCGAGACCTCACGGCAAATGGAGCGCCTGCTGGAACTAGGCTGCGAGTACGGACAAGGCTATTACTTCTCGCAACCGATGGAAGCGAAAGCAGCGCAACAATTTCTGCGCCAGCAGAACGCGCCCGCCAAGACGACTGGAGCGAGCGCGAAGTAGGGTCGCGGCGGAAAATCGAGGTCAAGAACAAAGGCAAGATCAACTGCGGCGGACAAGAGTGTCCGCCCCACACTTTTTCAACGCACGCCGTTTCCGGGGGAGACGACTCGTCCATATTCGGTGGCTCGGCTGAGGCAGTCAAACATGCGCCACGCTTCCAACGAAATTTTGCTGATGGCTTCTTCGCCATCGCGCTCGTTGAGGAGGAACGAGGTCATGACGCAGATCACATAGGGCCGGCCTTCGACAAAAACGATGCCGGAATCGTTGCGCACGGCCTCCAGCGAGCCAGGCTTGTTGGCGACCTTGAGATCGGCGGGCAGGTCGCGCGAAATCCAGGAGTCTTTGTTGGTGCTGAGCATGGCAAAAAAATCGGCAGTCGACTCTTTGTTCAGAAGCTTGCCGTGGTAGATGGCGTCGAGCAGCGTCATCATCTCGCGCGGAGTGGAGATGTTCTCGCGGCCTGCCTTGGCGGCTTCGAGGTCCATCATCTTGCGCCGCAGGCGAGTGTGGGTCAGGCCGAGCGAATCGAGCATTGCGTTAACGTTCGCCATGCCGACGCGGTCGATGAGCACATTGGCGGCGGAATTGTCGCTGACGGCCACCATCATGGTCGCCAGATCGCGCAGCGTAAGCCGCGTCACGCCGGGCGTAAGTCCATTCATGATGTCGCTGTCGGCAACAAGATCAGACGACTGCACGGTGTAGGAATCGCTGAGCTTGAGCTTTCCAAGCTGCGCCTGCAGATAGAGATTGGCGAGAATCGTGATCTTGATGGAACTAGCCTGCGCAAACACTTCGTCTTCGTGCAGAAAGAAATGATCGCCGGTGGTGAGGTCTTCGACGGCGATGCCCATAACTCCGTCAAGATGTTGGTCGACATCCTGAATCTGGGCCTCGAGCTTTTGCCATAGAACTTTCTGTTTGCCGGCGGACGGCGCGGCAGTCTGCGCCGGACAGGTGGCGAGGAGTATTAGACAGCAGAGGAAGAGCTTCACGGGACTAGTCTCCTAAAGGCTGGGATTGTAGCAGCCGCTGCGATGGAACTTGAGTGCACCAGCCTCAGTAGTGTCAGCAGGCAGTTGCTCTGGTGCCCGGTGACTCACGGAGTTGAACCAACCAATTCTCTAGTGTTAGTTGACACGAGCGGGTGGGTCGGCTTTCTCTGCGAATGGCCGGGCATAGCGCACCAGAGACATCAAGAATTTTCCTGGTTCCTCCGTCATCGGCAAATGCGCCGAGTTCGCGAACCAAACAAAATGCTTTGATGGCGCTTTCACCTTCTTAAACCATTCGGCCGCAACCTGCGCGTTGACGTCGAAATCGTAGCGCCCAGCGAAGACGATCAGCGGGCACCTCAGTTCTCTAATTCCCGTGAGATCGAGGCTGAGAAGCTTCGCGAGCAGGTAAGACTCAGAAAAATCGTTGCCGTCCCAGATCTGACGTATCTCATCGTCGGTGTAGTCGGGCGAGAGTAAGGCCACATCACTCTCACTGGAGTTACTCCGCCGGTGGGCCATGACGCCACCGTAGAAATCCACCCACCTGCGCTGCGTGTAGATGTCTTTGAGAGGGGCTGGGTGACCAGACGCAAAATAAGGGGCAATGGATTCGAGTTGCTGCACAGCCTCCGCGTTTCCCGCTTGGCGGGCGGCATCGATCGCGAAAGTCCAACCGCGGCGTTCGCTCTCCGGTCCGTCGGTAACCTGACCCACTCCAATGTATGCGTACAGTGATTCAGGATGGTGCCTGGCTAATTCCAGACCCAGATAACTGCCCCAGGAATGGCCCATCACGAAGATCTTTTGTTTGCCCAGTTCCTTGCGAATCCATGTCGTCATCTCTTCAGCATCGGCAACCATCCGCTCAAGGGTCATGGTCGGGCCAATCGTGGCTGGGTCATTGAGCAAATACGTTTTCCCCGCTCCTCGCTGGTCCCATTGCACAACCGTGAAGTATTCTTCCCATCCACGGGTGAACCACCAACTCATGGGCATGGAAACATAACCGGGCCCGCCGTGGATCAGCAGCAACACCGGGTTCCGCTTGTCCGCTCCTCGTATCGAGACCCACTGCTCTATCCCGCCGATCCGAACCTTCTCCAGGCGTTCGATACCGCTGGGCGTCACAATCTTGCGCGCATCGGCTACGATGAGGGTCGCCTTTGCCCGACTGAAGGGCTTTAGCGTCGGCTCATCCCCTGCAGAACTCAGCACAGACAGAACCGCAAGAACTGAGACCAAATTGCGGAAATCCTTAAGCGTGAAGGTAGGTATCATTCCCCGATCCCGCTTCAGCCATCGATTTTTGCCTCCCGCAATTGTTTCACCGCGGTCTCGGAACTTACCGGCGAATAGTAGACCTCTTTAAACGTATACGACCGCGCCTTGGATTGCACCACCGGAAGAATCTCGATATGCCAGTGGTAGTCGTCGTCGATGGTCTTCCAGTAGCCGAGATTTTTCGAAGGATGCAGGCTGCTGGGCGAGGTGTGCAGCACGAGATGAAAATCTTCGGTCACGGAGCGCACGCGTTGTAAGGTGCGGCGCAAAAGCGCGGCCAGGTTGGTGCGCAGGCCGGGACGATTCAATCCCGCTCGCTCGAATGAAGAATCGTGATAGCGCGGCAGAATCCAGGTTTCATACGGGACGCGCGGCGCGTAGGGACACAGCGCGAGATAATCTCCGCGCACCTCGATGACGCGCTGGGCCTGGCGCTCCTCCTGCTGAATAATGTCGCAGAAGACGCAGCGTTCCTTGCCCACGAAGTACTCGCGCCCGGCGCGGAGTTCGTAGAGCACGCGACGCGGAACAAACATAGTCGCTGTGATCTGCGACGTAGGATGACTGAATTCCTGACCCGCATTTTTGCCGTAATCCTTGAACAGGCTGACGTATTTTACGCGCGGGTCGTGCTTGAGATCGAGGATGCGCTCGGCCGCCACGCGAAGAAAGTGCGCGATCTCATCGTCGCTCGAGTTCCATAAATGCCGGTCGTGGTGCGGGTTTTCCACCAGCACCTCATGTGCGCCTACGGAGTGCATGCAGTCATAAATGCCGTCACCGCGGCGGCCAGGTTCACCCTCGATGCGGTAGAGCGGCGTGGGATGCACGACCGCGCGCGCCGACCAGGGAACGCCGGGCGCGTTGGGGGACTTTGCGATCACTTGCAGCGAATCGGCCGAACCAGAGCAAAAGCGGCAGGCCGATTCAGGACGCGGCGCGGTTTCGGGCGGATCATCCCCGATGATGACCCAGGAGCGCGTGATGGGATCCTTACGGAGTTCCATACGCAAGGAGAACACCGGGAGAGAACCGCAGTCAACCTCGATCGCCTACCGTAATTTTCCGGCGAGCCATAAGAAATGCCGCAGAAGACGAACGTCGCGCTTTGTTATAATCCGCCGAAGCCCTGCCTGATCTGACGCGCTGATCTGACTAGCTGATCCAACGAGTTGATCTAACGAGCTGATTCACGATAAAGATGACCGAGCCGTCCACTCCGCTCATGCGGCAATATGCCGCCGTCAAAAAAGAACATCCTACCGCGCTCTTATTTTTTCGCCTGGGCGACTTCTACGAACTTTTCTTCGACGATGCCATCGTGGCGGCGAAAGAGTTGCAGATCACGCTGACCTCGCGGAATAAAGAAAAAGGAATCGCGGTCCCGATGTGCGGCGTGCCGTATCACGCCGCCGAAGGCTACATCGGAAAATTGATTCGCAAGGGCTTCAAGGTGGCGATCTGCGAGCAGATGGAGGATCCGCGGCAGGCGAAGAAACTGGCCGGAAAGAAACTTGTGCGCCGCGAAGTGACGCGCGTCATGACGCCGGGGACGGCGGCGGATTCGCTGCTGGGATCGGATGAGAATAATTTTTTGGCGGCGCTGTTTCAGGCTGGAGATCGCGTGGGATTTGCGGCTCTCGACTTGTCGACGGGCGAGTTTCGCGCTACGGAATTCTCGGGCGAGAGCGCGATGCGGCGGGTGCAGGAGGAGTTGGAACAACTGCGGCCCAAGGAGCTGCTATACGGTTCGTCAGCGCCGTTGTTTGAACAGACTGCGGGCAAACAACCCGGTTTTGCGGGGCCGGAGCCTTCACACTCGATGGCGGACCGACAACCGCGTCCATCCCTACGAGGTTCTACTGTCGGCAACTTCACGGAAACTCCGCTGGAGGATTGGATTTTTGCTCCGGATCACGCTCTTCCGTTGCTCGAGAATCATTTCGGAGTGCTGTCGCTCGAGGGCTTCGGCCTTGCTGGGAGGACGGCTGCCGCAGCCGCAGCGGGCGCGATTCTGTATTACGTCCGGTCGACGCAGCGTGGATCGCTCGATCACGTGGACCGCATCGGGTGGTACGAGCGGCAGAGCTGCCTGGTGCTCGATGCGGTCACGGTTCGCAATCTCGAACTGACTGAGCCGCTGTTCGCGGGTACCGACGCTGGCGTGACGTTGTTCCGCTCGATGGATGCGGCGGTAACGCCGATGGGAAAACGGCTGCTGCGCGCATGGCTGCTGCGACCGTCTCTGGACCTGGGTGAGATTCATGGCCGGCTCGACGCAGTCGGAGCGGGCGTGAAAGACATCGTCTCGCGGGAAGACTTGCGGCGCGCTCTCGACGGTGTGCTCGATCTGGAAAGACTGCTGAGCCGCGTGACGCTGGAAACTGCGAATCCGCGGGACGTGCTGGCGCTGGCCGCCTCGCTCAGAAAGATTCCGGCAATCAAGGCTGCACTCGCCAGGCTGCCTGCAGAGCGCCTGAAAGCGCTGCACGCATCCCTCGATGCCCTGGGTGATGTGTGCGAACGCATTGGAAAATCCATCGTGGCCGAGCCCCCTCTGAGTTTTGCCGACGCGGGCGTAATCGCTGCGGGAGTCGACCGTGATCTGGACGAACTGCGGGAGCTCTCGCGCAACAGCAAGCAGGTGCTGGCGCAGATTGAGCAGCGCGAACGCGGGCAGACCGGCATTTCTTCTCTGAAAGTGAAGTTCAATTCCATTTTCGGCTACTACATTGAGGTCTCGAAACCGAATCTGTACCTGGTCCCGCAGGATTACGAGCGCAAGCAGACGCTTGTGGGCGCCGAACGATTCACTACTCCTGAATTGAAAGAGTACGAAGCAAAGATTCTCGACGCCCAGGAAAAGATTGTCGAAATCGAGCGGCGTTTGTTTACAGAGTTACGGACGGCAATTGCCGGCGAAGCCAAGCGCATCCGGCAGTCTGCGCTGGCGCTGGCGGAGGTGGATCTGCTGGCTTCGCTGGCGCACCTCGCCGCTTTGCGCAATTACAGCAGGCCGAGTTTTGTCGACTCTGCAGACGCCAACGAAATTGAAGTGATTGCAGGCCGGCATCCCGTGATCGAGCAGCAGGAGTTGGCCGGAGGCAGCGAGCGCTTCGTGCCCAACGATCTTTATTTGAACGGCACCACGCACAACATCATGTTGCTGACCGGGCCGAACATGGGCGGCAAATCCACCTACCTGCGGCAAACGGCGCTCATCGTGATTCTGGCGCAGATGGGATCGTTTGTCCCGGCGCGGTCGGCGCGGCTGAGTGTCGTCGATCGCGTATTCACGCGCATTGGGGCGAGCGACAATCTGGCGCGCGGCCGCTCCACGTTTATGGTGGAAATGACGGAGACGGCAGCAATCCTCCACACGGCGACGGCCCGGTCGCTCATCCTATTAGACGAGGTGGGACGCGGCACATCGACCTATGACGGCCTCGCGATTGCCTGGGCTGCCGTCGAATACCTGCATGCCCGGGTGCGGGCTAAGACTTTGTTCGCAACCCATTATTTCGAACTCACCGAACTGGCCGAACAGCTTTCAGGAGTAAAGAATTATCACGTTTCCGTGAAAGAGACTGGCGGCGGAATTGCATTCTTGCGCAAGGTCGAGCCGGGCGCGGCTGATCGCAGCTACGGCATTGAAGTTGCGAAGCTGGCTGGGTTGCCGAACGAAGTTGTGTTGCGCGCGCGCGAGGTGCTGGCAGAGCATGAGTTCGCCGAGCAGCAGGCCACAGCGCATCTTTCTCCGGGAGCGACTTTGCCGCCGACCCAGTTGACGATCTTTACGCCGCTCTCACAGCCGGTGCTGGAGAAGTTGCGGGAGGTCGATTTGAACCGGATTACACCGCTGGAAGCGCTGAACTTGCTGGCAGAACTGAAGAAAGAAATTTAAGCGCAGAAAACGCACGGGAACAAAGAGGAAGTCGGAACTGAACAACTATGGCTCTACGCAATTCTCGCGGCATCGAAGAAGTCGGGCAGCTTTTGATCGTCGGTTTCGACGGCACGGAGATCACGCCGCGCCTCAGTTCCCTGCTGACGCGACTACAGCCGGCGGGAGTCATCCTGTTCGCGCGGAATATCAAAACTCCGGAACAGACCTGGCGGCTGCTGCGCGAGTGCCGGAAGTGCGTAGCCACGCCCCTGTTTACCTGCGTTGATCTGGAGGGTGGCACCGTCGATCGCTTTCGCGACGCGCTGGGAGCAACGCCGTCAGCCGCAGACGTATTCGCCACGGGAGAGAGTGGGCTGTTTCGCAGGCACGGAGAAATCGTCGGCGCAAACTGCCGCGCACTGGGATTCAACGTGGACTTCGCGCCCGTGCTGGATTTGGCTTTTGCGGCGTCCCACAGCGTGTTGAGTTCGCGGGCGGTGTCGGCGAATCCACGCGACGCCGCAGTCTATGCGCGTGAATTTCTCACCGGGCTGCGAGTCGCGAATGTCTTGGGATGCGGCAAACATTTTCCCGGACTTGGCGAAGGCAAGCTCGACAGCCATCACGAGCTGCCGGTCATCGAAAAGTCGTTGCAGAAACTTTGGGCCGAGGATCTGCTTCCCTACCGTTTGTTGCGCCGGCAATTGCCGATGGTGATGATCTCGCACGCGGCGTATCCCGAAGTCACGGGCGATCGTACTCCTGCATCGCTTTCGAAACGATGGATTACCGACATACTGCGCAAGCGAATCGGTTACCGAAATCTGATCGTGTCGGACGATTTGGAAATGGGCGGGGTGCTGTCGGCGGCGCCGATCCCCGATGCTGCGGTGGAGTTCGTGCGGGCAGGCGGCGATCTAAGCCTGATCTGTCATCGTGAGGATCATATTCTTCAGGCGTACGAAGCGCTGATCAAGACGGCGGAACGAGACGCGAAATTTGCGCGTCGCGTCGCAGAGGCGTTACGGCGCGTGCTGGCTTTTAAGAAGAAATCGGCGAAGATATTGCGCGACAGAAGCTTGCGCGCCTCACGGGCTCCGACGGTGGCGATGGCTGAGAATCTGTCGCGCTGCTTGTGGGAGTTTACCGAGCAGGTGCGTCTGGAACCGTTCAGCCGCAAAGCTGACAAGCGGCGGTCGCGCTCATGAATAAGACCGCGCCGATGCTTGTGGCTGGGGTGATGAGCGGGACCTCTGCCGACGGGATTAATGTTGCGCTCGTGCGCATTGGCGAGGCGCGGGACTCGCGCTCACGCGTGATACCTGTTGACAGCGTAGGCAGTCGCCGACAGGCGCGTCCGTTCCACCTCGGCCTTGGCCACACGATCAGACTGCTCGGGCACGCGGAATACTCCTATCCCGCAAAGGTCCGCGCGGCCGTGCTGTCTGCGATGAACGCAGATCACGCTCGCGTGGCCGATCTGTCGCGGCTTAATTGTTTGTTGGGTGAGTTGTATGCCGACGCGGTACTGGCCACGCAGCGGCAATTTCGGTTGAAAGCCGATCTGGTTGGCTGCCACGGTCAGACCCTTTACCATCAAGGCGACCCGCAGGCATACCTGGGGCGAAAAGTGGCCGCGACCTGGCAGACCGGAGAAGCCGCCGTAGTCGCGGCGCGCGTCGGAGTGCCCGTGGTTTCAGACTTTCGTCCGGCAGACATGGCCGCGGGCGGCAAGGGTGCGCCACTGGTTCCTTACCTCGATTCCTTGCTTTTCGGTAATCCGAAAATTGGCCGCATCGTGCAAAACATTGGCGGCATTGCGAATCTCACGGCGATTCCCGCTGGGGCCGACGCCAACCGGATGTTCGCGTTCGATACCGGGCCGGGAAATATGGTGATCGACGCAGTCATGGAATCACTATTTGGGCAGGCCTTTGATCGCGGCGGAAAAATTGCAGCATCAGGCAAGGTGCTGGAGCCCGTTCTTGAAGCAGATGCTCCGCCGCAAGTTTTTTCGGGCAAAACCTCCCAAGACCGCCGGGCGCGAGGAATTCGGGCGGGAGTTTGTGCGCGAGTTCTTGCGCGCATGTGGAACCGCCCCGAAACAAGACATAGTGGCCACGGCCACGGCGTTGACGGCGCGGTCAATCGCCGACGCAGTGCGGCGATTTGTGACGTTGAAATCAGGCGCGAAGCGCTCTTTTCGCGAAATGATTCTCTCTGGCGGCGGGGTTCGAAATGCCACGCTCGTCCGCATCCTGGAGGAAGAACTTGCGCCGCTGGGAATCCGCTTGCGATTCTCCGACGAGTTCGGCCTGCCTTCCGAAGCGAAAGAAGCAGTAGCGTTCGCTGTGCTCGCGTATGAAACGTGGCACCGGCGGACTTCGAATGTGCCCTCCGCGACCGGGGCGAACCGGGCGGCGGTGCTGGGAAAGATCTCGTATGCGTGAGAGCCTGACGTCGGACTTCGGACCTTTCACCTCAGACCTCAGCGGCTGGGGTCCGCGGTCCGCGATCCGACGTCGCCTTAGGCGAGGCCTGCTCATCCTGATCTTCCTAGCCGCGATCGTCCCGCTTTTTTCCTGCTCGGCGAAGCCCGATCCCAACACCCTCGTTATGATCATTGAATCGAGCCCGACGAATCTCGATCCTCGGGTGGGTCTTGACGCGCAGTCGGAACGCATCGACAGCCTTATTTTCGACGACTTGCTGTCGCGCGGCGACGACCTGAATGTGGCTCCCGGCCTGGCCGAGCGCTGGGATATCCCCGATCCGTTGACCTACATTTTTCATCTGCATGGCGGGGTCAAGTTTCACGACGGGCGTCCGCTGACCGCGCGCGACGTGAAGTGGACTTTCGACTCCCTGCTGAAGGGCAAAATTCGCAGCACGAAGGCGGCGGTGTACCGCTTCGTGGATCACATCGACGCGCCCGACGACGTCACGGTGGTCTTCCACATGAAGGAACAGGACGCAACGTTGTTGTGGAATCTTTCAGACGGCGCGATCGGGATCGTTCCGCAGGGCTCAGGCGAGGAAATGACGACTCATCCGATTGGTTCCGGTCCCTTCAAGTTCGTCAGCGAGGAGACCGATCGGGAAGTCATCGTCGAACGCAACGACGGTTACTGGGGCGAGCCGGCCAAGTTGGCGCGCGTACGCTTTGCGGTTGTTCCCGACGCGACCACGCAGAGCTCTGGAATTGCGCAAGGGCAGCGGCGACGTCGATATCAATTCGCTTACGCCCGACACAGTGTCTGCCCTGATGCGCGAACCGAATCTTGAAGTGGAGCAGGCACCCGGGACGCGGCTGGCGTACATGGGATTCAACCTGCGCGATCCCATTTTGAAAGATGTGCGGGTGCGGCAGGCCATCGCCTATGCCCTGGACCGGCAGCCGATGATCGAGTACTTGTGGCGCGGGCAGGCGCGCCCAGCGCGCAGCGTTTTACCTCCGCAGAGTTGGGCCTACAACGGCGCCGTGCCCAGCTACGATCACGATCTCAACAAGGCGAATCAGTTGCTCGAAGCGGCGGGCTATCCCGTCGGTGAATGGCGTGCGCTTCCATCTGACCATGAAGACCTCGACTGACGAGAATACCCGGTTGATGGTGGCCGTGATGCAGCAGCAGTTGCGCGAGGCGGGGATCGCGCTCGATATCCGCGGCTTCGAGTTCGCAACGTTTTTCGCCGATGTGCAGCATGGCGCGTTTCAGCTGTATTCGCTGCGCTGGATCGGGGGCAACGAAGATCCTGACATTTTCGAGTATGCGTTTGACTCGGCCAGGTTTCCGCCGAACGGGGCCAATCGCGGCTTTTACGCCAATCCAAAGCTGGATGCGCTGATTGATCAAGCACGGCGCGCCATCGACCCCAGCGTGCGCAAGCCGCTCTATGCCGAGGTGCAAAGCATCCTGGCCGAGGATCTGCCTTATATCGATCTGTGGTATTTCGACAATGTTCTGGTGCACACGCGGCGGGTGCGGAACGTCGAAATTGAATCCCGCGGGTAACTACGACTTCCTGCGGACGGCGGAACTCGAGTCCAAAAACTGACGCGCGAACCACCCTGCCGTGTCGCCCACTTCAGTCACGGACACACTGGGCGAGAGATCCCCAGCTAAGCGCGCAACGCGGGCCGTGGTACCATCGAATTTCAGTCCTGCATCCCATGCGAATTCTCTTCATCGGCGACATTTTTGGGCGGCCGGGGCGGAACATTGTCAAAGAGCGGCTGCCGGGAATCGTGCGCGATCACGCCATCAATCTGATCATTGCGAACGGAGAGAATTCGGCCGCTGGCTTTGGCATCACTCCGGCGCTGGCCGAAGAACTGTTCGAGCTCAACATCGACGTAATCACCACCGGCAACCACGTCTGGGATAAGCGCGAAATCATCGACTACTTTCAGATGGTCGAGGGCAATGGGCACGGCCCGGCGCGGCGCGTGCTGCGCCCGGCAAATTATCCCGCGGACATGCCGGGTCTGGGGCTTGTATGAGGGCTTCAAGGGTAAGGTTCCGTATGCCGTGATCAACCTGCAAGGGCGCGTGTTCATGGCCTCGAATGACGATCCGTTTCGCACCGCCGACCGGCTTCTCGAGAAGATTCAGGCCAAGGTAATTCTGGTGGATATCCACGCCGAAGCGACCTCGGAGAAGATTTCGCTGGGCTGGTATCTCGACGGCCGCGTGACCGCGGTAGTGGGCACGCACACCCATGTTCCCACGGCCGATGAGCGCGTTCTGCCCAACGGAACCGCCTACGTGACCGATGTGGGCATGACCGGCCCCTACGACGGAGTGATCGGAGTGAAGAAGGAACTGGTGGTGGGCAAGTTCCTCAACGGGATGCCGGTGCGCTTCGAACCGGCCACGGGCGATGCGCGCCTGTGCGCCGTGGTGATCGATTGCGACGATCACACCGGCAAGGCGCGGACCATCGAGCGGCTGATGCTGTCGTAGCGACTGGCAACTTTTTCTCAAACGGGCCCCTGCTCGCGCGCGTACTAAGGATGCGGGGAAGGCTGCGTCTCAACGAATAACGAGCAAGAACACGCCCGACCTCCGTTCTTCCTCATGAGCCTGGCTAAGAGGCATTGAAACAGAGTTTCAAGCCCGTCGGGCGGGCGTGATAGGCGCTCCTGTCATGAAGGAGCCACGCGCTGGGCGGGATCGCCGTTGCGATTGTCTGAGATTCTGTGTCGGGAGGTATGCGATGAGACAGGAGCGAGTGCTGCAGGTTTTGCTGGTGCTGGTTGGGTTGTTCTTTGTCGCTGGGATCTATCCTCTGCTCACGTCCATCCCGCAACACCAACAGTCAGACTATGGCGATCAGATGATGCTAGCGGTGTATTTTGTGCTTGGCGTATTTCTGCTCCTGGCTGTGCGAAGGCCGACGGCCCATCGTAGCCTGATTGCCTTCACCGGATGGGCTACACTGGCGCACGACGCTGTGATGGCTGTGCAAGCTTCTCAATTGAAACAGCTGCGCTCAGAACTATTGCCCCTAACTGTGGTCGCGCTCTTTTGTATTGCATTGATCGGGTTAGTCCCTCCGAAGGAAGTGGTGTCGCCGCTTCGCAACCAAGAACCGAGCTGATTTACTCTCCCCCGAGCATAGGCGACGCAGACTGGTGGACCAGAAGAAGCCCGGTGTGGCCCAGGCCTAACGTGACCGCCCTCCGCGCGAAACATGTCTCGGAGCCAAAGGCCTTGTTGATCGGAGGAGTATTTCTGGTTGAAACCGAAGGTACGAGGTCCTATTGGCGTGTGCCTTCCCGGGGAAAGCACGTTAGAATCACGAGAGATGCGGCGAACAGCATTTATGATCGCGGTGGGACTGATGGCGACGAGCCTAGCTGCGTCAGCGTCTGCCGGTGGCGACGATGCTTCGCCTTCGTCTGCTTCCTCTTCTTCCACCTCCCTTTCCGCCCCTCCTATTTCGTGCGGAAACGGAGTTCCGGGCGGGGTCAACTGCATCGTTTCGAAGAAAGAGATGAAAGAGGCTCGCTCCGCTTTCCGCGAGGGAGTGAAGCTTGAGCAGCAACGCCGACTGCCGGAGGCGCTCGATTTATTCGACAAAGCTTTACGGCTGGTGCCGCAGGATATGGATTTCTTGACGGCTCGCGAAGTGGTGAAGGCGCAACTGGGCTTCGATCACGTGCAGCGGGGAAACGCGCTGCTGCTGGAAAATGAGCACACTCAAGCCGCTGCCGAATTTCGTGCGGCCCTCGACCTTGATCCAGAAAACTCGTTCGCGCGCGACCGCCTGGAAGAGGCTAGGCGCGAAATGACGCCGGCGCCAGTGCCCCTGCACCGGGCTTTACCGGCGACTCCGGTGGATTCCGCCGAGATCCACCTTGAACCCGCCGACGGCCGGGCCACTTTCCATTACAGCGGAGAGGTTCGCGGGCTGTTTGCCGAGTTGTCGGCGGCGTACGGAGTGTTGGTGCAGTTTGACGATTCGGTGAAGACGCGTCAGGTGCGGTTCAACGTCGATGACATCGATTTCTTAACCGCGCTCAAGCTGGCCTGCCGAGTCAGCAAAAATATGTGGACGTCGCTCGGCCCGCATCAGATCTTTGTTGCCGACGATACGGACGCCAATCACAAGCAATTCGACCGCATGTTGCTGCGGACTTTCACCCTGCCGCCGCATTCCACCCCGCAGGAAGTTCAGGAACTTGTCAACGCGATAAAAAGCGTGCTGGACTTGAAATTTGTCGCCACGGGACAGAACGTGGACACCCTGGAAGTGCGTGGCCCGGCGCCCTTGATCGACGCTTGCGGCAAATTTCTCGATCAGCTCGGTAACCAGCGGCCGCAGGTCATGCTCGACATTCAGGTGCTGCAGATCGATCACCAGCTCACGCGCAACATCGGTGTGCACATCCCCAACACTTTCAACTTGTACAACATTCCGGCGGCGGCGCTGTTGGCGGCGGCCGGAGGGCAGAACATTCAGCAACTCATCAACCAGCTGATTGCCTCCGGCGGCATCAACCAGGCGGGCAGCACGGCGCTGTCAGGACTTTTGGCCCAACTGGGCGGGCAGGCGAGTTCCATCTTTAGCCAGCCGCTGGCCACCTTCGGAGGCGGGCTCACCTTCAGCGGCTTGAGTCTCGATCAGTTCACTGCCGCACTTTCGGTGAACGAATCGTGGGTGCGCAGCCTCTCCAAGGTAGGTCTTCGCGCCAGCCAGGGAACCGACGCCAAGTTGCATCTGGGAGAGCGTTATCCAATTCAGAATGCGAGTTACGCTCCGATTTATAACTCGCCGCAGATTTCGAAGGTTCTGGGGAACCAGTCCTATGTTCCCCCATTTCCCTCCGTCAGCTACGAAGATCTGGGATTGAGCATGACGGCCAAGCCCACGGTGCAAGGGGATGGCTCGGTTACTCTGCACCTCGAACTGCAGGTACGCTCGCTGACCGGAAGCTCGAGCAACGGCGTTCCGGTCATCTCCAACCGGGAGTACCAGGGGACCATCAACCTGAAAGACGGCGAGCCGGCGGTTGTGGCCGGAGAAATATCGAAGACCGACACCCTCGCTCTGACTGGCATCCCGGGGCTAGGGTTCATGCCTGGCCTGAATCAACTCATGGTAAATAACACGAAAGAATCGCAGAGCGACGAACTCATGATTGTCATCACTCCGCATGTGCTGGCCAACGATCATTCCGCCACGCCCGAAATCCTCATCAGCGAAAAATAAAAACTACACGGCCATTGCGAGTCCAGATATGGCTCGATGCTGCGTCACTTAATGCGATGGGACTTGATGCGAAACCGACCGCGTCGCCTACTTTGCATCTTTCGCCGCGAACTCGACCAAAGCCTTGTACAAGTCCGCATTGCGCTGATCGAGGCTGCCGATCCTGCGTCCATTGATGTAGAGCGTCGGTGTGCCGGTCACATCCACCGACTTGCCGAGCGCAAGCGAGGCGTCGACGTGAGCCTTGGTCTCAGGCTTCACGGCGCAGGCCGCGATATCGGCGCCCTTAACGCCGGCGCCATCGGCGATCGCGGTCAGCTTCTCATCCGCGTTCTCGGCGGTAATGTCGGACTGAGTCTCGTAGGTTTTCGCGACGAACTTCCAGAAGGCATCGTTCGAAGCACGGCCCACACAGTCAGCATATGCCGCGCCCTTGGCCGCCCAATTGTGCATCTCCAGCGGAAAATTCTGGAACACGAAACGCGCGGTCGGTTCGGCAGCGACCAGAGCTTCGATCGTCGGCTGCGCCGCTTTGCAGGCGGGACACTGCAGGTCGCCGAATTCGACGATAGTTACCGCCGCATCCTTGGGGCCGCGTGCCGGACCGGTGATTCCCTTCTCCAACAATTGTTTCGCCGGATCGAACGGCCGCGCGCCAAAAGGAATAATGTCGCCAACCAGGGCGTGCTGGCCGTCAGGACCGACGTAGAAGTGGCTCAACTGTTGGCCCCGCGGGCTGGCCAGAACGACCGAGACCTCGGCCAGTCCTTCGACCGGGGAAGGCGCAATGCTGGAAATCTTCCAGGTCAAATCCGGCTCATAGCCAAACGTCTGCTGCAGGAAGGAATCGACGGTAGCCTCCGAGGGAAGGTCAGGAGTTGCATGGGTACCGAGCTTCTCGGCAGGTTTGGCGGGCGTGGTCTTTCCCGAAGTCTTTGCTGTGCTCTGGGCCGGAGTTTGAGCCGCAGCCAGAGTGGCCGCCAGCAGAAGAACACAGATTGAGTTTAGAAAATTGCGCATGGGTTCCTTTCGTTGTCAGGTTCTGATTTTAGGAAAGCGAAGTATCAGGATACTTCAAATTTGAAATTCAAACCTCGCTCTTCGCCGCAATCGGGAGTCGGCGGCCGTAGCCGAACGCTTTCGGAGAAATCTTGAGACCGGGCGCAGCCTGTTGACGCTTGTATTCGCTGCGATCGACCATGCGAATCACACGCCGCACCACTTCGAGATCGAAACCATGATCCTCGGCGATCCGCTCTGCTGGGTGCGAGTCTTCCACGTAGTCGTCGAGGATGGCGTCGAGAACTTCATAGGGCGGCAGTGAATCGCTGTCTTTCTGATCCGGCCGCAGCTCCGCCGAAGGCGGCTTTTCCAGCGTGGACCGGGGTATGACCGGACGGCGCGAGTTCACATATTCGCTGAGCCGGTAGACCAGTGTTTTCGGCACATCGGAAATCACAGCCAGGCCTCCGACCATGTCGCCGTAAAGCGTGCAGTAGCCTACGCCGAGCTCGCTCTTGTTCCCGGTCGAGAGCACGATGGCGCCAAATTTGTTCGACAGCGCCATCAGCAACATGCCGCGAGCGCGCGCCTGAATATTCTCTTCCGTAACATCTTCTTTCCGCCCGGCAAACACTGGTTGCAAGATGCCCCGATAGGCCTCGTACGCCGCATTGATCGAGAGCAACTCGAAGCGGACGCCAAGATTCGCGGCCAGGGCGCGAGCGTCGTCGATCGAACCTTGTGACGAATACGGCCCCGGCATGCCAACGCCGACTACATTTTCCGGCCCCGCCGCTTCGGCAGCGATGACCGCGGTGAGGGCGGAATCAATCCCGCCGCTCAGGCCGATTATCGCCTTGCGGAATCCGCATTTCTGCATGTAGTCGCGCGTGCCTAACACCAGCGCAGAATAGACGCTGGCCTCGTCCCCGGCAATCTGCTCGTGCATTTCGCCAGTAAAGCTCTGCGAGTCGAAATAGAAAAGATCCTCTTCGAACGATCGCCCCTGCGCAATGATTTCTCCTTGGGCATTGAGCACGAGGCTGGATCCGTCGAACACCAGACTGTCGTTGCCGCCGACCTGGTTGACCAGCACGACCGGAACCTTGTGCTGGCGGGCTATGCTGGCCAGCATGTCGCGGCGCAGTTCGCGCTTGCCGATCCAGAACGGCGACGCAGAAATGTTCAGCACGAAGTTCCCGCCAGCATGAATCAGACGATCCACGGGATCAACCTGATAAAGCTGCCGGCGCCAGAAATACTTATCGTTCCACGCGTCTTCGCAGATAGTGAGCGCCATGCGATTGCCGCAAAACGAAAACAGCTCCTGGCTCTTGGCCGGAGCGAAGTTGCGCATCTCGTCAAAGACGTCATAGGTCGGCAGCAGCATTTTTGATTGGATGAAGGCAACCTTGCCGTCCACCAGCCATGCGGCGGAATTCATCACGGCCTTGCCGGTATCGGAATGGGCGGGCGTGACCAACCCGCAGATCACGGCGATTCCCCGGGTTTCGGCGGCGATCCGCTCGACCGTCTCGCGATTGCGGGCGACAAAAGACGGGCGCTCCACCAGGTCGCGCGGCGGATAACCGCACACCGACAGCTCAGGAAACAAAATCAGGCCAGCGTCGGCCGCTTGCGCCCGCCGCGAGAAATCAACGATCTTTGACGCGTTGCCAGAGAAATCTCCGACGCGTGGGATTGATTTGGCCGAGCGCAATCTTCACTTCTCTAGTGTAAAGGGGCACATGGCGAAGGCCAAGTGCGGCCTCCAACCACGCCGCCTCGAAGCGTCGCTTCGCTGAATGTTCGCTATACGAACGGGCAATCAGCAGTGAAACTAATGCGAAATTAACCCTCAAGAATTTCGCAAAAAGGCGTAACATAAACGATTTGGCAACCAGATTGACTCGAGGAACATAGAATGCCCCTGCAAGAAAGTCCTCTGCTAAATCGATTTCTCACCGTCTCGCTCATGATGCTCAGTATCGCTTTGCCCTTGTCTGCGCAGAGTGCCAAATCGCATCCCTGGTCGAATCCAAGCCTGTCTCCGGATGAGCGCGCGTCGATGGTGGTGAAAGAGATGACGCTCGATGAAAAGATCAACATGCTGCACGGGACGGGCATGGCGGGCCTGAGTCCGATGAGCCCGCTGGCGGTCCATTCCAACGGCGGCGCCGGATATGTGCCGGGCATTCCGCGCCTGGGCATTCCCGCGATTCAGATGTCGGACGCCGCCTACGGAGTGCGAGCCAGCGGCGAGAATGGCCGCTACTCGACCGCTCTGCCCGCGGACGTGGCCGGAGCCGCGAGTTGGGACCTGGAAGCGGGCTATGAATACGGAGCGCTGATTGGCCGCGAACTGCGCGCCCAGGGCTACAACATGACGCTCGGCGGAGGGATCAATCTCACCCGCGAACCGCGCAACGGACGCACCTTTGAATACTTGGGCGAGGATCCGGTGCTGGCCGGAAAGATGGTAGGCGCGGTGATGAAGGGCTTGCAGGCGCAGCATGTCATCGGCGACATCAAGCATTACGCGCTCAACGATCAGGAGAGCGGCCGCAACGCCGTCAACGTCAACATCGACAAGCGGGCGGCGCGCGAAAGCGATCTGCTGGCGTTTGAAATCGGATTGCAGGACTCCGACATTGCCGCTGTCATGTGCTCCTACAACCGGGTCTGGGGCGATTATGCCTGCGAAAATAAATACCTGCTCACCGATCTCCTAAAGAAGGATTGGAACTTCAAGGGGTTCGTGCTTTCGGACTGGGGCGGCACGCACAGCGTAGAAAAGGCCTCTGCCGCCGGGCTCGATCATGAGGAGCCGGGCGAAGTCTTCTATGGCGACGATTTCAAAAAAGCCGTCGAATCGGGCAAGGTGCCCGCAACCGAACTCGACGATCACGTGCAGCGCATTCTGCGGTCGATGTTCGCAACTGGCGTGGTCGACGATCCCCCGCACAAGAGTGTGGTCGACGTTGTGGGCGGCTTCGAGGTGGCGCAGCGTATCGCCGAACAAAGCACCGTGCTCTTGAAGAACGACCAACGCCCAGCTGCCGCTCGATGCCACGAAACTTCACAGCATCGCGGTGATCGGGCCGCACGCGGACGTAGGCATGATTTCCGGCGGCGGTTCGGCGCAGGTCGATCCTCCGGGCGGAAACGCGATCATGCCTCCCGGCAAGGGCAACACTTACTGGCAGGAGCACATCTGGTTTCCGACTTCGCCGTTGAAGTCGATTCGCGCCAAGGCTCCGGGCGCCAATGTCCAGTTTGATTCGGGCTCAGATCCCGCGGCCGCCGCGACCCTGGCCAAGAATGCCGACGTGGCCATCATCTTCGTCCACGAATGGGAGAGCGAAGGGATGGACCTGGAAAGCTTGTCTCTTCCCGACAATCAAGATGAATTGATCGCGAAGGTAGCGGCTGCGAATCCCCACACGATCGTCGTCCTCGAAACCGGCACGGCCGTGACCATGCCCTGGGCCGATCAGGTCAGCGGAATTCTTGAAGCCTGGTTTGCCGGGAGCCGCGGAGCCGAAGCCGTCGCGAATATTCTCTTCGGAGATGTAAATCCAAGCGCCAAGTTGCCCATGACTTTTCCCAAGAGCGAAGCGGACTTGCCCCATCCCACGGTCGTGAAACCGCCCAAGGTCACGATCGACGCAGATCGGCAAGGCTGGAAGCGAATCGCCGCAGGCCTGCCCGCATTTCAAGTCACGTACAACGAAGGCGTGAAGGTCGGCTACAAGTGGTATGACGCGGAAAACAAGCCCGTCCTGTTTCCCTTCGGCTACGGTCTGTCGTACACGACCTACTCGTACTCGAATCTGAAAGTAAAGCCGGGGAAGAATCCGCATGTGACTTTCACCGTCACGAATACAGGCAATCGCGCCGGAGCGGAAGTCGCGGAAGTGTACGCTTCCCTTCCCGCCGCAGCCGCCGAGCCTCCAAAGCGCCTGGTGGGCTGGAGCAAGGTCAAGCTCAATGCCGGCGAGAGTAAAGAAGTTTCCGTTGACGTGGACCCGAAGTATTTGTCGATCTTCAACGTTGAGAAAAACGGCTGGCAATTGCTGCCAGGAGACTACGGATTCATGGTGGGCGGGTCGTCGCAGAGCTTGCCGCTGAAAGAAGCGGTGAGCCTGAAGTAGAAAGGCAAGTACCGGGTGCCCCATTTCTCGCGCGTTCCTTGCGCGAGAAGTGGGGATTTTGATTGTTCGTCACGAACTCCTGCGAACTCGACGAATGGCTGCGCTAGTCTCCACCTATGGGAAACACCGTGTGTTTCGCCGCAGGCATCGGCGCTGATCCCTTCTGATCCTGCCAGAGCACGCGATTCAAGCGGGCGGCGCCCGCTGCGTCGGGACGCGAAAAGTCCATCTTCAACGACAGCTTCGCCCCCGGAGCTTCGCGCCGGTTCCTCTCGTAAATCAGACCATTCTTCAAATTGCGATAGTCCGCCTTGTAGGCCGGTCCAGTGCCCGCGCCAGAAAACAGGCGGCTCATCACCGGGGCGTAAGCATCATTCTGATTCATGGGCGGAAGGCCGAGCAGCATCTCCATGGTGTGAATAACATTCACGGTAGTGTAGAAGCCGTGCTCCACATTCGGCTGAGCGGCCGAACCGGGCGAGTATTTGCTGATGACAAACGCGATCGAGCGGTGCGCGTCCACGTGATCGGCGCCGTCCTGCGCGTCGTCTTCCAACACGAAGATCGCAGTGTCGTCCCAATATCCGCTGTGCGAAACCGCATCGACCACGCGTCCGAGCGCCAGGTCATTGTCGGCCACGGACGCCGCAGGCCGCGGCAGATTCGGCCTTGTGCCGCCGGTGTGATCGTCAGGCAGGTAGAGCAGCACGAACGATGGCATCTCAAACTCCGGACCCTCATGCGCGTCGCGGGCGCGAACGTACGCGCCAAATTCATTCAGAAATTCATCAGCGCGAAGCTGGTCGGGATAGTCGGTATTGAAATCGGGGAAAAGCGGATCGAAATGGTCGCGCAACACGGCCTTGGTCGGCTTCACGCCGCTGAACAGCGGCACGGCCCATGGCCACGGACTTGGCCCGGCGTGCGGATCGCCAACATTGGGCTCGAGCATCTCACCCTGATCGACGACGGTTCGTGGACATTGCGCCTCCTGTC
Source organism: uncultured Acidobacteriota bacterium (assembly GCA_963755795.1). Taxonomy (GTDB): domain Bacteria; phylum Acidobacteriota; class Terriglobia; order Terriglobales; family Acidobacteriaceae; genus Sulfotelmatobacter. Next base: position 65,555 of record CAVWLI010000041.1, on the reverse strand, counting down.
CTGACGGAGTTCCCTGCTTCGGGCTGGCAGCCTTGCGTTTCTCGTTGCACCACTCTGCATTCACAAATTCGCCGTAGTCGCGAAAGCTGACGTGATTGCGCGCGAGATTGTCCCAGAGAAATCCGGTGGACGGATCGTCGACATCGGGCTGATTGTGTTCCAGCGGAAACTCGTCGCCATTCTGTCCCTGGAAATCATACGTGCGCTCTTTGCCGCGGTAGGCAATCTGCCAGGTCTTCTCGTTATAGTCGCTGGTGATTGCGGCCGTCGACCAGAGATGTCCGTCGCCGGAAACTTCTCCGCTATCGTAAAAATTGTCGAGCACGCCGAACTGCAACGCGAGCTTGTGCTCGTTGGGCGTGATGTCCGCGCCATACATGGTGAGCGAGGGATCACCGTCGCCGATTTTCGCATCGCCAGATTTCAAATCGCCAAGAATCTGGTCGTAGGTGCGGTTCTCTTTGATGATGTAGATCACATGCTTGATGGGATTCTGGCCGGAAGCGAAAGCAATCGTACCGGGATCGCTGTGCAGTAGGTTATCTCGTTCAACCGTTTGGGTGAGCTGCGGAAGTTTTTCGAGCGTCGAGGGAATGTTCAGGCGAGCGACCGATCCCTTGAGCAGCGTGGCGATGTAAGGATGGCCGCGGCGCTTGGTCTCATCCGATGTTTTTCCGAGATCTTTGTTCGCGCGAGTTCCTTCGCCTTTGGCCGTGGCGATGAGGAGATCCTCACCATGCACGGCAAGGGCGCTGGGGTACCAGTCGGTAGGGATGAATCCGAGCGGCTCTTGCGAGATCTCGACGTTCGAACTGGCAATCGGCTGCGCCAAGTCGAAGACGGCAACCGCATCCAAAGAGGAATCCGCCACGAACAGATACTTCTCATCGGAAGACTGAGCCAACGCCGTGGGATAACTACCGCCGTGCTTCTGCGCGGGCGCCGTGGTGGAGAGGTAGCGAGAAATCTCACCCGATGCCGTAGAAATCCACGCCACCAGATCGGAATTCGACAGCGCGACATAGAGGATGCTCTCGTCGCGACTCAGCACCATTGCCGTGGGATGCGAGCCAGGCGCAAGCGGATCGCGAGGCCGTTTCAGCATGATCCGGCGGACGACCTTCCCGCTGGTCAGGTCGAGGTCGGCAACGGACGAGTCATTCCACAAACTGCACCAGGCGCGGCGGCCATCGCGCGCAGCCACGCAAGTGTAGGGGTACGAGGACGGGATGAGTTTGCCGGCGCTGAGATCGAAGCTCTGCAGAATTTTTCCTGTCACAGGATCGAGCACGACGGCATTGTCTGAAAGATTGTTAGCGATCAGCAGCTTGTCACGACCGCGGTCGGCAATCACAGCTAGGCCGGCGGGATATGGAATCGCCGTGTGCGGAGGCGCCTTCCAGCCGGCTGCATTTTTTTTTCCCGTCGAGAGCGGCTGGAGTCCGATGGGAATAAAGCGCTCGGGCGCAACCTTGCCTTCCGAAAAACTATAGACCGCAATGCCATTCCCGGTATCGCCCGATCTCGCACCGGTCGGATCCGTCAGCGAACCCACCGAGGCATACAGGTGCTTGCCATTCGAACTGAACCCCAGGCCGATAAAGTAGCTCTGGTGCGATTCGTCACTGAGACGCGCCTCAGGATACTCCACGATCTGATTCGTCTTCAGATCGAGCACGGAGATCGACTGGTGCGCCAAAGTTTCTTGCGTGCCGTAACCATCATTCAGCAGCGCCGCATATCGGCCATCGGGACTCACCACCATGGTCGTCGGAAAGCTGCCGGTGCTACCGATGCGACCGGGGGACGGGACTTCCAGCATCTTGGTGGTGGGCAGCATGATGCGTGGACGATCAGCGGGAGGGGTCTGAGCTATAACAGTTTGCACCAGCAAAAGTAAAAAACAGGAAGGTAGAAGAAAGCGACTCACGAAGCCTCCGCGAACTTCAGAAATGGAATTCGAGAATTGAGAGAGAAGACGAGCCTAAAGCAAGGCGGGGCCTGTGGTCAAAGGATCGCAGTTCTGAGCGATAGCGAAACGTCACAAACCCTTCTGATGGTCAGCTGCTAAAGACCCGAGGCCTTCGTGGTTGGGCGGTCCGATTCCTGGGCTTCCGAGTCGGGATGCACGTTGTGGCGTACGTCGGAACCTTGCACCCAGAAGATCACGTCCTCGGCAATGTTGGTAGCGTGGTCGGCCACGCGCTCCAGGTTGCGTGCCACCAGCAGCGCATCCAGAGCCTGCCGCACGATCTCGGGTCGGTCGTTCATGGTTTTCACCAGCTGGATAAATGCGTCGTCACGCATGCGGTCGATGACGTTGTCCATTTCAAGCACGGCCTGCGCCAGTTCCGCTTTGCCCTCAATGAACGATTCCAGCGCGCGGCGCACCATGGCGCTCACCGCCGTGCCCATACGGGCAATATCCACCGGCAACTCCGCCGCGGGAAGTTCCACCATATCCATCACGCGCTCGGCGATGTTGACCGCCTGATCGCCAACGCGCTCCAGGTCGGAATTGATTTTCGTCACCGCTAGAATGAAGCGCAGGTCAACGGCCATGGGCTGCTGCATCGCCAGCAGATCGAAGGCGGCCTCGTCAATTTCGCGCTCGGCGGTATTGATCATGCTCTCGCCTTCCAGCACCATCTGGCAGCGCGTGAGGTCACGCTCTACATAAGCCTGGCGGGCGCGATCCACGGCCTGTTCCGCCAGTCCTCCCATGCGAAGCAGCCGTTGCCGCAGATCGTCGAGCCCTTGCTGAAAACGCGTACGCATTCTTCAAACCTTCCTTAATCCTAAATCCGCCGTCAAGCGGCGTGATGCAAATCCGTCTTAGCCAAATCTTCCGGTGATGTAATCTTCTGTTTTCTTGTCCGATGGCTTGGTAAATATTTTTTCCGTCCGGTCGAATTCTATCAATTTGCCCAGCAGGAAAAATCCCGTGAACTCGGCCACCCGCGCGGCCTGCTGCATGTTGTGAGTCACAATCACGATCGTATACCGTTCTTTAAGCTGGAAAATTAATTCTTCAATTTTTCCGGTCGAAATCGGATCCAGCGCTGAGCAGGGCTCGTCCATGAGCAGAACCTCAGGTTCAACCGCGAGGGCGCGCGCAATGCACAGCCGCTGTTGCTGGCCGCCGGAAAGGCTGGCACCCGATTTCTTGTGCACCTGATCTTTCACTTCACTCCACAGTGCCGCGGAATCGAGCGAACGCTCCACAATTTCGTTGAGCTTCCGCTTGTCGTGAAATCCGTTCAGCTTCAGCCCCGAGGCCACGTTGTCATAAATCGACATAGTAGGAAACGGGTTCGCCTTTTGAAACACCATGCCCACGCGGCGGCGGAGTTGCGTCGCCGACGTTCCGTTGTACGCGTCGATTTCGCCGATGCGCACCCGGCCCTCGACGCGCGCTTCCGGAATGGTCTCGTGCATGCGATTAATGCAGCGGATAAACGTCGACTTGCCGCATCCGGAGGGACCAATCAGAGCGGTGGCATGGTTGGCCGCAACTTTCAGATTGATGTCGTACAGCGCCTGGCCCTTGCCATACCACGCATTCAGGCTCTCGACCTGGATTCCAACGCCCATAATTTATGCCGCTCCGAAATTGCTGCGGCGAACGGCAAAGCGCACCGCCGTAACCGCTGTAACGATCAGGATAATCAGCACCAGCGCCCCTGCCCACGCCTGCCGGTGCAGGTCGTCGTAAGGCGAGGTCGCGTATTTATAAATCTGCAGCGGCAGCGCCGCCGTCGGCTGATCTAAACCCAACGTCCACGGCTGGCGGTGCCAATGCGAATCCCAGGGCAGACGCCCGCTCCAGTATTCATTGCCCAAGGCGGTGAACAACAGCGGAGCAGTTTCACCGGCGATGCGGGCGAAGGCCAGCATAACACCCGTGATCACACCCGAGGTTGCGGTTCGCAGCGTAATGGAGAGCGTGGTCCTCCAGCGCGGGATGCCCAATCCATAGGCGGCTTCGCGCAAAGCCTGCGGCACCAGCAACAGCATTTCTTCCGTGGTGCGACAGATGGTAGGAACCATCATGATCGAGAGTGCTATTCCCCCGGCCAGCCCCGAGAATCCTCGACCGCGCACGAAAATGGCCCATCCCACGATACCAATCACGATCGAGGGCACGCCATTCAGCACGTCCGCGGTAAAACGAATGGCGTCGCCGACGCGGTTGCGTCCATACTCGGCCAGATAGATGCCCGCCCCAATCCCCGAGGGGACGCCGATCAGGCTGGCGACTCCCAGAATCACTAGGGAACCGACGATCCCGTTGGCCATTCCGCCGCCGGCTTCGCCTTCAGGTTTCGGGATCTGGGTGAGGAAAGCCCAGTTGACCGAACCTACTCCCTTATAAACCAGGTAACCGAAGATGGCGATCAACGGCGCCAGAACGAGCGCAACGGTCAACACCGCTGCGCCCGTCATCACATGATCGGTCACCCGGCGGCGCCAACTCACTGGCGGCATACCCAGTTGAACCGAAACGTTGCCTACTGTCTCAGGCATGTCCCCTCGAAGGCTGGCCGCGCGTTACAGTCCACACCAGGAGCTGTGCCAGGGCGTTCACGATGATCGTCACAAAAAATAGCGCCAGTCCAATTTCAATCAACGAGGAGAGATACAGATTGCCGGTGGCTTCGCTGAACTCGTTGGCGAGCACGCTGGCCATGGTGTATCCGGGGGCGAACAAAGACTTTACAATCTGGGGATTATTTCCAATCACCATGGTGACTGCCATGGTTTCTCCGAGGGCGCGCCCCAGACCGAGAATCACGCCGCCGACAATTCCCGCGCGGGCATTGCGCAAGACGCCGACCCGAATCATCTCCCAGCGCGTTGCTCCCAGAGCCAGCACGCCCTCGCGCTGATGCTGGGGCACGACCATGAGCACTTCGCGAGTGATCGAGGAAATGATGGGAATGATCATGATGGCCAGGATGACACCCGCCGCCAGCATGCCGACTCCGTAGGCGGGTCCGCTAAAAAGCCCGGTCCAGCCGAAGGCGCTTGCCAGGAACGGCTCGACGTATGCGCTCAACAGCGGTACAAGAACGAAAATCGCCCACAATCCGTAAATCACGCTGGGAATCGCGGCCAGCAATTCCACAAAAAACGAGAGCGGTCCGCGCAGCGCCTTGGGGCACATTTCGGTGGTAAACACCGCAACGCCTACCGAAAGCGGAACTGCGATGATCAACGCTACCAGCGACGAAACCAGCGTGCCGTAAATGAATGGCACGGCGCCGAACTGCTTGCTGACCGGGTCCCAGTCGCTGCTCGCAAAAAACTTAAAGCCAAATGCATGCCAGGACAGGCTCGACCGAGACACCAGTTCGTAAACGATGAGGACCAGGATGCCCAGCACCGCCAGGCCGCACGCGGTGATGACATATTGGAAAACCCGGTCAGAAACCTCGCCGCTGGAAGCGTGCTGTAAGGGCGAATCCCGGCCCTCCGCTACGGATGTAACTTTCGTTGGCGCAACGGGTTGCGGTCCGGGCATATCAGGCCGTGGTAACGCTGGGTTGGCCATTCACGCTTTAAGGTAGCAGAGGCTTGTTACAAAGGTGTTAAAAATCAGGCAATCTTCGGTTAGTCGTGCGGTTTGCGCATTTTGCCCATGGATGGTTCATTCCGAGTGAAGCCGTTCTTCAGGTGGAACGAGGGATCTCCCCCGCAAGGGATGTCGCCGGGAGATCCCTGGCCCGCCGGAAAAGACGCGGGCCTTCGGGATGACGCCGCGCCTCCGGGTCACATTCAAACTGCATCACTTCCCAATCTTCTTCCGCTTCGCACAACCGAGCAATGTGCATGTACACTGTGAGGCTTCCCGTTCCGCTGCCCTCATGCCTACATTTGCCGCGGTTGATATCGGCTCAAACTCAGTCCGGCTGAAGATTGCGCGTCTGCAGGCCGGCCGCCTGCGCGGTCTGCACGAAGACCGCGAAGTCACGCGCCTCGGCGAAGGCGTGTTCGGCTCTGGATTCCTCACTCCCGAATCCATGGCCGAGACGGTGAAGGTGCTGCGGCGCTTTCATCGCGCCACGCAACAGATCGTCACCGACAGTGTTCGCGTGGTCGCCACCAGCGCCCTGCGCGATGCCCGCAACTCGCAGGCGTTTCTGGAGTGGGTGCGCTCCGCTACCGGATGGCGGGTCGAGATCATCTCCGGCGTTGAAGAAGCGCGGCTCATTCACCTGGGACTATTCTCCAGCCCGCGCGTCGACCGCTCCCCAACATTGATGATGGACCTGGGCGGCGGCAGTTGCGAGCTGACGGTTTCGCAGGGCGGACACATTCGCGACGCCGTCAGTCTTCCCCTAGGTGCGGTTCGCCTGACCAATGAATTTCTGCGTCACGATCCCACGCGCAAAGGCGAACTGAAACGTCTGCGCGGCTTCGTCACTCGTGAAGTCAATCGCATCGCCGATCGAATCGGCAACGCCAAAATAAAGAATGTGATCGCGACCTCCGGCACTGCGGCGGCCCTGGCCGCGGTTGCCAGTCACCTGCGTCGCACTGTCGGCCGTCAGCGCCCCGTGGTGTCGCGCGCGGAAATGAGCCGCATCGCTAAAAGACTCGCTCGCCTGCCGGTGGCCGAGCGCCGCAAGATCGAAGGCATCGGCCCGCGACGCGCCGAAATTATTGTTGCCGGCGCAACCGTCTTTCAAGAACTGCTGGACCGTCTGCATCTCAAAAGTTTTCGCTATTCGCCGCTGGGCCTGCGCGACGGCATCCTCGCGCAGATGGCTGCCGACTACGATCGCAGCACGCGCTCCGGCCGCCAGGTCGAATCCGAACGCTGGGAATCGATCATGAAAGCCGTTGACCACTACCGCGTCGACCGCAAGCACGCTCTCGACGTGCGCGACGCCGCCACCACACTATTCACCGCGCTGCGTTCGGTGCATCGACTGCCCCCCGAATATCTCGAGTGGCTCTCGGCCGCGGCCATGCTTTACGAAGTCGGCGACTACCTGAATCGCAACGGCCATCATCGCCACACCCACTACATCATTTCGAATTCTGAGATTCTGGGTTACACGCCGCAGCAGCGCCGCCTGATCGCCGCCATTGCCCGCTATCTCGGCAAGTCGCGCCCCACCATGGAAGATGGTCCCATGAAAGTCGTCGACCCGGCCGACCGCGCGAATGTGCAGAAGGCGATTCTTCTGCTCCGGCTGGCGCGCGCCCTGAACCTCGGCCGCAGCCGCGCCGTTGAAAAAGTGCGCGTCAGCCTGCGTTCGGCGGATGTGAAGTTGACCCTGGTTCCCCGCCGCCGCATGGGCGTAGACCTGGAACTCTGGGCGATCGAGAAAGACGGGGACTATTTTCGCGAAGTTTTCGGGCGCGAGCTTTCGACAGCCGTGTCGTAAAGAGTACGCAGAACCTTCGGCGTCACGCACCACTGCAGCGTGCCCGAAGCGCGGCGCATTTCCACTTTAGCCACCGCGCCCTTCTTCAGTTCCACCGACGCTTCGCAGCCCGAGTCGCAAACGACCGATCCCAGAAATTGGCTCAAGTTAGGATTGTGTCCGACCAGCAAGATTGCTTCCTGCTTGGCATATTTTTCCAGAAGTTTGCGAAAGTCGGCGAGTCCGGCCTCCGGACGCAGGCCGGCATCCATCTGCAATTTGCCTTCGTACCCCAACTCGTTGCCCACCAAAGATGCGGTCTGGGTGCAGCGCTTCAGCGGACTGGAGACGATAGCGTCAACCTGAACGTCCAGCGCCGCCAGGGCGCGACCGATGTAGCCACACTGCTCGATGCCTTCTTTGTCGAGAGCTCGTTTTTCATCCTTCTTGGCGTTGGCAAAATGTTCGCCCGCGCTCGCGTGGCGCAAAAAATAGAGGATCATCAGTGAGTGTCTTCCCTGTCTTACTCTAGTCTTTACTGCTCTTGGTAACGTCGAAATTGGTAATTTCGAAATTCGAATAAGGATTCGTATCTGCAGCAGCCCGAATAAAGATTCGTACCCCTAGCGGCCCGAATAAAGGTTCGTATCAGGGCATCGCTTCAGCGATGCCGACAGCAGCATTGGCAAAAGCGGCCTTAGCCGCTGGGTTTGCCTCGCCGGCTGAAGCGGGCTCCAAACCTCACGATGTGCCGGCATGCCTGAAGGCATGCTACGAATCTTTCTCAGACTGCACCTTACTCCGTTTTTCCTATCGTCCCTTTCCCACTAACACTTTTCGCCTGCGTGCCCCAACCGGCGGCGCGGGGAGGGCCACGGGCGCCTTCCCCTCGGCCACGCTCATCAGAAAATCCTGTGCGCTGAACGCCGCGGCGCCCATCGGCGGACGCCGATTCCGCGAGCCCGGCGTTTGCCACGCCCGGATATAGGTTGCGTCATTCAGTAAGATTCGCGCCTTGCGGTTGTCCGCCAGGTAGGCATCGAGAATTTCACTATGCACTCGCTGCCGCAGCATTTCATCGCGCAACGGCACCAGCACTTCGACGCGCTCGTAGAGATTGCGCGGCATCCAGTCGGCGCTGCCAATATAGATTTCTTCGTCGCCGTCATTGCCGAAGTAGTAAATGCGGCTGTGTTCCAGAAAGCGCCCCACAATGCTGCGCACGCGAATGTTGCTGCTCACCCCCCGCACCCCCGGACGCAGCGCGCAAATCCCGCGGACAATCAAATCGATTTCCACTCCCGCCTGCGAAGCGCGGTACAGCGCCTGCACCACCGTCTTGTCGAGCAGTGCGTTCATCTTGGCGATGATGCGGGCGGGTTTGCCCTGGCGCGCATGCTCGGCCTCGCGGTCAATCAGCGCGATCACTTTCTCCGCCAGGTCGAGCGGCGCGACGAGCAACGGGTCGTAGCTGGGATTTTCCGCATACGCCGTCAGGAAACTAAAAACATCATGCACGGCGCGCGTGATTTCCGGGTTCGCTGTGAACAGGCTCAAGTCGGTATAAATTCGCGCCGTGGTCGCGTTGTAATTTCCGGTACCAATGTGCGCGTAGCTGCGGATCACGGCATCCGGATCGCGCCGCACGATCAGCGAGAGTTTGCAATGCGTCTTCAATCCCACCAGGCCGTGAAAGACCTGCACCCCCGCATCTTCCATCTCTCGCGCCCAGCGGATGTTCGAAGCCTCGTCGAAGCGCGCCTTCAACTCCACCACCGCCGTCACTTCCTTCTGCGACGCAGCGTCAATCAGCGACGGCACAATCAGCGAATGTTCGTTGGTGCGGTAGAGAGTCTGTTTGATGGAAAGAACATTGTCGTCTTCCGCCGCCGACTCGATGAACGAAACCACCGCGTCGTAGGAATCGTAAGGGTGATGCAGCAGGATGTCGTGCGCGCGCAACTCCTCGAACATGTCTTTCGACTTTGAAGTCAGCCGCAGTTCCCGCGGCGAGAACGCGCGGTCCTTAAGATCTGGACGCTTAACCTGCTCGTAAACATTGAACAGTCTCGAAAGATTCACTGGCCCGTTCACCGGAAAAACCTGCCAGGCATCAATCTCGAAGACCGTGCGCAGTCGGTCAATAATCTCGGGATCGGCGTCGGCTTCAATCTCCATGCGCACGGCGTCGCCCTTGCGGCGATTGTGCAGTTCAGTGCGCACCGACTCGAGCAGGCTGCGGGCTTCTTCTTCCGCCAGATACAGATTGCTGTTGCGGGTCACGCGAAACGGCGCCGACGAAACGATGTCATAGCCGTGATACATGCGCACCGCATGATGGGCCACCAGGTCGGCGAGAAAAATAAAATCGTCCGTGCCCTGCGACGGCAGCCGCACCAGCCGGGGCAGCGCACGCGGCACCGAGACCACGCCTGTATAGGTGAGCGCCGAGCGCCGCCGGCGCCGCAACAGCAGGCCCAGGCACAGCGCCTTGTTAATGACTCGCGGGAACGGGTGCGATGGGTCCACCGTCACCGGCGTCAACAGCGGGTCCAACTCTTTCTCGCAATACTCGTCGACAAAGCGCAAGGCGTCGGCGTCCAACTCGTGCAACCCAAGCACGCGAATTCCGTTCGCCGAAAGCGCCGGACGCAGCCGGGCGTTCCAGCAGTCGTACTGGTCGTCGACAAATTCGTGCGTGAGCTTGCTCAGGATGTCTCGCTTTGCGGTCAGGGTCAGGCCGTCGGGACCGGCCTCGTTATAGCCGTCTTCAATCTGCTGCATCATGCCGGCCACGCGCACTTCAAAGAACTCATCCAGATTGCTGGCCGAGATGGACAAAAACTTCACCCGCTCCAGCAGCGGATTGCCCTCGTCCTCCGCCTCTTCCAGCACACGGCGGTTGAAGGCCATCCAGGAAGTGTCGCGATTGAGGTAGAAACTCGGGTTGTCGAGCAAGACGCGAGTCATAGCTGCCGCTCTTACTGCCAGATTCGTTGGGATTTGTAGTTGCCGATCGAAATTCGCCCTGTGAACCCCGACGATGTACTGGGGGATCACTAGTATAAAGCATCCCGCGGACGAGCGCAGAAGGGCGGGTCAAACGCGGGCAGCGCGGTAGTTTGAAAAAGCCTCGTATCAGGGCATGCCTTCAGGCATGCCACACCCGGCGCCCGCCTGACAACAGGCTTTTTAGCGATATCCAGCCCGGACAGCGGCTTCAGATGCTTCCAAAAAGAAAAACCGGCACTCGGAACAGATTCTGTCCGAGTGCCGGCTTCCCATTCGGGCTGGGCCGGATTTACGGCAAGTAATAGCGGAACGACGTGAAGATCATGTTGTCGATTCCGTGGGGCTCGTTCGGTACTCCCGTTCCAGACCACGCATTCCGAGTCACGTAGGAGTACTGCACACCGAATTGCATCTTGCCCTTGTTCATTTTTTTCGAGTTCTCCCCAGTCCCCTTGGAGCCGTCGTAGAACCGGTACCAGAAGCCGGCGGTTCCTTCGATCAAGGCGCGAGTATCGGCGGTGCAACCACTCAGACTCCCCGGCAGGAACCCGCCCGAGAATGGCCCAGTCTCCGTGTAGCAGCCCCCGTTACCGAAGAACGGCGATCCGTAACCGACGTACTTACCGGTAATCGCGTCGTAGTCGGCCGTGCGGGCTGCGTATTCGGTGCCCGCGTTCAGGTAGATATCCAGCTTCGGCCCGTGCCACTCCAGTGTGCCCAATCCCTGAAGGCTCTTCACCAGGGCGAGCGTTCCATCGGCCTTCACAGAAGTGTCCGGCAGTCCACTGGTGCCGTAGCGGCCGACGCCGCTGCCGCCCAGGAAATGCAGCCCGAAGTCCATGCGCTTGCTGGCGAATGACCAGCGGGCGTTGGCGCCGATACCGCCGCCGTTCTTGGAGCTGTTAAACGCATCCGAAGCGTTAGCAACGCCGGGAGTCGTGCCGGTGCCGCACGGAGTGGTCGCTGAAGAGGAAACGTCTTCGCACGGAAAAACCCGGTCCCGGAAGCGGCTGTAGACGCCAAAAACTTCGTAGTGTCCAAAGCCCGGCTCGAAAGCCAGTTTCGCGACAATGTCGGGCGACGGGTTGAAGGAGTAGCTGGCCGCGTTGCTGCAAGTGGTCGCGGCGGGAGGGCCGGCACTGTACGAGCAAGCGGTCACCGCGCCGTTGTAAAGTCCGCCGCCGGACCCAGCCGAGCCGACCAAGTAATTGGCAACGTTTCCATGAGTGGTAAGCGTGGCTTGTGCATTTTCCATGGAAACCGCAAACCATGCCTTGTTGTTGAAGTTTTTCGCCAGGCGCACGCCGTATTGACGAGTCCAGCTGAAGCCAACATGGTACTGCGGGTCAATCGTCATGGGGAGTGCTTCGGTGCGGTTATCCACTCCATGCTTGGTTTCGGTGACCAGACTCCACATCTGGCCGCCGGTAAAGCTCCATCCGTTGTCGAACGCGGCCTGTCCCCACACTTGACGCTGGCGTAACGTATAGCTGTTGCTTTGGTTGTTGTTGGAGGTCACGCCGGCCGACAGAAAGTCAGCTTCCACGTAACCACTTAACTTCGCGCTTCCCACGCGGCCTTCCGCCAACATGGAGATTCGGGACTGACGTCCAGAACCGAAGAACTCCGAGATGCTGCTTTGTGAAGCGCCCGGCATGGTCAGAGAGTTGAATGGAGTATTGATGTCGGACCCGAGAGCGCGCGAGCGGCGCACAGTTTCAGCCGCCAGGAAGCCGCCCGGAGTGATGGTCACGCCTTTGTAATGCAGCGCCAGCGGATCAACGCTATCCTTGACCGTTTTCTGCGTTTCCTGCACAGCCACGACCGTGCTGGCCATGTTGGTCTTTAGGTCGGTCACATCGTTCTTCAATTCGCCCACCGCCTGCTGTTGCTGCGCGGCTTGCGCCTGGGCTGCATCAGCTTTACTGGCCGCATCGGAAGCAGCGCTCTGCGCCTGCTGCACTGCCTGATCCTTATGGTGCAATTCGTCGCGCAGTGCCTGAATCTCCTGCTGCTGCTGCGCCAGGGCCGCCTGCTGCGATGCAATCGCATCCTTCAGCGCCTGCACGTCAGCTGCGGTTATCGTCGCGGCCTTCGCCTTCTTATGTTTAGGCTCGGTGCTGGTTTGCGCCACCAGTCCCGTCGCCAGAAAAAGAATTGCACACATCTTCCACGCAAACTTCATGGTTCTCTCCTTTTCGTTCTGCAATGAATGAATGTCCTGTGCCTGCGGAGCTTACTTGATCTGCTTGACCGCTTCCTTCACCTTGGCCACCACGTTGTCGGGCAGCGGTGCGTAAGACAGTGCGCTGGTCATTTTTTGGCCGTCAGTGACCATCCAGTCGAGGAAGTCGGTAAGAATCTTGCCCTTCGCCGCATCCTTGGACTGGGCCGGAATCAGCAGCCACGTAAAGCTGGAAATCGGGTACGCATCTTTTCCGGGAGCGTTGGTGATCGAGACCCGGAAATCGGCCGGCATCTTGGGAGCCGAAGCGGCCGCCGCAGTTACGCTTTCCAGCGATGCCTTCACGAACGCCCCGGCGGAATTGCGCACGCTGCCGTACGAAATGTGGTTCTCGATGGCGTAAATCAACTCGATGTAACCGATCGCACCCGGCAGCTCCCGGATCAGCGCGGCTACGCCATCATTGTGCAGGCCACCCATTCCCAACGGCCATTTCACCGAGGTGTCGGCGCCCACCTTAGATTTCCACTCCGGGCTAATCTTGGAAAGGTAGTCCACCCAGATGAACGTGGTGCCGCTGCCATCGGAACGGTGCACCACGATGATGTCTTTGTCGGGCAGGTTGACTCCCGGGTTTACCGAAGCGATCTCCTTGTCGTTCCATTTGGTGATCTTTCCCAAGTAAATTCCGGCCAGCGCCTCGGGCGTGAACTTCAACTCCGCAGTTACGCCGGGAATGTTGTAAGCCGGTACATCTGCCCCTAATACCGTCGGAATATTAAGAATTTTGGTCTTGGCTTCCTTCAACTGCGCGTCGGTCATGGGCATGTCGCTGGCGCCAAAATCGACAGTACCGGATAGTACCTGGCGAATTCCTCCACCGCTGCCAATCGCCTGGTAATTGATCGAAATGTTGGGATGGAGCGTGTGGTATTCGCTGAACCACTTCGAATACATGGGGTTGGGAAACGTTGCGCCTGCTCCGTTGAGCGTGGTCTGCCCTACGACCGGCAGGGCCGCAAGGACACACAGCAACAGCATTATTTTGCGCATCACCATTAATGCCTCCTCGGGGATATAGCTCCTCTTTCTAGCGGCGCAGTGTTACAGGACCGTTACAAATCAGTGAATTTCTGATGAATGCCCCCAGCAGCAGTTAACCTTGGCGATTATGGGTTCGCCGCAGCTTTAAGATAATGGGGCGCTTATCATCAGCCAGCTAGGGGGCTTGCAGGTGAGCGATTTCGCGGGGAAACAACGTGTTGGCGGGGAATTCCCGCCCGAGATCCGTCAGTAACTGCAGGGCTCGCGGCTTATCTTTCTCCCGCACATAGGCAATGGCCAGCAGGATTCTGGCGAAAGGGGCCAGGTAATGTCCGTGCTCGGCGGTGGTTTTGAGGTCGGCTATTCCGCCCTGCTTGTCGGACGGAAGGCCGTCCAGACGAAGAATCCAGCGGATTGGAGCCGCCATGCTGCCGATGAGGTATTTGCTGAAACCGGTCGCCAGCAGGGCGTCGTAGCAGTCGTGGCAAACCGCCAGCAACTGCTGCGCTGAGGCGGAAGCTTCCTTGGTGAAATGCAAAGACGCCAGATTGCGCTTCTCGATGAGTGCCGCGTAGTCAGCCTGCAGACCCGACGACAGCGTTAGAGCGAACAGGGCGTCCCGATCTTTGGGGTCTTTGGCGAGCCGGACGTGGGAAAGATTTTCGGCACGCCCGATCGCGGCGAGAAATTGCTCTCGCACCGCGGGATCGGGTGTCAGCCTGGGCCGGCCGGCAAAGGCCTCGTCATTTTCGTAGAACTGCGCCTCCAGCACGCCCAGCCGGTTGAACTCGGAGAACAAGCACCCGGCCGCCTCGCTCACCGGCCCGACCGGATCATCGGGATGCAGTTGTTCCCAGGTCTGGAAGTCCTTCTGTGCGCCGGCAAAATCGAGATTGTAGAGTCCGGAAAAGCCATGCTCGAGCGGAGACACAGCGGCTGGTCTCGGAGCATTCACAGCTCGCGCCAGCAAGCCCAAAGCGCAACAGGTCCACAACACTGCTACTATTCTCCACGTCCGTGCATCGAATTTTATAAACATGTTTCCGCGCTTCTGCCGTGTGTTCTGATGCGATCCTATTATCGTTGTTTGGTCGCGAGTTGCAATTTACTTCTCTTCGTTCCGCTAAACTAAAGGTCACTATTAAGTGATGACGCCCGCCGCACCGGCGAGAGTCGAAGGCTGTAAAAACTTTGTCAAATTCAGTCGGGGAGCATCCCGGCCTGAAGTCAAGAGCAACACAAGAGCAGGACAGAAGAAAGGCAAGAGGCTTCATGACTGATTCCGCCGCACGCTATGCTCCGGGCTGGCCAGGTATTCCCCCGCGCTGGACGTCAAGCGCCAAATCGGGCGTCGGCACCGCCCTCAACCGGCACAGCAAAGTCTGGTTCACCCTGAGTCACGGCATCCTCAATGAAGTCTACTTTCCCCGCGTGGACCAGGCCTGCACCCGCGACATGGGATTCATAGTGACCAATGGCCTCGATTTCTTCTCCGAAGAAAAACGCCACTGCACTTTTGAAGACTATCCCATCGAACCTGGAATTCCCGTGTATGAGCTGATGAATGCGTGCCACAGCGGGCGTTACCGCATCTACAAGGAAGTCCTCACCGATCCCTACCGCAACGTGGTTCTGCAGAAAGTCCGCTTCGAACCCTTGCAAGGCGAGCTTTCCGACTATCACCTCTACGCTCTACTCTCGCCGCACCTGGCAAATTTCGGCTCCGGCAACACCGGCTGGATCGGCGACTACAAAGGCTATCCCATGTTTTTTGCCGAGCGCGACGACGTGTCTCTGGCCCTGGCGTCCTCGGCGCCGTGGCGGAAGACCTCGGTGGGATTCGTTGGTACCTCCGATGGTTGGCAGGATATTTCTCAGCACTTCCAAATGGAGTGGGAATATACGCGCGCGGAGAACGGCAACATTGCCTTTACCGGAGAAATCGATCTCGCCGCCTGCAAGGGCGAGTTCGTGCTCGCCCTCGGCTTCGGCGGAATTTGGACGGAGGCAGGACAGCACGCGCGCTCCTCCCTTCTCGAAAGCTATGAGGAGAGTCGCGAGCAGTACGTATTGCAGTGGCACAAATGGCAGAGCGGCCTGATTAAGCTCGATGAGCCGTTGCGGCAGTACGATCTGTATCGCGCCTCCACCGCCGTTCTGCGCACTCATGAGTCCAAGGATTTTCTCGGCGGCATCATCGCCAGCCTTTCCATTCCCTGGGGTTTCAACAAAGGCGATGAAGACCTCGGCGGCTACCATCTGGTCTGGCCGCGCGATCTGGTCGAAACCGCAGGCGCGCTGCTCGCTTCCGGAGCGGTCGGCGACGCAGCCCGGGTGTTGCGCTATCTGGAGTCCACGCAGGAAGCCGCCGGCAACTGGGCCCAGAATCTCTGGCTCGACGGGCGCCCTTACTGGAGCGGCATCCAGATGGACGAAACCGCCTTCCCCATCCTGCTGCTCGATCTGCTGCGCCGCCAGGCTCCGGGCGCTCTGGGCAAGCTTGACCGCTGGTGGCCGATGGTGCGTAATGCAGCCAGCTTTATTCTGCGCAACGGTCCGGTCACGCAACAGGATCGCTGGGAAGAAGACGCGGGCTACTCGCCCTTCACCCTGGCTGCCGAGATTTCCGCGTTGCTGGCCGCGGCCGACATCGCCGAACTCACCGGCCACAGCGAAATGGCTCCCACCTTGCGCGACACGGCCGACGCCTGGAACGAGAGTATCGAACGCTGGGTCTATGCCACCGGAGGTGACCTGGCACAGCAACTTGGCATCGACGGCTACTACGTCCGCATCGCACCACCGCTTACCGACGTGGCCGCGTCCCCCACCCAAGGCTTCGTCCCCATCAAGAACCGTCCGCCCGGCCCGGACGGCGGCCCGGACGGTGACCGCGCCTACCACATCATCAGCCCCGACGCGCTGGCGCTGGTGCGCTTTGGCCTGAGAGCAGCAGACGACCCGCGCATTCTGAATACGCTGCGCGCCATCGACGCCCTGCTTGCGGTCGAGTTGCCTCAGGGCCCCTGCTGGTATCGCTACAACGGCGACGGCTACGGCGAACACAAAGACGGCTCGGCCTTCGACGGAACCGGCATTGGCCGGCCGTGGCCCTTGCTCGCCGGAGAACGCGCGCACTATTGTCTCGCGGGCGGGCACCGCGATGAGGCCGAAGCACTCCTGACCGTCATGGAAAACTCGACCGTCGGAAAGAGCCGCGCGCTGCCCGAACAAGTCTGGGACTCCGCCGACCTTCCTGCCTTCGAACTTTTCCGCGGCAAGCCCACGGGCTCGGCCTGCCCGCTCGTCTGGGCACACTCCGAGTACATCAAGCTGCGCCGCTCGATTCGCGACAACAAGATCTTCGATCAGCCCCCGCAAACCGTACAACGCTATTTGATTGAGAAACGTGGGCGGCCACACTGCGGCTGGAGGTTTAACAATAAAATCCGTACCATTCCAAGCAACCAACTCCTGCGCATCGCCCTGCTCACACCCGCCCGCGTGCGCTGGAGCATCGACGCCTGGAAGTCGTCCCACGACACCGACACCCGCGACACCGGCCTCGGCATCTACACTCTGCATCTTCCGACTGCGTCATTACCGCCGGGAGGCCACGTGGTTTTCACTTTCTTCTGGCCCGCCGAGAATCGCTGGGAAGGCACCGACTACACCGTCACCGTCGAGAAGAGCTGAGCGGAACTTGCTGCAATCGCTGTTTTGTAACCGTTACTTCCGGTGAGCCCGGCGAACGCGAGCCAATCACCACCGGCCACAAACCCCGGCATATCGCCAGGCGCGGTTGCGTCCTTGATCAACCATGGGCCCCTGATACCGAACTTGCCGCGTTGCGCTGCAAACGGCTAGGAATGACCGAACAATAACGACCGAACCATATAGAAGCGGCCGCCACCCAGATCGTCTAAGCAAAACAGCCCCGCTCGTGAGAGCGGGGCCTTCGATATTGGGCTGGAACGGTGATGACTACATGGGACGCTTAGCGCCTGCCGCCGTGTCCGCCCCCACTGTGTCCCCCGCCACTGTGCCCGCCGCCGCCGCTGCTGTGCCCGCCGCTGGCATGTCCGCCACTAAAGTGGCCGCCGTGCGAACCGCCGAAGCTTCCATGCGAAGAGGATCCGCGCGACTGACCGCCGCCGCTGCCGCTGAAACCACCAGCGCGTGGTGCGCTTGATCGTCCAGCGAAACCGCGTTGGCCGCCGGAGAATCCCCGGCTGCCGGCGTAGCCTCGGTTACCTTGCGCGCCCCGGTTAAACGCTGCCCCGCGATTGCTGCCGGCGAAGCCGCGGGACGCTCCCGCATAGCCTCGAGATGTGCCCGCATATCCGCGGCCCGCGCCAAACCCGCGCCCGTCGCGACCCGCAAACCCGCGCGCTCCGAATCCGCCACGCGCGGAAGAGAATCCGCGATAATTTCCGTGCATAAAGGCGGCATGGTTATAAAACGCTCCGCCCCGGTAGGCCCAAGGGTGGCCGCCGAAAAAGACTCCACCGTGGAAGCCCCAGCCGATACCCCATCCAGGCCATCCCCAACCGAAGCCGAAGAACGGCGCGATCGGGAAGCCAAAGCCGAACGAAATGGCCGGGCCGCCAAATCCCCACCACGGATAAAATCCAGGCCACACGCCTACGGGATATCCGTACACATACGCCGGATTGTAAGTGGGCACGTACACCACATTCGGATCCGTCGGCTGAATGTCGACGTTCGACCCATCGTCGTACACGCGCTCCTGCGGCGTGCTGCGCAGGTTGCCCGCGTCGTGCGCCTTATGACGCAGGTACTGGATCGCCTGCATCACGTCATCCGGCTGGTTCTGATACGCTTCGCCCAGCTCCGACGTCCACGACAAATCCTTGTCCAGGTTCGCCAGCACGGTAGGAAACTCCACCAGAGACTTCACGCTCGGATCCCAATCCTGCCGGTCCACTTCTTGGGCCAAGTCCTGTCCCTTCAGCCCCGGGTTCTCCTGTGCCATCCGGTTCGCCTCTACGATCTGCGTTGGATACGCTGACGCGGCCAGTATCTGCGCCACCAGCGCATCGGGATACAACGCGATCGGAGCCACCAGCTTGTTCAATTGCTCCGGAGGCAACTGTGTGTACTGCCGTTGATTCGACCCCGCTGCAGGCGCGGGCGCCTGGTCTTGATATGCATCTTGATCTTGCGGCGTTTGATCTTGCAGCGATCGAGGCGCGACATCTTGAGGCGCGCTCTGGTCCGGCGCATTGTATTGCGGCGCAGTCTGCTCTGGCGGCGGTGCCTGATCCACCTGAATGCTCATACCCGCTGATGGCTTGTCCATCGACTGGTCCTGCGCCCACAAGGAAGTGTCAGCCCCGAGCGCCATAGCGCTCGTCAACACAGCGGCAAAAAGCGCTTTCGACAGTTTGGTTTTCATGATGCTCCCAGAATTCCTGCTACTAGGCTGAACCCTGGAAACGGGCAATAGTTCCGTTCTTTTGATTGACTTACGCTGGTTGTTTTCAGCCAGGCAGTGGTGGATTTCGGCCATGTGCCAGGGTCCTTGCTTCTGTCGGGCTGATGGCCAGCTACATCCCGGCTCGGCGCGCTATGCGGGTCGATCCTATGGCGGCGTTGCGTTACGAGTAATCGCGCCCAGCCGGGCAGAGGCGGAGACGAAATTCTGCCCTACTGTTCCACGCTGGTGTAGCACAGCTCAACCACCGTGCAGTCGTCGCTCAGCGGATTGCCCGCGCAGAATTCCGTCACCGAGGAGAAAATCCCTTCCAGCGTCGGCGACTTGGCGGCCGCAGCCTCCAGTCGGAAGTCTTCATAGAAATCGCCCATGGCGTTTTCCGCTTCGGTGACGCCGTCGGTCACCAGAATGAAACGGTCGCCCGATTTCATCTGACAGGTCGAGCTCTCGAACGTGGCATCGGCCAGCAGGCCCACCGGCACATTCCCGTGTGGAGGTCGGATCACCTCTCCGCCGCACACCAGAAGCGGCGGCACGTGCCCGCAGTTTACGTATTCGAGTTCGCCATCGCGCCGCAACCGCACCAGCAGCACGGTCGCGTATTTTTCCCCAACCAGCTTTTCCGTGAAGAAGCGGTTGACGTTCGACACCACCTCGAGCAGCGGCACTCCCGCGCTCAGGTGCGAATAGATCATCCCCTGCAAGGTCGAAGCCAGCAGCGCCGCCGAAACCCCCTTGCCGCTTACGTCGGCCAGCACAACCGCGAGCCCCTCTTTCGTGTTCACGGCATCAAAGAAGTCGCCCCCAATTTCTTTACAAGAAAGATTCTTGCCGCGCAGTCGCGCAAAAGGCACTTCGGGAATCTTCACCTGCATCAGGCGCTGCTGAATGCTGGCCGCGATGGCCAATTCCTGCTGGTAGCGCCGGGCCGCTTCCTCCGCCTGCACCAGCCGTGCGTTCTCAATGAGCGAGGCCGCTTCCGTCGCGATCACGTGCAAAATGTCTTTGCCCACGCCGGCAATATCGCGCGAGGCGAAGCGCGAGTCCACGTAGAGAACTCCCATGGCCTCGGAGGAAGCCGCGGCATGCAGCGGAGTCTGCGCGTCGCGCGTCGACTGTACCACCAGTTTGCGCAGCGGGATGCAAACCACGGTTCGAAGATCGTAGGCCACAACGCTCTGACGACCGGCCAAATCAAGCGACTGGCTGGTATCGGTCTCCAGGAATTCGGAGTTCGATCGCATGGATTCTTCCAGAATCGAATGCGAAATGGTTTTGTCGTCGAGCAGCGGCTCCTTCTTGGAGTTGCGGCCGGCGGCCAGCCGCAACTTCCCTTCTTCGTCCTTCAGAAAAACATACGCGCGCTCGGCCCGCGTCAGTTGCAACGTGACGTCGAGCATGGTCATCAGAATCTCGTCCAGCACTCCCGCCGTATTCAGCTTGCGCGCCGCTTCCAGAAACAGCGTGAGCTTTTCAAGATCCGTCGCTTCCTGCTTGATCTGAATGCCGGAGATCTGGCTGAGAAACTCGCGTGCCGTGTTGGAAGTGTTGTGCGCCGGATTAAATAAAATGTAGGCCGAATCGCGCGCTCCAAATTCCAGCCGGTCGCCGCGCTCCAACTTCTGGCGCTGAACGCGCTCTCCGTTCACGAACGTACCGTGCTTGCTGCCCAGGTCGACAAGAAAAAAATCCTGCCCCTCCTGCATGATCTGGGCATGGTCGCGCGAGACGCGGGGGTCGGCAATCACCAGATCCTTATCGACTTTCCGCCCAACCGTAAACGGCGTGCGGTTCAGGACGATGTTCTTCTGCTCACTGCCCTGCACAAACACAAGGGCGGGGAATACACCGGAGCCAGCACTATGATGACTGATTGCGTTCAGGGCCATGGATGACGGATAGTCGACGGGTCAATCGTGATTAGCGATCTGCGCGCTGTTCGCCTTCTCGGGGGACGACAGACGTCGCGCGCGCAGCAACTGCGCTTGCTCGAACAGACTACTCTGCGGGCGCTCTCTCCCGCAAGGGACCAGCTTGGCTCATAAACGTGTTCAGCAGCGCTAATCCGAAGACGAATACCGGCAGCATGAAGGTCGGGTAAAAGGGCTTCGAGTAAAACGGCAGCATATAAACGGTTTGTCGCAGTTCCGCAGTCAGCCAGGGGTAGGCTCCGCTCAGTGCCAGCGTGGCGATCCACGGCCACACCAGCAAAATGCCGCCGATGCCACGCGCCAACCGGATCGCCGGCAAGACGGGGGTGCCCGAGCGCTCGCTCCTGTACAACGCCAGAATTGCCGGCGCCAGCAGCACCTGGTTGTAGACCGCAGACATGGGAATGATGAATACCGTCAGGGCCATCATCAGGCTGGTGGCTTGTCCAAACGCCTCCGCGGAAGCGGATTCTGCGCGTAAACCCCAGACGCACACCGCGCACGCCACAACGCTCAACACGCCAAGAATCCCTCCCGCAACCGGACCAAACATTACGGTGAGCACTGACTGGCTCTGAGTGTACCGATGATATTGTTCGATGGCCGCGATGAACATGCCCCACCAACCGGGCAGCACCAGTTCTGCTCCACCCAGCAGAAGCAGCATGACCACGCCAAAACCGAACAGGAAGCGCCGCCTCGACCGCCAGTCGCTGCCGGCCCACAGCAACAGCCACAAGACAAGTGGCCACGTCAGTTGCGGTTTAATCGTCGCCAGCGCCAACAACGCTCCCCCGCAGAAAAGCCAACCGCCAGCCAGAAGTGCCCCACAGGCCGCAAGCAACCCTGCAACCAGCAGGCTCAATTGCTGCAGCTTGATTCCTTGCACCATGGGCAACCAGCCCAGGGAGAGCACGATGAAAATCAGTGTTGTTCCGAAGGATGGCCTCCATCTGAGAACGCGCAGCCAGAGCAGAACGCTCGCCATCGCCAGTCCGACCAGCAGCCAGCGAAAACCAAGCTGTGCCGCATCGAACGGGAGTTCAATGGTCGGCGCAAGAAGAAACACTACATAAACCGGATAGGCGAACCCCTGCTGGTCCTTGGGATCGTCGGGACGCCCGGGATCGATTGGTCGCCCGTAGTATCCCTGCTGAATTTCGCGAGTTACTTCCGCGCTATACGGATTGCGCCCGCTCTGGAGCAGTTCGCGGGCTCCCAGCCAGCGCGGGTAGAGGTCCGACAAATTGCCGCGTGGCATTCCGTGCGCAGCAGCGTCAGCAACCTGTTGAGCGACCAGAATCCGGTCCGCGTAAAACCATGTGCTGGCCGAGGCCGTAACGGCTAGAGCGAGCGCGAGGATGAAGGGCGCGAGATTCCGCAAAGTAGCGTGCTTTCTCTTCAATCAGCTCCGGCAGCAAATCCCCACCGGCCGCTTCATGTTACAACTGTGTGAGCAAAATTGTTCATGCGATGGCGCATCGCAGTCTCGGCCGCAATTGGGCTCTTCAGTGGCACATTCTGCTGGTTCCTGATGATGCACCTCCATCAGGATGCGGCTGACTTCCGCTGGGCGATCCGCCTAGCGCGATGCTTGGTTAGCGGTCAGAATGCGTACGACACGCCGCTCCAACTATATCCGCTCACCGCTGGTTTTTTTGCGCTTCCTTTTCTGCGCCTCACACCGGAGGTTGCGGCTGGGATGTTCTGGGGAATCAGTTCGTCTCTTTTGGCCTTCGGTCTCACCCGCCATGGCTATGGCAAACTGTTGATCTTCCTCGCCTATCCCTATTGGGCGGGAATCCTCACCGTACAATGGTCGCCCATCATCTGCGCCGCCGCGTTTTTCCCGCTGCTCCTGCCCGCAACCATGGCGAAACCACAGATTGGCCTGCCCGTATTCCTGACGCGGATCAGCCTGCGCGGAGTCGCAGCCTGCGCTGTGCTGGCGGCGGTCAGCCTCGCCGTGAGGCCAAACTGGCCCCGGCTCTGGTTGCATCAGATTGGCAACTACGATCACTTCTATCCTTTTCTCGTTCTTCCCGGGCCGCTGCTTTTCCTCGCGCTCCTCCGTTACCGGGACCGCGACGCTCGGCTCCTGATGCTGGCCGCGCTGATGCCGCAGCGCTGGTTCTACGACAGCTTTATACTCTGGCTGATTCCCCAATCGCGTCGTGAATTCGTCTGGACCGTATTTTTTAGTTGGGGCGCAGGGATCTGGCGGTGGTATCACACTCCGCATAGTTTTACCGAAGTCGGTCGCTGTACGGTGATCTTGCTCTATCTACCTATGTTGGTCGTGGTGCTCTTGCGAAAACCACGAAGCAATGTCCCGACCCCGGATTCTGCTGGGAGTCTGGCTCGCGTTTGATGGTTTGGACTCCAGAACCTTTCTTCGTGGATATCTCAAAAAACAGCCCGATGAAACCACGCTACTGGCACTGCTGGGTGAGTTTGGCGCTGGGTCTGGCGCTCATCCCGGTTCTGCGCAGCCAGCACCTTCCGCTCAAATTCGACTGGATGACTCTCGCCGTGGCTTACTGGCTTGTTCTGGCCGCGGAATCCATGTTCGTGGCAGTCCTCCTGTGCATAATCGGTCTGCCTCGTGACCAAACCCTGGCACCTTTTTGGGCATCCTATCGCGCCAACCCTCTTCGCATCGTTCTCCTTCTCCTCTTTCTTGCCATTCTTGTTTGGGCGACTAGCTGCAACTGGACGACGGCTTTGGTCTTGGGCGTCGATGCGGCCG
Organism: uncultured Acidobacteriota bacterium; assembly: GCA_963755795.1. Classification (GTDB taxonomy): domain Bacteria; phylum Acidobacteriota; class Terriglobia; order Terriglobales; family Acidobacteriaceae; genus Sulfotelmatobacter. Next base: position 41,800 of record CAVWLI010000041.1, on the reverse strand, counting down.
CCGTAATCGAGGTGCTCAACCGGCAAAAGGCACCGGGATTGCGTCATGCCGCAGAGGCGGTTTTCGCTCCTGCGGCCTATCTGTTTTTCGGATTTGCGATGATTCTCGCTTACAACTACGCCATCGTTTCGGTTCGCTTCAATTTTGCGACCGACCCAGCCCTCGCCGCCATCGACCGCTGGCTGCTGCTGGGCCACTCGGTTTCTGAACTCACCCACTGGGCGATCCGGGTCTTCCCGCTAGTATTTTTTCGGGCTCTGGAATTCGTCTACTTCGGAATGTTTCCCCAGATCGGAGCGACCCTTATCGTGGTCGCCCTCTGCAACGGCAGAGCCCGCGCATTGCAGTTTGTCGGAACGATACTCTTGTCCTACTACTTCGCGCTGGCTATCTTCTACCTCTGGCCCGCACAAGGACCTTACTACCTCTGCCCTGCCCACTTCTCGCGCTTTCCCGCCAGTCTCCAGTGTTATACCCTGCAAAAGACGCTGATCCAACACGCGACGGCGCTCTGGCAGCATCAACCCATCTCCCGCATTTCTACCGACTACTTCATTGCTTTGCCGTGCATGCACGTGGTGCAACCCCTGGTTGTGCTTTGGTTTCTGCGAGGCTTTAAACGCATGGTAGTCGCTCTGGCGGCTTACGATCTGGTGCTTTTGGCCGCAATCCTAATGCTCGAACAGCATTATGTGATCGATATCATCGTTGGCCTGCCTGTCGCCGCGCTTGCCCTTGCGATCACCGCCGGTCCGTTTCGCGGGATGGGCGCCGAGTCCGGTACGCCAGCGCCCGGGATCAAACACAGGGTGATCAAACATAGGCTGACCAACCAATTAGGATAACCATGGAATGAAGAATTCCCCACTCCTTGCCAAGCCGGTTTGGTGGCTGCTGCTCAGCCTTGTTTCCGGCGGCAGCATGGCCTACTACGTCGGTCAGATCTGGAGCGCCAATCAGCCCGCGCATTTTAACGATCTCTACGCGCCATGGTGGGGAGCGCACGAACTTCTCTTGCACGGTCGCAATCCATATTCGCCCGAAGTCGCTCACGAAATTCAAACCGTAATCTACGCCGCACCACTGACATCCGATTCGCAAGATCCTTCCGGCATCGGCGGTGGATTTGCCTACCCACCGTACATTGCCCTCCTTCTTTGGCCGACGGTTTACTTGTCGTTTTCCGCTGCGCAGAAGGTATTTCTTTCGGTCTCGATCCTGGCCACGCTGTTCAACATTACAGTTTGGGTCCGTCTGGCGCGGTTCCGGCGGCATCCTCTAATCCTGCTCGCCGTGACTGTTTTCACTCTGGGGAGTTTCCCCGCCTTGCAGGCGATCAAACTCCAGAACCCGAGCCTCCTCGCCGCCTTTTTCATTGCCATCACATTTTTTCTGCTCTTCACCGACCATCTGGTGCTGGCGGGGGCAATGCTGGCGGTTTCGACATTCAAACCACAGTTCGTGATCGCATTGATTCCCTGGCTTGCCATCTGGACCGTGGGTGATTGGCGCCGTCGACGCCCACTGGCCTGGAGCTTTCTCGCCAGCATGTTCCTGCTGGTCGGGGTCAGCGAATGGCTGCTGCCGAACTGGATTCCTGGTTTCCTGAGGGTGGTTCGCGCCTATCGCCATTACACTTACGGTCATTCTCTCCTCGATGTGTGGTTCACTCCCACCTGGGGGCCGATCGTCGCCGCCTTCGCGCTGCTCGCAGTTCTGGCTCTTTGCTGGAAGTATCGATTGCATCCCTCGGATTCCCCGGATTTTATGGTTGTCACGAGTCTCGTGCTGGCAGCGACTCTGGTCATTATTCCGACCTTAGCTCCCCACGCGCAGCTATTGTTGCTCCCTGGGATCTTGTGCCTGCTTCAGAGTCGAACCTTGCCCTCGTCAACCGGTACCCTCCGGCGGTTAGCCCTTGCCGGAACCTGGGCACTGTTGGCCTGGCCGTGGATCGCTGCCTTTGCCCTGCTCGTGGCAGCGATAAAATTTCCTGCCCACAACTTGCTGCGGTTTTGGGAGCTTCCACTCTACACAAGCCCTGTCCTACCGGTTGCTTTGGTTTTGGGTTTAAGCAGTATGCTGTTCCCCGGCAGTTCGGCGAACAACCAGAGGGCTTCAGGATCGCAGCCCTAAACCTAAACCCTTCAGGATTTCTGATGGGGCTGCTTTGACCTTCTTGAGTGGCCGACGGGCTTGCACGGCAGTAATCTTTTTTGCTCCAGGTATGCAATAAATTACGACCTTTCGGTCATTTTGCAAGGTATGATTACCCTTAGCTGAGTGGGCAAATCCTGGGCAGTTCCGGTCGTAGTTCGGACGGGTGTGTTTCACTCGATCTCGAAAAGCATAAAAACGAGGTATGCATATGGAACTTGTACGCAGACTATGGTGCGAACAGGAAGCACAGGACATCGCGGAATACGCAGTGATGCTGGCGGTCATTCTGGTCATTGTGGTTGGAACCGTTCAACTCATCGGGTCCAGCGCCAATACCGTATTCTCCTCCGTCGCCAGTTCCATTCAGTAGACAGCAGATCGAAAACGGTGCAACGATGCAAGGATTCGCTGGCAATCGGTTGCGCCGGCGGAAGTTGGCTTGGTAAGGGAGCAGCATGAACCGCACACGCTTGTTGATGATCGGAGTTCTGGCTCTGGCGCTTGGCTTCCTCGCAAGTGTGTACGTCTACAAGAACTTGCAATCGAAGTCCGGCAGCGCCGATGCCGGCGTGGAAGTGATCGTGGCGGCTGACGACCTCCAGGTCGGCGCCAGAGTGGATGAGCACGATATCAAAATCATCCGCATTCCCGCCGCCGATCTGCCACCGGGCGCGCCCCGCAAACGTTCCGAGGTTTTAGGGCACGGCGTCATCATTCCCATTTCCAAGGGCGAATTTATTCTGCCCAACCGCCTGGCCGCCGAAAATGCCGGATCCGGACTGCCTTCGCTGATCCCTCCCGGAATGAGGGCTGTTTCTGTAAAAGTCAATGAAGTCGTCTCCGTGGCGGGATTCGTAACCCCCGGTACTCGCGTGGACGTCCTGCTCACCGGAGCACCAGGCACGACCGGCGAGCAGGAGACCACGACCGTTCTGCAGAATGTGGCCGTTCTGGCTTCCGGCCACACTTTAGAACGAACTGCAACGGGTGAGGCCCAGAATACGGCCGTCATCACGCTGCTGGTTTCCCCCGACGATGCCCAGCGCCTCACTCTCGCCAGCCTGGAAGGAAAAATACAACTCGCGCTGCGTAATCCGCTCGACACCCGGCAGGACGATGTGCCAGCTTCCAGCTCCAGAGGACTCTATAAAGGCGCGGCTGCCCCCGTCGTAACCCCCGTCGTTCACCGCACCGTGGCCAAAAAAGAAACGCCGACTCCTGCGCCCGCCCCCATCGGCATCAGCATTGAGGTCTACCACGGCGACAAGAAACCGGAAGTCGTGAAGTGTTCGGAGGAGAATTGCGGGACCAATTGAGTGCGATGAGTCCAACTCTTCCACGCAGAACCGAGCTTGACGGAACCAAGCTTGAGTCGTTTCCTCACAGGGAGAGGAATCTGAAAATGAAAGTTTGCCGGTCGTTGCTCGGGGCCTGGGTGCTAGGAGTCTGGGCGCTCGCCGCCCTGGTCGTGCCCGCCTTTTCCGAAACCCTGCAACAGCAGGCGGATACGCCCGCCCAGTCTCAAGCGCCCAACAGCACCCAGACCACAAACCTTCCTCCGCAGTCTCAACAGCCTCAGGGATCGGCGCCCCTGCGGGTCATGGTGGGCAAGTCGCTGCTGATCAATACGACCGAACGCCTGCGCCGCATTTCGGTCACCGACGAGAGTATCGCGTCCGTCCAACCCATCACCCCCACGCAGATTCTGGTTCATGGCAAGGCTCCGGGAGAAGTTTCCCTGCTGATCTGGGACGAACTGGAGCGCTCGCGCAGCTTCGATCTTCGCGTCGACGTGGATGTCAGCGCCTGCGCCGAAGAAGAGCGCCGCGTGTTTCCTGATGAGCAAATCACGATTACGCCATCGCGCGCGGGCATCGTGCTCTCTGGGCACGTTTCGACAGAGGACGTGTTCAAGCGCGCGGGTGAACTGGCCAGCGCCTATTCTCCAAAAGTCATTAACGTGCTGACCTTCGGCCCGCTCGGCGCCCAGGAAGTCTTGCTGCAGGTCAAGTTCGCGGAAGTGGACCGCTCCGCCATGGCCCAGATGGGAGTCAACTTCGTTTCCACCGGCGGGGCTAATACCTTTGGCACCGTGTCGACAGGCCAATATGGCGGCTTCGGAACTCAGACCCTGACCCCGGGCGGGCAGAATCCCGCCACCAACACCACTTCCACTTCGACGATCAATAACGTTCTCAACCTTTTTCTGTTTCGCCAGGACATTAACTTCGGCGCGGTCATCGAGGCACTGCAATCCAAGAATCTTCTGCAGATTCTCGCCGAACCCAATCTGATTGCGGTCAACGGCAAGGAGGCCAGCTTTCTCGCCGGAGGTCAATTTCCCTTCCCCATCGTGCAGCCTGGCCAGGGCTTCACCGCGGTTACTATTTCCTTCAAGGAATTCGGCGTGCGCCTGCAGTTCACTCCGGTCATTATGCCGAACGGCAATATTCATCTGAAGGTCGCGCCCGAGGTAAGCACGCTCGATTTCGCGGATGCGCTGACTATTTCCGGATTCACCATCCCCGCCTTGAGCACCCGCAAAGCCGAAACTGAATTTGAATTGCAGGATGGCCAGAGCTTTGTCATCGCCGGCCTCATGGATAACCGCGTGACCGACATTTACAACAAGATTCCCGGGCTCGGCGACATTCCGATCCTGGGAAATTTCTTCCGCAGCAAAAGTTTGCAGAAAAGCAATTCAGAACTGATGGTGTTGTGCACGGTGCATCGGATTTCTGCCAGCGGCGAGCAGCCTCCGCTGCCCAAAAATCCCAAACCTTTCTTGGACGACGGTAGGTTCGACAAGAGTAAATAGGCGGCGTAACAGCCCGCCTTGAAAGTGCGATTTGTACCGGCGATTTGTAATAGCGATTTGTACTAGAGATTCGTACAGCGATGTAGTTAGCGATTCGTATCAGGGTATGCCTTCAGGCATACCGCAAATGCGCTGTTACGAACGCGCCTTTAGGCGCTGGGTTTGGGCGCAGGACTTTCACCACGGGCCGGTAGGAAAAGCCGCAGTCAAGTGATTCGGAAGTAGCCGGAGATACGCAGGGTATGCCAGAACTGTCAGTCGTCATTGTCGCTACCGACAACGAGCAGCGCGCCGTGCTGCAGGTGCTCGTCGATGGCACCAGTGTGGCCCGCACAGTTCACACCTGCGCCAGTTTTCCCGTGTCCCCTTCCGATCCCGTAACCCGGCGCGTGCGAACTGCCAATCCCGACGTGACCCTGGTCGACATTCCCGCCGACAATCCTCCTCTCGGTCTGCGAGCCATTGAACTGCTGCATCAGGAAATGCCCGACGCCGCCATCTTTGCGCTCGGCAACCTCAACCAGCCGCAAGTCATCGTGAACGCCATGCGGGCCGGAGCGCGGGAATTCATCGAACGTCCCGCCAACACCGCCGACTTGATTGACGCCTTCGTGCGCTTGCAGGCCGCGCAACGCCGGGGCCGCCAGGAAGGCATTCGCGGCAAGGTCTTCTCGGTCATCAACGCGAAGGGCGGAAACGGCGCGACCACGGTGGCCGTCAATCTGGCCCTGGCCTTGCAGTCCGACTACGGACAGACTGCCATGGTAGACATGGCTCCGCTCGGCCATGCTGCGCTGCACATGAATCTCAAGCCCGGATTCAATGTGGCCGACGCCACTCGCAATCTTCACCGCATGGACGCTTCCCTGCTCGAAAGCTTCATGACGCGCCACAGCGGCGGCCTGCAACTGCTGGCCGGAACCAACGTCCCCGCCGCCGTGGATCCTTCCACCGCGGAATTCGTCAAGCTCTTCGACATGCTGGTGACGCATTACCGTTACGTTGTGGTCGACGCGTCGTCGCGTTTTGACGCCGCCAGCCGTCTCATCGCCAGCCTTTCAGAAACCGTTTTGCTGGTGGCCTGCAGCGACGTGGCATCGCTCTGGAGCGCGGCCAAAGTCCAGCAGTATCTGGGCGAGTCTGGGAGCCGAGACCGCGTCCGCCTGGTACTCAACCGGTTTCGCAAGGTGGCGGGCTTCAGTGAAGCCGACGCCGAGGCCGCCGTCGGCGCCAAACTGATCTGGCGCATCCCGAACCAGTATTTCGCCATATCAGGCGCCATCGATCGGGGCACGCCGGTCATGGACCAGCGAAATTCCGAGATCGCCCGCTGCTTCGCCGGACTGGCCCAGGAATTGACACGCAATGACGCCGACGTAAAGCGCGGGGCGTGGTCTTTATTCAAGTCGGTCTGAGAGCTTAGCACCTTGCCGAAGAATTCAAATTCGGGTCATGTTTTGAAAGGCCTCAAGTTCAGGCCATGTTTTTGAAAGCGCTCAAATTCGGGCCATGTTTTGAAAGGGCGCGGCTTTTAGCCGCGCCGCAAGGAGTCCGAAATCAATCGCGGCTTTAGCCGCTGGGGAATGCCGCCGACATAGAGAAGAGTTTTTTCAGCGGCACAGACTTTAAGGGAACGGACTTTAGGAAACAGATTTCAGGGACCTCATGGCAAATCTTCAATCGTTCGAGCGCACCGATTACCAGCAGGTAAAAGCCGATCTGCATCGCAAGATCCTCGACCTCCTCGATCTCGAAAAACTGGGCAAGACCTCCGGCGACTCGGCGCGCGACGAAGTGCTGGTCGTCATCCGCAAAGCGGTCAACGGCGAAGTCGTGCCTCTCAGCTTTGCCGAGCGCGAGCGGCTCTCGCGCGAAATTCTCGACGAAATCTTCGGCCTCGGCCCGCTCGAGCCCCTGCTCAAAGACCACACCGTCTCCGACATTCTCGTAAACCGTTTCGACCGTGTCTACATTGAGCGCGCCGGCAAGCTCGAACTCACCGGCCTGTCGTTCAAAGACAACGTGCACCTCATGCAGATCATCGAGCGCATCGTTTCGCGCGTCGGGCGGCGCGTCGATGAATCGTCTCCCATGGTCGACGCCCGACTGGCCGACGGATCGCGCGTCAACGCCATCATTCCTCCGCTGGCCATCGACGGCCCCTGCCTCTCCATCCGCCGTTTCGGACGCGAGCCCGTTACTGCCCGCCAGATGCTCGAGAATCAAACTCTCACCGAGTCGATGCTCGAATTGCTTTCCGCCATGGTCAAGGGCCGGCTCAACATCCTGGTCTCCGGCGGAACTGGCGCCGGCAAAACCACGCTCCTCAATGTGCTCTCCGGCTACATTCCCAACTCCGACCGCATCGTCACCATCGAAGATGCCGCCGAATTGCAGCTCAAGCAGGAGCACGTAGTCCGCCTCGAAACCCGCCCGCCGAACATCGAAGGCAAAGGCGCAGTTCGTCAGCGGCAACTGGTCATCAACAGTTTGCGTATGCGCCCCGATCGCATCGTGGTTGGCGAGGTGCGCGGCGAGGAAGCCTTCGACATGTTGCAGGCCATGAACACCGGCCATGAGGGCTCGCTCACCACCGTCCACGCCAATTCCCCGCGCGACGCCATGGCTCGCGTCGAGAACATGGTGTCGATGGCAAATCTCAACATTCCCGAGCGCGCTGTCCGTCACCAGATCGCGTCCGCCGTGCATGCCGTCGTGCAGATCGCCCGCCTCTCCGACGGCACCCGCAAAGTTATGACGATCTCGGAAATTACCGGCATGGACGGAGACTTGCTCGCGATGCAGGACATTTTCAGCTTTGACCGCACCGGCACCGATGAGAACGGAAAAGTTCGCGGATCATTCCGCGCAACCGGCGTGCGTCCGCAGTTCGCCGAGCGCCTGGCCACTTCCGGATCCCGCTTGCGCCCGGCGCTGTTTGAATCGAAAACCGAGATCTAAGTAGTCTGAAGTCGAGGTCTAAGTAACGCCATGCCCGCAGCTCTGATTGCGCTTCTCGTCTTCGTCGTGGTTGCCGTCGCGGCCTTTGCCCTGGGCTCGCTGGTCGACCAGCGCAACGCCCAGGCCCGCCTCATCAAGGAGCGCCTGGCCAACGAGCGCAAGGCGCCCGAGCTTGCCGCGGAAGAAGAACTCGCGCTCCTGCGCGACGAGCAACTCAGCCAAATTCCCGCCATTGACACCCTGCTGCGGCGGTCGGCGCGGGTTACCGATATCCAGAAAATGCTGGCCCAGGCGGGAATGTCGATCCGCGCCGGCAACTTTCTAGGCCTGTCGGCGCTGGCCGGAGTCGCGGCAACATTTCTGGCGTACGCACTCACCAAGCGCGCCGAGGTCGCTTGGGTGGCCATGCTCATCGGCTTCGTGCTCCCGTACTCCTACGCCTCCTACCGGCGCAGCAAGCGCTTCGAAAAATTCGAGGAACTCTTCCCCGAGGCCATCGACACTCTGGCTCGCGCCGTTCGCGCCGGACACGCCTTCACCACCGCCCTCGAAATGATTACCGACGAAGTCGCTGAACCCGTATCCGGCGAGTTCCGCCAACTCTACGAAGAGCAGAAATTCGGCATGCCGGTCCGCGACGCCCTGCTCAATCTCACCGAGCGCATGCCCCTGGTCGACGTCAAATTTTTCGTCACCGCCGTCATGCTGCAGCGCGAAACTGGCGGCAACCTCGCCGAGATTCTAGACAACTTGTCTTACGTGATCCGCGAGCGTTTCAAAATCCAGCGCCAGGTGCGCGTCTACACCGCCCAGGGCCGCCTCACGATGGCTCTCCTGATGGGGATGCCGCCCATCATCATCGTGGTCATGATGGTGCTGAACCCCAGTTTCATTCGCCCGCTCTTTTCTGATCCCATCGGGCACACGCTGCTGGTCGCCGGAATTACGCTGCAGACCATTGGATATTTCGTGATCCGGAAAATCATCCGGATCCAGGTTTAAAACACATGCTGCCTCTGATCCTGGTCGTCGTCGTGTTCGTCACCGTCGTGGGGGCGGTCTTCGCCTTCGGCGCGGCCGTACTGACCCCTAGTTCCCTGCTGGGCGCTCGCCTGCGCGCGCTGGGCGGCGGCGGACAGCAACAGCAGGCCGAGAACAAGCCCGCCTTCAGAGAACGCATCGAGCAGGCGATCGATCCCCTCAGCAAAGCCATCCCGCTCTCTCCCGCCGACGTATCGCGCACTCGCGCCTGGCTGATTCAGGCCGGACTTCGCGATGCCATCGACGTCAACTATTACTTCGGCGCGCGCATTCTGATGGCGGCCGCCGGCTTTGCAGCGGTCGCGCTATTTTCCGGATTCGACAATCTTTTCCTGCTCGTCGGCGTTCCCGGTCTCGGTTTCTTCCTGCCCCGCTTGATCTTGAAGCGCATGATCCGCGACCGGCAGCAGCGCATCCGCCTGGGCCTCCCCGACGCCCTCGACCTCACCGTAATCTGCGTGGAGGCTGGTCTCGCCCTCGATCAAGCCCTGATGCGCGTCGGCCAGGATCTGCACCACGCTCATCCCGACCTCAGCGACGAATTCCATCTGGTCAACCTCGAAATGCGCGCCGGCAAACCCCGCGCCGAAGCCCTGCGCAACCTGGTAGAGCGCACCGGGGTTGACGACATCCGCTCCCTGGTGGGCACGCTGATTCAAACCGATCGCTTCGGCACCAGCGTCGCCCAGGCCCTGCGCGTGCATTCCGACTCCCTCCGCACCGAGCGCCGCCAGCGCGCCGAAGAGCAGGCTGCGAAAACTACCATCAAGATGGTCCCTCCGCTGGTGATATTTGTTCTGCCTTCAATTATGTTTGTCACGATCGGACCCGCCGTCATCGAACTGATCCGGCAACTGGGCCCGGTCACAGGCGCCAAATAAGAGGGCGCGCAGGCATCGGCACGGCACTCTGGGAGCATCTGCATTTATGGCGGTTTTTTCTTCGCAGGGGCAGGCCTTCAATCAAACCCGCCAGGCGTACCTCGCCACGGCGCTGGCGGTGGCCGACACGCACTGGACGCGGCTGCGCGGCCTGCTCGGACTCCGTTCCAGTGACTTCCGTAATGGCTCAGGCCTCTGGATTGTTCCTTGTCATGGCGTTCATACTCTGGGCATGGGCTTTCCCATCGACGTGATCTATCTGGATCGCGCCATGACGGTCATCCACATCCAGCGCGACCTGCGGCCCTGGCGTTTTGCCCCGGTGCGCGCGCAAGCCGCAACTGTCTTGGAACTACCGAGTAGCACCGCCGCGGAAACGGGAACCGCCGTCGGCGATAAAATTGAAATCACGTTCGAAGGATTGAAGAAGAATATTGCTGTGACTCCCGCGTGAGTGAAACTCTCCAACTCGAAGAAGCAATCGAGGTGCACGACGCCCCGAAACTGCTGGTCGAATGGTCATCGCCCTGGCGCGAGTTCGTCGACTCGATCGGACCCGCACTGGCGCGCTCCGAGCGCCGCCTCGCCGGCGAAGCTCCCTTCGGCCTGATTCCCTTGCGCATCATGCTGCCTTCTTATTTTCTGGAGGCGCTTCTCATCTTCGCCGCCATCGCGATTCAAATAAAAGTTGCTGAGTTGCGGCCTTTCGTTGCCCCCAGATTTTCCCATCACGACGTCGTCTACTACAGCGGCGACGAACTTCCCCGCACCCAGGATCTCGGCGGCGCCTCCGCCGGAACCGCCGGCCGCGCCGGCGGCGACGAAGCCCACCACGCCACCCAGACCATTAAGATTGCGCGCGGCGGCACTCTGGTTCCGAAAGTCGTGGACGCTCCCAACCTCAAGCTCCCTCCCACCCACGACGCCGTGGCCAACCTTCTAGCCATCAAGCCCGATCCCGGCCCCCCGCCGGTCGAGGGATTGCGCTCGACCCGCACCGCACCCAACCTGGCCACAGCGCTCATTGCCCCGGCTCCTGATGTAATCCGCGACTACACCCGCAACGGAGTTCAACTTGATTCCGTCATCGCTCCGGCGCCCTCGGTCACCCGCGATCGTCCGCTCACGGCGCCCACTCTCAGCACCACACTCATCGCCCCCGCGCCCAACATTTCCGGCACCCACACCCTGGTAGCCCCGGCTCTTGGGCCATCCGTAATTCCTCCCGCGCCCAAGGTGGCCCGCGATCGCACCTCCGTCACGCCGACTCTGAATCCATCGGTGGTAGCGCCCGCGCCCAGCATCCGTGATCAGCCTCGCGATCAGGCACGCTCCACGCCGGCCCTGGCCGCCAATGTGATTCCCCCAGCGCCCGGCGGAGTGACCCGCGAAATTTCCCGCCCCTCGGTTCAGATGTCGAACCCGGCCGTAATTCCGCCCCCGGTATCAGCCCCTGAGCATGCCCCCACGCGCAACTCAAAGTTGAGTTTGCCGGCGCCCGCCGTGATCGCCCCGCCGCCCTCGGCTGACCTTGCGCAAGACATGCGCCGCTCCGCCAACGGCAGCATTCCCGACTCGTCGAAGACCGTTGTGCCCCCGCCACCAACTCAACCCGCCAGCGGATCGTTATCATTAATGAGCAGCCTGATCGGCAAAATCTTTGGCCCCAGTGAAGTCGTTCCTCCGCCGCCGGCGGTTCCTGCCAGTCGTCCCAGGGACGTAGCCGGAACCTCGCTCGCCGCCAACGTCGTCGCACCTCCGCCTTCGGTCAGCACAAGCGGCACTCGCAGCGGAATGTCAGCGCCAGCTCCGAGTGTGGTCGCTCCGCCGCCTTCGACTGCAGTCTCCGGCAACACGACTCGCACTCTCGTAAGGTCTGCTCCGGTACTTGGTGCGCCCCGCGTCGTTCCACCGCCGCCTTCGCTATCCGGAGCCGGCGGCGGCACGGGAAAAACTCCAGGCGCCACCGGACCCGCAGCCGGAACACTCCTGGCAAACAACGTCGTTCCGCCGCCACCAAGCATCAGCGGCGGAAACGGACCCTCGGGTTCGGGTCGCAAAGGCACCGGCCTGGGCGCGCCGCTCGACGCAGGTGCCAATCTCGCCCCACCCAACAGCGCAGGCAGTGTCCCCAACACCGGCGCAGTAATTTCGAGCCAGCCCGGCCCGAAAATCGGCTTGCCCAGCAACGGAGCGACCGGCTCGCTCGCCATGTCTCCTTCCGGCGGAGCCAAGCCCGGCTTGGGCGGCGCTGGAAGCGGCGCCAGCATTGGCCGCGGCACCGGCGCCGGCAGCGGCCTGAACGGTACGGGCCCAGGCGCAGGACGCACTGACGCCGGACACGGTTCCGATCCCAACTCGCGCAACGGCATTTCGCCCACCGCCGGACCGGGCGGGGCCGGAAACGCGCCCTCGATCTCTCCTGCCGTCCCCGGCGTCGATATCAGCGGCGGCAAAGGCGTTGTCAACCTGCCCAGCTTCGGATCGGATCCCTCCGGCGGTGAAGTCGTCGCTCCTGGGCACACTCCTCCGATCAAACACAGCAAAACTTTAGACGTTACCATTGTCGCAACGGCCAGTTCCGGCGGCGCCTTCGAGCCCTACAAAAAGCTGTTTCAAGGCCAAACCTACACTACCTACATCGATACTTCTGTGGGTCAGGTCGTCATGGAGTTCAGCGAGACCGTGCCCAGCAATCAGCCGGGCGACATTACTGCTCCGCAGAGCATCCGCAACGACCTTCCCGCCCGCCTGCCCCACGGCCACATCGTACTCAGCTGCACGCTCGATCGCGACGGCAATCTGCAAGCCTTGCGCGTGCGCGAGCCCGGCCCCGCCGACATGACCGCGAAAGTCCTGGCCGCCCTCCGCAGTTGGAAGTTTCAGCCCGCCATGCGCGGCGACCAGCCCGTAGAAGTCACGGCAGTCCTCGGTTTCGGCATCGATACGAACGATCGAAACTAAAACGATCGAAGCTCACAAACGGCCGCTGCTGAACTTGTTCTAATCCGTTCGTTACATCCACGCCGATCCCTTCGCTCATCCTTGCTTCTCTTCCCGCCGATATCAAAGACGGGCAACGCTCTCCCGCTTATCTCGCTATGGAAGCGTCGCAACGGAGGTCCCGCAATGGATTTTGACGAAGCGATTAGTATCCACAGCCGGTGGAAGCACCGGCTGCGCACCTTATTGGCCAAGCACGACTTCAGCCTGAACCCCGCAGAAGTCAGCCTCGACCATAAATGTGAGCTGGGACAATGGATCTACAGCGCTGGCGCACGTTACTCGGAGTTCCCCGAGTTCGCCAAGCTGAAGTATGAACACGCCCGTTTTCACCTGGCCGCAGCGGGATTGGTGAGGAGGGCGAATTCTGGCGAATCCATCGAGGCCGAGATCGCGCGGTGCTCGAACAGCGAATTCTCCTTAGCATCGGCTGCCGTCGTCATCGCACTCAGGACGATGAAGAAGCGAGTGTCGGAGCACCAGGCCGTGTCCTCTTGATTGCACTTGTTTTGATCAATCTTATTTTCGGGCCGAACTCGTTTTGATCGTACTCGTTTGATCGAACCTATTTCGCCCGCCGCTCACGCCTGACCCGCACTCTCAAGGACTCGCCGGGTCACGCTCAAAGCCAATCGCCACGTCGTCCGCGTAAATCGTTTTCCATCCTTTGGTTCGGCCGAGAATGTTAGCCAGCGCGCCATCTCGCGGCAACAACACGCATGACGCCTCGTGCGTCTTCAGGAATTCTTCCCACCCCGGCTCGACCCGCATCATCTTCAAATACGACCGGAAGAACTCCGCGCCATACAAATCATGGCGGTCATCGACCACGACGCGAATCCAAGGATGAGCTGGATAAGAACGATAAATCAAATATCCGCCCCAGTAGTCGGGCGTCAGCACCGGACCCCTGACTTCATTTCTCTCCAGATAATTCACCGCGCCCACCGGCATCCGCCTCGGATCGAAGTGAGCATCCATCAGAAGACTGGACCCGATCCGCCCGCCATTGGCGGCGATCGCCAAAGTGACGATCACCCCGAGGACCGGCCACACATGCCCGTGCAGCGTGGTTTCAACAGCCGACATGCGTTGCAGGAATCCTCGAGCAACTCCCGACGCCGGCACCAGCGGCCCCATTACCATCACCAGCAGAATCGAAGCGACAGGAATATTCCGCGACGCGTAAAGCCCGGCATACACCGCAAACAAAACCGTCAGCCCCTGGCTTAATCGCAACTCGCGGCCACGAATCGCCAAAACCGCCACCGTGATGAGCAGAAGCGCCAGAAAGCATTTCTGCGCCACCTCATGAAAGTTGGGCGACTGAAATTCATCAATGTGATCCATCAGAAACCGGTTCGACAAGATAAGAGTAAGCGTGCCGGTGCAGATTCCATCCGTAAGGATTCACCAGGCTAGCCCCGGCGGAAAGCAACCCGACCCAGCCCAGTGCCCGCAGTCTCTTTCCCGCAGCAATCTTCTGCAGCACTTCTTCGATCCGGTTGTCTTTCGCGCGGAACCAACTCCATGCGGCGCCCAGCAGGAAAATTCCCCACAGCACAAACCCGAGCAGAAAACCGCCATGCACATTCACCCACACCAGCATCAGCAGCGGCAGCGTCCACAGCCATCGCCCCCCGCGTTCGAGGTCCCCGGAGAGGCTGTCTCGCTCCGATGAGTCAAGAATCACGAACCACGCCAGCGTAAACAGCCAACTCATCACGTGCGGACGCGCCAGAAAATGAATCGTCGACGCCCACAGTGCCAGCAGCACCAGCAATAACGCAATCACCACGTTGACGCCGCGCGCCATAAGCAATCGAAACATCCACGCGAACACGGCCGCGATCACGACCGCGGTAATCCACACCACGCCGTTCAGTCCGAGCGTGGGCTTCCAGTTGGCCAACCACCAAGTCGTACAGCCACTCCCAGGCGAACCAGGTCCGCCCTTGCATAGTGGACGAAAACGAATCCACGCGTGGAACCACGTGCGTAGCCGCAATCTGTTGCCCCGCGCGAATGTGCCATCCGATATCTGCATCGCCCAGCAGGCGCACCGACAGCGGCGTGAACACAAGCACGCCCAGCACCGCCACAAAAAACAGGTCCGCCGCGGAAGGCATCGCCACCCGAACCCACGCCGGAGTTTCACTTCCTCGCGAACTTCTGGAACCGTCTGCCATCGCGCTGAATCTTATAGAGGTGTGCAGCAGTAACAGCAAGATGACCAGCCAATCGCTACCCAGAGTCGTTATCGTCGGCGCCGGCTTCGGCGGCCTGAATGCCGCGCAGGCGCTGGCCAACGCTGCCTGTCCAGATCACCGTCATCGATCGCAAGAATTACCACACTTTCCAGCCGCTTCTTTACCAGGTGGCGACCGCCGGCCTTTCGCCGGGAGAGATCGCCGCTCCCATCCGCTCCATCCTCCGCTCGCACAAAAATATTGAAGTGCTCATGGCGGAAGTCACCGGCTTCGATCTTGACCCGCCGCGTCGTGAACACCTCCGACGCTGAAATTCCCTACGACTACCTCATCGTCGCCGCCGGCGCGAGCCACGCCTACTTCGGACACGACGATTGGGAGCCCTACGCTCCCGGCCTCAAGACCATTGAAGACGCGCTCGAAATTCGCCGCCGCGTGCTCCTCGCTTTCGAACTCGCCGAGCGCCAGGCCGCCACCGGCGAAGCCGCGACTCCGCTCAACTTTGTGGTCGTCGGCGGCGGACCCACTGGAGTCGAACTGGCCGGCACTCTGGCCGAGATCTCCCGCCACGCCCTGGCCCACGAATTCCGCTCCATCGATCCCGCCCGCACGCATATTCTGCTGCTCGAAGGCGGCCCGCGCGTTCTCCCTGCTTATGCGGAAGATCTTTCCCGCAGCGCGCAGGAACAACTCAATCATCTGGGAGTCGAAGTCCGCACTTCGACCATCGTCACTCAAATTGAACCGGGCGCCGTCTTTGTTGGAAATGCCGGGAGACCCGCCTCCCGGCCACCGTGATCCTGTGGGCCGCAGGAGTGGCGGCCTCCCCGCTCGGCAAGAGCCTGGGCACGCCCATCGATCGCGCCGGACGCGTGCTGGTCGAGCCCGACCTCAGCCTTCCCGGCCATCCCGAAGTCTTCGTCATCGGCGATCTCGCAGCCTTGAAAGACGAGCACGGCAAAATGCTCCCCGGCGTCGCTCCGGTAGCCATCCAGGAAGGCCGCTTCGTCGCCAAAGTCATTCGCGAAGACCTGCGATCCCCGAACGCACCGGGTGCTCGATCCTTGTCGCGCCCTTTGCGCCAGGGTGGGAATTTTGACCTACATTCCGATCTACGACATGACGTACATTCTGACCAGCGTTCTGACTACCGCCCTGCCTTCCACTACTGGGACAAAGGCAGCCTGGCCACCATCGGCCGCGCCGCCGCCGTTGCCCAGTTCGGCCGCATTCACATCTCCGGCTTCATCGCGTGGCTCTCCTGGCTCTTCGTCCACATTCTTTTCCTCATCGGCTTCCGCAACCGCCTGCTGGTCTTTATTCAGTGGGCGTGGTCCTATGTGACCTACGAGCGCGGCGCCCGCCTGATCACCGGCAGCACCTACCTGCCAGGCTGGACCCCCGATCAACACCCCGCCGAATCAGACGCGGTCCACCACCCTCTGTAAAATCCCGGGGGCCGCTGGTCAACCAGGTCAGTGGGCGCCTTTTACATTCGCGTAAAATGGCGGCGCAACGCCCACCTGCAGTCGGGGTAACAAATGCAACCGAGATGTCACCTCAGTCGCGCACTCGGACGGTTGGTGGGCGGTGGACTCCTTCAGCGTATCTAAAGGCCGACCGTACAGTGTTTCGTTTTGCTCAGACGAAAACCGGAGCATGACCCATGATGTCTGCATGGGCGACTTCGATGGCCTTCATGTTCGACCGGAGGAACTACGTTAGGTATGGGTGTGGTTGGAACAATTATTGTGATTTTGGTGATTGTGTGGCTCGTGCGTCGGGTGTGAAGCGATTTCTCGGCGGCAAGACTTAGCCGACTTGCAACCTTCATAAGCTCGGAGACTTCGGTGTGGCGCAGACTACCCGCTTCCTCATGTACGCGTGACATTGTCACGGAGTGGCCAAAATTGCACAGCCTGGACGGAGATAGTTCTGCCACACCGCAAGCCATGACAGTTCAAACGATTCCGGAATACCTTGAGGAAGAGCGGCAAAAAGCTGCGGACACTCAACTGCGAACGGAAGAAGAAGCTGCCCGCATCCAGCCCCTGCACCATGGCCACCATCGCAAGCCGAAACAACCCGCGCTGCCGTCGCTTCCTCACGTCAAAGCAGCCACCAGGAAAAAGAAAAAGAGAAAAACCGTCGCAGTAGCTCGCAAGAAACCACGCACCGCGAGCACGAGGAAGGTGACGGCAAAAACCCGCAAGAGAGCGTGATCTCGATGTAAGAAGATCAGGAGAACCTTAAAAATGAACAAGGACCAGGTAGCTGGCAAGATCGCTCAGGCATTGGGAAAAGTTGAGCAGAGCGTCGGAGAACACGTTGGCGATCAAAAACTCGCCAACAAAGGTGTGGTCAATCAGGTCAAAGGTGCGGCAAAGGAAACCTGGGGCGATGCCAAGGACGCCGCGAAACAGATCCACGAGTCACATGAGAAGGCCGCTTCCGCGAAGGGCACCAAAAACCGGGAGAAGCTCAGCCAATCTGTGGATGACGCGAAAGAGAAAGCCAAGGGCCGGATTGATGAATTCAAACGGCGCCACTCTGCATGACACGGACCCGCGGTTTGAACTCTTAAATTGACGGCCTCAGGTAAAGTTGTCGAAATCAGATGGGATGAGAAGGCCGGTCTCCGACGGGATGCTGTACGCTCCCAAGTTATCGACGTGCTTTAGGCACAGATAAAAAGGAGACCGGCAATGAAAAAGGTTAGCACCGTGGCAGTGAAGCAGAGCAAGAATATTTCCCAACAGAAGCTGACGATCGGTTTAGACCTGGGCGATCGCGCGAGTTGGTATTGCCTGCTAGACGAAGTGGGCGAAGTGCTGCAAGAGCAGAGGCTGAGCACGACTCCGAAGGCGATGCGAGAGGTGTTCGGGGACATGCCGCGTTGCCGCATCGCTCTGGAGACCGGGATGCATTCGCCGTGGGTGAGCCGGCTGCTGAGCGAGTTGGGACACGAAGTGATCGTGGCGCATGCCCGCAACGTGCGTTTGATCGGGGAGAGTCGGAAGAAGGATGATCGACTGGATGCGCGGACGTTGGCACGGCTGGCGCGGATCGATCCGCAGTTGCTGTGTCCGGTGAAGCATCGCAGCGCGAAAGCGCAGGCGGATCTGACGGTGATCCGTGCGCGCGCGGGACTGGTGCGATCGCGGACGGCGCTGGTCAATACGGCGCGAGGGCTAACCAAGTCTTACGGGGAGCGGTTGCGGGGCTGCAATCCGCGCAACATGAATCCCGAGAAGAGCCAGGGGCTGAGCCCGGAACTGCAAAGCGCACTGGAGCCATTACTGGCGGCGATCGAAGCGCTCAGCGAGCGGATTTACGAATACAACCAGCAGATCACGAAGATCGCCAAGCAAAGTTATCCGCAGGTAGTACGACTGGAACAGGTGAAGGGCGTGGGCACGCTGATCGCGCTGACGTTCCTGCTGACGCTGGAAGATCCGCACCGTTTTCGCAAGAGCCGAGACGTGGGCTGCTATGTGGGATTGCAACCGGGACGGCGAAACTCGGGGCAGAGCGAGCCGCAGATGCACATCAGCAAAGAAGGCGATCCGTATCTGCGAACGCTGCTGGTACAAGGTGCGCACCACATTCTCGGCCCGTTTGGAGTAGATAGCGACTTACGGCGCTGGGGACTGAAACTCGCCGAGCGCGGTGGAAAGAATGGGAAGAAGCGAGCCGTGATTGCGACGGCGCGAAAGCTTGCGGTATTGCTGCATCGTTTGTGGGTAAGCGGAGAAGCGTACGAACCGCTGCGCAATAGTCACCAGGCAGCAATACCGGCGGCCGCATAAAATCAAAATCTTCTTAGGAAGGGAAAAACAAAAAAGCCCGAATGCCGAGTTCCGGTGACTGCGTCTATGGCCTGGCCCAACCTTCATCCTAGAGATGGAACGAGAGGTCGAAAATCAGGTGGCAGCACCGGCTGAAACGAGAACACCTAACTTGCACCGAGCGAATAAAAATCGCTCATCGAAGAGTGCGGATGGAAGGGTGGCGACAGTGGCAACTCGGCGGGAGAAAAAACCTTGTCCAATGAAAAAACAAAAGAACCCACTTGACTCCGACCGGCCTTCTCATGGAAGGCCGATTTCACGTTTTGACCGACGCTGATTGACAGTTAAGGCGACGTGTTCGTCAGCTACCCACCAGATGCCACAGTAGCAGCGCATCATCGCGACCGCAGGGTGTTTTGGACACAACTCCGCGCGCTATTCAACTCGCAGAGCCTGGACGGGGTTAATGGATGCGGCGCGACGAGCAGGGATGATACCCGCAATGCAAGCAGCGACAACCAGAACGGCGATAGCAACCGCCATGACGTCCCAGTTCACACTTGCGACTTCGTAGAGCTGCGCCTTGATATAGCGGACGCAGAGCATGGCGACGGGCACACCCACAATGAGGCCGAGCAACGCCTGCGTCATGGCGCCGCGCATCACCATGCCGATGACGCGCGTGCGTTCCGCGCCGAGAGCCATCCGGATGCCAATTTCCGACGTGCGGCGGACGACGGTGTACGCAGTCACGCCGTAGAGTCCGATCGTGGCCAGCAGAAGTGCCAGACCGCCGAAGAGCGAGGTCAGCTGCGCGATCATCCGGTCGTCGTTGAAGCGGTCGGCAATCTGCTGGTCGAAGGTCTGGAACTTCACGATCGTCAGGTTTGGATTGATCCCGGAGAGCGTGCGCTGCGCAAGCTCCTCCATGTCGTACATCGGGCGATCGGCTGCGATGATGATGGCCCCGGCATAGAGCGAGATATCGGTCTCGACCGGCGTCTTTTCGCTGGCCGGACGCTGCGTGATAGGCACGAAGAACATGGCGTGATCTTTCCACTGAACCGCCGTATAGGTGGTGTCATCCACCACGCCGACGATCTCGAAATCGCCCGAGGTTTTCGGACCGGGCGAACCAATGTGATGGCCGATGGGATTCTCGTTTGGGTTGAAAAACTGCTTCACGAATTCCAAGCTGACCACCGCCACTGGAGGCGCAGACAGCACGTCCTGCGGCAGAAAACCACGCCCCATCAGCACATGCGTGCCGACGGAGTCGAAGTACTCAGCATTGCCTTTGACAAAAGACGAGCCTTTGTTTGGATCGGGCTTGCCCTGCACCTGAACGCTTCTGCTCCAGTTGTTGTCTTCCATGGGCGTGTACGTTGCGATGCCTACTTTCACGACGCCGGGAATGTCGTGAAACCGGGCTTCGATGGTGCGATAAAGCGACTCAACCTGCGTTGTGGCATAGCCGGCGGCCTGCGGGTTGATGTGAATGATGTAACGGTTCTTCGAGTCGAGATGCAGGTCGGAGTTCTCCAGCTTGTTGAGGCTCTGCACAAACAGCCCGGCGCCAACGAGCAGCACCAGCGAAAGTGACGCCTGCAAGACAACCAGGCCGCGCTGCAACATCGATGCTCCCGAGGCGGTGGTGCGCGAACCCGAGCGCAGCGCTTCGGCCGGCTGAGCCCGCGCGGCGATCCAGGCAGGCGCCACGCCGAACAGTATCCCGGTGAGCAGCGAAAGGCCAATCGCAAAGCCAATCACCAGGGCTGAGGGAGCTGCATTGATGGGAATGTTCTGCGCTCCGGGAAACGCCATCGCCAGCAGCATGCGCGCCCCAGCGTACGCCACGGCCAGCCCGACGATGCCCCCGAGCCCGGCAAGAAGAACGCTTTCGGTCAGCAACTGGCGGATGATGCGGCTACGTTGTGCTCCTAAAGCAGTGCGCACGCACATCTCCGTTCTCCGGCTCATGCTGCGCACCAGCTGCAGATTGGCGACGTTGGCACAGGCCACCAGTAGAACCAGAGCAGCGATCCAGGTGAGCAGATGCAGTTGCGACTTGGCGTTGTCCTGTAACTGCTGGATGCCGCCGCCTCCTGGGGTGAGGACAACGTGGGTGCGCCCAAGAAATGTCTTGGCGCGTTCGTTGGAAAATGTCTTGAAGGTAGAGAACTCCTGGAGAAGCAGAGTGCTGGCCTTGGCTTGAACGGCTGGGAGCGAGACCCCCGGCTTCACCCGCCCGACGACGTAGACCCATTCCACTTCAGGATCGTGCAGGTAACCAACACCGAAGATCACCGCCATCGACTCGATCGGCAAATAGAAATTGGGTGGGTTGCTGGTAAGCCGATCGCCGAAGTAGCCCTTCGGCGCGACGCCGAGAATGGTGACCGCCTGCGTGTTGATCAGGAACGTGCTGCCGATGACGCCAGGATCCGAGCCGTACTCGTGCGCCCATGTGTCGTAGCTCATCACGGCCGTAAAAGCCGCTCCCTGGGCGTCGTCCGCGTCGCTGAAGAAGTGCCCCGCCGCGGGCTGAAGTCCGAACGTGCGGAAGTAGTTGCCCGAGACAAACTCGCCCATCACTGATTTTGCGACGGTCTGCGGCCCTTCGCGACGCGCGGTCAGCGGCCGATATTCGAATCCGGATTCCATCGCCGCCAGTTCGTCAAACTCCGGCAGGCTCTTTTTGAACAGGAGATACGTCTCGGTCGAAAACAGAGAGTAGTCGCCATTCTCGTCGTAGCCGGAGTTGACGCAGCAATCGTCAGTGTCGCCAATGCGCACGAGAGTCTTGGGATCAGTAACCGGCAGATTGCGCAGGAGGACGGCGTTCACCAGCGTGAAGATGGCCGCATTGGCGCCAATGCCGAGCGCCAGCGTGAGAATCACGGTAATGGTAAAACCCGGCGTCTTGCGCAACTGGCGAAATGCATAGGTAATGTCCTGGATCAAAACGTTCACGCAACCCTCCGTCGACACCCTCGTTACACGATGGCGCGCTCATCGAACCGCACCTTGCGTGCAGTCTGAAATGGTCAATCTGAAATAGTCAACCTGAAATAGTCAATCTAAAACGGTCAATGTAACAGGCTTGACTGCGATCGCGCGCCGCCCGTTAACCGGGACTGTTGCAGTTTGCGTATGTGCCCCACGCATGGGCGTCATCCCGAGTGAAGCCGTTCTTTTCAGGCGGAACGAGGGATCTCCTCGCAGGAACGCTGGCAGGGAGATCCCTCGGCCCGCTGAACAGAACGCCGTCCCTCGGATGACGCCGCGCTCCCTGGTCAGATTCAGACTGCGCCCCGGCCCAACGAACTCGATATCCGACGCTGTCAAGCAAATTTTTCCAACGTCCCCTTAACCCATTCTTCCCAAAGCAAATTCTCATCCGCCACGGTCGCAAACAATCCTTCTCGACCTGTTAGACTAGACGTATCGAGTTTCGTTAATCTGTGTTTGGCCGCAGACCATCTCGCGTAGCCCCAATCGAAAATAACCCAGCTAACTCCTTACTCCGCAATATTTTGCTCACAAGCCCTTTGCTCTCAATATTTTGCTGTCAGGCGGCCCCACCAGCCAGAGGCAACTCAAAGAAACCAAGGCTTTTATCACAGGCGCACAAAAAAATAGTTGCAGTCATATCACTATCCCTGATCGGCATCGCCCTAGTTGTCGTCTCCTCGCCGGCCTCCGCGCAAGTTCTCACGATCACCGTCAACGACACCATTCAGCCCATCAGTGCGGAATATATTGCCCGCGCCATCGACGAAGCCCAGCGAAGCAACGATCGCGCCATATTGATCGAGATGAATACTCCGGGCGGCCTGGTCAGTTCTACACGGGACATCATCCAGAAGATCACCGGCTCCTCGGTGCCCGTCATCGTGTATGTGACGCCCACCGGTGGGCACGCCGGTTCCGCTGGGATTTTTATTCTCGAATCGGCCGACGTCGCAGCCATGTCCCCGGGAACCGCGGCTGGCGCGGCTCACCCCGTCACGCTCATCGGTCCAGTTCAGGTGAAACCCGACGACGAGATGAATCGCAAAATCGAGAACGACGCCGCTGCTCTTATCCGCTCCGTCGTATCCAGGCGCGGGCGCAACGTCGAAGCCGCCGAGAGTGCGGTTCGCGAGTCCAAGTCTTTCACCGAGCAGGAAGCCCTCACCGCGCATCTGATCGACTACGTCGCATCGAGTCCCGAAGATCTGTTCCGCCAGATGCGGGGCAAGAGCTTCAAACGTTTCAACGGGCAATCCGCTACGCTGGATCTTGTCGGTCAGCCGTTTGTTGCCTTCGAGATGACGCTCAAGGAACACATTCTCGACGCACTGATGGACCCGAACGTCTCGTTCCTGCTGCTGGCCATCGGTGCGTTCGCGCTCTACGTCGAATTCAATCATCCCGGCGCGGTCCTTCCCGGCACCGTGGGCGTGGTCTTCATCCTGGTTGCAGCCTTTGCGCTGAATCTGCTGCCCACGCGCTTTGCGGCTCTCGGACTGATTCTGGGTGCCTTCGCCCTGTTCGCCGCCGAAGCCAAGTTCGCCACCCACGGCGTCCTCACCGTCGGCGGAATCGCATTGCTCACGCTCGGTGGCCTGCTGCTGGTCGATTCGCCCATTCCCGAAATGCGCGTGCACCTGCTGACCGCGCTGGCCGTGAGCATCCCTCTCGGCCTGATCACCGCCTTCCTGATGACCATCGCTCTGAAAGCACGGCGCAACAAAGTGGTCACGGGCGCGCAAGGATTGGTCGGCGAAACGGGTGTAGCGGAGACCGAACTGACGCCGCAAGGCAAAGTCTTCGTCCACGGCGAACTGTGGGACGCAACCGCCTCCTCAGCCCTGCCCATCGGTCAGTTGGTAGTGGTCCGCAAAATCGACGGCCTGATTCTTCAAGTCGAACCGCTGGCCGCGACTCCACCGCCCGGCGTCCCAGCACCGGTGATTCGGTGATGGACCGACTCTCTGACAGGCTTATCAAGAACTCGCCTTGGCGAAGGTTTTGGGAAGGGCACGACTTCAGTCGTGCCGTTAGGAACTCAAGAATCAGCCGCGGGCAGGACCCGAAACAGCCAGCAGATCAACCTGCAAGCCCTCGGAGTGCAGTCCTTCAATCGTGGTGGCCGGAATTTTCCCAGTGGCCGGCAAAATCCCGACGGCACGGTTCTTGCCCAACTGCTTGGCCTGCCGCAGCCCGCGGTCGGCGAGCGTCAGAACTTCCTCATACGTGATAGCCCGCGGATCGCCGGGAAACCAAGGGAACGCAGCCCAACCCAGCGAGCACGTGCGGTAAATCGATTCTCCTGATGTTGCCAGGCTGATCGGCGTATCGGCCACCGCCGAAAGAACCCGCTGCGCCAGCCACTCGGCGTCCGTGCGATCGGTATACCGCGATACGATCAGGAATTCTTCTCCGCCCCAGCGCACCAGAACATCCGAATCGCGAATGGAAGAACTCAGACGCCGAGCCATTTCCACCAGCACCTTGTCGCCCACGTCGTGCCCGTAGCGGTCATTCACTTCCTTGAAGTTGTCGGCATCGATCAGATAGAAGACCAGGTCGCGGGTGTGGGGGTCGCGGCCGTCGGTGTGGGCGCGCAACGCCTGGTTCACATCCGATTCAATGGTCGCCGAGAAGTAGCGGCGGTTACGCAGTCCGGTCAGGGGATCGGTCAGCGACGCTTCCTGCAGCACCAGGTTGGTGCGGCGCAATTCCCGGTTCAGACGGCGATGCTGAATGAACAGCACAAAAGCCATCAGGAACATAGTCGCCAGCGTGACCAGCACGCGGAAACTTGAGACCGGTCGCGGCAAACGCCGATCGAGCAGGGCGAACAGCGCAATGATGGGCAACGTGAGGACGGCCAGCATCGCCAGATTCGCCATCCACGAACCGTAGGCCTCGTCGCCTGCACCCTCTGGCGTCGGGGTCAGTCCCGTTCCCAGCAAACCTACTGCGGTGAACACCGCGAAGGAACCAGAGTACGGAATGTCGTACCAGCTGCCGGTGAAGTAGACATCCCGCTCAATGGCGTTATTGAGGACGTAGAACCAGACGGCGTTGAAGACGACCGCGCCGCAAAGGCAGGCGTAAAGGGTTTTCCATCGTCCCGAGCTTTCCCGCCAGAAGATCAGCAGCACTCCGGCGAGGAGGATCGCTTCTGCCCCAGAGAGGATGTCGAAGTTGCGGTTATAGGCGTCCAGATTCGGCGAGATGTACTGCCAGCAGACGACGAACGATACATAAAGATAGAGCCACCAGAGCGCCAGCAGAAGGAAGTCGAGCACACCCAGCCGCGCGCTGCGCTCCGATGTCTGGCGATGCGGCCGCAGTAGTACGCCCGCAACCATGGGCGCGCCGGCCAGAAATAGCAGCGAGTCCGCCGGATGCATAGCGGGCATCTTTCTCTGCAGGATGAGATCATACGTAACCCACACCAACTGGTCGCTCAGCCAGAGCGCCCATCCTGCGGACTGCAGCAGCCAGAACCAGCGCATTCGGCCCTTGCTCGCCATACCAAGCCAGGCAAATGTGAGCAGAGCCGAGAGCATCAGCAAGGCGCCCACGATGTCGCTGAAGCCGGCCAGGACGAGGCCCTGCCGAAGCGATGCGCAGGCGATCGTCAGCACGACCATGAGGAACACGGCCGTCGCAAACAGCAATTTCGATGGATTACGGCTGTCCAAACTTTTGTCTGTACCTTTTGTTGGCACCCTCGCCCGCGAACTTGGCCCGTGGCCCTTAGCCTTTATCCCCTAGCCCCGGTGGAATAGGCTACGCGGTAGATCTGGGCGTGGATTTCCTTGCGCAGATCGTCCCAGATGTTGTCTGGCATTTCGAGAAAGACCTTCACTACTTCAGGATCGAACTGGCGCCCCGCCCACTTCTTGATTTCCTCTTTGGCGGCGCCTAGCGTCTGCGCCGGCCGGTAAATCCTGTCGTTGGTGATGGCGTCGAGTGTGTCAGCCACGGAGAAAATTCTGGCCCCCAGCGGAATCTGTTCGCCTTTCAGTCCGCGGGGATATCCTGTGCCGTCGAATTTTTCCTGGTGCGAATACACAATCTCGGCGGCTTCAGCCAGAAACGGAATCTTCTTCACGATCTGATAACCGTGGTAAGCATGTTCCTTCATGATCGTCATCTCGTCCGTCTCAAGTTTTCCCGGCTTGTTCAGGATTTTGTCCGGGATGGCCATCTTGCCGATATCGTGCAGGAAGGCGCCGCGGGCAATGGTATTGATCTGATCGCGTGGCAAGCCCATGGCTCGCGCAATGGCGATCGTGAAAGCGGTTACGCGTTTGGAGTGGCCTTCCGTCTCACGATCTTTCAAGTCCAGCGCGTCGCCGAGAGCCTCAAGCGTGATGTCGTAGGAGCGCTCCAGGTTCGCCATCGCTGCCTGCAGCTGATCGGTGCGGGCCTTGACCAGAGATTCCAGGTTGGTCTGGTAGGTTCGGTTCTCCACCTTGAGCCGGCGGTTTTCCAAGGCGCGGCTGACGGTATTGAGCAGTTGCTCGCGCTCGAAAGGCTTCAGCAGGTAGTCGTAGGCCCCGTTGCGAATGGCCGCCAGCGCGACAGAAATGTCGTGCACGGCGGTAACCATCACAACCGGCATGTCGGGATATCTTTCCTTGGTCCGTTCCAGCAAGCCAATGCCGTCGAGGTCCGCCATCATCAGGTCCGAGAGCATCAACTCAAACTCGTCTCCTGAGGTGAGCACCGCGAGAGCTTCCATGCCGGAAGCCGCCTGTTTACAGGCGTATCCGGCAGTACCGAGCATCGACGCGACGATTTCCCGAATCGGTTCTTCGTCGTCAACTACAAGAATGCGATCTGGCATGGGAACACACGAAAGTCTATCGGCGATTGTAACCCACCCGCGAGATGCCGAAAGTAATCATTGCGGTCCCGAAACTCCATCCATAAAGCTCGGGGCCGTGATATTCAAAAGGGAGGAAGACGTACGTCCGCGTTGTCATAGTGATGAGCGCATCTCTCTGGTCCATCTGGAATTCGGCGGCAAGGTTAGGTTTGACGCAATTTGGTCTGGCCCAGCCCACGGCGGCAGAATTGACTCTGCTGATCCTGCTGGGCGCTTCCCTGCTCGCGCTGCGCGCCTTCCGCGAGAACTATCTGAAAGTTTGGGTTCTGGGTTGGATGGCGCTGGTGGCTTCGTGCCTGGCGGAGCATTCCTTGGCGCCGAGAATCCCCGCGCCGTTTGATCTGGTCGCCGTGCAAGCGACTTTCGTGCTCGCCGTCGGATTGCTGGCCGGAGCGGTGCTGCTCTACGCGCGCGTCCGCGATCTGATCGTTCCTTTGACGGTCATCACGCCCGTGCTGGTGGGCTTTGCTGGAGCTCGCGTTCTGTTGTGGCCCGATTCCCTGCCCTTGCGCGTGGCCGTGGAAGTTGGCTATCGAATCATTCTTCTGACCGCGGCGATTGCGTTGCTGCGCGCCCGCCGCGGACGTCGTGAGGCTTCGGCGTGGTTACTCGCGCTCTCTCTACTGTCGCTTCATCTGGTATGGGCGCCGTTCACCGATCGCGTTCCAGCAGGGGCCTCGCTCGCAGCCGAGATTGCGCTTGGTGTGAGCATGCTGCTCGTTGCAATGGATGAAGCCCGGACGCGCTCGCGGAGGCTGCGGGCGGTGCAAGCCATTACCAGCAGCATTGCCACGGCCCAACAATACGGCAGCGTGGTGCAAGCCGCCGTCGAAGAATTGCATTCCCTGACCGGAGTCCGAGCCGTGTGGTTCCGGCTGCTCGAAGGCGGACACTTGGTGGCCACCCACGCTGCGGGGCTCTCTTCCGATTTCCTCCGCGATGCCGGTATGGCGGAGATCAATGACGAGATCACCAAACTCTTAAATCAGACCGGCCCGGTCGTGACCACACGCGAGGCCGCCGGCCCTGAGCCTGAGTTATGTCTTGAGAACGAGAAGATTCGTCATCTCGTCATGGTCCCGGTCGCGGGCAATAAATCTCCTATCGGTTTGCTATTGCTGGGCAGTTCCCGGAACCGCCGGTGGACTGCGGACGAACTCGAGTTTCTCCAGGGCTGCGCCAAACAACTGGCGGTCGCGGTAGAAAACTTCCGACTGCTGGAACAGGTGCTGCGCTCGCAGCGGCAGTGGATCAATACCTTCGACTCGATTCACGACATCATCCTCGCCCACGACGCCGACTTCCGCATCATCAAGGCCAATCAGGTTTTGCTCCAGCATCTCGGCCAGGCCGCCGCCGACGTTGTCGGCAGCTCGTGCGAATCGACTTTGCCGCACACCTTCGGCGAGTGGACCGGATGCCCCTACTGCGCCATGGGCGGCGACGAAGAATTCACCGAAGGCGCCGACCCCTGCTTCGGCGGCTTCTCGGTGGTTTCGACTTCCATCTACACCGAGCAAGGCAGCCCGCAAAAAGGCACCATCCACGTGGTCCGCGACATCACGGACCGCCGCTCCGCGGAAGAAAAATATCGCCTGCTCTTCGAGCAGGTGCAGGAAGGCGTCTATGTCGCCAACCCTGAAGGCCAGCTCATCGACTGCAACGACGCCTTCGTGCACATGCTGGGCTACAAAGAGCGCGACGAATTGCTGGTCCTGAACCTGAATTCGGAAATCTGCGTCGACCCGAAACAGCGCGAAGCCTTCCGCAAAGAAATTGAAGATCACAATTATGTGCGGAATTTCGACGTTACCCTGCGCCGCAAAGACGGCTCGCTGCTGCTGGCGGTCGAGAGCAGCTTCGCCACCCGCAGCGGCACGGGCGACATCGAGCGCTATCAGGGCTTCGTTCTCGACATGACGGAGAAGCGCCGCGCCGAAGACGAAATGCGGCGCCGCAACCGCGAATTGAACGCGCTGAACGCCATGGCCGTGGTCGCGGCCCAGTCTTTCGATCTTGACGAAATTCTGAACCTTACTCTTGCGCCAGGTGGTCACGCTGTTTGGCGCCGAGAGCGGCACCGTTTATCTCTCTGACACCGACACGACTACGTATCGTCGGCGCGCCGCCTGGGGCCCGCGCAGCCGCGACAAGATGCGCACCGCCGAAGTCTGCTTCACCGAAGGCTTCGGCGATCTGGTCATGCGCTCGCGCACCGAAGTGGTCACCGCGGAATATCTGCCGCACCTGCCGCCGAAAGTCGCCGAGTTCATGCGCTCCGAGGCCGACCGCTCCTGGATCTGGGTGCTGTTCTGGGGCAAGGACGCGCCCGTCGGCATCATGGGCCTGTGCAGCGACCTGGGATACTCATACTCCAGCAATGACGAAAATCTGCTGGTCGCCATCAGCCGCCAACTCGCCACGACTATCGAGAAAGTCCGGCTCTACGAAGAAACCTGCCGCGCCTACGAAGACCTGCGCAAGACGCAGGAGCAACTGCTGCAGAGCGAAAAAATGTCGGCCGTCGGCCAGTTGATTGCCGGCGTCGCCCATGAACTCAACAATCCGCTGACCGCGATCCTCGGCTACGCCCAGCTTCTCGAAACCGAAGGCCTGAACACGCGCGCCCAGGACTACGTCAGCAAGCTGTTCAAGCAGGCGCAGCGCACGCATCGCGTGGTACAGAATCTTCTATCCTTCGCCCGCCAGCGCAAACCGCAGCGCGACGAAGTCGACATCCGCAAGATACTCGAAGAAACGCTGGCCCTGCGCGACTACGACCTCAAGATCAACAACATTAAAGTCGAGCGCGACATTCCTTCCGAACCCGCGCTGGTCGTCGCCGACCCGCATCAGATCGAGCAAGTATTTCTGAACGTCATCAACAACGCGGTCGACGCCATTCTTGAAACCGGACGCAGCGGCAAGCTCAAGATTCAGATCTCCAACGTCGGCGGCCACGTCTGCACCCAGTTCACCGACGACGGCGCCGGGATCAAAGATCCCAAGCGCATCTTCGATCCGTTCTACACCACGAAGAGCGTTGGCAAGGGCACCGGACTCGGGCTCAGCATCTGCTACGGCATCGTGAAAGAACACGGCGGCGACATCACCGCCAACAACGCTCCCGACGGCGGCGCACTCATCGAGGTCCGCTTGCCCGCGGCCGTAGCGGCCGAACCTGAGGCGGAGGCGCTGAAGCCGGCTCCGCGTCTGCACGAGGGCGCCATTCACGGCCGCGTCCTGCTCGTCGAGGAAGAAGAAGCGGTGCTCGAATTCGAGCGCGATGTGCTGACCGGTTCCGGCGCCACCGTCGTGACCGCCAAAACCAGCGCGGATGTGAAGACGCGCCTGCTCTCCGAGCCGTTCGACGCTCTCATCATCAACGGCAGCATCCCCGGCCAGTGGGGCGCCAAAGAATCCTTCCAGTGGCTCCAGCAAAATTGCTCCGCCATGGAAGGCCACGTCCTGTATACGTTCTCGAACACGGTCGAACAGGGCGACGAACGCACGTTCCTGCAGGATAGCGGAATCCCCTACTTGGTTAAGCCTTTCGAAGTGGCCGATCTGATCAGCCAGGCCCGCAGGCTGCTGCAGAAGGCGCAGGCGGCCGCTGCCAGCGCGGGCTAGAAGCTTCCAACCGTTGTTTCCCCATTTGCGGAACTTGGCTCCTGCGCCAAACTCCAGGGCGTGTTTTGAGTACTATGCTATCGACAATTACCAAACGTTGACCAACTGGGACACTCTTGAAAGTGTCCCAATCCAAATGGATTCATAGGGAGTACCGCTTAAACTACAGCACCAATGGCTCGCACACGGGACGTCGCGGAGAATGCCAAGCCAACCCCCTCGAATCGTGCTGAAAATCTCTTTCTCCGTCCGGAACGTGCATCATGAAGCGGCAGGCAAGGCTTGTTCTGATTTCTTTCTGCACCCTCGTAGTGATCGCTGGCGCTAAATCCCCGGCTCAGGACCAAGGGTCCGGACAGGAGACGCAGGTGCGTGGGTATTGGGTCGATCCGTCCACCGACCTAATGTGGACGGCGAGGGATAACGGGAAAGACCTAAGCTGGAAGAAGGCGATGAAGTACTGCCGCGATTTGCGATTGGACGAGCACTCTGACTGGAGGTTGGCAAATATGGCTGAGTTGCAAGGCACCTATGACAGCAGCGCCAATGCTCCCGGGCTGGCAGGCCCCAACAGAGAGCTAAAGGATTTCACGTTTCATGTAAAGGGCAATCTCTTCTTGACAGGCAACCAATGGAGCAGCAATTACAGAACGGATGATCGGGGACGCCCGAGTGGGTATGCGTACTACTTCGACTTCAACTCAGGTAAACCGGATGATGATCAAGGCGGTTACTCCTACGGCAAGCGCGCGCTGTGTGTGCGCGGTTCCGGAAAATGATCCGATCGTTGATCATTCCACTTGTTTGGCGGGCAATTGGAGGGGAAATGCCAACTGACGAACAGAAAACATCCCAACCCTTTTTCGACCCGATAGCGCGAAAACCACAGAAACGAACAGTTTTCCTCCGTCTCCTTTGCGTTAGACTAACCATAGACCCATGTCCCAATTCGTCCACCTGCACCTGCACACCGACTACTCCCTGCTCGACGGCGCCTGCGATGTCGAAAAACTTTGCCAGCGGGTGAAAGAACTCGGGATGCCCGCCGTGGCCATGACCGACCACGGCAACATTTTTGGCGCGGTCCACTTTGTCAACGCGGCCAAGCACGCGGGCGTGAAGCCGATCGTCGGCTGCGAGCTCTACATCTGCAAGAAAGACGACCACCGCGCCGCGCCCGAAGGCGACACCTACAACCATCTGCTGGTGCTCGCCGAAAACGAAGAAGGCTACCGCAACCTGGTCAAGATCACGTCGGAGGCCTCGCTCCACGGCTTCTACTACAAGCCGCGTGTCAGCAAGAAATTTCTCGCCGAACATTCCCGCGGCCTGATCGGCCTCTCCGGATGCCTGAAAGGCGAAGTCGCCGAGCGCCTGATGGAGAACAATTACGACGCCGCCCGCGCCGCGGCCGGAACTTATGCCGACATTTTCGGCAAGCAGAATTTCTACCTCGAAATTCAGGATCAGGGCCTGGAGCAGGAGCACCGCATCCATCCCGGCCTGTTCCGGCTGGAGAAGGATCTCGGCCTGCCGCTCGTCGCCACCAACGACAGCCACTACCTCTGCGAAGACGACGCCCACGCCCAGGACGTGATGCTGTGCATCCAGACCGGCAAATCTATTCACGACACGGCGCGCATGAAGTTCGACGGCAACCAGTTCTTCGTCAAGAACCACGACGAAATGGCGCGCGTCTTCAAGGATTCTCCTGACGTGCTCACGCGCACGCTCGACATTGCCGAGCGCTGCAGCCTTCATCTCGAAAAAGTCGCGAATCCATTTCCGCAGTTCGAAGTCCCGCCCGGCTACTCGATCGACAGCTATTTCGTTCACGTAGCCCGCGAAGGTTTCGCCCGCCGCCTCGAAGCTCTTCGCCCCTTACATGACCAAGGCAAGCTGAAGCACTCCATCGCCGACTATGAGCAGCGGCTGGAGCGCGAACTCGCGATCATCCAGCAGATGCAGTTCCCCGGCTACTTCCTCATCGTCTGGGACTTTATCCGCTACGCCCGCGAGCACGACATCCCGGTCGGCCCCGGCCGCGGATCGGCCGCCGGTTCGCTCGTTTCTTACGCGCTCCGCATCACCGACATCGACCCACTGCAGCATGAACTGCTCTTCGAGCGCTTCCTGAATCCCGAGCGCGTGTCCATGCCCGACATCGACATCGATTTCTGCATGAACCGCCGCGGCGAAGTCATCCAATACGTCACGCAAAAATACGGCCGTGACAACGTCGCCCAGATCATCACCTTCGGCACCATGGCCGCGAAGGCCGCCATCAAAGACGTTGGCCGCGCCATGGACATTCCTTACGCCGACGTCGACCGCATCGCCAAGATGGTTCCCACCCAGCTGAACATTACGCTGGAGCAGGCCATCGAAGATTCCGCGCAACTTCGCGAAGCCATCGAGAAAGACGGGCAGATTCGCGAACTCTTTGACACCGCGAAAAAGCTGGAAGGCATGGTGCGCAATTCCGGCGTTCACGCCGCCGGAGTCGTGATTTCGCCGCGCCCGCTCACCGACCTGGTTCCGCTGCACCGCACCAAGAACGACGAAATCGTCACCGCCTTCGACATGGTCGCGATCGACAAGTTGGGCCTGTTGAAGATGGACTTCCTCGGCCTGACCACGCTGACCATTCTCACCGACGCGTTGAAATTGATCGAGCAGACACGCGGCACAGCCATCACGCTCGAACAGATTCCGCTCGAAGATCACGAAACCTACGAAAAGGTTTTCTATAAAGGATTGACGTCCGGCGTTTTCCAGTTTGAATCGCACGGCATGCGCGACGTGCTCCGCAAGTATCAACCGAATTCCATTGAAGATTTGACCGCCCTTAATGCCCTCTACCGGCCCGGCCCCATCCAGGGCGGCATGATCGACGACTTCATCGACCGCAAGCACGGCCGCAAGCGAGTCGAATACGAGTTGCCGGAACTGCAGGAAATTCTGCAGGAGACGCTCGGCGTGATCGTCTACCAGGAACAGGTGATGCAGATCGCTAACCGCCTGGCCGGCTACTCCCTGGGTGAAGCCGATCTGCTGCGCCGCGCCATGGGCAAGAAGAAGGCCGAGGAAATGGCGCAGCAGCGCGAGCGCTTTGTCGACGGCGCCGCGCAAAGAAAATTCCCCGCGAAGAAGATTGAAAAGATTTTCGATCTCATGGCGCAGTTCGCCGGATACGGCTTCAACAAATCGCACTCGGCCGCGTATGCCCTGCTCGCCTATCACACCGCCTACTTGAAGACGCATTATCCCGTCGAGTTCATGGCGGCGCTGCTGACGTCTGTGACCGGCTCAACCGACGACGTGGTCAAGTACATCAACGAGTGCCGCGAGATGGGCATCGCCGTGGAAGCGCCCGACATTAACGTCTCCGATGCCAACTTCACCCCGCACGGCGAATCGATCCGATTCGGCCTCGCCGCGGTAAAGAACGTTGGCGGCAACGCGATCGAATCGATCGTGGCCGCGCGCAAGAAACTCGGCCGCTTCAAATCGATTTTCGAATTCTGCGAAAACGTCGACCTGCGCCTGCTAAATAAGCGCGTTCTCGAATCCCTGATCAAGAGCGGCGCCATGGATTCCATGGGCCGACGTGCCCAACTCATGGCCGTGCTCGACAAAGCGATGGAGCAGGCCCAGAAAGCGCAGCGCGACGCCGAATCCGGCCAGCACGGCCTGTTTGGCGTGTTCCAGCAGGAAGAGGCGGCAACGCAAAACGACAAGCTACCCAACATTCCCGACTGGGACGAGCACACCCGGCTCACCGCCGAAAAAGAAATTCTCGGCTTCTTCATCAGCGGCCATCCCCTGCAGAAATACAAAGATAAGCTCGCCGACTTACGCGCGCTCAGCATCGAAGAAATTGCCGCCATGACGAAATCGACGGGCAAAGACGAAACCATTGTGACCGCCGGTATCATCGGCAACGTGCGCGTGCTCAAATCGAAGAAGGGCGATTACTACGCGCAGGCGACGCTCGAAGATATGTCCGGGTCGATCGACATGATCGTCTTTCCCGAGGCCTACAAGAAAATCGGCGATAAGGTGAAGCTCGAAGTTCCGGTACTCCTGAAAGCCGGCGTGCGCATTGAAGAAGGCGCCAATCCTAAAATTACCGCTGCCGAAATTCAGCCGCTCGAAGAAGCCAAGGTTCCGCTGCCCCGCGCCATCCGCATTCGCGTGCCGCTCGAAACTTCGCTGGAAACCACGGTCGACGATCTGCACATGCTCTTTCTCGAGCGCAAGGGCGAAGCCAAAGTATTATTCGACGTGGAGCGCCAGGGCGATTTCATGGTGGTGATGGAAGCGGAAGGCTATAATGTCATACCGGACCGCAATTTCATCGCCCGCGTCGAACAGTTGTGCGGGCGAGGCAGCGTCCGCATCATCGCCTAAATCATTGCCTGACATCATCGCCTGATTCAAAGCATGGCCGCCACTGAAAAAGTACAGCAGGAGTTGGAGCAAATCGAGCGCCAGGTCGCCGAACTGGAACATCCCAGCGCCGACGACGCCACCCGCCGCGAAATCGCCAAATTAAAGGAACGCCTCGAGGCCCTCAGAATCGAAATGGAAGCGCCACCAACCGCCTGGCAGAGAACCGAGTTAGCGCGGCATCCGCAGCGGCCGCAGTCGCTCGACTACATCGAGCGTATCTTCACCGACTTCAGCGAAATTCACGGCGATCGCAGCTTTGGCGACGACGCCGCTATCATTACCGGCCTGGCCCGCTTCCACGGCGAAGAGGTTCTGATCGTCGCCACCCAGAAGGGCCGCGACATGAAGCAGCGCGTCCACCGCAACTTCGGCACGCCGCACCCTGAGGGCTACCGCAAGGCGATCCGCGTGATGCGGATTGCGGAGAAATTTCGCCGACCCGTCTTCACCCTGATCGACACCGACGGCGCTTACCCGGGAATCCACGCGGAAGAGCGCGGACAGGCCGAAGCCATCGCCTACAACCTCCGCGAGATGGCGCGGCTTGAAGTCCCCATCATCGCAACCGTGATTGGAGTCGGAGGCAGCGGCGGAGCTCTGGCCATCGCCGTGGCCGACCGCGTGCTGATGATGGAGAACTCGATCTACTCCGTCATCTCGCCAGAGGGCTGCGCGGCCATCATGTGGCGCGACGCTACCAAGAAAGAGCTGGCCGCCGAAGCCATGCGCATTACCGCGACCGACCTCAGCGAACTGGGCTGCATAGACGACATGGTTCCTGAACCTGAAGGCGGAGCCCACCGCGACCACGAAGCGGCCGCCAATCTGCTCGACGCCAGCCTGCAGAAACATTACGCCGAACTTAAGAAAATTCCCCCTGCCGAATTGCTCGTGTCCCGCTATAACAAGTTCCGCAACATGGCGCAGTTCTACAAGACCGAATAGAGAGTGCGTGGAGAATCTCCCCGTTCCAAAACAGGTTCCCCCCGAGCTACAGACGGGCAATTTGATGCGACGCGGCCTTGCTCCCGCCGTTATAATAGAGTGTTTCCTCCACTGCAATCCACAAGTCAAGGGCGACAGGGTTCAGCCCGCTAATTGAAGGAAGGTATTGGAAATGGCAACTACGGATGTCACGCCCCGGGAATCCTCCGGAGGCGTGGGGCAGAAACGCATCGTCAACGACATGAGCATTCAGGTCGCGACGGTCAATGGTTCAGGCTCGCAGAGTTCAAACACGGTGCTGCTGCGCAGCATTTTCCAGATGGGCGTACCGGTCTCCGGCAAAAACATGTTCCCCTCGAACATTGCCGGCCTTCCCACCTGGTACACGATCCGCGCCAACAAGAACGGATACATCGCCCGCAAAAAGGAAATCGACTTCCTCGTGGCAATGAATCCTGAGACGGCGCAGGAAGACACGATGTCGCTTGCTCCCGGTGCTGCGGTGCTCTACGACGAGCCGCTCGCTTTGCACAAGCTGCGCGACGATTTGATTTTTTACTCGGTTCCCTACGACAAACTGGTTGCCGCCGTCTGCCCGGAGGCCAAGCTGCGCAAGCTGGTCAAGAACATGGTCTACGTTGGCGTGGTCGCCAGCCTGCTCGCCATCGATATGGGTGAGGTCGAGAAGGCGATCCGCAAACAGTTCGCCAAAAAAGCGAAGGCCGCCAATCTCAACCTGGCCGCGGCCCAGGCCGGGTTCGATTATGCCAAGGCCAACTTGCAAAAGCGCGGAGCGTTCTACATCGAGCGCATGAACGCAACCGCGGGCAAGATCATCATCGACGGTAACTCCGCCGCCGCGCTCGGCTGCATGTTCGCCGGATGCACCGTCGTTACCTGGTACCCGATCACGCCTTCCTCATCGCTGGTTGAAACGATGATCGACTACATGAAGGAATACCGCATCGGTCCCGACGGCAAAGCGACGTTCGCCATCGTGCAGGCGGAGGACGAACTAGCCGCAATCGGCATGGTCATCGGCGCCGGCTGGGCGGGTGCGCGCAGCATGACGGCCACTGCCGGTCCCGGCATCTCGCTGATGTCGGAGTTCGCCGGCCTCGCTTACTACGTTGAAGTCCCGGGCGTCATCTGGGACATTCAACGCGTAGGCCCGTCCACCGGCCTGCCGACGCGCACGTCCCAGGGCGACATTCTGTCGACAGCGTTCCTATCGCACGGCGACACCAAGAACATCATGCTGTTTCCCTGCTCCGTGACTGAGTGTTTCAGCATGGCGCCCGAAGCGTTTAATCTCGCCGAGCAGTTCCAGACGCTGGTCTTCGTCATGTCCGATCTCGACCTCGGCATGAACAACTGGATGGCCGATCCGTTCGAATATCCCACTACGCCGATCAATCGCGGCAAGGTGCTTGGCAAGGAAGATCTCGACCGCCTGGGCGGATTCGCCCGCTACAAAGACGTCGACGGCGACGGCATCGGCTACCGCACGCTGCCCGGAACCATTCATCCTGCGGCGGCCTACTTTGCGCGCGGCAGCGGCCACAACGAAAAGGCCCAATACAGCGAGCGCGCCGACGATTTCGAAAACAACATGGAGCGCCTGAACCGCAAATTCGAAACCGCGCGCTCGTTCGTTCCGCGACCGGAGATCACCAAAGGAAAGAACGCCGGGGGTGAGAAAGTAAAAATCGGCATCATCGGCTACGGCACTTCGCATTGGGGCATCACCGAGAGCCGCGACCAACTCCGCGACGAATACGCCATTGAGACCGACTACCTGCGGCTCAGGGGATATCCCTTCAGCCGCGAAGTGCATGAGTTCGTCGAGCAGCACGAGCGCATTTATCTCGTCGAGCAAAACCGCGACGCGCAAATGCTCACCCTGCTCAAACTCGACCTCAAGCCCGAGCTGACCACGCGCCTGCGCAGTATCGCCCACATCACCGGCCTGCCGCTCGACGCGCGCTCCATCACCGACGAACTAACCAGCATGGAAGGCAAATGAAACGGGAAGGGCACGAGTTTACTCGTGCCGCAAAGAATCGAATTCGATTGCGGCTTAGCCGCACCGTGGAAGAGCGGCCCTTCAGGGCCGCGTACAGGCGATAAAGAAAAAGGGCTTTAGCCCCTGAGGAGCAAGCAATGGGCACCACAACCGTCGAACCCGGAACCGCCGCACCAGGCCCGAAAACCAACCGCATCGGCCTCACCGTCATGGACTACAAAGGCGGCAAGACCACGCTGTGCGCCGGCTGCGGCCACAACGCCATCTCCGAACGCATCATCGAGTCGATGTACGAGATGGGCGTGCAGCCAGAATTCCTGATCAAGCCAAGCGGCATCGGCTGCTCTTCGAAGACACCCGCCTACTTCATGAACCGCTCGCACAGCTTCAACGCCGTGCATGGCCGCATGCCCTCGGTTGCCACCGGAGCCCTGCTGGCGAACCACAAGCTGATCTGCATCGGCGTCAGCGGCGACGGCGACACCGCTTCCATCGGCATTGGCCAGTTCATCCACCTGATGCGGCGCAATCTGCCGATCATCTACATCATCGAAGACAACGGCGTCTACGGCCTCACCAAGGGCCAGTTCTCGGCCACCGCCGACCTGGGATCGAAATTGAAATCTGGAGTTCTGAACGACCTCCCGCCCATCGACACTTGCGCGCTCGCCATTCAACTGGGCGCAACGCTGGTCGGCCGCTCGTTCTCCGGCGACAAGAAACAGCTCAGCGCCATGCTCAAGGCCGCTATCGCGCACAAAGGCACGGTCATGCTCGACGTGGTCTCACCCTGCGTTACCTTCAATGATCACGAGGGCTCGACCAAGTCCTATAAATACGTGAAAGAGCATGAAGAGACGTTGCAGGAGGTCAGCTTCGTCCCCCACTTCGAGGACATCGACGTGGAATACGATCCCGGCTCAACCGTCGAAGTCAAGATGCACGACGGCTCGCACCTGCGTCTGCGCAAGCTGGAAGAAGACTACGACCCGACCGACAAGATTCGCGCCATCACCCGCCTCACCGAAGCCCACGACAAGGGCGAGGTGCTGACCGGCGTGTTCTACGTGAATCCGGAAGCCCCGAACTTCATCGACATGCTGAACGTTGTCGATCAACCGTTAGCCACGCTGCCCGATTCGATGACGCGTCCGCCGAAAGAAGTGCTCGACGCGTGTATGGAAGAACTACGCTAGCCACAACATTCCAGCCAACAATAGAAGGCCCTCGATAAGAGGGCCTTTCGCGTTCTGTTCAACAATCTGGTTTATGCGGTCTTCCGTTCCGGTTCACCGCTGTGCTCCGGGTTTTGCCCAGGCTCGGGGAAATCCGAGTCCGCGTCCTTCAGCATCGGGTCCTGATCGCGATGCCCAAGCTGTTCCTGCAATCCGATATTCCCCTGCGCCTTGCGATCTTCAGCTTCGCTGGCGCCCTTCCCAGCGTCCTGGTCGACCTCGTGTGGCATGATGAAACCTCTGCGCAATATTTTCGGCACCGCTCGAACTTGCAAAATAGAATAGGGATAACGCTGTAGTAGTTTCTCAGCCAGCACCCGCTCCAGAATTATTTTCCCGTGGCCGAAACTCCCAGCTTGTGCAACCGCTCCCGCGCCTGCAACGCTTCCGGTGAATGCGGATAACGCTGGACCACGTGCCGTAACTCGCTGACCCCGTCATCCTGCTTGCCCAGTTCGATCAGCGCGAATCCCTTCTTCAACTGCGCGGACGCGGCCTTGTTCCCGCTGGGAAAATTCTGTAATACCTGATTGTAACTCTGCGCTGCCGCCTGGTAGTTGCCCTGGCGGAACTGAATTTCGCCGAGATAGAAATACGCGTTCCCAGCCAGATCGGTGTTGGGATAGAACTGGAGATACTGCGAGAATTCCTGCGTGGCCAGGTCGTTGTTGCCGCCGTTGTAGTCGCGGATGCCGTTGTTATAGAGCACGTCCGGAGGCGGCGCCGCTGCCAGCGCCTGCTGTTGAGCTTGCTGCGTGGCCTGCGTCGCCGCCTGAGTCTGCTGCGCCGCCTGCATGTCTTCCAGTTGCTTGCTGACCTTGGCCAGGCGCGCCTTCAATTCATCCAACGTGTCGTTGAGCGATTGAATCTGTCCGGAAAGCTGGTCGACCTTCGACCCCGAGTCTCCCTGCTGCTTGGCCAGCGCGGTCTGCAAGCCGGTTAGCGCGGCCAGCAGCTTGTTCGACGCGTCGGTATCCTGCTGCACCAGATTGTTCATCACGCCCATGCGCTCGTCGAAGCTGCGCTGCATGGCCGTCATTTGCTCTTGCAGTTGCTGCACCTGCGTCTGCAACTGCACCATATCTTTGTTCGCGCCCGACGCCGGACCGAGCCCCAGCGAAAGCACCAATAACAACAGAAGAACCACGGAAATACGATGTGATTTCATAAGCATTCCCTGAACCGTCGATATTTCTTAGATGCCTTGATTGTCCCACAGGCTGGGAGGATTCCACACAGAAAGGCTTGCCCGGGAACCGGAATACGCAATGGAGAGGCAACCAATTTCGAGCAAGGTGGCACGG
The DNA here is from genome assembly GCA_963755795.1 of uncultured Acidobacteriota bacterium. Taxonomy (GTDB): domain Bacteria; phylum Acidobacteriota; class Terriglobia; order Terriglobales; family Acidobacteriaceae; genus Sulfotelmatobacter. Next base: position 1,446 of record CAVWLI010000041.1, on the reverse strand, counting down.
TGCGGCGCACATTCTGCGGCGCCCATTGTAGGACCGACATGCCGGGGCGCACACCGCCGCGCCCTTCCCGGCAAGATGAAACGGGGGACGCATTCAGCATCCCCCGCTCAAGCGTCATTCCTACTTCTGGTAGACGAGATGGCCACGGCGGTTCTGCTGCCAGCAAGCTTCGTTGCTTTCTGTGCAGAAGGGTTTCTCCTTGCCGTAGCTGATGGTCTTGATCCGGCTGGCGCTGACGCCGGCCGAAGTCAGCGCGTCTTTCACCGCGCTGGCGCGCTTGTCGCCCAAGGCCAGGTTGTAGTCGGTCGAGCCCCGCTCGTCGCAGTGTCCTTCAATCGTGAGATTAATATTGGCATGCTGATTGAGGAACGCCACGTCGGCTTGGACCGACGACTGCTGGTCGCCGCGAATGTCAGACTTGTCGTAGTCAAAGTAGACATCTTTGATGTTCTGGCTGAACAAGTCTTCGTCCGTAACCGACGGCGGTGGCGGGGGCGGTGCCGGCGCTTGCGTCACCGTGAGCCGCGCGGTCGCTTCCTGCGAGCCGCCCGTTCCCTTGGCCGTCAGATGATAAGTTGTCGAATCCGTCGGAGACACGCTCTGCGAACCGTTCGGCTGAACGGCTCCGATGCCGTCAATCGATACGTCGGTCGCATTGCTGGTCTGCCAGGTCAAAGTCGCGGATTGTCCGGCCTGAATCGAGTTCGGGCTCACCGAGATGGAAGCGGTTGGGGCCGGGGGTGCCGGCGGGGGTGGGGGCGGTGGAGTCACTTTCTTCTTGCACGCGCCAAGCGTAAGTACAGCGCAGAGTGCAACGATGAGCAGAGACCACTTGATACTTTGTTGCTTCACTTTATTTCCTCCCTGCGATCCCTAAGGCTTGCCCTCAGGGTCAGACGAAGCGTATTTACTATTTCCAACTCCAATTGGGTTGCGTGTTGCGTCCGGTAAAAGTCAACTGCTGGACTTTCGTTCCGTCCGCCAGCATGGTCCAGATTTGGACACTCCCCGAACGGTTCGACTGAAAAACAATGTGCCGTCCATCCGGCGACCATGACGGAAAGTCGTTTCGCCCGCCGTCGTGCGTGAGCTGCACCCACTGCTTGCTGGCGATATCCATCAGGTAAAGATCCGACGCGCCGGGCTCTCCCGGGCCATATTTCCGCACCCAGGCAAATGCCAGGAATTGCCCGTTCGGCGACCAGTTCGGCGACACCGCATACCCCTGATCGGTCATGCGCTGCTGGTTGGTCCCGTCGGCCTCCATGGTATAAATCTGCGGCAATCCCGTGCGCCCGCTGACGAAGGCGATCTGCGCATTGGTCTTCCGGTTCCATACCGGGGAAACATCGGGCCCCTTCGCGGTCGTCATACGATGTAGATTCCCGCCAGAGGCATCGGAAACATAAATTTCCGGCGAGCCCGCCCGGGACGACGAAAATGCCA